>CAZFOB010000013.1:0-98460 GCA_964520325.1 uncultured Actinomycetes bacterium | reverse complement strand
GTGACCTCGACGCCGCAGCGCTCGCAGATGATGCCTTTGAAGCGCACGCGCTTGTACTTACCGCACGCGCATTCCCAGTCCTTGGTGGGGCCGAAGATGCGCTCGCAGAACAGACCGTCACGCTCGGGCTTGAGCGTGCGGTAGTTGATCGTTTCCGGCTTCTTCACCTCACCGTTTGACCACATACGGATCTGCTCCGGTGTGGCCAGACCGATGCGGAGCTGATCGAACTCGTTGACGTCCTGGACGCGCTGTGTGTCAGTCATGGGTTACAGGTCCTCTCCAGCGCTCGCTCGCTCGGGTCTCGACAGATCGATGCCGAGCTCTTCTTGGACTCGGTAATCCTCATCGGTTTCCTTCACTTCGATCTGCTTGCCTTCGGCCGAGAGCACCTCGACGTTCAGGCAGAGCGACTGCATCTCCTTGATGAGGACCTTGAACGACTCCGGGATCCCCGGTTCGGGGATGTTCTCGCCCTTCACGATGGCTTCGTAGACCTTCACGCGACCGAGGACGTCGTCCGATTTCACGGTAAGCAGCTCCTGAAGAGCGAACGCCGCGCCGTACGCTTCGAGGGCCCAGACCTCCATCTCTCCGAAACGCTGGCCGCCGAACTGGGCCTTCCCGCCGAGCGGCTGTTGCGTGATCATCGAGTAGGGACCGGTCGACCTCGCGTGGATCTTGTCGTCCACGAGGTGGAGCAGCTTCAGGATGTAGACCATGCCAACGGTGATGGCGCCGTCGAGTGGTTCGCCGCTTCGTCCGTCGATGAGGTAGGCGCGACCGTGCTGGTCTACGAGGTTCTCACCGTGGTCGCCGCTGCTACGTCCGATGGACGACTTCTGCCGCGCCGGATCGAGCGAGTTGAGAAGGAGATCGCGGATCTCATCCTCGCGAGCACCATCGAAGACAGGTGAGGCGATGCGCTGGTTGCCCGGGTTGTCGGTCTGGTCGTCGCTCCAGCCGATGTTGCTCATCCACTCCGGCATCTTGTCGAAGTGCCAGCCCGTGTGCGCCACCCATCCGAGCTGGGTCTCGAGGATCTGCCCGATGTTCATCCGGGACGGAACACCGAGTGGGTTCAGGATGATGTCGACGGGGGTGCCGTCGAGCATGAACGGCATGTCTTCCTCGGGCAGGATCTTCGAGATAACACCCTTGTTGCCGTGACGTCCGGCAAGCTTGTCGCCGGTCGAGATCTTCCGCTTCTGAGCGACATACACGCGGACGAGCTGGTTCACACCGGGCGAGAGCTCATCGCCGGCATCACGTGTAAAGACCATCACTCCGATCACCGTGCCGGACTCGCCGTGCGGAACCTTGAGCGAGGTGTCGCGGACATCGCGCGCCTTCTCGCCGAAGATCGCGCGGAGCAAGCGCTCTTCCGGCGTGAGCTCACTCTCGCCTTTCGGCGTGACCTTGCCCACGAGGATGTCGCCGGGGTTGACCTCGGCCCCAACGCGGATGATCCCCCTGTCGTCAAGGTCTTTGAGGAGCTCCTCCGAGACATTCGGGATGTCGCGCGTGATCTCCTCTGGGCCGAGCTTGGTGTCGCGGGCCTCGACCTCGTGCTCCTCGATGTGGATCGAAGTGAGCAGGTCGTCGCGCACGATGCGCTCGGAGAGGATGATCGCGTCCTCGTAGTTGTGACCTTCCCAGGACATGAACGCAACGAGCAGGTTCCGCCCGAGCGCGATCTCGCCCTTGTCGGTGCACGGACCGTCGGCCAGCACCTGACCGAGAGCCACGTGGTCGCCCTCACGCACGATCGGACGCTGGTTGATGCACGTGCCCTGGTTGGAGCGTCCGAACTTGTTCAGGTAATAGGTTCGGTCGTTGCCGCTGGAGGCGACGACGACGAAGTCGGCCGAGACCTCCTTCACAGTTCCGGCCTTCTCAGCGAGCACGATGTCACCGCCGTCGGATGCCGCGCGGATTTCGACACCGGTACCGATGAGCGGCGCTTCGCTCTTGATCAGTGGCACAGACTGGCGCTGCATGTTCGAACCCATCAGGGTTCGCGGCGCATCGTCGTGCTCGAGGAATGGGATGAGCGACGCGGAGACAGAGACGATCTGCCGCGGTGAGACGTCCATGTAGTCGATCTTGGACGGCTCGACGTAGACGACCTCGCCGTGTTTGGAGCGACAGAGCACGTGGTCGTCCACGAAATGGCCCTGGGCGTCGAGGATGGCATTGGCCTGAGCCTTGATGTAGCGATCCTCGCGGTCGGCGGTCAGGTAGTCGAGCTGGTCGGTGACCCGTCCGTCGACGACCTTTCGATAGGGCGTCTCGATGAATCCGTAGTCGTTGACACGGGCGAAGCTCGCCAACGAACCGATCAGACCGATGTTCGGCCCTTCCGGCGTTTCGATCGGGCACATCCGCCCGTAGTGGGACGGGTGCACGTCACGGACCTCAACTCCCGCACGTTCACGCGACAGACCTCCGGGGCCCAGCGCCGAGAGGCGGCGCAGGTGGGTGAGTCGGTCGAGCGGATTGGTCTCCTGCATGAACTGCGACAGCTGCGACGTCCCGAAGAACTCCTTGATGGACGCCGTCAGCGGGCGGATGTTCACGAGCGACTGCGGCGTGATCGCCTCGGCGTCCTGAGTGGACATACGCTCCTTGATGACGCGCTCCATACGCGCCAGGCCGATGCGGATCTGGTTCGCGATGAGCTCGCCGACCGAGCGCACGCGGCGATTGCCGAAGTGGTCGATGTCGTCGGTGTCGTAATCGGGATTGCCCTCGTGCAGCCCGAGCAGGTAGCGCACCGCGTTGTAGAGGTCTTCTTTGGTGATGACGGTGGCTCTGTCGGGCAGCTTGCTGCCGAGCTTCGCGTTGATCTTGTAGCGTCCGACTTTCGCGAGGTCGTACCGCTTGGGGTTGAAATACATCCCTTGCAGCAGGCCGGCGGCCGATTCGGCCGTCGGGGGCTCGCCCGGACGGAGCTTGCGGTAGATGTCCATGAGCGCCTCGCCCGGAGTACGGATCGCGTCGCGCGCGAGTGTCTCCTTCATCGCCTCGGACCCCGGGAAGTGCTTGAGTAGCGCCTCGTCGGGGATCTCGACCTCGAGCTTGTCGCGGTCGATCTCGACCTCACCCGTCTTGGCGTCGAACTTGAAGGCCTCGAGCGCGCGAAGAAGCACGGAGGCGGACTGACGGCGCTTGCGATCGATGCGCACACCCATGGTGTCGCGTCGATCCATCTCGAACTCGAGCCACGCGCCGCGTGCCGGGATGATCCGAAGCGAGACGAGTTCGCGGTCTGAGGTCTTGTCCAGTGCGCGGTCGAAGTAGATGCCTGGCGAACGCACGAGCTGGCTGACCACGACGCGCTCGGTGCCGTTGATGATGAACGTGCCCTTGTCGGTCATCATCGGGAAGTCCCCCATGAAGACCGTCTGCTCCTTGAGCTCACCGGTCTGCTTGTTCACGAAGCGGGCCTTCACGAACAAGGGGGCCGAGAACGTCATGTCCTTCTCGCGGCACTCTTCGACGTCGTGCTTGGGTGGGTCGAACCAGTGCTCGGCAAACTCGAGTGCGAGGTTTCCGGTGAAGTCCTCGATCGGAGAGACGTCCTTGAACGCCTCGCCCAGCCCCTCCTTGCGGAACCACGCGAATGAGTCGCGCTGGATGCTGATCAGGTTGGGAAGCTCGATGATGTCCTTGATCTTCTGGAAGGACAGCCGTCCATTGCCGTTGTCGCCATTGCCGTTCTTGGTGCTGTCCTTGGACAGCGACGTCGAAGCAGAGGCTTCGGCCAAGCGCCACACTCCTTTTCCTGTACGCGCTTCTACCAGACGTTTCGGAACAGGTGTCTAACGGTTGGCAGAACGGGTTCGGGCACGCGAAGGGACAGTGTAGCCCTAAGTCAAGCACGCGTCAACGGCGGCTGGTGCCGCGGGCAACGCTGCACCGTTTATACGCCCCTGACCGCGAGTCGTCAAGGGTCCGGCTGAGGGTTGAACATGCGAATCACATGTGACATGCTAGGCGCATGTCCCTCGCCGGAGCGTAGCGGAGGCGGATCTCATGGCGAAGATGATCCAGGTCAGAAACGTCTCAGACCGCCTTCACAAGGAGCTCGTCAAACGGGCCAAGGTGCGAGGTCAGACGTTGAGCGACTTCATCGAGTCGATACTCGAACGCGAAGTCGAGCGTCCGGCTGCCGAGGAGGTCTTCGAGCGGATCAGGCGCTCACAGCCCGTCGAGCTCCGGGGGACAGCCGCTCGTCTCATCAGAGAGGAACGAACACGTCGTTCGGGGGGCTGAGCCCGATCGTGGTCGATGCTTCGGCGCTGGTCGAATACCTATTGCGCACCGAGCTCGGCCGTGAGGTCGCTTCGATCGTCGAAGCCCCCGACACCGATCTTCACGTACCAGCCTTCTGCGACGTCGAGATCAGCGGAGCCCTCGCCCGGGCGAGTCGGCTCGGTCTGCTGGATCACGCGCGGGCGCTCGAGGCGCTGACGAGCTACGAGGATCTCCCTCTGACGCGGTACGGCCACGGCTGGCTCATGCTGCGCGTCTACGAACTCGCCGAGCACCTGCCCACTCACGATGCGCCCTACGTCGCGCTCTGCGAGCGACTCGACGCCGCGCTGCTCACAGGCGATGAGCAACTCACGCGCACCGTGGGCGAGTTCCTCCAGATCAACGTCATCGGCGTTGGCGTCGCAACCTAACGGAGCGCGCGGACCCCTACGCGCCTTCTCTGGTAAACAACTGTGGAACCGACAAGGAAGGGAGCGTCGCTCCCCTTCTTTCTCGTTCTTGGCTCGTTCTAGGCGACCCTCAGCTTGAACAGCCAGCAGATCGGCTGACCGCGTCCGTGCCAGGCCGCGCAGAGGTCCATCGACCATGTCCCCTCAGGAAGCTCGATCAACAGCTCCGTCTCGAGCGCTGGATCGATCGGTTGGTCGGGAAACCCCGAACGCGATCCCTGGAACGGCCGTATCGACTCCTCGTTCGGCGAGATGGACGCATCGAGTCGCAGGAGCACGCGCTCGTTCTTCTTCACAGCCAGCGTCGCCGTTTGATCGGGTGGGTCGTTGGTGAAGCATTGCGCCGGTCCGCCGACCTGGCCGGCCCAGCAGTACGAACCGACGTCGCCTTTCTGAGTGCCGGCCACCGACGTCACGGTCGCAACCTTGGGTGGCAGGACCGGTGCCGGCGTCGCGGTCGGAGAGGGTGTCGGTGTCGGCGCAGGAGTCGGCGTCGGGGACGGGCCGGGCTCGAGCGTCCGGATCGCGACCCGGTTGGGCTCGAAGGATGGCACCTCCACCTTGATCACGTTGGCGCGCGACTGACCTCCGCACGAAGCGAGGAGGAGGAGCAGGAGCATCGATCCCCGGCCTCGACGAAAACCGCGCATGCGATCTCAGCCCGCCCCTAGTCGCGCCCGCGCAGCAACGAGGTGAACGACTCCCACGCGCGACCCCACCACGAGACTCCTACGGCGGCTTCGGGAGAGGGCGACTCCAACGGCGCTGCCGGGTCGACGAAATATGCCTTCTCTCCGGGCCGGACGAGTCCGAGCCGCTCCCGGGCGAGGACCTCGAGCTCCGTCTTGTCGGTCAAGCGTTGCGCCTGATCGGACAGCCGGTCGTTCTCGGAACGAAGCTCGGAGAGCGTGGTCTCGAGCGAGCTGATGTGCGTGCGCTGTTCTAGGACCTGCCGGGCCGGGAAGAACAGGATGAATGCCGCACCGATCAGCACGACGACGAGCATGAGCCGGCGCTGTCCGAGGGCTGGCGCGCGAAGGCTCATCGGCCGACGCCTGCAAGTGCTTCCCAGCCGGCGTAGCGGGCGCCCGAGCCGAGCTGCTGCTCGATGCGCAGCAACTCGTTGTACTTCGCGGTGCGTTCTCCACGCGCGGTTGCTCCACTCTTGATCTGCCCGACTCCCGTCGCCACGGCGAGGTGGGCGATGGTCACGTCTTCTGTTTCCCCCGAACGGTGAGACATCATGCACGCCCACCCGGCCCGGCGTGCGACCTCGATCGCATCGAGAGTGTCGGTCAGGGTTCCGATCTGGTTGACCTTCACCAGAAGTGCGTTCGCGCAACCCTGCTCGATCGCTCGCCGGATGCGCTCCGGATTCGTCACGGTGAGGTCGTCGGCGACGAGCTGCGTACGCGAGCCAAGCCTCTGCGTGAGCAGGCGCCAGCCGTCCCAATCCTCTTCAGCGCACCCGTCTTCGATGGACACGATCTTGTACGTGTCGACGAGGTCTTCGAGGACGTCGGCCATCGATTCGCTCGAGAGCACCTTGCCGTCGAGGTGGTAACCGTCGTCTTCGTAGAACTCGGTGGACGCCGGATCTGCGGCCAACGCGACGTCGACGCCGGGCTGGTACCCGGCAGCCTCGATCGCCTCCGAGATGAGGTCGAGTGCAGCCCGCGTACTGTCGAGGTCCGGCGCGATGCCTCCTTCGTCGCCGACGTTGGTGTCTAACCCTCGGCTCTTGGCGATCTTCCGCAGACAGGCGTACACCTCGGCCCCCGCGCGCAGCGCCTCGGAGAAGGATGGCAGACCGACCGGGGCGATCATGAACTCCTGGAAGTCGATCGAGTTATCGGCATGGGCTCCGCCGTTGACGACATTGAAGAACGGGACGGGCAGCGTGTTGGCAGAAGGGCCGCCGAGGTACCGGTACAGGGGCACGTCGAGCTGCGCGGCCGCGGCATGCGCAGCCGCGAGAGAAACGCCGAGCACGGCGTTGCTGCCGAGCTCGCTGAGGTTGGGCGAGCCATCGAGCAACCTCATCGCGGCGTCGAGTCCGCGCTGGTCCAGGGCATCGCGGCCGATGACATCGGGCGCGATGCGCTCGCACACAGCAGCAACGGCGTTGCGCACACCCTTCCCGCCGTAACGCTCGCCGCCGTCGCGAAGCTCGTGGGCCTCGTGGGCACCTGTTGATGCACCGGAAGGGACAGCGGCTCTGCCGCGGGCGCCCCCGGCGAGGGTGATGTCGACCTCGACGGTCGGATTGCCGCGCGAATCGAGGATCTCTCGAGCGGTGACGTTATCGATAGCTGTAGCCGGAATGGTCATAGGTTCTCGCGTTTGGCGTCCTCCCAGTATCGCCCCCACTCGTCCGGGGACAATGATTCGAGCTCGCGACCCTCACGGTCGGCTGCCGATTCCATCGAAGCGAACCGGGAGCTGAAACGGTCGAGCATCTTGCGCAGCGCAGTCTCCGGCTCGACGTCGAGGTGTTGCGCGAGCGAGGCGATCATGAAAAGGACATCCCCGAGCTCGTCCTCGACACGCTCGGCGTCTCGGTCTGCGTTGTCGAGTTCGTGGCGCAGCTCCGCGAGCTCTTCGTCGAGCTTCGAAAGGAACCCGCCCACGCCCTCAAAGGCGAACCCGACTTGGAGCGCCCTCCTGTGAACCTTCGCAGCCCGCGCGAGCGCAGGCAGCGCTTTGGGGATGCCCTCCATCACCGACGTCCCTTTCTCGGCTCGCTTGCCCTTCTCCCAGTTCGCGTAGACCTCGTCCGCGCTCTCAACGCTTACGTCTGCAAAGACATGAGGATGACGTTTGATGAGCTTGGCCCGAAGGTCGTCGAGGACGTCGGCGACGCCGAAGTTGCCGTCCTCGAAGGCGATCTCCGAATGGAAGACGACTTGGAGCACGAGGTCGCCGAGCTCCTCGCGCAGCCCTCGCACGTCGTTGTTGTCGATGGCCTCGAGCGTCTCGTAGGTCTCCTCGAGGAGATGACGGGCTAGCGATTCATGCGTCTGCTCCCGATCCCACGGACAGCCTTCCGGCGAACGGAGCTTCGCCATCACCTCGACCAGACGACGGAAGGCTTCCCCTGAGGGATCGACGAAGCGCTCTTGGACGTCAGGTTGGAGCTCTGGATCCGGCACCGTTACGGGGCAAGTTCGCCGGTGGAGGCAACGACCGCTGGGTTCTCAGCGCTGCGGTCGAGGCGTCCGTACTTCGGGTTCACAACGATCTTCGCGTCACGCACCTTCTCCGAGAGCCAGCGCTGGTATCGCACGTCTTTCTCCTCTGCCGCTAGCGCACCCCGGATGTCGGCTTCGACCTCGTCGAATGACTTCGTCCGGCGCTCGACAAGGTGGTAGATCTCAAACCCGGACGATCCCTGGATGGGGTCGGTCAGGCCGCCTTCCACGGCCTGCGAGATCGGCCCCTGAACGGAAGGGTCGAGCCCCGTCAGCGGGACGAACCCCAAGTCGCCGCCACCCTTCGCGAGGGCGTCCTTCGAGCGGTCACGGGCAACTTCGGCGAAGGTCGAGCCGGAGCCGATGTCCTCGACGACGTCGCGCGCATCCTTGTCGGTGGCGACCGTGATGCGCTCCAGGTGGACATCGACGAACCGGTCCTCCTGGCCTTCGTAGACCCCGGCGACGGCTTCGTCGTCGACGTCGACGTCACGCACAACCTTGTCGATCAATGCGAATCGGAGCACGCCGCGTCCGGCGATGCGCCGGGCTTGCTCGCGCGTGAGGTTCTGTGACTCGAGGAACTGCTCGACACTGGCACCGTTGGTTCGCGCGGCCTGCTCGATGAGACGGTCGGCTTGTGCATCGTTGACCTTGATCTTGAGTCTGCGCGCTTGTTGCTCGGCGACCGACTGATAGATGAGCTCGTTGAGGATCTCCCGGCGGCGCTGGCCGCGCGTGTCGGGATCGGTGCGCAGTGCTTGTCCGAAGACCGGATCGCCCCGCAGGACGTCGAGCTCGGACTCGACCTCGTTCTCGGTGATCTTCGTGTCGTTCACGGTTGCAGCGGCGACCGCGAGGGACGAGCACGACGGCGTCGCGAAGGCGACGAGAGTGATAATGGCGAAGAGGAGCTTCCGGCTCATGATCCGGCGGGGACTGTATCACGCGTGATCAGCATTTCCTCGAGGTGCACGCGGAGCCATGCGACCAGATCGATCCCCGCGTGAGCAACCTCTTCCGGGACCGGCAGGAGCAACGTCTCGGTGGCCTCTGAGAGCACGGCGCGGGGATGTTGCTGTCGAAGTCTCGCGGCTTGAGCCGCATCGAGGCGCGCGGGACGGACCTTCGCCACCCGTCCGTGCAACTCATGCGGCACCACGGAAACCTCCCGGATGCCGTAGGTGCGAAGCTCCGATCGCAGACGCGCGGCGTCGAGCAGTGCCTGCGCCGGCTTCGGAAGGGGGCCAAAGCGGTCGCGCAGCTCGGCGTGCGCGTCGTCCACGTCGGCAAGGGTGACGGTCTCCGCGATGCTCCGGTAGGCGGCCAGACGCAGTGGTTCACGGTCGATGTAAGACGCAGGAAGATAGGCATCGACGGGGATATCGATGCGCACGTCCGGCACGTCCTCGGTCTTCACGCCGCGAAGCTCTTTGGCGGCCTCGTCCAGGAGCTTCACGTACATCTCGAACCCGACAGCCTCGATGTGCCCGTGCTGCTCGGCCCCCAGCATGTTTCCGGCACCCCGGATCTCGAGGTCGCGCATCGCGACTGCCATCCCCGAGCCGAGCTCGGTGTACTGCGCGAGCGTCTTCAGACGTTCGTGAGCGGTTGGGGTCAGCCGCACGTTGGAGGGGAAGAAGAGGTAGGCGTAGGCCTGTTCGCCCGCACGTCCGACACGGCCGCGCAACTGATACAGCTGTGCGAGACCAAGCCTGTCGGCGCGGTCGACGATGAGCGTGTTCACCGTCGGGATGTCGAGTCCGGCCTCGATGATCGTCGTGCATAGCAAGACGTCGATCTTGCGGTCCCAGAAATCAAGCATCGTGCGCTCGAGACGGTGCTCGTCCATCTGCCCGTGTCCGACGGCGATGCGCGCTTCCGGCACGAGTCGCTGCAACTTCCTGAGCTCGCGCCCGATCGACTGCACGCGGTTGTGCACGACGAAGATCTGACCACCGCGCGCGAGCTCCCGACGGATGGCAGCCGTGATCAAGCGCTCGTCGGACGGACCGACGAACGTGCGCACGGGACGACGATCGGCCGGCGCGGTCTCGATGACCGAAAGGTCACGGATGTTCGAAAGCGACATCTCCAGCGTCCGTGGGATGGGTGTGGCGGTCAGCGTCAGGACGTCGACGTTCACACGCATGTTCCGGAGCTTCTCCTTCTGGGCGACACCGAAGCGGTGCTCCTCGTCGATGACCATGAGGCCCAGATCTCTGAAAGAGATGTCCTTGGAGAGCAAACGATGAGTGCCTATGACCACGTCGATCTCGCCGGTCGACAGTCCGGCAACGACGTCGGCCTGGTCCTTGGCGTCGACGAAACGCGAGAGCATCCCGACCTTCACCGGGAATGGGGCAAAGCGCTCGGAGAACGTCGCGAAGTGCTGCTGTGCGAGCAGTGTGGTCGGCACGAGTATCGCCACCTGCTTGCCTTCGACGATCGCCTTGAACGCCGCGCGCACGGCGACCTCGGTCTTGCCGTATCCGACGTCACCGCAGATCAAGCGATCCATCGGAAGCTCGCGGTGCATGTCGGAAGAGATCTCGTCGATGGCGCGGAGCTGATCTGGTGTCTCGTCGAATGGGAACGACTCCGCGAGCTCTCGCTCCCAGGGCGTGTCGAGCGGGAAGCTGTGCCCCTTCGACTTCAACCGCGCCGAATACAGCCGGATGAGGTCTGCGGCGATGTCTTTGACCTTCTTGCGTACGCGCGCCTTCGCGCGTTCCCAGTCGGCGGTGCCGAGACGTGACAGCGCCGGTTCGTCCGAGCCGATGTAACGCTGGAGCGACTCGGTCGTATCGGTCGGGACGAACAGCCGGTCGCCCGCGGCGTAGTCGATCACGAGGTACTCGCGGACGAACCCAGCCACCTCGCGTGTTTCCATGCCGACGTAGCGGCCGATGCCGTGCTGAGAATGCACGACCGTATCGCCCGGATGGAGCTCACCGAGCAAAGCCGGACGCCGTGCGCGTCGCGGCCGAGACGGTGCCGGCGGGCGCGCGTGCCACTCGGTGTGAGTGACGACGGCGAGCTGCAGGTTCGGCGCCACGAAGCCGCCGTGCAGGTGCGAAGCCACGACCGGACAGTCCGCCAGACCTTCTTCGACAAGGCGCGTGCCGACCGCTCCGACCTCGCGCTCGAGCGCGCAGAAGACGATCGTGTATCCCTCGGACTTGAGCGTGCGGCACCGCTCGAGAAGCGCACGAGGAGTTGCGGTTTCCCAGGCGCGGACGTCAAGCGTCGGGGTGTCGAGCTCCGCCGCGTACCCGTTGATCCGCCAGAGCTCACGTCCGGCGGCTCGCACGTCGTCCAGCACGCGATCGAGCGGGAGATAGAGGAGCGTTTCCTCGTTCCGAACCCGGCCTGGGCGTTCGCCTATCTCATCAGCCATGCGGGCGGGGTCGGCCCAGAGAGACGCGAGCTCCTCCTCCTGTTCGACGGCTTTCGCGACCTCGTCACCGCAGCGGATGGCGTCGAAGAGCACAACGACCGCGCCGCTTGGGAGGAACGCACCGATGTTGTCGGTTTCGGGATCCCAGAGTCGCGGGAGCAACGACTCGATGCCGTCGGGGACCGCGCCCTCGGCGAGACGCCGGAGCTTGTCGGTGATCTGGTCCTCCGAGGAGCGCTCGGCGGCCTCGCCGGCGCGCCGTCTGATCTCCGGAGTCGGCGGAAGCTCGGTCCGGGCCACAGCCACCGCGCTGGTCGCGACACCAACTGAACGTTGTGTCGCGGGGTCGACCAGACGCATCGACTCGATCACATCTGCGAACAGCTCCATGCGGACGAGCCTGTCGTCCTGCGCGGGGAAGACGTCGACGATGCCGCCGCGCACGGCGAAGGTACCGGGTTGGTTGGCGACGTCCTCGCGTGTATAGCCGAGCTCGACGAGGCGCATGGCGAGTCCGTCACGGTCGATGGTTTGGCCGACGCCGATCTGGAGCGGGTCGAGGTCGGCAGCTCCCGGAGCCGGCTTGTGAGAAAACGCCCGTGCTGAAGCCACGACGACACGGGGGCCGGAGCCGTGCGAGATCAGACGAAGCGCTTCGAGGCGGTGCGCCGAGATCCGAGGGTCGGGTGAGAGCCCTTCGTAAGGCAGGACGTCCCACGAGCTGAGCAGTGCGGTCGGGCTGATGAACTCGGTCGCGGCTGCGCGCAGCGCTTCGGCCTGGCCTTCAGTCGCCACGACCGCGACGACGAGCGTGCCGAGCTTGTTTGCGAGAGCGGCCAGCAGATACGGGCGCGCGGCATCGCTGACGCAGACACCGTCGCCTCCGCCATAGATGACGTCGCGGAAGACCGGATCGCGCTCGGAGCGCTCCAGCAGATGAGCGAGTGGTGCCGTCAAGCAGCCTCCTTACCCGTAACGCCCGTAAGGGCCCGGTTCGAAAACCGGGCCCTCCGTGAGCATTCCTCAAGTTTACTTCGGGAGCTTACTTCGAAGAGTGCAGTGCGTTCTGCGCCGCGTCGATGCCGTCACGCACGAGCACCTTGAGTCCTTCGAGGGCGCGCTCGGACGCGTGGTCGACGAGCTCGCGTTGCTCAGGCGTGAACTTCGAGAGGACATGGTCGGCGCCCTCGGATTTCGATGGTGGCTTGCCGACGCCGATACGCACGCGCAGGAAGTCGCGCGAACGAAGCGCGGCTTCGATCGAGCGGAGCCCGTTGTGTCCGGCTGTGCCTCCGCCCTCCTTGAGCCGCACAACGCCCGGAGCGAGGTCGAGCTCGTCCTGGACGATCACGAGGTGGCCCATCAAAACGCTGTTCTTGCGCACGAGCCGCGCGACCGGCCGTCCGCTGTCGTTCATGAATGTCGTCGGGACTGCGAGGATCACCGGTGCGTCCTCGAGGGTGCCCTCCCCCACGCGCGCCTGGTGGCGGTTGCGTCGCAGCTCCACGCCGATCTGGACGGCCAGGCGCTCGACGAGGTCGGAGCCGACGTTGTGCTTTGTGCGCGCGTAGCCCTGACCGGGATTGCCGATCCCGACGATGAGGTAGGACAGGCTGCCTGCACCGCGCGCGGGGGTCCGGGGGTGTCCCCCGGTCCGACGGAACATCTACGTGCCCACCTACTCGGCCTTTGGAGCCTCGCTCGATTCGCCGGAGGCCTCGCCCTCGCCGCTCTCTGCGGCAGCAGTTGGTGCGGCGAGCTCTTGGAGCGCCTCGAGCTCGTCCGGCGAGAGCGCCCCGAGAGCTTCTGCGTCTTCCGCCGAGAGCTCGACCTGCTCGACGCGGGGTGCGACGACCGATGCGAGCGACTCTTCCGGGTCGGTGAGGATCGTGACGCCGGCCGGGACAGCCAGATCGCTGACTCGGACGACGTCGCCGAGCTCCATAAAGCTGACGTCGAGCTCGATCGACTCTGGAAGGTCGCGAGGCAGCGCCTCGACGGTGACCATGCGCGTGGTGATGTCGAGGATGCCGCCGAGCTTGACTCCGGCAGGTTCACCGAACAAGCGCACCTCGACTTCGGTCTGCACCGGCTTGTCGGCCTGGACGCGGTGGAAGTCGACGTGGAGAGCGACCTGCTTCACGTGGTCTATCTGGAGATCCTTCACGAGCGCCAGGTACTCCGTGGGGGGGTCCTCGCTCTCTTTGTCCTTGGTCTCGATCTTGATGGTCACGAGGGGGTGGGCGCCGTGCGCGTGAAGGGTCTTCAGCAGCTCTGAGCGCGGGACCGCCAGTGCGACCGGTTCGATGCCGGTGCCGTAGATCACGCCGGGCAGCAAGCCCTCGGCTCGCAGCTTGCGAACCATGGTGCGTCCTCGGCCCTCGCGAGCCTGCACGGTGAGAACGATGTCTTGCGCCATCCGATTTTCCCTGGGGTTGGCCCGGTCTTGGCCCGGTCTTTGGTGGTTCGGCGGTAGCCGACGGCTCCCAACGGTATCAAAGCCTGCGATGCTCGGCGCGAAGAGGCCTAGTTG
This sequence comes from uncultured Actinomycetes bacterium, assembly GCA_964520325.1. Taxonomy (GTDB): domain Bacteria; phylum Actinomycetota; class JAICYB01; order JAICYB01; family JAICYB01; genus CAZFOB01. The sequence goes on along the minus strand of CAZFOB010000013.1, from coordinate 84,606 downwards.
TCGCCGCCGAAGATGCCGGAGACCGATTCGTCCTCGAAGACGGCGCGGATCGCGTCGGCGATGATCTGGCCAACCGAAACCACCGCGAGCTTGCTGAAGCCCTTCTCCGGCGGGATCGGAAGCGTGTTGGTGACCATCACCTTGCGGATGACGGAGCCCTCGAGTCGCTCGACGGCTGCGCCCGACAGCACCGGGTGGGTACACGCCACGTAGACCTCGGACGCGCCGTGCTTGGCGAGCGCCTCAGCCGCCTTCACGATCGTGCCGCCCGAGTCGATCATGTCGTCGACGAGCACGCAGCGTCGTCCGTCGACATCGCCGACGACATGCAACGTCTCGACCTCACCGTGCTTGCTCGGGTCACGGCGTTTGTGGACGATCGCCAGGTCCTGCCCGAGCTTCTTCGCGAAGCGGTCGGCCACACCGACGCGTCCGGCGTCTGGAGCAGCGACCACGATGTCGTCGCCGATCTCGTTGCGCATGTAGTCGAGGATCAGCGGATGCGCGGTGAGGTGGTCGAACGGCATGTCGAAGAAGCCCTGGATCTGTCCGGCGTGCAGGTCGACCGACATCACGCGGTCGGCCCCCGCGGTGTGCAGGAGGTCGGCCATGAGCTTGGCGGAGATGGGCTCGCGCGCGAGGTGCTTCTTGTCCTGGCGCGAGTAGGGGAAGAACGGGAGCACGGCGGTGATACGCCGGGCCGAGCCTCGCTTGAGCGCGTCGAGCATGATCAGCGTCTCGACGATGTGCTCGTTGACCGGTGGGGTGTGGGTCTGCAGGACGAACGCGTACGCGCCGCGCACCGACTGCAGGAACCGCACGTAGACCTCGCTGTTCGCGAAGTGGTGGATGTCGACCTCTCCGAGCGACACGCCGAGATGCTTGGCAACCTCCTCGGCAAGATCGGGATGCGAGCTTCCCGCGTAGAGAGCGAGGTGACGTTTCTCCGCGAACTCCATCAGCCGCCTTTCTCCCCTTTGCCCTTGCGCTTCGCCTTCTTCTTCGGTGGGCTCTTGCGTTTAGCTTTCCGGAGGGACACCCCCCGGACCCCCCGGGGCTTGGCCGGCACGCCGTACACAAGCTCACCGGCCTTGACGTCGCGGTTCACCACCGACCCGGCGCCAGTGTAAGCGCCGGCTCCGACACGTACGGGCGCGACCAGGATCGAATCGGAGCCGATAAAGGCGTCCTCGCCGATCGTCGTGGCGTGTTTCCGTTCGCCGTCGTAGTTGCACGTGATCGTGCCGGCCCCGATGTTGGTGCCGCGGCCGACGGTGACGTCTCCGAGGTAGGAGAAGTGGTGCGCCTTGACGCCGTCACCGATCTTCGCGTTCTTCATCTCGGCGAAGCTGCCGATCTCCGCACCTCTCCCCAGCACTGTTCCCGGACGAAGGCTCGCGAAGGGGCCGACGCTGGCATGGGGACCGATCCTTACCTCGCGCGCTACGGCGAACGTCACCCGCGCCTCGTCGCCGACCACCGTGTCGACAAGGCGGACGCTGGGGCCGATCTCGCAGCCGGAACCGATCTTCGTTGCGCCTTCGAGGTGGGTGTTGGGAAGCAGGACGGTGTCGGCACCGACCACCACGCCGACATCGACGTAAGTGGTGTCCGGATCGACAACGGTGACGCCCTTGTTCATGAGATCGGCAACGAGCCGCCGTCGGACGATCCGCGCGACGTCCGCGAAGTCTTCGCGGGTGTTCGTACCCGAACTCTCTTCGATGTCGCCTTCGGTACTCGTCACGTGACGTCCGGTCGCAACGAGCTCCCCGATCGAGTCGGTGAGATACCGCTCGCCCTGCGCGTTGTCGGCGCGGATCCGCGGAAGAACTGTTCCGAGAGCGTCGCGATCGAACGCGTACGTGGACAGGTTGACCTCGTGGATCTCGAGTTGCTCCGACGTCGCATCTTTCGCCTCGACGATGGATACGACATCGCCGGCGCTGCGAAGGATGCGGCCGTACGGCGGCGGCCGATGCGAGATGGCCGAGGTGGCGCTGAGCAGCGCGCAGGCTGAAGCGGAGCTTCGCCGAGCCCGAACGAGCGACGTGAGACTCTCGGCGGTGACCAGCGGCATGTCACCGGCGAGTACAAGCACCTCGTCGACCTCGCCGAGCTTCTTGAGTCCGATCTGTGCGGCCGCACCCGTTCCGGTGAGCTCTTTCTGGACGGCGAAGGCGATCTCGAACGGGAACCCGATGCCGGCGAGGGCCTTCTCGATCTGCTTGCCGGGAGGCACGACGACGATGACGGTCGAGATCTTGGCCGATCGGTGGACAACGCGCAGCGTCTCGAGGACGTGGACGAGGATCGGAGGTCCGCACAGCGGGTGCAGCACCTTCGGACTCGCGCCGCCGAAGCGTTTCGATGCTCCCGCGGCGAGGACGACGGCTCCGAGGTTGTTGCGTTTGGGGGTCACCCGTCGAGCGTACCCGGCATGATCTCTTGCAGCTTCAGACGCGCCGCGTCGAGCACGACGAACGAGCAGCACTGCAGATCTTTCCAGAGCCCGAGTGCATCGACTCCGTCATCGTGTGCTGCCACGAAGAGGGACATCACCGTTCCGTGGCTGATGACAACGAGATGTTCGCGATCCATGCGCTCGATCTCACACAGCAGCGCCGCATCGAACCGGTCGAGTGCCTGCCGTGCCGACTCCGACCCGACGACAGGCCGATCGAAGTCGGTGAAGAGCCGCGCATTGAAGCGCTCGTATTCCTCGGGACCCATCCACGGCAGAACGGGTCGATCGATCTCGTGCAGTCCCTCCACCGGGCTGGCTTTGATCCCGAGCTCGCTTGCGACCTGGTCCGCCGTACCGGACGCCTTGGGCTCGATGCTGCTCACGAGGCGGAACGGGATGAAAGGTCGCAGGCAATGAGCTAGCTCTCGTGATCGCGCAGCGCCCTCTTCGGACAGCGGCCACTCTCTCGCCGGCCGGGACGTGTCGATGAGCGGAAGGGCATGCTTCACGAGAACCACGCAGCCGGCACCGTTCACAGCTGGGAGGGGCGGACTCGAACCGCCATAACGGGAGCCAAAGTCCCGGGTCTTGCCATTGGACGACCTCCCACCGTTCGTAGTCTATGAACCCCGGATGCGCCGTCAGGCGCCCCGTAGACGGATGCGCCGTCAGGCGCCGCCTCGAAGGTGGAGTCGCACGCCCCACGTTGTGGGGCGTGCGATGAGCACATCGTGGAAGTGATCGCGCACGCGCGCGGCGCAGCCGCGCGCGTGCGCCTCGTCGGCGACCGGGCCGACCACGGTTGGACCCGAGCCAGACACCCACGCCGAGCCGGTCGCCTCCCGCATGGCCTCCACGCGCTCGGCGAGGCCATCGACCAGTCGGCACGCCGCTCGCTCGAGATCGTTGTGGAAGAACGCGTGCGCACCTGCGTCCCCGATCTCGGAGCCGAGGTCATCGAAGGCCTTGTACGCGGCGGCGGCGGATATGCCATCGGCGCCGACACCGAGCACCAGCCATCCGTCGTCGAAAGAGCCGACGTTGCGCACGCGCTCGCCGCGACCGGAAGCGTGCACCAGCCCACCGACGAGGATGCCCGGCACATCAGAACCGACCTCGGCGGCGATCTCGACGAGGTCGCGGGCATGTAACTTCCCGCCCCACACCGTATTCAGCCCCACCAGGGCCGCGGCCGCATCGGCGCTGCCGCCGCCGAGCCCGGCGGCGATGGGGATGGTCTTGTGAACAACGATGCGCGTGGGCAACGGGTCGATCCGGTCGCTCAGCAGCCGTGCGGCCACGACGACGAGGTTCGAGTCGTTCTCGAGCTCGGGCCGGCCGGGAACCGCCACCTCGAGCCCGTCGATACCGGGATCGACGGTGATGTCGAGCACATCGAGGAGCGAGACCGTCTGCATGAGTCCGGAAACGTCGTGGTAGCCGTCGTTGCGCCGGTCGCCGACGAGCCAGCCCACGTTCACCTTGCCGGCGCCGTGAACCTCGACCCTTCGCGGGGGACGTCGCATCACGACAGTGCAGCGTGTAGCGCGGCGAAGTCCTCGAGTGACAAGTCCTCGGGCCGCGCGCGTTGCGGGATCGAGGACGCAACAAGAGCGTGCTCGATCGCGTCGGTTGTATAGCTACTCGCAGCAAGCGAATTGCGAAGCGTCTTTCGCCGGTGCGCGAATGCGGCCCGGACGAACGTGAAGAACCCGTCTTCGGAGGCGACCTCTACAGGTGGCTCAGCACGACGAGTGAACTCCACGAGCACCGATTCGACCTTCGGCGGGGGCATGAAGACCGTCTTGGGAACGTCACCAACGATGCGCGCGACGGCGTGGTAACGAACCTTCACCGATGCGGCGTTGTACAAGCGTCCGCCGGGTGAGGCCGTCCACCGTTGACCGAGTTCGCGCTGCACCATCACCAGACCGCCGGTGACATCCGGCAACGCCTCGAGTACGCGGATGAACAACGGCGTCGCGACGTTGTACGGCAGATTGGCGACCAGACGAGCAGATCCCTTTAGCTGCTCTGCGAGGTCGATGTGCATAGCGTCGGCCACGACCACGTCGACGTTGTCTGCGCCTTCCAGCACTTCACAAAGCGCCCGCGCAACCGCTTCATCGATCTCGACCGCGACCACACGCTTGGCGGCTTGCGCGAGTGCGACCGTCAGCGAACCGATGCCCGGGCCGATCTCGAGGATCGTTTCAGCCGGACGGACGTCGGCAAGACGCACGATGCGACGGACGGTGTTCGGGTCGACGAGGAAATGCTGTCCGTGACGACGTCCGGCGCGAAGGCCGTGCCGGCTGAGGATCTCGCCGGCGATCGAGGGAGTCACGTGTTCGAGCACGTGACGATTCTCTCTTCTTAGGACTGGATCGTGACCTTCACGGTGCCCGCGCCGAGCGGAGCCAGACGCTGGAATGCGTCATCGGAAAGATCGATGACCCGTCCGTCGACGAACGGACCACGCTGGTTGATCCGCACGGTCACCGACTTGCCGTTCTCAGCCGTGACCTTCACGACCGATCCGAGCGGCAGCGACCGGTGAGCAGCCACGAGACCGTCGGCCTGGAACCAGGACGCGACGCCGCTCTGCTTGCCTCCGCCGCCCTTGTAGGAAGGCTCCCTCGAACCGACGCGCACGATGTGGTCGCGCGCCGAGCGCAGGACTTTCTCCTCGGTCATCCGGGTCTGCACGCGCCTTCCGTCCTCCAACAGGATCGAGAAGCGCTGCACCTTGAGACCCTCCGACCCCTGCTGAACCACCTTGCGAACCCCACTGTCCATCGCCGAGTCGCGCTGCGTCACCACGCGGTAGGGCACCCGGATGTTCTTGGCCTCTACCACGCGCCTGACGCGTACGACCCTCACCCACATGCCGTCCGTCGGCTCGGTCTGCTTTGCCGGGAAGATGTAATCGTTCGGTCCGGCGGCGACTCCAGCCTGCTTGATCAGGTTCTCGACGGTGTCGGCGCTCGAGACCACGTCGCGCAGGGCGCCGTCGACCCGCAACTTGGCGTGGATCGCGTTGCGGACGTAGATCGAAAGACCAGATCTCAGTTTGGTGGAAGCGGGTGGATGCATGAGGTCCTCGGGGCCGGGCACGAGCCCGAGGTCCTTCACCGCTTGACCGACCGTGAGTCCGCGAGCAACGACGGTCTTACGTTCGCCGTCGAGCACGAGGCGGACGCTCTTCGCCTTGCGGTACGTCACGGTGCCGCCGTCCTTCAAGGCGCCTGCCGTCAGCAGGTCAGCCTTGTCTGCTTTCAGACCTTTGCGTTCGAGCAGATCTGTTGCATCGGCGGCGTACGTCTGCACGGTGCGCACTGTCCCTTCGAGGTCGAGCACGACATCGCGTTCAGCCGCGAAGGCGACCGTCGGTCCTGCGATACCGACGAGGAGGACCGCAACGCGCATGCACCAACGCCCGGCGCGCGGAAGCGCCGCAGCATGCGTGCGCGCGCGGTCCGGATGCTCGGATTCGATAACGGTTGTCGGTGGAAGCACGAACGGCCCCATCTGCGGAGCAGTACGCGATACAACGACAAAGTGATGTGCTGGTTGAGCCATGTGATCCCGTCGGGACGCTAACAGTCGTTGCAGTCGCATGCAATCTGACGAAAACGCAACGAGCGCAACGAGTTTGGACGCGTTTGTGACGTTCTTGCAGGTCGTTCGTCTAAATCACGAACGCACTACGAGTATTCATCAGCAACATCTGTAACAGCACGTCGAACGGCGTCGAGCGCGCTTCCGCGAGCGCCCGTGCTGTGTGCACAACGAGGGCAGGGGCGTTGCCTTTGCCACGGAACGGCACCGGCGCTAGGAACGGAGCGTCGGTTTCGACGAGCAACAACGCATCCGAAACGACACGGGACGCCGCGCGCAACTCGTCGTTGCGTTTGTAGGTGATGTTGCCGGCGAACGAACAGAAGAAGCCGCGTTCGGTGCATCTGCGTGCGTGCGCTTCGTCGCCCGAGAAGCAATGCATGATCACGCGCTGCGGCGCACCTTCGTCGTCGAGCACATCGAGCACTTCGCGCTCCGCTTCACGACAGTGGATGACCAACGTCTTGTCGATCTCCTTCGCAAGCGCGATGTGCGCGCGGAAGGCACTTTCTTGAAGGTGCGGCGACGATCGGTCGCGATAGAAGTCGAGGCCCGTCTCACCGATGCCGACCACTCGCGGATGCAACGCGAGCTCACGGAGACGCGCCGTCGTTGCGTCCGGATCGGCTTCGAACTCTGCGAGCTCGTTCGGATGGATGCCGACGGCGGCGTACACCATCTCGTGATCCATCGCCCGGCGAGCGGCGCCCTCGGAACCGGCTAACCCCATCCCGATGTCAACGACGAGGTCGATCCCGGCCTCTTGTGCCTCGGCGAGGACCTCTTCGGTCGGACGCTCGATATGGTCGAGGTGGCAGTGAGTGTCGGCCAGACCCGTCGCCAGACCCGTCGCCAGACCCGTCGAAGGACCCGTCAAGAGGCTTCGAGACGGGGGAAGAGGGCCTCCCCTACGCGGATCGTGTTGCCCTCAGGCGAGCCAGCATCGAGCCTCGGCTCCCCCTCGTAGCCGAGCCGCGACCACAACTCAGCCATCGAGGCCGGCATCACCGGCGATAGCAGCGCCGCGGTGGTTGCCAGGGCGGTCGCGGTCGCGTTCAGCACGCCGGCCACGAGTGGCGTATTCGCCTCCTCCTTCGCGAGCTTCCAGGGTTCCCGTTCGACCAAGTAACGGTTCGAGTGACGGACGATCTCCCAGATCTCCGCGATGGCGGCCGTGACCTTCAGGTCGCCGATCAGCTCATCCGCCGTCGGACCGGCCTTCGCCGCAACGTCGAGCAGCGCCTGTTCGGGTCCTTCGATCACGTCCGCGCCCGGAACGACGCCACCGCAGTAGCGCTCGATCATGTTGAGCGTGCGGCTCGCGAGATTGCCTAGATCGTTCGCGAGCTCCGCGTTGTACCGCGCGTGCATGTCTTCGAGAGAGAAGTTGCCGTCCCCGCCGAAGGCGACCGCACGTACGAAGTGGAAGCGGTAGCCATCGACGCCGTACGTGTCGATGAGCTCGTACGGAGAGATATCGGCGATGCCTTTGCCGGACTTCGAGATCTTCTCGCCGCCGGCCATGAGCCATCCGTGGGCGAAGACACGCTTCGGCAGAGGCATGTCGAACGACATGAGCATCGCCGGCCAGATGACAGCATGGAAACGCACGATCTCCTTCGCCATCAGATGGACGTCGGCCGGCCACATGCGCTCGAAGGTCGCCGGATCGTCCGGATAACCGATCGCGGTGATGTAGCTCAGGAGCGCCTCGACCCAGACATAGATGACCTGGTTCGGGTCCCACGGGAACGGGACGCCCCACTTCACCGTCGGACGCGAGACGGGTAGGTCGATCAATCCCTGCTTGAGCAACGAGTACATCTCGTTGTAGACGCTCTTGGGTTGGAGGAACTCCGGATCGTCTTCGTACAGCTTGATCAGCGCGTCGTTGTACTTGGACAAGCGGAAGAAGTAGTTGTCCTCCTTCAGACGGTCGACCGGCGAGCCGTGGATCGGGCAGTTCCCGTCCTCGATCTCCGTCTCCGTCTTGAACTCCTCGCAGCGGACGCAGTACCAGCCCTCATACGTGCCCAGGTAGATGTCGTCGTTGTCGCGAAGCTGCTCCATGAATGGAACGACACTGCGCTTGTGGCGTTCCTCGGTCGTCCGGATGAAATCTCCGTTGGAGATGTTCAGCGCTTCCCAGAGCGCTACCCAGCGCGGGGCCATCGAATCGACATATTCCTGCGGTGAGATCCCGGCATCTTCGGCCGACTTCTCCTGTCTCTGGCCGTGTTCGTCCACGCCGGTAAGGAGATGCACGCGGCGGCCGTGGAGCCGGTGCCAGCGCGTGATGACGTCGGCGATCACCGTCGTGTACGCGCTACCGACGTGCGGCTCGGCGTTCACGTAGTAGATCGGCGTCGTGATGTAGAAGGTGTCCTTGCCGTCTTTGCTCAAGAGGCGTTGCCCTTCCGGGTCGCGAGCACCCGATCGTACAAGGCCCTGCGCGGCACTCCGCGCTGCTCGGCCACAGCTCGCGTCGCCTCCCGCACGCTCTCCCCGCCCTCGATCCGAGCGAGCGTCTCGGCCAGAGCCGCATCGACGTCCGGCTTGGTCTGCGCAGCGCCCTCGATGACAAGCACGAGCTCCCCTTTCACAGGCCTGGCTTCGACCGACGCGACGAGGTTGCTGAGCGTGTCGCGACGCACCTCTTCGTGAAGCTTCGTGAGCTCCCGGCACAGCGCGGCTCGACGGTCACCGAGGACCGCGAGCATGTCCGCCAGGCTCGCATCGACGCGATGGGGCGCCTCGAAGATCACGAGCGTCCGCTTCTCGGAAGCCAGCTCCTGGAGGCGCCGGCGCCGCTCCGTCGCCCGGCGTGGCAAGAACCCGTCGAACACGAAGGAGTCTGAGCTGAGTCCGGAGACCACGATCGCCGCGAGCACAGCCGAGGCGCCGGGCACCGGCTCGACGTCCACGCCCTCCGCGATCGCGCCTTCGACCAGCCGGTAGCCGGGGTCTGAGATCGACGGGGTGCCGGCCTCGGAGACGAGGGCGATCGACTCACCCTTCTTCAGTCGTCCGAGCAGCTCAGGCGTGCGCACCATCTCGTTGTGCTCGTGGTAGGAGACGAGTGGTGTCCGGATGCCGTGGTGGGCCAGCAGTTTGCGGGTCGTGCGCGTGTCCTCGGCTGCGATCAGGTCAACGTCCCCCAGTACACGGATCGCGCGCAGGGTGATGTCGGCCAAGTTGCCGATCGGCGTCGCCACCACGAACAGGCGGCCGGTCCCGCTGACGGTTCCGCTCAAGACGGCGTCCTGAACTCGAGAACGGCACCGGGCTCGATGCCGCATGCGACCGCGCGTCCACCGAGCAGCTCGATGCACGAGGCAGCCCTACGCACCCGCTGCGACTTCGCATCCGATACGAGCGTCTCGACGTGGATGACTTGGAAGCCGCGGTCGCAGAACACCGCGTCCAGGTCGTAGCCGACTCCGTACGTATGCACCTGGCGGCACGGGCGGATGACCATCGCCTCGTCGGCTTCGAGAGGTTCGCGGCCGAGCACGCCCTTTCGACGAGCGCGAAATGTGGTCGCCCACACCACCCGTCCGGCAACAAGACCGAGCGGTCCATAGAGGCTCTCGGTGCGACCTTCGCTCTTCCTCATACGTGTGCCCATACGTCTGCCATACCTCTGATGGTAGGCCGACCTGGGCACTTGCCATCGAGCGCTACACTTTTGTCGATACGGCATCACCCGGCCGCAATCAAAGGGGACGCCTTGACCGCACGGGGAAGCAGCGGCCGCCGGATGCGATGCCCCGTTTGCGGAAGTCGAAGAGTGATCCCGAGCCTCGGACGCCTCGGCGCCGGCTCATTGCCCATCGCTGGTGGTGGCGAGCGCGAACGCGACGCGATACACCGCTTCTCGTGGCGATGTCGCGTATGCCGGACGTCGATGCGGGCCTCACGGCCTCAGACGTTGTGGAAACGGCGTCGTCCGCTGTCGAACTGGCTCGGCAACCGCGCACCAAAGGGCGCCTAAAAGCCGGCCCGTCGAAACGTTGGGTCAGTTCCCGGTCTGGCGGCCGGGTTCGGGCATCTGCTTGACGACCGCCGGCTTGCCGACACTCCGGAGGGCCTCGCCGGCCGTGCCGTTGCGCTGCTGCAAAGCGTCGTAGAGCTTGTAGCCGGCCCAACCGGCCAGACCGGCGGCGGCGAGCCACGCCGCGCCTTTGGGAAACACGTTGATCGTGACCACGGCCGGGGCGGCAGCTGGCTGGTCCTTCGCTCGCTTCTTCTTCTTGTTCTTGCGGCCCTTTCGCATCCTCTTCAATCCGAACCCCAGCGCCGAACCGGCGACACTGCTGCCGGCCACCGCAGCCGCAACCTTCTTTCCGAAACCGGCGAGCGGAAGCCGCCGTTCGATCTCAGTGAGCTTGTTGCCGAGCGAGGCTCGGAGCTCTTCGATCTCCTTCAGCTTGTCAGCTGCTCGCGAGCCCACCTGACGTCCTCCTTGATCGATGCCACCGACTTGTCGAGCTTCGGACGGCGACGCTTCATGATCCACATGCCTACGGCGACAAGCGCAACCGCTCCAAGCAGCATCGCACCTGCGACGATCGAGAACGAAACCGCAGTCGAGAATGGGAGCCAGAACACGAGGGCGAAGAGCCCGAAGAGGAGCGCCGGCAGGATGCTCGCCACAGCCAGGGCGATCAGACCGGCACCGATGACTTGCGCCTTGAGTCCCTCCATGAGCTCGATGCGGGCGAGGTCGATCTCTTTGCGGATGAGCATGCGAAGATCGTCGGCGACGTCCATCACGAGCTCTGCCGTCGAACGGGACTCCGTTACCGACATGAACCCTCCTGTTGTTGATGGAAAGGCTGAGGGAAAGGCTAAGGGAAAGGCTGCGGGAAGGGCGCCCGGTCGCGCCGCGCTTGATTCAACCTTCCCCCTCCACAGAGGATACGGCAGCACATGCGCATCTCACAGGTACCTACGCCCGCGCTCCTTGTCGACCTCGACGCCTTCGAGCGCAATCTCGACCGCATGCACTCCTTCTTCGCCGAGCGCCCGTGCGACGTCCGGCCACACATCAAGGCGCACAAGACGCCTGCGATCGCCCGCTTGCAGCGTCAAGCAGGCTGTGTCGGCTTCTGCTGCGCGACGCTCTCGGAAGCTGAGGTCTTCGCAGATGCAGGTTTCGACGATCTCCTCATCGCGAACGAGATCTGCGACCCGAACAAGATCGAGCGGCTCGTCGCCTTGTCGAAGCGTGTCACGCTCACGACCGCCATCGATTCGCGTCGATCCGCCGACCTGCTCGTCGGCACCGAGCTTCGAGTGCTCATCGATGTCAACGTCGGACTCCCCCGGTGCGGCGTGCCCCCAGAAGGCGCGGTAGAGCTCGCACGCGTCGCTACGCGCAACGGTCTCCAGATCGTCGGCGTGATGGGGTACGAGGGGCATGCGACGGCGGTTGAAGACGTCGCCGCGCGCGCGGAGGTTGCGCGCGCATCGATCGGCGTGCTGCTCGGGGTCGTCGAAGCGCTCAAAGCCGAGAGCTACGACATCTCGATCGTGAGTGCGGGCTCAACGCTGACCTACGACGTGACGGGGACGATCCCGGGAGTCACCGAAGTGCAGGTGGGAAGCTACGCCTTGATGGACACCGAGTTCTCGAAGTCGAGCCCGTTCGAGGAAGCGCTTCGCTGTATGACCACCGTCGTCAGCGTCAACGACAACATCGCCGTCCTCGATGCCGGACTCAAGACGCTCACCATCGACCACGGCAATCCGAAACTTCCAGACGACGTCCCGGCGGATGTGCTTTTCCTATCTGACGAACACACAACGCTCGTCACGAAAGACGGTTGGAGCTACGAACCCAGCGACCGGGTGTGGTTGCGTCCGTCTCACGTCGACCCGACGGTGAACCTGCACGACGAGCTATTCGCGTTTCGGGGTGACGAAGTCGTCGAGGTGTGGCAGGTTGCGGCTCGCGGCTACAAGTCGTGAGCCCGCGGCAATGAACTTCGCGCCAATGAACTTTGCGGCGGAGCTTGCCTTCGCGAACGGACTGGCCGACATGGCCGACGAGATCTCGATGCACTACTTCCGCCACCGCGACACGGCTGTGAGAGAGAAGACCGACGGCACGCCGGTCACCCAGGCCGACGAAGAGATCGAGCGCATGCTGCGCAAGGAGATCGCCGCCGCCTTCCCCGACCACGGTGTGCTCGGCGAGGAAGAAGGCGAGAGCACGGGAACGGTCGACGCGCGCTGGATACTCGATCCGATCGACGGGACGAAGAACTTCTCGTGGGGCATCCCGGTGTGGGGAACACTCATCGCTCTCGAGGTCGGCGGCGAGGTGGTTGCGGGTGTGGCCAGCGCCCCCGGACTCGGCGAACGGTTCTCGGCCGCGAAGGGTTTCGGCGCGACACGCAACAGCGAGACGATCAAGGTGTCCGACCGCGGCGAGCTGTCGGATGCCCGCGTCGGGTTCACATCGGTGAATACCTTCGTCGAGCAGGACCGCCTCGACCAATTCCTGCGTTACATGCGCAGCTCACGCCACAACCGCGGGATCGGCGATTTCTACGGACACATGCTCGTTGCTGCCGGATCGCTCGACGCGATGGTCGAGCCCCGCCTGTCCGCCTGGGACCTCGGCCCCTTGATCGTGATCGTGCAGGAGGCCGGGGGCCGTTTCACCGATATCGAGGGCAACCCCCACATCTACGGTCTGAGCGCGATCTCGACCAACGGAGCACTCCACGAGGCCGTCTTGAGCATCTTCGAGGGCTGACCAGGGGCTGGCCAGGGCAGCACGCCCGAAAAGTCATGGTTCTGTAACAGTTCCGACCTCAGTCCGCGATACGCATACCCGATTCTGGGTACATCAACGAAAGTTGAGCGCATCGACGGAAAGGCGCCGCGGGCCCTCGAGGCCGGCGGCGCTTCTCTTTTTCCGGACTTATTCGTCCCGGCAGGACAGGCGGGCACCGAGTGGCAGTGGGCCCTCGAAGTCGGATCCGGCGAGCGTCGATCGAGGTCCAAAGTCCGTGTAGCGGGATCTGACCACAGGCTCTGCGTGCGCTTTGAGGTCTTGATCGGGGACCGCGAGGTTCTTGCGCTCGCTGTAGAAGCCAACGGCGTCCAGTGAGTCGAGCTCAGTCATCGTGTAGACGACCTGGGCGGCTTGCTTGAGAAGGACCTCGGGTTCTCTCGATGAGAAGGCGGCGTTGAAATCGACTCGCGCCACGCGGTCCTTGACGGTCACGCCAAGCAGTTCAACCGGCGACCCGAGTGCGGTCGTCAATCCTGCTCGCTTCTCTTCCGACGTAACGCCGCACATCAGTGAGCGGAGCGCGAGGTCGGCCTCGGGAAGCTTGGACGAACCGACTCGAGTCACGGGCGTCAACCGGTTCCCGTCGAACATATACAGCGTGATGCGACGGTCTTTCTCCGTCGGCTCTTTCCCCCCTTCGGGGAAAATGTCGTTCGGCAGTTCCCCCTTCGGGACCACGAAGACGCGTTCCCGCGCACAACCCACGAGCGTTGCGAGGACAAGCACCAAGACGACGAAGCGCTTCATCAAGCCATCTCCGAGGGTAATCGGACCTCAAATCGAGTTCCGTAACCCGGAGTTGATTGCACGTCGATATCCGCACCGATGATGAGGGCGTTCTCTCGTGCGATCGAAAGCCCGAGACCTGCTCCGATCTTGCCGTCACGCTGGCGCGCTGAGTCCCCGCGCCAGAACCGTTCGAAGATCATCGGGATCTTCTCCGGATCGATCCCGGGACCTTGGTCGCTCACCGCGATGCTTGCTTGTCCGTTGGCCTGGCCGATCTCGATGCGGACTCCATCGGCTCCGCCATGGAAGATCGCGTTCTCGAGCAGATTGCCCACAACACGTTCGAGACGCATCTTGTCGGTCTTCACGACGAGGCGTCCAGGTCCGATTATCGCCACGTCGGCCCCGGGTGCCCTGCGCCGGGAGACTTCGTTCGCGAAGTTCACAAGATCGACCTCTTCACGTTCTGCGACAAGCCCGCCCGCCTCGACGCGGCTCAGCTCGAGGAGGTCATCAACGAGACGTTGCAACGACCGAACCTCCTCCGCTGCCAGGCTCGACGGACCCTGGAACTTCGCAGGCAGATCGGCGCTTCGATCCGCAAGGAAGTCGATCGATGACTTCAACGATGTCAACGGCGTCCGGAGCTCGTGCGAGACGTCTGCGACGAACCGTCTCTCTCTGTCGATCCGAGCTTGGAGCGCGACGGTCATCTCGTTGAACGAACGGGCAAGGCGTCCGAGCTCGTCCTCGCCGGAGACGTTGACGCGTGTCTCAAGGTTGCCGTCGGCGACTCGGCGCGCCGCGTCAGCGGCCAGGCGAAGCGGGCGGATCGTGATGACGGCGACCCGAAGACCCACCACGCTCGCCGCCAATACCGCGACGCCGATCACGCCGAGGAAGATTCTGAGCAGAAGGCTGAGGGTCCGACCGATCTTGCGTGTCGAATACGCGAAGTACGCGTCGCCGGCGTTGCATCTCGATGGCACGCAGCCTTCAACGGGGATCCGCGTGCCGATGATCAGCTGGTTTCCTTCGAACACGTAACCGAACTTCTCGTCGCGAACGATCTCCTTCAGACGCTTCGGTACGCGGTCCGGCGAGAAATTCAAGGACGTTGCAGATGCTTCCAGGCCATCTCTCCGAGTCACGACGATGCTGCCTCGTCCGCTGACGCGGGCTTTCAGCTCCGCTGGGGTCTTCCCACGGAGTCCGCCCTTCTCTATCTCCTGCTTGAGGATCTTCAATGTGGGCCAGGTCTGGTTCAGCGACGCTTCGACCCGATCGCGCGTGAGCAGGCGTCCGATCAGGTAATACGTGGCTCCCGCCACGGGTCCGGTCGTTACGAGAGCGCCGATGATGAACGTAGCAGCGATGCGGAATCGCAACGACCGGAAGTGGAGCACTTAGGTCTCCGAGACCTTGTAGCCCAGCCCCCGAACGGTCAGCACGATCTTCGGATCGTGCTGGTCGTCCTCGATCTTCGACCGCAACCTCTTGATGTGGACGTCGACCAGCCTCGCGTCTCCGAAGTAGTCGTAACCCCACACCTCCGACAGCAACTGCTCGCGCGAGAAGACCCTGCCCGGCTTTTGGGCGAGGGTGACGAGCAACCGGAACTCGGTCTTCGTCAACGAGACCTCTTCGTCGTGCTTACGCACGACGCCTTCGTCCGGCCTGATCTCGACGGGACCGATGCGGTAGATGGGCGATCCGTCGTCGTCGTCGGACTGCACGCGTCGGAGTAGCGCGCGCAAGCGCGCGACGAGCTCGCGCATCTCGAAGGGCTTCTCGACGTAGTCGTCGGCCCCGGACTCGAGTCCAACGACCTTGTCGATGGTGTCTGTCTTCGCCGTCAGCAGAACGATCGGGAGGTTCGAACTTCGCCGGATCTCTCGAGTGAGCTCGAAGCCGTCCATGCCCGGGAGCATCACGTCCAGGATCAGCAGATCCGGAACGATGCGGCGGATGGCCTCGAGAGCTTCTTCGGCCGTTTCGGCGGTATCGACCAGATAGCCCTCTTCTTCGAGGGACAGCTTCATGATCTCCCGGATCGAGCGGTCGTCGTCAACGACCAGCAGCCGCTGGCTCATGTCACTAGTTTCCCTCACCGAACGCTCTTCGCAGTCGTTGCTCGATCTCGTCCTGGTTGAGGTTCACCTCGAACGTCTTGCGGCGGGACTTCGCGCCACCCACGAGGCAGACGCGAGCGCCGATCAGGTCGGCGAGGACCTTCTCGGCTTCCGCGTTCGCCCGACCCTCGGTGGGCGGCGCGAGGACGCGCAACTTCGGAAGTCCTCCATGCCAGCCGTGGGGTCCGGAACGCTTCCCTCCGGGAACCACGTGAACGTCGAAGCGCGCCATCTACAAGTACAGGCGTCCCAGATGGATGTACCAGTGCCGCCCGCTTCGAAGGTGCGTTGCCACCGCACGTTCCAAGGTCGTGCGCTGCGGGATCTCGTCGATCGATGGCGGCAGGAAGCCGAAGACGAATCGCTGGACATCGTCGTCGCCGATCCGCGACCACCCCGGGACGTTCGTGAAGCGGCGCTGGAATCGCACGATGTTGGAATCGGCAGGCAGGTATTCGGCGAGCTGTTCGTCCATGAGCCACGACCTGCACAGAGCGATGCGAAGCTCGAGCTCGGGATAGTGGAGGGAGCAGAACGTGCGGGCTCGATCGAACGCATCGTCGCAGGCGGCGCTCGTCAGGGGGCCGAGCGCTGGGATGTGGACGTCGAGCGCGGGCTCTCCTTCGAACGTGACCTCTTTGGGATCGAACTGCAGGCGGCCGAGCGTGAAGAGGTTGCCGCGGAAGTGCTTCCAGACCCAGAACGCCCCATCGAATCCGGGACGTCCGGTACGTAGCTGGTAGTTCGCGACCTGAAGGCCGACATCGCGAAGCGTGTCCCACGTGACGGAGTCGGGGATCCCACGCGAGGCATGCAGGCCCATCACGTGCGCAACGGCGGCGAGGAAGACGTAGAGATGGAAGTAGCGACTGACCGTGTCGTCGGTCTCGGGGGGCGCGGGCCATGGCGGTGGCGTGGTTTCGACGGGATCGACGACCGCATCGAAGAGACGCTCGAGCAGCCACCAAGCTTCAGGGTCTGCACGCACGGCCGGAAGCACGGCGACCATCTCGTCGACGGCGTGAGGCGGCACGTCCATCCGCGCGAGCAGATCCCGGGCATCGGAGCTGCCGGGCAGGGTGAAAGGCACCGGAGAGCTGGGCGTCTTGATCAGCGCTTCCAGGCGGTGAACCTCCTCCTCCGGCCACTGCAGCCACAGACGGACGCGCTCGATCATGTCGTCAATATGGCGTTCGGCGAGTCTTTTGCGATACTTGACTCGAGAGTCAAGGGACACTGAAAGGCGGAGAGACCATGACCACACTTGAACCCAAAGTCGACGTCGACGCCCTCGTCGCGGAGTTTCGCGAGTGGCTCGACCAGAACTGGGACCCGGACATCACCGTTGGCGAGTGGTGGGAGCGCCTCGGTCTCTCGGGCTGGGGAGCGCCGACCTTGCCGGCCAACGCCTACGGCAAGGGCCTTTCGCGTCCGGACGCTACGCGGGTATTGAGCGAGCTCGGTGAGCTCGGCGCTCTCGGCCCCCCGGCCGGACTCGGCCTGCTGCTCGCCGCACCGACCATCGCGACGCACGGCACCCAGGAACAGATCGACGTCTTCGTCCGCGACATCGTCACCGGCAAGAACGCGTGGTGCCAGCTCTTCAGCGAGCCGGGCGCCGGCTCCGATCTCGCCGGTCTTTCGACAAAGGCGACCGAGCAGGACGACGAGTTCATCATCAACGGACAGAAGGTGTGGACGTCGGGTGCACAGATGGCCGACATGGGCATGCTGCTCGCACGCACCGACGCGAACGTCCCCAAGCACCAGGGCATCACGTGGTTCGCGTTCAACATGCTGCAGCCGGGGGTGGACGTCCGTCCGCTGCGCGAGATGACCGGACACGCGCTCTTCAGCGAAGTCTTCATGTCGGACGCGCGTGTCGGCAAGGACGCCGTCATCAACGGTGTCAACAACGGATGGGCGGCGGCGAACACCACGCTCGCCTTCGAGCGCGCCGGTCTCGGTGCCGGCGGTGGCGGCGGCGCCGGCGGAATGGCGATGCCGGGATCCAAGGGTGGGCAGCTCGACAAACGCGTCGGCGACTTCGCGAAGCCCACTGGCAACGGAGGTGGACGCCGCGCGGCGATGGCCCGCAACCGCGGAGGCAGCGCTTCGCTGATGGTCGGTCTCGCCAAGGGCAACGGAACCTGGAAGAACCCCGTCATCCGGCAGAAGATCGCGAACCTGCACATCCTCGGCGAGATCGGCCGTCTCAACACAGAGCGTTACAAGGCGACGCGTAGCTCCGGCGGCGACATCCCCGGTCTCGCGAACATCTCGAAGCTCCTCATGAGCGAGATCGTCCGCCAGTCGCGCGATCTCGGCCTGCAGATCGTCGGAGCGCAGGGCCTGCTCGCAGCGCAGACGCCGGAGGAGCAGAAGGTGATCGACGAAGCGACGGGCAACCCGTTCCTCGGCGGCCTCCAGGCTCAGGCGCTGATGGCTCAGGCGCCGGCGATCTACGGCGGAACCGACCAGGTGCAGATGAACGTCATCGGTGAACGCGTCCTCGGCCTGCCGAAAGAGCCCCGCAACGACCACCTGCTGCCGTTCAACGAGATCCCGCGCAACGGGTAAGCGCTCTACGCTCAACTGAGGTCATTGGGGGTCATGAGGAACCGGATCAAGCAACGCTTGCTCGTGACCATCGTCGCGACGAGCCTCGTCGTCACCGCCGTGCCCGCGCACGCCGCGCCGGGCGCGGGCAGTGCGAACATGCGGCATGTCACGACCCTGCGTTACGAGCTGCGCTACGGACAGGACATCCCGTCGGGCACCGATATCGAGTTCGCCCGTATCGCCGGCCGCGAGTATGCGTTCGCCGGGACGTATCGCAACGCCTCCAGATCATCGATATCACGTCGCCGCGAAAGCCACGACTGACCTCCTTGTACGACTGCGCCGTAGCGCAAGGTGACGTCCAGGTCTTCCGTCGGGGATCACGCACACTCCTTGCGTACACCGCCGATGACATCTCCAGCGAAACCGTCACCGCTTCGCGCTGTTATCGCGACGTCGGGATCACCGACAGGGTCTACGGCACGTTTCTGATCGACGTGACGGAACCGCTGCGTCCGGAAACGGTTGGATTCGTCCCGATCTCGAAGGGATCGCACAACCAGTCGGTGCACCCAAGCGGACGCTACCTTTACAACTCCAACGCCGACCTCAGCTCCAAAGCTGCCGAACTCGAAGTCATTGACATCTCGAACCTGACCCAGCCACGCAGGATCGCGAACCTGCCCCTCGGGCTCGGCTTGGAGTCGCACGACGTCACGTTCAGCGCCAACGGGAAGCGAGCGTACGTCGCCGCGATCACACATTCACTGATCCTGGACACGTCCAACCCACGCACGCCAATGATCATCGGACGGATCCTCGACCCGGCCATCAACATCCATCACCAGTCCGACCCGATCACGCTCGTCGATCCGATCCTCGGCAAGCGGACATTCCTCATCGTCACCGACGAAGTCGCCGGTGCAGCAGGTAACGGATTCTGCCCCGGCGGCGGGCTGCACGTCTTCGACGTCACCGGCGATCTCGAACGCACGCCCGTCAAGGTCGGCTTCTGGGCGATGCCCGAGGTGAGGCCGGCTTTTGGCAGCTTCGTCTGTACGTCCCACGTGCTGCGCCTGTATCACAAGCGGAAGCTCATGACGATCGGCTGGTACGAAGCGGGTGTTCGCGTCGTGGACGTGTCCGGGCTCGCCGGCCTGTCGGTGGGTGCGGTGCCCACAGCCGGTAACGTCGGCGCCGGCATGCGGGAGATCGGGTATTACGCGCTCGACAACGCCGACACGTGGTCCGCGAAGACGAACAGGTTCGAGCCCGACGGGTCGTTCTACCTGTTCGGCAACGACCGGCATCGCGGCCTCGACGTCTACCGGTTCGACGCCAAGGCGCGCGTTTCAGATCAGGCCGGTTCTTGGCTCACACCGGACGAAGTCCTCGGCGCGGCGATGTGGCGCGGCGCTTCCCCGGCGCGGCGAGCACCGGTTTGCGTCCTCAGACGCTGACCGCGGCTGTCGGCCGGCAAGAGTATGCTCCGCGGTCGACCGCGGACAATGGACCGAGGGGGCGACCTGGACCACGGATCTCTCGTCGACCGCTTTGAGCACCTCGTGCCGGACGAGGTCCGCAGGCGCGGCCGTGCGTACCATCGCGAGGGTGCGGTCGAGCTCCTCACCAACAACGGCGAGGTCCGCGCGCATGTCTTCGGCACCCGCAGGTACTCGATCGTGCTGCAGAGCAAGGGCGATCAGCTCGTGGTCTCCTGCGACTGCCCGTACTTCGGTGACGGGGGCCGGGTGTGCAAGCACATCTGGGCAACGCTGCTCGCCGCCGAAGCCGACGACATCGATGCCGACGACGACTTCTCAATCGATGACGACTTCGGCGTCGAGCCGGACGGCGACGACGTCGCTGCCCCCGCCACGCGGGTGCTCCACCAGCAACCGGTGTCTCGCCGATCCGACCGCGTCCGGAGCCCGGGCGAAGGCGGCACCGCCTGGAAGTCCGTCCTTCGGACGATCAACGAAGCACAGCGCAACGACGCACTCGTGGCCCGACACGACCGGAGGTGGCCGGAGGGACGCGAGCAGCTCTACGTCATCGACATCGCCGACACGATGGCGAGCGGCTCACTCACCCTCGATGTCCTGCATCGCGATCGCAAGCGCGACGGCACGTGGAGCAAGACCAAGCCCGCGGCGATCAACGAGGAGCTGATCCGACACAGCCCCGAAGCCGCCGATCGGCAGGTCCTCGCGATGCTCCTGGGGACGCACACAAGCGGCTACGGGAGCTACAGGTACAGCTCCGGTTATGGATACGGCCGCGCGATCTCGGGTTCACACATCGCCATCCCGCGGACGATCGTGGACGTCGTCCTCCCATCGCTGTGCGCCACCGGCCGGGCCCGCTTGCGCCGCGACCGTTCGTCCGAGGACCTCGTGGACCTGCGCATGGACGACGGTCCTGCATGGGAGCTCGCGCTCGAGGTGACCGAGCAGGGCGACGCGTCGTTCGCGGTGACGGCCGTCCTGCACCGCTGCGGTCAGCGGATGGGGGTCGCCGAACCGCTCTTGACGTTGTCGTCCGGATACCTGTTCAAGTCGGACGGCACGGTCGCCCGGCTCCACCATGGCGGCGCGTTCGGGTGGACCTCGCTCATCCGCCGGCGCGGAGCCATCAGCGTCCCGGCCGACGAGATCGACGCGTTCCTCGACCAGACCTTCGCGCTTGCGAGCCTGCCGCCGATCGAGCTCCCGCCGGCGATCGCCGTGGACGAGGTCACGGTCGTCCCGCAGCCACGATTGCGGATCGGGAAGGGGGCCGACACGTGGAGAGCGACGCCGCGGCTGTCCGGTTCGCTGTCTTTCGACTACGACGGTCAGATCGTGGACGCAGCCGACGCGCGGCGGGGCGTCTTCGACCCGCAGCGCCGCAGCCTCGTCCGGCGCGATCCGGTCGCGGAGGGCGAAGCTTCTGAGCAGATGAAGTCGGCAGGCTTCACCGTCGGTGAACGAGGTGAAGCGGAGCTGCTGCCCAAGCGGCTCCCGAAGGCCGTGCGCGATCTGCTCGCGCTGGGCTGGCACGTCGAGGCCGAGGGCAAGCTCTACCGCACGCCGGGCGCTTGGCGGTTCGAGGTGAGCTCGGGGATCGACTGGTTCGATCTCGACGGCGGCCTCGACTTCCACGGAACGCTCGCGTCGTTGCCGGAGCTGCTCGCCGCCGCCGCGCGCGGCGAGAGCTACGTCACCCTCTCCGACGGCAGCGTCGGCCTGGTGCCGGAGGAGTGGCTCGCACGGTACTCCGCGCTCGCCGGCACGGGGACGGTCGATGGCGGCAAGCTGCGATTCAGACGCGGACAGCTCGGTCTGCTCGACGCGCTGCTCGCCGAGCAACCGGACGTGACGCTCGACGACGCGTTCCGGCGCGCCCGCGACGAGCTCGCCGGCTTCGAGCGGATCGAAGCGATCACCGAACCGGCGGGCTTCGTTGGCGAGCTGCGTCCGTACCAGCGCGACGGACTCGGCTGGCTCCACTTCCTGGAGCGCTTCAGCTTCGGTGGATGCCTCGCCGACGACATGGGGCTCGGGAAGACGATCCAGGTGCTCGCGCTCCTCGAAGGCCGGCGAGTGACCCGCGCGCGCGGACGGCGCAAGGAGACGATCCCGCCGTCGCTGGTGGTCGTCCCGAAATCGCTCGTCTTCAATTGGCTGCACGAGGCCGCGCGCTTCACGCCGAAGCTGAAGGTCCTCGATCACACCGGTGCGCGGATGACGTCCGGTGAGCATTTCGCGTCCTACGACGTCGTGCTGACGACATACGGGACGCTGCGACGTGACGTCGCCGCGCTCCGGGACGTCGCCTTCGACTACTGCATCCTGGACGAGGCGCAGGCGATCAAGAACGCGTCCACGGCGACGGCGAAAGCCGCACGGCTCGTGCAGGCCGATCACCGATTGGCGATGAGTGGGACGCCGATCGAGAACCATCTCGGCGAGTTGTGGAGCCTCTTCGAGTTCCTGAACCCTGGGATCCTCGGGAACGCACCGCGCTTCAACGCGCTGCTGAACGGCAACGATCCGACCTCGCGCGCCGGTCTGTCCCATGCGCTGCGTCCGTTCATCCTGCGACGGACGAAGGACCAAGTGGCGTCCGACCTTCCTCCGAAGACCGAGCAGACGGTGTACT
This sequence comes from uncultured Actinomycetes bacterium, assembly GCA_964520325.1. Taxonomy (GTDB): domain Bacteria; phylum Actinomycetota; class JAICYB01; order JAICYB01; family JAICYB01; genus CAZFOB01. The sequence continues at coordinate 62,144 of CAZFOB010000013.1, read as the reverse complement.
GCGAGCTCCAAGGAAACCAGCGCAAGCAGTACGACCAGCTCCGCGCGCACTACCAGCGCGACCTGCTCGCGCGGGTGGACCGGGACGGCATCAACAGATCGAAGGTGTTCGTCCTCGAAGCGCTGCTCAGGCTGCGGCAGGCGGCGTGCCACCCGGGGCTCATCGACAAGGCGAAGGCCACCGAGTCGAGCGCCAAGCTGGACGTCCTCATCCCGCAGCTCTTGGAGGTCGCGGCGGAGGGGCACAAGGCGCTGGTGTTCTCGCAGTTCACGAAGATGCTCGCGATCGTCCGCGAGCGACTGGACCGCCAGGGGATCGTCTACGAGTACCTGGACGGACGCACGCGTGACCGCGGAGCGAAGGTCGATCGCTTCCAATCGGATCCGGACGTGCGCTTGTTCCTCATCAGCCTGAAAGCGGGAGGGCTGGGACTCAACCTCACGGGGGCCGAGTACGTCTTCCTCCTCGATCCGTGGTGGAACCCGGCCGTCGAGGCGCAAGCGATCGACCGGACGCACCGCATCGGACAGACGCGTCCGGTCTTCGCGTACCGGATCATCGCCCGCGACACCGTCGAGGAGAAGGTCCTCGAGCTCCAGGGGGCGAAGCGAGCGCTGGCCGATGCGATCATCACCGCGGACAACAGCCTGATCCGCCGGATCGATCGCGAAGATCTGGAGCTCCTGCTGTCGTAGCGGGCATCGGAGCGCTTGGCGTTACTCCGACCGAGTCCGACCCTTCCGTCTTGGCGCGCGCGGGAGCAACGCGACGGGTTCCTCAAGGCGTTCGAAGCCGCGCTCGACTTCACAGTTCCCGTCGACGACGCGCCGCCCTCAGCGGAGGGAAGTGACGATTGACGCCACGCTCCCGTCCATCGTCCGAGTCGCCTCTTGAGCCTTGGCGCATCCACTTCTTCCAGCGCCACCGCGCCGACGATGCTTCCCGCACGGTTCCTGCGATGGAGTTCCTCGATGAACTGCCCGTCAAGGTGGCCGCCGACATTCAGGCGGTCCTCGACGCCGTCGCGGAAGCGCCGCCTCCGGCGTTCTCGGGCGGCGGCAAATGGCAGGCGATGCACGGCGACATGGCGGGCTTCTACGAGATCCGCCTCCGAGGTGCCGGTCAGAACCACCGTCTGTTCTGCTTCCTCGAGCGCGACGCGAAAGATCTGGGCGGCTCGTCGATCATCTGCATCGGCGGCCTTTCCAAGCCACCTCGCAGCGCGGCGACGCGTCGCGACTACGAGCGGATCAAGAAGCTCGGCGACGAGTTCCGGCAGCGCCGGACCGTGACGGCTTAGTCCTCTTCGCCGGCGGAGACGGCGCCTTGTGCGGGCTCTCCGATACGACGGCGATAGCGAGGTCGAGCGACTCCGCGATAGCGATCAACGTTGACAGCGTCGGGTTCGGATGATCCGACGTCAGCAGTCGCCGCACCGCTTCTGGCTTCAGACCCGCACGCCTCCCGAGCTCGGCTTTGCTGAGTCCCAAGTCCGACCGGCGGGAGTCGATATCGCGCAGGAGTTCATCGATCTGCGCGATTCGCGATCGGGCAGCCTTGTACGCGCCCGCGTACTCGGGGTCCGCGAGTCTGCGGCGGAAGTACTTCTCCGCCCCGGTTCGAGGTCTCCTGGCTTGTGGTGGCACCGTAACGTCTATGTTACGCCGTCTCCATGACAAAGTCGAGGGCGGACAGCGGCGCTGGCGACCTGAGAACAACCCCAGAGCAACCCCGAGGATCCCAGCCCCCACAACGAAAGAAGCCACACGCCACCTGACGTGCAGCTTCTTACGTGGAGGCGAGCGGATTCGAACCGCCGACCTCTGCGTTACGCACGCAGCTCACACTGTCCGTTGACCAGCGAAGTACGCCGCCATAATGCGGTGTGACCAGCGCATTTAGCTTCGTCGTTTGTCGGCATTTTCCGGCAATGCTCGACGTCGAACGGGACCAGCACGGGACGGACGTTCGCTGAGCCGCAGATGGCCGCATGTCGCGTCAAGATGCGTCCATGAGGTCCGAGCGAAGATCGGCGTGAACATGAAACCGAACGCGTTCGGTTTCGTGCTTCCGGGTCGGCCCGGCCTTTCTATGTTCGACAACGAGCGTCACGCGGACCGTCTCGATCCACGTCTCGTGGGGCCGCGCTTGTTCGAGAACTCGTCCGCGAGCCCATCTCTGCTCGCGGAACATGCGCCCGAGACGCCGGATGGATTACTTCGCCGTCTACCTCACGCTCGAGGAGTACGTCGACGTCACAGCTGTGTGGGGCCGGTCGAGACCATCGATCGAGCAATCCAGGATCTTTGCACCCAGCATCCTCGCGTAGAGCTCGTCAAGGCGTTGCATGTCTCTGTCGGATCTACTCGAGGTTGGCCGCGTAAGACGCGCGGCGACCTGAGCTCGGGACGGTACCGCTGGGCACAGCCCCGGCGGTACCGTCACCCGGCTCGCCTAGGTGGTCGACACAACTGCCGTGGGCTCTTCCGCCGCCGGCCTCGGGAACAAACGTGGTCCGCCGATCAGCGAACCAAGGGACAGATGCGCGCGCGGCGCCGGAACTGACTGTCGGCAATCCGGTCATCGGACAACGGCGAGCGTGACGGCCAGCACCAGGTACATCACAACCGAAGCGAATATGAAAGGCGACGCGACGCGGAGAGTCCGGTACTTCCGAGCAGTGATGCGAGAAAGCACCTGCGCCTGACCCCACGCCTCGTCCGCCGCTTGAGTGCGGCTCGCGGACGTGTGCACCCAAGCTGGCGACGCAACCGTCGGGAACCCGAACCGGCTCGGTGTCTGCGGTGGCGGCGTCCGCGGCGTGATGACCAGCGCGAGGGCGACGATCGCGACGATGCACGCCGTGCACAAGGTGAGGAAGATGGCGAACGCAACCCACGTTGCCGGACGATCCGGCAACAGGAGAGATCCCTAACGCATTCGCGCAGCTAGAGCGCCATCAATCGAGAGTAGCTCGCAGGCCTTAACGGCCTGGAGTGGCCACCTAGTCCGCCGGCGCCTCGAGCACCTGAAGGACGTCCCGCGCCAAGTACAACTTCGCCTGACCCTGAGACTCCGTCTCTTCAACGATTCCTGCATCGACCAAGCGCTGAATCGCGTACGCCGCGCCTTGATAGGTCATCTCCAAGTCCTTCACCGCACGGGTTGTCGTCAGGTAGGGATTCGCGATCAGCTGTTCTGCGAGTTCAACCGCACTACCGCGAGCGCGAACTCGTCGAAGACGTTCGCGGAAGCTCGACGAGACGGCCAGCAACGCTTCCGCTCGCCGCACCGAGTCCCGTGCTTGAGAAGTCACGGCGTCGAGGAAGAAGCCGATCCAACCGTCGAAGTCGCCGTTGCGCCTGACGTTCTGGAGTCGCTCGTAGTACTCGGGACGACGCTTCTCGAGATACGGACTCACGTACAGCAGAGGCTGCGCTAGCACGCCCTGTTGAACAAGGAAGAAGCTGATGAGGAGCCGGCCGAGACGGCCGTTGCCGTCGAGGAACGGGTGGATCGTCTCGAACTGATAGTGAACGAGAGCGCAGCGAACAAGTACCGGTAAGGCGGGATCCTTCTCGTGGAGGAAGGTCTCCCAGTCCGCAAGAGCGTCACCCATCGGCTCAGGTGGCGGCGGCACGAAGACGGAATCCTCGATCGAGGTTCCGCCCTGACCGATCCAGTTCTGCGATCGACGGAACTCGCCCGGCGTCTTGTCCGGTCCGGCGATCCCCTGCATCACACGCTCATGCAGCTCGCGGACGAGGCGAAGACTCAAGGGCATCTCGTGCAGACGATCGAGCCCGTAGTCGAAGGCTCGGATGTAGTTGCGAACCTCATGGATCTCACTCGTGCGCGTCGCGTCGGAAGCCTCCGATGAGAGCACGTCCGACAGGCTGGCTTGCGTCCCTTCGATCGCGAGTGACGAGACGGCCTCGCGGAGCCGGTACGCCGAACTGACGAGGTGCGGATTGGGCAACACCTGACCGACACCGAGCAGGCGGCCGAGCGCCTGGTCGGCCTCAGAGAGCTTGAGAACCAATTCGGCGGACAATGGCAGAGTGCGGGGCATCGGCGCTGGATGGAACGCCCAATAGGGCGTCGGCGCGGCGACACGCCTCGCCCGCCCGGCCTTTGAGGCTGCAAAGTCTTTTGGGTCCACAGCGGGATGATACAAGGAAATCGTCGTTTCCTTGTAGCAGACGAGGGACGCTACAAGAACCCTTGAAAGGCCCGCCGGGGTCGCCGATCCTTCCACGTCCTCCTTTTAGGCCCAGTAGGGGCAGACACAAGGTAGAATGATACCGTGATACCGTCAACCGCAGATGCTTGACACCACACATCCGCGGTAGTACAGTTGCTCCGCCACCGGAGCAACTGAATCCGGACCGATGAAGGGAGGCCGCAATGGAGCAGAAATCGATGACGGTGCGGATGCCGAGGGACCAGGCGGACACGCTTGAGGCAGTGGCTCGAGTGGAGGACCTGTCGGTCGCCGAAGCCATTCGGGACGCGATCGAGGCCTACATCGACGCCCGGAGGCAAGACAAGGCGTTTCAGGAGCGTCTTCAGGCGGCTCTCGAGCGCAACCGCGAAATCCTCGAGCAGCTCGCCCTCTCCGATGTCTCCGTGGCGTTGCCGCGCGTCGCCTCAGGCAAGGTCCGCGAGATGTTCGACGCGGGCGACCACCTGTTGATGGTGGCCACCGACCGGATCTCGGTCTTCGACGTCGTCCTGCCCACCCCGATCCCCGACAAGGGCGCGGTGCTGACGGGCCTCTCGATCTTCTGGTTCGACCGGACGAAGGCGATCGTGGACAACCACCTCGTCGCCTGGCGATCGAGCGATCTCCCGTCCGAGATGCGCACGCCCGAGCTCGCCGGACGCTCGATGCTCACGCTCAAAGCTGAGATGGTCTCCCTCGAGTGCGTCGTCCGGGGCTACATCACCGGCTCGGGCTGGAAGGACTACCAGAGCTCCGGCGAGGTGTGCGGGTACAAGCTCCCAGAGGGGCTCCTCGAGGCTCAAGCGCTGCCCGAGCCGCTCTTCACCCCCTCCACGAAGGCGCTGACCGGCCACGACGAGAACATCTCGGTCGCGCAGGCTAAGGAGATCGTCGGCGACGCTGCCCTCGTGGACAAGATCGCCGACGTCTCGATCCGCCTCTACGAGCACGCCCGCGACTTCGCCGCAGGCAGGGGCATCATCCTCGCCGACACGAAGTTCGAGTTCGGTCTCGTGGACGGAGAGCTCACGCTGTGCGACGAGGCCTTCACCCCCGATTCCTCGCGCTACTGGCCGGCCGACGAGTGGGAGCCGGGTACGAACCCGCCGTCCTTCGACAAGCAGTTCGTGCGCGACCACGCCGAGACGGTCGGCTGGAACAAGAAGGACCCCGGCCCAGAGCTTCCGTCCGACGTGGTCGAAGGCACCACGCGCCGCTACCGCGACGCCTACGAGCGAATCACCGGACGGTCCTTCGACGACTACATGAAGGAAGCATCCAGCTGAGCTCGACCAACGGAACGCAAGTTCGAAGTGCTGCTTGCAGACAGGGCACAACCCGGTCAAGTTAGAGGCGCAAGTCGCGGCGCTCATGGCCGACGAGGGCAAGAGCGGAATCTGAGCATCCGTGGCACGAGGGTGACAAGACGGAGGCTGCAAACTGTCAGACCAAGAAGCGCGGCATCTACATCTACGTCTTGAACGGGACAGCGCCGAAGCCCTCTAAGCGGACAGAGACCCCCTCTGTGAGGCGCGCAGCTCGGCCTCAACGCTCATACAAAGCTGGTCATCTTCGGGACGCCAGGGTGTCGCTAGGCGCTGAGACACTCTCTCTTGACACAGATGAAGACAGTAGTCGTTGCAGGGGCGGGCGCTTCCTTGGCACAGGCCAGTTCGTACCGTCCTGTCCACGACAAGGAACACCCGCCACTCGACGGCGACTTCTTCGCCAAAACAGCTCGTCTCGCAGAGAGCACAACCGCTGTTCGCTCCGATATGAACTCGCTTCGCACGAGTATCGCCAGCGACCCCGCGTTCTACGACCCATGGATACGCGGCTCCGTGACGATGGAGCAGTTCTTCGCCGATGTCTACTACGCAGTAGCGAGCTCAACGCCGCCTGCCGCAGCGCTCGAAGTCTTTATCAAGACGATACGTCTCTACCGGCGCGTTCTGGCACAGACGACCAATTGGGCAATGAGCACAACTCGACGCGGGGATCTTGATCGCTTCTTACGCATGGAGTTCGCACTCGCGGACGGCGGCATGACAGTCGTTACGTTCAATCACGACCTACTGATTGAGAGCGTCGCAGCAGACATAAAGAAGTACGACGGTCGATGGTGCCTCAGAAGCCTCTATGGCGACGTGGGTCTTCGAAACCTCAATTGGGGATCGGGATCGAGGTTCAACAATCATGTGGCCGCGTGTCCACACGATCCGCCATTTACGGTGCTGAAGCTGCACGGTTCGCTCAATTGGCTAATCAGAAGTAGGGCCGAGAACCCAGATCTCTCGACCTTGTTTCCTTCTCGCAGGACGAACCGAGACGTTCACGTAGCGAATAGGGCAGACATCCTCATCGACCCGAAGATTGGGTCTCGTCCGCGGCCCGGAGGGCGGTCTTGGTACATGTGGCCTTTGGTTGTCCCGCCCATATACGAGAAGCAGCGCATTACGGGAATGGCATTGCTACAAGAGGTCTGGGATCTCGCGTACGACGCGATTGTCAAGGCCGATCGCCTCGTCTTCTTCGGGTATTCGATTCCGGAGGCCGACGTACTTGCTCGACAAATGCTGCGAACTGCGGTTCGCCAAAACGTCGCGCTCAAGTGTGTTGAGTGTGTAAACCCAGATGCCGCGATCACACCCAAACTCAAGGACGTCTTAGACGCCAGCGCAATCCGGCTCTACCGCGACGTCGAGACATACCTGGCGTACCAGCCATGACACTTCAAGACTGAACCCTGAACGTCATGGACACTCACTCTGCGAGGCGGGGCGGGGTGGGACCGAGCGACGCGACACGCCAACCGTCCGGGCCAAGACGAAGCAGGAACGGTCTAGTCATGACCAACGTCGGTCTCTCTACCACCCACACTTCGCCATCGGTCGGCGTCAAGAAGAACAGCTCGTAGTCGGGCGGGACCGGCCGGTAGGCGGACGAGACTCCGTACTTCGAAACATCGAAGTCATCGCCCCATGAGTCGCGAAACTCCTCGAGGGTGGACGTCTCGAAGGCATCGAACAGTGAGTGCGAAGGGTACGGGGCTGCGAGGCCCTCCCTCAGTTCCTCGGCGTCGTACTTCATCACGTCGGGGTGTTCCTTGTTTGCTCTGATCCACGCCTCCGCCATCACCGACCGGAGTTCGTCGTCTGTGAGAGGCCAGGCGGCCCGGATGCTCTTGTGAGTCCAAGCGGCGTCAAGCCATGCAAACAGTGTGTCCATCGGCCCGCCCGGCGCAGCTCTTTCGAGCATGTGATTGATCGCGTCCGTTGCGATCGTTTCAGCCGAATGTTCGTCGGCATCCTCGTCGGCAGCTGCGCGGACAGCGTCACCGAGAGCTTCCGCGGTTTGAGCATCAAGTAGCCCACGCGAACTCGCTTCGTGAATTACGGCCGACGCCGTATTCGCGATCAGCGAACCCTCCAACCCTTGCGGACCAATCTTGAACTGGCCCTCCATGTTGGCGAAAACGACTCCCAGGATCATCGCCGCGGCGCCCATCACAACAAGCGGAGTCGCTACTGCGGGCGTCGAGCGAAGCAGCGCGCCGACGGCAATCAACGCCGCACCAACGGAGAGGAGCGCGAACAGTTGCCCACGACTCTTTAGTGGTCTCCGCTTCACAGATACAGATTAGTGACGGCAGTCGACACCACCGTACAAAGCCGTCCGCTGTCGTGCGGACTTCTTGCGGACTGCATGCGGATCGGGACCCGCCTGGCTGGTGTCGTCAGTGGGCTCCCACCCCTTCTGACCGGCCAGCTTCTCCGGTGGAGGCGAGCGGATTCGAACCGCCGACCTCTGCGTTGCGAACGCTTATCAGCCTAGTTGGCGGACCTGCGGGTTCGCGCCGAAACCGCCGCTGACCTCGCGATTCATTCGTTAACACTCGTAGGCACTTTTGGCCGGTTTTCGACCTCCGAGCAACCCCACAGCAACCCCGCTTGACCATTGTTGCGCGCTCCCCTGACAAACTCGTCGCATGCCAACGGATCTGGAGGAGCTCGAAAGCCGGCTAGGCGCCGCGGCCGACGAACTAAGGGCCAACTCGAATCTAACGGCAACCCAGTACCGAGATCCCGTGCTCGGGCTGATCTTCTTGGCGTTCGCCGAGGAACGCTTCGACGCCGCTCGCGCGGAGATTGAGGCCGGAGCTGGCCGGCGCCGAAAGCCCGGCCCAGAGGACTACCAAGCGCGGGGAGCGCTGTTCGTGGCCAACGAAGCGCGCCTCTCCACAATCGCGGCGGCAGCGGAGGAATTGGATATCGGAGGACTGCTAAACGACGCCATGAAGGCGATAGAGCGAGACAATCCAGAACTCGCTGGCGTTCTCCCGCAGGTGTACGGCCGCCTCGGAAAGTCCACCCTTCTGGAGCTCGTCCGATTGCTAGCCCCACTCGTCGACGCCGTCGATGGAGACGCCTTCGGCTTGATCTACGAGTACTTCCTGGCGAGGTTCGCGATGCAGGAGGGCCGCGGTGGCGGAGAGTTCTTCACGCCGGCATCGATTGTCTCACTCTTGGTCGAGGTGATTGAGCCGTATCACGGACGCATCTTCGATCCGGCCTGCGGATCGGGTGGGATGTTCGTCCATTCGGCGAAATTCGTGAACCGTCACAAGCGAGACGCCGGACAGGAACTCTCGATCTACGGATGCGAGCTCAAGGAAGTCACCCTTCCCCTCGCCAAGATGAACCTTGCACTACACGGCCTGGGTGGCGACATCGTCGAAGCAAACTCGTACTACGACGATCCCCATGAGGCGCTCGGCCGCTTCGACTTTGTCCTCGCGAATCCACCGTTCAACGTCGACAAGGTCGACAAGAGCAGGCTTGTCGAAGACCGCCGCTACCCGTTCGGGCTTCCTCGAGCTGACAACGCCAACTACCTCTGGATTCAGCTGTTTTGGTCGGCGCTGAACGAGAAGGGGCGTGCAGGCTTCGTTATGGCTAACTCGGCAGCCGACGCGCGCGGGAGCGAGCTCGATACCCGAAGGAAGCTCGTCGAGAGCGGCACTGTCGACGTCGTGATTTCCATCAGCTCGAACTTCTTTTACACAGTGACCCTCCCGGTCACGCTCTGGTTCTTCGACAAGGCCAAGTCGTCCGGGAGCCTGAACGACACTGTCCTCTTTCTCGATGCGCGAAATACCTACAGAGAGATTGACCGCGCTCATCGAGACTTTCGGCCTGAGCAGATCGAGTTCCTCGCAAACATCGTCCGACTGTGGCGCGGCGAACCGACCGAGGACACGGCGGGATCGGCCGAGTTACTGGCGGAACACTTCCCGGGCGAGTCGTACCGAGACGTGCCAGGACTCTGCAGAGTAGCGACCATCGCGGAGATAGAAGCTCAAGAGTGGAGTCTCAATCCCGGACGCTACGTGGGTGCAACGGCGTCTGCTTCCAACGATGGCGAGTTCGGAGCCAAGATGAGTGAGCTGTACGAGGAGTTTTCAATTCTCTCAGCCACAGCGGAGGAGCTGTCCGAGAAGGTGGAAGCCGTAATGCGTGGAATACTCGGTTGACCAGGTTTCCGGCGGAGTCGCTCGGCGCTCTCGTCGACAAGTGCGGGGGCACTATCCGAACTGGCCCGTTCGGTTCCCAGCTCCACCGCTCCGACTACTCAGACGAGCCCGAGGACCCGGCGCTCGTGATGCCGAAGGACATGTCAGGCGGTCGCGTGCGGTTCGAAGGCATTGCCCGCGTTGTTCCGCAAAAGGTTGATGAACTAAGGCAACACCTCCTGCGCGAAGGTGACGTAGTCCTGGCCCGCCGCGGTGACATCGGCCGGTGCGCTTGGATAGGCACAGAGGAAGAGGGCTCGCTCTGTGGTACAGGTTCGATGCGGATCTCGTTGGGGGATGGCCCGCTTCTTCCGAGGTTTCTCTTCTACGCGCTGATGAGTCGTGCTTCAGCCGAGTGGCTGCAGAGTCAAGCGGTTGGAACGACGATGTCGAACCTCAGCACGACCATCGTTCGGGGACTTCCGGTTCCGTGCCCGGAGCGTGACACGCAGGCCCGCATAGTCGATGTACTCGACGCGTTTGACGAGCTACTGCACAACAACACGCGACGCATCGACATCCTTGAAGAGGCGGCGCGCTCGCTATTCCACGAGTGGTTCGTGCGCTACCGCTACCCCGGCGCCAAGTCGAATGAGCTCGAGCAGTCTTCGGTCGGTCCGATTCCAACAGGCTGGCGTGTTGCCCCGCTGAGCGAATGTGTTGACGTCAATCCTGCGAAGGTCGATCCGGCAACTTGGGACGAGATTCGCTATCTCGACATTTCCGCGCTTAGTGAGCGATCGCTCGATTGGCCCGCACCAATACCTGGTTCCGAAGCACCCGGCCGAGCGCGCCGACATGTCCAACACGGCGATGTCGTGCATGCGACTGTGAGGCCGAATCGTCGAGCGCATGCCCTGGTCCTTGACCCGCCGCCCAACGCCGTTGCTTCCACGGGGCTAGTCGTGCTGAGGCCGCGCACACTTCCGAGCACATTTGTCTATGAGCTGATTTCAAGACAGTCCTTCACCGACTACCTAGTAGGTCGCGCAACTGGAGCCGCATACCCAGCAGTGAAGCCGCGCGACTTTGAGGAGGCTCTTGTCGTCAGACCAGACGAGCCTCTGGTAAAGCAGTTCGCCGAGTCGGTTGATGACGCGCACGCGCTAGTCAGCGCGCTCCGCTCTCAGAATGATGTTGTTGCGTCTGCGCGTGATGGGCTGCTGCCAAGGTTGATAACTGGTGATGTCGCGAGTCCCTCGCTCCTAGACGAAGTGATCGGTTGGCCTGAACGCGCAAGCGACGGCATGGCCACTAGCGGGTAAGCCTGATGCCGTCAGATGGCTACACCGAGGATGCGCTCGTTGAGCAGCCGACCATGCGGCTCCTGGAGGAGCTGGGCTGGGAGACAATCTGCGGTTACGACGAACACCCAGGCGGCGGCGGACCGATCGGAAGGTCGAGCTTCACTGAGACAATCCTCGAGGAGCGCCTAAGGCTAGCCCTCCGAGATATCAATCCAGGCAAGAGCGAGGAAGCGCTCGACGAGGCGATACAGGCGCTCTTGCGCGATCGTTCCGCGATGCAGTCGGTTCGCGCGAACCATCAAATCTGGGGACTCCTTCGAGACGGGTACATGGCGTCGACCGAGTCGACCGATGGCAAGCAGCGTGAAGAACACATTGAATTCATCCACTGGAACGACACCTCGCAGAACGGCTTGCTCGCCGTCAATCAGTTCTGGGTTACGGGACCTCTACACCGCCGCCGCACCGACATCGTCCTCTTCGTCAACGGGATTCCCCTCGTCCTTATCGAGCTCAAGGCGAGTCACCGCCGCGCCATCGACGGCTACCGCGAGAACATCCGTGACTATCGCGACACCATCCCGGGGCTCTTTTGGTCGAACGGCTTCATCGTCATCTCTAATGGCAGCGAAGCGAAGGTCGGCGCGAGCTTCGCTGAATGGGACCACTTCACAGATTGGAAGAAGGTCGAGAGCGAATCGGAGGCCGGGCGTGTGGCGCTTGAGACGACGATTCGCGCGACGTGCCGTCCCGATCGCGTTCTCGATCTGGTTGAGAACTTCACCGTCTTCCAAGAGGAGACGGGCGGGCTCGTCAAGAAGCTCGCGAAGAACCACCAATTCATAGGTGTGAACAACGCCCTCGAGGGGCTTCGGCGCATAGGCGAAGACCCGGGACGCCTTGGCGTCTTCTGGCACACGCAGGGATCAGGCAAGAGCTTGTCGATGATCTTCTTTGCGCAGAAGGTTCTGCGGAAGGAGGCTGGCGGCTGGACCTTCGTGCTTGTCACCGATCGTCGCGAGCTCGATCGGCAGCTCTATGGCGAGTTCAAGTCAGCCGGCGCCATCGTCGGCGTCGAGGCCCAGGCGACCTCGTCGGCTCATCTACGCGAGTTGCTCGCGGAGGACCACCGCTACGTGTTCACGCTGATTCATAAGTTCCGCCCTACTTCCGAAAACGAGCCGATGGATGTCCTTTCCGACCGGCGCAACGTCATCGTGATGACCGACGAAGCACACAGGTCGCAGTACGAAACTCTCGCGACCAATATGCGTACGGCTCTGCCGAACGCGGCGTTCCTCGGGTTCACCGGAACGCCGCTCATCGCGGGAGAGGTCCAGCGGACGCGCGAAGTGTTCGGCGAGTACGTCAGTGTCTACAGCTGGTCGGACGCTCAAGCCGACAAGGTCGCCGTCCCGCTCTTTTATGAGAACAGGACTCCCGAGCTTCAAATCATCAACGAACGCTTCGCCGACGAGTTCGCGGAGATACTCGACGACGCCGTCGCTAACGACGACGAAGACACGACTGAGTCGCTCCTTGCGCGACGGTTCGCGACTGAGTACCAGCTCGTGACCCGCCCGGAACGACTCCGAACCATCGCCGGCGATCTGGTCGAGCACTTCGTAGGACGGGGGTTCGACGGCAAAGCGATGTACGTCGGCATCGACAAGGCTACTGCCGTCCGTATGCACGATCTCGTGCGCGAGGCGTGGGCCGAGCATCTGACAGATCTGCGAGCGAAGGTCGAAAAAGCCGATGAGGCGGAACGCATCTGGCTCGCCGGGCGGATCGACTTCATGGAGTCGACGGACATGGCCGTTGTGGTATCGCAAGGTCAGAACGAGCTCGCCGACCTTGACGCTCAGGGCCTCGACATACGGCCGCATCGCAAGCGCTTGAACGATGAGGACCTTGAGACCAAGTTCAAGAACCCCGACGATCCCTTCCGGCTCGTGTTCGTTTGTGCGATGTGGATGACGGGATTCGACGTGCCGTCTTGCTCGACGATCTACCTCGACCGGCCGATGCGCAGTCACACCCTGATGCAAACGATCGCGCGCGCGAACCGGGTCTTCCCAGAGAAAGAGAACGGCCTAATCGTTGACTACGTCGGCGTGTTCCGGAACCTGGAGGCCGCGTTGGCGGTGTACGGAACGCGCCCAGGCGACATCCTTGCCCAAGAACGCCCGATCGAGGACAAGGCGGAATTGCTCGCAGCCCTCGACGCCGCGGTCGAAGAGTGCGCAGACCTCTGTGATCGGTGCGACGTCGACATCGACGCCCTGATCGCGACCGATGGCTTCGCGTATATCCAGCTCCGCGACTTCGCCGTTGAAGCGCTTCTCGTCGACCCGAATCAGAAGCGCGAATTCCTGACGCTCGCGGACCGCTGCCGATCCCTCCTCAAAGCGGTCATGCCCGACCCGATCGTGAACAGCTACCTGAAGCGCGTGGGCGTCTATCGCAACCTCGCGGAGAAGATCCGCGGCGATGTCGTTGTCCCAGACCTCACCGGTCTCGCCGATGCGGTCGACGATCTGCTCGATCGATCGGTGGGGGCCGAGGCCTATGTCATCCAGACCGGCGGCGATGACGATCTCTCGCCGCAGGTGGACCTTGGCCTGATCGATTTCGAGAGGCTCGAGGAGAAGTACGGAGGGCGGAAGCACACCGCTGCCGACCGACTGGCACGGCTTCTCCGCCGGCGCTCCTCGGAGTCCGCGTCGCGCAATCCCACGCGCCTCGACTTCGTTCGCCAGATCGAGGAGTTGATCGAGGAGTACAACGCGGGAAGCCTCAACATCGACGAGTACCTGCGCCGCCTCATTCGCCTCACTCAGGATCTCGACGAGGACGAGAAGCGTGTCGCCGCTGAGGGGATGTCCGAACCCGAGTTAGCGATCTTCGATCTGTTAACTCGTCCCGGCCCGAACCTCACCCCCGAAGAGCGCGACACGGTCAAAGGAATCGCCAAGCACTTGCTCGACACGGTCACGGACAAATTGGTTCTCGACTGGCGGAAGCGCCAACGCTCACGATCAGCGGTCCGAGTAGCCGTCGGCCAGTCGTTGGATGCCCTTCCAGATGCCTACGACGACGAGATGTTCGAAGAGAAGCGGAACGTAGTGTTCGACCACCTGCTCTCCGCCTTCTTCGACGACGGAACGAATGTCTACGAATTGCCGGCAATACCCGTTGAGTAGGAGCCCGACCGCCTGCTCAGCTCCCTGCATAGCCTGACCCATACCGGCGCTGCATCGTCTTCTCCGCAGCAAGACGCGGTGGGGGCCTCAGCCGGATTCGCGCTCAGCAATCGCGCGAAGCGCCCCGACCGCACTGCTGCCGAGGGCCTGATCACTCGCGTACGTGCGGACGACCGGAAGGCTGGTCTGCGAACCAATACGGCCGAGAAGTTTGAGGTAGTGCTCAGCTCTTCGCGTCTTATCGCGGACCGGCCAGGATTCGTGGACGTCGTCGGGATTGATCAGCGCCCACTCAGCAAGCATGCGGAGCTCCTCGCTGTTGGCGGAGACGAACCGGTCGTACGCATCGGCGCGCTCGCCGAACCACGTTCCCCAGCTGATGCTGTAGACCACATCCGCCGCGCAGCTACAAAGGTCGCCGAGGAGCGCCTGCCAAGCACGAGCGCGGTCCTTCGCAGAGAACACTAGCTGTGACTGAGCGAAGATGCTTCCGACGAGGTTCCATGTGCGCTCGCGAGCTTCGGCGATGTCGTCGTCTTCGAGGTGAGGGGGTGCTCCCAACTTCACCATGCCGAGAAGAGCCTCGACGTAACAGGTGACGGCCTCGTCTGGAAAAGAGTCCGCAGTGTCGGGCGGCCGCGAATAACGTCGGAACACGTCGAGGAGTTCCTCATCGCGCTCGTTTTCCGCAGCAAGCCGGACGAGCTCGGAAAGGCTCACCGACGTGAAGAAGCCCGGTGTCGTGCTCGCCGCCAACAAGTGAAGCTGCCGCTTGTCCGTGTCGGGCAGGTCGGCCACCACTTCGGCATAGGGTCCGACGATGCCGTCTTCCTCGAACATGTTCGACACGATTCTGGCGGCCGCGGTACTAGCCAGGTCGTCATCGGCCGATCCTTTCAGCACCGCCGCGATCTCGTCGCGTACCTGGTCCTCGGAGACCATCGGTTGGATTCGGCCAAACGACGCGAGCGCTTCGACCAGCAAGGTCGAGAGCGCCCAGTTCGAACCTGGGTCAAGTGACTCGAGCGCGTCGATGACGTGATCGCGCGCGTCACGGGCGAGCGCGTAGCTCGACCGCCTGGCTGTCTGAAGCGCTTCTAGGCGCAAGTGGTAGGGGCCGGCTCGCCACGAGCGAAGGATCAGCTCGGCAAGTGCATTGGCATCCGCGTCCTGACTGGGGTCGAGCAGGAGGGCCGCGCAGTACATGCGACCCCATGAACCGTCTGAGGCGTCCGCGAGCAATGCGGAAGCCACCGCGTTCGCGTGTGGGGACGAGGCACGACGGCCCATCCTCGCGCGTTCGCAGGCCGCCACGACGACGGTAGCTGGCAGAACAAACAGGTCGCGATCTCCCATCTGGGTGTACGTCGCAGCGAAGGTCCGCGACCGAGCTTGCCGGTCCCCGCCGTTGTGCAGCGACGCCGTCTGGCTAGCGCAGCGCTCGTCGGTGCGGTCGAGCAGTCGTCCGATCTCGCCGACAAACATCCCGTGGCGGAGAGCCGCTCCAGCACTCGTGAGGAGCGCGTGCTGCGCTGCTGTCATAGGGACGTCGGCGACCCATCGAGAGAAGAACGACTCGGCGTTCTCGAATCGGTAGGGCAGGTCATCACGCGTCGCTTCCGCGAGGGCGCTCTCAACAGCCGCAACGACTTGGTCGCGCGCGGCCACACCGAGCTCGCCGAGCAGAGCCGACTCGAGCAACACCGGGTCTGCGAGTCGTTCCAATGTCTGCGCTCGGCACAAGGCGTCGGCTTCGAGGGTTAGTGCGTCTCGCCGTAGGTCCTGCCGCGACGGAAGTGCAAGACGCTCACCGAGCTCGTGTCCATTCGTCACGCTGAGCACGATGTCCTCGGCGGCAAGAAATCGAGCGAAGCGTTCGTGGCGAAACCTGACGCGACCCTGAGTGACATCGAGGAGCGGGCAGGCGAAGAGAGCGTCGAGTGTGGCAGGGGATCCGGAGGTGTGCCCTTGCATAAGCGCCGTTCTCACCTCGGACATGGCGAGCGAGCTTCTGAACTGATCGTCCATCAGGGATGCAATCCGCCTTAGCCCACTACGCGTCACTTCGCTGGGCGCGAAGCGTGAGACATAGACGTCGAGCAGGTGTGCCATTGTCGCGCTGGTAGGCAGCTCCGATAGGCATTGCGCGGCGACAGCGAGCTCGAATGGCGTGGCGAAGGCGGGGCCCATCTTCTGCTGACTGGGTGCGCCGTGGGACTGAAGCAGCGCAGAAGCCTCGGACTCGTCGGGGAGGCGGGCATGCACCGTCGTTGTGAAGCGGTCGCTCGCCAGCGTGACCGTTGAGGTGATCAGCGTGCCGCCGGGATAGCGAAGGCGGAACGCCTGCGTCTGCTCGATCAGCTGCTCGCGCAGTTCCGGCGGGCACTCGTTGAGACCGTCGAGGATCAGAGTCACCGGCCGCCCGACGTCAGCGGCATGTTGGACGAGGACGTTCCATCGTTCTGCGCTGAAGGGCGCCATGGACCGCGCGACGAGTTCGCCGAAGGCACCCTTTCGGTACTCGTCGCAGCGTAGCCACACGACGAGATGGCCTTTGGAGGAATGTGAGATCGCGAGGTGCTGAGCGATGTGCGTCTTGCCCGCGCCCGACGGACCAATAAGAGCGATGGCCCGGCCCGCGGCAACCCCGTCGATCAGAAAGCGGGTATCCCGCTCCCCTTCGTCGGTGTCATAGCGAAGATCGACGAGCTCATGAAGATCGGCCGAGCGCATCGCGGTGAAGCGCGAGGCGTAATGCGCGACGGCATCCGTCTTGCCTCGGCGTCGACGTTCGGCTGCGCTCTGCGGATCGACGCGATAGACCCCGAGATCGAGGGCGAACTCCTCCCACTCTTCATGCGTCCAGTCCGGTCGCGGGCCCGGTTGAACAAGTCGGTCGAGGAGTGCGGCGTAGCCGACGGTTGTGACGTACTTGTCACTGTCTAGGCACGAGCCCGCCGGAATGTCCGGATAGACACACACGAGCGTGTCGATGTGCTTGTAGAAGCTGTCGTGCTGACGAACGACGCCACGTCGGCCGAGCGCGCGCATCACATCGCTGATCGCATAAGTGCCATCGTGCGCTTGGCGGTAAGGATTCGGCTCGATCGGGCGCCTCTGTCCATCGGGCAGGAGTTGATACCAAGGACCGTTCACGCCGCCAATCAGCGGTAAGGACTGGTCGAGCACCTTCAACTCGACGTGCGCGAGCCGGCAACCCGTTAGGACCAAGAAGTCGATCTGCCGCTGTTGGCGACCCTTCGCATGAAAGTTCGCGAAGATCAGGCAACCAGGGGCGCGGGAAGCCAAGTCTTGCCGCAGACGCTGGAGTACAGATGCCTCGGCCGCGTCCGTGACCTCCGTACCGCAAAAAACAGCTGCACTGCTCTCGTGAGTACTCATCTGTTGCCGCGTACGCGCGGCGCTGAGCACAGCCTATCAGCCGTGTAGGACAGGCCACTCGCGGTCAATCAGACCGTGTGAGCGAACGGCGTATGCCCCCCAGAAGAGGCTCTGATCGGCGACGCTTTGTCGTGTTCCGGGGCTTCAGCGTGGGCGTGAAGCTAGTGCTTGTGGGTTCGCCCCTGCTACCCCGTTCCGGCCCCTATCTGCGCGTTTGACGGTCTAGCTGATCTGTTCGGGAAACTCGTCAACGCGCAGACGGGCCTGGCGCCGGGTATCGGGCGATCGAACCTCTGAAGTTCTTGACCGGCTACCCGCCCTTTGCCTCGCGAGCGTGGCATCTCTTACAGAGAGCGACCAGGTTCGAACGCTCATGAGTGCCTCCTCGCCGAAGTGGTCGTAAGTGGTGGACTTCGGTCGCCGGTTGACCGCACGAACACACGGGCTGCTCGGCGAGCACCTTCGCTCGGGTGCGGCGCCACTCGGCGTTGTAGGACGCGCGCCACGGCTGCCGGCGTCGCCGTTCACGGTCGTACTCCCGTTGGTGCTTGGGGCATCGTCCTGGCTTCTCCAGTAGCGCCGGACACCCCGGCTCCCGGCAAGGCGTCGGAGGCTTACGAGGCACCGGTCTCCGCCTCCATGAGGGTTCGGAACGCGGCCGCCCGGTCATGCGGCAGCGCGGCCTTGCAGAACGTCCGCCAACATTCCTCGGTACCGAGGATCGTAGTTCCATCGGGAAGGCCGACACGGGGAAACTCCGAGGCGGCCGCGAGAACAAAGAGCTCGCCACCGAGCGGCTTGCCGTTGATGCGCTCGGGCCGGGGCTCGCTCTCGGCACCGGCGGTCGTCTTCTCCTCGACGACAACGCCGCCTAACTCCCCTTGGACGAGAGCAGCTGCTCGAGCCTGGTCGTCCACGGAAGCCGGTTGGGCAGCGGTCGGACCTTCTTGGTCTGCTAGGCCTCCGGGCGAACCGTTCTCGCTGGTCAGAGCAACAAGACCAAGAGAGTCAGACGGGGGATGGTCCTCTTGCCTCGGGACGACGTCGTCGCGAAGTCGCCAGGTCCAATGGGTGATCTGCTCGCCGTCGTGGAAAGGCTCCGACTTCACGCCGAGCCTCGACTTCGCGCGCTTCAGCGTTGAGTCGGAGATCTTGAGCTTCGCGGCGACACGGTTGATCTCCTCGGCCCGGCGCGGGCCGTCTGCGAGCTCCGCTCTCAGCATCGCCATCGCCTCGCCGACCGCGCCCTTCTCCTCGTAATCGTCGGGCCGGCGAAGCAGCATCCGCGCGTCGACCTCCGGGCACTCCTCACCCCAGCGCACGCGCGACGTTGGCACCGCCTCGCCCTCTGGGCCCGGCACCGTCCCCGTCTCGATCGTGTAGGCGAGCGTCGGAGCAAAGGCCGCCACGTTCGACTTCGAGACAGCGAGGTAGCGGCGTTGCCCGGTCTCGTCTTCGGGATCCCCTGAAGCGAGCAGTACCTGTCTCCCGGCTCCCGAGAAACCGATCGTTCCGTTGAGCCGCTGCAGTGGGTCGTCGCTCGAGCTCTTGTTGGTGTGCAGAACAACGGCCGCGGCCGCGCCGGTCTCCTGCGCAACGTCGGTCAGCGGTTTGAGGGCTTGCCGCACGCTGCTGTCCTTGTGCGTGTCGATCCTCGTGCCGAGGAACGCGACAAGAGGGTCGATGCTGAACAGCGCGGCGTTGTAGTCGCGGACCGTCCCGGCCAGGCGCTCGATGTCATCCGGGAGCGAGAGATCGTCGTTGACGATGAGCACACGCGCGAGGTCCGCGCCCGCGAGCTCGAGTCGAGGTCTTACGACGGCTGCGTGATGGTCCTCGCCTGTCACGATCAGCACGTTGTGGCCCTCGCGGGAGACGCGAGCGTGGAAGTCGTAGAGGATCGTCGACTTCCCCACACCGGGCGGACCGGTAACGAGGTTGAGCATCCCGCAGACGATCCGCCCGTCGAACAGGAACCGCAGGGGCTCTGCACGCACATCGATCGCTCGGACAACGGATAGCCGACGAGCCGCTGGCGACACATCGGCCCTGAGCGGCACGAGCTCCTCGAGGGTGCGTCCGGCGGCGACGTGATCCGCGACGTCCTTGCCTTCAACGGGCTCGACGACACTGACGGACTTCGCGTAGCGGCGAACGGACGCCGCCACCTGCGCGGCATGCTTCCGTCCGGCGTCGTCAGCATCGGCCACGACGACGACCTCGGCCCCCGATAGGTGCTTTGCGAATTCACCGCGCCACTTGCCGGCGCCGCCCGAGTTCGTGGTGGCAGTTAGGCCGAGCCGTTCGATCGCAGCGACGTCCTTCTCGCCCTCCACGACATAGACGGTCTCGCCGCGCTCGGACGCCGCCAGAATCTGCGGCAGCCGGTACGGGACGCGCCGCACGCCGTTGAGCTTGTAGATCCACCCGCCGCGTCCGTTCGGACGCTTCTGCCGGAACGTCTTCGGGAACACGCGCTCGACGACGTAGAGGATCTCACCGTGCTCGTCGACGTACGGGTACTCCGCGACGAGGTCGCTCCCTTTCCGGCTGCCGTCATCTACGAACAGGTCGGCCGTCTGCAAGCCGATCGCTGCGACGATCGACTCGAGAGAACACCCGGCGAAGCACTTGAGGAGCACGCGGCCGTCGTCCCCCTCGGCGACCGAGAGCGACGGGTTGCGGTCCTCGTGCGCTGGACAGCGAGCCGTCCACTTCGTGTCGCTGGACTTCCTGACCCGGTCGAGCTTCTCGAGGACCGCAGTGACCGGTCGGTTGGACTGCCAGCTCACGAGCGGGCGCCGCCCGCCTGCTCCTCGGCCCACCGCTCGACGTCGCTCCGCCGGTAGCGGAGGTGGCGACCGAGCTTGACCGCCTTCGGGCCCGTCCCCTTGTAGCGCCAGCCGTAGATCGTCTGGAGCGGCAGCCGGTAGTGGTCGGCCACCTCCTGTGCCGTCATGTACTCGTCGAGCCTCGTCTCCATGCCGCCTCCTTCCTCGAAGGTCTGAGTTCCTCGGCTTAGCTTGACAAGGGTCCAAGGGGAATGCAATATGTTCACGAACTCAGACCATAGGCCGAGACCAGGAGGCACCGATGCCGACCGAACGCGTCCCCGTCGACGATCGCCTATCGGTCGGCAACGGCGGCTGGGTTCGCTTCCAGTCGGCCGCCCTGGAGCCCACAGCAGCGTTTCTGCGCTTCCGTGAGGAGGCTGGCCGGCTGGTAATCGCCGAGCTCTATGTATCGGCCGAGTCGCAAGCGATGGACCCCGAGCAGATCCGGCGCCTCCCCCTCGGACGGATCGAGGCCTGGGTCAACGAGCCCGACACGGCCGAGCAGATCCGCCGGCGGCTGGATGTCCCGGGCCCGGATCTGCACCGAGCGATCGGTTCGTACGCGACGACGTTCGGGCAGCGGCGACCACCGAAGGAGCCGCGCCCGTTGCACTGGGTGGAGCGGATGTACTTCGCGCAGATCGAAGGTTCGGGCGAGCCGCAGGCACCAGCGCCTGACCTCCGCCGGCCTCTTGGGAGCGTCCTGATCGAGACGCCCGAGATGCCAGACGCAAAGCTCGACGTCCCAGAAGCCCGTCCCTACCCGATCGAATTCTTCCGCGATGTCGCGAAGGTGTACTCCGCGCTCTCAGCGATCACGCGCGCACCAGCCGGGATCATCGCGGACGCAAACGGCGTCCCGGTTACATCCGTCCATCGGTGGGTGAAGCGAGCGCGCGCGCTCGGCTTCCTCAACCGCGGCCACCGCGGCCGCGCCGGATAACGAAGGAGCAGGGTTGGCGCACGTACAACGACGCAAACGCCCGGGACGCCGCGACGACTGGCTCGCGAGCTACGTCGGCAACGACAACAAGCGGCACTCGAAGGTCCTCCAGAAGAAGATCGACGCCGAGCGCTTCATCGTCGAGATGGAGTCACGCAAGCTCCGCGGCCTCTGGACGAACCCCGAACACGGCAAGGAGCCATTCGGCAAATGGCTCGACGAGTGGTGGAAGACCACGACGAACCTGCGGCCGAGCTCGAGACTCCGGGACGAGTCCTACATCAAGAACCACGTGCGGCCGCGATTCGGCGAGGTTCCTCTCGCGAAGATCACGCAGGTCGACGTCCGCGCATGGGTAGCCGTGCTGAGCACGACAAAGAAGCCGGCGACTGTTCACCTCATCTATCAGATCCTCGACCGAGCGCTTGCTGCTGCCGTTGACGGTGGCATGCTCCCGCTCTCGCCATGCCGCAACATCTCGCTGCCCAAGATCGAACCCGGCGAGCCGCGCTTCCTCACACCCGAACAGGTCAACGCGATCGCGAACTCTGCGCACACGTACTACCGGACGCTGATCCTCACCGCCGCGTACCTTGGCCCCCGATGGGGTGAACTCGCCGGACTGCGTCCGAAGAACGTCGACATCCTCCATCGCAAGCTGCACATCGTGGAGCAGGCGACCGAGATCAAAGGTTCTGTGACTCTTGGTTCGCCACTCAAGACGCCGGCCTCTCGCCGGACAGTGACGATCCCGACGTTCCTCGTCCCGCTCCTTGAGGAGCAGATCGGGCGGAACAACGAGCTGGTCTTCCCTTCCCGCGACGGCATGCCGATGCGGAGGACAAACTTCCGCCGCCGGACGTGGGAGGCGGCTCTCAAGAAGGCCCAGCTCTCCCCTGACATTCGCTTCCACGACCTGCGCCACACATCGGTCGCGTTCGCGATCGCCCGCGGCGCCCACCCGAAGGCGATCCAAGAACGGATGGGCCACAGCTCGATCAGCACGACGCTGAACGTCTACGGGGGCCTGTTCCCGCGCTTGGAAGAAGCGATCGCCGACAGCCTGGACGAGCTCTACGCGGCCTCGGGCTTAGAGTCCTAGGGCTTCGGCGCGTGCCGCTGGAAGGTCACGCCCGACTTCGGGAACGCCTCGACCAGCCGGTTCAGGACGGGCTCCGTGTTCCGCAGTCCCCACTGCGTACTGACGATGTAGGTCTTCCCGTCCTCGTGGAGCGCTTCGTCGAGGTTCCACCGGCGTGCATCGAAGTTGGGCACGACTGACTTGAATGCTGCAGCGATCGCGTCGAGATCACTCAGCTCCGCATCGACGCTCCGCATGCGGGAGGGAGGCATCGCTGCCTTGATCCGCGACGGCGCGATGCCCTTCGCTGCTAGGGCCTTCACCATTTCCATGATGGTGCTGCGCTTGTTCAGGTCCGGCCCGACGCTCCCGTCGACGACGATCGAGTACCGCGTGTAGTCCTTACCGTCCGTACGAGCGCGTTCTTGCGCCGCCTCCTTCCGGCGAACCTTCACCTGATAGTCGGCGGCCTCCGGGAGTGGCAAGACCTGCTGGATGTCGAGAAACACCTTGCCGTCGAGGTCGTACGGACGGAGCCGAACGCAACGGATGTCCATCCCCTCGAACTTGTTGAGCCAGATGACCGACGTCGTGATCTCGACACCGAAGTCAGCTGACACAAGGATGATGCGGACGTCGCTGGATATCTCAGGGTCGTCGTCGAGGTCTGTTGCGTCGAGGAATGCTCTGAGCTCGTCAGCCGGCTCGACGTCGGGGTCGGTCCCCGGCTGCTTCGTACGGTGCGCCTCGAACGCCGCGAGCACATCCTTGAACGACATGGTGGAGACCATCGCGGCGTACCGGATGGACTGGAGCTCCATGTGACCACCGTCGTCTGTCCGCTTGAGCTCGATGACGACGAGCCGCGCGCCCCTGTCGATCGCGAGGAGGTCGATCCGCCGGCGAGCGTCTTGCCAGTGTCCGAACTCCTCGGAGAGGACGAGCAGATCGTCGTCCAGCACGGAGATGTCGTCCCGTAGGAGTCGCTGGAGGTCAGCGCGCTCGTAGAGCTTCAGCCCAGCGAACTGCGCCGGCGCCTGCTTCACCAGCTTCGAGCCCGAAACCTCATAAAGCGCCATCGGCCGAGAGTAGCTCCTGAGGCTTTGGCGGCTCCGGTCGGGCCCGAACTGGCAGACCGTCTGCGAAGCCCTCAGGCCGTCTCATCGCACTGCGTGTCGCTGACCAGCGCGCGTTCATGCAGCTCGGACCATGCCGCAAGCGCCGCGCCGAACCGCCGTCGAGCTTCCTCTTCGGAGGCTCCCATGACGCCTATCCGGTACGGGTGATCGCGGGGGGTAACAGCCAGCCAGCATGACTGGCCCTGCAGAATGTCTGGTTCACAAGCTATGAGTCGTTCCATGTTTGTTCTCCCACGCTCGTTTCCGTCATGGCAACTGTAACGCCATTTGCGCAGGTCACAAGCCTAGAAGCGGGTAGAGATGGTGTGTCGTCTACCGACGATAGACTTTTCGTGCTAGGCTCGCAGACGACGAACGGAGGTATTGAATGCCAATCACGCCACACGGAAACGCACCCTACACGACGGTCACGGCCGCCATCACCGCGATCGAGGCGTTCCGCGACAAGGGGATGGGTACGCCGGTCACGCAGGACACGCTTATCCGCGCAGGTGTGCCGGAGAGCTTGGCCAAGCGCACCCTCTCGTCGCTCAAGGCGCTCGAGCTGCTGGATGCGGAGGGGGAACCCACCCAGCAGTTCAAGGACTTGCGGCTCGCGCGAGGCGACGAGGAATACCGGGCCCGTCTGCAGGAATGGGTTCGAGGTGTCTACGCGGATGTTCTGCAATACACGGACCCTTCCGCGAATTCCCCGGACCGAGTCGCCGAGGCGTTCCGGACCTATGAGCCGTCCGGACAGCGCCGCGGGATGGCGGCGCTGCTGATCGGACTGTGGAAGCACGCCGGACTTCCGGTCCCCGAGGGGGCTGCCGCGCCTCGAGCCACGGCGGCCCGCCCTCGAACGGCTCGCACACCTCGGCCGAGCGCCCGTCAGCAGCCCCGCCGAAGCGGCAACGATCCGTCAACCACGCCGACCGATCTGCCTCCCGGACTTGTCGGCTTGATTCAGCAGATCCCCCACGGACCAGGCGCGTCGTGGACGAGCCGGCAACGCGATGGGTTCCTGAAGGCGTTCGAAGCCGCGCTCGACTTCACGGTCCCCGTCGACGACGCGCCGGACTCAGCGGAGGGAAGTGACGATTGACGCCACGGTCCCGTGCATCCGAGTCACCTCCTGAGCCCTGGCGCATCCACTTCTTCCAGCGCCATCGCGCCGACGATGCTGCTCGCACGGTTCCTGCGATGGACTTTCTAGATGAACTGCCCGTCAAAGTGGCCGCCGACATACAGGCGGTCCTCGACGCCGTCGCGGAAGCGCCGCCTCCGGCGTTCTCGGGCGGCGGCAAATGGCAGGCGATGCACGGCGACATGGCGGGCTTCTACGAGATCCGCCTCCGAGGTGCCGGTCAGAACCACCGTCTGTTCTGCTTCCTCGAGCGCGACGCGAAAGATCTGGGCGGCTCGTCGATCATCTGCATCGGCGGCCTTTCCAAGCCACCTCGCAGCGCGGCGACGCGTCGCGACTACGAGCGGATCAAGAAGCTCGGCGACGAGTTCCGGCAGCGCCGGACCGTGACGGCTTAGTCCTCTTCGCCGGCGGAGACGGCGCCTTGTGCGGGCTCTCCGATACGACGGCGATAGCGAGGTCGAGCGACTCCGCGATAGCGATCAACGTTGACAGCGTCGGGTTCGGATGATCCGACGTCAGCAGTCGCCGCACCGCTTCTGGCTTCAGACCCGCACGCCTCCCGAGCTCGGCTTTGCTGAGTCCCAAGTCCGACCGGCGGGAGTCGATATCGCGCAGGAGTTCATCGATCTGCGCGATTCGCGATCGGGCAGCCTTGTACGCGCCCGCGTACTCGGGGTCCGCGAGTCTGCGGCGGAAGTACTTCTCCGCCCCGGTTCGAGGTCTCCTGGCTTGTGGTGGCACCGTAACGTCTATGTTACGCCGTCTCCATGACAAAGTCGAGGGCGGACAGCGGCGCTGGCGACCTGAGAACAACCCCAGAGCAACCCCGAGGATCCCAGCCCCCACAACGAAAGAAGCCACACGCCACCTGACGTGCAGCTTCTTACGTGGAGGCGAGCGGATTCGAACCGCCGACCTCTGCGTTGCGAACGCAGCGCTCTACCGACTGAGCTACGCCCCCGAGACGCACAACCTATCGGGGTGGACCCTGAAGCGCTACGGCTTCAAATCGCGACCAGCATCAGTGCATACTCCACGGCCGTAGCTGCGTGGGCGCTCGCGCCGATGGACAGGAACCTACGCTAACAAGGCGGCGCGGGCTACCCGGCCCCATATCCTGTCGGCGTGACTGACGTCTGGAGCGGCACGTTCACCTTCCTGCTGACCGACATCGAGGGGTCGACGCGCCTGTGGGAAGACTCCCCCACCGCGATGGCCCGGGCGCTGGGCCGCCACGACGACATCATCGCCGGCGTCGTCGGGAGCCACGGTGGCCAGCTCGTCCGGTCGCGCGGTGAAGGCGACAGCGCCTTCGCGGTCTTCGGGGACGCCGACACGGCCCTCCGGTGCGCCGTCGAGCTGCAACGGACGTTGTGCATCGAGCCCTGGCCGCCATCGGCCCCCGTCAGGGTCAGGATGGCCCTACACTCCGGCCCCGCTCAGGTGCGCGGCGGGGACTATTTCGGCCAGGGAGTGAATCGCGCCGCGCGTCTGCGCTCGATCGCACACGGCGGCCAGCTCATCGTCTCGGACGACGTCCACACCGCGACGACAACGAAGCTCCCGGCTGGTGCTTGGCTCACCGATCTCGGGCTGCACCGTCTCAAGGACCTCGCGCGACCTGAGCGTGTGTGGCAGGTGGGTCACGCCGACCTGCCGTCCGACTTCCCGCCGGTCCGGTCTCTCGACGCTCGCGGCCACAACCTTCCCGTTCAGCTCACGGCGTTCGTTGGGCGCGAGATGGAAGTGCTCGACGTCCGCAAGCGGATCGAGACCACCGCGTTGCTCACTCTCACAGGGCCCGGTGGCATCGGCAAGACGCGGCTGGCCTTGCAGGCAGCCGCCGAAGCCGCGGAGGACTTCACCGACGGCGTCTGGCTCGTCGAGCTTGCCGGTGTGGTCGAGCCAGATCTCGTCCCAGCGGCGATCGCCCGCGTACTCGGCATACGCGACGAGGCGGGCCGTGACTTGCTTCAGGGCATCGCGGAACACGTCGCGTCCCAAAAGACGCTGCTGCTGCTCGACAACTGCGAGCACGTCGTCGAAGTTTGCGCGCACGTCGCGCACGACCTTCTCCAAAGGGCCGATGCACTCCGGATCCTCGCGACGAGTCGCGAGCCGTTGCGCGTGTATGGCGAGGCGATCTACGCAGTGCCAACACTCGACGTCCCGGACGAGAGCGCCGATTTCCCGCACGAAGCGATGGAGTCGGAAGCGGTGCGCCTCTTCGTCGATCGCGCGTCGCTTGCAGATCGTGAGTTCGTGCTCGGCGATCAGGCCGACGACGTCGTACGCATCTGCCGGCGTCTCGAAGGCATCCCTCTGGCGATCGAGCTCGCGGCCGCCCTCGCGCGCACCACGCCGGCCCGCGAGATCTCGAAACGTCTGGACGATCGCCTCGGATCGCTCGCGGACGGGCCTCGGACCGCCCCCGCACGCCAGCAGACGCTCCGGGCGGCCATCGACTGGAGCTACGACCTGCTCGACGAGAACGAACGGCTGGTGTTCGAACGGCTCGCCGTCTTCATCGGCGGTTTCACCGCTCACTCCGCAACGTCGGTAGCGGGCGACGATTCGGTGGACGGCGATGTCGTCCAGGTCATCGACCGTCTGGTGCACCGGTCACTGCTCTTCGTGCGCGGGTCGGAGGACGACGTTCGCTATCGCATGCTCGATACCGTCCGCGAGTACGGGCTCGAACGCGCCCGTTCGCGGGGAGACCTTCAACGGTTCGTCGACAAGCACATCGCGTGGGCGGTTGCGCTCACGCACGAAGCGGCAGATGCCATGAGAACCTCCGGGCAGTCACAGGCACTCGGCGGTATCGACAAAGAGATCGACAACTTGCGAGCTGCGATGGGCGCGTCACTTGAAGGCACGGATCACGAGAGCGCGTCGAGGATGTGCATCGGGCTCTTCAACTACTGGTTCATCCGCGGCCACTTCAAGGAAGCGCGCGCCACATTCGAGCGTCTCCTCGAGACCTTCCCGGAATCGGCACACCGATCACGGCTCCTCGATGTCGCTACCTCGCTCCCACTTCTCGAGGAGGCGGTGGCGCTCACGCGCGCCGCAAACGATCGACCGGCCACCGGGATCGCCCTGACGGCGCTCGCGGCGGCCGCCGTTCAGTCCGGTCGATTGGAGGACTCCAAGAACTACGCATCGGAAGCGCTGACGATCCTCCGCATGGACGGGCCACCGAGCAGCGCGGCACAGGCGCTGAACATCCTCGGCGTCGCGGCAACGATGGAGGGTGAGGACAAGGCAGCGCTCAACTACTACGAGGATGCGCTCGCCGTCTCTCGTGAAGCAGGCATGAAGGAGAACGTTGCCAAGCTGCTCATGAACCTCGGCAACATGGCGATAGGCCGCTCCGACTACCGCAGGGCTCGCGAGTACTACGAGGAATGCCGCGAAAACGCGCTTGCCGTGAACGACAACCCGACGGCATCGGGTGCGCTCACGAATCTCGGAGTCGTCGCGAAGGCGACCGGCGACCTCGCGGTTGCGCGGAGATGCTTCACCGAAGCGCTGGCCGAGAAGCGGCGCATCGGTGACGGGCGCGGGCTGGTCGTCGTCCTCCAAGGCATCGGCGATGTCGACCGCCGCGAAGGCAAGTTGACGGACGCACGCCGAGCCATCGCCGAGTCGCTCGAGTTGTGCGTCGAGCTTCCGGACGTCCTCGGCGCCATCCAAGGACTTGAAGCCCTCGCATCGATCTGTGCCGACGAAAGCGAAACCGCGGCTAGTGGCTTGCGCTTCGCCGCGGCGGCCGAAGCCGTCCGCATCTCGAGTCATTTCAAGCGAAGCGCCGAGGACACCATCGAATTCGAGCGTTCCGTCGCGACGATGCGCGAAGTCCTTCGCAACAGCGCGGCGGACGCGGCGTGGGCCCAAGGGTCGTCGATGGCGGTCCTCGATGCAGCAGCCGAGGGGGCCGTCCACGCAAGGCTCCTGACGTAGCGAACTTGCCGGACAACTCTTTCCGAGCGAGACTATTTGCATGACTACTGCAACTTCTCGGCCCGAGCGATCCGACGGCCGATCTGACGGCCGATCCGACGGAGTGGATGGCCGCACCGCGCGGCGCCTCGAGAACCGCGAACGCATCCTCGACGCCGCCCTCGAGCTCGTCGCCGCCGGCACCGAACCCGACATCGAAAAGATCGCAGCGAGCGCAGGTGTCTCCGTTCGAAGCGTCTACAACCACTTCCCGACCGCCCGTCATCTCGTGGCGGGGATGTACGAACGTGGGAGCGCGCGCGTGCATCCGTACCTCGAGCAGTTCCCTCCAGCCACGATGCCGCTGCCCGAGCGCATCAAAGCGTGGGTGCGCGTGTGGGGCCAGATCCAGGACGAGATCGCACCGATCCGCTGGCAGGCGCTGATCGCCGAAGACCGACACCCCGATCTGCAGCCCGAGCTCGCTGAGCTTCGTCGTGCGCACCAAGCGGAGATCACACGCGCGTTCCCCGAGATCTGTGGTCGCGGCGCCGTCGCTGCTGCGTTGGCGATCACGGATTCGCTCACGTGGCGCGCGTTGCGCCGGCACCAGAAACTGAGCTTCGATGCCGCATGTGAAGTCGTCGCGGAGACGATCAAGAGGCTCGCGAGCTAGGAACCCTGAGTCTCGAGGTGCTGCCAAGATAGGCGCATGCCAGCCGAAGCAGCCGTCGTCGCGCGCGACCTCGTCAAGCGCTACCGCGACCTCGAAGCGGTGAAAGCCATCTCCTTCGACGTGGCTCCGCAGACGTGCTTCGGCTTCCTCGGCCCCAACGGCGCCGGCAAGACGACGACGATGCGCATGATCTCGTGCGCGCTCCCACCGACGTCCGGCACGCTCGATGTCCTCGGGATCGCCGTGACGAGTGACCCGCGGCGGATCAAGTCGCGGATGGGCGTCGTCCCGCAGGAGGACAACCTCGACGAGGAGATCACCGTCATCGACAACCTCTTGATCCACGCCCGCTATCACGGCATGAAGCCGCGCGTCGCGCGTCCGAAAGCCTTCGAGCTGCTCGAGTTCATGGAGCTCGATCAGAAGAAGGACGACGAGATCCGCGAGCTCTCGGGCGGGATGAAACGCCGCCTGATGATCGCGCGCGGGCTGCTCAACGATCCCGAGGTGCTCATCCTCGACGAGCCCACAACCGGCCTCGATCCCCAAGCTCGGCACCTCGTCTGGGAGAGACTGCGGCAACTGAAGCGCCAGGGCGTGACACTCCTTCTCACCACCCACTACATGGACGAAGCCGCGCAGCTCTGCGACGAGCTGGTGATCATGAACGAGGGACGCGTGCTCATCCAAGGCGCGCCCCGCGTTCTCGTCGAGCAGCAGACTACGCGCGAGGTCGTCGAGGTCTTCGAACCGCCGAAGGAGCTGCACAACGACCTCGAAGCTCTGAGCTCAGTCGCACGTGGGCTCGAGAAGCTCGCCGATCGCTGGCTCTTCTACACAGACGAAGGTGACCGCCTGATGGACAAGGTACGTGCGCTCCCGCTCCCTCCCGGTTGCGTGTGGTTGCGCGCGAGCGGACTCGAGGACGTCTTCCTCTCACTCACCGGAAGGGGGCTCCTCGATTGAGCGAGGTCGTGGTTTCACGAAAGCGTTTGGACATGTCGCTCACGGGAGCCTGGCGCTACTGGCATCGCAACGTGCTCGTGTTCCGTCGGATCTGGCTGCTCGGCATCATGGCCTGGTTCGCCGAACCGGTCATCTACCTCATGGCGATGGGACTCGGGCTCGGGCAATACCTCGAAACGATCGAGGGCATCGAGTACATCGACTACATCGCGCCGGGTCTGCTCGCGGTCTCGACGATGTTCGGAGCCACCTTCTCGGTCACGTGGGACGCCTGGTTCAAGATGGAGCGAAGCGGCGTCTACCACGCAGCGTCGAGCACTCCCCTGTCTCTAGAGGACGTCGCTCTCGGCGAGATCCTGTGGGGCGCGACGCGCGCGACGATCTATGGAAGCGCATTCGCGGTGATCGCGACGCTTTTCGGGGTGTTCCGATCCTGGTGGGGGCTGCTCACCATCCCGGCGATCGCTCTCGTCGGCTTCGTGTTCGCGATCACCGGCCTCATCTATTGCTACTTCATCCAGCGCGTCGACTACCTCGCCTACTACTGGACCCTCTTCATCACACCGATGTTCATGTTCGCCGGCGTATTCTTCCCGCTCGAGCGGATGCCCGACTGGGTGCGCGCGATCGCGTGGTTCATGCCGCTGTACCACGCAGCCAACCTGATGCGGTCGCTGATGACACGGGGAGATCCAGCGTCAGCTCTGGCTTCGGCGGCGTGGCTCGCGGCGCTCGCAGCCGCGCTCGTGCTCGTCCCGCCCATCCTGCTCAAGCGCCGCCTCGTCGGCTAAGCCTCGAGGCGCTTCGCGTGCTCCTTGAGCGCGGCTTCGAGTTTCTCCTGCACGAGCGCGATCGAGAACTCCCCTCGCGTGCGCTCGATGAGGCTGCGGGCGACGTCGGTCGTCCGGCGCAGGCCTCCGGTGATCGCGTCGGGGTAGTCGATCGACACGAGCACGTAGTAGATGTCGTCCATCGCGTCGAGCAGCGTCTCGCAGCGCTCGTGGTTGCCGTGCCGGAGGAGGTCGAGGATGAACCGGCGGAGCTCGCCGACGGTCTCTCCGAGGCCGTTCAGGTACGGAGCCTCTCCAACGCCGATCTGCTCCGGTGTCGGGAAGTCCTCGCCGCGGATGATCGCGTAGGTCGCGAGAGCCTCGACGTATTCCTTCTGCGCGTCCATCAGGAACCCGACGAAGAAGATCTCCGGGAACGGCTTCAGCGCCTTCTCGGCCTGGCGCAGCGTCTTCTCGGCCTCCTTGGTGAGACGCTTGGCTTCCTTCCAGTCGCTGCGGTGCACCGCCCGGATGGCGTTCGCGCAATAACGGATGGTGGTGCGGGAACCCGTAAGGGCGGCGTCGCGCGCCGCGCTCTTCTTGTCGAGCCGGTCGCGGCAGTACTCCTGAATCTTCGAGAGGTCCATGCGGCATCCTAGCCCGCTCGTCACGCAACGCGATGGCTTTCGCGTAGCATCCGCGGGTTCACCGAAGTGACGAAAGGTCAACGAAGGAACGGAGCGACAAGATGGATTTCGGCCTCAACGAAGATCAAGAGACTCTCGCCAAGTACGCACGCGACTTCCTCGACAACGAATGTCCGACAACGTTCGTGCGCGCCATGCTCGATCATGAGACGGCTTACGACGAAGCCTTTTATAAACACCTGGCGGATCTCGGCTGGATGGGCATCGCTATCCCGGAGGAATACGGCGGGCAGGGCATGACCTACGTCGACCTCGGCGTGTTGCTCGAGGAGATGGGACGCTCACTCGTGCCCGGTCCGTTCTTCGCCAGCGTGTGCTTGGCAGCTCCGACGATCCTCGAAGCCGGCAACGACGCCCAGAAGAAGGCGCTCCTTCCCGGTATCGCGTCGGGTCAGAAGAACGCGACCGTCGCGTACACCGAAGCAAACGCCCGTGTCGACGCGTCGGGCATCGAGGCGACCGCGACGAAGGACGGTGACGGCTTCACCATCGGCGGGATCAAGCGCTTCGTGCTCGACGCACACCTCGCGGACACGATCATCGTCGCCGCCCGTACCTCCGATGGCAGCGACCCGACCGAAGGCGTCACGCTCTTCGTGGTCGACCCATCGGCACCGGGCGTTTCGATCAAGCAGCTGAAAACGATGGACATGACGCGACGGCTGTGCGACGTGACCCTTGATGGAGTCAAGGTGGACGCCGATGCCGTGCTCGGCGATGTCGACCGCGGCTGGCCGAGGCTCGAGCGTGCGATCCAGCGCGCGATCGGGATGCTCGCCGCCGAATGCGTTGGCGGCTCCCAGAAGGTGCTCGATCTCTCCGTCAACTACGCGCGCGAGCGCATCCAATTCGGACGTCCCATCGGGTCGTTCCAGGCCGTCAAGCACAAGTGCGCGGACATGCTCGTCGACGTCGAGCTCGGACGATCGGCGATGTACTACGCCGCGTGGGCGGCAACCGACGAGGACAACGAGCTCGCGCTCGCCTCCTCGATCGCCAAGGCGTTCTGCGGTGAGGCGTACACACGCGTAGCGAGCAACGGCATCCACGTGCATGGCGGGATCGGGTTCACGTGGGAGCACGATATGCACCTGTACTTCAAGCGCGCGAAGTCCAACGAAGTACTGCTTGGAGATCCGAGCTACCACCGCGACCAAGTCGCCCGGCTGGTTCCCGCGTAGTTCTAGAGGCCGCCTCCGGCCACGCGTTGCGGCGCGAGCGTCGGATCCATCGTCTGCGGCCGCTCGCGTTCGGGCGGCCAGGCCGTCATATACACGGCCAGGCCCAGGTAGGCGATAAGCAGGACGTCGGCGATCAGGTTAAGGATCAGCAGGAACCGCAGCGTCGGGAGGAGCCCGAGAACGAACGTGCCGATGATGAAGGCCGCCAGATGGGTCAGGTTGCGTCGGCGGCGCTCGGCAGCCGTGGCGCGGTTACCACGAACGGGGCTTCCGAGCGGCGAGAGCGTCTGCCCCCTGCGCGGATAGACCGGCTTGGGCGGAACAAGGATGTTCCGGCCTCCGAGGGGATTGCTTCCCCGGCGCCGCCCTCCCAAGGCACTCAATGATCGACGGAACATTCGCTCAGTGTGCACTGGGGAGTTGGCGCTTTGCAGGAGTGCTGGTCCCAGTACCAGACCCCAGGCCGCTACGAGTAGTACGACAAGTATCCCCACGTCACGCTCCCACTACAACCGTGGGCCTCAATAGGGGGGACGCTAGCACCCGGTAAGGATAGATAGCAAGGATGTAACTACAACGATGTCGTTGTGCTGCTCAGGGCCTTGTTTACCGGGTGGGTTACCGGATCGCTTACCAGCCTTCGAGCGGCTCCAAGAGGACGAGCCGAACCTGCTCGCCGGCGCTCACCGAGCCCTTGTCCGCCGGGAGGATCGCCAACGCGTTGGCCCCGGCCACCGAGGAGATGACGCTTCGACCCTGCCGTCCAGCGGTTCTGGCTCGCCAGCCATCGTCGTCACGCCACGCGCGCACTCGCAGGAAGGTCTCCCGGCCGGGACGCTGCTGGTAGTCGTCCTCCATGAGCGCAGTCACTTCGGGACGATGGAGCGTCTTCCGTCCCCCCATCTTCAGCAGCGCCGGGCGCACGAAGAGCTCGAAGGCGATCGTTGCGGCTACCGGGTCTTCCGGGAGGGCGAACAGCGGGCGCCCCGTGATGGCGCCGTACCCCACCGTGATGTCCGGTCGCGCCGAGATCGCCCACACATCGAGGGCGCCGAGCGCGTCCGCGGCCTCACGTACGGGCGTCGCTTCGTCGGAGGAGCTCGCCCCACTGGTACGGCCGATACCTCCGCTGGTCACGAAGACGTCGGCCTGCGGAAGGTAGGCCTGAAACTTGTCCCGGAGCGTCGATTCGTCGAGGGCGACCACGCCACCTCTGGTGGGTTCCGAGCCTGTCTCTCGGGTCATTCCGGAGAGCGCGAACGAGTTGGACTCGCGGATCGCACCCTCGGGCAGCGGCTGGCCGGGCTC
The DNA here is from genome assembly GCA_964520325.1 of uncultured Actinomycetes bacterium. GTDB lineage: Bacteria > Actinomycetota > JAICYB01 > JAICYB01 > JAICYB01 > CAZFOB01. Next base: position 27,813 of record CAZFOB010000013.1, on the reverse strand, counting down.
CGCGAGACGCGTGCCGGCCGAGAAGATGACCACACGAGGACGAGGACGCACCTGCACCCGGGACAGCCCCAGAGCCGCCAACACCCCGACGTCCATCCCTCGGATCCGCTGACCGTCGTGCATGATCGGCTCGCCCTTCGTGACGTCCTCGCCCGCGGGTCGCATGTTCCCGGCGGCCGGGATCGGAGCTCCGATCGCCATGGACGAACCAACCACAGCCACGTCAACCTTGCGGGTAACGGTGTCGGTTCCCTCCGGAAGCGATGCGCCCGCGGAGATGCGAACCGCTTCCCCGTGGCTCACGCGCCCGGCGAACGGCCGTCCGGCTCCCGCTTCGCCGATGATCGTCAGACTCACGGCGGAACTCGAAGCGCCGTCGGTATCGCTCGATCTGATCGCGAACCCGTCGCAAGCGGCGGACGGGAACGGCGGCAGGTCCTCCGGGGCGGACACCGTCTCGGCGAGCACGCAGCCGTGGGCGTCGGTGATCGAGAGTTCGAGCGCATCGAGGACCGATATACGCTCCAGGATGCGTTGTTGCGCTTCGTTGACCGAAAGCATCACCGGAGAGTAACGGAAAGGCTTTGGAGGGAGAAAGACCGATGAGCGAAGAAGCGTACCCGTGGCAATGTTGTCCGGACGCGTGCCTCAGATCGGCCGCGTGCTCGGCTACTGGCGAGCCGAAAGACGCACGATCCGCCATGGGTTGGTTTCGCTCGTCCTGTCGTCGGTAGGCGAGGTCGCGGCCGGCGTCGCGCTCGGCGCGATGACCGGAACCCTCGAAAAGCTGCCGGGTCTGCTCATCCTGCTCCCGGCGGCGAACTCGATCCGCGGAAGCATCTTCGGTGCGATGTCGTCCCGGCTCGCCACGACTATCCACACCGGGATGTTCGAGCCGTCGATCAAGCGCGAAAGCGTGCTGTTCCAGAACGTGTACTCGGCCACCGTTCTGACCTTCTCTGTGTCGCTGATCTTCGGCGTCCTCGCCAAGGGTGTCGCCGTCGTCCTTGGGATCCCGAGCATCGACCTCGGTGACCTCGTGGTGATCTCCGTGCTCGGCGGCGTCTTGTCGAGCTTGCTCGTCGCCGTGCTGAGCGTCGTGCTCGCACTCGCAGCACACACCTACCGGTGGGACCTCGACAGCGTGGCGACGCCGATGATCACCGCGATCGGCGACATGGCCACGATCCCGGCTCTCTACGTGGCGACCTTCGCGGTCGGCGTGCGGTTCGTGACGCCGAGTGTGGCGACAGCCCTCATCGCGGCGACAGTGATCCTGACGATCGCCGGTGTGCGGTCGTCCCTGCCGCAGGCGCGGCGGGCCGTCCGGGAGAGCATCCCGATCCTGGCGGCGACAGGCGTGCTGTCGCTTTTTGCCGGTGTCGTGATCCAGTCGCGGGCGGAGCAGTTCCTGGCCTTCCCTGCCTTCCTCGTGCTCATCCCCCCGCTGCTCTCCGACACCGGCGCGCTGGCGGCCACGCTGTCCTCACGATTGGCCAGCAAGCTCCACCTCGGAGCCCTCGAACCGCGCGGATTCCCGCAAGGCCTTGCCTTCCTCGACACATCGATCGTCCTGCTCTTCGGAGTGTGGGTATTCGCGCTGGTCGCCGTGGGTTCACACTTCGCTGCCACAGCCGTGGGCCTGGCTTCCCCCGGGCTTGTCCGCATGCTCGAGGTTGGCGTGGTGGCCGGGATCGCAGCCACACTCGTGCTCGTGGTGCTCGCTTACTACGTGGCCATCGCGACGTACCGGCTGGGGCTGGACCCCGACAACCACGGGATCCCCGTGGTGACGTGTGCGTCCGATCTCACGGCTATGGTCTCGCTCCTCTTCGCTCTGGTTGTGTTCGGTCTGGCCTGACCTATCCTGAGGAGTCTTCAACGGCTTCATAAAAGGCACCCGATGGCAGAACCCCCCAGACGCACCGTCAAAGAGCTCCTCGCGGAATCGAAGGACACCTCAGAGCTGATGGTCGACCTCGCCTACGCGGCTGTCTTCTTCGCCGACCCCAAGCTCGCCAAAGAGGTCGACCGACTCGAGGAACTGATGGGCCTCTACAGCCGCGAGCTTCGGTTGATCTCGATGCTGGCTGCGCGCAGCCGCGACGACGCCGAAGGGCTGACCGACGTCCTGCACCTGGCTTCGTGCATCGAGCAGATCGCCGACGCGGCGGTCGGGATCGCCCGCGTCATCTCCGCAGGGCTCGGCATCCCGGACGCATTGCGTGCCGACCTGCGTCACGCCGACGAGGTGTCCGGACGGGTACACGTGCGAGCGGCCTCAGCGTGCGCCGGACACAGCTTGCGCGACCTCGAGCTGCCGACGGAGACCGGCATGTGGGTCATCGCCATCCGCCGCGGCAACGATTGGGTCTTCGACCCCGGTCCCCAGTCTGTTGTCGGCGAAGACGACGTCCTGCTGTTCCGCGGTCCCGAGGAGGGCGTCGCACTCATCCACGCCATGGCCGGCGAGACACCGGCGGAAGAGCCGATCGCAAACGACGGCGCATGGAACGAACTCGACCGAGCGGTCGACATCCTTGTAGCGATGAAGAACACCGCCGAGGTCGGCGTCGGGCTCGCCTACTCCGCGCTCATGCTGCGCGAGCCCGCACTCGCTGCTGAGGTCACAACTCTCGAGTCGCGTTCGGACGAGCTCCAATGCGAGCTCGAGTCGTGGGTGCTGCGAGCCACCGAGGACGCACCCAACCCCGACGAGCTGCGTGGACTGCTCCGGCTCGCGTATGCGTCAGAAGCCATCTGCGATGCAGCCCGTTCGATCACGCGGCTGGTCGACCGGGGCGATGACTTACACCCGATCGTGGCCGAAGCGATCGAGTGGAGCGACGCCGTCGCGCTGCAAGCGATCGTCGAATCCGGATCGCTCGCCGACGGCAGGACCTTGAAGGAGCTCAAGTTCAAGACCGAGACCGGGATGACCCCGCTGGCTGTGCAGCGCAGCGGGCGGTGGATCTACCGGCCGTCCAAGAACTTCCAGCTCCTACCCGGCGACCGCGTGATCGCCACGGGGGCCGAGGACGGCGAAGAAGAAGTCGATGCGTTGGTGCGCTCCGCAACGGCGGTCGCGAGCTCGCCCGCCTAGCCCGGCCGCCTGCTCTTCGTCTGGACCTTCTTCTTCGTAGCCGCCGGCTTCTTCCTCGCGATCGGCTTCTTCCTCCCGGCCGGCTTCTTCGCAGCAGCCTTGGCTCGCACGGGCGCCTTTCGCCGCGGGCGTCCATTCGACGCGATCGCGCCCGAGCGCGCGACGACGCGTTCGTCGGTGCCGAGGTACGCCTCAACGACGCGGTGATCGTTCGTCACGTCGTGGGGCTTGCCTTGGACGATGACACGTCCGGTCTCGAGAGCGATGAGCTCATCGGAGACCGAGGTGACGAGCGGCATGTCGTGCTCGATGAGCAGCATCGTGCAGCCCGTTTCCTCCTTCACGCGAAGAAGCAGCGGGCCCATCGCCTCGGTCTCGCGTTGCGCCATCCCAGAGGACGGCTCGTCGAGGAGAAGCACGCTGGGCTCGTGCGCCATCACGCAAGCGAGATCGACGACGCGGCGTGACCCGGTCGACAGCTCGTTGATGAACTTGTCGCGGAACGCGCCGAGGCCCATCAGCCCGATGATCTCCTCGACGCGCGTAGCGATACGGTGCTCACCACGCTTCACCCACGGCAGCCAAAGCATCGCGGACACCGGATCGGAGCGATGCATGTGCCGCTCGAACGCGCATGAGAGCGTCTCGGACACGGTGAGCGACCCGAAGAGCCGGGCGTCCTGGAAGGAGCGGCCGAGACCATGGCGCGCACGGTCGGTCGGTGACTTGTCCGTCACGTCGCGACCTTCGACGATCACTCGTCCGCCTTCCGAAGGGACGAACCCGCAGATCGCGTCGAAGACCGTCGTCTTGCCGGCACCGTTCGGGCCGATGAATCCGAGGATCTTGCCGCGAGTCACCGTGAACGAGACGTCGTCGACAGCCCTGACGCCACCGTAAGAAACGGAGATCTCGCGGGCCTCCATGACGACGTCGTCGTTCGCGCGTTCTCCTTCCGTCAACGCTTCGTCCGTTTCCGCGCACGCGAGCCTCTGCCGTTGCCGCCTCCGACGACGGCTTGGGCCCCCTCGAGAAAAACCGAACGCAGGATGTCGGTGCGGCCCAGCAGTTCGGCCGTCGTCCCGTCGAACCGGATCTCGCCCTTCTCCATGAAGTAGGCGTGCTTGGCGACGGTGAGCGCGACGTTCACGGACTGCTCGACGAGGATGATCGTCGTCCCGCCTTCGTGGATGGTCTTCACGATCTCCAGGAGCTGCTGCACGATCACCGGTGCCAGACCGAGGGACAGCTCGTCGATCATGAGGAGCTTCGGCTTCGCGATGAACGCTTGCGCGAGCGACAGCATCTGCTGCTCACCACCCGACAGGCTCCCGGCTTGCTGGGCGAGGCGTTGCTTCAGGATCGGAAAGACGCCGTAGATGTGGTCAAGTGACTCATTGATGTGCTTGGTGTCTCCTTCGTACAGCCAGGCCGCCATGTCGAGGTTCTCCTTCACCGAAAGTGAAGGGAACACCGACTTGCCGCCGGGCATCTGGATGATCCCCATCGCCGCGGTCTCCTCGGCGAGGTGATACGTGATGTCCTCGCCGTCGAAGAACATCGCTCCGCCCGAAGCAACGACGAGACCGGAGATCGCCTTCAGCAACGTCGACTTGCCGGCGCCGTTGGTGCCAAGGAGCGCGACGAGCTCACCTTCCTTCACTTCGAAGTTCACCCCGAACAACACCTGGGTCCCGTCGTAGCCGACGTCGAGGTCCTGCACGACGAGGAGCTTGTCGCTCGTCTTGTTGAGTCGCTCTTCACGCAGACGCGCCGTCGCCTTGAGCATCTCGAGCGAGCGCGTCGCGTCGTCATGGACGAAATGTCGGCCCGAACGAAGGACCAGACCGCCGATGAACCAGTACGGGACGATGATGAGGATCGCCCACTGCGGACCTTTGGTGTCCGAGATCCTGAGGATTCCCGGCAAGAGGACAAGGAGCCACGCTCCCATGATGAGGAAGGCCGCTCCGAGGCTGAGGGCAAGCGTGCGGGCGCGGGCCGGAGCCACGAAGTACTGCGTGACCGTGAAGGGCACCCAGAAGAGCCCGCCGACGAAGTTGGTCAACACGATGAAGAAGATGGCGAGCGGCAGCCATGGCGAGGCGGCGAACAGGCCGAGGCCGACCCCGACGCCGACCAGTACCCATCCGGTCCACTTCAACGGCTCGCCCATGCCCTTGGCGAGCCACTTGTTCGTGAGCGACCTCGACCACATCACTGCGCAGAACGCGGCGGCCGCGCCGACCGAGCCGATGGCTCCCCGGCCGAAGGGGGAAACGTCGAATCGCCTCTCGAACAAGAGGGGAGGAAGGAACGACAAGGGAAGGAACCCAGCGCCGATGAACACCCAAGCCGTGTACTGACGGCGCAACGTCTTGATCGACATCACGGTTCGGATGGACCGGTCGAACGGAATGGGCTTCTCCTGAGCGGCAGTCTCGGCGGCTTTAAGGTCTTGCGTGCCCCCGCGCAGCGGCTCCTTGAGCCGCATCGAGATGAATCCGACGACGCCGATCGGAACGACCAGAACCATGAACGCCGCTCGCCAGCCGAAGAATCTCGCGATCACACCAGCAGTCGCCGGGCCGATCACGGCCCCAAGGAGACTCGCATTGCGGTGGATCGACGTAACGGCGGGCCAGTCGTCCGGCTTGTAATAGTCGGACAAGAGCGACGGATGAACGCCGGCATTGACGACGAGGCCGATCCCGTTCCCCATGCGGATGAGGATGAACAGCCACAACACGGTGGTGAGTCCGGTAAGGAGCGAGAAGGTGCCCGCGAGAAAAGCCCCTATCCACACGAACGTACGCCGAGGCAGACGGTCCGCGTAGTAGCCGAGGGGCACGCCGAACAGCAGCACGATCGTCAGATTGACCAGCACGATCGTTCCGATGGCGTTGTCGGTGAGGTTGAAAGCTTTCCGGATCTCCGGTGCCAAGACGCCGAAGGCCGCAGTGTCGAATTCGTCGAAGAAGAAGAGGGAGAAGAGGATCACCAACGGCGTGATCGGCAGGCCGCCCGTGGCTCTCGAGAAGTACCGATGGATCACGCCGAGCCCGCGCGGCGGACCGGACTCCTCGGCCACCTTCGGCTTCGTTCTCGTGCTCATGTCTTCCTCCGGCTTCCGGCGAGCGCCTTGCGCGGTGTCGCCGTCGACGTCTTTTCTACTCCCTCAGGGCCCAGATCGCCGAGCATCGGCGGCGCTATCTCGCGGCGGTCGGCGATCAGGCTCGGAACGATCAGGTCCCGTCGTTCGGCGACCCACACCAGATACCGGTCCCGCAACATGTAGAAGATCTGGCCGAGGCCACCGGGAAACACCAGCAGCAAGACCAGGAGACCGAAACCGGTGCCGAACAGCTGAAGACTGACCGGCAGGAAATACTGGATCCCCAGGACGTAGACCGCGCCGAGGATCGGCCCGGCGAGAGATCCCATCCCTCCGATCACAACCATCGAGAACATGACGAGCGATATCCGAGGGTCGAACCGCGTGTAGTCGATCGACTGTTCGTTGTACGCGTACAACGCTCCCGCGAGAGCGGCGATGAACCCGGAGATCGCGAACGCGCCAAGTCGTGAGGCGGTGAGGCGCATCCCGAGGGACTGTGCTTGTGTTTCGTTGTCCCGCATCGCGATGAGGTTCCTGCCCCACCGTGAACGGCGCAGGTTGCGAGCGGCGGACAGCGCGAACAGTAACCCGAACACGCACACGAAATAGAAGGATCGTTCGCTCGTCGTGTCGATCAACCCGAAGAGGTGCGGCCGCACGATCGACTGGTCGGTAGTGAGGATCTTCCATTGAAATATCCAGCTCTTGGCCGCGATCGCAAAGGCCAGCGTCGTGACGCCGAGGAACAAGCCCCTGATCCGCAGCGCCGGGAGCCCGATCAGGAGCGACAGAGCGGCGCCGCTCAATCCCGCGACGATCAGGATGATGAAGAAGTCCAATGGCGAAGCCGCCGCGGCCAGCCTCTGCGCGAGAAGAGCACCGAGGCCGACGATCGCCCATTGCCCGAGCGAGATGTTCCCACTCCACCCCGTGAGGATGACGAGCGAGATCCCGACCATCGCGTAGATGAGGACCACGGCCGCGAGGTTCGTCCGCGACGAGTTGAAGACGAAGGGGAAGGCGATGACGATCGCCGCCAGAGCCACGCGGCCTCCCCATTGGCCCCAACGCACCTCTGAGAGACGGGCGAGCTCGCGCGGGACCGGTCTGACCTCTTGAACCGCACGCCAGCTCGATGAACCGGGGTCGACTCGGCTGAAGCGCTTCCGCTGGGCGAGCAGGCCGACGACGACGACTCCGAGCAAGAACGCATCGGTGAGCCCCGTGGCTCCGAACGCGAAGAAGATCGTCTGCTCGCCCATCGTGATCAGCACGGCCGCCGCCACGGTCGCCGGCAGACTTTCCATGCGCGCGAGCACGGCGGCGGCGAGAGCACGGAGCAGCAGGTCTGGACCTTGAACGGTCCCCATCTGGAAGCCGAGGATCGGCGCGCGCAGGATCGCCGTGAGCGCCGACAGTAACCCGGCGAGGCCCCAGACGACGAGAGACACACGCTTGACCCGGCATCCCAGCAGGCGTGCGCGCTCCTCGTTATCGGCAACCGCGCGAGCCGCGACGCCGTAGCGCGTTCGGGTGAAGAAAACCGCCAGCCCGATCAGGATGACCGGCGCAAGGACGAGCACGATCATCTCGTCGGCGCTGAATCGCGCTCCACCGAACTGGAAGTGGGCCGTGAAAGGACTGCGGAACACTCCAGCTCTCGTATCGATATTCCTCCGGAACGTTGCTGGGAGGATCTCGAGGACGCTCAAGAGCTGCGCAACGCCGATCGTCGCCACGGTGAGGATCAGCCGCGGCGCTTTGGCGAACCGGCGGATGACAGCCCACTCCGTAAAGACGCTGAGCCCGACCCCCGTCGCGATCCCCAAGGGGACCGCGATCGCGTACGGCCAGTGATAGATCGCGACGAGCTCGTTGGCCCCCGTGGCTGCCACGGCGCCGAGAGAACCCTGAGCGAAGTTGACGATCCTGTTCGAGCGGTAGATGAGCACGAGGCCGATCGCCAGAAGCGCCGAGAGCAGACCCATGATGAGGCCTTGGAGGTAGAGGCCGTTCGGAACAGCGACCGAGCCGCCGAGCTGCGGGAACCCCACCTTGCCCGCGAGAACGATGACGATGAAGCCACAAAGGAACGCGACCACGGTGTTCAGCGTGCGGCGTTCGGCCAATGAAGACCCTCCCCAGGTCTGTGGTGGCTGCGCGAGAAATGCCGGGTGCCATCCTGACGGGCCTTGACTTTTCGGTCAATCCAAGACGAAAGATCACGCTTGGCTCGCCTGCGCGCTTGACTCGCCTGCAGTAAGATGCCCATGATTCTCCAAGCAGAACGAGGACCACCGAATGACGGGGAGCAAAAGGGGTTCTAGCCATGCGTAAACATCTGCGCGTCCTGGCATTACTGGCGCTTTTCTTCGTGATCACGGCTGCATGCTCGAAGCCGAAGGAGACGACGTCAGAGCTCGGCGGATCGGAAAAGGGCCCTTCGGCGCTCGAAGACACGACCGCAGAGGGCGGCGATAAGAAAGCCGCGCAGAGTGACCCGAGCAAGCCACGCACGGTCGTTATCCCGAAGGGTCCGACCAAGGGTTACGCCGCACTGAACCCGGGCGCGGACGCGGCGCAAGCGAAGAAGGTCGGCGGCCTCATCAAGCTCCAGTCAACGAACTACAAGAACCCGAATACGTGGACCGGCGTGACGAAGGACACGATCAAGCTCAACTTCGGCATCGACGCTGCCAACTGTCCGCCGAACACCTTCGCGGCGCTGGCGGCCGCGGCCGCCGGCATCGCCGAATCCACCCGCTTCTACCGAAAGGCCTCGACCGACCAGGACACGATCAACAGGGAGCAGAACGAAGCCATCGGGTTCCTCGTCCGATACTGGAACGACCACGTCGGCGATGTGGCCGCGGACGTCCCGCAGGCCGTCGAAGTGATGAAGAAGTTCAACACACCGGGCCACAACTTCTACGGACGCAAGCTGATCTACGACAACGTGGACGCCGGCTCGTTCCAGTGCCCCGACAAGCAGACCTCGGCCGCGATCACCATGCGCGACAAGACCCACCCCTTCTCGGCCGTCGTGTACGACGTTCCGGGCTTGTACCAGAACGGCGTCGGCCTGGCGTCGGCCATGAAAGCCAAGATCCCGGCGGACAAACGCCCGATGTTGTTCGGCTTGCTCGACACTTCGGACAAATACCTCACGCAGTTCGCTCCCTACGCGTGGGCCGAGTTCCAGAGCATCACGAAGATGTCAAAGCTCGCCGCTGGGTGGATCTGCTCGGACCTCAAGGCCGGCGGCAAGGGGAACCAGAAGGCTTGGGGCAACGGCAAGGCCGTGAACGCCGCCGATCCCGCCCTGCGCACGAAGGTGAGGAAGTTTGGGTTGGCCTACGCGAACAACCCGAACTCGAACCAGGCCGCCCTCGAGCTCAAGGCCTTGCTGAAATCCGGCTGCGGGATCGAGTTCAGCAAAGCCGGGAACACTGAGGTTCAATTCAACGACGACCCGACCAAGTCCTCCGGAGAGGGTTCAACGATCGCGTTGAAGTTCCAAACCGCCGGAGTGACGACGGTGATCTACCTCATCGACTTCCTTGGCGCGTTCTTCCACATCATCCAGTTCGAAAGAGCCGGCTACAAGCCCGAGTACGCCAACATCGGAACGGGCTGGCAGACGAACACCGTGCAGCGTCTGGCCCCGACCCAGAGCATGGTGGACAAGGCAAGCATGCTCTACACGTCGTTCGGGATCCAGGGAGTCGGGTACGGGCCGGGCGACCCGTTCTGGGTGTACCACGCGTTCCACAAGGTCTCGCCGAAGACGAAGAAGGCATGCGACCCGAGAACGGACGCGGGGATGGCCCACGACGAGCAATACTGCAAGGCGCCGCCGGCCATCGTCGCCTGGTACTACTCGTGGCTCCCGCTCATCGGCGGCATGATCTTCGCCGGTCCGAACCTCACGCCTCATACGGTTTCGGCCGGCCTCCAGGCGTACCCGCTGACGCGGTACGGCGTCGACGGTCCGTCGAGCGATCCGGTCGCCGTGCTGGTGGGTGCCGGGCCCGGCCAGTACTTCTTCATCACCGATGGGAGCTCCGCTCGCTGGCGGGCCGGCATGGTCTCACCGCCGCCGGAACGCGTGCTCGGCTTCCTCGACTACCCGGACTGCCAGCGCCACTACGTCGCGTGGCCCGACAAGCTCGCGCAGCAGTGGGAGAAGGGCGGGCCGAACTACAACGCCTGGTGCGGCGACGTGAAGTACACGAAGGGCTGGACGGACCAAGGAAAACCGGTGCCCTACGCGCCGAGCGAGGCCTCGGGCCAGACGTGCGCCGACGCCGTGCTCGGGAAGTGCGAGACCGACAATTACCCACGCTGGGGGAAAGTCGTGTATCGCTGACGAGCTGACCAAGCCCCATCCCGGAAACCCGGGCCGCCCCCAACCGGCCCGGGTTTCCGCCTTTCTGGAGTGGGATTCGCGACAGTGAAGACCGTGATCTGCGTCATCGTCCTCTCATTCGTCGGTTGCACGACGCGCGCGCAAACCACGGATTGTCCTGGGCAGTTCGAGCCGGCAAAGATGACCGACGCACAGCTGAAACGCCACGGGATCGCTGACATCCCGGAGCAAGCGGCGACCTCGCTCTCATCCGTTCGCTGGGCGGTCGAGCACCGGAAGGGTTGGATCAGCGAGAACTACCCCGACATCTCATCCGTTGACGTTGCTCCCGGATGGGGCGTCACGTACTCGAACGATCAGTACGGCACTACCACCTACCACCGCGGGAAGGACCACATGGTGGTGGCCGTCGTATCGAGCAAGACCGCCTGCCCCGATCCGGAGCGAGGGAAGCTCTTCGTGTTGGGTCAAGACGGCGCTCGGGTACCAGTCCGCTTCGAGTACCTCCCGGCGGACGACTAAAACTAAAGGTTCAGTCGCGTACTGAACGAGAGCATGCTCGACCGACTCCGAGCGAGGATCCGAGCGAAGCCCGACCGGGTGATGATGCGAAGCTCGATCCGGTCGGCGCTGTAGACGATCCGCGCGTCGTCGTCACCGAACGCAACGGGCCGACCTTCGTCGCTCGCCCAGGGTGGAGCGACCTCGGGACGCAAGCCGAGATCGACGACGACGATGTCCGAACCCCTGACATATGCGGTCGAGGTGAACTGGGAGGGCTGTGCGGCGCCGGGCGCCGCCTGCACGACCACCGAAGAACGATCGGTCTTCCAGCCCGCAGGCTTCTGGAGCCGGATCTTCGGTCTGCCCACGTCGACATCGTCCGCAACCACGATCTGCGCGTCGACCAGGTTCGATGCGTCGGGTTGACTGACGTTGCGCTTCGATGGCTTCTTGCCTGTGAGGAATCGCTTCTTCGACGGACGCTTGTCCTCGAAGGTCACCGCGTCGATCGAACGGACCAACTTGGCGCTGATCGTCCACACTTCGCGGAGCATGACCCCGGCGGGATCGACGCACGTCTCGGTGCGGCTGAGCTTGGTCGCCGGCGTCAGCGGCTGCGGGAACGGGTTCTCCGAGACGAACCACGTGCACGTGCGGCCGAGAGATTCGCCGCGGCCGACAGCCGCGATCGCGCCGGCCGCCGCCGCGTCGGTGAGCGCCGCGTACGAGATGTCGCGCGCGGGAGCACCCGGAGGTCGTCGGCTGCCGAAGCGCGGTTCGCCATCTTCACCGAGCTCCCACGAATACTCCCGGTTCTGCACACGCCCCGACGAGATCGACGCACTCCGGCCCTCTTCGATACGTGCGTCGTACGGACGTCCGACTTCGAGGGTCTGCCTGCGCACCTGAGGTTCCGTACCCGATCGGTCATCGACGCGGTAGCCGACGCGATATCCCTCGAGCTGCTGAACGGGCTCGATCCCGTCGACGACAGAACCCGTCACGATCAGGAACCCGATGCCGGCGACAGCTCCGAGTGCCAGGCCACAGGCGAAGATGCGCGTGCGGTACTCAGCCACGCGCGCGGCCGGGCGAGGCCTTTCGGCTGGAGGCCTTCTTCCTGCGACCCGGCGATCGCTTCTTCGCCACAGCTCCCGAACGCGCGACGATGCGGTCGTCGGTTCCGAGGTACGCCTCCACCACCAACGGGTCGTTGGTGACCTCGCTCGGAGTCCCTCGCGCGATGACGCTGCCGGTCTCGAGCGCGATCAGCTCGTCGGCGATGCTCGTCACCAGCGGCATGTCGTGTTCGATGAGCAACATCGTGCAGTCGGTTGCCTCCTGAACCCGCCGAAGTAGCGGCCCGAGCGCTTCGGTCTCACGCTGCGCGATGCCGGACGACGGCTCGTCCAGCAACAGGACTGTTGGTTGGTGCGCGAGCACGCACGCAAGATCCACGATGCGGCGCGAACCAGTCGACAGCTCCGAGATGAACTTGTCACGGAACGCTCCAAGGCCGAGCAAGCCAACGAGCTCATCGACGCGGCGGTTGACCAACCGCTCCGACGCCCACACCCAAGGCATCCCGAGCACCGATGACACGGGTCCCTCCGCGCGGATCTTGCGCTCGAGCGCACACGCGAGCGTCTCGGTGACCGTCAGGGAACCGAACAGCCTCGCGTCCTGGAACGAACGCCCCAGCCCGACGCGCGATCGCTCGGCCGACGGCATGGAAGTGATGTCGCGACCGGCCATCACGATCCTGCCCTCATTGGGGGTCACGAATCCGCAGATCGCGTCGAAGAGCGTCGTCTTGCCCGCACCGTTCGGACCGATGAGCCCAAGGATCAGTCCCTGACGAACGTCGAAGCTGACGTCGTTGACGGCAACGATGCCGCCGAACCGCACACCGACGGACTTCACCTCGAGGATGACGTCCGTCGATGCAGGGGCGGGAGAACTGGCCGCCTTCACGCGAGAGGCCCTCACCGAGTCGCTCCGACTCGCTGCGCCCGTCACTGTCCCGGCCCCTTCGAGGAAGACCGACCGAAGGATGTCTCTGCGTCCGAGAAGCTCGGAAGTGGAACCGTTGAAGCGGATCTCGCCCTTCTCCATGAAATACGCGTGCTTGGCCACGGTCAGCGCCACGTTCACCGATTGCTCGACAAGGATGACGGTCGTGCCCCGGGTGTGGATCTCCTCGACGATCCGGAGAAGCTGCTGGACGATCAGCGGCGCCAGCCCCAGTGACAGCTCATCGATCATCAGTAGCTTCGGCTTCGCGATGAACGCTTGGGCAAGCGAGAGCATCTGCTGCTCGCCGCCGGAGAGACTTCCGGCCTGCTGCTCGAGGCGGTCGCGCAAGATCGGGAAGATCTCGAACACGCGGGTCATGGCTCCGGCGACGTACTCCTTGTCCTTGTCGTACAGCCAGGCCGCCAGGTCGAGGTTCTCCTTCACCGTCAATGTCGGAAAGACCGATTTCCCGCCCGGCATGAGGATGATCCCGAGCGCAGCGCATTCCTCCGGCTCGAGGTGCGTGATGTCTTTGCCGTCGAAGTACACCGCGCCTTGGCGCGGGTGTACGAGACCGGAGATCGCTTTGAGGAGCGTCGACTTGCCGGCACCGTTGGTGCCGAGCAAGGCGACCAGCTCACCCTCCTGCACATCGAAATCGACGCCGAACAGGACCTGCGTGTCGTCGTAGGCGACGTCCGCCGACTGCACCATCAGCAACGCACGCGAGCCCCCGTCGAGATGGGACTGACGCTGATTCCGCAGCTGCGCTTCGGTCTGCAGGACACTCATCGCGCGGTTGATGTCCGCGTTCGTGAATTTCGCGGCGGAGGCGTGCACGAGACCGCCCAGCGCGAGGATGATCGCGCTCACGACGAGGCCGGTGCGCACACCGTTGGCGTCGGCGATCGCGCCGATCGGCACGAGGCCGATGATGCCGAGCGTGAAGAAGAACCCTGCGTAGCTGAACCCCATCGACCGGATCCGAGCCGGCGACGTGAAGCCGAGGATCGCGAGGTACGGCGGCACCCACACCGACAGGAAGAACCCGATCGGTAGGGTTAGCAAGATCGCAACCCACAGCGCCGGGGCCAGCGCGTACAGCAGGAGCGTCACCGCGAGACCGACGATCGAGAACCCGAAGAACATCGTGACGTGGGCCATCGTCTTGGTCCGGATGAGGCGGTCGGTGATCCGGCCCCCGATCACGAACGCAACGAGCGCGAACGGCGCGCCCGCCGAGGCGATGATGCCGCGTCCGAGCTCGTCGACCTTGAAAACCTCGTCGAGGTACACCGACGAATACGTGCCGTACGCGATCCCGCCGAGGCCGGTGCAAAACGCACCAACGAACATGCGCTTGAGCGTTGGCACCGAATACAGCCACCGGACGGCGCGCGCGAAGGGAACCGCGTCTTCCTGCGCAACCTCCGTCGCGGCGTCCGGATCATCCGTGATCCCGCGAACCGGTTCCTTGAGTCGGAGCGTCAGCCACACGAAGAAGAACGTGGGGATCGCGAGCAAGAAGAACGCATAGCGCCACCCCAGTGCGTACGCGATGAGGCCGGCGAGCGCGGGACCAAGGATCGCCGCCCACGCGTCCCCAGACCGATGGAAGCCGAAAACCCGTCCGCGGATCTGGGGCGGATAGTAGTCGGCAAGCAGCGACGTATGGACCGGTCCGTTCACAAGTTTCGCCGTCCCCGATCCGAACCGCATGAACGCGAGGAGCCCGACCATCGTCGCTGGTACGAGTCCCGTCCCGATCGCGAAGCACCCCCACACGGCGGCGCCGATCCAGGCGAGCCGCACACGGTTGCTTCGGTCTCCGAGGAATCCGATGATCGGGATGAAGAGCCCGGCAAGCGCGGCGGCCGCGCGCAAACCGCCGAGGCCCGCATTCGACAGCCCGAACGCGTCCTTGATGTTCGGCCCGAGGATCGCGAACGCTTGGATGTCGAACTCGTCGACGAGGTTCAGTGCGAAGAGGATGAGCAGCGGGAACGCCGGATAGCCCTGTAGATCGGGAACGAGCTTGTTGTAGATCCATGCCCGGAGCGCCCGCGGCCTCCCCTGAGAGATCCGCGCCTTGGCCGGTTCGGTGACAACGGACGTCGCGGCGGCCTTGGACTTCGCGGCTCCAGTTTTGGGCTTGGCTTTCGGCTTCGCTTTCGGCGCTCGCGGTTTCGTTGTGCTCACGGACGGTCTCCGCCGATCATCGCGGGGGCAAGGTCTTCGAACTCGACGGTCCGCCCCTCGGCGGCCGCTTCGAGCATGCCCTCGTCCACCCGACGGTCGGCCAACAGGCTCGGCACGATCAGGTCGTTGCGCACCGCGACCCAGCGCAGGTACCGATCGCGCCAATTGAAGACGATCTGACCTAAGCCCGCGGGGAAGACGATCAGCAAGATCAACATGCCGACGCCGGTGGCCAGCAGCTGGAACTCGGCCGGGAGGAAGAACTGCACCCCGCGGAGGTACACCGCGCCGATGATGGCGCCGGTCATCGACCCCATACCACCGATCACGACCATCGCGAAGAGCGCGAGGGAGAACTCCGCGGGGAACCGGTCGAAGCGGAGCGCCTGCTGGTGGTAGGCGTAGAGCGCGCCGGCCAGAGCTGCGAAGAACCCGGAGATCGCGAACGCGGCCAGCTTCGCGCGCACCGGACGTACGCCGAGCGCCTGCGCATGGAGCTCGTTGTCACGTAGCGCGATGAAGTTGCGCCCGGTTCGCGTGCGGCGCAGGTTCGATCCGGCGATGGCGGTGAGGATCAGCCCGACGAGACACACGTAGTAGTAGGCGAACTCCGACGTGATGTCGATCCTGCCGAAGATCTGCGGACGCGGGATCGCGCCCTCAGGCGTGAGCAAGCTCCACTGGAAGAACCAGCTGTATGCCACAACCGCGAATGCGAGCGTCGTGACTCCGAGGAAGAGTCCGCGGATCCGCAGCGCAGGCAGTCCGATGATCATCGCGACCGCGGCACCGATGAGTCCCGAGATCAACAGCGTCAGGAAGAACGGAAGCGGCGATGCCTGGCTCGCGAGCTTTCCGGCGATCAGCGCGCCGACACCAACGAACGCCCAGTGTCCGAGCGAGACGTTCCCACTCCACCCGGTGAGCATCACGATCGAGATGCCGATCATCCCGTAGATCAGGATCGCCGAGGCCAAGTTCGCCTTACTGCCGCTCAGGAAGAACGGGAGGAAGATAGCGAAGGCTCCGACGACACTGAAGGTGGCGAACCGGGCGAGCACGACTTCGCGCACACGGCGCAGCTCGGTTGGTATGCGGCGAACCTCCTGTACCGCCCGCCACGTCGAGGCGCCGAGATCGACGCGGCCGAGCTTGTTGCTCTGCACGAGGAGCGCGACGACGATGACCGCGAGCAGGAACCCCTCGCCGGCTCCCGACTGACCCCACGAGTAGAAGATGGTCTGCTCCGCCATGGTGAGCAGGACGGACGCCGCGACGGTGACGGGAAGGCTTTCCATGCGAGCGATCACGGCCGCCGCGAGCGCTCTCAGCAAGAGTCCCGGTCCGGCGATGGCACCGAGTGTGAATCCCAGCACCGGGGCCCGCAGGATAGCGGTGATGGCGGAAAGCAACCCGGCCAGCGCCCACACGATGAGCGACACCCGGCTCACGCGGATACCGAGCAAGCGCGCGCGCTCGGAGTTCTCCGCGGTCGCGCGCGCCGCGACGCCGTAGCGGGTGAATTGGAAGAACAACGCGAGACCGACCAGCACGATCGGAGTCACGACGAGGACGACGAAGTGATCGGCGGTGAACTGAACGTTGCCGAAGGAGAACCCGAGTCCGATCGGGCTCTCGAGCGTGGTCCGGAACCGCTCACGATCGACGTTCTCGTTGAGCAAGGCCGGCATCGCGATCTCGACGAACCCGAGGATCTGGGCGACACCGATCGTTGCGACCGTCAGGATCAGCCGCGGAGCCTTCGAGAAACGGCGCACGATCCCCACCTCGATGAGCAGGCTCGACAAGACCGTGGCGACCAGACCCGCGAGCACCGAGAGGAAATAGGGCACGTGGTACACCTGGTACAGCTGCGCGGCCATCGTCGCCGCGAACGCCCCGAGCTCGCCCTGCGCGAAGTTGATGATCCTGTTCGCTCGATAGACGAGCACCAGGCCGATGGCGAGGAGCGCGCCGAGCAATCCGACGACCAGCCCCTGGAGGTAGAGGCCGTTGGGCACCGCTGTGGTATCCCCAAGCTGCGGGAACACGACCTTCCCGCACAGGACGATGACGATGAATCCAAGAACGAACGCGCCGACCGACGTGGTGAGCTGGCGTGTTCGCATACGTGCGGCCTCCCTCGAGAGCCTGGCGAGAGCGTCGGTCGTGGCGGTGCCGAGGGCCCCGCTCGGTGCCCTCGATTCTGCGAGGACTTGACTCGCGCGTCAATGCGAACCCAAACTCACGCTGTATCCTGCGGGGAGGAGGTGAGCGCTGGGTCACGGGGACCCGGCGAACGCTCATGAGCAAACGCAAACCACCGGGTCGTGGCTCGTCCGCGAACAGGCGTCCTGCCGCGAAGTCCAAGAGCACCGTGAAGAAGAAGCCGGTCGCACGCAAGCCGGTCGCGCGCAAGCCGGTCGCGCGCAAGCCGGTCGCGCGCAAGCCGGCGGCCGCACTCAGCGCTGCAGCCGTGGCACCAACGCTCGGAGAAGCACCGTCGCTGAAGGCGGCCTCTTCGCTCGCACCGCAGACAGACGTGGAGTTCTCGTTCCGTGCGATGGTCAAGCGGGTCAACATGCGCGACCGCAAAACGCAGATCGCGCTCATCAGCATCGGCCTGGTGCTCGCACTGATCGCCGCGGTGGTCGCGCTGCCGTCCTCCGACGACGGGGACGCCGCCGACCTCGCATCCGACGCGGGCGACAACACCGAAACGGTCGACGGAACCATCGACGACACCGTCGATACATCGACAGCGCCTACGACAGGTACCGGCGGAACGGGTCCGGGCGGAGCACCGAACGTGCCGGGAGCGGTCGATCCGGCCGTCGACAGCGCCGAGACCGACCGGGTGCAAGCGTTGAAGATCGGCGCGCTCATCAAGCCACAATCGACGTCACTGCCCGGCGGCAACCCCAACACGTGGACGGGCGTGACGAAGGATGAGGTCAAGTTCACGTTCGCCTACGACGCATCGAGTTGCGGGGTGAACACGCTCACGCTCGCCCAGCAGGCTGGAGCCAACCTCGCGACGAGCTCGCGGTTTTACCGCGCAACGCCCAAGAACCAGGCGGGTGCACGCAGCGAGTTCCAGGAGGCGGCGAAGGTCTTCATCGACGTCGTCAACAAGCGCGCGCTCGAAGGCGCCGAAGCTTTCCCCCAGATCCGCAAGCTGATGGGCAACGATCCGAAGAAGCCCTTCTTCGGACGCCGGATCGCCTACGACCTGATCGACGGTGGGTCTTACCAGTGCCCTGAGACCACCACAGCTGCCGCGATCAAGGTCGTCGAGGACATCAAACCGTTCGTTGTCGTCAACGACGACGCTCTGTCGCGATCCGCCTACAACATGGCGGCTGCGCTCAATGCCAAAGCCCCACCGGACAAGCGCCCAATGCACTTCGGGACGCTGTCCGAATCCGATTCGCTCTACAAGAAGTGGGCGCCGTTCGTCTGGACGCAGTTCGCGAGCGGCACGTCCCAGATGCGCCAGTACGCGAGCTGGCTGTGCACGCGCGTCCAAGGTAAGAACGCGACGAACAGCGCCCAATACAAGGGACAGCCGAGGAAGTTCGGCCTCCTGTACCCCAACTTCCAGCAGGTCAAAGGCCTGGCCAACGAGATGAAGGGCTTCATCAAGCAGTACTGCGGCAAGGACCTCATCGCATCAGAGGTCGCCTACAACCCCGACCCGTCACGCGCGACCGACGAGGGGACGAGCATCGCCGTACGGTTCAAGGTCGAGGGGATCACGTCGGTGATCTACCTGCTCGACCTCGTCGCGCCGCTCTTCCACATCATCTCGATGAAGGCCCAGGACTACCGTCCGGAGTTCGTCTTCACGCCGACCAACTACATGGACTCATCGACGGTGCAGCGTCTCTACGAGCCGGACATGGTCGACAAGACGAGCTTCGGGATCAGCAACCTCGGGGTGCCGGGAGGGTTCGGTTACGAAGCCGGCGACCCGTTCTACGCCTACCACGACCTGCACAAGAAGTCACCGAATAGCGGCAAAGCCTGCGATCCGTCCTCCGATGCCGGTATGAACCACGACGAGACGTACTGCAAAGCTCCCGGGGCGATCGTGACGCTGTACTACAGCGCACTCCCGCTCATCGCGGGGATCCTGTTCGCCGGTCCGAACCTGACCCCGACCAATGCAACGAACGGACTCCAGGCCTACCCGGAGACGCGCTTCGGAGGCAGTGGTCCGACCACCGACCCTCGTCCGGCGCTCGTCGGTGCCGGAAAGGGCCGGTTCTACTTCATTCCGGACGCGACGGAGTGGCGATGGAGAGCCGGGTTCGTCTCTCCACAGCCCGAGAACAAGCTCGGGTGGGTCGAGTACACCGATTGCATGCGTCACTACTACCTGTGGCCGGACAAGCTCGCGAAATACTGGGAGAAGAGCGGACCCAACTACAACGCGTGGTGCGGCAACGCGAAGTACGCACCGAAGAACCCCAAGCCGTCGGACGGGGCTTGCGACGACACGCCTTCTGGTCGATGCGACACCGACGGATACCCACCGACGCCACCACAGGGCAAACGTCCTTCATAAACTGTTAGCGGCAAGCAGCACTCGAGCCCCATCCCGGAAGCCCGGGCCGCCCCCAACCGGCCCGGGTTTCCGCCTTTTCAGGAACGCTTCTGGTGCAGACCAGAGATAAACGTGAGAACGTCGTCACCGATCGCGGCGTCCTGGAGTGCGGCTGTGATCGTCGCTTTCACGTAGCCGAGCGGACGACCGGCGTCGTTGCGACGACCTCGGTGGATGTACGCATACGCCGCACGCGACCGTGCGACCGCGGCGATCCCGTCGGTGAGCTGGATCTCCCCGCCGGCCCCGGGCTCGGCCCCCTCGAGCGCATCGAGCACGTCCCGCGTGAGCACGTACCGTCCGACCGAGCCAAGGTTCGACTTCGCCTCGGCGGCCGGCGGCTTCTCTACGAAATCTTTCATGCGGACGAAGTCCTGCTCCCGTTGATCGGGGGCACCGGCAACCCCGGTTGGTCCTGGGTCGACGACGCCGTAGTTCGAGATCTCGTCCGGCGGCATCTCCATCACCGCGATCACCGGTGCGTCGAAGCGCTCGGCACCCTCGATCAGCGACGACAGCAGCTCCGGTCCCCAGAAGAGCTCGTCGGGGAGAAGCACGGCGAACGGATCGGCCCCCACGGCGTCCCGGGCCTGAAGCACAGCGTGCCCGAGGCCGAGGGGCTCCTCTTGCATGACGAAGCTCACGCGAGCCAATGCCGACGTCCGCCGGACGGCCTCGAGCAGTTCCGTCTTCCCCTTGGCTTCGAGTTCGGCAACGAGGCCGGGGTCCGGGGCGAAGTGATCTTCGAGCGCCTGCTTGCCGGGGCCGGTCACGATCACGACGTCGGTGATGCCGGCGCCAACCGCCTCCTCGACGACGTACTGGATCATCGGTTTGTCGACGATCGCCAGCAGCTCTTTGGGGATGGCTTTCGTGGCCGGAAGGTTCCGCGTGCCGAGCCCGGCGGCAGGGATGACGGCTGTGGTCACAGGCACGGCTTGCAGGATGACAGAAGGCCATCGTATGAGGCGGGCGGTCAGGCGCGAGAGGCCAAGCCGTTGCCATGCAGCGCGAATGGGCCGTGCCTGCGCAGATAGTCGGCGGCGGCAACGGCTTGGCGTCGCGCTTCATCGAACGCGGAATCGCCGAGGAGATCACGGGGACCGATCAGACGCTGCGGCGTGATCTGGAATCCCAGGCCGACGGCCTTGCCGACCGAACGCGTCGACGCGTCTCCGTTGACCGAGACCGGCACGAGCGGACTCGGCCCACCGAGGGTCGTGCCGAGCGCATAGGGCACGGTGAACGCCTCGAGCACCTCTTCCACGGCCGGGAACGGCCCACCGCATCGCACGATCAGCACCGGATCGGCACCACACGAAGCCACGGCCGCGATCTCGCCCGTCGCGCGTGACGTGACTTGTTGGACGTTCGCGCCGCCGGAGCCGGCGGCGGCGAGGAATCGGTAGAGGTCGCCCGGTAGGTCGAAGTGTTCACCGTGGACTGTGAACCGGAAGCCCTCTCGACGCTGCGCATCGGTCACGAGACTCGGGCTATTGAAGGGATCAGCGAACGTTCTATAGAGGTGGATGTTCCACGATCCCGCCACGGCCTTGTCTGCGAAGAAGCACAGCACGGGCTCGCTGTCGCGCGCGTCGAATGTGATCTCAGTGCCGTCGATGGGGACGGCCTTGCCGTTGATCCCGAACTGGTGAAGGCGCACGCCGACCGAGTGCGCGCTCTCGAAGACGTCGGTGACCAGCGTCGCGACGGACGCCGACCCGGGAGCTTCCGAGTGCAGGAGCACGAGGCCGATGTCGTCGCCGCAGCGAGCAACGAACCCGTCTGAGACAAGTGTGGCTTCTTTCGCCTGGGCGAGCGACTCACGCGCCGCGTCGATGAGCGCCGGATGCACGGCCCCCGCGCCGACGTAGCCTCCGGCGCACGCCCTGAATACGGATACCGTGGTCATCGCGGAAACTCTAGTGACCAGCAGTGACTTACACTTGGCCCCCGATGCCGACCTATACCTACCGATGCACCAAAGGTCACGAGTTCGACCGGTTCCAGTCGATGGCCGATGAGCCGGTGAAGCGCTGCGAGCAGTGCAGGAGCAAGGTGCAGCGTGTCTTCCACCCGGTCGGCATCGCCTTCAAGGGCTCCGGCTTCTACAAGACCGACTCACGGTCGGCGTCCAGAAAGGCATCGACCTCGGCGTCATCGGAGTCGGGCTCGTCGGGCTCGTCGGGGTCCGAATCGAAGAGCGAAAGCAAGAGCGAGTCGAAGAGCGAGAGCAAGAACGAGTCGAAGGGCTCCGAATCGAAGAGCTCCGAGAGCAAACAGCCAGAGAACAAGCCAGAGAACAAGAGAGACAAGAAGAGCTCGTCGTCCGGATCCGATGGCTGATGCCGAGATCGGGATATTCGGCGGCTCCGGCTTCTACTCCCTCGTAGAAGGGCTCGAGGAGCGCACGATCACCACCCCGTACGGTGCGCCGTCGGCACCCGTGAAGCTCGGGACGGTGTCGGGACGCAAGGTCGCCTTCATCCCTCGTCACGGCACTCACCACGAGTTCCCGCCACACGCGATCAACTACCGAGCCAACCTCTGGGCATTCAAGGAGCTCGGCGTGGAGCGCGTGCTCGCGCCGTCGGCGGCCGGGTCGTTGCAAGCGGACGTCCATCCGGGAGACGTCGTGGTCTGTGACCAGCTCGTCGACCGGACGTCCGCACGCACTCACACCTTCTTCGACGGACCTCTGTCCGTGCATGTCTCGTTCGCCGATCCCTACTGCGAACAGCTTCGCCCGTTCGCGGCATCGGCCGCCCGTGCGTCCGGCATGACCGTGCATGCGAGGGGCACCGTCGTCGTCATCGAAGGACCCCGCTTCGCAACACGTGCCGAGTCGGCGTGGTACCAGCGCCAAGGCTTCGAAGTCATCAACATGACGCAATACCCGGAGTGCTACCTCGCCCGGGAGATGGAGATGTGTTACGTCAACCTCTCGCTCATCACCGACTACGACGTCGGCGTCGAGGGACGTTCCGATATCGCGCCCGTGACCATGGAGGAGGCGCTGCGAGTCTTCGCCGAGAACATCGGCAAGCTGCGCCAAACGTTGTTCGACCTCATCGAGCGCATCCCCGTCGATCGTGGTTGCGGGTGCGACAAGGCGCTCTTGGGCACGCCGGCGCGGCCCTGACGTGACGCTGTCGTGGGCCGTCACGTGAGTACGGCTTTCGCGGCGCTCCTCGGCGCGATCCAGGGTCTCACCGAATTCCTGCCGGTCTCCTCGAAGACCCACCTCGTCGTCGTGCCGGCGCTCCTCGGCCGCACACCGCCGACGCTTGCGTTCATCGTCTTACTGCATCTCGGGACGCTCTTCGCTCTCGTCCTCTACTTCTTCCGCGATCTGTGGAAGCTGCTCGTCGACCTCGTGCGCGGAGGCGATGGGCGCCGGCTCGCTTTGCTGCTCATCGTGGCCTCAGTGCCCGCCGGGCTGTTCGGTCTGCTCTTCGAGAAGACGTTCGAGGAGCTGCTGTCGCGTCCCCGTCAGGTCGCGATCTGTCTGCTCGCGACGTCGGTGATCCTCGTGGGGGCCGAGTGGCTCACGGGCACGTTCGGGCGCCGCTTCGCCAACCCGTTGCGTCCGCAACCGTCGCTACGCGATGCGATCGGGATCGGTCTCGCGCAGGCGGTGGCATTGCTGCCGGGCGTCTCCCGCTCGGGCGCCACGATGTCGACCGGACTGGCTCTGGGCTTACGCCGGGAAGCCGCGGCGCGCTTCGCGTTCCTCCTGGCCATCCCGGCCATCGCCGGCGCGAATGTCCTCGAACTGCCCGAGGTCGTCGACGCCGGCGTCGGCGGACCCGAGATCGCGGGCTTCCTCACCGCGTTCGTCACGGGCTTCGCTTGCGTGGCGCTGCTTCTGCGATACCTCAAGCGCTTCAACTACCTGCCCTTCGCCGCCTACTGCGCGGTCTTTGCGATAGGCGCGGGCCTCGCGCTGTCCTGACCGGAACGGCTGAGGGGACTAGTCCGTTCGGACTACTCCGGATGGCTCGAGACGATCGTCCCCAGCGGCCCCTCCTCGAGCGAAGATTCTCTTCGAGGGGGTTTGCACGATGGACTGGCGACGCGACGATACCGGATACGCTGCCGCGGCTTTGGTCGCGGTCGGCTTCGCCGTGTATCTGGTCGCGGCGAACTTCGGCCTCGTCCCGCCTGTTCTCGGCGCCCTGGGCGGCGCCACGCCGGCACAAGCCGCGATCGCCATCGCGCCCGACGTTTTCGGCGAAGGGGGCGGAAGCGGCGGAACCGACCTTCCCACGATCCCGGCCGCACCCAAGCCGAGGGTCACTCCGCGTCCCGCCGTGGCGATCCCCACTCCAGTGCCAGACACCGCACATCCCGTGCTTGCCTTCTCGACACCGGACGGAACCGCACTCAGCGTTGCCGAACCGGCCACCGTCGAGGGCAAGGCCGCAGATCTGCACTCGGGCGTCGACGAGGTGCTCGTGACGTTCTCCTCAGGTGGCAACGACTACGTTGTCCCCGCTGAGGTCACCTGCGACGACGCTGCGCGGCGCACGTGCACATGGGTGGCGAAGGTCCCGGCCGTGGTAGCCGATTACAGCGTGAGCGCGCGAGCGACCGATCGTGCCGGCAACGTCGGAGACGCCGCACCGATCGGACTCACGGTCGTCAACACCGGTGGTGTGGTCGAGCAGATCGGCGAGACCGTGCAACGAGTGCCGAGCGTCCTCACCAGCACCATCGACACGTTGCTCACGTTGCTCACCGGACCCTAGCGTCCGAGACGGCATCTAGGACGGCCGTCTCACCGTTCCGGCGATCACGTCCGGACGCCCGAACGAGAGGTACGTGAATCCGAGCGCGGCCATCTGCTCGAGGGGCCACAGATTGCGTCCGTCGACGATCACTGGACGTTTCAGAGTGCTCTTCACGGCTGCGAGGTCGGCGTCGCGGAACTCAGGCCACTCCGTGAGGATCACGAGCACGTCCGCGCCCTCGATGGCGCTCATCGCGTCGTTGACGATCTCGGTGTTCGGAAATTCACCTTTCGCAACAGCGCCGGCGGCGGGGTCGTAGGCTCGCACCTTCGCTCCCTCGGCAACGAGGGCGGGAATCACCGTCAGCGACGGCGCTTCGCGAAGATCGTCGGTATCCGCCTTGAAGGCAAGGCCCCACACCCCGATCGACTTCCCATCGAGATTCCACACTGCTTGCGTGACCTTCTCGACCAGGCGCGCGCGCTGCCCCTCGTTGATCCGCCGAACCTCGTCGAGGAACGAGAGATCGACACCGAGCTCGGCTGCCTCCGAGATGAACGCGGCCAAGTCTTTCGGGAAGCAGAACCCGCCGTAGCCGAGACCGGCGTGCAGATGGTGGGGGCCGATGCGGGGATCGAGCCCCATCCCCCTCGCGACAACGGTTACATCGGCTCCGGACGCTTCGCACAACTGCGCAACGGCATTGATGTAGCTGATCTTGAGCGACAGGAAGCTGTTGGACGCGTGCTTGATGATCTCGGCGGTCTCGAGGTCGGTGACGATCACGGGACAACCGATGCGATCAACGATCGGCGCATAGATCTCACGCAATACCTGCTCGGCCCGGCCCCGGGCCGCCAGACCGATGACGATGCGATCCGGCTCGAGCGTATCGCGGACGGCCGTACCTTCCCGGAGGAACTCGGGGTTGGTCGCCACTTCTATCTCCCGGCCCTTGCCCTCCTCCTGGAGGACCGCAACGATCCTGCGTGCGGTGTGCACTGGCACCGTCGACTTCTCGACGATGACGATCGGGCCGTCGGCGGCGGCGGCGATCTGGCGAGCTGCACGCTCGACGTAGATGAGGCTGGCACGTCCGTCCGGACGGGGTGGGGTGTTCACACAGATGAACGCGGCGTCGGCGCCCTGCAGCGCGCGAGCGATATCGCCGTCGAAGGTGAGCGAGCGCTCCATGTGCTTGGTGAGCAGTTCCTGCATCTCCGGCTCGTGGAAAGGGGCTTCCCCGCGTTGGAGCTGATCGAGGCGCGCGGGATCGCTCTCGACACCGATCACGGTGTGCCCGATCTCCGCGAAGGTGACTGCACTCACGAGACCTACGTGTCCGCACCCGACGACGACGAGCTTCATCCACTCATCTCCTTCGCGAACCACTGGGCCGTCCGGCTCAGGCCGTCCTCCAGCGAGATCTTCGGCTCCCACCCGAGCACGCGCTTGGCGAGCGTCGCATCCGGACGCCGCATCGTTGGATCGTCCTGTGGACGGGGACCGAACTCGATCGGCGAGCTCGAGTTGGTGATGTCGATGATCAATTTCGCGAGCTCGAGCATCGACACCTCCTCCTGCGTGCCGATGTTCATCGGGCCGTTGTGACCGGAGGCGGCGAGACGGGTGACTCCTTCGATGATGTCGTCGACGTAGCCGATCGAGCGGGTCTGCGAACCGTCACCATGAACCACGAGCGGCTCGCTCCTCAGTGCCGCCGTGATGAACGCGGGCACCGCCCGGCCGTCGTCCATACGCATCCGCGGGCCTTGGGTGTTGAAGAATCTCGCGATCTTGACGTCGATGTCGTGCACGCGGTGGTAGGCCATCGCCATCGCTTCACCGAATCGCTTCGCCTCATCGTAGACGCCGCGCACGCCGATCGGATTCACGTTGCCCCAATACGTTTCGGGCTGGGGATGCACCTCCGGATCGCCGTAGACCTCGGACGTTGACGCGAGGAAGAACGCAGCTTGCTTCTCGCGAGCGAGACCGAGGGCTTTGTGCGTGCCCAGCGCGCCGACCTTGAGCGTCTGGATGGGCAGCTTGAGGTAGTCGATCGGTGAGGCCGGTGAGGCGAAGTGGAAGACGAAGTCGATATCCCCGCCGACGTGGATGAAGTTGGTGACGTCGTGGTTGATGAGCAAGAAACCGGGCTCTCCGACCAGGTGCTCGACGTTGCGTGCTGCGCCCGTGAGCAGGTTGTCGATGCACACGACCTCGTGGCCGTCAACGATGAGACGGCTACACAGATGGGAGCCGAGGAAGCCCGCCCCCCCGGTAACGACCGCGCGCATCGGCACATCCTACGGGCAAGGACACACTGCCAAGACGCGGTGGACGATGATGAGAGAGCACGACGTATGGCCTCGCCTGCTCAGCAGCGAAGGGCTGGTGATCTCGACCGGGCGGGGCCGAGCATCCGTTCGCGGACGTCGGCACGTAAGGGGGCGGGGCGGTTCATCACCGGACGACCGTCGGGGCGCAGCACGCGGACGTTGCCGTACTGATCGCGCACCAATCGGAAGCCTTCGTCGTGGATCTTCCGGTGGCAGCGACGGCACACGAGGACGAGGTTGTCGAGATCGGTCCGGCCCCCATGCGCCCAGTGCACGACGTGATGGGCCTGCAGGCCGAACGTCCGCCCGCAGCCGCTGGCCACGCAGCCTCGGTCGCGTTCTTTGAGCATCCTCGTGAGCCAATGCGGCACGATCCGCGACCGTCGTCCGATCCCGAGAGGTTGGCCGCCCGGGCCGTCAACCACCGCCTGCACCCGGCCGTCGCAGGCCAGGCGGCGCACCACCTCTGAGGTGATCACGGGGCCGTCCTGCAGCGTGGCCATCCCGTTGATGAAATTGAGCTCGTGCGCGTCGATGTGCACCACAACGGTTGCGCGGTCGGTGTCGGAGTCGTCGGCGAGCTTTGTCGAGGCAAGCTCGATCAAAGCGTCGGCGCATCGCTGCTCGCGGGGCTGCCAGGTTCCGTCCTCGTTCGGTCCGAACTGCTCGGCGATGCGTTCGATCGCCGTCTTGACCGCGGCTCCCTCGGCCCCCGGAAGCAGTGCCGCCACGCGCAACACCTCGCAATCCCTGTCCCAGTACATTCGGAGCGTTCGCTCGTTGGCCGCGCGCGCGGCCGCTTCGCGCGTCACGCGACGCG
>CAZFOB010000012.1:0-106700 GCA_964520325.1 uncultured Actinomycetes bacterium | reverse complement strand
GACTTGTGAGCCGTAGAACCCGCAGCTGCACCGGACCGCTAAGGCGCGGCGCTTCTCCCCGGGCCTTCGCGGCCGGTGAGCTGCCAAAGTCGTTGTACGGACCACATCCCCGGCGCGGCCCATCAATGACCGAAGCGCCTCCGACTATCGCCGTCGCTCTCCATCACGAGCGCCGCATCTCGCCGTCGCAGATTCGCGCGACCGACTCTCACCCCGCGGACGCGCCTACATGGTGAAACGCTAGCACTAGAGCAGGCCGTCCCAGGTTTGCCGGAGATCACCGTCCGGGTCATCGGCTGAGGCGCACTCGGTGTTCAGCAACATCGTCGCGCGCGCCTCTGTGTCATATGGCCGCCACTCCGGCAAGTCACTGGTGTTCGGATCGCCGGTCTTGGCGAAGGCGACCCACGCGGAGTGCATGCTCGCTGCGAGGTTCTGCGGAGCCTCTCCACCGGTGAAGACGTCGGCACCGGGCGCATCGAGGTTGTCGAAGGCGAACGGTATCTCGAGGGCATGGCACGAACCGAGGCGGCCGCCGAAGGCCGGCGACTTCCAGTCGAACCGGTACATCCACGTCGGCGCATCGTTTTCAACCTGCGCCTCGGCGAGACGGATCGCCGGGATGCGGAAGTTGCGATCCGACTCGATGGCGTTGCGCAGATCGAGCTCACTCTCGCCCACTTTCGTTTCGTAGGCGGCGACGAGATCATCGGCTGAGCGTGCAACCTGTGCGCACAGGTTGCGCAGCGGACGCACAGCGCGCGTGCGCAGCGCCTCGGGCGGCGTCATCAGCGTGAAGAGCTTCCACTCCTCGAGGTTCGTGCCGATCAGCGTCGGGACGTCGGACGCCGACCCGTCACGGATCGCGCCGATCGGACTCTGCGGCAGCACGTCACCACCGACAACCGGCATGAACGGCATCGCCATTCCCGCGAAGTCGTCGCCGAAGAGCTCGGCGCTTTCCGTCGCTACGCCGAGGTTGAGCGCGGTGACGCCGTCGAGGATCTGTTCTGCGGAGAGCGATCGCAACGCCTCGACGTCGCCCGGCTCGATACCGACCAACGCGCACCATCTCCGCGCGATGCGCGTGGCGATCTCGGGTGTGAGCGTCGCGTGCCCTGCCCCCGATTGCGGGATGGCCTTGCCGAACAGGCCTTTCGCGGACGGCGTCGCCATCAGCGTGCTCACACTCATCCCGCCGGCCGACTCGCCGAAGATCGTGACGTTGTCCGGGTCGCCTCCGAAGTTCGCGATGTTCTCGCGCACGAAGCGTAGTGCGGCCACTTGGTCCTGGATCCCACACGTCCCCGAGTCGGCGAACTCAGCACCGAAGAGCTCCTCGAGATGGAGGAAACCGAACGCATTCAGGCGATAGTTGATCGTCACGCACACAACGCCGTCGCGCGCGAAGTTGTGAGCTGAGTACCACGGGACGCTCCCCGAGCCGCCGGTGAACCCTCCGCCGTGGATCCAGACCATCACCGGGCGCTTGCCATCATCGGCTGCGGGAGTGAAGACGTTGAGCGTGAGGCAGTCCTCCGACTGGGGCTGCGGCTCCGCGATGCGACCGCCGGCGATGGCGTCCATCGTGCCGGCGGCCTGCGGACAGATCGGACCGAACTCGGACCCGTCGCGTTCGCCGTCCCACGCTTGCGGCGGCTGCGGCGCTTTCCAACGGAGATCGCCCACCGGCGGCGACGCGAACGGGATCCCCCGAAACTGCAGGCACCCGAGCTTCTCGATCCCCCGGACCTTGCCTTGCGTGGTGTTCGCGATCATGTCTCTCCTCCCGGGGACACCCCGGACCCCGGGGCGCTCCCCTGGTCGTGTAGAGCAAAGGGTACGGGTTCCCGCTAGCCAGACGGCGCCGGGAAAGTTATCCTTCGTTCACATTGGACTTTCACGATTCCCCCGAAGAGGCATCGTTCCGTCTCGTTGTCCGTTCCTGGCTCGACGCCAACGCCCGAAAGCTCGGCCCCCACGAGCGCGCCGGTGGCGCCGTTACCGCGTTGCTCTCCGAAGCCGACGACGGCAGCGATGACCACGAGATGGTTGGCCGCGCGCAGGCATGGCAGAAAGTGCTCGCCGATGGTGGCTGGGTCGGGCTCACGTGGCCGAAGGAATACGGAGGACGTGACCTGACGCCGATCCAGCTCGTCATCTGGGGGGATGAGCTCCCGCACTACGACGTCCCGCCGAACGTCTTCGGCATCGGCCAAGGGATGATCGGACCGACGATCATCGCGCACGGCACCGAGGAGCAGAAGCAGCGGTACCTCGAACCGATGCTGTCCGGTGAAGAGATCTGGTGCCAGCTGTGGAGCGAGCCGAACGCCGGGTCCGACATCGCCTCTCTTCAGACCCGCGCCGTACGCGACGACAACGGCCCCGGGGTCCGGGGTGCCCCCGCAGGATGGGTGATCAACGGACAGAAGGTGTGGACATCGGGCGCTCACTATTGCCACATGGGGCTGATCATCGCGCGCACCGATCCCGATGCACCGAAGCATCGCGGGATCACGTGCTTCATCCTCGACATGAGCGACCCGGGGATCGATCCGCGTCCGCTGCGCCAGATGACAGGCGGTGCGAACTTCAACGAGGTCTTCCTCACCGACGTCCGCATCCCCGATGCCAACCGCGTGGGTGACGTCAACGACGGATGGCGCGTCGCGCTCACCGTGCTGATGAACGAGCGCATGAGCGTCGCCGGCAATCTCAACGTCGGTGCGCTGGCCGACCCGCTCGTGGCTCTCGCGAAACGCAACGGCTCCATCGAGAACTCGCACGTGCGTCAGACGATCGCCGACATCTTCATACGGGCCAAGCTCCTCACCCTCACCGGAGCTCGCGCCACGACGAAGATCGCAAAAGGCTCGATCCCGGGGCCGGAAGGCGCGATCGCCAAGCTCGTGTGGTCCGACCTGATGACCGACATCGCCGACCGCGGGATCGAGCTGCTTGGGCTCGCCGGCGCGATCACCGGCGACGACGCGGCCGACGACGGCCTGTGGGCGAAGACCCATCTCTTCGCGCCGGGCATCCACCTCGGCGGTGGCACCGACGAAGTGATGCGCAACATCATCGGAGAGCGGGTGCTGGGCCTGCCCAAGGAACCGTCGACAGACAAAGGCGTGGCGTTCCGCGAACTGCTGGTGGGCACTCAGCGTTAAAGGAGGAGAAAGCCACATGAGACGCACAACGGCCGTCCTCGTCCTTGTCCTTCTGCTCGCCGCCGCCTGTTCGGCAACGAACAATGGCGAGGTCACCGAGCAGAGCGACACCGACGCAACAACCACCGCCGCGCCTGGAGCCAAGAAGGACGGCGCCGCCACGTCGGGCTTGCCTGGGGGTGGCGGCACAGGCGGAGGAGACACCAGAGCCGCCAATGCATCGGACGCTCCGGTCGTCCCCGGCAACAAACCCGGCACCCCGGGAGGCCTTCCGAAGGGAACCGGATCGATCAAGATCGGCATCCACTATTCAAAGGACCTCGACGCTGCGTACCGCGTGTTCGGCGCGTCGGGAGAATTCTTCGACGTCGAGCAAGCGGTCACGAAGATGGTCGCCTACGTCAACGCGCGCGGCGGACTCGGTGGGAAGAAGATCGTGCCGGTGTTCCACGGCACCGATCCGCTCAACGGGACGTTCCCCGAGCAGGCCGAGCGCGCGTGCGCGTTCTTCGGTGATGACCAGAACGTCGCCTACGTCGTTTCGGGCGCTGTGCTCCCCGACGACAACATGATGGCGTGTCACCACAAGCGAAACATCCCGCTCGTCTGGTCGTACCACTACATGACGGCTCGTGACACCTTCGCGAAGTACCCCAACCTCTACATGCCGCACATGATCGGGACGCACCGGATGAACTTCTACATCGATGCGCTCAAACAGGCCGGCTACTTCGACAAGGGCGCGAAGGTCGCCCTTATCCGTTACGACAGCGCGGTCCACAAGGAGTTCGCCGACAAGGTGGTCAAGCCTGGACTCGCTCGGATCGGGATGAAGCTGGCGGAAGAGGCCGCGATCAAGAAACCGCAGAGCGCCGGCGAGGCCGGAGACGCCGCCGCCCAGATCTCCAGCGCGATCCTGAGGTTCCGCAATGCCGGCGTATCGCACGTTCTGTTCTCGCCGTCCGGCGGTGCGATCCCGTTGATCTGGGGCGCAACGGCCGACAGCCAGAACTACTTCCCGCGACACGCCTTCACGAGCCTCGATATCCCGCCCTTCGTAACAGACAACATGTCCGCGGAGCAGCTCGACCGCGCCCTCGTCGTCGGATGGATGTCGGCGGAAGACACCTACATGCAGTACGCACCCAAGACTCCACAACTGGAGGAGTGCAAGAAGGCATCCGGCATCAAGGACGACAACGGCATCGTGCGCTTCTGCGATGGTCTGTTCTTCATCAAGGCCGCCCTCGACAAGACACCGCTGTACGACGTCGCCGGCCTCCGCAAGGCCGTCGAGATCCTCGGGACGTCGTATAAGTCGCCGTGGACGATCACAACGCGCTTCGGACCGGGACGTCACGACGGCGCGACGAGCTACCGAATGCTCGGTTACCAAGCGGCCTGCACGTGCTTCAAGTTCGTCAGCGGGCCGAAAGCTATCCCTTAGTTCTTCGCGGCAGCGGTGCGGGCTTCGCGGAACGACATGTCGCGGTCGACCTGCGGCTCCTTCGGCAGTCCGAGCACGCGCTCACCGAGGATGTTGCGCATGATGTCGTCGGTGCCGCCGCCGATCTTCGCGCCCATCGACCCGAGGAAGTTGAGCGACCAGAAGCTGTCGTCGGGCGCGTTTGCTCCCGTGAGAGCACCCTGGAGGCCGAGGAGGTCGGTGCCCATCTGCGAGATCTGGTAGATCAGCCCAGTGCGGACGAGCTTCATGATCGAACCCTCCGCCCCGGGCGCTCCACCCTTGGCGATCTTGGACAGCGCCCGATAGCCCGTCAGCGTGAGGAGCTTCGCCTTGATGTACGTCTCCGCCATCTCCTGCTGCACGTGGTGGTCGTCGATGGCGCGCCCGCCATTGCGAGACAACGACTGTGCGAGCTTGAGCAGCGGAGCGACCATGCCCTCTCCCGATCCACCGGTTCCGACGGCGAACCTCTCGAACATCAACGTCGTCATCGCGACGCGCCACCCGTCGTTGATGTCGCCGATGCGCTGGTCGTCCGGGATTCGCACATCGTCGAAGAACACCTCGTTGAAATCGGCGCCGCCGGTGATCTGGCGCAGCGGCACCACCGTGACGCCGGGCGCGTGCATGTCGACGACGAAGACGGTGAGTCCCCGGTGCTTCGGAAGCTCGGGGTCGGTACGCGTGATGATCAATCCCCATCGCGACCATTGCGCGCCGGTCGTCCACACTTTCTGTCCGTTGAGGATCCAGTCGCCCGACGAGGAATCACGCTCGCACTTGCTCTGCAGCGATGCGAGGTCGGAACCGGCGTTCGGCTCGCTCCAGAGCTGGCACCAGATCTCAGAACCCTCTGCGAGCTTGGGGATGAACCGTTGGGTCTGCGCAGCGGTGCCGTGCGTGATGATCGTCGGACCGACCATCCCGTGCTGGACGAGGTAGATCTCCGCGGACGCGACGTCGTAGCGGTCCATCTCCTGGCGGAAGATGAAGTTCTGCATCGGGGTCGCGTCGCGACCGCCGAACTCCGTCGGCCAGGTGATGACACCCCAGCCTGCGTCGTAGAGCTTCTGCTGCCAGGCCTGCTGGTCGGTGATGTCGCCTTCGCGTTCGCCGTCGGTGAACATCGGCGTCTCGCGGTCTTCACCAGGAGCGAGCAGCGTGGCGTTGTGATCGAGCCACGCACGAACTAGAGCCCTGAACGCGGCGTCCTCTGGTGTATCGCGGAAGTCCATCTGGCCCCCTGATCGCGGTCGGGCTATTGTTTACCGCCACTAACGTATGGGTCAAGAGCGAGGAGCAGCCGATGTCGTACGAAACGGTGCTGATCGATACCTCCGACGGTGTAGCCACGCTCACGCTGAACCGTCCGGACGCCATGAACGCCTTCGACATGACACTCGACCGCGAGTTCCACGAGGCCATGTGGGAGCTCGATGCGCGGGAAGACGTCCGGGTGATCGTCGTGACCGGTGCGGGCCGTGCGTTCAGCTCGGGTCTCGACCTTTCGTCGGGAGGCGCGGCCCTTTCGGGGGCCGAGGCCGCACACGAGAGCGAGCTCGGGATGGGCGCCGACGATATCCCCGATCGTTCGGCGTTCTGGAAGATGCGCACACCGGTGATCGCGGCGGTCAACGGCGCGGCCATCGGCGCGGCTCTGAACGTCGCGCTCCTCATGGACATCGTCATCGTCGCCGAGGACGCGAAGCTTCGACTCCCCTTCGCGCGCATCGGCGTTGTGCCCGATGCCAACGCGACGTGGCTGCTGCCGCGTTTGGTCGGCACGCAGCGCGCGCTCGAGCTCTTCTTGACCGGACGATTCTTCAGCGGTTTGGAAGCCGCCGAGATGGGCCTCGCACTGCGTGCGGTTCCCAAGGAGGACGTGCTTGCTACCGCCCTCGAGCTCGCACGCGAGATCGCTACGTACGCCGCGCCGGCGGCAGCCGGTCTGACGAAGGAGCTGGTCTACAAGTTCATGCTCGAGACCGATCGCCAGAAGGCATTCGCGCTCGAGACGAAGATCATCTTCTGGCTCGGCCAGCAGCCCGACGCGATGGCCGGCGTCATGGCGCTGATGACGAAGGACGTGCCGACCTTCACCGGCAGCAAGCACGTCGAGCTGCCCGAAGGCATGAACTGACGGTTCCGCGGAACCGTTTCTCAGCTCAGTCGACGGACTCATCGGACCATATCCGTACCATGCAGCACGTGAGTCCACGCCTGATCCTCTGGGACATCGACGGGACGTTGCTCTCTACCGGCGGCGCCGGCAGGCACGCTCTCGAACGCGCGGCGGGGGCAGTGATCGGGATCGATGACGTCCCGCAGGTACGCATGAGTGGGAAGACCGATCAGCGCATCATCCGCGAGATCCTCGCGGCCGCCAACGTCCCGGACGATCGGATCGACGCGCTGCTCGTCGAGGCGATGGCCGTGGCCGTCGAGACGCTCGCGTCATCAACCGACTGGATCAAGAGGGACGGCACCGTCCATCCGGGCGTCGCCACTCTCATCGACCGGCTCGCACATACTCCGGGCGTCAGGCAATCCCTCGTCACCGGCAATCTCGCGCAGAACGCGCGGGTCAAGGTGGCGACCTTCGGTCTCGACCGCCACATCGACTTCGAGGTCGGCGCCTACGGCAACGACCATCACGACCGCAATGAGCTCGTGCCCCTCGCGCTGGCCCGCGTCGAGGAGCTCCGCGGCGAGACCTACGCACCGGACGAGGTGTGGATCATCGGTGACACCGAGCACGATCTTGCGTGCGCGAGAGCTGCGGGCGTCCGGTGCCTGCTGGTGGGCACGAACTGGGACGGACACAACGACGTCAATGGACTCGATGCGGACGCATACGTGCGCGATCTGTCCGACGTCGACGCGGTTCTCGAGGTGTTGCTGGGTTAAGCCGACGCTCGCCGTTCCGAGGAGCTCGGACGGTTCCGCGGAACCGTTTCTGTCGACGTCCCTCGCACTTCTTCGAAGCAAGCACTCGACGGCCACTCCGTAGTCGCATCGCTCTCCGCGCCACCGCGAGATGATCGTCCGGCCGGCGATGTCGAGCCGATCGACTCGCTCTCTTGTTCAACTCTGCCCGACTCGACGGTGATCGGCATGGTCTCCATCACGCGTCCGTCCGGATACGAGAACGTGAACCGGCCGTCCGGTTCGGCCTTCATTCGGAAACCCTCCTCATGGTGGAGCCGGTGATGGAACGGAAAGAGCAGGACGAGGTTGTCGCTATGTCAATAGTCCGCACCTGCCTTTGTTTCTGAGTCGTGGGTGCCCTTCTCGGCGCGAGCCAGGGAGGCGCGGTTCGGCTACCGCGACGTCCTGTCAACCGTCGTCGTCAGGGTGGATCGTGATTCTTCTCACGCTTCACCTGTCGAAGCGGCTAGTCCGAACGGGTGGTCCTCGACGGGCCGCCCGGACCACCGCTCGTCGCGACGCCGGCTCGTCTACTTGTCACCGGGCGCTGAGGCGCCGGGCGGGGTCAAGAAGTTTTCGGGTGCGCCTGCCTGGGTACGGGTGAGGCAACAAGGAGGCAAGGATGCGGAGTCCCAGGGTGAGGCTCTGGCGTTTGCTTTGCCTCGCCATCTTGCTCATCCTGGCGAGTGCGTCAACACTAAGCGCGCGTCCTATCGCCTCGGCCGATGAGTCGCCGGTGCCCAAACTACCGCCGCCGCAACGCGGCAATCAATTGCGTGATGATCCGAACCACCCAAGGCACAGAGATCATTCGGGTTGGTACGACGACGCGAGAGAACTTCCCGACGTCACTTCGTCATCAGGCATCCGGTCGGAGGCGAAAGCCCACTTCGGCGATCGTTACTCAGACATTTGGATCAATCGCGACGCCTCGCCGAGCCGGCTGCAATTCGGCGTTGTAGAGCCGACACAGTCCGATCGAGACTTTGTCGGGGGGCTGACAAGGAACAACAACCGCACGGACGTAGTCGCTCGAAAGTATGGGGCCGAACAACTAGAGAAGTGGCAGTACGAGATACAACCCTTGGTCGAGGAGTGGTCAGACCGAACGGGCGCACGCTTTACCATCGGCGTCGACGTGGTCACGGCTTCCATATTCATCGAAGAGGCCCCTCTCGACCCCGACCTGCGTTCGCAAATTGAAGCACTCGGCATCCCTGACGATGCCTACAACCTGTACTTGGGGGGCGGAGGGGAGAGTGCGCATGCTACGCGCGATACCTTTCCGCCGTACGAAGGCGGGCTCCGAGTCTTCATTGGCGGTAACTGCACTACTTGGTTCACGGGAAAGCGAACAGATGGAACCCCTCGCGGCGTCAGTGCTGGTCACTGCCAGACGGCTCCAGCGCAGCACGCATTCATCGGAGGGACCGACTTGGGTTCGGTGGGAGGGAATACCGACGGGGACGGCACCGACTCGGACGCGCTTCGAATCGCAATCAATTCCGCTCAACTCACCAATCGAATCAACACCGGTGCAAACTTGCACCGAACCGCAATCGCCCCGCGGTTCCAGAAGGAACAGTTAACCGTCGGGCTCAACATTTGCTTCAACGCAGTTGCAAGTGGCGGGGTCTGCGGCTTCATCACACAGCGGGACTTCACTGCGACCCAGGGCGGCACCATTCATGATCACCTATTTGAGATCGACGGCGACGCCGCGGGAGGCGACAGTGGTGGGCCCGTCTACGGGCAACTGCCAAGTTCGGGCGCGAGGGTGGCAGGCATCGTTAATGGGTCTGAAAGCGGCAGCAACGATATGCGTTTTCACGGAGCAGGATGGGTTCTCATAGATTTGGATATGTGCATCTACTATGAGACAACCGCTTGTGCCAACTGAAGCTTGGAGACCAACTCGAGTCAGGGTGCTGGCAATATGCGCCATCCTCGCCTTCGGAGCGTGCTCCAACACATCGGCACCACAGCCTGCCGAGCCTGAAGCGGGGTTCATCAGTACGCCTTGGCGGCTCGAACGCCAGGAGGCGAAGACGCTCTTCGTCTTGGTTGAGGACGGGGGTTGCATCGAGTTCGATCACGTCGCCGTGGACGAAGGGGACGCGGAAGTCACACTCACTGCACTAAGCAGACTCTCAAGCGACGAGGGCTGCAGTGGCGAACAGGGCTTGGAACTTGTTGCGGTATGCCTGCGATCCCCATTGGGGGATCGCAAATTGTCCCGCGCGCCTATCTGGGATGATTGGCCTGGCAAGCAGTCCATCGACGCGCCGTTGCCTCCTGGGTTGAAAGAACCAGATGCCTGCACGTAGACCTGGACCTCTCGCTGACCTTCCAGCCTGACGACCGAGAAGTGCGAGCACTGGACAGGCTCGCCTCATCGTCATGCAGACAGGAACTCCGCTCTGAGGACGGGCCCTCCGACAAGAACGGTCAGGCCTCACCTGAGCACCGATCCCCATGGCTCGATCCCGCGGGCGTTCCAGTCGCGGCACACGGCCGGGACAGTCTCGCCGGCGAGCACGCGACGGGGCGGCCTCGCGGATGAGCTCGGCCTCGGCCGGTCGGATCGTGGCTTCGTCGTCCTCGCAGCCGAACGGTCGGCGAGATCCGCGCGGCACGCCGCGACGCGCGGCCCGGCTCGGCCTCGCGAGACACGCGCTCGGCCTTCTTCTCCGACTCCTGGCGCGCCACCGCGCCCATGATGCGGGCGCTGAACCGGCCGTCGGAGGTCGATAGGTCGGTGTCGCCCGACACGTTGGCGAGCGCGACGCCCCGCTGGTCGGCGAGGTCCATGAAGCGCTCGAGCTCGACGGGCCGGCGCGCGAGGCGGTCGAGGTCGACGCAGATGACCGCGTCGCGTCATCCCGCTTCGAGGTCGGCGAGCATCCGCTCGTAGGCCGGACGCAGCTTGCCGTTGTAGGCGCTGCGGTCGTTGTCGCAGTAGACCTCGCCGACGATGAAGCCCTTCTCGGCGGCTAGCTTCTCGCAGAGCACGCTTCTCGTAGGCGGCGTTGGCGTCCTGCAGGTCGGCGGGAGAGCATCGACCGGCAGCCGCTGACGAGCTTGTCCAGATGGGCGGCGGTTCCGTGCCGCGCGAAGATCAGGAGGTCGACCTCGGTCTGCGGCGTCGCGATGCGCGTGAGCGCGCGCACTTTCGAGTAATTGAGCTCGCCTTTCGAGAAGGCTTCACTGATCAGTGGGAGCTCGTCGAGCGCGTGCGCGACTCTGATCCACTCACGGTCCGGGTCATTTTTGAGCCCACACCTCCAATTAAGCCAGTGCGCGCACGACTTGAGCCCGGCACCGCGCCACCCCGTTCGCCGGTCGAACTCTGCGATCAGGACGAGCCGCGATGTGAGCGGACAACCCGCGGATCTGATCGCCGAGAGCAGCGAGAGGTGCGTCTTCTTCGAAGGGCAAAGCACACTCCTTTCTCGCCCTCCGATCAACCGCTCCGCACCACAAACACGAGTTCGTGCCAGTGACAGACAGAAAACGGTTCCGCGGAACCGTTTCTCTACAATCCCCGCGTGAACAAACCCACAGACCTGGTACGTGCGATAGAGGAGAACAGCGTCGAGTTCCTGCTGGCGCTCGGGCGCGCGGGGGGCGGTGACGAGCGAGCCGACGAGCGCATCCACTGGACGATCGGTGGCTCGCCGATCGGCTACCACAACTGTGTCGTCCGGGCCGATCTCGATGTCGCGAACGCAGATGCCGCAATCGCGGAATCGCGCGAGCTGATGCGAGCCAAGGGCGTGCCGGGCTCGTGGCACGTCGGGCCATCGATGCGTCCGGGTGACATCGGTGAGCGACTGCTCGCCCACGGCTTCGAGCGCTCATCCGAACCGGGGATGGCCGCCGACCTCGACGACATCCCCGAGATCGAACAGCCGCCCGGACTGACGATCGAGCGCGTCGGCTCGGAGGCGGAGCTCGACAACTACGCCGAAGTACTTTCGCTCGGGTTCGGCGAAGGGCCGAAGGAAGCGCGATGGGTTCGCTCGATGTACAGCAAGATCGGCCTCGGTGGTGCCGTGCCGTGGCGCCACTATCTCGGCCGGATCGATCAACGACCGGTCGCCACCGCAACACTCTTCCTCGCCGCCGGAGCAGCCGGTGTCTACTTCGTCTCGACCGTGCCGGACTTCCGCGGGCGCGGGATCGGCTCGGCCATCACGCGGGCATCGATGCTCGCTGCACGCGAGCTCGGGTACCACAAGGCCGTGCTCGGATCATCGCCGATGGGTCATGGCGTCTATCGACGGTTGGGATTTGAAGTTCTCTGTTCGATCGGCGTCTACGAATGGTCGCCCGGCTGAGCCACCGTTACGAAACGCGGTTCCGCGAAACCGTCCTAGCCGACGCGGGCGATGCGTTCGAGGAATTCGGCGTTGCTCTGCGAGTCGCCCATGTTCTTGAGCAGGATCTCCATGGCTTCTGAAGCGTCCACCGAGTGCAGGACGCGTCGCAGCCTCCAGATGCCCGCGAGCTCGTCGGCAGGGGTGATCAGCTCTTCGTTCCGCGTCCCGCTGCCTTCGACGTTGATCGCGGGGAAGATGCGCTTCTCGGCCAGTGATCGGTCGAGACGCACCTCCATGTTCCCGCGTCCCTTGAACTCCTCGAAGATCACCTCGTCCATGCGCGAGCCGGTCTCGACGAGACACGTCGCGAGGATCGTGAGCGATCCCTTGCCCTTGATGTTGCGCGCCGCACCGAAGAACCGCTTCGGGGGCTCGAGCGCACCGGAGTCGATACCACCACTCATGATGCGTCCCGAGTTGGGCTGGGCCTGGTTGTACGTGCGCGCCATCCGCGTGAGCGAGTCGAGAAGGATCACGACGTCCTGCCCTCCTTCGACGAGGCGCTTCGCTCGTTCAAGCAGGAGCTCGGAGACGCTCAGGTGGTCGGCGAGCGGCTGGTCGAACGTCG
The DNA here is from genome assembly GCA_964520325.1 of uncultured Actinomycetes bacterium. Taxonomy (GTDB): domain Bacteria; phylum Actinomycetota; class JAICYB01; order JAICYB01; family JAICYB01; genus CAZFOB01. Next base: position 94,181 of record CAZFOB010000012.1, on the reverse strand, counting down.
ACGCAACGACGCTCGCTTCATCGCCGACGGTCTCGACCCAGTCGTACGCCTCTTCGGGACGTTCGTCCACAAGGAGCACGAAGAGTTTCACCTCGGGATGGTTCGTGATGATCGATCGCGCGATACGACGAAGGATCGTGGTCTTGCCGGCTTTCGGCGGAGCGACGATCATGCCGCGCTGACCTTTGCCGATCGGGCAGAGCAGGTCGAGGATGCGGCCGATCGGCTCGCGTGGATCGTGTTCGAGCCGGAGCCGCTCGTCGGGCGAAGGCGTTGGGAGCTTGTCGAATGTCGGCCGTTCGCCGAGGTCTTCCGCCTTGCCGCCGTTCACGTCGTCGATCTGCAGCATCGCCGCATAGTTCTCTTTGCCCGCTCTCGGGGGCCGCGCGAGTCCGGTGAGGTAGTCACCCGTGCGAAGTCCGAGGCGCTGCACTTGCGAACGCGCAACGTAGACGTCGGTGGTGCCCGGGAGGTATCCGTTTGTGCGCACGAACCCGTAGCCGTCGGGACGAACCTCGAGCACACCCATCGCTTGTTCGAGACCTTCGTTCTGCTTCGCGATCAGCTCGGTGATGAGTCGCGGCCGGCCGAATCTGCTGGCGCCGGTGATCCCGGCAGTTTTCGCCTTCTCGACGAGCTCCTCTTGGGTCAGAGCTTCGAAGTCCTCGATCTCCGGCAGTCCCCTGTCCGGACGAGGCTGGTTGGGACGACCTTGGTTCGGCCTGCCCTGATTGTTCCCGCCCTGGCCGCCTTGGCCGCTTTGGCCGCTTTGGCCGCTTTGGCCGCGGCGGGGGCCGCGCCTGTTGCGGGACCGTCGATTCTGGTTGCTCGAGCCGCCCTGATTCGATCCACCCTGATTCTCCGACATGGAGCCTTCCTTCCCTGCTGCTGCTATGAGCTCTCTCTTGTGCATACGCACTCGACGCGTTCTGCTAAAACCACGCGGAGCCTTCAGGAGGAGTGTTGCGGGCGCCGCGTCCGGACGCGATGTGCGATTTGCTACCTCACTATCGTACCAGCCCGGGGCCCCGTCAAGTGCCCGGCCGAGCGAACCCGCGAAGGCCCTCCACGAAGGCCCTCACATCCTCGGACGTCGCCGCCCCGGTGAGCGGTATGAGCCGGTGAACGCCGATCTCCGCATACTGCTCCACGATCTCCTCCGACATCCGGTACGGAGGCGTGACCGAGTACTCGAGTGGCCCAGCTCCCGCTGATCTCATGCCGGCTGCGACGTCCTGCTCGATCCGATCGAGCATGTGTTTGGTCGCATCGATGTTCGTCATGAATCCGTACCAGCCGTCGCCGTACTTCGCGGCACGGCGCGCGGCCCGGCGGCTGTGGCCACCGACGACGATCGGCGGATGTGGCTTCTGCACGGGACGCGGCTGCGCGTCGATCCCCTCGAAGCTGAAGTACGTGCCGTTGTACGCGGGTTCGTTCATCGTCCACAAGGCTTTGAGGACTTCGATCGCTTCGTCGGCGTATGCGCCTCGATCCGCGAACGGCGCACCGATCGCACGGAACTCGGGTTCGAGGTAACCGGCCCCGATGCCGAAGATGAGTCGTCCCTTCGAGACGACATCGAGCGAGGTCAGCTCCTTCGCAAGCACGACAGGGTTGCGTTGCGGAAGGATCACGATGCCGGTCCCGAGCTTCAGTGTGGTCGTGTGCGCGGCGATGGTGGTGATCGCGATCAAGGGGTCGAGGAACGGCGTCTGCGGATGGGACGGTGACGGCGGCGCTTGTGGGTCGGGAAGGACCACGTGCTCGCCCGTCCACACCGATTCGAGTCCCGCGTCCTCGGCGGCCTTCGCGACATCGACCATCGCGTCGGGATCGCCGCAGACGCCCACGTTGATGCCGAAGAGCCCGATCTTCATGCCCGATTCCTCATGAAGGTCAGTAGACCGCAACTCGCGGCTGGGTTGACGCCCGACCGTTCGGTCGGGTAAAGTCGTCCGACTGGTCGACACATGACGCAAACTGCCGCAGCCCCCAAGCCCCAACGCGAAAACATCCTCGACGTCGGAGAGCACCTCTTCGCCCAGCGTGGCTACGCCGGGATCGGTCTCGCTGAAGTCGCCGACGGGGTCGGGCTGTCGAAGTCCTCTCTCTTTCATCACTTCCCTTCCAAGGCGCAGCTCTACACAGCCGTGATGGCGCGCATCCTCACTCACCTCGATGACGAGATCACGAGGGCGCTCGCGCTTGGGGGCCGGCCGACCGAGCGGCTGGAGCGATGGATCGACACCGTCATCGACGTCCTCGCCGCCCACCCCACCTATCCCAGCCTGTTACTGCGAGTGCTCGTCGAGGACGCAGAGCTCCCGTCCGGCCTGCCCGACGGGAAGGTCGCCAATGACACGATGCGCCGCATCGGCACCAACGCCGTCCGCTTGTTGCGCGAGGGGATGGAGATCGGCGAGTTTCGGCGCGCGAGCGCGGCGTACACACTGCAGATGCTCATCGGAGCGACCGTCCACCCGCTGGCGACGGGCCGGTTCGGCAACGAGCTGATCGGTCAACCGATGTTCGATCCGAAGCAGATCGCGCGACGCAAGAGTGAAGTGAAGGCGATGTTCGATCACGGGTTCGTGGCTGCGGACCCGCCGGGGAAGGGCAAAGCGAAGAAGGAGGCGATGAGATGAAGTTCGGGATCTTCTACGAGCACCAGCTCCCGCGACCGTGGGACGTGCACAGCGAGTACCGGTTGTTCCATGAGTCGCTCGACCAGATCGAGCTCGCCGACAAGCTCGGCTTCGACTACGCGTGGGAAGTCGAGCACCACTTCCTGGAGGAGTACTCGCATTCCTCGGCCCCCGAAGTGTTCCTGGGCGCCGCGAGCCAGCGCACGAAGAACATCCGTCTCGGTCACGGCGTCATCCAGCTCACGACCAACCACCCCGCTCGCGTCGCCGAGCGTGTGTCGACGCTCGACCTCCTGAGCCACGGGCGCGTCGAGTTCGGCATGGGCGAGAGCGCGACCACCGCCGAGCTGCATCCCTTCGGACGCCGGTTCCGCGACAAGCGCGCGGTGTGGGAGGACGCCGTCCGCGCGATCATCCCGATGTTCGGTGACGCACCCGTCGAGTACAAGGGCGAGTTCTTCGACTTCCCGATGCGCAACGTGTTGCCCAAGCCGTACCAGAAGCCGCACCCGCCGCTGTGGGTTGCGTGCTCGCAGCGCGAAACGATCGAAGCGGCCGGACAGTGGGGGATGGGCGCGCTGGGCTTCCAGTTCGTGAGCGCCGACGAGGCGAACGCCTGGGTCCACACCTACTACAACGCCTTCACGAAGCGTCAGCAGAGACTGGCCGACTACGCCACGAACCCGAACCTCGCCGTCGTGTCCGGATTCATGTGCTGCGACACCGACGAGGAAGCCAACATCAAGGCCGAGGGCTGGACGTTCTTCGCGTTCGCCCTTCGCTTCTACGCGACCCACGCGCCGGGCGGGCCGAGTGAGGTGAACCTCTGGGAGGAGTTCCAGGCCTTCCGCGCAACTGACGCCGGCAAGAAGATGCACGCCGGCGGCCTCGTCGGGTCGCCGGAGACGATCCGCAAGCGCCTGCGCAAGTTCGAGGGCTCGCACGTCGATCAGGTGATCCTGCTCAATCAGGCTGGGAAGAACACGCACGAAGACATCTGCTCTTCGCTCGAGCTGTTCGCGAACGAGGTCATGCCCGAGTTCGCAGCCCGCGACGGCGATCACCAGATATGGAAGCAAGCGGTCCTGGCCGGTGAGATCGAGCTCGACGAGGTCGACGTCTCACCCGAGGCCATGCCGCGTCCACAGCGTGGCCGGGCGCTCGAGACGCACGCATGAAGACAACCGGACTCGTGAAGGACGCCGTCACGGCCCTGCACGAGCGCACCCGGCGTGAGATCGACGAGGGTCTGCTTCCCTCGTGCCAATTCGCGCTGGCTCGTGACGGCGAGGTGGTCGAGCACGTCACGCTGGGCGTCGCCGTTGTCGCCGACCCCGACACCGGTCTGTCGTTCGCATACCTCACCAACGGCCTCGACCGGAACCTGCCGCGCTACGCGCGCCGGGGATCGGGCTTATGCAGCAAGGCCGCGGTGTGCGCAGCCTGACCTTCGAGACGCTCGCTTCAGGCTACGGACTGATCGAGGGTCCGCGCGTCGACGAGGCCAACAACCTCTTCTTCAGCGACGTGGTCAAAGGCGGTGTCTATCGACGCAGACCCGACGGTGAGATCACGACCGTCGTTGCGAAACGCCGCGGCGTCGGGGGCATCGCGCTGCACGCGGACGGGGGTCTGGTGATCTCCGGCCGCAACGTGTGCCACGTCCGGGACGGCGAGACGAGGGTGGTGTTCGGGCGCGACGATGTCCCAGGTTTCAACGATCTCTTCACCGACAGCCTGGGCCGAGTTCTCGTCGGTTCGATCCGATCGAACCCGTTCGCAGAAGGCGATCGCGTGCCGGGTGAGTTGTGGCGCATCGACGCCGAAGAACAAGCATCGATCCTTTACGGCGACGTCGGGTTGGCGAACGGCATCGGCTTCTCGCCGGACGGCGGGCTGCTGTACCACTCCGACAGCAGTGCTCGCCGGATCCTCGTGCACGACGTGGATGGCGATGGGACCTTCACGAACCGGCGTGTCTTCGCTGCCGTTTCGACCGGTGCGCCGGATGGCTTGGCTGTGGACGAGTCGGGCTGTGTGTGGGCGGCGAGCTTCGGCGGCAGTTGCGTTCTGCGCTACACCCCAGACGGCACGCTCGACGCCGCGATCGACGTGCCGGCCGCATCGGTCACGAGCCTGTGCTTCGGCGGGGATGACCGATGCGACCTCTACGTCGTCACGGCCGACAACACCGAGGAGCCGGACCACGGTGGGACGATCTTCCGCACTCGCACCGATGTGCCGGGCCTATCGGCGCCGGCGGCTCGCGTCTGAACGATGGTCAAGGTAGAGAAGACGCGCGAGTTCGCGAGTCCGCCGACGAGGTGTGAGCGCTCCTGGTAAACCTCCCCATCCTCAGCGAGGATCATCCGGTGAACGAAACAACCGAACGGTTCCTCGTCACGGGCAGCGACGGCTGCATCGGGTCGTGGGTGCTCCACAACCTCGTCAAGTCGGGCCACGACGCAGTCGGCTTCGACCTTCGTGCCACCGGTGAACGACTCAGTCGTCTGCTTCCGTCAGATGAGGCCGCCCGAGTAGCCATGGTCGCCGGCGACCTCACGAAGGACGGCGAGGTGGCGAGCGTTATCGAGCGTCACGAGATCACGCGCGTCGTGCATCTGGCCGCTTTGCAGATCCCGTTCGTCGCCGCCGATCCGGTGCGTGGTGCCGACGTCAACGTCGGTGGCACGGTTCGCGTCCTCGAGGCCGTCCGTCACTCGGCCGGACAGGTTCGCGGGCTGGTGTACGCAAGCAGCGGTGCTGTGTTCGGCCGTGATTCGCGCGACGATCCGGACAACCTCTACGGCGTCTTCAAGCGAGCCAACGAAGCCACTGCCCGCCGGTACTTCTTGGACTGGGACGTGCCGTCGGTCGGTCTTCGTCCGTGTGTCGTCTACGGGCCGAACCGGGACCAGGGTCTCACCTCGGCCGTCACGTCCGCGATCAAAGCTGCGGTCGCCGGCGAGGACTTCCACATCCCTTTCGGCGGAGTGATAGACCTCGAGTACACCTCCGACGTGGCCGACGCTTTCATCGCCGCATCGCTTGCCGTCAACGTTGGTGCTCCCGTCCTCGACCTCCACGGGGAGACGATCTCTGTCGCGGACGTCGTGACGGCGATCACATCGATCGTCGGCGTCGCAGAAGGCACGCTCACCCACGACAGCGACGAGCTACTCGGTGAGCTCATCTTCGACGACCAAGCTCTGGCCGAGCTGCTCGGCCCCCTCTTGAAGAAGTCACTTCGGGACGGCGTCGCAGCGACAGCAACGTTCTTCGAGTCACGCCAGCCTGACCGATAACGTCACCGTTCGGACCCACTACCTAACGGAGTCCTAGCGTCGCGGCGAGCTCGTCACGTGATTCGATCCCGAGCTTCGCGTACGCCCGCTGGAGGTGCCACTCGACCGTTCGAACCGACAGGACGAGCCGGTCGGCGATCTCTTTGTTCGACAAAGCCGCTGCGAGTGTCGCGATCTCGCGCTCGCGGGAAGTGAGCGACAACGGTTGAGCCGCCGACATGAGGGCCGGGGTTCGAGCGCCCTCGCAGAGGCCGGCTAAACGCTCGCCTCGTGAAGTCGAAGATGAGGCCCGAGCGATGAGGCCATTCGCGCGGTAGGCCTGCACCGCCTGGAAGGCCGCTTCTGCAGCCACGAGGTTCATTCCCATCGCTTCGAAGTCCCTGGACACATCGTCGAGCGCCGGCCCATCGGCGGCGAGCATCGCCTCGGCATGAGCCGCCGCCGCCGGGGCGTAGGCGCCGTCCACCGATGCTCGCAAGACACGCAGTCGCTCGACGACGGCTTCCGCGGCCCCGAGCGTCGCGGCGTCGTGAAGCAGCATGACCTCGTAGACCGCCTGCTCCGTTTCTCGTACGAATGCGGCGGCGTCGAGCATCAACGAAACACCTCGCGACGTCTCCCCCGACAGTGCCGCGACCCATGCTTCTGATCGAAGGCGGTCACCCTGCCGATACGGTGAGGCCTCAGGGGCAGCATGTGCATGCGCGAGGGCATCGGCTGCCCCACTTACATCCCCCGTGAGCGCGAGCGCCTCCGCGAGGAGCGCAAGGAAGCCAGCCGGTGCCTGCAGTGAGATCAAGTAGTCACAAAGTGGCCCACAAGACAGGGGTCGTTATACCGGGAGGTTCAGTCGCCGATCGCGCGCGCCAATCGGCGGATCGTCTCGCCGCCGGTGACCAATGCGAGGCCCAGGATGACGAGCATCCCGATATCGCCGCCGGAGCGCGGCAACGTCTGCTCGCCGACCGCCACTTCTCCCGCTGTCGACTCCGACGGTGTCGCTTCAACAGCGAGAACGGAAACCGAAGGCGTTCTGGTCGGTGCGGAGGTCGGTGTTGGCGTCGCGATCGCTTCAGGTGGGGTAGGTGTCGGAGCCAGCCCAGGGATCGCGATCAGCGGAGTGGGCGTCGGGGTGGACGTCGCGTCAGGTGTTGGCGTCGGCGTCGGGATCAGCCCAGGGATCGCGATCAGCGGGGTGGGCGTCGGGGTGGGCGTCGCGTCAGGTGTTGGCGTCGGCGTCGGGATCAGCCCAGGGATCGCGATCAGCGGAGTGGGCGTCGGGGTGGGAGTCGCGTCAGGTGTTGGCGTCGGCGTCGGGATCAGCCCAGGGACGGGGATCAGCGGAGTCGGGGTCGTCGGCGTAGACGTGGATGCGCAAGCGGCCCTCGTGATGGTGTTGGTATCCATCGTGACAGCGCCGTTCCGTGCCAGCGTCCGGCCGTCTACTCGTGCACCGGTGGTAAGCGTGATCGACGCCAAGGCGAGGATGTTCCCCTTGAACAACGTGCCGGTTCCGAGAGTGGCGGAGCTGCCGACCTGCCAGAAGACATTGCAGGCGTTGGCGCCGTTGACGAGGTTCACGGTGCTGACCGACGCGGTGACGAGGGTGCTCTCCATCTTGAAGATGAACACGGCGTCAGGATCGCCGGCGGCGTCGAGCGTGAGCGGTCCCGTAAGCTGAAACGTGCCCGACGCTGATCCGTAAACGCCGGCGACCAGATTCTGTCCGCCGAGCTGTGTAGCCACGGTCGTAGTGGGTCCACTTCCTGCGGCGACGTTATATGCGGTCACCAAGTCGACCTTGGCCTGTGCGGCGACGGCGTCGGCGACATGGAGCTCTCCGCTCCTCGTCACGGAATCGAATCCGGTCACCGAACCACCGGGGTGCAGCCCAACGTCTCCGGTGATAGTGGTCGGCCCGGTGTTGGTGATCATGGAGCCGGCCAGAACGGCGAAACTGTCGGCCGTTCCGAGGCCGACAGTTGCTTGCGCTGCACGCAATGTCGCGGCGACCGCCACGAAAGCCACCGGAAGCGCTATCGCTATGCAAACGGCGATCTTCCTCATCTGTCTGTTCATCTCTTGATCACCCTCGCCCACGCGCGTCACGGACGCGTTACTACTGTTCTCTGGTGCGACGGGGGGTCGTTCTCGCGCTACGGAACGACTGATGATCGGGTTACCTACGGATCGTTCGGTCAGACGTTCATTGCGAACTGATGAATGACTCCACCCAGGTCCGAACGGCCGTGTAGACGTCATCGGGATTGCCCGCCGTGGCCATCGCCTGCTCGGGACGCGCCGAGTCGAGGGTCTGAGTGATCCGCGCCCGGAACCCTTCGCGAGGATCTCCTTCCAGCCATAAGCGCACGATCAGGATCCCGGTGCGGTCGGTCGCTCGGATGTTCATTGCGACGCATCTTCTTTGGATGCCGTCACCGTGGTGTTACAGCCCCTTGAGGACTTTGGATCGGATGCGTCGCCGGAGCTCGATCAGCGCAGGACCTCGACCAATGCTTCCAGATCCTTGGAGGGCTCGAGTGCCAATTCGTTGTGAAGGAACCGACGAAAAGCGTCGTACTCGGCGAGTGCTGCCGCCACGTTGTGCTCCGCGATATGCGCTTCGATGAGTGCGAGGCGCGCGCTCTCGCGCAACGGATCCCCCGCCACGGCGGCGATACCCGCTTGCACGGCATGGCCGAACCTTCCCTTGGCGGACAGTCGCCGGCACAGGGCCTCGAGCGCGCGCAATCGAAGCTGATGGTACGACTCGCGCTCCATGAGCACCCAGTCCTCCGTCCAGTCGGGGAGGAGGTCGGCGGACAGAACCTCCTCGTTCATTTCGGCGACTTCGTCGAGGTCCGTCGACGGGTTGAGCACCCGGTGGGCCAGGGCCTCGCCTTCCCGAAGGTCGACGGCGACCAACGGGGACAGCGCGATGTGATCGGTCGTGAGAGCGACCATCGTGTAGTCAGGGCTTTGAAGGCGGTGCAGCGTCGAACGCAGGCTGCCCCCGGCGCGATGGTCGGTTGACTCCCCCCACAGAGAGCCGAAGACGAACGTCCGGAGGAGCGGCCGGTCATGGATCGCGAGGAAGGAGACGAGCCGCTGGGCGCTCATCGGCAAGGAGACCTCTTCCGCGTCGATGCTCAGGCGGAAGCCTCCGAGCACGCCGAGACGCACTGCCGGAGGTCCGTCCGGTATAGAACCGGCGATCATGGCCATCGCTTCTCCAGGGCGTCCCCAGCACCCGGGATAGTACCACCCTTCGGATCCAGGTCGGTAAAACCGCCACGCCTTTCGTGGACCTGCCCGGCCGATCGTGGCGCCTTTCGTTCAATAGCCAAGCTACGCAGGAGAGCAAGAGCTCAAGGAGGCAGAGAGATGAAATGGTTCTCTAAAGAGACGCCAGTTGAGATGAAGGGTCGGGGGCGTGCTGTCGTTACAGCTTTCGCGGTCGCCATCGTTCTCGGATTGGGTCCAAGCAGCCAGGCGATCCTCAACGGAACGCCCGACGGAAATGGTCACCCCTACGCAGGTGGGGTCGATGTGCGTCCGACCGGTTTCACGATTCCGGCTAGCGGCGTACTGGTCTCGCCGACTGTGTACGTGACGGCGGGCCATGTCGGGAACTTCTTCACACGCCGGGGCATCACACAAGCGAGGGTCACTTTCGACGCGGTCGTTGACTACGACAACGGGACGTTCTACACGGGAGACATCCACGTCAACCCTGACTACACCGGACAGCCCGACGACCAGAGTGACATGGCCGTCATCGTCTTTGCTGAGCCGATCCCTGGAATCACTCCTGCGGAGCTGCCAACGAAGAACTACCTCGGAGGCCTTCACCCACAGCAGCTACGTTCCGAGACCTATCCGGCCGTTGGATACGCATCTCGCGGGTGTTCGGTGGTAACGAAGGCGGCGGTCAGATGGGGATCGACCGTTCAAGCGGGGGAACACGACGCGTTGGGACGTGGTCGTTCATGTCGCTTGACCGCGACTGGATCCGATTCGACATGCACGATCAGGAGGGCTGTGTCGGAGACTCGGGCGCGCCGAATTTCCTCAGGAACTCTCGTCTCGTGGTTGGGATCGGTATCTCCGGCGACCGCAACTGCGAGCACCTGGGGTCGGACCTCCGCCTCGACTCAGCTCGGGCGCGAGCATTCCTTGATGAGTTCGTCGACCTTCCCTGATCGAAAACACATCACACAAAGATCGACGTCCGGAGGGCAGCCGTCCTCCGGACGTCGATCGGCTCTAGGTGCTCGGCGGATGCGTGCAGTCGTCGACGATGGCGAAGCGATGCCGTCCCGTGGAGCGCGCTCCAGATACGCACCGATCTCTCGAACACATCGGCTTCGGTGACACCGCGCGCGTCGATACACTCCCTCACGGTCTGCTCCAGAACCGCGAACGTGTCGATACCCGGGAAGTGCTCGACAGATACCTCGCCAACGGGCGACGGCGGTGGTGGGCATCGCACGAAAGCCGCCGCGTGAACATGAAAGGCTTTGCGCGCGACCGGCGTCAGGCCGCCGCGATCGGCGGGTGTACGCCGGTCAACTCCTCGGACACTTCCCAGAGTCGGCGCGCGACCTCAGGGTCGCGTGCCTCCTGTATCGGCTGCACCAACGTTGGGTGTCCGCGCATCTCCCCGCGTCCGTCCGGACCGTAGTACTCGCCGCCCTTCACGCCCGGCGCGGTCGCCGCGTAGAGCTGGGGCAGCGCGCCTTGGTCGGCGCTTTGAGCCAGCAGTCGATTGCCTAGATGCTTCATGACGAAACGGCTGACGCCGGTCGGCCCGGTTGTCTGGAGGTTTGTCGCCGAGTAGCCGGGGTGCGCGAGCACGCTGATCACAGGCATGTCCGCTGCGTGCGCTCGCCGGTCGAGCTCGAGGGCGAAGAGCGCATTGGCAAGCTTGGACTGCTGATAGGCACCGCGCGGTGAGTACGAGCGCTCGCGTTGCAGATCGTCAAAGGTGATGTAGCCACGCTTGTGTTCGAGCGAGCTCACGGTGACAACCCGCGGATCATCTGCCTTTGCGAGCGCACCGAGCAGGCGACCGGTGAGCGCGAAATGGCCGAGGTGGTTGGTGCCGAACTGAAGCTCGAAACCGTCCGCGGTGGTGCTGCGCGGCGGCATCATCACGCCGGCGTTGTTGATCAGGAGGTCGAGCACAGGGGTCTTCGAGACCAAAGTCTCGGCGAAACGCTTCACCGAGGCGAGGTCCCCGAGGTCGAGCTCGCGCACCTCGACGTTGGCGCCGGGCACCTGCTCGGCGATCGCCGCCGCGGCCAACTCACCCTTCGCGGAGCTGCGCACGGCGAGCACCACATGCGCACCGGCACGAGCGAGCTCTCGCGCGGTAGCCAGGCCGAGGCCACTATTGGCACCGGTAACGACCGCCAGACGTCCTGTCTGATCTGGGATATCGGTGGCAGTCCAGTCGCCGGCCATTGAGACCTCCTTGTTCGCCGGGGGCCGAAGCCTATACAGATGCTCGTTCGTCTCGCGCACTACGCTGGCGCCGTGTCAGTCGCGAGGTCGTTCGGCCTTTTCGCCGCCGCAGCTCTCGCCGAGATCGGTGGTGCCTGGCTCGTGTGGCAAGGACTGCGAGAGGACAAGGGACTCGTCTGGGTCGGCGCCGGAGTCGTCGCGCTGGGTCTGTACGGCTTCGTCGCCACGCTCCAATCGGACCCTGCCTTCGGACGGATCCTCGCCGCGTACGGCGGCATCTTCGTCGCCGGTTCACTGCTGTGGGGCGTGGTGGTCGACGGCTTCCGTCCCGATCGCTTCGATGTCCTCGGCGCGGCGATGTGTCTGCTTGGCGTCGGCGTGATCATGTTCGCGCCCGGACGCGGTTGATCGTTCAGAACCTCACCGCGGACGCGCGAATGCGCCCATCGGATGCAGCGAGTCCATATCGATGTCGAGGAGCGACGGGCCCCCGGAGCTGACCGCCTTCGAGAACGCCTCTTTGAACTCCTCGACTCCCGTCACCGCTTGGCCGTGCATCCCCATAGCGTTCGCGATCGCTGCGAAGTCGGGTGTGGCGAGGTCGACGCCGGTCGTGCGTCCCTCGAACTGGCCGGCTTGGAGCGCACGCAGCACTCCATAGCCCCCGTCGTTGAACAGACACACGCACAACGGGACGTCGTACTGCACAGCAGTCGCGAGCTCGGCGAGCGAGAGCATGAATCCCCCGTCGCCGGCGATGAGCACCGTCTTGCGTCCGCTGCCGATCGCCGCACCGATCGCGAGCGGCAGACCAGGACCGATCGCGGCCGACGTCGGGTGCATCGATGTGCGTGGCTCGTAGACGGGAAGCAGCCGGTCGCCCCACAGATATGCGGGGACCGTGGCATCGCGCACGATGTTCGCGTCGCGAGGAAGCTCGGCGCGGATCGCGTCCATGATCGATTCGTAGTCGGGGCCGATGAGCTTTCGGTTCTGCGCACGCGCATGGTCGCGAGCAGAACGCGCGCGGATGGCGAAGTCCGGATCGGCTGCCGATCTCTCGGTGCGCTCGAGCAGACCATCAAGTGCGAGCTTCGCGTCACCGACGATGGCCACGGCCGGCGTGTAGTTGCGTCCGATCACTCCCGGGTCGGCGTCGATGTGCACCAGCTTGCCCGGGATGGCCTGTGACCATTGCTTCGTATCGCCGGACGCGAAACGCGTCCCGACGGCGAGCACGACGTCCGCCTCCGCCACGAGATCGGCAACGACCGTGTGGCCGATCGTGGCTCCGAGGCAGAGGTCGTGGTCTTCGGGTATCGCGCCGCGTCCGTGGATGGTGGTGAGCACCGGCGCGCGCAGTCGCTTGGCGAGCCTGACGAGGGTGTCGGTCGCACCGGCGCTGATCACTCCCCCTCCCGCCCACAGCAGCGGCCGCTGCGCCTCGCGCAAAGCGTCCGCCGCAGCGTCGAGCGAGTCGGCATCAGGCAGCACGCGAGGCCATCGCTCTTTCTGGTCGGGCTGATCGGGCGGATCGGGGATCTGCACATCGATGGACGCGTACTGCAGGTCGATCGGGATCTCGACGGCGACGGGCTGAGGTCGTCCGGTCATCGCGTCGGTCGCGACGCGCACGATCGTTTCGGGGATGTCGACCGCACGACGGACGCTCTCGGCGCTCCGCGTGACCGCTCGCAGCATGTCGAGCTGGCGTTCGGCCTCGTGCAACATGCCCTTGCCCTTCCCGTAGAACCGCGACTCGATCTGTCCCGTGATCATCAGCACGGGTGAGGACGCGAACGCAGCTTCGTAAAGTCCGCTCACCGCGTTGGCGGCTCCGGGGCCGGTGCTCGTGATCGCGACACCGAGACGTCCCGTCGCGCGCGCATAGCCGTCGGCCGCGTGAGCAGCGCCCTGCTCGTGGCGCACGGCGATGGGCGTGATGCCGCCGAGGCGCGCGATCGCGTCGTAGATCGGGATGTTGTGGACGCTCACGATCCCGAAGACGTGCTGCACACCGAGAGCACGCAGCGTTTGCGCAACGGCCTCGCCGCCGGTCATCGCCACGCCGTCATCAAAGGCACCCGCGCAGTTTAGGTCGCTACGAAGGACGGTCGTCGACGAGTGCGCCGCCGGCGAGCTCACCGAAGCGCGCGATCGCTTCGCTTGCGTCGGCATCGATGCCACGCAGTCGTCCGCCGTCGGCGAGGTAACGCTCGGCGTACGTCTCTGCGACGAGAGCCTTGCGATCGGTCCCAAGCTCGTCGCGCTCCCATCCGGCTTGCTCGCACAACAGGGCGCCGGCGTAGGTGTCGATCATGAATCGCGCGAGCGGATACAGACGCGCTTCGCCCGTTGTGCGATCGAGTCGTTTCCACGCCGCTATCGCATCGGCCAGATCGTCCGCGCGTTCCGATACGAGTCGCGTCGTGGAGTCCGCAGCGTCGCCGTTGCCGACGGCCTCGCGGATGCGCTCGAGCAAAGGCTCATCGGCTCCCTCGCGTTCGATCCCGCGTCGCACGTCCAGACACAGGATGTTGTCGGGGCCCTCCCAGAGCGTGTTGACCTGCGCGTCGCGAAGGATGCGCGCAACCGGCCACGTCTCGATGTAGCCGTTGCCGCCGTGGATCTCGATGGCGTCGGAGGCTGCCGTGATCCCGAGGCGCGCCGCACGGAGCTTGGTCAGCGGAGCACCGAGACGCAGCGTGCGCGGGCCACTCGGGTCGCGTCGGTGGTTCGGTTCGAGTCCTCCGTCGAAGACCATCGCCTGCGACGCCTCGACATCGACGATCATCTCGGCGAGCTTGCGGCGCATGAGCGGCTGGTCGACGAGGGCAGCTCCCCACGAGTGACGAGCGCGCGCGTAGCACAGCGACTCGGCGAGTGCGCGGCGTGCACAACCCAGGCCCATCATCGCGATGCCGTAGCGCGCGGCGTTGGTGAGCATCATCATCCGCGACATGCTGCTGCCGTCGCCCGTGCCCTGGGGGTCACCCTCGCGCGCGTCGCCCGCCATGAGGAACGCCTCGGCGTCGCAGAACTCGACCTCGCCGGAGGCCACGGCTTTCGTGCCGAGCTTGTCCTTGAGCTGACGGATACGCACGCCGTTGCGCGTTCCGTCGCGCCGCTGGCGCAGCACGAGGAACGACGCCGTGCTCTTGATCGTGTCCGGCGCGCCCTCGGGTTTGGCGAGCACGACGTAGGCTTCGCCGTCGCAGTTGGAGGCGAACCACTTGAATCCGTTCAGCAGCCATGCGTCGCCGTGAGGTGTGGCCGTCGTCTCGATCTCGGCCAGGTCGGAGCCCCCTGTGCGCTCGGTGAGCAGCTGCGCCGTCTTCCCCGCCCACTCGCCCGACGCGAGCTTGGTCATCACCACGTCGCGGACGTCCGGCGGCGCATAACGAGATGCGAGGAATCCGACCATGCCCGCATCGGCGCCGAGCGCGCACGACATCCCGATCTCGGCCTGGTTGAGCATGTAACTCTGAGCGGACGTCGCCGGACCGAGCCGGACGCCGGCGCGCTGAGCCTCCTGGCGGATCTCGGCGCGGCCGATGCTCTGCTCGAAGAAGTCGCGCTTGGTCTGCTGCGCGCTCTCCGGGATGTGGACGTTGCTGACCTCGTGCCCCCAGCGGTCGTAGCGCTCGAGCTTCGGAGGGTTCTTGTCGGTCTGGTCCGCGCGCTCGGCGACCGGGCCGCCCATGAGCGCCCCGACCGCGGTGAGGTGCGGTTGCAGCCACGCGAGCTCGTCCGCGTTCAGGTGGTAGCGCATGAGGAACTGGATCGTCGGGTCGCACGTGTACCAGTTGAGCCCGACCGCGCCACGGAACGCTTCGGTGCGATAGCGATCGGACTTCGCCGGCGTATTGAACGGAAGACGGTCGACGTGTTCGGTGAGGTAGTCAGGGGAATCGCTGCGGATCTCGCGGTGCTCCATGACCATCGTGCGCCTCCTTATCGGTCCCAGCCACATAGTAGGCCGCCGTTGCAGATTGGTACTCATGGGCTTCGTCGTGCGCCGCTCAGCGCCACACGTTCGCGCCGACACCGTCGAAGTCATTGTCGAACGTCCACACGGCGAGGCCGAGGCGCTCGCTCAAGACGGCGAGCAGTGCGTCGAACAGCGATAGCTCCTGGTCACCGAACCGTCGCGGCAGAAGGCAAGCACTCGCGAAGTCGTCGCCGGTTGGTGTGAGGAAGCCCGAGCGCGCACGAAGCTCGGCGAGGAAGAGATGAGCGGTGCGCAGACCCAACCGCCGAGACACGAGGGTGTAGCTCTCGAAGAGCGTGGTGTACGCGACGATGACGGTGTTCCCCTCGTCGGCCAGCCGGCGCCCTTCGCGTTGTGCCCGTGGGTGGTACTGGTCGTCGGGGTCGACGGAGGCGTACAGCGGCCCGGTGTCGGCGAGCACCGCCAGCCTTCTCACTCTCCGGCGAGATACCGGTCGTGCTCGACGCTGATGTCGCTCTTTCCGCTCCCTCGATCTGCCACGGTCAGGGCGAAGGCCTTCGCCGGAGCGACATACCCACGGCTGGCGAGGTACTCGCGGAGTGCCGCTTGAACGACGGCCGTGAAGGCCGGCGGGACGTCCTGGTCGCGCCGGTAGGCCTCGATCGGCCCCTCGAGGTCGTCGGGCACGGTGATCGTGGCGCGCTTCATGGCACGCAACTTATCATCTATTGGTGAAGATGGTGAAGGCAGAGAGCGCCGTCCGCGCCGATGCTCGCTCCTGGTTCGGGACGAATTGGAACCCGGATCTTTCGCTGGGGGAATGGTGGGAGCTTCTGGCGCTCTCCGGCTGGGGCTTTCCAACATTCCCGGCGGAATGGTTCGGCAAGGGACTCTCGCCCGGGCTCGGGCGGATCGTCGACGAGGAACGCAGACGGATCGGTGCGGCGGCGCCACCGGACAGGAGCGGGCTCCGACCTCGCCGGCCTCGCCATGCGCGGGAAACGGTTCGGCGAGCAATGGGTCGTTTCCGGTCAGAAGCTGTGGTCGTCCGGTGCAAACTTCGCCCGCTGGGGACTACTCGTCGCTCGAACCGACCCTGATGTGCCCAAGCAGCGCGGGTTGACGTGTTTCGTCCTCGACATGGAGCAACACGGCGTTGAAGTTCGACCTCTCGTCACGATGACGGGTGAAGCGGAGTTCAACGAGGTGTTCCTCACCGACGCGACGATGCCCGACCACAGCATCGTCGGCGAGCTCGGCCAGGGATGGACGATCGTGAAGGCCGCGCTCGCGCACGAACGCCGGGCCATGGGCGGCGACGGCCTCGGCGACAACGCCGCGAAACCCGATCTCGCCCAGCGCGCCGGCGACGTTGCCGAACGGGAACACGCCGGACGACGGCGTGGCGGACTCGCGGCGGGCGGCGGTGCCGAAGAACTGATGCGCACGCTTCTCGAGACCTTCGAGCGCGGTGGCGACCCGATCGCGCGACAGGATGCGGCCCGCTTGTACACGCTGCTGCGCATCGCCCGCTGGAACGCGATGCGATCGCGAGCCGCGCTCGCGCGCGGGATGCGACCGGGGCCTGAGTCGTCGATAGCGAGGCTGATCACAGCGGAGATCGCTCGAGCCCAGCGCGATCTGTATCTCCGGCTCGAGGGCGCGGCCGGGATGCTTGCGGGCGAAGATGCACCATTGCGGGGCGTCGTCCAGCGGCTCGCGCTGTGGAGTCCGGCGATGTCGATCATGCTCGGCACCGATGAGGTGCAGCGGAATATCGTCGGCGAACGCGTGCTCGGTCTTCCCGCCGAGCCCGAGGTCGACCGAGACGTTCCCTGGCGCGAGATCCGCAAGGGTTAGCCGTCAACGCGAATCGGTGCTGCAGATCGGTTCTTGACGGTATCCGTTCTCGCGAGACGCCGGTGTTCCGCGGCGATTAGTGTCATCAACGGTCGATAATCATGTTGATACGTCTTCTCCGCACATACCTCCGCCGATACAAGCGGCAGATCTACGTCTTGCTCGGCCTCCAAGCCGTCCAGGCAGTCGCGAACCTCTACCTGCCGAACCTCAACGCAAGCGTCATCGACCAGGGCGTCCTTCGCGGAGATACGGGCTACATCTGGCGAACGGGCGGTCTGATGCTCGCCGTCACGATCTTCCAGGCCATCGTCGCGGTGTCGGCGATCTACCTCGGCTCCAAAGTCGCGATGGGGTTCGGGCGTGACGTCCGCGAGGGCCTCTTCCACCGATCGCTCCAACTGTCGGCCCGCGAGGTCAACCACTTCGGCCCCTCGTCGCTGATCACTCGCGTCACCAACGACGTGCAACAGGTGCAGATGCTCGTCGTGATGTCGTGCACCTTCCTGCTCGCCGCGCCCATCACCATCGTCGGCGGTGTGATCATGGCGCTCCACCAGAACGTCGGGCTGTCCTGGCTGCTCGGGGCGAGCATGCCTCTCCTGATCCTCTCCTTCGGCGTGCTCATCTCGCGGATGATGCCGCAGTTCCGGCTCTTGCAGGAGCGCTTGGACGGCACCAACCAGGTCCTGCGTGAGCAGATCATCGGCATGCGCGTCGTCAGGGCATTCGTCCGCGAGCCGCGCGAGGTCGCCCGGTTCGAAAGCGTGAACGACCAGTTGACGCACACGTCGCTCGTCGCCGGTCGGTTGCAGGCCGGGATGTTTCCGATCGTGATGCTGTTCATCAACGTCTCGAACGCAGCAGTGGTGTGGTTCGGAGCGAACAAGATCGCGAACGGGAGCATGACGATCGGCGCTCTCATCGCCTTCCTGACGTACTTCACGTTGATCCTGATGGCCATCGTGATGGCGACGTTCGTCGCCGTGATGGCTCCGCGAGCCGCCGTAAGCGCTGAGCGTATCCAGGAGGTGCTCGACACCGAACCGTCGGTGGTCGCACCAACGTCGCCCGTGAAGCGAGTGCGTACCAAAGGGACGTTGGAGCTCCGCGACGTCTCCTTCGGCTACCCGGGCGCTGAGGCCGATGTGCTCCACGGCATCTCGTTCGACGCTCGTCCCGGCGAAACGACGGCCGTCATCGGCAGTACCGGATCAGGCAAGACCACGCTCGTCAACGTCATCGCACGCATGATGGACGCCACGTCCGGCACGGTCCTCATCGACGGTGTCGATGTCCGCGAACTCGATCCGGAGGTGCTCTGGCAGCGGATCGGACTCGTCCCCCAGAAGGCCTTCCTCTTCTCGGGCACCGTCGAAAGCAACCTGCGGTACGGGAAGCCGAACGCGACGAAGCGAGACATGTGGACGGCACTCGAGATCGCTCAGGCGGACGACTTCGTCAAGGCCATGGACGGACTCGACGCATCGATCGCGCAGGGCGGGTCGAACGTCTCCGGCGGTCAACGCCAGCGTTTGGCGATCGCCCGTGCGCTGATCCGGCGTCCCGACGTGTACCTGTTCGATGACTCGTTCTCCGCGCTCGACCTGGCGACCGATGCCCGGCTGCGCGCGGCGCTCGCCCCGGAAACGAAGAAGGCCACGAGCGTCGTCGTCGCCCAACGCGTGTCCTCGATCATCAACTCCGACCAGATCCTCGTCCTCGAAGGTGGGCTGCAGGTCGGGCTGGGCCGTCATCGCGATCTGTTGAAGACGTGCCCCACGTTCGCCGAGATCGTGGCGTCGCAGGACGCGCAGACGACGGGCGCTGCTCGGCAGCGCCCAGCGAGACAGGAAGGCCGCGCATGACCGTCGACACGAAGCCACAGACGGTCGACGAGGTCGAGTCTTCCGAACCGCCGAAGCCCCCGCAGCAAACTGGGGGCGCCGGCCCGATGGGAAGATGGGGCTCGGCCGGCATGCCGCTCGAACGCGCGAAGGACGCCCGCGGCTCCGCCCGCCGTCTGCTCGAACGCTTCCGGCCCGAACGGTCACGGACGCTCGCGGTGATCGTCTTCTCGATCGGGGGCGTGAGCCTGTCCGTCGTCGGCCCCCGGTTGCTCGGCCACGCGACCGACATCCTGATCAAAGGGCTTCTCGCCGGCGGAGGGAGCGCGATCGACTTCCCCGACCTGCATCGCGTCCTCATCGCAGTGATCGCGCTCTATGTCTGTTCGGCGAGCCTTCAGTACCTGCAGGCGTACACCCTCGCCGGCATGGTGCAGCGCACGATGTATCGCTTACGCGGCGACATCGAGGACAAGCTCAACCGGCTGCCGCTCGGCTACGTCGATCGCGCCGCGCGGGGCGACCTGTTGAGCCGGGTCACAAACGACATCGACAACCTCGCGCAAAGCGTCCAGCAGACGGTCAGTCAACTGCTCACGAACGCCTTCATGCTCCTCGGAACGGTCGTGATGATGATCCTGATCTCGCCGCTGCTCGCGATCATCGCGATCGTGACGCTGCCTTTGTCGTACTTCATCATCCGGTTCATCACCAAACGATCGCGTGTCCGTTTCATGGCGCAATGGCGGCACACCGGCGCCCTGAATGCGCTCGTCGAGGAGTCGCTCACCGGTCACGCCATCGTGAAGTCCTTCGGACGCCAGCGCGATGTCGAGGCGGCGTTCAGCAAGACCAACGAGCAGCTCTACGAGGCGAGCTTCGGCGCGCAGGTCATTTCCGGGTGCATCCAGCCGGCGATGGTGCTGGTCGGGAACCTCAACTTCGTGGCGATCGCGGTCGTCGGAGGCCTGCGCGTCGCGTCGCGAGCGATGACCATCGGGGGCATCCAGGCCTTCATCCAATACTCCCGCCAGTTCTCACAGCCGATCCAGCACTTGGCGTCCATGGTGAATCTGTTCCAGTCCGGACTCGCGTCGGCCGAGCGGGTCTTTGAGCTCCTCGACGCGGACGAGCAGTCCCCCGACCCGCCGTCCTACAAGGGCAATGGCAGTAGCGCGGCGTCGAACGGCCGAGGAAGTGCGTTCCGACCGAAGGACTCGAGGATGTGGACCGCGCGATGGGACATCGCGCTCGACCCGAGGACGGGACGACGTCGCAAGCGAACGAAGAGTGGATTCAGCACGAAGAAGGAGGCCTTGGCGCACGCGTCGTCGCAGTCGGCAACGATGCGTGGGCGGGTTGAGTTCGATCACATCTCGTTCTCCTACGACCCTGACCGGCCGCTCATCACCGATCTCTCGCTGGTGGCGGAGCCCGGCCAGACCGTCGCCATCGTCGGTCCCACCGGTGCCGGGAAGACGACCCTGGTGAATCTGATCATGCGGTTCTACGAGTTGGACGGCGGTCGGATCACCCTTGACGGGCAAGACATCTCAACGATGCCGCGACGTGATCTTCGATCGAACATCGGCATGGTCCTTCAAGATACGTGGCTGTTCGGCGGCACGATCCGCGACAACATCGCGTACGGCAACCTGGACGCTACCGAGGAGCAGATCATGGCTGCGGCTTACGCAACCTACGTGGACCGTTTCGTCCACGTGCTCCCCGACGGCTACGACACCATCGTCGATGACGAGAGCGGAGCGATCAGCACAGGCGAGAAGCAGCTGTTGACGATCGCGCGCGCCTTCCTGTCCGATCCGACCATCCTCATCCTCGATGAAGCCACGAGTTCGGTCGATACCCGGACCGAGGTGTTGATCCAGCACGCGATGGCGGCGCTGCGCGCGCAGCGGACGAGTTTCGTGATCGCCCACAGGCTCTCCACGATCCGCAACGCCGACATCATCCTCGTCATGGAGTCGGGCCGCATCGTCGAACAAGGCCACCACGCCGATCTGCTCGCCCGAAGAGGCGCATACGCCACGCTCTACAACGCACAGTTCACGGCACCCGTTGTTGAGGACGACTGACCTCGCTTTCGCGAGACGAAGCTACGCGCGCGCGACGCGAGTTCCTTCACGATTCGGCTCCGGAACGTCCCGACGGTCTCGAACAGCGTTGAGAACTCCGACCGGGACATCGCTATCAGCTCGACGTCAGTCAGCGTCGAGACGGGTGGCCGACGACATGCTCGCGGAGAGCAGATCGAGATCGCCGAACCAATCTCCGGATCCGATGACGGTCTCCGAGAGGCCTTCCCAACTGACGAGAGCCGAACCGGAGGCGACGATCAGGAACTCGCGACTCGGCGCCCCTTCGCGAACGAGCACGCTGCCGGCACCTTTATGGGCGGGCGTACAGACGCGCCCGACCACCTTGAGCTCCTGTGTCGAACACGCCTCGAAGGGGCGGAGTCGCGAGAGGGAGGCGAGATACTGGTCTTCGGCTCGCCGGCTGGCGTTACGTCGTGGCATAACGATCAATGAGGTCACGCCTCCCGGGCCGTCTTCATCTGTTTGCGGGTTGGAACAGTTCGATGAGGTTGCCGGCAGGGTCGGCGAGCAGGACCTGGCGTCCGCCGGGGCCGGCGACGACGTCGGTGAGGAAGGACAGCCCGGCGCTGCGGAGCCGAGCGATCTCGGCGTCCAGGTCGTCAAAGGTGAGGTGGATGCGGTTGCGGCCCGCGGTGGCGGCCTCGTCGGGAGTGATGCGCGCGCCGGAGCTGGTGGGTCCGGACAACAGCAGCCGTAGCGGACCACGGACCACGTCAGCGAACGCCGGTGGGAAGCCTGTGTTCACCTTGAAGCCGAGGTGGGTGGTGTAGAAGTCGAGGGCGGCCTGCACGTCGTCTACGACGTAACGGACGCTGGCGTACTGGTCGAGCGTGTTCACGGCTTGAACCTCCTACGGTCGGTGGCGAGGACAGACAGAAAATGCTGGATCCGCTTGTTGATGTCCGCTGCGGTGCGCTGAAAGACCGGGTAGCTGGCGCGGTCGGTGTCGCCGGCCGTGGCCGGGTCGGAGATGCTCCAGTGGATCCGACGCGGGTGGTGGCCGAACTCCGGGCAGACCTCGCGGGCCTTGTCGCACAGGGTGGTCACGTAATCGAACCTGCGGCGAGAGAGGGTGTCCAGGCGGCGGGGGTGCTGGCCGGAGATGTCGATGCCGAACTGGTCGAGCAGAACGCGCGCGGTGTCGGGGTGCAGGTCGGGTTTTGGTCGGCTTCCGGCACTTGTCACGGTCACGCTGTCGGCGGTGTAGTGGCGCAGCAGTGCTTCGGCGATCGGTGAGCGTGCGCTGTTCCCGGTACAGATGAAGAGCACGGCGACGCGGCGGGAACGCGGCTGGCCGGCCGGCGGGATCGGTGGTGAAGCGTCCCAGCGCAGCGCCGGGTGCAGCGCAGCACCGCCATCGGCGATCGCCTCGGCGCAACGGTCCAGGTCCAGGTGGTAGTAGCTGTCCCGGCCGTCGAAGCTGCTGCGCGTGGCGGTGACCAGGCCGCCGTCGCGTAGCAGTCGTAGGTGGTAGGAGACGAGGTTCTGCGGCCGGTCGACACGTGTGACCAGTTCGCGAACCCGATAGTCGCTCTCGGCGAGTTCGGTCAGCAGCCGCCAGCGCAGCGGGTGGGCGGCCAGCCCGACGAACTCCGGCGGAGCGGTGGTTCGACCCGAGGACGACATGTGCCGAATCATACATCAAATGGGGTTGATGCATCAAATGTGTTAGATGGACCCAGTCGGAACGTTAGCGCTTCGACTGCCAGCGGAAGGTCACCGCGAGCGGGTCGAGATTCGAGAGCGGCTCCCCGTCCGCCCTCGTGAACTTCGCGGCTTCGAACCGAAACATGAGCGGCTTCAGGGTGATGCGGCCGCCGCTGCAGCTATCCCACGGACGCGAAGCAGGGCCGAGGGTAGGCACCTGCGCCAGCGCTGATAGGCTTGAGGTCCTACCAGAAGGTGGTTGTGACACAACTCGCCGACAGCACACTCGTCGGCCTTCTCGACGCAGCGCCGGACGCGATGCTCGCTGTGGACGAAGCTGGCCTGATCGTGCACGTGAACGTTCAAGCTGAGCAGCTCTTCGGCTATGTGCGTACAGACCTCATCGGACGGCCTGTGGAGTTGGTCGTCCCCATGGCGGATCCGCGCTTCCAACCCCCGGAGGTCGGCGTGCAGCTGGTGGGCCGACACCGCGATGGCAGCGAGTTCCTCGCCGAAGTCACCTCGTCGGCACTGGAAACCGACGCCGGGCTCCTGATCTGTGCGGCGATCCGAGACGCCACCGAGCGCCTGAAGGCTGAAGCCGAACGTGCCCGCCTGAAGACGGAAGCGGAACGCGTCCGCGTGAAGGCGGGAAGCGAGAAAGCCGTCGCGGAGCGCGTGCGCCTTGAAGCGGAGAGCGAGAAGACGGAAGCGGAACGCGTCCGCGTGAAGGCTGAGAGCGAGAAAGCGGAAGCGGAACGCAAGCGGGTGAAGGCGGAGAGCGAGAAGACGGAAGCGGAACGTGTGCGCCTTGTGGCGGAACGCGTACGACTCGAAGCCGAACGCGTGCGCCTGGAGGCGGAAAGTGCGCGACTCGAGGCAGAAGCCGAACGTGAGCGACTCGAGGGTCAGCTGCATCAGTCGCAACGCATGGAGAGCTTGGGTCAGCTGGCCGGAGGTGTTGCGCACGACTTCAACAATCTGTTGGCCGTCATCTTGAACTACGCCTCGTTCGTCGCCGAGGAGCTGACCAAGGCCACTGCAACTCCCGCGGGTACGCACTGGGCGGGCGCCCTCAAGGACGTCGAGCAGATCCAGTTGGCAGCCGAGCGCGCGAGCCTCCTGACACACCAACTCCTGGCGTTCGCACGTCGCGAGATCGTCCAGCCTCGCGTCCTGAGTCTCAACGGCGCGATCACCCGCATGGAGCAGATCCTCCGTCGCACGATCGGGGAGCAGACCGAACTGGTCATCGACCTCGGAACAGGCTTGCCGACGGTTGTTGCGGACCCGGGCCAGATCGAGCAGATCGTGCTCAACCTCGCCATCAACGCGCGCGACGCCATGCCGGCTGGTGGCACGCTGTCGATCGACACGGCCGCGGTCGAGGTAACCGACGACCACAGCACTGTGGACGGTGCTCCTGCTGGCTCGTATGTCTGTTTCCGCGTTGGCGACACCGGCGTCGGGATGTCTGCGGAGGTTCGCGATCGTGCCTTCGAGCCCTTCTTCACGACCAAACCCAAAGGCGAAGGCTCGGGCCTCGGGCTGACGACCGTCTACGGCATCGTTTCCCAGTCAGGTGGTCACACGAGGATTCACTCCGAAGCAGGTGTCGGAACGACGATCACCGTGCTCCTCCCCGCGACGCGACAAGACGCGACGCGTGATGGGCCCGACGAACGCGTCGATAGCCTCGACGCCCTGTTGGGAACAGAGACGATCCTCGTGGTCGAGGACGAGGAGGCGCTTCGTGAAGTGACCCGCCGGATCCTCACCCGGAACGGCTACGCGGTCGTCACGGCAGCCAGCGGTGTACAGGCGATCGAACTCGCGACGTCGCACCCAGGACCCATCGACCTCGTCCTCACGGACGTGATCATGCCGAAGATGCAGGGACCGACCGTCGCGAACGAGGTGAGCAAGCTCCGGGAGGGCATCCGAGTGCTCTTCATGTCCGGCCATGCCCAACCCGTCCTCGAAGCGGAAGCGATCCTCGGGACGGCCTTCCAGCTCGTGGAGAAGCCTTTCAATGAAGCGACGCTGCTGGCAAAGGTGCGCGAGGCTCTCGACGTCGATGGGTGAACCCGAGACCACGGCCTCCATCGCGATCAGCGTCCTCATCGTCGACGACCATATGATGTTCGCGGAGAGCATCGCCCGGCTGTTCGAGCGCGAGTCCGACATGGTCGTGGCCGGTGTCGCCGATACGTCCGCGGCTGCCATCGAGATCGCCGAACAGCGGCGACCCGATGTGGCCGTCGTCGATTACGGCCTGCCCGATGCCGACGGCGTCCGAACCGCAGCCGCCATCCGGGGCGTGAGCCCTGGAACGAATGTCCTGATCGTGACGGGACTTGCCGATGACGGTGTGGCAACAGCCGCCATCCAAGCGGGGTGTACCGGTTTCCTCACGAAGGACAAGGCCGCACACGAGCTCGTCGCCGCGGTGCGACACGTCCACGCGGGCGAGGCGTATATCGGTCCCAATGAACTCCTTGACCTCCAGCGCGGGTTGGCGCTCGAGCAGATGAAGAGTGAGTTCCTGTCGCGCATCAGCCATGAGTTCCGGACGCCGCTCACGATGATCCTCGGTTACGGCCGGCTCCTAGCTCGCCGCGATAGCACGGCCGAGACCTCCCGCCATCTCGGTGAACAGATCGTCGAGTCCGGTGAACGGCTCGAGCGCATCGTGCAGATCATGGAATTCAATGCATCGTCTGTCAGCGGCCAGCTGACCGTTGACCCCACCCTCGTGGATTCCGATGCTTTGATCGACGACGCCGTGCTTCGATGGGCACCCAGGCTGGACGAGTCCCACTCGATCGAACTTGACCCGGACGGCTCGCCGATCAGACTGATGGCGGATCAGCGGTGGCTGACGATGGCCTTCGACGAGCTCATCGACAACGCCGTCAAGTTCTCGCCGGATGGTGGAGCGGTCACCATCACGGCTCGTCGCATCGAGCTCACCGGACGTCCCGCGGTGGAGTTCGCGGTGGGCGACCAAGGAGTCGGGATGAACCCGGCGGCACGGCGATTGGCGTTCGAGGAATTCACGCAAGCCGACACCTCGGACGCCAGGCGGTTCAACGGTCTCGGTCTCGGCCTGTCGTTCGTACGGGGCGTTGCCATCGCGCATGGCGGAACCGTCGCCTGTGCATCGGTCGCGCCGTCGGGGACGAGGGTCTCGATCTCGCTTCCCGTGGCCGAGTCGATCCGTCGCTGAGCCAGATCCCGGCGGACCACTCGGGACACTACTCGAACCACCTACGGGAGCTTGCTGAGCTGCTGATGTGAGCGACATGCTCGCCAATCTCGTGCTTGTAGGCCGGATCCTAGGTGCGATAACCGGGAGGACCGAGACGGTATAAGCGCTTCAGCCCCATATAGGAGCAGCATGGGGTTGGGATGGCGACGTACACGTTTCTACTAACGGACCTCGAAGGCTCGACCGCGCTTTGGGAGAAACATCCGGACGTCATGGGCCGCGCGCTCGTCCGGATGGAGGAGATCGTCTCGGCGGCGGTTGTGGCGAATCACGGGATAGTCCACAAGGTTCGCGGCGAAGGCGACAGCATGTTCTGCACGTTCGAGCGCGCCGTTGACGCCATCGTGGGGGCGCGTGACTTCGCTCGCCAGCTGGCGGGTGAGCGTCCGGAAGGGATCGAACTTCGAGTACGCGCGGGCTTACACACCGGTGAAGTCCCGGAGCGCGACGGCGAATTCTATGGCGGGACGGTGAACCGCGTCGCGCGGCTGCGCGGGATCGCTGCCGGCGGGCAAATCCTCATCTCCGCCCGCACGGGCGAGCTCGCGTCCGAATCCCTACCGGACGACCTCACGCTTGCTGATCTCGGAGAGCACGGACTGCGCGACCTCTCGCGCCCTGAGCACGTGTACGAGCTTCGATCCGCGGGATTACTGGACGGGTTCCCCCCTCTGAACTCTGTCGGTTCCCGCCCGAACAACCTTCCCGTCCAGGTCTCGACGTTCGTCGGTCGGGAACAGGAGATCGAACAGATCGCCGCGTTGGTCCCGACGACGCCGCTGATCACGCTCACTGCGGTCGGTGGTGCGGGAAAGACGCGCCTGGCGTTGCACGCTTCTGCGAGCCTCCTCGAAGGATTCCCGGACGGCGTGTGGCTGGTCCGCCTAGGCGATGTCTCGGACCCGGGTCTGCTGGTGCAGACACTGGCGGAAACGGTCGGTGTCTACGACCGGCTGTCGGAAGCCGCACAAGGCGACGGAGCGAAACTGGCTATGGAGGATCGCGCGCTCGAGCTCCTCGCGCAGCGCAAGACACTGATCGTGCTCGACAACTGCGAACACCTCGTCGCCGAGTCGGCTCGTATCGTCGATCGGATCGTTCACCGTTGTGCGGATATCCGGATCATCGCAACGAGCCGCGAACCGCTCGGCGTCGACGGCGAGCGAGTCTTCGCGGTGCCGTCGCTCTCCACGCGCGGAGCGATATCGCCAGCCGCGCAACTGTTCGTCGACCGTGCGCGCCTCGCGCGTCCTGGCTTCGAGATCGACGACCGCACCGCACACGTCGTCGAAGCGGTTCTCGAGCGCCTCGACGGTCTCCCTCTCGCGATCGAGCTCGCCGCGTCACGGCTGAGGACACTTTCCATCGACAGCCTCGCCTCACGGTTGGACGATGCCTTCCGGGTGCTCACCGGAGGTGCGCGCGCCGTCGAGCGTCATCGGACACTCGAAGCGACGATCACCTGGAGCCACGACCTCCTCGAGGACGCCGAAAAGGTGCTCTTCCGCAGACTCTCCGTCTTCGCCGGGGGGTTTACCCTGCAAGCCGCTGAATCCGTATGCGGATTCGAGCCGCTGGGCGGCGGCGACATCCTCGATCTGCTCTCTGCTCTCGTGGATCGGTCGCTGGTGGTCTACGACGACGCGACCGACCGTTACCGTTTGCTGCACATCGTTGGTCAGTTCGCCAACCGGAAGCTCGTCGAGTCGGGCGAGTCCGACGAGGTGGGAAGGAGACATACTCAGTTCTGTCTGCCGGTCGCAAGGGCCGCGGGCGTCGACAGCCTGTTCAATGGTCGCGCGCCTTCAAATGCGGCCGAGATCGACAACGTCAGGTCGGCGCTCACGCGAGCGATGACCGACAACGACCGGCAGACGGCGTTACGCATGCTCGCGGATTTTGGTTGGGCGTGGATCGAGCTTGGTCTCATATGCGAAGGGGTCGACCGGACGCGCGCCGCGCTCGACCTGCCGGGGACGGCGCCGGGCCTCGACGAACAAACACTTTCGACGATCGCAAACTTTCACGCCTTCCTCGGCGAATGGAACGCTTGGTGCGAGGTCTCAACGCGAGCAGAAGCCGGTGCCCGCGAGCTTCCTCCGTCGCTGGAGAAAGGGTCGAGCTTGCTCATGCTGGCGATGGGCGCTTCTGTAGCTGGTGAGGTCGAACGAGCCCGCGCGCTCATCGACACCGTCGCTTCGGAGCCTGACTCGCTCGGCCCAAACGCCGTCGGTGTCCGGTGGGTGTCGATCCTGACCGCGATGATCGACCACGACTTCGAAGCAGTGCTTGCGATGTGTCCCCGCGTTCGGGAGATCTGCGGCTCGTTTGGATGGACGCTGGGCGCGAGGAACTGCGATTGGGTGACAGCGATCGTGTGGACGTTCGACGGACGACTGGCCGAGGCGCGTGCTCTACTGGAACCGATCGTTGCGGATCAGGGCGACTCTTCGTGGAGCGGCGCGTGGTGGACGTTGTGCCTCGCCGAGGTACACCGACTGGAAGGCGATCTCCCCGGGGCTGTCGAAATCGTTCGCGCTGTGCTCGAACGCGGCAGCACGATCGGCGTTCCGATGGTGTCATGGTTCACGCTCATCCAGACGATCGCGCTATTCGCGCACGCGGGCGACGCGCGGTCCGCCGGCGCGATCCAGGGAGCACTTGATGCCGGACGCGACGGCACTCTCGGATCCTGCTGGTCCGTCAATGCGTGGCTGGAGCACTTCTACGTCGCGGCGGAAGACCTCCTCGGCGAGGAGGTACATGGCGATGAATACCGATCTGGATACGCGGAAGGCCGACCCCGGTCGTTGCCGCAGGTCGTCGACGCCGCCGTCGCCGCGCTCGCGGCGATCCATTAAGCGAGCGCGGGTCTTTCCGCGCCGGCCTGACTTGGGGTGTAGATGCACTCCAACCAAAGTCGGTCGTTTCGAGCCCAGTTGGCCCGGATCGCAAACGTTCCATTAGGGATTTCTGGTCCCCGATTGTGGACCAGACGGGACACTACTCGAACTTGCTGCGTGATCTCGCTCACCTGCTGATCAACCGAGCGCACAGATGACTTTCGAGTCGCTTGCGGACCTACTCGCGCCGCTAAGAGAACTCGTGACGACTCTTTGAGCCGCCATCCTGAATACTCGGCAGGCCGCCGGGATGAAGACCCGGTTACCGATCCAACGACCTCCCCACGTTCAGTCAGCTCGAGAAGTTGGCCACGACAAACGCGGGTGGTGAGTGCCTAAACGCGTTCACGGGCGCCTCTGGGTCAAGACCGGACCCAGAGCGACACGGACTTCGGCTGCATCGTCCGATGAACGACGTCCCGTAGTTCGGCACTGAGAGCGTCGATGTCGATCTGTGCTCGGAGCCGACTCTGGAAGGCGTCGATCGTGTGCTCCGCCTGGTAGCGCCGTCGGTTGAATCGGTGATCCACGGCGCTTTGAACCCTCCTTCGCACCGGTCTAATGAGCGCTGCGACGATCAGCGTCGCGCCGGCGATCGCGTAGTCGGGCGTCGAGGCAGTTCCCAGGAATTGGGCAGGAACGACGACAAGCACGGCGAACGTCGAACCCAGCAGAGCCGTCACGATCGCGTACGAGAACGTCCGACTGATGAGCCGGTCGATATCGTAGAGCCGATAGCGCAGGATCGCGACGCCTGCTGAGACCGGGATGGCGAGGGTCCCGACGCCGAGACTCAGATATCCAACGGGGTGCGCGATGGGATCCTCGATACCAAGGATCAGCGCTCCGCCAACCATCACGAACGTCGACATCGCAAGCACGCCCGCGCCAAGTACGAACCATTTCATCTGCACACGCTCCACCCCGCGAGCGCGAACGAACCGGATGACCAAGGCGACGAATCCGAGTGGCAGGAACAGCGCGATGGGCCAGGTGGCGAGAAACCGGACGAACGCGCTGCCCGGGAACGTTGCGTTGGACGGACCGCCGAGCAGTTGCTCCCGCGGACCCCCGAGAGCCGACACGGATGCGATAGCGACCACAGGGCCGGTGAGCACCGCCGCGCGCACGTACCAGCGCCAGAAGCGGTTCACGGCCACGCCCGAAGGGAACACAGCGAGAACGGCGCCGAGCAACGCCGTGCTCGGTAGCCAGACCCAGAACGCGACCCATGCCGCGAGATCGGCGAATGGTGTCGCCGGCGCGTTGGTGGCGTACTCGAGAGCCGTACCGTTCAGTACGCTCAGGAAACCTGCCACGAGCAGGAACCAACCCGTTGCATTGCTTGGCCGGCGATCTGCCAGCACGGCCCCCACAAGAGCCATCCCGAGGAACGGGATGTGCCCGAGTAGCGCCGGTGCGGCCTCCGTGAGAGGTTCGCTGACCACGATCGGGACGACGACTGCCGTAAGCCCAACCGACAGCAGGGCGCCCGCCCAGCCGACGACCCGCTTGACTCTCATCTCGTCAGATAGTGACCTGTGACCGTTCCGCAATCGTTACGGCGCGGATCGGACCCACAGCGTCTGGTCGTCGCCACTTCCGAATCATCACCCGAACTTCGACAAGCCGCAGTGGGCGTGATAGGAGTTTCTCAAACCCCGAGGCCGCCGCCGCGGCGTCGCTGCTCGACGACAGTTTGGCCGATCACGGCAAGACGAGGACTAGTCGGCCGGCGGGATGTTCTGATTGAAACGGAACACGTTGTCCGGGTCGTAGCGCTTCTTGATCCCCCGTAGCCGCGCGAACTTCTCGTCTCCGTACGCAGCGCGGACGCGCTCCGAAGGTTCGTCCTCGGACATGTAATTCACGTACGTGCCGCCGGTTGAGTACGGCTCGAGCATCGCAGCATATGCGCGTGCCCACGCGATTTGGTCGGCGTCCTGGGCGGGATCCTGCCAGATTCCGAGCGCACTCACGTTCTGTCGTGCGTCGCGGTGGTTGAACGCCATCGAGTCGGACGGTACTCGCGTCGGAACACCGCCTATGAACTCGAAGAGAAGCGTGGAGCCGCTCGGCTTCGGACGGGCACTGTACCGGTCCACGGATTCGTCGATGGCGTCGTCCGGAAAACGTGTCAGGAAATGTCCCTTCCAGTAGTTGCGAAGGCCGAACGGCATGAGCGGGAATGTTGCCTGCATCTCGGTGTACGACAACGGCCGCAGGAGATCGATCAGCGGCGACGCGGCAGCGCGCAGCGGTGCGACCAGCCGCTCGCCTTCGGCGATGGGGCCCTGGTAGCAAGCGCTGACGACGTTGACCTCCATCCCGCTCTCGGCCTCCGTCCCGAGGATGCTCATGATCATCAATTCATCCGGACCGCCCGCCGAGAGGTCGCGCGCGACGCGGAGCACGTTGCAGGCGTCGTCGGGCGAAAACGCGATCATGCCACCGAAGAGCTCGGCGACCGGATGAAGGCGGTACTCGAAATGCGTCACTACGCCGAAGTTTCCGCCGCCTCCACGAAGCGCCCAGAAGAGATCGGCGTTCTCGTCCTCTGATGCTTTGACGACCTCACCGTCCGCCATCACGACATGTGCTCCGATGAGATTGTCTACGGCGAGGCCGAGCTTGCCCTGAAGGTGACCGATTCCGCCGCCCAGAGTCAGGCCCGCGATTCCTGTATCGGTGAAGGTTCCACCCGTGCTCGCCAGACCGAAGGCTTGGGTCGCCGCGTCGTATTCCTCCCAGGTGGCGCCGCCACCGGCAACCGCCGTCTTGGCGTCCGGGTCGACTTGCACGTCGCGCAGCCCGACGAGATCGACGACAACCGCGCCTTCGCCGACGCAAAGACCGGCGATCCCGTGCCCGCCGCCACGAATCGAGAGAGGCAGTCCCTTTTCTCGTGCGAACCGGACCGCACCGCGGACGTCGTCGACGCTCGAACAGCGGACGATGTAGGCGGGCTGCCGATCGATCATCCCGTTGAAGGTCGAGCGTCGCGCGTCGAAATCCGCGTGAGCCGGATCCAGAACGTCAAGAGCCGCGTCGATCGTCATCTCGTCCCCCCTTTGTCGGCAACCCACACCCTCGCCCCAACTGCGAGACAATACCAGCGCCGCCAAATGACGACTACGGCACGCCCGGGACGCGAACTCGGACACTTTCGCCGCGCGTGCGGGACGTGCGGGACGTGCGGGGACCCCGCGAGTACGTGGTGCTCGGCCGCCGGGAGCGCAGCCACGTGCGGTTTTCGAGTTGGGCCTGACAGGACTCGAACCGGACCTCACGCCCCAGCTGGCACACCCATCACCTGACGGAACACTCGTAGGAAGTTCTCGCCGAGGATCTTGCGCACTTCCTCGTCGGAGAACCCGCGTTCGAGCAGCACGCGTGTGAGGTTCGGCAGGTCTCGCGAGAAGCCGAGGCCATCGATGGCGGTGTTCAGACGCAGACCTTCCGTCTCCATGTCCGGATAGGCGCTGTAGAACTCGTCGAAGTACTCGCGGATGAAGTCTGGACCGATCCCCACGTGGTCGATCCCGGCGACGTCCCGCACGTGCGCGATGTGATCGACGACGCGGTCGATCGTCGGCGCCTTCACATCGATGAACCACGGGAAG
The DNA here is from genome assembly GCA_964520325.1 of uncultured Actinomycetes bacterium. Classification (GTDB taxonomy): domain Bacteria; phylum Actinomycetota; class JAICYB01; order JAICYB01; family JAICYB01; genus CAZFOB01. The sequence goes on along the minus strand of CAZFOB010000012.1, from coordinate 61,539 downwards.
AAGTTGATCCCGACAACACCACCGGACGCCGCCACCGACGTGATCACTCCGTCGCGCAGGTTGCGATGGTGGTCGGCGAGTGCACGCACCGACGAATGGGACGCGATCACGGGCCGCGTGGCGATCTCGAGCACATGATCCGTCCCCGCGATGCCGAGGTGCGACACGTCAACGACGATCCCCAGACGCTCCATCTCCGCCACGGCCTCGGCCCCCGCGCGGGTGAGCCGGCTCCCGGCGTCGTCCTCGGCGCTGCCGTCCGCCATCGCCGTTCGACCGAAGTGCGTGAATGACATCATCCGGACGCCGAGCCGGTAGAACGTCTCGACGAGCTCGACGTTGCTCCCGAGTGCCTCCATGCCTTCGAGCGCGAGGACGAACGCGATCCGCCCGGACGCGACGGCCGCGTCGATCTCGGCCCCCGTGAGGCACAACGCAACGTCGTCCGAGTGCGCCTCCACGAGCCGGTGTGCGAGCTCGATCAGCACGAGAGTGCGGCGAAGTGCGCCGTCGGGACGATACTCATCGTCGAGGTAGATGGGGAGGACCTGCACGTCCACTCCCCCGTTTCGAAGCTCGGGGAGCCAGTAGTCCGCGAAGTGGTCGGGCTGCCCGACCTGCCGCTTGCGGGCGACCAACAGGATGAGGTCGTTGTGGCAGTCGACCACGACAGCGTCCTCGTGCAGCCGGCGAGCGTCCGTCATCGTCGAGCCAGTGTCCGTCATCGTCGGCCCCCTTCTGCGTGCCAGACTGGCAGACCGTGGCGATGGACATCGATCGGTTCAAGGAGCTCGTGTCGCAGGGCCTGATCGATACCGTCATCTGCGCGTTCCCCGATCTCTATGGACGCCTCCTCGGCAAGCGCATCGATGCGAACTACTTCCTCGAGGAAGGCGTCGAGGGGATGCACGCGTGCGACTACCTCTTCACCATCGATATGGAGATGGAGCCGGTGCCCGGCTACGACTTCGCGAGCTGGGACAAGGGGTACGGCGACGTCCATCTGAGCTGCGACCTGCCGACGCTTCGTGTGGCGACATGGCTCGACCGGACGGCGATCGTGATGTGCGACGCGCACAACGCCGACTACTCTCCCGTCTCGGTCGCACCGCGCACGGTCCTGCAAGCGCAGGCCTCACAGTGCGGGTACGACGTGATGGCGGCGTCGGAGCTCGAGTACTACCTGTACCGGACGTCCTTCGAGCAGGCGGCACGAGACGCGTACCAGTCGCTTCCGTCGGCGGGTTGGTACCTCGAGGACTACCACCTGCTGCAGGGCTCCCGCACCGAGGACATCAACGGTGCGTTCCGCCGTCAGCTCACGGCCTCGGGCATCCCGGTCGAAAGCACGAAGGGCGAGTGGGGCAAGGGCCAGCACGAGATCAACGTGCGCTACGCGTCCGTGCTCGAGATGGCCGACCGCCACGTGCTCGTCAAGCAGTGTCTGAAGGAGATCGCCGAACAGAAGGATGCGTGCGTCACGTTCATGGCGAAGGTCGACGAACACCAGGCCGGCTCGAGCTCGCACCTCCATCTGTCGCTCTGGAAGGACGGCAGCAACGTCTTCGCCGGCGAGTCGGACGAGTTCCGCTGGTTCCTCGGTGGATGGATCGCGCACGCGGCCGAGCTGTGTGCGTTCTATGCGCCGACGGTCAACTCCTACAAGAGGTTCCAACCGCAGAGCTGGGCCCCCACCGCGCTGGCCTGGTCGCCGGACAACCGCACGGCCGGGTTCCGCGTGGTCGGCTCTGGTTCGTCGCTTCGCATCGAATGCCGGATCCCGGGGGCCGACGTGAATCCGTATCTCGCCTTCGCCGCTGCGATCGCGTCGGGCATGGACGGCATCGCACAGAAGATCGAGCCGCCGCCGCCGTTCATCGGTGACATCTACGCGGCCGCCGAACTGCCGCAAGTGCCCTCGTCGCTGTCCGAAGCTGTTCAGCTCTTGGAGGCGTCGACCTTCGCACGGCGCGCATTCGGTGAGGACGTCATCGAGCACTACGTCCACTTCTTCCGAACCGAGGACGCCGCGTACGGTCGCGCCGTCACCGACTGGGAACGCGCCCGCTACTTCGAACGGATCTAGAAACCAGATGCCCGCCCCTCTGATCGCGATCACGACATACGGCCCGGACGAAGTCGTCGACCGCATCAACCTGCCCGAGGAGTACGTCTCGTGCGTGCGCGCTGCCGGCGGACGCGCGGTGTTGGTACCACCCGGAGAGCCCGATGTTGCCGGTTTGCTGGACGTCGTCGACGGATTAGTCCTGACGGGTGGAGGCGACATCGACCCATCGGTGTGGGGTGGCCCGACGCACGAGAAGGTCTACATGACGGACGCCGGTCGTGACTCGATGGAGATCGCGCTGGCTCGGCTCGCCGTCGAGCGCGGATTACCGCTCCTCGCGATCTGCCGCGGGACGCAGGTGCTGAATGTTGCGCTCGGAGGGACGCTTCACGTCCACGTGCCCGATGTCGTCGGCGAGGACGTGCTCCACCGCACACAGCCGCCCGGCCCTGTGCCGCACCCGATCTCGGTAGACGCGTCGTCCCGTCTGGCTTCTCTGCTCGGCGCGGCCGAGATCGAACCGATGTCGTGGCACCACCAAGCGGTCGACCGCCTCGGTTCTGGTCTGCGCGCCGTCGCTCGGGCACCTGACGGGATCATCGAAGCCGTCGAGGTCATCGATGTTGGGGGTCATCCGTGGCTGTTCGGTGTGCAATGGCACCCCGAGCTCACGGCTACGGCCGATCCGACGCAGGCGAGACTGTTCGACGCGTTCGTCGGAGCGTCGTTGGTGCGCGCGTGACTCGATTGGACGGAAAGGTCGCGCTGATCACCGGAGGCGCCGGCGAGATCGGGCGGGAGTCGGCGCTGCTGTTCGCGTCCGAGGGTGCGCGCGTCGCGGTGGTCGATCTCGACGGCGACCGAGCGGCTTCCGTCGCCGAGGACATCATCGAGACCGGCGGCGAAGCGATCTCGATCAGAGCCGACGTATCGAAGGCCGTCGACTGCGAAGCGATGATAGCGAAGGCGGAGGATGCTTTCGGGAAGCTGGACGTCCTGTTCAACAACGCCGGGATCATGCTCGCCAACGACGGCGACACGCAGGACACCGACGAGGATGTCTGGGACCTCACGATGAACGTGAACCTCAAAGGCGTGTACCTGGGGTGTCGCTACGGGATCCCTGCGTTGCGAAGAGCCGGCGGCGGCTCGATCGTGAACACGGCGAGCTTCGTAGCGCTGATGGGAGCCGCGACGCCGCAGATCGCGTACACGGCGTCGAAAGGCGGTGTGCTCGCGATGAGCCGCGAGCTTGCGACGATCCACGCGCGAGAGAACATCCGCGTGAACGCGCTCTGCCCGGGGCCGATCCGAACAGACCTGTTGATGAAGGTGCTCGACACCGACGAGAAGCGCAACCGCCGTTTGGTTCACATCCCGCTCGGACGCTTCGGCGAAGCCTCCGAGATCGCGAAAGCGGCGCTCTGGCTCGCGTCAGACGAGTCCAGTTTCACAACGGGGGCCACGTTCGTGGTAGACGGCGGCATCACCGCCGCCTACGTAACGCCGGATTAGACCTACCCTTGGAACCGCATCCGACTGTGCCGCCGAGTGGCCACGTCTGGCGGACGCAACTAGCTTGAGGGCAGGACCGGGAGCGCACAGGAGCACCACTTGAACGCGGAACTATGCCCAGCATGCGGCATGTCCAACGGCGTCGCGTCGGGCACACCAGGGTTTCGGTGTCGAGGGTGCCAGACCGATGTCCGCTTCATCCTTTGCCGACGCTGTCGTTCGCCAATCGCAGTTCATGGAGCCGTTGTCGGCAGCGGCATCATCACATTCCATTGTCCAGGCTGCCGCACGAGGAACAGCGCGACCGCGCAGCAGCTACGGCTCTTGTCCAGTGAGGCCCGGCGAATCGAGCGAGCGCGGAGCGCTCGCGAGCGCGGAACATTAGCCAACGCCCGCGAAGAAAAGCAAGCACGCATCGCGGCAAGAGAAGAACAAGTCGCTGACATGAATGAACGCCTCGCCGAAACGACTGCCGCGCTTGGGGGCCTTTTGACTACAACGCTGACGGTTGACGACTACATCGACTTCGAGTCTCTTAAGGAAGTCGTCGCGATCGCGCCGTTCGCACCGGGAGCACTGAGCGTCGAGGAAAAGGCACCGGACGCCCGCGACTTTGTCCCGACGGCACCGCACGGTCTCGGCAAGTTGGTTCCCGGTGCCAAGGCTCGGTGGGAGGAGGAGATGGGGCAAGCGAAAGAAGCGTTCATCAAACTACTGGACGCGCATCGCGAGCGAGAGACAGAGCGACTTGCTCACCTCGAGGAGGCAGAACGCGCGTACCGGGCACAGGTCGCACAGGCCGAGGCCGCCGTGCAGAAGCAGCACGCAGAGATAGACACACTCAGGGATCGCTTCGAGACCAACGACCCACACTCGATAGCGGCGTACTTCACGCAAGTGGTGGACTCAAGCGCATATCCAGATGTGTTCCCTCGTCACACGAGGTGCGCCTTCGTTCCTGAGTCGAAGCAGCTCGTCGTTGAGATCGAGCTACCTCCCTACGAGGCCATTCCGGAGTGGAAGTCTTTCAAGTATGTGAAGCCGAGAGACGAGATCTCCTCGACCCCTCTGCCCGCGACGCAGCGTCGCACTCTGTATTCGTCGGTGGTCTCGCAAGTCGCTCTCAGGACGCTTCACGAGATCTTCGAGGCGGACCGCACGGCCAAGCTCGAGACGGTCGTCCTCAATGCGTTCGTCTCAACCAGGGACAAGCGGACGGGCCAAGCTGTTCGACCATGCCTGGTCACGGTCAGGACAACGCGAGACCAATTCGTAGGACTCAATCTCGCGAACGTCGACCCAGCGGAGTGCCTGAAAGGCTTGAGCGCCTCCCTTTCGAGAAGCCCCGCTGAACTCGCTCCAGTCCGCCCTGTCCTCGAGTTCAACATGGTCGATCCGAGATTCATCGAGGAGTCCGATGTCATTTCGACTCTGGACAGCCGGCCGAACCTGATGAAGCTCACACCGGGTGAGTTCGAATCTCTCATCACGAACCTCTTCGAAGCCATGGGCCTCGACACTCGGGCCACGCAGGCCTCCAGAGACGGCGGCGTTGATTGTGTCGCCTTCGACAGCCGTCCAATCCTCGGTGGGAAGGTAGTCATCCAGGCCAAGCGTTACAAGAACACGGTGGGCGTCAGTGCGGTCCGCGATCTCTTCGGAACGATGCAGAACGAGGGAGCATCAAAGGGCATCCTGGTCACGACAAGTGGCTACGGAAAGGCAAGCTTCGAGTTCGCTGCCGGCAAACCACTTGAGCTACTCGACGGCGGAAACCTGCTCTATCTCTTGAAGGAACACGCAGGCATCGACGCCCAAATCATTCCCCCCGAAGACTGGGTGGACCCAGTCTTCGGGGATGCCCCGGATCTCATCTGACGGCTAGTTCAGCCGTGCCGATGTCCTGTCGCACTTTGTCCGGACCGACCTATCCAGTGCATGCCCCCGACACGGGCGACAAGCGCAAGCATCAGCAGGTTCACATCCCGCTGGACGTTTCGGTGAAGCGACATAGACTCGCAACTAAGCCCCGGCTACCTCAGATAGCTCGAGCGCCACAACGACGTCACGTTCGTCGTCGACGGGGGAATCACCCCGTTTACGGCACTCCCGAATTAGGTGACTCCGATCCCGAAATGCGTCCCCGGCGCTCAGCTTCGAGGCGTTCGGCAAGGAACACTTTGAGCAGCGACTGATATGGAACGTCGCGCTTGTTAGCCAGCCGTTTGAGCTCTGCCAACATCATGGACGGAAGCCTCAAGGAGATGGTCTTCTGCGATGGCTTGAGACGAGGAAGCACCACCCGCTCTCCGGCCCTCCAGTCGACGTACGCACTCGAGTCGGCATCGGCCCAGAAACTGCGTTCCTGATCCTCCGACTCAAACCTCGGGATCGGCTTCCTCTTCATGGCTGGTAACGCCTCCGCTCGCTTTTCGTCATGTCTCTCGCTGAGATGACTCTGATCAGCGCTCGTCGAACGGAGAAGACGACGAAGAGTTGCCGTCCGTCGTCGGTACGTCCGAGTGCGAACCCACGCGGCTCGTCCTGAGAGTGCTCAGGGTCCTTGCCCACGACGAGGGGATCGTTGAAGAAGATCTGTTCACATTCCGTATCCGAAACGACATGCTTCTCGAGGTTCTTGTCTGCGTTGCCTTCGTCCCACTCGAAGCCAACGCACCCGGCGAGCTTTTCGCGAATAGTCCCACCTCGTTGTATATGGCACCAATATACAACGAGACCAAGGCCTAGGTGGCCCCCATGCGTTCGAAGAGGGACGCCAGAAGGGTGTTCGAGAAGATAGTGATCTCCTTCTGGCCCTCTTGCGTGGCGCGCAAAGCCACTCGGATGCCCTCGCGCGTGTTCTGGATCGCCTCGTCCGACGGATGCGACGCGATCACGTTCGCGATGCGCTGCGCTTCGGCCACCAGTTCGTCGCGCGGCACCACCTTTGTGACCAGCCCCCAGGCCCTTGCCGTCTCGGCCGGAACCCGCTCACCGGTCAGCAGCATGTAGCTCGCGTTCACGTGGCCGATCAAGCGCGGGAGCCTGTAGAACGTCACGGCCCCCGCCGTCAGACCGTGCTGCACGAACTGTGTTGCGAACTGGGCGTCCTCCGACGCGATCAGGATGTCGCACCAGAGGATCAGCTCCAGCGCGCCAGCGAAGCAGTAGCCGTTGACCGCCACGATCACCGGCTTGGGGAAGTCGTACTGTCGCGTGAACTCGGGCTCCTCGGGGTGTTCTTTGAAGCGCTTCATCAGCGCTTCGAACCGTTCACCGCTCCACGCCTGCTGCAGGTCGTCCCCGACGCAGAACGCCTTGCCCGCGCCGGTCAACACCACTGCCTTCACCGCATCGTCCGCGGCCGCTGCATCGAAGGCTTCGTCCAGGCCTTCGACGACGTCCCAATTCACTGCGTTCAGCTTGTCGGGACGGTTCAGCGTGATCGTCGCGACGGCGCCGTCGACTTCATACAGGACGAGGTCGCTCATGCTGCCGGCTCGGTTCCCACGACGGACACGAAGGACACGCACTCGCCCGGGCCCCCGCCGAGGTTCTGCGTGAGTCCGAGCTTGCGTCCCGCTTCGACCGACTTGATCTGCCTTTCGGGCGGTGCCTGACCTCGGAGTTGCAGCCAGCACTCGAAGAGCATCCGAAGTCCGGACGCACCGATGGGGTGTCCGAAGCTCTTCAGTCCGCCGTCCGGGTTCACAGGGAGCTCGCCGTCGAGATCGAACGTCCCGGCGAGCACTTCCTTCCAGCCCATGCCGCGCTCGGCGAAGCCCATGTCCTCCATCAACACGAGCTCGGTCACCGTGAAGCAGTCGTGCACTTCGGCCATCGCGAGCTCGAGGCGCGGATCGCTGATGCCGGCCTGTGCGTACGCATCGGATGCCGACCGCACGACCTCTTCCACCGACGTGTAGTCCCACGTCGGATCCATCTGCTGCGACGCGGGGCCCGCGACGAACGACAGCGCCTTCACGTAGAGCGGGTTGTCGGTGTAGCGGTGGACGTCCTCGGCGCGACAGATGATCGCGGCTGCCGAACCGTCCGACACACCGGAGCAGTCGAAGATGCCGAGATTCCCAGCCACGAGCGGCGACGCGGCGATCGTCTCCTTCGCGACTTCCTTCTGGAACTGCGCGCGCGGGTTGAGCGCACCATTCTTGTGGTTCTTCCACGCGATACGCGTGAGGGTGTCCTTGAGCTCGTCGGCATCGAGGCCGTACTTCTTCGCGTAGGCCGGGCCGAGCATCGAGAAGAGCGCCGGCGCAGTGATCGCCGCTTGCGTTCCGTCCCCGCCGATGCCACCGCCGGCGAGTCCGGAGAAGCCGTTGTCCTTGAGCTTCTCGACACCAACCGCCATGCCGATGTCGTACGCGCCGGACGCGATCGCGTAGCACGCGTTGCGGAACGCCTCCGACCCCGTCGCGCAGAAGTTCTCGAGTCGGGACACGGGCTTGTAGTCGAGCTTGAGCGGCTTGCTCAGCGTGATGCCCGAGTTCCCGGACGCCATCGTCCCGAGCCAGAACGCGTCGATGTCGCCGAGCTTGATCCCGGCGTCGGCGACGGCTCCCGTCACCGAGTCGACGAGCATCTCGTCGACTCCCTTGTCCCAGTGCTCGCGGAACGGCGTGCAGCCCATCCCGACGATGCACACCTGGTCGCGGATCCCGTGCGAACCCATCAATTACCTCCCCGGATCGGCCGAGCTTTCCAGTGGTAGTTCACGATCCCATTGCTTTCGAACATCCTGCGGAACGTCATCTCGACGCGGTCGCCGATCGCGACGGAATCGGGATCGACGTCGGTGAGCTGGCAGCGGTAGCGTCCGCCGCCGTCGAAGTCGACGACGGCCGCGACGTTCGGCGGGCTCTCCGAATACGCAAGGCGGTCGATCGTGTACGTAGTGATCGTCGCCTTCACGTCCGCCATCGGCTCTGGCTTCATCTGACGGACGGCCTGGCAACCCGCGCACACGTCCTGCGGCGGGAGATGGCGCATGCCGCACGCTTCGCACTTGCTTCCGGTGAACGCGAACTTCCACGCCTTGTAGCGGTGTGACGGTGGCGATTCCGGAGAGAGAGGATCGGGACGCCGCGGTGGTTCGCGCTTCAAGAACCCACGCCACGTCAGGAACTTCTGGTAGTCGAGGTCGTCGCGCGTCGCTTCGAGGAGCTCGGCGACGCTTGTCGACGCTTCGTACGCAGAGATCGCGTCGGTCGCGCGGAAGATGAGGACCTCGGCGCCGTCCGCCGCAACGACGACCGCGATCGTCTCGCCCGGCTTCGCGCGCTCGAGCGCGGTCGCGAGGAGCAAGCCGGGGTGCGCAGTGCCGGTATTGCCCACCGTTGCCGCGAGGTCGCCCACAACAGCATCGGGACGCGCACCTGTCATCCGCGCGAAGGCGCGCAACGCTCGTGCGTGTGTGCCGGTGAGAACCAAGTGGTCGATCTCGGTTGCCGTGACCCCTGTGGATTTCAGCGCATCGTTGAAGGCTTGCTCGGCGAGCGGGACGTAGACGTCCTCACCGAAGCGCTCCTCCCACACGCGCGAGGCCGCATCACCTGGGCGTCGCCAGCGCTCGAGGAACTCGTCGGTGGCGGACGCACCGCCGATGTACTCCGCGATCACGTTCTCCGATCCGCAGAGCAGAGCAACCGCACCGTCGCCACCGTCGCGCTCGTCGGCGCCGCCGGGGTTGCCCGTGCGGATGTCGCCGAGCACGGCAAGTGTCGGCGATGCATTCGAGAGGGCAGCCCTGATCGCGCCGATCCCAGATCGGACCGAGCCGGTCATGTCGTAGGCAGCCGTTGCTGAATCGAGATCGAGCGCAGCGTGGATCGCGTTCGCGTTGGTCTTGTCGAGATAGGTGGGAACCGACGTCGCGAAGAAGAGGGACGTCGGCACAACGGTCGTTGCGGCGAGCGCGTTACGCGCGGCTTCGACCCCCATGGTGGTTGCATCCTCGTCGTAGGACGCGACCGATCGCGTGCCCTTGCCGGACGGGACTTTGAGCGATTCGCCGATCGCGTCGCGCTTCAGACGGTGGTACGGAAGGTAGGTTCCGAAAGACACGATGCCGGCCATGCGCCTCCCCTTTTCGGCGGTTGCCTTCGATGTTAACCGACGATAACCGGCACGCCATATTTGCCGGACGCGTCAGCTGGTTGCACTCGTGTAGCGCCGGAGGGCGAAGCGCCACAGCAGGCCGACGGCGGCCGACGCGATCACCGCAGTCGCCAGTCCGCCGAACAGCAACGCCGCGCTCGTTCCGCGTGTCAGCGCGCGCGCCGGGAACGTTGACACGAAGGCGACCGGAAGCACGTACGTGAGTGCCGTCCGCGCGATCTTCCCGTAAGCGTCGACGGGATAGCGCCCGAGCGTCCACGGCGCGTACCAGAACACGGACAGCTCGAGACCGGGGGCCCAGAAGGACGCCGTCGCGCACGCCAGCCGGATGGCCCACGCCGCGATCGCTCCGACGCCGACCAGCGCGAGGCTTCCGAAGACACCCCCTGCGGTGATCGGCACGTCGAGTGACGCGACGCCGAACATCCCAACCGCCACACCCATCAACACGTCGACGAGCGACCAGGGACGCGACGTTGCGAAGGACGTCAAGAAGATGCTCGGCACGGGCTTGAGCAGGACGTCGTCCAGCATCCCCGTCCGAAGCTTCTCGGCGAACCATTCGAGGTTCGGCTCGATGAACGTGAGCAGCAGGCCATTCACGATCATGAACATCCCGAGCACGAGCACCGCTTCGCCGAAGCGCCAGCCGGCCAGGAGCTCGACGTGGGAGTACACGGCCGCGAGTGACGCGATCGTCCCGAAGGCGGTGAGCACGCTCAACCCGACGCGGACGAAGATCTCGGAGCGGTACGCGAGGTCGCGCTGAAGCGAGATCGACGCGATCCCGCCGAGCAATCGCGAAACCCGCACAGTTTGGCGAAGCATGCGCAACGTTTAGCCCCCCACCGCGACGTAGCGGCGGACGCCCGCCAGCCATACCCGCCGCGATGCGAACGCGAGCACGGCGAGCCACACGACTTGGAGCAGGTAGCCCGTGACGATGTCCCGTCCGGTCACGAGTCCCGACAACACTTCGCACGGGAAGCCGTTGATCGCGCGGAACGGGAGCGCGATCAACCACGCGCGCATCCCCTCGGGCAGGAACGGGATCGGCGCCGCTCCCCCGCCGAGGACGAAGATCATGCTCTGTCCGATCGCGGTCACGGCGTGCACCCGCGGCGTCCAGAAGGACGACTGCGCGAGCGTGAACATCAGGACGAACGCGATCGCCGAACCGAGGATGACGGCGGGGACGGCGAGCAAGACGCGCGTCGGCAGCAGACGCACGTCCGTCAACAGCCCGACGACGATCGCGATCGGGATCGCGCCGAGGACGTTGAAGGCTTTGAACGCGATATTGAAGCCGACCGTTGAGATCGTGACGGGATGTGGACGCAGGAGGTCGTCGGTGAAGGCGCCGTCGTAGACCCGTTGGGCGAACGTGTGGTTCTCCGGCGAGTCCGTCGCCATCACGCAGAAGATCATCGCGACGTAGTACGCCGCGACACTCGGATCGTTGGGGATGGCCTTCGTCCAGAGCGCAAGTCCGATGAGCGGTGTCACGAGCCTGCTCAGATAGATCGTGATCGCGAAGCTCCACCCGGCCGTCCATGAGAGGAAATGCCGGCGCACGTAGCCGCCGAGCAGAAACGTATTCCGACGGACGGCGATCGCGCTCACGTGATCCCTTCGCGGTAGACCAGGTCGATCACCGACTCGAGCGGTGGGTTCTCGACGGTCAGGTCGTGCACGGGCAACTCCGCGAGCAGCCGCGCCGTCACCGCCGGGGCTGCGTCACGCGGGACGCGTATCTGCGCGTGACCGTCGTCGAATCCGACGACTTCGCCGTACTGCGTCCAATCGACCGAGCCGCCGTCGGTCACCGCTACCCGCAACAGCTTCCACGGCGCGAGGCGCGTGGCCAGCTGCTGCAACGGACCGTCGTAGCGCAGCGTCCCTTCGTCGATGAGCACGATGCGTTTGCACAGCGTTTCGACGTCGTTCATCGCGTGAGATGTGAGCAGGACGGTCGCACCAGTCGTCGCGCAATAGTCCTTGATGAACGCGCGGACGTTCGCGGCTGCTGTGACGTCAAGTCCGATCGTCGGTTCGTCCAGGAACAGCACCCGTGGCCGGTACACGAGCGCGTTGGCGAAACCGACACGCATCCGCTCGCCGAGCGAGAGGGCGCGGACCTGCCGGCGCTTGAGCGGCTCGAGCTCGAGCAGATCCGTCAGCTCGCCGACGTATCGCCGGAAGTCCTCTTCCGGGACCTCGTAGATGAGTCGCTGGAACCGAAGAACGTCCATCACGGTGAGCTCGCCGAAGAGCTCGAAGGGCTTGCTCCCGCGGATCAGCGCGATCTGCCGGAGGAAGTCGCCTTCGCGACGCCACGGCGTGTGTCCGAGGACGTGCGCGTCGCCGCCCGTCGGGTGCAGAACACCGGACAGCATCTTCAGCGTCGACGTCTTGCCGGCGCCGTTCGGCCCGATGAAGCCGATGACCTCGCCGTGCTCGACGTCGAACGTCACTTTGCGAACGGCCTCGACCTCGCGGAAGGTCCGCTTGACGAGCGCGCGCAGAGATCCACGGATCCCGTGCTCACGGACCGGGGCGCGGTACGTCATGGTCAGGTCGCGGACAGAGATAGCGGGAGCCGGCTGGTCCGTCACCGGTGGATGGTATGTGGCAAACCCGACACCCCTACGTCGTCGCCGACGGAACGAACGGTCTCAGTTAGCGGCCGGTGAACTTCGCTTCGCGGCGCTCGAGGAACGCGGCGACACCTTCCTTGTGATCCTCGGAGCGGAAGCAGGCGGTGAGCGCCCGTACGTGGTGCTGCATGTGCTCTCCGAGGTCGCGTGAGATCCCGTTGTAGACGAGATCCTTGATCAGCTTCTGGGAGTGCGGCGAGCCGGCGAGGAACACGTTCGCGATCTCGCGGGCCCTCGGGAGCAGATCGTCCGGTTCGACGACGGCGGTGACGTAACCAAGCGCGAGGGCTTGCTCGGCGTCGATGAACTCGCCGGAGTACAGGAGACGTAAAGCCACCGGCAGTCCGATGATGCGCGGCAGCAGCCAGGTGCCCGCACCGGTGTCCGGGACGAGACCTCTGTGGACGAAGTTCCACGCGAACCGCGCGTTCGTCGACGCGATACGGACGTCGCATTGCGAGGTGAACTCGGCCCCCATGCCGACGGCCGGTCCGTCGATCGCGGCGATCACCGGCTTCGGGCACGCCGCGAGCGGCCACCAGACATCGTGGTCCTCGGCCTCGCCGCGAACGCCGCGCGTCTCACCGGGGATCGTGTTGAGGTCGGCTAAGTCGGTCCCGGCGCAGAAGGCGCCACCGGACCCGGTGACGATGAGCACCCGAGCCGCGTCGTCGGCGCCGGCCGTCCGGACGGTCTCGATGAACTCTGCGAGCATGAGGTACGTCATCGCGTTGCGCTTCTCGGGCCGGTCGATGGTGATCTGTCCGATGCCGTCGGAGACTTCGTACCGGATGTGCTCGCTCATGGCCGACAACCTTACCGTTCCTTGGTGGCCCCTTCGAGGAAGACCGACCGGATGAGGTCGGGCCGCTCCAGCAGCTCGGTTGCCGATCCGTCGAAGCGGATCTGGCCGCGCTCCATGAAATACGCGTGGTCGACGACAGACAGCGCAACGTTGACCGACTGCTCGACGAGCACAACGGCGGTTCCCGATGCGTTGATCGCGCGCACCGTATCGAGCAGCTCGCTGACGATGCGCGGCGCGAGCCCGAGTGAGAGTTCGTCGATCAGTAAGAGCCGGGGCCTCAGCACGAACGCCTTCGCGAGGCCGAGCATCTGTCGCTCCCCGCCCGACAGCGTTCGGGCACGACTATTGCGCCGTTCGTACAGGCGCGGCATGGCTTCGAACGCAGCCTCCATCCCCTTCTCGATCGTCTTCGTGTCACGATCGAAGGCGTAGCCGAACACCTTGATGTTCTCGACGACCGTCATCGGATCGAACACCGCACGCCCGCCGGGGATCTGCACGATGCCGAGACGCACGCGCCGCTCGGCGTCCAAGAAGGAAACGTCCTCGCCACGGTAATGGACGGTGCCACGCGACGGGAGTCCGAGCCCCGAGATCACACGAAGGAGGGTCGATTTCCCAGCGCCATTGGTGCCGAGCAGGGCAACCATCTCCTGCTCGGCGATCGAGAAGTCGACACCGAAGAGCACCTGGAGCTGCCCATACGAGAAGTCGATGCCGTGACACCGCAACAACGGAAGTGTTCCGCCGCGCACGAGCGTTGCGCGCAGCACCGCGTCCTCCGAGGTCTCCTCGACGAACTTGTCGAGGTCTTCCGAGACCACCTTCGACGCCCTCGAGAACAACCGTACGCCCACCGCCGCTGGGATGAGGAGCGCGACCACAGCGCCCGACAACCCGATGCGACGATCGAGTCCTCCGAAGACGATGAGGCCGCCGAGTCCGCCAACGATCGTCGACGTGATGCCGAGCAGGGCGGTGGCGTGTGCGCGATACCGCGGCGGGACGACGGAAAGCACCGAGAGGAACGCAGCCGGATATGCGGCCCAGAGTGCCGCGTATCCGGCGGAGAGCAGCGTCAAGCACAGAGCGTAGGAAGGGACGTTCACGGCGAGCGCGACGAGAACCGCGCCGGCCCCAAGAGCGCGTGCAGCGAAACGCAAGGGCGCGCCGGGGTCGTTCCGAAACGACCGGTCGATGATGCGTCCCGCGACAACTACGACGGGGACCGCGCTGAGCCACACGACACCGAGCACGATCGCGCGCTGGTCCGCGAAGACGTTCCAGCGCAGATCGAGGTACGCGCTCACGAAGGACTGCATCGGAACTACGAAGACGCCGAGGACCGCGAACGCTACGAGCGACTGCTTGAATGCGGCGACGAGCATCAGCCGCCTGATGATCTCCCCGAGCCCGAGCGTCGAGGAACGCGACTGCGGCGCCGCACCGTCGGGACCGGCTGCCGTCTCGCGCACGGCGCGCTCGTCATGTCCACCGAAGCCCGGGTCGCGCAACCACTCGGCGATGAGGACGGGCAAGAACGACACCATGCCGGCGACGAGGAACGCCGATCGCCAGTTCAGGTCGAAGATCCGGTACGCGAGCGCGAACCCGATCAGCCCGGCGCCCATCCCGAAGGCTTGAGCTGCCCACCAGATGCCGAAGACGCGTCCGCGCACCCCTGTCGGGTAGCTGTCCATCAGCAGCGGCGGATGGATCGAGAACACGGCTCCGCGCACGAACCCAGCCGCCGCGAGCGCCGCAACGATGGCACTGCCTGAAGCGGCGAAGGCCGTGATCAGCGTGATGAACGACCAGGCGAACGCCGTCCGCGCGGCGATCTCCGCACGGTTCGGTCGCGACTCGGTCTCGACGGCGAACCGCAATGCGCCCAAGTAATAGGCAAGTGCGTGAAACGCGACCGCGAACGAGATCGTGCCGGGACCGCCTCCGGTCACGTCCCCGATCTCGGAGCCGAGCGCGAGCAGGACGAGGGGCTGCAGCTGGTGGACAGCCGCGATCCCCGACAACGCAACGAGCGGGTACCGATTCCCCCGAAGTCCGTCGCGAAGCCGCGGAACAGGATCGGATCCACCGATCCCGAGCGCACGGCGTCCGGCTGCCAAGCGATCGCTCACGACGTCGTCCGATCGACCCAGAACTGCACCGAGACCGCGCCTTCCCCGTCCCTCGTGCCGTCGTGGAGCGTGTCGAGCACCGGGTCTTCGGCTCGCTCCATCACGACGACTGTGGCGCGGTGCAGATCGCGGTCCTCGCGGTTGCGATCGTGGCGCAGGTCGTCGACATCGCGGATCGTCACCGAGGTGCCGGACGTGAAATACACACCCCGATCGTTGAACCACGACTCGTCGCCGCAGCCCGGCGTGCGACGGCACTCCCGATCGACCAAGTCGGAGATGTCCTTGCCGCCGCGGATCGGCGCCCGGTCGACGAAGACGGCGAAGTACCGCTCGCCGTCCGAGTCCTCGATCGAAGATTCGAGCTCGCGCGAGGCATCCCATCGCATGTCGACGGGAAGGCCGACCGTCGCGCGCGAGCTCGGGCTCGTGATCCGCAGACTCGGGTCGCGCGTGAATGACATGCCGCTCGTCTGACACGACGAAACGAACAAGAGCACGCAGATCAACAGCACGCGCCTCACGCCTTCACACCAGAGCGCTGGATCGTCGTGACGTCGCCGCCGAGATAGGAGCGGACGACGTCCGGATGCACGCGGACGTCCGCTGGGGGACCGTCGGCGATCACGCTCCCCGTGTCCATCGCGATGATGCGATCGGAGAGAGCCATGATCATCGGGACGTCGTGCTCGATCACGAGGAGTGTGAGACCGAGCTCCCGTCGGATCCGATCGAGCAGCTCGTGCAGTGCCTCGACCTCGCGCTGCGCGATACCGGCCGACGGTTCGTCCAGCAACAACAGCGTCGGACGCAACACGAGCAGTGACGCGATCTCGACGATGCGGCGCGTACCGGTCGAGAGCTCGCGGACCTGCTTGTCGCGGTACTCCCACAGCCCCATCGACGCGATGTGCTCTCGCGCGGACTCTTCCTTCCGGCGGTCGGAACGGTGCAGCCCCAACAGAGACCGAGCAAGCCGCGTCTGATCGGTGCGCTCCATCGCGAGCATCACGACCTCGATCGTGGTCATCGTCGGGAACAGCGCAGCGTCCTGGAACGAACGGATGAGACCGAGCCTTCCGCGCGCTTCGGCCCCCATGTGCGAAACGTCGTGACCGTCGAAGACGAACGTCCCGTCGTCGGCAGGGACGAACCCGCCGATGAGCTCGAAGAGCGTTGTCTTCCCCGCGCCGTTCGGACCGATCAGTCCGACGATCTCACCGCGAGCGACGGTAAGCGTCACACCGTTGACTGCCCTGATGCCGCCGTAGTGCTTGACGGCGCCGGTCACTTCGAGCAGGTTGCCCGTCGAAACGGGTCCCTCGAGACGACCGGCCTCGAGACGTCCGGCCGCGAGCGTGGCGAGAGAGATCGGCCGACGCTCGACGTCCTCGTCGGATGCGGCCTCCAAGGCAACTCCAGCGCGGCGCGCGAGTCGCGATACAACCGCATCGCGTACAGGACGCAGCATCTCCGCCACGCCCCCCGGGAAGTACAAGACGAGGAGCAGGAGGCCAAGCTTGGTCGCCGCGAGTCCCGCGTTGTCCAGAGGAAGGAGCGGCACACCGATCACGAAGAGCGCGCCGACGATCGGTCCGGCCAGCACACCGATACCTCCGACCACCGACAACATCGCAACGTCGATGCTCGCGGCCATGAGGAACGTGGTGCTCGAGATCTGCGAGAGCGCGTGTCCGTATACCGCGCCGCCGACGCCGGCAAGGAAACCCGCAAGCAGGAACCCCTGAAGCTTGAGGCGCGTTACCGGGATCGTGAACGACCGCGCTGCATCTTCGTTGTCACGCACGGCGCGCAAACGGCGTCCGACACCCGAGCTCCACACGTTGCGTGCGAGCCATGTGCAGATCGCGACGATCGCAACCGCGAAAACGTAATACGCCTTTCCGGAATCGAGCGCGACGCCGAAGAGGATCGGGCGCCCGGGGTCGACACCTGCGCCCAGCATCCATTCCTGACGGAAGAACCAGTCCTGCGCGGCGAGCGCGAACCCAAGCGTCGTCACGGTGAGCATCAGCGAACGGATCCGAAGCGCCGGTAGCCCGATCAGCAATGAAATGGCCGAGCCGGCCAGTCCGGCGGCCAGCAGCCCTAACGCGAAAGCACCGGTGCGCGTACCGACGAGGAAAGACGCGGTCGCGCCGACACCGGCCACGGCGAACTGCCCGAGGGAGAGTTGTCCTCCGAGACCGGTGGTGATGCCGATCGAAAGTCCGACCAACGCGAACGCGACGAGCCCGACAAGCAGCACGGCAAGCGAGTGCGTGATGAAGACGGGGAGGGCGAGGGCGACGACGAGGGTGAGGCCGCCGAGGATCCAGCCCAGGTTGCGGATGGCCCACAGCTTGCGTGCGGCGTCCGGAAGCGGAGCCCACGGCTGCACCGAGGACCAGCTCGAGCGCTCCTCATCGCGTCCGCGCTCGCGGCGCTGCAACAACAACGCGACGAGGATGATCACGAAGAGGACCGCGCTGATGAGGCCCCCGCGCGGGAAATTCCACAGCAGCAAGTGCTCGAGCAGCCCGATCCCGATGCCGGCGACAAATCCGATGGTCAGGCTCGTCATCCGCGCGATCACCGCGGCGGTGAGCGCACGGAGAAGCAGCGCCGGTCCAAGCACCTCGGTACTCACGAAGCCTCGCGTCGGGAAGATGAGGATCGCGGTGTAGGCGGACACTCCACCGGCGATCGCCCATGCCATCGTCGACATCTGCGCGACGGGCACAGCCGAAAGACGCGCGGCGTCGCGGTTGGCCGCCGAGGCGCGGATCGCCATGCCGAATCGGCTGCGTTGGAGGAACACGGCCAACCCGAACACGAGGAACGGCGTGACGATCAGCATCGTGGTATGCGCCTGCGTCACGAGAAGGCCGCCGATCCGGAACTCGGGCGCCCACCGCGGCTGCGGGAATTGGTAAGCAGCGCTCGAGCCGATGTTCACGACGGTCGAGAACGTCACGAGCACCCCAGCCAGCGCAAGTGTTGCGACCGCGCTCATCACCGCGGGTGCGTTGCGCAGTCGCCGCACAGCCCCGAACTCCGTGAGTGCGCCGAGACCCGAGCCGAACGCGATCGCGACCGGGAACGCGAGCCAGTAGTGGAGCTCGGCCTGGGTGACGAGCGCGCCGAACACCGCGGCGGAGAACGCCCCTATCTCGCCGTGCGCGAAGTTGATGATCTTGTTCGAGCGGTAGATGAGGATGAGGCCGACGGCGAGGATGCCGTAGGTCATGCCGGTGATCGTCCCGAGAGCAAGGGACGACCAGGTGATCTCGAACCCGGAAAGGGTCAGCAACTCCCCGCCTCCGCCTTTACACGAATGTTTACAGCGGCTAACGTAAGGTCGCCCGCCGGGCCTGGTCAAGGAGACTTTCGGGAAGGACGTATGGGCAGGACTCGCTATCTCGCCGTGTTGCTCTGCGTCATCCTGCTGGCCGCAGCGTGCGGCAACACCGCCAAGGAGGGTGCGGACGCCGTCTCCGACGACGACGCGACGACTGAAGCCTCCGGTTCTTCAACCGACTCCGACGAAAAAGAGGCGGCCGCGGACGCAGACGCGGAAGGCGACTCCGGCGGAGGCGAGGTCGTCACGGCACCGGCCCCGGCGGTGAAGTCGAGCGCGCCCGGCGCCGGGGGCAAGACGACCGCCGGTCTGGCAAAGATCCACGGAAGCGGCAAAGGCTTCACCGAGAACGAGATCAACGTCGGCTTCCAGCTCGTGGTCGATACCGAGGCTGGTTTCCAAGCGGTCGGCGCTGGGGCGGTCGCACCGGACGAGACCGAGATCGCCAACACGATGATCGACTGGGTCAACAAACACGGTGGCATCGCCGGACGCAAGGTCAAACCGATCTTCCACACCACCGAAGTGCTCACCGGAACCTGGGCGTCGCAAGCCGAGGCCGCATGTAGCACATTCACCGAGGACAACAAGGTCGTCGCGGCGATCACGTCCGCCACCGGCGGCTCTGACGCGCTCTGGGCGTGCACCAGCAAGAAGGGCACACCGCTGATCGAACGCAACAGCTGGCTGTGGGACGACCAGTACTACGACAAGCGTCCCGACATGCTCTTCACGCCGCCTCGCATGAGTCCGAACCGTTGGATCGGCCATTGGATCAACGGCCTCAAGAACATCGGCTTCTTCAAGGGGGCGAAGGTCGGGCTCGCGCGGTTCGACGGTCAGCCGTTCGACCGTCTCATGACGAGCACGTTCAAGCCTGCGCTGGCTCGGGCCGGCGTCACGCTCACGCACGAAGCCGTGATGACAACGCCTCCGTCGATCGCCGGTTTCGGCAACCTGAACGCCGAGATCAGCAACGCGATCGTCCAGATGCGCACCAAGGGCGTCACGCACGTGATCTTCCTGCAGAACGCCGGCATCCTCCCCTTCTTCTGGATGCCTGAGGCCGACGCACAGAAGTGGTATCCGCAGTACGGCCTGTCCACCGCGGACATACCGCTGACGCTCACAGGACTGGCACCGCAGACCCAGCTCGAGAACGCACGCGGTGTGAGCTGGATGCCACCGATCGACGTCCCGCTGCAGAACGACGACAAGCAACGCGCTGCGCGCGAGAAGGTGTGCCACGACATCCTCAAGGGCAACCCCGGGTTCCACGACGGGACGATGTGCGACGCGATGCTCTTCCTCAAGTTCTCGCTCGACCGTGCCACTGCGCTTTCGCCGGCCGGGTTGGCGACGGCGGTGAAGAAGCTCGGCACCGCTTACCAGTCGAACATGACGGTGTCGAGCCTCATGGACGGCAGTCACTATTACGACGGGGCGGCCGCCGTGCGCTATTTCGGATGGAAGGACTTCTGCGCGGAGCAAGACGGGCAGAGATACGGGTGCTTCAAGTTCACGAGCGGACCCAAGGCGGCCCGAAGGTGAAAGACATGAGCGCGATGCACGAGGGGGCTGTCGGCGTTCTCGAGCGACCCGTCGAAGCGGACGCTCCGAAGGCAGGCGGCATGCTCCACTGGCTCGCCGGCTCGCGCGGCGGACACGCGATCATGCTCGGCGCGCTGTCGGGTGTACTTGCGACTCTTTCGCTCGAGGACTACCACATCTGGCCGCTCATCTTCGTCGCTTTCGTCCCCGCGATCGTCGCGCAGCATCGCGTGATGCCGGCGCGTTTCCAAGCACTGCCGCTCGCCATCGCGATCGGGATGATGTTCCAGGGCTACCTCGGCCCCGGACTCGCCGCAGCCGCGCGCGGCGGCGGTCTCGACTGGTACATGCAGATCTTCGGGATCTGGGTTGGACTCATCGTGCTCGCGCTCGCGCGCGGGAGCCGCCGCTTCCACATCAGAACCAACTACCGCTGGTTCGTCCTCGCCACCCCGGCCGCGTGGGTTGCCGTCGACGCGTTGCGCGGATTCGGCGCCGACATGCTCGGCGGCACCTGGGGAAGCGTTTCGTACGCACTGTACGACCGTCCATCACTCATCCAGCCGGCGAGCATCTTCGGCATCCACGGTGTGACGTTCATGATCCTCGTCATCAACTGGACGCTGGCGAAGGTCGTCCTGACGTGGCTCGATCGGCTTCGAGGTCCCGTCGACGAACGCGCCCCGATCGTGTGGAAGTCGACACGATCTAACGTCGGCCTGGTCGGCGCAGCGATCGTGGTGTGGATCGCCGCCAGCATGGCGATGATGAGCGGGACTTCTGATTCGACGGTTCGCGTCGCCGCGATCCAGCCGGGGATCGCCAAGCTCTTCGCCGACGGCACCTACGAGCGCACCCCGCAGGAGGAAGTGCTTCGCCGTCAGATCGAGCAAACACGTGAGGCCAAAAGGCAAGGGGCCGAGCTCGTTACATGGCACGAGTCGGGCTTCAAGGGCGACGCTCGCGGAGATGAAGGCAAGGTTCTGTCGGACCTTGCGGACGAACTCGACATCTACTTGACCGTCGGCTGGGGCATCCCGCGTCCCGACATCGGAGGCCGCTACAACGAGGTCGCCGCGTTCGATCCCGATGGGAAGTTCCTCGGCACCTACGGCAAGAGCCATGTCGGCGATTTCGCGGGCGACGCCGGGAACAACGACCGCAAGGGTCTGTACGCCACCTACGCGGCCCCCTTCGGCAAGTTCGGCACGATCATCTGCTTCGACCTCGACTTCACCAACGCCGCACGCTCCACAGTCCGGCGCGGCGCGAACGTGCTCGCGGTGTCTTCGTCGGATCCGCCGGGGATCGAGGAGAAGCACTCGACGCACATGGTGTTCCGTGCCATCGAGACGCGGCTCGGCCTGCTCAAGGCCGATTCACTGCACGACTCGATCATCGTCGATCCGTGGGGACGGATCGTCGACTACAAAGTCACGCGCGGCGGAGGCCGGGCGACGCTCGTCGCCGATCTTCCCTATCGTCCACTTGGTGCACAGAGGACGTTCTATGCACAGTGGGGCGAGTGGTTCGGCTTCATCAACCTTGGCCTCGTTGCGATGTTCGTCGTGATGTCGGCGTGGCTGCGGCGCAAAGATCGGCTCACCGGTTCCCTCGAGGGGGCCGAGGACCTGAGGATCGGGATGACCGGGGGTGCGGGGCCCTCCCCCGCAACCGGGGGTGCGGGGCCCTCCCCCGCAGAGGAGGCCTAGTGGATTTCGGACTGAACGACGACCAAGAGACGCTTCAGCGCTACGCGCGCGATTTCCTCGAGAAGGAATGTCCATCGACGTTCGTCCGCGCGCAGATGGACTCAGAGACCGCGCACGACGCCGCCTTCTACAAGAAGATGGCCGGCCTCGGGTGGATGGCGATCGCGATCCCCGAGGAGTTCGGGGGCCAGGGCCAAGGAAATGATTACGTCGACCTCGCCGTGCTCGTCGAGGAGATGGGACGCGCCGTCGTACCCGGTGCGTTCTTCGCGACGGTCTGCCTCGCCGCGCCGGTGATCCTCGACGCGGGGACCGACGCGCAGAAGACGGCGTTACTGCCCGGCATCGCCGACGGTTCGCGAACCGCGACCGTCGCCTACACAGAGGAGTCGGGACGCGTCGACGTCGACGGCATCCAGATGCCGGGCAACGACGGCGTGCTCAACGGGACGAAGACATTCGTGCCGGACGCCCATGTTGCCGACACGCTGATCGTTGCTGCTCGCACGTCTGCGGGTGTCGGGCTGTTCGTGGTTGCCTCCGACGCGCCCGGCGTGTCGATCAAGCAGCTCAGCACGATGGACATGACGCGTCGCTGGTGTTCGGTCTCTTTCGACAACGTGAAGGCAGAGCCCCTCGGTTCCGGCGGCGACGAGTGGCCGGCACTCGAGCGCGCACTCCAGAAAGCAACGGCGCTCGTTGCAGCCGAGTGCGTCGGCGGGTCGCAGAAGGTGCTCGACATGTCCGTTGAGTACGCGAAGGTGCGCATGCAGTTCGGACGCCCGATCGGATCGTTCCAGGCCGTCAAGCACCGCTGTGCCGACATGCTGGTCGACGTCGAGATGGGTCGGTCGGCGATGTATTACGCGGCGTGGGCGAGCTCTGAGGACGACGCCGAGCTGCCGCTCGCAGCCAGCGTCGCAAAAGCGTGGTGCGGCGAAGCCTTCACGAGGGTTGCGGCCAACGGGATCCAGGTACACGGTGGCATCGGGTTCACCTGGGAGCACGACATGCACCTGTACTTCAAACGAGCCAAGGTCAACGAACTCCTGTTCGGCGACACCACGTACCACCGCGAGATCGTCGCGCGTCTAATCGCCGCGTGAGCCGCTAGTCTTCTCGGGTCGTCGTCCCCCAACCACAGGTACAGGGCATGCTCAATCGTCTCGCTCGCTGGTGCTACAAGCACCGCCGCGCCGTCCTCGCGCTATGGGCCGTCGCGCTGGTCGGGCTCGGCATAGCCGGCAATCGCTTCGCCGGGGAGACCGCCGACAACTTCGAGCTCCCGAACTCCGAAGCGCAGAAGACGTTCGACCTCCTACGAAACGGTTTCGGTGGTTTCGCCGCGGACGGCGCCCGGGTCGTGATGGAGTCGGACGTCGGGTTCTCCGACCCCGCGGTGCGCGCGCGCGTGGGAGCACTGCTGAAAGACATCCGCACGGCACCCGGCGTGACTGGTGCCGCCTCGCCGTATCAACTCGGGGGCGGGGGCATCTCTGCGGACGGAAAGATCGCATTCGCCGGCATCACGCTCGAGGGCCGAGGGCCGGATGTCGACCGCGAAGAGGTCCTCGCGCTGAAGTCGAGGATCGAGCAACACTCGCGCGATGGGCTGCGCGTGTTCTTCGGCGGCCCGGTCGCACAATTCGCACAGCAACAGGGGCCGGGCGGGCAGGAAGGCATCGGCGTCCTCGCGGCGATCGTAATCCTGCTGCTGACGTTCGGCTCGGTGATCGCGATGGGCCTCCCGCTGATCACCGCGCTCTTCGGCCTCGGGATCGGCGTTTCGCTCATCGGCCTGCTCGCGCATCTCATCGACATCCCCGAATTCGCGCCGCAGCTCGCACTCATGATCGGCCTCGGCGTCGGAATCGACTACGCGCTCTTCATCGTGACGCGGTACCGACAGGCGCTCCACGGAGGCGCGGAGCCGGTCGACGCCGTGGCGATCGCGCTCGATACGTCCGGGCGAGCGGTGCTGTTCGCCGGCACCACCGTAGTGATCTCGCTGCTCGGGTTGTTCATGATCGGGTTGAAATTCGTGCAGGGCATGGCGATCGGCTCGTCGCTGACGGTCGCCGTCGTGATGCTGGCGTCGGTCACGCTCCTGCCGGCCATCCTCGGCTTCGCCGGACATGCCATTGATCGCTTGCGCGTCCCCGGACTTCATCGCGACGAGAGCGATCACCGTGCATCGGTGTGGTACCGGTGGAGCAGGATCATCCAACGGAGACCCATCCCCGCGGCCATCGCCGGGACGGCGATCCTTTTCGTGCTCGCGATCCCCTTGTTCAGCATCCGTCTCGGGTTCACCGATGAAGGCAACGACGCACCGGACACCGGCACACGTCAGGCCTACGATCTGCTCGCGAAGGGCTTCGGCCCCGGGTTCAACGGTCCCCTTCTGCTCGTCGCCGAGCTCGAAAGGCCGGACGACTTCAGGGCATTCAATCGCGCGATCGCCACGATGCAGAACGTGGACGGAGTCGCGGCGGTGCGTCCGGCCATCCCGAACCGAGATCGGACGATAGCTCTTGCGATCGTATTCCCGGAGAGTTCTCCGCAATCGCAGGCGACCGAGGAGCTGATCGAACGCTTGCGGGTCGATGTCGTCCCGGACGCAGAAGCGCGTGGCGCGCCACAGATCCACGTCGGCGGCATCACAGCGTTGTTCGCCGATTTCAGCGACTATCTCCAAGGACGCATCGTGTACTTCATCGGCTCGGTGATCGTCCTGTCGTTCCTCCTGCTCATGGTCGTGTTCCGGTCGTTGCTCATCCCGCTGAAAGCGGCACTGGTGAACATGCTCGGCATAGGCGCCGCGTACGGCGTCATCGTTGCCATCTTCCAATGGGGCTGGCTGAAGGACGTCGTCGGCGTGCAGCGCACCGGTCCGATCGAGGCGTTCCTGCCGATGATGTTGTTCGCGATCCTCTTCGGGCTGTCGATGGATTACGAGGTCTTCCTGATGTCTCGCATCCGTGAGGAATATCTCCGGACGCAGCGCAACGACATCGCCGTCGCGGACGGCCTCGCGGCGACGGCCGGAGTGATCACCGCCGCGGCAGCGATCATGGTCACGCTGTTCCTCTCATTCGTTCTCGGCGACGACCGCGTCATCAAGCTCTTCGGGCTCGGCCTCGCCGTCGCGATCTTCCTCGACGCAACGATCGTCCGGATGGTCGTCGTCCCAGCGTTCATGGAGCTCTTCGGCGATAAGAACTGGTGGATACCCAGCTGGCTGGACCGCGTCCTGCCGCATGTCTCGGTGGACGTCGCACCAGAGCCGGCCAAGTCCGAGCCGTCGCCGGTGCGCGCGCCGAAGGCCAAGGCGGCGGCCACAGCGAAGCCGAAGGCCAGATCCAACGCCAAAGCCAAGCCACCCGCTCGGTCCAAGGCGAAGAGCGCTTCGCCGGGCAGGTCGAAGGCCAAGAGTGCGGCGCGCGGCCGGACGATCGACGAGTCCTGAACCAGACCCATCGCATCGTTCGAACCGGGATACGATCGCTTCTTCGTCGCCCGGGGAGAACGGTCATCCACAAGCGCGTTATCGGTGCTGCAACTGCGTTCCTGCTGCTCATGCTCGGCAGCGTTACGGCCGAAGCGAAGACCAAGGCCCCGAACGCGTACGTCGCGCTTGGTGATTCCTACACGGCGGCACCGCTCGTTCCCAATCCGGTCGGCGATCCGTACGACTGCGGACGGAGCGACCACAACTACCCGCACCTCGTCGCTGCTGCACTGAAGTCGCCCGTCTTTCGAGACGTAAGCTGTGCGTCTGCACAGACCAAACACATGACGCAAGAGCAGGCCGACCTTCCCTTCGGTGGGACCAACCCGCCGCAGTTCGATGCTCTTTCACCGGACACCGCGCTCGTGACGATCGGTATCGGTGGCAACGACGTCGGGTTCGGCGACGCAGCACAGAAGTGTGTTCAGCCGCTTCCACCGATCGGCTCATCGTGCAAAGCCTTCTACACCCAAGGTGGGCGCGACCAGATCTCCGAGAGGATCAAGCAAGCGGCGCCGAGGGTCGCCAAGGTGCTTAGCCAGATCCGCACACGGGCTCCGCGTGCACGGGTCTTCTTCGTCGGCTACCCGTCGCTGCTCCCCGATGAAGGTCCTGGCTGCTACCCCTACGTTCCGGTGCTCCCAGAGGACGTCCCGTGGCTCCGACTGAAGAACAAGGAGCTCAATACGATGCTGAAAACCCAAGCGAAGCGCAACGGCGCGACCTACGTCGACTGGTACAAGGCGAGCATCGGCCACAGCATGTGCGAGCTCCCGGGTACCGCGTGGGTGAACGGCGCCGTCATCGTGCCTCCGTCCTACCCGGCACATCCGAACACCGACGGCGAGGCCGGAGCAGCGGTCGCCGTACTCGCAGCGATCACGTCGAGCGGTTTCAGATCGCCGAGGTCGTGAGGCTCAGCCCGTGATCGGGCCCTGGTGCATCCAGGTGATCAGATCGGGATCCGCAAGCGCTTCGACGCTGCCCGCATAGCGACGCAGGTCCTCGTCGTTCAAGAGAGCCTGCCACTGACCGCAGGTCCCCCGGTTGAAGAACCGATCGTTGTCCTGCCAGATCGAGCTCGTGGCGTTCGGAGCGAAGTCGGTCGCGCGACCTTTCATCCGTTCGAAGGACGCGGCGGCCACGAGATCGGGCCAACGCTCGTCAGGCACCTCGATCCCGAGCCGGTCGGCGAGGCGGCGCATCTCGCCCTCGAGATCGGCGGTGAGCTCGCCGTAGTGGAGCATGACGATGTTCGGTCGAAAACGTTGGTTCCAGAACGTTGCGAGATGATGGACCGCACCGCCCAGACCCATCTGCGACAGTCCGCCCTCGTCGATCCATTGCCAGAACCGTTCGTATTCGGTCGCGGCCGGCACCGGCGGACCGTCCGGCATCAACTCGGCGAGATCATCCAGACCGACCGCCTTCTCGCGCAACGCGAAGAGCGCAACGAAGTCGATGTTGTTCATATGGTTGTCCATCGAGATGGCAACATCCCGCAGGTCGCGGCCGACACAGATGTAGGTGACCTCGGGCTCGAACGGCAATCCGTCGAGCGGCGTGTGTGTCTTGATGAACCGCCGGTGCTGCTGGGCTTCGAGCGATGCAAAGACATCGTCACGACTGCTGAGGGTCTGGTCGAGCCACGGTGACAGTTCGTCCAACGGCCGCGGGAGCTGATCGGTCTGGAAGATCAGCAGAGCACAGATCATCTGCGTCCATGTGGTACCGCACTTCGGCGGCGTCGAGATGACGATGTCGCCGTCGCGGAACGCGAACCCGTCCCACCGCACGCTGTCGGCGACGACGTTCCGGTACCGGACCAGTGCTTCCCCCATCGCATCCTCCTCAGTCGCTCTTGCGCGCACCCAGCTTAGGGTGTGCGGACGATGATCCGGTACTGGGAGGCACCAGAGCTCACATCGCTCCATCGGTTGCCGATGCACAGCGTTGCGCACCTCGATCGAGTCGCGCTCGACGGACGATGGCGGTTCCAACTCTTGCGTCGTCCGGACGGGGAGCCGGGTGACGTGTGGACCGAGGCCGACGTCCCCGGGTGCTGGACGATGCAGGACTCCGGCGACCTTCCGCAGTACACCAACGTGCAGATGCCGTTCGCCGAGCAGCCGCCGCACGTCCCGGACGACAACCCGACCGGGATCTACGAGCGAAGCTTCGAGGTTCCAGCGGTCTGGGAGGGCAGGCGGGTCGTCCTGCACGTCGGAGCAGCCGAGAGCGTGCTCGTCGCGTCGGTGAACGGCGCGTTCGTCGGACTCTCGAAGGACTCGCACCTCGCGGCCGAGTTCGACATCACATCGTTACTACGCGACGGTTCGAACGACATCAGGCTGCGCGTCATCAAGTGGTCGGATGCAACCTTCATCGAGGACCAGGACCAGTGGTGGCACGGTGGGATCACGCGTGCCGTCTTCCTGTACGCAACGGAGCGGACGTATCTGGCCGACGTCCGGCTGGACGCCGGTCTCGCCGACGATCTGCAGACCGGCACGCTTCGCACGACGATCGACCTCGAGTTCCCGCATGAGCTCGAACCAGGCTGGACGGTTGAGGTGCGCGCACCTGAGCTCGGTATCGCGTTCACCGCCGACGTCACGGCAACAACCGGACCCGTCACCCACGAAAGCGCTCATCCGAACGTGGCACGGTGGTCACACGAGCAACCGCGACTGTACGACGTCGGTGTCACCCTGAAGTCGCCCGACGGCGTGGCGATCGAGCATGCCGCCTTCCGCATCGGCTTCCGGCGCGTGGAGGTCGTCGGCAACGAGCTCCTCATCAACGGGCGGCCCGTGCTCATCTACGGGGTGAACCGGCACGATTTCAACCAACACACCGGACGCGTCGTCTCCGTCGAGGACATGCGCGCCGACCTCGAGCTGATGAAGCGGTTCAACATCAACGCCGTGCGCACGTCCCACTACCCCAACGACCCGGCGTTCCTCGATCTCACCGACGAGCTCGGCCTGTACGTGATCGACGAGGCCGACATCGAGTCGCACGCGTTCTATCGCACGTTGTGCAACGACGCGCGCTACCTCGGCGGCTTCCTCGACCGCATCAGCCGCATGGTCACGCGCGACAAGAACCATCCGTCGGTGATCGCGTGGTCGCTCGGCAACGAATCCGGCTACGGCACCAACCACGACGACGCCGCGGGCTGGGTGCGCGCCTACGATGCGAGCCGTCCGCTGCACTACGAGCCTGCCATCGCCGAGGACTGGAACGCCGGTCACAACGCCACCGACATCGTGTGCCCGATGTATGCGCCGATCTCGGCGATCGTCGAGTACGCGACGTCGGGACGCCGGGGCTCTTCTCGTACTCGGCCGCTGATCCTCTGCGAGTACTCACACGCCATGGGCAACAGCAACGGCTGCCTCGCCGATTACTGGGAAGCCATCGAGAACACCGACGGCCTGCAGGGCGGGTTCATCTGGGAATGGTGGGACCACGGACTCGTGCAGAAGCAGCCGGACGACCCAGATGGGAAAGGCGCGTGGGCTTACGGCGGGATGTTCGGCGATCTTCCGAACGACCGCAACTTCTGCTGCGACGGACTCGTGTGGCCCGACCGCACGCCGAAGCCCGCCATGTGGGAGCTCAAGCAACTTGCTGCACCGGTACGTGTCGACGCCGACGGCACCCTGCACAACCGTCGCTGGTTCACCGACCTGTCGGACATCACGGCGACCTATGAGATCGCCGACGACGGAGAAGCGATCGCGAAGGGCGAGCTCACTCTTCCAAAACTCGCGCCGCAGACATCGGTTCAGCTCTCGATCCCCGACGCCGGCAGCCCGACCGTCAAAGAGCGGTGGCTCACGATCCGGTTCGACGTCGGTGGCGAACAGATCGCCTGGTCGCAGATCCGGATGGCGCCGGCGACCAGGCCCGAGGCAACGTTGCGGCCGGCCGGCGTCAGACTCGACGACGACGGCCTCCTCGTCGATCCACGCTTCGCGAAGCCCCCGCTGCTCAGCCTGTGGCGCGCGCCGATCGACAACGACCGCATCGGCGGACGCTCACGCCGCTGGAGGGAGTGGGGACTGCACGAGCTGACACGCAAGCTCCTCTCGGTCGTTGGCAACACCGTCGGGAGTGAGTACGTAACAGCGGCCGGCATCCCGATCGTGCATCGCGTCACCTACGGATCGATCGACGACGAGAGCCTTCTCGTCACCGAAGAAGCCGACGTCCCGGACGAGATCACCGACCTCCCGCGTATCGGTACAGCGTTCGAGCTCGTGCCGGGCCACGAAGTCGTCGAGTGGTTCGGCACCGGCCCCCACGAGACCTATCCCGATCGCAAGCTCGCGCAGATCCGCCTGTGGCGATCGACGGTGACCGACATGCACGTCGACTACATCTTCCCGTCGGAGAACGGGGGCCGAGCCGACGTCCGATGGATCATCGTCGGCGATGTGCATCTCGGGTTCGACGACCCGCGCCAGGTCTGCGTGAGCCACTACTCCACCGAGGTGCTCACGGCGGCGCGCCACTACACCGAGCTGGTGGCGAGCGAAACGACATTCGTCCACATCGACGCCGCCCATCGCGGGCTCGGCACCGCGAGCTGCGGACCGGACACGCTGAAGCAGTACCGCGTCGGCCCCGGCACATACCGGTGGTCGTGGATACTCGCACCTGCATGACTATCCCGACCGCGCGTCCGAGTTACGACGACGAAGATCTCGACCTCATCGCGGGCGCCGTCCGCGCGGTGTGCGCGAAGTTCGACGACACCTACTGGGCGGCCTGCGATGCGGACCACCGATTCCCGACCGAGTTCTACGCGAAGATGGCGGAAGGTGGCTGGCTCGGCCTCGCGATGCCCGAGCAGTACGGCGGCGGCGGCCGCGGCATCACCGAAGCCACGGTGCTGATGCGCGAGATAGCGGCGAGCGGCGCCGCGATGAACGGATGCTCGGCGCTCCATCTCACCGTGTTCGGACTCAACCCCGTCGTCGTCTTCGGCAGCGACAAACTCAAGGACGCGTTCATCCCGCGCGCCGCCGCCGGAGATCTGCACGTTGCGTTCGGCGTCACCGAACCGGACGCCGGCACGGACACGTCCCGCATCACCACCCGCGCCGAGCGTGACGGCGACGGCTGGCGCATCGTCGGGCGGAAGGTGTGGACGACGAAGGCGCTCGAGTCGGAGGTCGTCCTGCTCCTCGCGCGCACCGATCCCGATGCGTCCTCCGGACTCAAAGGACTCAGCCTCTTCCTCGCCGATCTCGATCCGGACTACGTCGACATCCGCCCGATCAGGAAGCTCGGACGTAACGCGGTCGCGTCGTGCGAGGTCGTCTACGACGGACTCCCCGTCGAGGGCTGGCGCCTGGTCGGTGAAGAGGGCAAGGGCTTCCAGCATCTGCTGCACGGCCTGAACCCCGAGCGCATCCTCATCTCGGGCGAGGCCATCGGGATCGGCGAAGTCGCGATCGCGCGTGCGTGTGAGTACGCGAAGGAGCGCATCGTGTTCGACCGTCCCATCGGTGCGAACCAGGCGATCAGTCATCCACTCGCCCAAGCCCACGTACAGCTGCGCGCGGCCTGGATGACCACTCTCGATGCCGCGCGCCGCTACGACGCGGGACGACCGTGCGCGGAGCAGGCCAACGCCGCGAAGTGGCTGGCGGCCGAAGCCGGCTTCTTCGCCGCCGACCGAGCGGTGCAGACGCTCGGAGGGATGGGCTATGCGTGCGAGTACCACGTCGAGCGGTACTGGCGAGAGGCGCGACTCATGCGCATCGCGCCCGTGAGCCAGGAGATGGCGCTGAACTTCATCGCGCAGAACGTGCTCGGCCTGCCCCGCTCCTACTGAGCCTGGGCTGAGCCTGGGCTGAGCCTGGGGTTGCCTATCGTCCCGGCGAGAACACTTCCATGTCCGAGCTGCGAGCAGCATCGGCTTGCCTGTCGTCGTACGTGATGATCGCGGCAGCGCCGTCGGCCACGTCGAGGGCGGTGGCGATGTGGATCGCGTCGAGCGTCCTCAGCCCCAGCGGCTGCAGCCCGGCTGCGCAAGCGCAGATCGATGCGTTGAGCTCCACGAGACCGATCCGGGCGAGAACGCGATCCGCTCGGTCCAGCGCCCGTGGAGAACGGGACGTCCGCCTCACGGCTCTTCGGACTTCGACCGCGGCCACCACGCTCGTCACGCGATCAGGGTGCTCGCTCAGGCAGGCGATCAACGCGCGCGTTTCGGGCTCGCGCCGGACGAGCTTCACGATCGCCGAAGAGTCGAGGTAGATCAGCACAGCGCGATCAGAGCCGGTCTTCGCGGTCCGCGTTGAGCGCATCGCTCGTCTCCGTGCTCTCGCGTCCCGCCGGCATGCCGAGCTCGAGCACATCGCCCTCCGATGGGCGCACGCGGCCATCACGAACGAGCCGGCCGAGCGCGGTTTGTCCTTCCGGAAGGGGTCCGAGAAGCGCGACAGCACGCCCACGTTCGGTGACCTCGAAGGTATCCCCCTTCAGGACGCGCTCGACGTACACACTGAGGTTCTGCCGAAGTTCTCGGATACCGACCCGATCTCGCTGCATGACGCACATGGTAGCACATCCTGCGTTGGTTCAGCGCACGAGCTCGGCAACGGCCTGCTCGCGAAGGCTCTCGGTCGAGCCCGGAGTCCTACCGGGAACGGGCGTGCCGAAGATGCATGTCCGCTTGAGGAACAGACCGGCCAGCTGCAAGTTCACAGAGTCCTCACGTCCCTCACGTAACGACGCCTTTCGGCGCCTGCTGCTTCATGAAACCGAACATATAGCCGGCGATCCGCCGCATCTGGATCTCTTCGCTGCCCTCGGTGATGCGGTAACGGCGGTGGTGACGATAGATGTGCTCGAACGGCGTGTGGCGCGAGTAGCCCATCCCTCCGTGCACTTGCATGGCGCGGTCGGCGGCCTCGCAGCACAAACGGTTGCTCCAGTAATTGCACATCGAGACCTTGTCCGAAACCGAGAACGCGCCGTACTCGTCCATGGACCACGCCGTCTTGTGGATCAGCGCGCGCAGCATCTCGCACTGCGTCTGAAGCTCGACGAGCGGGAACTGGATCCCCTGATTCCGCGCAAGTGGCTTGCCGAAGGGCGATCTCACCTTCGCGTACTCGACCGCGCGATCGATGCAGAACTGCGCGGCGCCGAGCGACGATGCGGCTTGCCGGATGCGGTTCTCGTTGAAGAACTCCTGGACGACCTGAAGGCCGCGTCCCTCTCCGCCGAAGATCGAGGCGTGCGGCACGTGCACGTCGGTCAGACGGACGTGCGCGTGGTCGGTCGGCATGTTGAACGTCCACAGGAACTCGACGATCTCGAATCCGGGACTGTTCGTCGGGACGAGGAACGCGGTGATCCCCAAACCGTCACCGGCGTTGCCGCTCGTGCGGGCCATGATCATGTCGTAGGTCGCGCGGTGCATACCGGTGTTGAATGTCTTTTCACCGTTGATGACCCACTCGTCCCCGCTTCGGACCGCGGTTGTTTCCATCCACGTCGCGTCCGATCCATGGGCCGGTTCGGTGATGCCGAAGGCGAAGCCACGACGTCCTTCGGCGAGATCGTCGATCCACTCCTTCTTCTGCTCCTCGGTTCCGTACTTGATCATCAGGAGCAGCCCGACGTTGTTGCCGACGATCGCGTGCTCGTTCTGCAGGTCGCAATGAAGCCCAAGGCCCTTGTGCGCCAGGTGCTCGCGGATCACGGCCATCCCGAGGTTGGTGCCGTCGGATCCGCCGAATTCCTTGGGGAACGGATACCGGTAGTGGCCGGCAGCATCGGCCCGGTTGCGGGCTTCGCGCAGCAGAAGCTCCCACTGCTCGTTGGGCAGGCCACCGCGGTCCCAATCGGTTCGCGCGTCCTCGCGGCGGTGGTCGAAGAAACGGATGTTGTCGTCCTGCTCCTCGAGCGGCTTGATCTCGCGCTCGATGAACTCGTCGAGCTCGACGAGGTACTCCTGCAGGTCCTTCGGGATCTCGAAATCCACCGTAATCTCCTGACTATCGGCCCACGAACTTGGGCTCACGCTTCTCGAGGAACGACGCAACACCTTCTTTGTGATCGTCGGTGCGGAACAACTCGCCGAGGCTGGCACTCACCCAACGCCCGAGGTCGTCCCAATCCGGATCAAGGGCCTTGCGCAGACCCTCCTTCAGCTTCTGGACGGCCAGCGGTGGGTTGCGCGCGATCGTGCGTGCAAGCTCGAGCGCGACCGGCAAGAGCTCGTCATGGGGCACGACACGCGAGACCAATCGCAGCTCCTTCGCCTCGGCTGCGTCCACGATGCGTCCGGTGAAGAGCATCTCCGCGGCGGCTTCGCGTCCGATGAGCTGCGCGAGGCGTCCGATGCCCGGCACGTCGCAGCACAGTCCACGCATCACGAAGAGCTCGCCGAACCTCGCGCGCGCGGAGGCCACGCGGATGTCGGCCATGATCGCGAGCTCCATCCCCCACCCGACGGCCGCTCCGTTGACGGCGGCTACGATGGGGACGTTCGACCCGAGGAGCGCGCCGGCTGCAGGAGTCAGGCGTGGGTCGGCGCGTAGCCCGGCAGAGACCTGCTCACGCGCTCCGACCATGACCTGCTTCACGTCGTCGCCCGAGCAGAACGCGGGATCGGCCCCCGTGATGACCAGGCAGCGCGCGTCGGTCGTCCGGACGGCATCCTCGAGCTCGGCATACGTCTTGTGGGTCAACGCGTTGCGCGCTTCCGGACGGTTCAGCGTGATGACGCCGACATCGCCCCGTATCTCATAGATGAGCTCGTCGTACACCGTCACCTACCTCCTCCCCGGGATGAAGAGCGTTGCGTTCATAGCGTAGGCATCCTGGCGTTCACGCCGCTTGGGTAGGCTCCCGGACCATGCGGGCCGTGCGTCATTGGGACTTCGAGGGATGCTTCAACTTCCGAGACCTCGGCGGGTGGAAGACCGAGGGCGGCGCGACCGTGCGCTGGAGGAGGCTCTTCCGATCGGACGCCGTGCATCTGATGACCCAGCCGGACGTCGATCGCGCACACAGGGAGCTCGGCATCCGGACGATCATCGATCTTCGGAGCGAACTCGAGATCAAGCTCGGAGGAGCGGGTGGCCTGGCCGAGCTCGTCGACGCACGCCATCACATGCCCCTCAGCAGCCGGAACGTCGCTGCCGCCGATGCCACCGTCGCGCTCGCGAGCTCAGACGACCGATCACCGGGCGCGATGGCCGACCAGTACCTCGCGATCCTCGAGGGTTCGAGCGATCTCATCGTCGGCGCCGTCGAAGCGCTCGCACGCGACGAGGCGCTGCCCGGCGTGTTCTTCTGCGCGGCCGGCAAGGACCGCACCGGCGTCCTCAGTGCCGTCGTGCTCGGTGCGCTCGGCGTCCGCAAGGTGGACATCGTCGAGGACTACGTCCTGACGGCCGGCGCGATCGACCGGATCATCGGGCGCTTCGCCTCAACGCCCGGCGCGCCCGCGATGTACCGCGACAATCCGACGTCACACTTCACGCCCCACGCGGAGACGATGGAACGCGTCATCGCGCGTGTGGACGAGACGTACGGATCGTTCGGCGGCTATCTCTCAGAGAAGCGTCTGCCCAGAGCGTCACTCAGTGCGCTTGCCGCCGGGCTCCTCGAGACTGCCTGACGGATCACTTCGGGAGCTTGATCCCGGCCTTCTCGCGGTCCCAGGTGTTCTCGTTGATCGCGTCGTCGCGGAGCTTGATCTTCTGCGTGCGCGCAGTGGCCTCCGTCTTCGGGAGCTCGGCCACGAACGCTCCCGGCCGTGCAAACGCCTAGACCTCGATCGAGAGGGCGCGGTAGGTGAGTCCTACGAGGTCGCCTTCAGCAGCCGCACGGCGTCCTTCAGGCTGCGGACACCCTCGACCGTCATGTCGGCGTGGCGCGCTTCCGGGGCCTGTTCCCACGGAACTAGGAACAGCTCAGTGCCGCGGTCGCGGGCGGCCTGCGATTTGATAGCGATGAACCCAACCATCGTGACCTTGCCATCCGGCTGGAGCTCGCCGGTTGCGGCAATGACGCGTCCGGACGCGAGGTCGTACGCGTCGAGCATGTCGACGATCGCAAGGGCGTAGATCAATCCACCGGACGGTCCGAGCACGCCACGATCGCGGATGGCGATCGTCACGCCGGAATGGTCGACGTCGATCGCCTTCTCGGCGAGCTCGATCGCACTCCGATGACTTCTCAGGAACGCCTCACGAGCGAGGCGTCGCGTCTCAGTCGGATCGAACCGGTGGAGATCCGGTGAGCTCGTCCGCAGCAGGACGCGACCGTTCAACTGATCGAACAGCGCGCCCGCCAAGGTTGGGCGTTCGATGCGCACGGTCGTCAACAGGTAGCGCCCGTTCGGTCGATAAACCTTCGCCCCCGTAATGCTGATGTCCTCCGACACGTCGATCGGTTCGCCGGGGCTCACAACCGCGACCGGCGGGTGATAGCTCAACGAGAAGGCGCCGACGGCGGCGACCGCACTGGTCACCAGACCGAGCTTCCACCACTTCTTGGTGACCGAAGGGACCGTCGGACGCGAGATCGCCTGAACGGTCCCAGCGCCCTCCGGCAACAGCGCACGATCGTGATGAGAGAGAAGTTGCACAGCTTCGCCCCATGAGAGGAAACGCCCCGGCCGGGTCCGCGCAACGGGGACGTCGGGATCATGGCGGCGACGAGCGGCAACACGCGCCCATTCGACGCGACCTTGTGCATGCATCTCCCGCACAAACGGACGGTAGCCCTCAGGTGTCACGGTCGGGAACAACACCCTCTGGATCGACTTATCGACCGCCGCGAGGCTTAGGAGGTACCTCCTTCCGAGCACAAAGAGCACCGTGGGCTCGAGGACGGTCACCGTCGCGGTCTGGGGGGCGAAGCCGACGATCGCGCGCTCACCGTAGTGCTCGCCCGGACGAAGCGTCGTAACCTCTCGGCCGTTACTCGTGACACGAAGTGAACCGGCAAGCACGACGACGAACCAGTAGTCGGTGTGGTCTTCTCGCATGAACACGTCACCCGGCTCGGTTTCGATGACGTCGCCCCAACGCGCCACGCGGTTGATCTGGAGCCGATTGCATCCGGCGAAGACGCGCAAGGTTGCAAGCAACGAACGCAGCTGCGACGGCTGAAGCCAGTTTGCGGCGAGTGAGGTCAGACGGATGCTCGGGGCACGTTTGTCGTCCGTCGCGCCCGGCGCCGGCTTGTGCTCCGGCTCTGGCATGCCCGCGCCGACGATTCTCATCTACCCATTCTGCGCCATCTCTTACTGCTACTTCGGGAGCTTGATCCCGGCCTTCTCGCGGTCCCAGGTGTTGTCGTTGATCGCCGCGTCGCGGAGCTTGACCTTTTGCGTGCGTGCCGTGGCCTCCGTCTTCGGAAGCTCGGCGACGAACTCGATGTAACGCGGCACCATGAACCGCGGCATCTTCGGCATCAAGAACTGCACGAGCTCCTCTTCGGTGAGCACCGTTTCGGGCTTGCGCACGACGCATACCTTCACTTCGTCCTCGCCGAGCTCGCTCGGCACGCCGATGGCCGCGGTTTCCGCGACATCGGGGTGTTCGTTCACGAAGCCCTCGACCTCGAAGCTCGAGATGTTCTCGCCGCGACGACGGATCGCATCCTTCAATCGGTCGACGAAATAGAAGTTGCCCTTGTCGTCCATCTTGAAGCCGTCACCGGTGTGGAACCAGCCGTTACGCCACGACTCTGCCGTCTTCTCCGGCATGCCGTAGTAGCCGACGTTCATGCACCACGGTTCGTCGCAGCGAACGACGAGCTCGCCCACCGCGCCGACCGGCACCGGCTCGTCGTGCTCGTCGACGACACGGATCTCGTAACCGGGACGTCCCGTTCGTGCTTTGCCGCAGCTCCGCCAGTCGTCGTACTGGTAGCCGTCGGTCCTCGTGACCGCGCCGATCTCGGTCATCCCGTACCCGGTGCCGAGCTGCAGACCGAACCGCTTCTCGAAGACGGCCACTTCGGGGAAGAGCGGACCGCAGGCCGCCCTCGTGATCGGGTTGTCGGCGTCGGTCGGGGTTTCGGGGTTGAGCATGAGCAGCCGCGCCAGGGGGCCGAGCAGGCCGACCATGTTGCAGTCGTAGCGTCGGATGTCGTTCCAGAACTCGCCGAGGCTGAAGCCGTCGCGGATGACCAGACGGCTCTTGCGCTTCGCGGCCTGGTAGATGCTCACCTTCCCCGACACGTGGTACGGCGGCAGGTAGGCGTAAAGAGCGCCGTCCTCGTTGGACGTCTCCTCGATGTCGAACCAGTACAGCTCCGCCCACGGCACGAGCACACCTTTGGACGGACCAGTCGTTCCCGAGGTGTAGATGATCGACGCAACATCGAAGTGCGACGGACCCCCATCTGTGACGGCATCACTGGCCGGCGACGCTCCTCCGAGGAACATCGAGCTCGTGATCACGTCGAAGGGCAGGTCGACCTCGATCTCGTCCGCGTCGGGAACCACGACCGTCTTCAGCTTCGGCAGTTGCGCCGCGATCTCGAGCAGTCGATCGGCGTACTGCGCACCGATCACGATCGTTGACGCGTCGGAGTTGTCAAGGATGTAGGCAAGCATGCGTCCGCGGTACATGGTGTTCAGCGGCACCTCGATCGCACGGAGCCACGCCAGACCCAGCCATGCGTGATACGCCTCGGCCCGCGTCGGCATCATCACGGCGACGTTCTGTCCCGCCTCGATGCCCAAACGTTGGAACGCTCCGGCCCAGAGCAGGTTCGCGTCGTGGAACTGCGCGTACGAGAGCTCCGGTCCGTCGACCTGCTGCATAAAGGGACGATCGGGTCGCTCGCCGGCGAGCTTGGCGATCAGATGTGGGAGGACGAGTTCGCGCTCGAGCATCAGCGTAATTGTTAGCCGCCGTAAACGTTGGGGTCAAACGGCGCTTGTGATCAGCCGGGCCTCGATGACCCTCGAAACGTCAACGAACCTACGGAGGCGGGACGAGACGGCTCAGGCGGACACCCGTCCGGAGCGTGAGCTCCGCGCGACGCATGAACCTCGCTCGGGCGGAGTCCAAGCCTTCGGACGGGTTTGGGTTGTAGGGACGGGACTGCTCCCACATCGCGAGCGACGCGTAACGCGTCAGCAAGAGCGCGCGGCCCGGATCGTCGAGGCTGCGGAACAGGCCGATGACGCGCGTGCCGTCGTGTGCACCTTCGAAGTCGGGCCACGCTCCTTGCGAGAGCTCGACGAACTCGTCCCAGTCGCCGGGATCGAACTCGAACCAGCGATGCGCGTAGACACCGTCCTGTGTCGGCGGTGTCGGTTCGACAGGACGGACCGTCGCCGCCACGCGTTCGATCGTGGAGTCGGTGACGCCCGGGATCTCGTTCAGCACGTGATGCGACGGTTCCGTCCCTTCGGGCCACGCCGACAGCACGGCGCCCTCGTCGTTCCACCAGCCGATCTCGCCGCGCCAGAGTCCGAAGACCGATCCGCCCGATTCGCGTACGAGATCGGCGATCGAGCCGTGCACTGCGGCGGCCACCTTCGGCCACGCGGCCCGCTCGATGCGGATCGTCCGGTACTCGTAGCGCTCGTACATGCCCGCTACGGTAAGGCGCGATGAGCCGCCCGCGCGACGCGTGGAACGAGGGACGCACCGCCTTCGGCGTGTGGATCGTGAGCGCGTCGCCCGCGGCGGCCGAGCCCATCGGCTCGGTCGGGTTTGATGGATCACTCGATGCGCTCGAATGATTGCGACGAGGCATTTGCGCGCTGCATGCGATCCCCAGAACGGGCAACCCTGCCGAAACCTGAAGTCACACGCCGAGAAAGGCGGAGATCCTCTTGTGGAGCTTTCGCAACGGCTCCTTCAGCGGCGGCGACACGAGATTGTGGCCGGCACTTTGCTCACCGGAAGCGGAGAGGTCAACCATTCGCTGGGCTACCCGGAACTTGCTCAAGCGATGGATCTTGGTTCCCTCGCTTTGTCCAAGTCCCATCAGCCAGGTCCATCGGCCGGTTTGTGGAACTTGTTCTGAAGTGACCCGCGTAGGACCAATTCCCCAGGTATCCAGCTCCACATTCACAGCTTCGGCAAACACGTCGGCAACGACCAGGTCTTCGAGAGTGGAGTCTGGCGCGACGTCTCCAAGTGTGAACAAGGACTTGGCGTCGATCCCAGCGTTCTTGATCTGCTCGATCTTGTGCAGGCCCGCTTCATCGCCGTCCGCTAGGCAGGCGACCTTGCCAGCGTGCTCGCTCAACGTGCCGATCCGGTTCTGTTCGATGTCAGCGAGGCCCGGAACAACGCGATACCGAAGCGAAGAGATTCCCGCGGCCTCACGGAGAAGGGTGGGGAGGAGGATGGCGTCTGAGGGTCCCTCCGCGATGACCGCGTAGCGGGGCACGGTTAAGGAGAGCAGCCGAGCCCCCATGGCGAAGAGGAGGGGTGTATATCCCACTCGATCGTCGCCATCAGGTTCTACCGACCAGTAACTGTTTGCTATGTGACTCCGCTCGGCATCCTTCTCGGCCAGGATTGCGCGAATGCCTCGGCCAAGGTCCGGCGGCAGGCAGCCCACGGAGTGTGTTGAGTAGATGACCTTCGCCGCGATCTGCTGCCTCATGAGCGCATCGATTAGATCGGCCTGGGCGTCG
Source organism: uncultured Actinomycetes bacterium (assembly GCA_964520325.1). Taxonomy (GTDB): domain Bacteria; phylum Actinomycetota; class JAICYB01; order JAICYB01; family JAICYB01; genus CAZFOB01. The sequence goes on along the minus strand of CAZFOB010000012.1, from coordinate 21,430 downwards.
TAGTGCAGATGAGTCTCAGCCTCGTCCACCAGCAGGATCGGTCGATCGGCACCTCTTGCAGCGAGAAACGCATGGAGCGCGATGAACCAACGGAGCCCGTCACTTCGCTCTTGTGGCTCCGAATAGTCAGCGCTTGATTCCGTAGCGATCCAGATGCGTAGCACCCCATCATGTGGCGGTCCAAGTCGTGGGTAGACGCTCGACTGGGTCCATGCCCCTTGAAAGCGCGAGCGGAGCTGGACATTGGCATCCTCGAATAGCTTCTCAACGTGCGAACGGCGACCCGCGGCCAGCTCGATCTGCACTCGAGGTAGTTCTAGCCCCGCGACAGCGCACAGGTTTTCTAGCGCACGTGGCGGGTCGCTAACGATGTCGTCGAAGACGTAGTCGCTTTGCAACTCGCGATCCTCGCGCTGGAAGAGCGCAATCGCGGGGAGACGCTTCCCGAGCACGTCGATGACCAGTTGCGCCGGCGTTGGCAGGCGTTCGATCTCAGCCAGATCCACTAGCGCCGAAGCGGCATGCTCTCGGTTCTGGAAACGCTCGTCGTCGATGACGCGAAGCGCTGCTACGGCGTCCTCGTCGACTTCTTCCCCGGAGACTTCAACATCTGGTCGCGAGTATTCGATATCACGGAGCCGGGATGAGAGGGTTTCGAATGACTGAATCACGTTGGCCGGCAGTTTCTCGTCCACAGAGGAAAGGTCCGTAGAGACGTCGAGGTAGAGCTGCGGATCCCATGGCTGTTCTGCGTTCCTCGAGTACTTGGTATCGAGCGCGGGGTCGCCCTCGATTGCTGTGATCAGCGACTTGCATCGCTCCCGTGGGCCAAGGTCTCGGAACGGATGATCCTCGAGTCGCCATTGGTCGTCATTGTCGCTTCGTAGGTCAACCCAGACCCGGTTTACCTTGTCCGAGTGATGAATGCCCCGAATTGCATCCTTGTCGTCGACATCGAGGAGGTACAGCCCGGACAGAGTGGCTCGGCCGGACGTACCGCGGGTTACATCAGCGGGACCGGGGTTTTCCCCCTTCCCCAGCAACTCGAGCGCTTCGAGGATCGAGCTCTTGCCGGCTTCGTTTGGGCCGACGAGCGCTATGAGGTCCTCGTTTAGATCGAGACCCTGATCCTCTGCGAAGCGACGAAACTTGTGGAGGCGGATCTTCAGCAGTTTCATGGGACGACGAGCGTATCGGTGAGCGCCGACGTTCAAACGAAGCGGGCAGGCGAGAATCAGCCCCTCACGTTCGAGCACCTGAAAACGCAAGCGGCTCCCATGTCAAGGATATTAGACTGGGAAGATGTCACCGAGAGTGAACACGGAGGATCTGATCGACGCTCGAGGGGTCGCAAAGGTCTTGGGCCTGAGCCACGCGGAAAGCGTCAGCACCTATCAGCGACGCTACGTTGATATGCCCCGGCCCGTGATCAATCTTGGGCACAAGCGCCCGAGACTGTGGATCAGGCAGGAGATCGAAACTTGGGCCCGTCGCGCCGGCCATGGGCGACGTCCCCCGGCGGCCCGTCGTGCCGCCCGAAAACGCTGACCAAGGAGATTCGACATGCTCACCGGCGAGCTGAAGAACCAGATCGATCGCATCTGGGACGCCTTCTGGTCTGGGGGAATCGCGAACCCGCTCGAAGTCATCGAGCAGATCACGTACCTACTGTTCCTTCGGCGGCTCGACGACCTGCACACCTTGCAAGAGAACAAGTCGACTCGGCTCAAGCAGCCCATCGAGGGCAGAGCCTTCCCCGAGGGCAACGATCCCAAGGAGCGGTCATACGAAGACCTGCGCTGGTCCCGCCTCAAGCACTTCGCGCCCGGCGAGATGTTCAACGTGATGGACGAGCACGTCTTCCCATTTCTGCGCACGCTCGGCGGCGACGAGTCCACCTACGCGCACCACATGAAGGACGCACGCTTCACCATCCCAACGCCGGCTCTATTGTCCAAGGTGGTTGACCTGCTCGACCAAGTGCCGATGGATGACCGCGATACCAAAGGCGACCTCTACGAGTACATGCTCGGCAAGATCGCGACCGCAGGCACCAACGGCCAATTCCGGACGCCGCGCCACATCATCGCTCTCATGGTCGAGATGACGGCTCCCGGCCCACGCGACGTGATCTGCGACCCGGCCTGCGGCACCGCCGGCTTCCTCATCGCCGCCGGTGAATACCTACGCGAGCGTCATCCCGAGATCCTGCGTGACGCGAAACGCAAGCAGCACTTCCATCAGGACACCTTCCACGGCTTCGACTTCGACAACACCATGCTGCGCATCGGCAGCATGAACATGCTGCTGCACGGTGTTGAGAACCCCGACATCCGCTACCGCGATTCACTGGCACAGGACCACGCCGCAGAAGAGGAGCGCTACACCCTCGTGTTGGCCAACCCGCCCTTTGCCGGATCACTCGACTACGAGAACACGGCGAAGGACCTCTTGCAGATCGTCAAGACCAAGAAGACCGAGCTCCTCTTCCTCGCGCTCTTCCTGCGCCTGCTCAAGCCCGGCGGGCGCGCTGCCGTCATCGTGCCGGACGGAGTGCTGTTCGGCTCGTCCAACGCACACAAGACGCTGCGCCGGATGCTCATCGAAGACCAGAAGCTCGACGCCGTGATCTCGCTACCCGGCGGTGTGTTCAAGCCCTACGCCGGTGTCTCTACCGCCGTCCTGTTGTTCACCAAGACCAACTCCGGCGGAACCGACCATGTGTGGTTCTACGACTGCGACGCCGACGGCTGGTCGCTGGACGACAAGCGCACCGCACTGTTATCGGAGGACAAGCTCGGCGCCGTGCCGGCGACGGCCCTCAGTGCGGACGAACATCAGAAGAACAACCTGCCCGACGTCCTTGCCCGGTGGCAGCAGCGCGACGGCAAGGAGCGCAAGCGCCCCCGCACCGCGCAGAGCTTTTGCGTGACCAAGGCCGATCTTGTTGAGCAGGGCTACGACCTCAGCCTGAACCGCTACAAGGAAGTGGTGCATGAAGAAGTAGAGCACCGCCCACCGCTTGAGATCCTGGCCGATCTCGCCAAGCTGGAAGCCGAGATCCGTGAGGGAATGAAGGAGCTGGAGGGGCTGCTGAAGTGATGTCGCGCGATGAAGATCTAGCCGCTGCTTTGAAGTCGGCGGAACTCTTCGTTGATGGCGATTGGGTCGAGTCAAAGGATCAAGACCCCGAGGGTGATGTGCGATTGGTTCAGCTAGCCGACATTGGAGACGGAAGGTACCTCGATAAGTCGGCTCGATTTCTTACGAGCCAGAAGGCGCGAGACCTGCGCTGCACATTGTTGTGTCCTGGAGACGTTCTGGTTGCACGCATGCCTGACCCGCTCGGCCGCGCATGTGTCTACCCCGGTGGCCCGACGCCGTCGGTGACCGCAGTTGACGTCTGCATCATCCGACCCAACGCAAGAAATCACGAGGCCCGCTGGCTCATGCACTACCTCAATACCGCTGGCTGTCGGCAACAGATCGCGAGCTATGCAACCGGCACGACTCGCCGCCGCATTTCGCGAAGCAACCTTGGAAGGGTGAAAGTGTCCGTTCCCCCTTTGGTGGAGCAGCGGCGGATTGCGGAGGTGTTGGACCGGGCGGAGGTGTTGCGGGCCAAGCGCCGTGCCGCCCTTGTCCAACTCGACACCCTCACCCAAGCCATCTTCCTTGACGTGTTTGGTGACCCGCTAACGAATCCAAAGGGAATCCAAACCGAAAAACTCGCGTCCCTTTGCACACGCATCACAGACGGAACGCACCAGCCTCCAACTTGGAGTGATGCTGGCCATCCATTCCTATTCGTCAGCAACATCGTCACCGGTGAAATCCACTTCGAGACGACGAAGTTCATTTCCGACGAAACTCACGCCGAGCTAACCCGACGATGCCCAATTGAGGTGGGTGATGTTCTCTACTCAACTGTTGGCTCTTACGGCGTTCCCGCTCTTGTTAGGGGATCTCGCAAATTCGCGTTCCAGCGCCACATCGCGCACCTGAAGCCAGACCCAACGCTCCTCGACTCAGAATTCCTTTGCGCCATGCTTGCGTCTCCGCCCTTGCGGCGGCAGGCCGACCGTGCGGCGCGCGGTGTTGCCCAGAAGACCGTAAACCTCGCCGAAATACGGAACTTCGTGGTCTTTCACCCACCCCTCCCCGCCCAACGTGACTTCGCGCGTCGTGTCGCTGCTGTGAAGAAACTGAAGACTTCGCATCGCGCCTCGCTGGCCGAACTGGGCGCGCTCTTCACCGTCCTCCAACACCGTGCCTTCCGCGGGGAACTTTGACGTGACAGCGTTCACTCCCCGCTTCACCATCTCCAACGCCATTGCTTCCGGGCTGACGGCGATCGAGCGGGCGCGTGGATTCTTGGAGGCGGCCACGCTTTCGGACGAATGGGTGCGGCGTATGAGCCGGCGAGCGCTGCTGCTGGAGGCACACCACACCACCCACATCGAAGGCACGCAGCTGACCCTCGAACAGTCCGAGCTCCTGTGGGACGGGCAGGCGGTACAGGAAGCGAGCGCGGACGATGTTCGCGAGCTCTTGAACTATCGAGACGCTTTCAATCTCGTGTCGGAGTACCTCGAAGGCGGCGAGCCTGTCACCGAGGGACTGATCCGCGAGATCCACCGGCGGCTGGTGGAAGGAGTTCGCGGCGGGGAAGGGGGTCCGGGTGCTTACCGCACGGTGCAGAACTTCGTGGTCAACAGCGTGACGCGCGAGATCATGTACACGCCCCCGCCGCCCCACGACGTGCCCCCGCTGATGCAGGAGATGGTGGGCTGGGTGCGCGACGAGGAAGCCGTCCACCCGGTGCTCGTGGCGGGAATCGCACAGTTCCAGCTGGTTCACATTCACCCCTTTCTCGATGGCAACGGCCGAAGCTCGCGCCTGCTCTCGACGCTGTGCCTCTATCGCTCGGGCTATGACTTCAAGCGTCTGTTCACGCTCAGCGAGTACTACGACCGCGACCGAAGCGCCTTCTACCGGGCGATCCGGAGCGTGCGCGAGCAGGACATGGACCTCACCGGCTGGCTGGAGTTCTTCATCGGCGGGCTCGCCACCCAGCTGGACGAGGTCAAGGCGCGGGGAGAGGTTGCGATTCGCAGCAGCGTGATCGCCCAGGCATACGCACTCAACTCGCGACAGGCCGGTGCGTTGGACGAGGTGCTCTCCCAAGACAAACTCACTCTTGAGGATATGGAGAGGCGCTTCCCCGAAACCCATCGCCGCACATTGCAACGCGACATCAAACAGCTGCTGGACAAGGGCTTATTGCGGGAGGTGGGCGTGGGTCCCACCGATCCGACCCGCCACTATGTGTTGGGCGATTTGGACGAGCTGTGACACGGAGCTGTGACAAGCTGTGACAAGCTGTGACACGGAACTGTGACATATCGTGACAAATCCCTTCGCCTTCCTTCAGGGCTCGCGCCTCACACCCCATTCACCAGCTCGGGCCGGGTCGTCGGTCGGGCGCACTCTCGCTCAGGGGCAAACAAAGCTGGCGGCGCCGCACACGTCCGGCCCGAGTCGAGACTCGAAGCGCGCGAAGCTCAGGGGCTCGTTAACTAAACTAGCTGAAGAGAACTAGGCTCGCCGCCCGACGCGATGCCCGCTGTGTCGGAGTTCGGTACCAGCGGAGCGGTTGGACGTCGACGCGCTGCTGGCTGACGAAAGATTCTTGTCGGGGACCCTGCTTCCTCTGGGACCGGCGAACGGCGTCCGGCGCGATCTTCTTCCTCACTGGATCGCACCCCATGAATCTCCGTACGTCACCCCCACCAGACGGTCGGCGACCGCTCCTACCCTGGAGCCTTGCAGGCATTCACGGAGGCGCTGACCGATATGCTCCGGTGCTCGGCGTCGTCGGGTTCTTCCTCGCGCTCGGCCTTGGATTGTTTGAGGTCTGGAAGACGCTCTGGCGCAAGTCGAAGTTCGACATTCATATCGACTGGATCCAGCATGCCGGGGGCCTGATTTTCTCCCTCGTGGTTGCCAATATCGGGCAGAAGAAGGACTCCGTGCTCGAAATCCGGCTCCAGGCCGAGGAGACTCCACCGGGACTGGGCTGGTTCCCCTTTATTCAATCCTTGCCGGTCGTTCTCGATGTCGACGTGGCATCGTCGAGGTTCGGTGTCGAGACAAACAGCAGCGGCGAACTCCCTGCACTCTTGCGCAAGGGCAAGATCATCCGGGCCGTCGTCGTATACGCGCGTCGCGACGAGACCACATGTGAAGTCGGGCCTCCGCCGGAGTCATGAGGGCAGGCAAGAAGGAGGACGGGGAGGCTCGTTACGGGATCGTCGACATGAAATAGATGACCTCGTCGCCAAGCCGTCTGGCAGCCCGAGCAGAATCGACAATCGGTAAGCGGTAGTCACCCAATTCGATCTCGACCTTCCACCCGTGCCCGGCCGTCTCCTGGTTGTACGGCGTCACCGGCATGAGCAACGCGTCCGAGGGCATCATCGGCTCAAGCCCGCGATCAGGCCCCTTCTGTAATCGACCGATCCCACGCTCGTACGCATCGAAGTGTGTGAGCTGATCCCGCACTTCGTTCGCATGGGGGAAAGACCCATCGAACCGTGCTAGCGCATCATCGATCTCGGCGCTCTTCGTCTCCTCCGCCGCGAGGGTCACCGCTCGCAGGAACTGCCGGAGCGCGAACGCGAACAGTTGCGAATCCATCTCGCGCTCCATCCCGAACCCTTGCTCGGAGATGCGCTCGGCCTGACGGACAACCGTGTGGCACCACCGCTGCACATACGAGCGCAGGACGTTGTCGGGGACGGTCACACGGCGAGTATGCGGTGGCACAGCGACGTACACGTCGCGCCTCAGTCCCCTGACGCTGTGCGTCAAGGTGCTGAGCACATGAGCGACGTCATCGGTCAACCCGTTCGCTCGACTCCAAGTCCCTCCCCTGTCCGAGGTCAGGCGGATACTTGGCCGATGACAACTGAACAATCCTCCGACACAAGCGACTCTGGCGTTCTCTCGGAACCTCCAGCCGACTTGCTGTATCCGATTCCTGACGAGCTGCGAACGCTTCCGACAGAGGTCGTGGGCGTGCCACCCGAACCGCTCGCCACAGCTCTACCGTTCCATTTGCTTTCACCGGAGGACTTCGAGCGAGTGTGCCTGGTCGTGGTCGAGCAGATCGATGCGATCCGGGAAGCTCGCATGTACGGAGTACGCGGACAGAAGGACTACGGCATCGACATCGTCGCGCGCGATCACGAGGACGACCACGTTCTGTACCAAGTACGGCGATATCAGGTTTTCGGTTCTGATGATCTTCGCGAAGCGGTCAACGGCTTTGTAGCGGATCGTCGGTTTAGCCCCAAACGTTTCGTCGTTTGTGTCGCATCCCCGGTTATGGAGACCGACCGGCGCGAGATGGTGGATGAACTCGAGGTCCTTCGGGAGACGAATGACTTCGACATCGACTTGTACGACGGGAGACAACTCACGAAGCGGCTCATACGACATCCGCAGCTCGTGCGCCGCTTCTTCGGCGAGGGCTGGGTCGAGGCCATGGCGAGTGGAACTGAGCCCGTCCCCTCGGCCCCACCCGAACGTGACGTCCTCGCGCAGGCTGTCCTTCGGGGCCCCCTCAAAGCACTGAACCTTGAAGCAAAGCTCACCTCGGCCGAGGAATCGGGAGTGGAACCCGACCGAGCGGCGGTCATCCTCGGCGAGGTCGCTGGTGAGCTCGAAGAACGTGGGTTCCGATCGGTAGCAAGTGAGCTACGGGTCAAGCAGGCGGGTCTCGTTGAGCAGTCAGGCGACCCCTCGTCCGCAGCCATGCTCTTGGCGACAGTCGTGTGGGAACACGCTCGCCTCGGTCAGGTTCAGCTCGCCCATGCCGCCCGGCGCGCGTTGGATCGGCTCAACCTTACTGACGCGGAAGGCGGCTGGGTGTCGTTCCGCGAAGCAGTCGACGCAATCGTGGCCTGGTACGAAGGCGGCGATGATGACCTGACCGAGGTCTTCGACCTGGCCAAAGAGCTCGTCAATACCAATCATCCGTTCGCCAGCCGCGTCCTGCTTTGGACCGCGGAGTCCGCTATCGCCGTGCGCGACACCCGGGGGTTCGAGCAAGCGAAGGGGACGCTTCAACGATTCCTCGTCGAACATGTCGCCACCGATGATCAGCGTGTCGAGGAAATCACCCTTGGGCTCCGCTGTTGTCTGGCCGACCACACTGGCGATTGGCAGAACCTCGACCGCATGGCTCGCGGGGGCGAGCTCGGCCATAAGTTAGCGGCACTCACCCTGGCGCGTATCGCACGCTGGTACGCGCTTAATCGAAAAGCGGACGAGGCGACGCTCTACTACCGACAGGCCATCGATCAGGCATGTCAAGCAGAATGTTTCGGAGACGCAGCCGATCTTGTACTTGCCTGGATGCGGGTCGAACTTCAATATGGGCCGACGGACGAGACGTTCGACCGACAACGACTGGCGTCGGCCTTGAGGGAGGCTGGCCCCGGACGTCTCGCTGATTGGACCCGGAGCAATGAATTCGTTCAGGACGCGTTGTTGGATGAGCGTCCGCGCGAAGCACTCCGCTACTCGCGACAAGTCTTACGCGAGGCAGTCATCGTCGGGCGGTTGGAACACGAACGCCAAGCGGAGTCACTGATTGCCCAGTCCTTGCAGCGAGCCAAGCGGCCATCGCAGGCGCTGATCCATTTCGTTCGCGCCGGGGAACACAAGGCAGTCCAGCAAGTCGACGACTTGACCGCGGCGCCCACAGAAGAACTCATGACCTTGATGACGTTCGGTCTTCCTTCGTCGAGAGCTTCCGCGCTCACGGCAGCGGCAGCAGTTTCTGACTACGTCCTGGACGAGAACGTGACGCGGATTGCAGCGCTCGCCCTCGAAGCCACTCAGGACTTCGCTCAGAGCCTTTTCTCGCCGCTCATCTGGATTGAGGCATGGACCGCCCTCGCAGCCTTTTCCAAGCGGCTCGACCAAGGACTCTCGATTCGCGCTCTCGACCTCCTAGAGCCTCTAGTCGATCGAAACGAGGGGTCCTATCGACACAACGACGATCAACACGTGGACGTCGTCGCGGGAATCCACGTCGCTCATCCCGAGCTCCGCGAGCGGACCACCGCGCATCTGGTCCGGCTACTCGCGCAAGGGAGCGAGCTTTCCAAACGCGTTCAGCAGCTCAGCCACGCGATCGTGGACATCGAGGACGGAGGCTTCCGTGGCGCAGTAGAAGAGTTGGCACGCACGGGCGATGTGAGCAGTCAAAGGTTGCTCGCCGCTCACGGAATCGAAAACGAGAGCCTCCGCGAGATGGCGACCACACGCGTAGAAGCCGCTATCGAAGCGCCCGGGCGGATGCCAGGGCACTTTAGCTTTGGAACGGGGTTCATCGAGGTCAGCATGCTCGCAAGGCAAGTGTCCTTGGAACTCCGCGCTGCGTTCGCCGCGCGGATGATGCGCCAGGCCGAAGACATCGGTGATCTCGAAGTGAACCGCTGCGATGCGGCATACGCCATCCACAACGTAGCTGACGCGCTATCAAATGAGCTGCGCGCCGAACTCTTCGAGCGAATGATCGCCATCGCGAGCGGGGAGCACGGTGTCGAGGGCGAGGCTTCAAGCATCATCGGCACTGGAAACGATCCGTTAAGCCCCATGCAGTTCAATCTCTCACTGGGTGAGCTACAGCCAGCGGCGCTCCGCGCAGCGGCCGTACTCGCTCAAGGACTAGACGAACAGCAGCTCGTGGCCCATCTCGCAACTCCTCTCCTACATGCGCTTCCGGAGCGCGACGCCAACGATGTGGCGCATGCCATACGAGCACTGCCGCCCGAAGCGCACGAGCTTGACGTCGACTCCTTGTCGCGCATGTCATCAGTTTGGGCTCGCCAGCTCGCTGTGGTGATCTGGGTTGGACGATCAGCCGAGTATCCGGAGGTAGTCGGCAATCGTCTCCTCGTTGATCGTGACGTGAGAGTCCGCCGCACACTTGCCGCAGGGCTCAACCGACTTGCCGCGTCCAATCCGACCATCGCTGCCGATTTCGCTGAGAAACTATCGACAGATTCAGCATGGTCCGTAAGAGCGGCTGCATCGATGGGTCACACGTAGAAAAGGGGGTTCCCACGGAAACGCGAAGTCCTCCTAACTTCGTTAGTCGATCCAGACGTGCTTCGGTACAGGGCGAAGCCGCTTGGACATGCCTCCGCCAGCGGTGTCACACCTCGGTGTTACACTGAGGCATGGCGACGAAGCATCCCCGTATAGCGGTGACCCGGGACCCCGAGCTGACCCGGGCCCTGGAACGAACGAAGGATCTGCTTGACGAGGCTGAGTCGCGCACGGGGGCGGCACAGATTCGCGCCCTCGCCTTGCGCGGCGCGCGGGCAGTGGTCGAAGGCGCCGGGCCCCAGCGCGAGCTCCGAGTGAAGCTGTCAGAGCGTCACGGCACGCAACCGGCATCCTCGAGCCTCAGCGATCTCGGACTGCCGCCCGGGGCGGTTGATCCGGATGACCCGCGCCCCGCCAGCGACGCTCTCCGGTGGGTACGCGGCGATTGACCGCGGCCTACCTCGACGCGTCGGCGCTGGTCAAGCTCTTCAAGCCCGAACCCGAGACCGCGCCGCTGGTCGATGCCCTCGGGAGCTGGTCGGTCTATGTCTCGAGCGAGCTGATTGTGGTTGAGGCGCTCTGTACGGCCCGAAGGCTCGGCCCGGACGCGGTCGAGCGCGCCGCGCTCGCCGTCAAAGGCCTCGATCTCGTTCCGTTCAGCGAGGCGATCCGAAGCCGCGCCGCATCCCGCTTCGAATCGCCCCTGCGAGCGCTTGACGCGATCCATCTGGCCTCGGCGCTGTCCCTGGGAGCCGACATCGAAGCGTTCCTCGCCTACGACACGGCACTGTGCGAGGCGGGGCGTTCGCAGGGACTAAATGTGATCTCTCCAGCCTGAGTGGCCCTGAGTATTCCTGGGCGCCGGCGAGTAGAGGATCTGTAGAAATGGATCGGAAATGAACTGGAAATGATCCAATCAAGGCGGGACGGTTTGCGCCTGTCATACCTGGTATCCGGAGAATTTCAAGGCTGCAAGATCAAGAAGGATTCCGGTTGCGCATCAATCTCGACTGGCCGACTCAGATCACCGAAACTGAGGTTTTTCAAGCGCGTGAAGGACATGCCGAAGGGCAAGGTGGATGGCCTCCTCTCCTCCTGACCGCCGCCCCGGGTTGTTCGCCTTCCTTCAGCGTGAATGGTCTGACGTCTACGAGGCCGCCGACAAGGCCGCCGCGGCGGTGCACTCCGACCCCCGTGCGGCCTGCTTCTACGCTCGCCGCGCGCTCGAGTTGGCGGTGGCGTGGGCGTACAAGTCCGACGCGTCCTTGCATCTGCCGTATCAGGACAATCTGAGTGCGCTGATCCACGAGCCGAGCTTCAAGTTGGCAGCGGGCGAGGCGGTATTCAGCAAGGCGCGGATCATCAACACTCTGGGCAACCAGGCTGTGCACAGCCGTCGTCTCATCAGGGAGTACGACGCGCTGACGGCTGTGCGCGAGTTGTTCCATGTGTGCTTCTGGCTGGCGCACACGTATTCACGCGGCTCCAAGCCTTCGCCTGAAATGGCATTCCACGCGGACATGCTGCCCAGGACCACACCCGTGGCCAAACAGACGGTCGCCCAACTACGGGAGTTGGAGGCGCGCCTTCGGGAACGGGATGAAAGCCTCTCTGTGCTGCTGGCGGACAAGTCTGCGTTGGACGATGAGATCAAGCGCTTGCGCGCCGAGGTGGCCAAGGCGAAGAAGGCGAATGCCGCAAGGCCGGACACACACGACTACTCCGAGGCACAGACCCGGGACTTCTTCATCGATCTGCTGCTCAAGGAAGCCGGATGGCCGCTCGACCAACCGCGGGATCGGGAGTTCGAAGTACGCGGCATGCCCAACAAGAAGGAAACGGGCTTCGTGGACTACGTGTTGTGGGGCGACGACGGTAAGCCTCTCGGCTTAGTCGAGGCGAAGCGAACGAAGAAGTCCGCGAAGATCGGCCAACAGCAGGCGAAGCTCTACGCCGATTGCTTGGAAACCCAGTTCGGGCAACGTCCGGTCATCTTCTACACGAATGGCTACGAGCACTGGTTGTGGGACGACGCCTCCTACCCGCCGCGCTCAGTGCAGGGCTTCTTCAAGAAGACGGAGCTCGAATTGATGCTGCAACGGCGTACGAGCCGAAAGCCGCTGGCCGACGCACTCGTCAACCCGAAGATCGTCGAGCGCTACTATCAAACACGCGCAATCCGTCGCATCGGCCAGGCGTTCGAGAACGACCGCGACCGCAAAGCTCTCGTCGTGATGGCGACCGGCGCGGGCAAGACGCGAACGGTCATCGCGCTCTGTGACCTGCTGATGCAATGCAATTGGGCGAAGCGCGTGCTCTTTCTTGCCGACCGCGTGGCCTTGGTGAACCAGGCCGTGAACGCGTTCAAGACGCACCTTCCCGACGCGGCGCCGGTGAACCTCGTGACCGAGAAGGACACCGAGGGCAGGGTCTTCGTGTCGACCTATCCGACGATGATGGGGTTGATCGACGAAACCAATGATGGGCAACGCCGTTTCGGCGTGGGCCACTTCGATCTCATCGTCATCGATGAGGCTCATCGCTCCGTGTACCAGAAGTACGGTGCGATCTTCGACTACTTCGACGCCCTGCTTGTTGGACTGACGGCTACGCCGAAGGACGAGATCGACATCAACACCTATGGACTCTTCGACCTCGAGCGCGGCGTCCCGACCGACACCTACGGTTTGGACGATGCGGTCAGGGATGGGTTCCTCGTCCCCCCGAAAGCGGTTTCGGTGCCGCTCAAGTTTCATCGCGAGGGCATCGCCTACGACGAGCTGTCCGAAGAGGAGAAGGAAGAGTGGGACGCCATCGAGTGGGACGAAGAAGGCACGACGCCCGATCGTGTCGAAGCGCAGGCGGTGAACAAGTGGCTGTTCAACAAGGACACCGTGGACAAGGTGCTTCAGCACCTGATGACTCGTGGCCTGACGGTGGCGGGCGGCGATCGGCTCGGCAAAACGATCATCTTCGCGAAGAACCAGTCGCACGCCGACTTCATCGCCGAGCGGTTCGACATCAACTACCCGCATCACAAGGGCGCGTTCGCGCGTGTCATCCACCACGGCGTGACATACGCGCAGAATCTGATCGACGACTTCTCGAACCCAGACAAGCCGCCGCACATCGCCATCTCGGTGGACATGCTCGATACAGGCATCGACATCCCGGAGGTGGTGAACCTGGTGTTCATCAAGCTCGTGCGCTCCAAGACCAAGTTCTGGCAGATGGTCGGACGCGGCACGCGACTGCGTCCGGACCTGTTCGGACCGGGCAAGGACAAGGAGTTCTTCTTCGTCCTGGACTACTGCCAGAACATCGAGTTCTTCAGCCTTGATCCCCAAACAACGGACGGTGCGCTCGGCGAGTCGCTCGGAAAGCGGTTGTTCAAGACACGGCTGGATCTGATCGGCGAGCTGGACCGCCCTCCCGCGGAGGAACCGGTGACGGCCAAAGACCTGGTCGCCGAACCGGTAGCCATCTATACCGCTTCGCCCACGACGGCGTTGCGGGCGGACGTGGCTGCACTCTTGCGTGGTGAAGTGGCATCGATGAACGTCGACAACTTCGTGGTGCGTCCGAAGCGGCGGCTGGTGGAGAAGTACGCCGAGTCGCCGGCGTGGGAAGTACTGAAGGAAGAAGCGCGGAATGAGTTGGCGCACGAAGTTGCGGGCTTGCCATCGGAGCAGGAACCCGAAGACGAGGAAGCGAAACGGTTCGACCTGTTGATGCTGCGACTACAGCTCGGGGTGCTGCGGGTGTCGCCTGAGTTTGCCCGGCTGAGCGCCGAAGTCCGCCACATCGCCGGCTTGTTGGAGGAGAAGGATGGCATCCCGATGGTGCAGCAGCAGCTTGTCCTGATCCAGGAGATCCAGGAGGACGAGTGGTGGCGGGATGTGACGCCTGCGATGTTGGAGCACGCGCGCAAGCGGCTTCGCGCACTTATCAAGCTGATCGACAAACAACAGCGCAATCGCGTCTACACCGACTTCGAGGACGAGATGGGGGACGAGTCGGGTGTGGACCTGGGCATCGCCTCGTCCCGCAACTTCGAGCGCTTCCGGGCCAAGGTTCGCGAGTTCCTCGAGGCGCACAGAGATCAGATCGCGATCCACAAGCTGCGCATGAACAAACCGCTCACGCAAGCCGATCTGGACGACCTCGACCGGATCCTGACGGAGAGCGGAATAGGCGACTCGGATGACATGCGACGAGTGAAGGAGGAAAGCCACGGCTTGGGACTGTTCGTTCGCTCGCTGGTGGGCCTCGACCGTGAGGCAGCGAAGCAGGCCTTTGCGGAGTTTCTCGCCGGGAAAGCGCTCGGAGCAAATCAGATCGAGTTCGTAGACCTGATCATCAACCACCTGACGGAACACGGCGTGATGCCCGCATCACTGCTCTACGAATCTCCGTTCACCGATCTCAGCCCCCACGGGCCCGATGGGCTCTTTACCTCCGTGCAGGTCGACGAACTGATCGCGGTGCTTGAGCAGGTACGGGCGACCGCGGTCGCGTAACTGTCACACCCCGTCGGTACTCTCGTCGGCCCAAGGGAGGCGTTGGCACAGTGCGAATGGCAGACCTACCCGGACCCGATCGGCCCCGGGAGCGCTTAGTACGCGTCGGCCCCGCAGGTCTCAGTGACCGAGAGCTTCTCGCGCTCGTCATCAGGAGCGGTGGGCGTCAGGAGAATGCCGTCGATGTCGGGGGAAAACTCCTAGCGGTTTGGGGATCGCTTCATGCGTTGGCCGCGGCGCGCTTCGAAGATCTCCTTCGGATGGACGGGTTGGGTGAGGCGAAGGCGGCCGGCCTCTTGGCAGCCTTTGAGTTGGGAAGGAGATCAACTCTCGGAGCCGGGGGTCCCGCCGTTATCAGCGAACCTCGACACCTTGTCGAGCTGGTGAGCCCACTTCTTCTTGCGAGGCCGCAAGAGGAAGTGCTCATCGTCGTCATGAACTCGGCGAACAGGCCGATCCGTACGGTGCAGCTCAGCAGCGGTGGAGCCGATCGGTGTCTTCTGACCGTTCGTGATGCTCTCTCGGCCGTCCTACGAAACGATGGGGTGGCGTTCGCGCTTGCGCACAATCATCCATCAGGGGATCCGACGCCCAGCCCCGAGGACATCCGAGCGACGATGGAGATCGAGGAAGCTGCCGTCGGGTTAGGGCTTCGTTTCGTCGACCACGTCATCATCGCAGGGGCGGACTGGTCGAGCATGCGAGAAACAGGGTTCTTACAAGCTCAAGACGGAACTTGACGCGGAGCTGATCGGTTGAGCATCAGAGGCGGCCCGGCGCTTCGAGCAGCGCGGAGAGCGCCATACCGGCCAACAAGTGTCCGAGCCGGTCGGGCGACATCTTCGTCGTGAAATAGCCAACGGAGTTCAGCAGACCGGCGACAGCCCGAACCGCGACGCGGGCGTCCTCCTCGGACAGATCCGGACGCGACGCACGCAGGATGCGCACCCATTCGGTGATCAACCCGCGCTGCACTTTGGTGAATCGCGCGAGCTCGTCCGGCGCGAGGTTGCGTGCCTCCTGGAAGTAGATGGCGGCCGCGTCGCGGTTATGGGCAAGAGCGTCGGCCGACATCGTCACGAGCTTCTCGAGCTGCTGCTTGGCCGACAGTCCGCACGAACCGACCTCGGCCACGATCTCCTGGTGCTGCTCCATGCTGAGCTCGATGATCGCGGCGAGAAGGTCCTGCTTGCTCTCGAAGTGGCGGTAGACACCGGGACCCGTGATCCCCACGGCCGCGCCGATGTCGTCGATACCGGTCGCGTAGAAGCCGTTGTGGCGGAACAGCCGCGCCGCTTCGGCGAGGATCTGGTCGCGACGGTTACGACCGCGCGCAGATTTCGCCGACTGCGAAGAACTTGCTTTCGTGCTGACTCTTCCCATGTCCCTCTTCCCTGGTCTGGCTTGTTAGGGTCAGTAAACACAGCCTAACATCCGAACATCCGCGCACCGGGAGGGTCGTGGGCATGCGCGACCGTCAAGCCCAGCTCAAGGAACTCGTGGACGACCTGGCCGCTGAGGCCGACGCCCTCAACGTGTTGCTCGCCGGACTGTCGGAGCAAGACTGGCGGCGCGAGACTCCAGCCGTTCCGTGGGACGTCCGCGACAGCGTCGCCCACATCGCGATCGGCGACGAGATGGCGCTCGAATGTGTGACGCTCCGGCGTCCGCCGAAAGGGATGCGGGAAGGACTCGAGGCCGTGCTCGAAGGAGAGAAGGCGATGACCGGTTACGAGCGCAGACTTCTCGGACGTGCGCGCCAGATGTCCCCGGAAGCCGTTGCGACCTGGTGGCGCGGAGGCAATGCAGCGCTCTGCAACGTGCTGCGCGGGGTCGATCCCGTCGGTCGGCTCCCATGGGGGCCGAACAAGATGAGCCCGGCGTCATTCACAACCGCTCGCATCATGGAGACATGGGCGCACGGGCTCGATTGCTTCGACGCCGTCGGCGCATCGCCGATCGACACCGATCGCCTGCGCCACATCGCGCAGCTCGGCGTCCGTGCGCTCCCCTACGCCTTCATGATCAACGGCCTCGAAGCACCCGGTGCGGTTCGCGCGGAGCTCGTGAGCCCGTCCGGAGCGACGTGGTCGATCGGGCCCGATGACGCACCGACGGTGATCCGTGGGACGGCATCCGACTGGTGCCGCGTCGCCGTGCACCGCGACCGCGCCGACGAGCGTTCGCGACTCAATGGTGAAGGTCCCGACGCGAAAGACGTCATCCGCTCCGTGCAGGCGTACCTATGACCTTTGACCCGCCGGGCGATGTTGTCGATCTGCTTCAGGGGCTGATCCGCAATCGCTGCGTGAACGATGGCTCCGTCGAATCGGGCGAGGAGCGGCGCAACGTCGACCTGCTCGACTCGTTCTTCGCCGGCTCCG
This sequence comes from uncultured Actinomycetes bacterium, assembly GCA_964520325.1. Taxonomy (GTDB): domain Bacteria; phylum Actinomycetota; class JAICYB01; order JAICYB01; family JAICYB01; genus CAZFOB01. The sequence goes on along the minus strand of CAZFOB010000012.1, from coordinate 4,401 downwards.
GGCTCGAGCTCGAGCACCACGAGTCGGCCCCCGGACGCACGTCGCTTGTCGCGCGCATCGAAGGAAGCGACAAGAACGCGCCGTCGATCCTTCTGATGGGACACACCGACGTGGTCCCCGTGAACGAGAACCGGTGGCGCAACGACCCCTTCGGCGGTGAGCTCATCGACGGCGAGATCTGGGGGCGCGGGGCGATCGACATGTTCAACCTCACGGCATCGATGGCGTACGCGGTGCGCGAATTCGCACGAACGGGCTACACACCGAAGGGTGACGTCATCTATCTCGCGGTCGCCGATGAGGAAGCCGGCGGACGCTACGGAGCCGACCACCTCCTGAGGACGATCCCCGATGCCGTGTACGCGGACTACGTCATCACGGAGTCGGGTGGCTTTCCGCTTCCAGGTGCGGACGGAACCAAGCTCCCCGTTCTCGTCGCGGAGAAGGGCATCACATGGCCGACGCTTCGCGTCACCGGCACCCCGGGACACGGATCGATGCCGTTCCGCACCGACAACGCACTCGTGAAGGCGGCCGAGGTCGTCCGGCGCATCAGCTCTTACAAGGTTCCCACGCGGATCCATGAGAGCTGGAAGGGACTTGTCCGATCGATGGGCCTGCCCGACGAGATGGTCGAACCGCTCATCACCGAGGAAGGATTCGTCGACGCCATCACGAACCTGCCCATCGGCATGAGCCGCATGGCGTACTCGTGCGCGCACACAACGATCACACCGACGGTGCTTCACGGCGGCGCGAAGCTGAACATCATCCCGGACACCGTCGACATCGAGCTCGACATCCGCACGCTCCCCGGTGACGGCCCGGCTGAGGTGCGCGCCATGATCGACGAGGCGCTCGGCGACCTGGCCGGCGAAGTCGAGTTCATCCCCGGGAGACAAAGCCAAGCAACGACGTCCGACATGAACACACCGCTGTGGGACACCCTGAGTCGTGCGTCCAAGCTCTTCTACGAGGACAGCTCGATCATCCCGATGCTCATGGTCGGCGCGACCGACGCTCGGTTCTTCCGCGATGCGGGGTCGGTGGCCTACGGCTTCGGGATGTTCAGCCGCAAGATCGGCATGGACGAGCTTGCCGCGATGGGACACGGGGACGACGAACGCATCGACGTCGAGTCGCTCGGGATGGTGACGGCGCTGTGGGACGCCGTCGTCCGCGACCTGAACGCAACTTGAACGCGGACTTGACCGCGGACTTGACCGATTGACGTTGTTCTCGCTCGTCGAGACGTACGCCGCGCTCGGTGATCACCGGACGGGGACGTCCGTCGACGACGCGACTGTGACGTGGTTCGCGGACGAGCTGCGAACGCGCGGCGCCGACGTGGAACTCCTGCCCTACACCTTCGATCGGTACGACGCGCATTGGGAAGTGCGCTCAGGGGGCCGGGTCGTCGAGTCGCTCCCTCTCTTCTATGAAGGCGTTGGAGCCGTCACGAGCGACGCGCCGACGGTCGGATCAGTGCCCGCGATGTCGCTGCTCATCGGACAGCCGGTCTACGAGCCGTTCCTGAGCGGTGATGTCGCCGTCGTCGCGACCGAAGGCGAGCGGCTCGTGGTGCCGAACCGCGCACCGAAGGCACCGGGCGACATCCCCGTCGTGCTGGTAGCCGGAGATACAGACCTCGGCGACGTCACCGTCGAGATCGAGGCGCGCGTCATCAGAGGTCGTTCGTCCAACGTGGTCGCGCGCTTCGGCGATCGATCCGATGCACCGATCGTCATCGCAACGCCGCTGTCCGGATGGTTCGCGTGCGCGAGCGAGCGCGGCACCGGGGTCGCGATCGCACTCGAGCTCGGAACGTACCTTGGGCAACGCACGAACGTCGTCGTCATCGGTACGACCGGACACGAGCTGATCGATCTCGGCCTGAAACGGTTGCTCGAAAGAGGGCACCCGCCGGCACGCGCCGTCCTGCACTTGGGCGCCAATGTTGCCGGCGCGGGAGACGACGGCGCGTTCTCACTTACCCGCATCTGCAACGTCGCGTTTCCGGATGATGTCAACGACGGCGTAACGAACGCGTTACAGCGGATCGATCTCACGCCCAATCACATCCCGATCGCGCAGATGCGCGAGCCCGCTCGGTGGGTCGGTGAAGCGAAGGAATGGTGCGCGCTCGGCGTCCCGCTCCTCTCCATCGCCGGCCACAACCCGTGGTTCCACACACCGCAAGATCTCCCGAACGTCTCGACGTCCCCCGAGCTGCTCGACCGCGCACTGCACGCATTGACCGATGTCGGCGACCTGTTGTGTGAAGGGGTCCGCGCATGATCGATCGTGGCGACGAGGGTCGGCTTGTGGCTCTGATCCCATCGCTCGGACGGGCGGCTTCGGACTTCGACGACCTCGCGACGCGCCTGCAGGCCGCGCGGAAGTCTTGGCGAGCCTCGGTCACGACGTCGAGGAAGCAACCCCCGACTACGCCGAGCCCGCCATGAACGCGAGCTTGGCGCTGCGTTGCGCAGGACTCATGGAGCGCGAGGAGCTTCCCGCCGAAGAAGAGCTTGGTGACGTCGTGCGATTCATCTACAAGGTCGGGCAGCAACTAACGCTTCGCGACCACGTTCGAGCACTCCAAGAGGTCCAGGTTTCGAGCCGCCGGATCGTTTCATTCTTCGGTACCTACGACGCGCTGCTCACGCCGGCGATCGGCCGGCGGCCCCCGCGCGTCGGAGAGTTGTCAGATCCGATGGCGCATCCCGAGGGCATGATGGCGCTCGCGTCGATGGCGATCTTCACCGCCGTGTGGAACAACACCGGTCAGCCCGCGGTGTCGGTTCCGTTCGACAACGCCCCGGACGGACTCCCGGTCTGCGTCCAGCTCGTCGGTCGTCCGAACGACGAAACCACACTGTTCCGTCTCTCCGCACAGATCGAAAGAGCGCGTCCGTGGACAGAAAGGCGCCCCCCAACGTCATGACGAACGATCTCGCGTTCCTTCCGGCACTCGAGCAGGCGAAGCTGATACGCGATGAGTCGCTCTCACCTGTTGAGCTCGCCGAGCTGTATCTCGAACGCATCGAGCGGCTGAACCCGTCAATCGGTGCGTACCTGCTGGTGACAGCCGATCACGCACTCGCGTCTGCGAACGAGGCCGAACGCGCGGTCCGCGACGGCGCCGGATTGTCGCCATTGCACGGCGTCGGCGTGTCGGTGAAGGACCTCATCGACACCGCCGGTATCCGTACGACGCACGGTGCGAAGGGATTCGCCGATCGCGTGCCCGATGTCGACGCCGAGGTCGTTGTGCGCGCGCGCAACGCCGGCATGGTCATGCTCGGCAAGACGAACACTCCGGAGTTCGGCTCCTCGATCGTGAGCGAACCGGACGGCTACCCGCCCGCGCGCAACCCCTACAACCCCGAGTACTCGCCGGGCGGTTCGTCCGGCGGCGCGGGAGCAGCACTCGCAGCCGGGTTGTGTTCGATCTCCATCGGTTCCGACGGCGGCGGATCGGTGCGCATCCCGTCCGCGTGGTGCGGCTTGGTCGGCATCAAACCGAGCCGAGGGCGCGTGTCCGATGCACCCGACGCGCAGAACTGGTTCGGACACACCGGACCTTTGGCACGAACAGTCGCCGACGCGGCCGCGCTGCTCGATGTACTGTCGGGCTACTCGACAGGCGACGCGTTCTGGACGCCGGATCCGGATGGCACCTTCTTGGACCAGGTCGGTGCACCGACCGGCCGGCTACGTATCGCGGTGACGACCACGCACCCCAACCCCGCGGCGGAGACGGCGGCCGCGCACCGTCAAGCCACCGAAGATACGGCTGCGCTGTTGCAAGAGCTCGGACACGAGGTCGTCGAAGCGGCGCCGCCGGAGATGGAGGTGCCACTCGCGATGTTGATCGCCGCAGCGGGAACGGCTTCGCGAAGCGATCTCCCGCCGATCGAAGAGCTCGAACCGATCAACCAGATGCTCGTGCAGATGGGCCGTCAGGCACCGGCCTCAGAGCTGATGCGCGCGATGAACGAGCTGCAGCGACAGAGCCGTACGATCATCGCGTTCTTCGACGACTACGACGTGTTGCTCACACCGACCGTCGCGGGTCCGCCGCCGAAAGTGGGCGACTTCGCGAGGATCTTCGCGGAGCGTCCGCAGGAGATCAACCTCATCCTCGACAAGGTGCCGTTCACGCCGACTTGGAACCAAACCGGACAGCCGGCCATCTCGCTGCCACTGGCGATGGACGAAGAGGGTCTGCCCGTCGGTGTGCAGTTGGTTGGACGCCCGGCGGACGAAGCAACGCTGATCCGCGTCGCGGCCCAGCTCGAAGCCGCACGTCCCTGGCTCGACCGGCGACCACCGGACGTCTGATTCGAGTCCAGTTTTCCATGGCCGCTGTTCGCGGCCACCCTCGCGGGGATGAAA
>CAZFOB010000011.1:0-119643 GCA_964520325.1 uncultured Actinomycetes bacterium | reverse complement strand
CGAACAACTTCCACGATCGGCATGAGGGGGTAGCTCCGGCTATTTTCAGGTCAGGACTACTACTGAGCGCGAGCCCGAAATCATTGCCTAGGATTTGAGGTGCGTCGGCCCGGCGTTATTGCGATTGGCCTGTCGGAGCGGCGTCGGTGCTCGGGTTCATCGCCGGCGCGGTGCGTGGGTGGATCACCGACTCGCGCGGGGGGATTCTTTCTCGTCAGCGGCCTGCATGGCGCCCTGATTCTGAGCCGCTTGGTCTTGGTGATCGTCCTCTACTCCTGGATCAAGGGCGACCTTCGCGGCGAACGGCAGAAGCAGGCGCCAGAGTGAATCCAGGACTACTGACCGAGCGCCAGGGCCCGACTCGAACCAAAGAGCTTCCGTCCGTCGTTGAACGACCGGAGGTGCAGCTTGGAATCTTCAGTCCGGAGCCGCTGGATCGCAGCGGGTGCCGCGTCCGCGATCGCAATCGCGGCCATCGTCGCCGCGCTGGCGGTCGACAACGGGCCGTCGGTCCGCGCCGAGTACACACCCCTCGGCCCTTCGCTCGCAACCATGGCCGAGGCGTTGAACCTGCCGGTCGGCGTAGTCCCGAGGGTGAAGTACGGGCGCGAGCTCGCGCAGGCGACGGCACCGATCCCCGGCTCCAAGACAGACAGGATGACTGTCGAGGTCCACCGAAACACCGGTCGGCATGGGGTCACTTCGACGGTGCTCAACGTCGGTGTGAGCAGGACCACGGGAAGTGACTACCTCTTGTCGCCGTGGAGCATCACAAAGGTCATCCCGGCGGAAGAATTCTTCGTCTCGTTCGATCTCAATCGTGTCGAAGTGAAGACGAACGTGTGCGACGAGAGGACCGGTGTCACCGCACCGCTCTTCCTTACCTGGCAAGCCGAGCCACGCGACTACATCAACTACGGGATGTTCGCCGCGAGAGGAGGCGATGCATCGTTCACCGGACGATTCGGCGACATCGAACTCTCGGGAACCCAAGGCTCCGCATACGTCCAGATCTGGGGCGGTGTGGACCGCTCCACGGACCGAACCGGTGGGAGCGTCCAGCTCGGCGGGAAGCGGGTTAAGCCGGTCAGGTGTCTCCGTCAATAGGTCGCCGCTGAGCCTCAGTCCCTCGTCAGGACGGTGGTGGTGGTTTGGCCGCCTGGTTGGTATTCAGGGCTCCTAGGGGACGAGCTCTCTTCGAACGGACTCGCGGCCAAACGTCGCCAGCACGACGGCCTCGAGGGGTCCGCGAAGCGTCCTCTCCCCTTTCCCGATCGCGAAGTCGGCGTCGGTCGCTTCGAGCCGCTGGGCAAGTCGACGCTTTCGTGCGCCCCACGTGTACCACTTCTGCGCGACGTTCCCGATCGCTATCAAGTGCGTCGGGTCGAAGGTCGATGCGAGACCGAGCGGCCGGCGGATGTCCTGCCCGTGCACGATCCACTCGGCAAGCGCGTAGAGCGGCTGAGGATGAAAACGGTAGACGAGCGTGTCTTCGTAGCGGGCGTCGGCGAGCGCAGCGAGCAGCTGGTCCGTCGGCCATGTCCCGATGCGCTGAGCGCTGCGTGAGAGCGCTCGATCGAGCCGGAAGCCATACCGAAGCAGGTCCCATTCGAAGGGGAGCTGGCGGTGATAGTAGTGCCAGAGCCGGATCAAGTGACCGACGACGTCGCGCACCCTCCACTCCGAGCAGAGCGTGGTCGCGTCCCATTGCTCCTCGTTGAGGGTGCGGAGATCTGCGACGAGCTTCTCGCGCTCTCGTTTCGTCGCTTTCGCGATCTCATTCCGCGTCATCGAAGGAAGTATGCCGCCGGAGCCTCGTATGAGGGGGATCGCGCTTTGGGTGCCACGAGCCACTCTCTCTTGACTCTCCGGTAGCAAGAGACACCATGATGATGAAGAGATGGAGGAGGATTTGAGCGCATACCCGGACTATCCCGACGTCGTGGCCGGGATCGTCGTTGTTGACTGTGCGGACCCGATCCGCGTCGCAACATTCTGGAGCGAGCTACTCGGCCGCCAGATCGTCACCCCCGATAGCGACTGGGTGAATCTCGAGTGGGCGCCGCGCTTCGGTGTGGGCCTGTCGTTCCAGCGAGTGAGCGAGCCGAGGGTCGGCAAGAACCGCGTACACATGGACATCTTCTGCTCGGACCTGAACGCGATTGCCGAGCGAGTCGAGCAACTCGGCGGCCGTCGCGCCGAGGGATATCCGGATGACCCTCGCGTCATCGTGATGCTCGATCCGGAGGGAAACGAGTTCTGCCTCGTTCCACCGCCTGGGACCGCCTGAGCCCGTGGCGATGCTCACCCGAGTCGAAGCGCTCGGCGTCCTGCGTTCGAGCCGTGCACAGAGCGACGCGCTCGTCGTTGGGCTCACTGACGGGCAGATCAAGACTCGCGCCTCGCTCGGAGGCGGCGACTGGTCGGTGAAGGATCTCATCGGTCATCTCGCCGGATGGGAGGAGCTCGCGCTCGCACACATCTCCGCGCGCCGGCCGCGGCACCTATCGGGGGCGTTCACTTCGGCCGATGAGTTCAACGCTTCGGAGATCGAACGCAAGATCAACTGGTCGCTGGAGAGGGTTCGCAAGGACTCCGAACGTGTCCGAACGGCTTTGTTGGAGGCGATCGACGACATGTCTGATGATCGCTGGATGAGCAAGATCGACACGGGGAAAGGGCGATCTTCGCTCGGACTCGTCCTTGGGAAAACACTCGCCGGCGGACGCCATGGCCCATTCGCCCACGATCTTGCGCATCTGCACGATCTCAAGCGATCGGTCCGCTCGCTGGCTTCAACTTAGCCACTGCATCGTTCCATGGCGTGCAGTGTCAGTTTCCTGCAACCGCACCGCTTCACCACGAGGTGTCGGAACGACCGCGTAGAGTTCGGCCTCTGACGGGACGAGGAGGCGAGCATTTGGCGTTGGAGCTACTGCGGTTACTTCTTGGTGCGGACCGCATCGAGCGTCGGCCACACGTAACGATGTATGTCGTGCGGTTCGCCTCCGACGCCCGGCGGTCGCCGTTCTGACCCGGCATCGCTCGCACCGAGATGTTCGTAAAACCGCCGGGCCTTGTGGTTCAGCCCGTAGACGTTCAGATATAGCCCACAGTCGCCGGCGACTGAGCGGCACCATTCGACTACCTCGGCGACGAGGCCGGTGCCGATCCCTTCACCGTGCCGCTGCGGGTGCGTGTGGATGTTGTCGAGGAAGCTGCCCCACGTCGCGTCCTCGTGCGCATAGGCGCATGCGAAACCGACGATGTGAGCGTCTTGTTCCGCAACGATCACGAGCTGCGTCTCGCGCGGCTCCGACAGTCGGCCCGTCCATACCACGCGCCGGTCGTCGAACACGGGACCGTCGAGGTAGGCGTCCTCGAGCATGCCGCGGTACGACGCGCGCCAGCTCTCGGCGTGCAGGAGCGCGATGGGTGCTATGTCGTCTCGGGTCGCATGACGGTACGTCGTTGGCATGGTGTGCTCCTCAGGTTCGGCGGGCGACCGTGACGATCTCTTCGCTCGCATCGATGATGGGCCCTCGGTGCCAGTCGCCGAACTGTTCCTCGACCGCGAAGCCGGCGTCGTGCAGAAACGTGATGAGCGCCGCCGGCGAGAGGAATCGGAGCTCGCCTCGTTCGGTCTGAGGCATGCCCCACCACTTCCCAGAGAGCGTCTCGCTGAGGACAACGACGTCGCCGATCATCTCCAATAGCTCGTAGGAGACCTCGACCACGTCACCGTCGGGGTTGCGCTTCTGGAAGGAACCGTTCCAGCCTTCCCATGCCCGAGCCTGAGGGTGACGTGTCTCGAATGCGAAGCGTCCGCCTTCCGCGATTGCGGCGCGTATCGTGGCGAGCGACTTGCGCAGTTCGTCGTCCGTGATGAACACCTGGAATGCGTGACCCGTCATGACCGCAAGATCAAACTCGCGATCCCACGACGCCGACGCAGCATCGGCTAAGACCCATTCGACGTCGGTGCGCCGGCGCGCTCGGCGAAGCATGGCGGGATCTGGATCGAGCCCGCACAGGCGCCCGACATGTCCGGCGTCCCGCGCCCGGTGTAACAGGCTCCCTGTTCCGCACCCCACGTCGAGGACACGGTCGGCGGCCATGACGAGGTCCAGATAGAAGTCATCGCTCGGGCCCCACGGGTTGAGCACGTCATACCAAGCCGCAGGTTCTTCCCAATCGGTCATCGCGGCAGTATGTGCGCTGCGCCTGTCAGTTCGTGGCGGCGAGGAACGGTCGGAGCACCGCTACGAATCAGGCGTATGTGCGAACCAACCCGAGCAACTCGTCTCCGCGCAGGCCACTTATCTCGATGGTTCGGGCGTCGGCGGGTACGAGCCGCCGTGCCGCGATGCGGCACAACTCCGACATGCTCCCGCGGACGCTGCACTCCGCGTCTTCAGGCCCGAAGCTCAAGCGATCGCCGTCTACAGAGAGAAGGTCGAGCCGGACGGTCGGTGGATCCTCGCGGCCGGCTCGCGCGTACGCGTAGGGGATCGACCTGTGCGCGAGCCACGCGATGTGCCGGATCCGTTGCGTATCTGGATAGTGGACGCCGAGCGGCTCGGCGATGTCGTTCGCGTGTATCCAATGTTCGGACAACCGCGTCGTCGCCAGGGTTCGCGGTTTGAGCGGGTTGGTTGCCCATTGAATCGACGCGTCGGGATCGGCCGCGAGAAGAGCGGCAAGGCAGCCCCGGCGCGCAGCCTTCCATCTTTCGAAATGTTCTTCCGGCAACCGGTTTCGCTCTGAGGACACCCACTCCTCAACAACATCGTCGATCGTCCCCATCGACCTCCTGGAGGCTCGGGACATCTCGTTGCCCGGCGCGGCACTGTGTCCAGTACTCATCAACAAGCCTTCTTCCGTTTGGGCGAGATGCAAGACGACGTCGGCCACGCTCCATCCTGGGCACGATGACGGGGCAGCCCACGCCTCGCGATCGAGCGATTCGAGCATCGCTTCGAGGGCTTCGTACTCCTGCTCAAGCGCCTCGAAGACGTCGGTCGGCATCGTCTTCATACAGGCCGGCCGTGTTTCCAGACGGCGAGCACGGAACGGTCGTTGGGGTCGAGAGCGACGAGGTCGGCCAGCTTGCCCGGGGCGATGGTCCCCCGGTCGTCGAGACCGAGCAGCTCAGCCGGGATCGTCGACGCCATCTCGACGGCGCGTTCGACGTCGACGCCTTCCCGGACGCAGTTGGCGACGGCACGGTCCAACGTGAGGACGGATCCTGCGAGCGTGCCGTCCGGCAATCTGGGTGCACCGTCGATCTCGCGTACGCCGCGTGATCGCGCCCATGGCGCATCGATCGCGACAGCGTCGGAGATCAGGGCGACGTTCCGCTTGCGTTCGATGGCAAGTCGCAGCGCGGCAGGGTGCACGTGGACAAGGTCGGCGATGAGCGACGGTGTGAGCCGCTCGTCGTCGAGTGCCGCGCCGGGCAGCCCCGGCTCCCGGTGGCGCATACCGCCCATCCCGTTGAACAGGTGGGTCACGGCGCGCGCGCCGGCGTCGGCGAATGTGACGGCATCCTCGTAGGACGCGGTCGAGTGGCCGAGAGAGACGACCACACCCTCGCGAGCGAGCGCGCGCGTCGTGGTCGCGTAGGGGTCCGCTTCCGGCGCCAGCGTCACGATCCGCACGAAGCCCGGGAACTGCGTCAGCGTCTCGCGTACCCAGTCGACGTCCGCGGGGACGAGGTGCTCGCGGCTGTGCGCTCCCGGCGCCCCGCCGAGGAACGGGCCTTCGAGGTGCACGCCGAGCGCGCCGGCGTCCCGGAGCACGCGGATAGCGGGAGCGAACGTCTCCAAGGGGGCAGAGATAAGTGTCGGGAGGAAGGTTGTGACGCCGTGTGCCAACAGCATGTTCTCGGCGGCTGCGTAACCGTCGCGATCGGTCCTCGAGAAGTCGACCGCGCCGATCCCGTTGATCTGGATATCGATGAACCCGGGGGCGAGCAGCGCGTCGTCGAGGTCGAGTGCGCCTCGCGGAACCGGTCCGGACGACACCTCCGTGATGTGTCCGTGCTCGATCGCGATCCACAGCGCTCCCGGGGCCGAGATGATGGACGATGCCGCGATGACCTGCCGCGTCACTTGAGGTAGATCGCAGATGTGAGCGCGAGCGGGGCCGGGACGAGGAGACCGGCGAAGCTGACCAGGGCTACAAAGACCGCTCCCCGCCGGATCACCCCAACCACGATGAAAAGTAGCCTACTCATACATACGAGCCGGTCAATCTGGGATCAGCCGATGGACGTCGGCTGCCTTCGGTAGCGAGGGGTACGCACCGGCCATCGTGGCGGCTGCTGCTCCGGCTGCACACGCGATCCGCAACGCATGCTCGATCCCGTCGGCGGTCTTGGCGCCGGAGTCGAGCATCGCTGCGAGCGCGCCGTTGAACGCGTCACCACAGGCCACGGTGTCGACGGCGTCGACTCGGGGTGGCTCGACCCGCATCTCGCCGTGCGTCCCCACGTACACGCATCCGCGGTCGCCGAGCGTGACGACGACGTTTTCCACGCCGTGACGGTGCAGCTCGCGTGCGGCATCCATCGGCTCTGCGTCCGCGTCCCCGCATAGTGCTTGGGCCTCGTGTTCGTTCGGTGTGATCCAGGCCAGTCGTGGCCACATCGACTTCGCAATCTCGGCAACGGGGGCCGGGTCGAGGATCACCGGGACGCCGGCCTGCCCCGCGAGCTCGACGGCCGAGACCACCACGTCCATCGGGATCTCGAGTTGGACGAGGAGCACACTCGCGCTGCCGATGACGGATCGCAACGCGTCGAGCTCGCGTGTGCCGACGCCGTGGTTGGCTCCACCCACTGTGACGATCGTGTTGTCGCCGCTGGAGGCCACGGTGATGAGCGCCGTCCCCGTCGGGGCTTCTGGGTCGATGTGCACCGACGACACGTTCACGCCGGCCTCCTCGAGTGCGGCTCGGATCGTTCGTCCAGAAGCGTCGTCGCCAACGCGTCCAACGAGCACGGTGGGCGCGCCCATCCGCGCCGCCGCGACCGCTTGGTTCGCGCCTTTCCCACCCGGATAGGTGCTGATGTCGGTGGCGCGCACGGTCTCGCCCGGCGTCGGGAGCCGGGGCGTGCGCAGGACGAGGTCGGCGTTGATGCTCCCGAGCACGACGACGGTCATCGTTGGGGGGAGACCCCCCGGCCCCCCGGGAGGTCGTTCGCGATACGCGCGGGGAGTGCGACCATCCGTTCGGCGATCGCATCAAGTGATCGTTCTTCGAAGAGCGCGAGCGCGGTGTTCACGTTGTCGTTGAACGGCGCGTACCAGCGTTCATCGATGTGGCCGAAGTGCGCTCCGAGGATCGAACCGGCCGTGGCACCGAAGCTGTCGGTGTCGAGCCCTTGCATCACCTGCAGGCAGATGCCGTCGCCCGCGTCGGTCGCGAAGCGGAGAGTGTTGAGGAGCATGCCCACTTCTTGGTAGATGCGGCAGAAGCCGTATTCGCCGAAGCGCATCCGTAGCTCGGCGTGTGCTTCGCGCCAGCCTGATGCCGCTTCGACGATCGCGAGGCACTCGTGGGCACGCTCGGAGAACCGGCTCTGCTGTGGGACATAGCGCAGCGCTTCGCGAGCTGCCTCGATCGGCTCGCTCACGAGCGGTGCGATCGCGATCGACGCCGCGACGAACATCGGACCGTAGATCCCTGTGCGCTCGTGCGTGAACGAGGCGTCTTGATGCGCGAGCGCAGCCGCACGCTCGGGGTCACCTATGCACGCGTATCCGTACGCGTCGGCGCGGATGAGGGCACCGCACAGCTCGGCCCCCGGATTGAGCACGCGCACCCACTCCTCGTGCGGCGCGGCGCCCAGCGCGAGACTGTGCAACGCGGCCCGGATCAACATCGTCCGTTCAGGCCCGAAGGTCACCAGCACGGGAAGGTTGTAGAGCCACAACACGCGCATGTCGTCGTGCGTGAAGCCGGCTCCGTGTCGCTCGAGTGCGAGCATCGCGAGGATCGCGTAGTTGATGTCGTCGTCGGCGGCGACATGGCGGATGCGTTCGCGCGCGAGCTCCTTCCACTGACCCTGCAGCGTGGGCAGCGCGCGCAGCGTGGCCTCCGACGGGTAGTCGGTGAGCGGCCACTCGTTGGCTGTTCGCAGCGCGCGCTCGATCTCATCCAACGTGACGCCGACCTCGAAGCCTTTGCCGAGCATGCAGCCGCTGACGCGTGCGAGGAACGCGGCACGGATGCGGACCGACGCATCCGGCACCGCGACGGCATCCATCGGACGGGCTGCGTCGGCCTGCTGCCGGATCGCAGCCAGGTCATTCGGTTCGACGTAGAGCCAGTCGTTGCGCAACGGGAGGCCGCCGAGCCGGTGAGCGAACGCGTTCAGAGCGTCGTAGCTGTCGGGCAGGCCGGCGAGATCGTCGTCCAGATCGTCGGTGACGTGGCCCTGCTCGTCCTTGTCGGCGATGACTTGGGCGATCCAGTTGCGAAGTTGTTCGAGAGTGGGAACCATGGCGGCGTCTAGGGTAGACAGTCTGGAACCCGTGGCCGAACCTTTGAGCGAAAACGCGGTGCTGCGCGCCGAAGACATCGGCGTGTCCTTCGGCGGTCTCCGGGCGCTGCACCGCGTGGCTATCGAGGTCGATCCGGGTGAAATCGTCGGCATCATCGGGCCGAACGGCGCCGGCAAGACAACCCTCTTCGACTGCCTGAGCGGCTTCGTGCCGTGCGAGGGACGCGTGTGGATCGGTGGCCGAGAGGCCACGTTGCTCGCTCCGCACGTGCGCGCCGCCGCCGGGCTCGGACGCAGCTTTCAGGACGCACGCCTGTTCCACACCATGAGTGTCTTCGACACGCTCCGCGTCGCCTCGGAGCTGCGGATGCAGCACGCGGACGCGCTCTCGTCGTTGTTCTTCCTTCCGCCATCCCGCGTCGCCGAGCGCGCTGCCGGGCGCCGGGCTTCGGAGATCGTCGAGCTGATGGGCCTGGGCGCCTATCGCGACAAGCTCATCAAGGAGCTCTCGACGGGGACACGGCGAATCGTCGATCTCGCTTGTGTGCTGATCCAGCGCCCGGCGGTCGTCCTGCTGGACGAACCGTCCTCCGGGATCGCGCAACGCGAGGCGGAGGCGCTCGGCCCCCTGCTCGTGAGCCTCCGCGACCGCATCGGGTGCGCGCTGCTGATCATCGAGCACGACATGCCGCTGCTCCTCTCGATCGCCGAGCGCATGTACGCGCTCGAAACGGGCTGGGTCATCGCATCTGGGCCGCCGCGGTCGGTCGTCCGGGATCCGGAGGTGGTTCGTTCCTATCTCGGGGACGACCCGGCGGCGATCCAGCGCTCCGGCCGGCGTTCGGGCCGCTCCGGGAAGGCGAGCAAGGTCTAACCGTGGACATCATCGCCGTCGGCGCCGCGCTCGGGATGGCCAACGCGCTGCTCGCGATGGGCCTCGTGCTCATCTACATGTCGAACCGCACGATCAACCTCGCGCACGGCGAGTTCGGCGCGTTCGCGGTCGCGATGATGATCGCGCTCACCCGCGCGTCGCATCTGAACTACTGGCTCGCGATCGTGTGCAGCCTGGCGGCGACCGGTGTGCTCGCGGCGATGGTCGAACGGGTCATCCTTCGTCGATTGTTCTCCAGCCCACGACTGATCCTGCTCATCGCCACCATCGGCGTGGCTCAGCTGATCATCGTGCTGCGTCTCGTCCTTCCGAAGCCCGAGAACGTCGAAGGCGACCCGACGCTCGCGTCCGGCGGACGGCTCTTCCCGTTGCCGTTCCACTTCGAGCCGATCCAGTTCAAGCGCGTCGTGCTCGGCCCTGAGCATTTCATCGCGCTGGTCGTTGGCCCGCTGCTGGCGATCGGCCTTGTGCTGTTCCTTCGCTACACGTCATGGGGGATCGCGCTGCGCGCCGCGGCGGAGAACATGCCGCGCGCGAGACTGCTCGGCATCCCCGTGCGCAACGTCGCGACGATGGCGTGGGTGATCGCCGGCGTGTTCTCCGGCGTCGCCGGGATCCTGCTCGCGCCGATCATCGGGTACTCGTCGACGGAGGCGGTAGGCCTGCCCATCCTGATGCGCGGGCTGGCGGCTGCGATGGCGGCGCGCATGGAGTCGGTCGGGATCGCGTTCGGCGTGGGCTTGAGTCTCGGCGCACTCGACCAGCTCGTGTTCTTCTGGACGGGTCGAAGCGGCCTCACCGATCTCGTGCTCCTCGGTGTCATCCTCGTGATGCTGCTCGGACGCCGGGGCGTGTTTCGCCGGACGGTCGCCGCTGAGGAATCGTCGTGGGAGGTGGCCGAGCCCGTCCGGTCGCTTCCGGCCGAGGTCGCGAAGGACCGGCGCTGGCAGCTCCTCGCGTTCGCCACCTTCGTCGTCGGCATGCTCGTCGTTCTTCTGTCGCCATTCCCCCTCGGCGACTCGGCGACCTTCTTCCTCGCGACGGTGTTTCTGGTTTCGGTCGTCGCGGTGTCGTCCACCGTGCTCACCGGATGGGCAGGACAGATGTCGATCGGCCAATGGGCGCTGGCAGGAGTGGGTGGAGTGTTCGGAGCGAAGCTCGTCGTCGACTTTGGGATCCCGTTCTGGCTCTCATTCGTGATCGCCGCGCTGGCCGGCGGTGTGGCCGCGCTCGTGATCGGGCTCCCTGCCCTGCGGCTCGAAGGCATGGCGCTCGCGGTCGTGACGCTGGGCTTTGCCGTCGCGTCCGCGTCGTGGCTGTTCGACCAGTCCTGGTTCCAGGGAACGGGTTTCATGGAACGCCCCGACTTCATGACGACCACCGTGTACTACTACGTAGCGCTCGCTCTGCTCGTGGTCACGATCCTCGCCGCGCGAGCGTTCGGGTCGACGCGCATCGGACGCAACATGATCGCCGTGCGTGACAACCCGGCCCAGGCGCAGTCGATGGGCATCGGTGTCGTGCGGACGAAGCTCACCGCGTTCGTCTTCTCCGGCATCCTCGCCGCCGCGGCCGGGTTCCTGTGGTCGACGGGGATCGGTCTCGCCGACAGCGGTGTGTTCGGACCGGTGCGCTCGCTCTCGATCGTGGCGGCCGTTGTGATCGGCGGCCTCGGATCGGTCGCCGGTGCGATCGTCGGCGCGTTCTACTTCCTCGGCATCCCGTACTTCGGCGCGAAGATCTCGCCGTACATCGGGTTGCTCGCGACGGGCGGCGGCTTGCTGTTCCTCGTGACGATGCTGCCCGGCGGACTGGCGCGGCTGCTCTTCGGCGCGCGTGACCTCCTGGCGAAGGCGATCACCGGTGTGGACGTTCGTCCGAAGGTGGTTCCTCCGTCGGACGACATCCTCGAGAAGGCCGAGACCGCGATCGCGGGTCAGCGGCCCTCCAAGTCGGGAGCGACGCGGTGAGGAAGCTCATCGAGCGACTGAAGCTCTACATGAGCGGCGAAGCGCTGTTCCCGATCGTCGTCCTCTTCCTGCTGAACGCCGTGGATGAGTTCGACAGTCGCACGTTCGAGGTGCTGGCTCCCGAGATCGCCGACCATTTCAACGTCGGCATCGGCCGATTCGGCCTCATCTCCGTGATCGCGATCCTCGTCGTGCCGCTCATCAGCGTGCCGGTGGCCTACGCCGCGGACCGGTCGCGGAGGATGCCGCTCGCGATCGCCGGTGCCGTCGCGTGGGGCGCGTTCTCGATCGGGACCGGTCTCGCTACCTCGTTGACGTTCCTCATGGTCATGCGGATCGGCTCGAGCTTCGGCAAGGTCGTGAACGAAGGCGTGCACGGCGGCCTCATCGCCGAGTTTTACTCACCGCGATCGCGTGTGAAGGCGTTCGGCCTCCACAGCCTTGCGAACCCCATCGGCGCCACCATCGCGGCGGTTCTCTCCGGGTTCATCGCCGACGCCTACGGGTTTCGCGTCCCGTTCTTCGTCCTCGCTGTCCCGACCGTGGTCGCGCTCGTGCTGGCTGTTCGTTTGCGCGAACCCGAGCGAGGACGGTTCGAGATCGTCGAGACGCCGGCTCCGCCGGCGCTGCGCGAAACTGCGCGCAGGCTGTGGGCGGTGCGTTCGTTGCGCTACCAGTGGATCGGTCTCGCGTTCACCAGCGGCGCGGTGCTCGGTGTGGGCCAGCTCATCCCCTTCTACCTGCACGACGAGTTCGGACTTCGTCCCGGGATGCGGGGGCTGTACATCGGGATCGGCACGCTGTTGTCGATCCCCGCAGTCATCTATGGGACGACGATCGCGCAACGCCTGCTCAACGACCGCCCCAAGAAGGCGCTGGTGCTGATGTGCTGGACGGCCGTCGGCGCGACGGGCTGCATGCTCGGCCTGGCCGCGGCGCCGACGCTTGCGCTCGCTCTTCTCTTCCTCTGGACGATCATCGGCATCTTCGCCTTCGTGACCCCGGGTCTGCGCGCGATCACCGCCCTCGTCGCCCCTCCACAGATGCGGTCGAGTGCATTCGCGCTCGGGGGATTGATCGCGATCGCGGGAGCTCCCTTCGCTCTGATCGGTTTCGCGATCGGCGACGCGAACGGAGTGCGCTGGGGTCTGGTTGTGATCGCCCCGATCTTCCTGCGCGGCGTCCTGTACTTCTTCAAGGCTGCTGACTACCTCGACGACGACATCGAGCGACTCGATCCGGCGCACGTCGGCAAAGCACGCCACGCGACGGACTCGGTGCTCCTCGAGACAAAGGGACTGACCGTCTCGTACGACGGCGTGCAGGTGCTGTTCGGTGTCGACCTCGAGGTGCGCCGCGGGGAGATGGTTGCGCTGCTCGGGACCAACGGCGCCGGGAAGTCGACCACGCTCAACGCGATCTCAGGGATCGTCGAGCCGGACGGCGGCAACGTGTGGTTCGACGGCGAAGCCGTTACCGGCGAGGCCCCGGAGCATACCGCGGCGCGCGGGATCATCCAGGTGCCCGGCGGACGCGGCGTCTTCCCGGGACTAACCGTCGAGGAGAACCTCAAGATGGGTTGCTTCATGATCCGCCGCGACACCGAGCTCGTCGGCCGCCGGATGAGCGAAGTGATCGAGCTGTTCCCTCGCCTCGGCGAACGGATGTCGCAGAAAGCCGGCTCGCTCTCGGGTGGTGAGCGTCAGATGCTCACTCTCGCGCAGTCCTTCGTCCTTCGGCCGAAGCTGCTGCTGATCGACGAGCTGTCGCTCGGGCTCGCGCCGGCGCTCGTGCGCGAGCTGCTCGGCGCGGTGCGAAAGATGAACGAGACCGGGATCACGATGGTGATCGTCGAGCAGTCGGTGAATATCGCTCTCACGCTCGCCGACCGCGCGTACTTCATGGAGAAGGGCGAGGTGCGGTTCTCAGGCGCGACGGCGGAACTCTTGCGCCGCCGCGATCTGTTGCGTTCGGTGTTCCTCGAAGGGGCCGGGACCCGCAAGTAGCGGCGACGACTGATCTATCTGAGCAGGAACTACTTGAACTTCGAGCGGAGGTCTTCGCACCCGGCACCATTTGGTTTGAACGTCTTGTAGTAGCACGGGAACTTCGGAAACGTGTACGCGCCGGCGTTCGAGTCCCAATCGGCCACCGTCCAATGCG
Source organism: uncultured Actinomycetes bacterium (assembly GCA_964520325.1). GTDB lineage: Bacteria > Actinomycetota > JAICYB01 > JAICYB01 > JAICYB01 > CAZFOB01. The sequence goes on along the minus strand of CAZFOB010000011.1, from coordinate 106,106 downwards.
TGAAACCCCGCGTCTTGAACGGCCCTTTCGTGCTCGGGAACGAGAACGACATCGGCACGTGCGCGTCGTAGTAAAAGTCGTCGCGGATGGCGTCGGCGCCGAGCAGCAGCGAGCTCGCATCGAGCCGGCCGGTGCGCTTGAACCCGCGACGCATCGCCTCGGCTGTCGGCAGCACGGTGACGCACGCGATCAGTACCGAGGCCGAACCTTCCTGCCCGTCGTTCGGGTAGTACTTCTGGTAGATCTTCTCGCAGTTCCCGTCCTTCGGGTGTTTACCCGGCGGTACCCGGATCGAGAGTCCTACAGCGTTCTCCCACTGACGCTGGTCCATGAGCGCGCCGAAGAGCTCGGTGTCGGAGGCGGCCGTGTAGGACGTCCAGGTCCACCGGTGCGGGAACCACGCGTTCTGCGTGGCGGCATTCGTGAAGAAGATCAGACCGATGGGGTTGCCTGCCATGAAGTAGACGTGCTGGCAGCCCTTGTCCCGTGCACGGATCGCCGCCGTCGTGGCTTGCTGCTGCGCCGTCGACGCATCGTCCTTGAAGACGATGATGTCGCGGAACTTCATGCCGTATTTCGCCATCTTCGCGACGAGGATCTTCTCGGGGATGTCCCAGTTGCCGGAGGCCCCGCTCTCGATGCGGATGAGGCACGGCGGCTCCTTGTTGGTGTCGGTGCCGAGGTAGTACTTGCCGAAGCTCGCCCACGCTTCGAGCGTCGGCTCGATCGGCTCGAGGATCTGCAGGCCGTTCGGTCCGTATTTCTCGAGAGACGCCGGGTCGTCGCGTCCGCCCCACACCGGCACCTTGCGCGAGATCACGTAGTCGGACTCCACGTGCAGCCCGGGGATGGCGAGGAACACCTTCTCCTCGTCGGCCATATCGACGGCGGCTGCCAGGCTCTTCTCGGGACATCCGGAGCCGCCGTCGTCGAAGAACATCGGCTTGTACTTGCGCCCGCCCACGCCACCGGTGTCGTTGATGTGCCGCGCGAACGCGTTCACCGACTTCTCGAAGTCGCCGACGGTGGCGCTGCCGAGCGCCGCTTCGAGCAGTCCCGCGTCACCGCAGGCCGCCTGGTTGTAGGAGAACCCGACCTTCACCTCTTTGTCGCTGATGCCCTGGGTGCGCAGCCCGAAGTCGAGGCCGGGGGGAGCAAGGTGCGGTGGCACCGATCGCGATGTCCCGCCTGGACCGGGCACGGTCAACGTTGCGGCGGAACCGATCTTTCGGCCGCCAGAAGTCGTCGGCCCCGGCGTCGAGGAACCGGGATCGATGGCATCGATCGCGGACCCGTCGGCCGCGATCGAGCCCGATCCGACCGGCGTCTTGTTCGCGCCGATCGACGCAGCGGCGGTGATCAGCACGACGCCGGCCGCGATGCCGACGACGCGCAAGCCCCTGTCGCTGTGCATGAAGTCGTCGAGGAGATCGATAAGTCGCTTCAATCGCCACATACTAAGCGCCCATCAGCCCCAGCTCGTCCGGGGATGCAAGAAGACGTTTCGAATGTAAGCTGCGGCGATGCTCATCAAGATCGGCGACGTCGAGTACGGCTACGACCGGGCCGGCGCAGGAGAGCCCGTGCTCCTCGTGATGGGACTCGGCACGCCGCGCATCGGCTGGTTCATGCAGTTTCAGTTCCTCTCACAGAGCTTCGACGTCACGAGCTTCGACAACCGCGGTGTCGGCGAGACGGCGTGCGCGCCCGGATGGACCATGCGGGACATGGTGGCCGATGCGATCGCGCTCGCCGACGCATTCGGCTACGAGCGGTTCCACCTGTGTGGGATCTCGATGGGAGGGATGATCTCGCAGGAGATCGCGCTCACCTACCCCGACCGCGTCCGTTCACTCACCCTTATCGCGACGAGCCCGGGCGGACCGGAGTCGGAGGCGATGTCCCCCGAGTACGCGGCGGCGATGGCCATCCCCGACCCCGCCGAACGGATGCGCAAGGCTACGGAGCTCACGTTCGGCGCGAAGTTCCGGCGGGAGAACCCTCAGATGATGGAGCTCATCCTGACCACGCTGTCGTCCGGCGTGATCGGCGCCACCGGCATCGGCTCCGGTGATCTCGGCGAGGGTTTCATGGGCCAGCTCATGGCCGTCGTCGGGTGGATGGGCTCCGGCGGATCGGCCGACCGACTGTCGCAGATCACGGTTCCGACACTCGTGTTGCACGGAGGCGACGACCAGCTGCTCCCGGTCGCCAACGGCAAGATCATCGCCCAGCAGATCCCCGGCGCCCGACTACGCATCTGGGAAGACGGGGGACACGCGCTCAACGCCGAGTACCCGGACGAGATCAACGCCGAGCTCGTCGCGCACTTCGAAGCCGCCTCCGCCAGGGTCTAGGCCCTCGTTGTCGCGTCGGCCGCGATACTGAACCACCTGTGAGCGACCGACTGTTCGCAACCACGCCGGAGAGTGCGTCGACCGATCTGGTCGCCGACCTGAATCCCGTCCAGAAGCAGGCTGTGTTGGCGACCGAAGGCCCCGTCCTCATCGTCGCGGGGGCCGGTTCGGGCAAGACGCGCGTGATCACCTACCGCGTCGCCCATCTGCTCCGTAGTGGTGTTCGTCCGCGCCAGATCTTGGCCATCACGTTCACCAACAAGGCCGCGGGGGAGATGCGCGAGCGCATCAAGCATCTGGTCGGCTCCTCGGTGGCCGAGGACATGTGGATCTCGACGTTCCACTCGTCTTGTGCCCGTATCTTGCGTTACGACGCTGAACATCTTGGGTTCGGCAAGAACTTCACCATCTACGACGAGCAGGACGCCCAACGCGTCATCTCCGGCGTCCTCAAAGAGCTCAACCTCGACCCCAAGAAGTGGACGCCCCGTCAGCTCAAGCACGCGATCTCCTCGGCCAAGAACGTGTGCGTCGATGCGTCCGAGCTTGCGCGCGTCGCGCAGTCGTACCCCGAGCGCATGGCGGCACAGGTGTACGCCCTGTACGAGCAGCGTCTCCATGAGGCCAACGCTCTTGACTTCGACGATCTGCTCATGCGCGCGGTCACGTTGTTCGAGACCAAGCCCGAGGTGCTCGCGAAATGGCAGGAGCGGTTCCGCTACATCGTCATCGACGAGTACCAGGACACCAACCACGCGCAGTATCGTTTCGCGACGCTGCTCGCGGAGAAGTACCGCAACCTCTGCGTGGTCGGCGACGAGGATCAGTCGGTCTACGCATTCCGCGGTGCCACGATCCGCAACATCCTCGAGTTCGAGCGCGACTATCCCGACGCGCAGGTGTTCAAGCTCGAACAGAACTACCGCTCGACACAAGTCATCCTCGACGCCGCGAACGCACTCATCCGCAACAACACTCAACGTAAGGACAAGCGCCTCTTCACCGATCGCGGCGAGGGGACGAAGGTGCTCCGCTACCAAGCCGACGACGAGCACGACGAGGCGCACTTCGTGTCGGGTGAGATCAACCGCTTGACGCGAGAGACAGGCCCTTTCGGAAAAGTCAGTGGCGCTGAGGTCGCGGTCTTCTATCGCACCAACGCGCAGTCGCGCGTGCTCGAGGAGATCTTCCTGCGCTACGGGATCCCGTATCGCGTGGTCGGTGGACTCAAGTTCTACGAGCGCCGTGAAGTTCGCGACGCGATCGCCTACCTGCGCGCGGCCCACAATCCGGCCGACAGGATCTCGCTGCTGCGCGCCGTCGGGTCACCCAAACGCGGCGTCGGCGAGGGGACGGTCGAGAAGCTCGAGCGATTCGCGATCGCGGAAGGGCTCTCGCTCGCCGAAGCGCTCGAGCGTGCGGACGAAGTACAGGGTCTGACGGGCAAAGCCCGGGCGGGCGCCCACGACGTTGCGCGCATCCTTCGCCTGATCAGGGAGCGCGACGCGGCTGGGGTTCCGCTCGCCGACGTCGTCCGCACGGCGACCGAGGACTCCGGGCTGATCGCGACCTTCGAAACCGACGACACCATCGAAGCCCAGAGCCGCGTCGAGAACCTGAAGGAGCTCGGCGGTGTCGCCGAGGAGTTCGAGGAAGGCCGCAAACAGGAAGGCGCTCCTGCACGCCTCGCGGACTTCCTCGAGCGAACGTCCCTCATCTCCGAGGTAGACGTGCTCGCGGACGCCGAAGAGCTGGTCACCCTCATGACGCTGCACAACGCCAAGGGGCTCGAGTATCCGGTGGTGTTCCTGACGGGGATGGAGGAGGGCGTCTTCCCGCACGTCCGCTCGATCGACGACCCCGACCAGCTCGAAGAGGAGCGGCGGCTGGCCTACGTGGGGATCACGCGGGCGCAGAACGTGCTCTACCTGACGCATGCGTGGGCCCGGAGTCTGTGGGGCGGGACGAACTACAACCCGGCGTCCCGCTTCATCGGCGAGATCCCCGACGCGCTGATCGAGGTGCTCCGCGAGGCTGCGCCGCCGCGAGCCAGACGGTGGTCCGATGATCAGGACCGACCGCAGGGGCGCCAGCCCGAGCAGATCGTGATCCGCGTTGCGCCCGGCGACCTGGTACACCACGAGGCCTTCGGGTCGGGACGCATCGTCGAGGTCGATGGGACCGGCTCGGATACCGAGGTGACCGTGCGCTTCGACGACGAGGGCATCAAGCGCCTCGTCCTTGCCTACGCCAACCTCACGAAAGCCGGGTAGGCGACGTCAGGCGATCATCTTCGGGAGCTTGCTGACCAGTTCGATCTTCTCGAGGCGCGAGCACAGCTGATCGACGAGCTCCTCGGAGAGGAGCAACGAGGTGTGACCGAGATCCTCGATCAGATGGTTGCGGACGTTGCGACGCTCGGGCAGCAGTCCGGAGGAAGGCGGAACGATCAAGAGATCGAGGTCGCTGTAGAGATTCACGTACTTCACGCGTGAGCGCCGAAGGCTCGAGTCGAGGGCCTGTATGACGCCGGATCCCGGTCGGATGTCCTTCGCGGCCTGGCCGGGCCCGAGGTAGGCGGCGTAGGTGCCCGCGTGTGGCGTGCCGATCGTCACGCAGGTGTCGACGTACTTGTGTCCGCCGAGCTGCTCGACGTACCAGCGGGCCAGCACGCCGCCGAGTGAATGTCCGACCACGTGCACCCGGTTGGCGCCCGACACCCGTCGCAGGTCCTCCACGTAGCGTCCGAACCGTTCTGCCAGGTCGGGGACGGAGTGTCCGATCGGGTTGTAGTTCATCCCGTGGATCCAGCGGAAGCCGCGGCGCCGCAGCTCGCGGGACAGGTAGTCGAAGCCGGACCGGTTGTGGAAGTAGCCGTGGACGAGGGCGACCGGGGTGTCGTGGATCCGATCGATGCGCTGACCGTTGCCGTTTGAGTAGGGCCTGAGCCTGGTTCTCATGACGCCGGTTGGGTAGCGGATGATGTGGGTTCCGATGCCCCGGGCCTCGGACAACAGAACCTTGGCGCCTCGAGGCGTTGCCAGCTCTCGGGCCAAGCGGGACAGATGCGGAAGCACGCCCGTTCGCGAGGCGTCTGTGAGCTGGCCGTTCAGACTCGTCGTTGTAGTCCCCACAGGAGGTTTTCCTACCGTTTCAGGTGACAACGACATTCTCCCAGGTCATCGGCCCCCGGGGGTAGCAACCGAGGGGCGGGCGATCTCGCGCCAGCGGCGGTGCCGGAGCCGAAGTCGCCAGCGCTCCGGTGCCGCCGCAAGGCGCTCGACCTCTTCTCCCACCGCATCTGCGAGTAGCTGTACCGCCACCGAGGTGGTCTCCCCCTTGGATACCCCGACGGATACCCCGTCCGGCGGACGCGGAATCACGGCGTCCACCAGGCCTAACGCGATCAGGTCGGGCACTCCGATACGCATGCGCTCGGCGAGCTCGGGGGCTCGGGAGGTGTCCCGGTAGAGGATCGCCGCCGCGCCCTCCGGAGCGATCACGGAGAAGACGGCGCTCGGCCACGCGAGGACACGGTCGGCTATCGCCATCGCCAGGGCGCCGCCGCTGCCCCCCTCGCCCGTGAGCACGGCGAGCGTGGGGGCCGGGCAGGCCAGCATCGCCTCGAAGGTCCCCGCGATCGCGACGGCGACTCCCGACGCCTCGGAGGAGGCCAAGGGGTCGGCGCCGCGAGTGTCGATGAGGGTCAGGACGGGCAGTCGCAACCGGCCGCCGAGCTCGATCGCGCGGATGGCTTTGCGAAATCCTTCTGGACGGATGCGGCCGTCGCCGACGGCGTTCTGGCCGACGGCGACGACACTCTGGTTGGTGCCCCGCAGACGGCCGGCGCGGACGACGACAGCTTCGTCGTCGGGCGCACCGGTCCGGTCGCCTCTGAGCTCGATGGCCTCTTCGAGCAGGACGTCGAGGATGGCTGGGCCTTTGGGCCAGCCCGGATCACGCACCTGCTGGAGCCGCGCCCATGCTCCAGAGGACGGTTCCGCGGAACCGTCCTCAGGTACGCCATCTTTTTCCGCTTGCTCAGCGCTTCGTGCTTCGCGGTCGTCCTTCTTCGCTTGCTCCGCGCTTCGCGCTTCGCAGTCGTTCTTGTGCGCGCCGGTCAGCGCCCGCAGTGCCAGTCCGATCAGCTCGCGTTGCTCTTCGCGCGCGGCGATCCCATCGATCAGGCCGTGCTCGAACGCGAACTCCGCGGTGTGCACCTCGGCAAGTGGTGCGTCGCCGGTGAGCTGTTCGACGATGCGCGGCCCGGCGAACCCGATCGTCGCGGACGGCTCGGCGTAGACCACGTCGGCGAGTGATGCGAACGACGCGTAGACACCGCCGGTCGTCGGTGACGTGAGGAGCGTGAGATGCGGCAGACCCGCAGCGGCGTGTCGGCGGCGGGCCTCGACCGTCTTCGCCATCTGAACGAGCGCCCACATGCCTTCCTGCATCCGGGCTCCGCCGGATGCAGTGACCGTGACCACCGGTGTGCGCGCTCGACGCGCAGCGTCGAACGCGCGCGCCACCTTCTCGCCGACGGCCACTCCCATCGACCCACCGAGGAATCCGAAGTCGAACACGACGAGCGCGCAGCGCACGCCGCCGATCGCGGTGTTGCCCCACACGCACGCTTCGTCGAGTCCGGTCTGGTCCCGTGCGGCTGCGAGCTGGGCCTCATAGCCCTCGAAAGCCAGCGGATCGGATCCCTTCAACCGCGCATCACGCTCGTCGAAGGCATCGGTGAGCTGCGTGATGCGGTCGCGCGCGGAAAGACGTTGGTTCAAGACGTCGTGCGGATCGGCTCGAGTGTGCGGATGTAGGTCGCCAGCCGCTCGGCGGCATCAACGGCCATCTCGGGGTCATCGGTGACGTCCCACATCTCGGAGATGCGCCGCCAGGACCCCGACTGGGATCCGATGAACGAACCAGACTCGGCTTCCTTGCCGAGCGCCCCGCGCCACGTCTTCTCGGCGGCGAGGAGAGTCTCGAGCGCCCCAACGTTGCGATCCCGATCCTTGTGCTCGGCGTGGAAACCGATCTCGAGGACGATCCTCTTGTTGTGCTTGAGGAGCTGCACCTCGTAGTGTTCGCGGCCCTCGTCGCCGTACCAGACCTTGAGGTTGTGGTTCGTGCGATACCACTCGAAATCGCGCAGCGACGGCGGCAAGAAGCCGGTCAGCGCGTCGCCGACGTCCTCGTAGAATGCGCGTCCGTACACGCGGAGTAGTATCGCCAAGTGAGCGAGCAACAGGTCATCGAGGTCGTCGAGTTCACCGACCCGGCGTGCTCGTGGGCCTGGGGCACCGAGCCCAAGCTGCGTCTGCTGCGATGGCGCTACGGCTACGAGTTGCGCTGGCGGCGCGTGCTCGGTGGTCTCGTCGGCGATCTGACCACAGAGGTCGAGGACTTCGATCCCGTGCGCGCGGCGAAGAAGTACCTCCCGTATTGGGGCGAGGTCTACAAGCGGACCGGTATGTCGTATCCGGTGCACCTCAAGTGGATGGCAACGACGACGCTCACGTCGGGTCGCGCCGTGAAGGCGGCCGAGCTGCAGTCCGACGAGCTCGGTGGACGAGTGCTCCGTCGCCTCCGCGAACAGACGTTCATCTTCGGGGAGCCCGCCGATTCGCGCGAGCGGATCATCGATGCGGTGCGCGGTGTGCACGGCCTCGATCAGGATCGCTTCGCGGTCGACCTCGACGACGAGCTTGCCGGCAAGGCGTTCGACGAGGATTACGAGGAGACGCGACGTCCGAACGAATACGTGATGACGCTGCAAGGCGACTGGCCGGGGATCGGCCGCGCGAAGCAGGCGGACGGCCGGTGGCGGTTCGTGTTCCCGACAGTGATCTTCCGCGGTGCCGATCGGGAGTCGACGGTGCCCGGGTGGTGTGCCTACGACGACTACGAGATCGCGCTCGAGCACGTGGGGTTCGCAGCCACCGACGAAGCGCGCAAGGATCCGACCCCGCAGGAGTACTTCGAGACGTGGCCGACCGCAACGGCGAAGGAGCTCGAGGTCGTGTGCGGCGAAGGCGCGCAGCCGCCGGACGACGTCGTGTCGTACGACTGGGGCGCCGAAGATCCGAAAGCCCTCTTCTACCTGACGCAAGCCGAAGCGAGCGCAAGAGGCCTGTAATCGGCATGCGCGTGTTGTGCGTTGGGGCCGGCGCTGTCGGTGGCTGTGTGGCGGCGCGACTACAGTGCGCGGGATCTGATCCGTGCGTCCTCGACAGCAACGACGAGCACGTCCGCCTGCTGAACGATCCAGGTTTGATCGTCGACGGTCTCGACGGCGGCAAGATCACGAGGCTTCGTACGTCCTGCGATGGCGATGGCGAGGCCGACGTCGTCCTTCTCGCCGTCCGCTCGCACGCAACCGAAGACGCACTCTCGTCGATCGCCTCACACGTCGGTCCGAAGACCGACGTCGTCTCGCTGCAGAACGGCCTGAACGAGGACCGGATCTCGTCGGTGGTAGGCCCTGAAGCAACGGTGGGCTGCGTCGTCGGTTTCGGCGCGACCTGGATCGAGCCGGGACGCATCGAGCTGAACGCGACCGGTGAACTCGTCATCGGCCGACTCGACGGCCACCTGGACGGAAGAGGGGACGACCGACTCGTTGCGATCCGCGATCTGCTGAGCGCCGCGTTTCCCACGCGGATCAGCGACAACATCCGCGGCGCCCTGTGGGCGAAGATGCTCGTCAACTCGATGACCGTGCTCGGCGCGCTCGGTGGGATGCTCACCGGCGACCTGCTGGAAACGTTGGAGCGAAGGCGCATCGTCGCCGATGTCATCGCCGAAGGCGTCCGGGTGGCGCGTGACGAGCACGTTACCCTGCCCAAGGTGCTCGGTCGCGTCGATGCCGACCTCGTGGACGACTCCGGTTGGCACGATGCGATGGATGGGGCGCTCTTGCGCACCGCCGAGACGTTCGGTGCGATCAAGTCGGTCACGTGGCGCGACTTCGAGATCGGACGCCCGACCGAGATCGACGCGGTGACCGGAGAGATCGTCCGGCGCGGTCGGCGCAACCGTGTGCCCGTGCCCCTGAGCGAACGCGTCTACGAGATGCTCCGCGAGATCGAGGCGAAGACCCGCCAACCCGATGCCGCGAACCTCGATCTGCTCGCGCGCCAGCGCTAGCTGGCCTGTTCGATCAGTGCGGCGATCGGCAAGCTGACGGTCACGGCGGTGCCGATGCCGGGAGTCGACTGGATCTCGATCCGTCCGTCGTGCTCCTCGACGATCGACTTCACGATCATCAGACCGAGCCCGGCTCCGGGGATGGTCTGCTCCGTGTTCGAAGAGCGGAAGAAGGGGCTGAAGAGTTTCGGGATCTCGTCGGGCGGGATCCCGATGCCGGTATCCGAGACCGTGAGCATGACGTGGGAACCCTCCCGACGCGCGGAGACCTTCACGGTTCCTTTCGCCGTGAACTTCAGCGCGTTCGTGAGGAGGTTCAAGAGAAGGCGTTCGAGCTGCTCGGCGTCTCCCATGACCTCGCCCAGATCAGGCGACATGAAGACCTGGAGGACGATGACCTTCTCATCGGCCTTCGGAAGCATGGCCCGGACCGCGCTTTCCACGACAGGACGGAGCGGCGTGGGCCGCAGGTTCAGCTTGAAGCTACCCGACTCCACACGTGATTGCGTGAGCAGGTTCTCGATGAGCGAGAGCAGTCGCTCCGAATTGCGCTCGACGATGTCCAGCATGTTCTTGTGCTCGTCGGTGAATTCGTCAGCACTGATCTGGAGCAGGTCGACGTAGCCGATGATGCTCGTCAGGGGCGTCCGCAGCTCGTGCGAGACAGACGAAACGAACTTCGTCTTCGCGTCGTCGAGTTCCCGGAGACGAACGACGACCTCGCGCTCGCGTTCGTATGCTTCCTGAACGGCTTTCTCGACCCGTCGCCGCTCGGTGACGTCCTGGTTGGTCCCGACCACCTGGGTGGCGCGTCCTTGCGATACGAGCACCTTGCCCGTGCAATGGTGGATGAATACCTCGCCGTCCGATGGACGCACCGCGCGGTGCTCGAATTCGTATGCGCCGAGCTCGGCAAGCGCAGTCGTCACGCTCGACGCGACGAGCTCTCGATCGTCGGGATGGACGAGCGCCATGTAGCCCTCGAAGGACGGCTCGAACTCCTCGGGCAGGACGCCGAAGTTCCGGTAGAGCTGCGCCGACCACGTCACGGCGTTGCTTTCGATATCCCATTCCCAGCTGCCGACGCCGGCCATCTCCTGCGCGGCGATCAGGCGCTCTTCGCTGTGGCCCGCCGACCGGGACTGCGGCTGGGGCGTGCTCATCGGAGCCAGCTGATCGACTGACCTTGAAGGCCTCACCCCACTGTGTCGACCAACTCGCCGCCCGCCATAGCGCCCGCCCCTCGTCGCTACCGCCGGGTAGGGTCACCTCCGCCTCCGCCTCCGCCTTCTCCTCTGGCCCGACGCCTTCCCCTCGAGCCGAGAGGTGAGACAATGGCGTTGACCCATGTTGAGCTTTACGAAGCGCTCAAGGGCACCATCAGCGACGAGGCGGCGCGCTTGATCGCCGAGGTCGTCCCCCCGGCCAAGGACCTCGCTACGCGCGAGGACCTGCTCCTGACAAAGACCGAGCTGCGGGCCGAGATAGCCGACGTTCGGCTCGAGATCGCCGGGCTCAGAGGCGAGATGCACTCGGAGACCACGCGGACCATCCAATGGATCCTCGGCGTCATCGTCCCGATGTTGCTGGGGACGTGGGGGACCATGGTCGCAGTCCTTCTGAAGGCTTGAGCCCGGGCACAGCTTCGTGACGTCCCGATAGCATCGGAGCTCTCATGGCCGGACGTCATCGCATCCTTGTTGCCAAGCCTGGTCTCGACGGTCACGACCGCGGGGCCAAGGTCGTCGCACGCGCATTGCGCGATGCGGGCTTCGAGGTCGTCTACTCCGGCCTTCATCGCACACCGGAAGAGATCGTGGAAACCGCCATCCAGGAGGACGTCGACGCGATCGGCCTGTCGTCGCTTTCCGGCGCCCACATGGCGCTCTTCCCCAAGGTCATCGACCATCTGAAGGCCAAGGGGGCCGAGGACATCCTCGTCTTCGGCGGCGGGATCATCCCGAACGACGACGTCACGGCACTGAAGGACGCCGGGATGGCCGAGATCTTCACGCCCGGCACCACAACGCAATCGATCGTCGAGTGGCTCAACGCCGCTCTCGAAGCCAAGGTCTAAAGGGAGCCGCCTAGATGGACTTGATGGAGTACCAGGGCAAGCAGGTCTTTGCGAAGTACGGCATCCCCGTCTCCGCCGGACGGATCTGCTCGACCGCCGAGGAGGCCGAAGCCGCCGCCAAGGACATCGCCAAGGGCGCGAAAGGACAGGTCGTCGTCAAGGCTCAGGTGCAGGTCGGTGGCCGAGGCAAAGCCGGAGGTATCAAGCTCGCCGACTCACCGGAGCAAGCCAGACACTACGCCGAAGCCATCCTCGGCATGGACATCAAGGGCCACGTCGTCGAGCTCGTGTGGGTCGAGGCCTCCACCGACATCGCCAAGGAGTACTACGCGGCGATCCTTCTCGACCGCCGCGAGGGACGTCCGCTCGCGATGGTTTCCGCGCAAGGCGGCATCGACATCGAAGAGGTGGCGGAGAAAGACCCGAAAGCGCTGAAACGCATCCACATCGACCCCCTCGTCGGGATCAAGCCGTTCCACGCGCGCTACCTCGCGTCCGCGCTCGACGAGGAAGCCCGCGAAGGGGCGGCCGACATCTTGACGAAGCTCTTCGCCTGCTTCATGGACGGCGACGCGTCGCTCTGCGAGATCAACCCGCTCGTGCTCACCACCGACGGACGTGTGCACGCACTCGACGCCAAGGTCTCCGTCGACGACAACGCGCTCTTCCGTCACGACGACTACAAGGAGTACCGCGACATCCTCATCACCGACCCGCAAGAGAAGGTCGCCAAAGAGAAGGGGATCGCCTATATCAAGCTCGACGGTGAGGTCGGCGTGATGGGCAACGGCGCCGGACTCGTGATGTCGACGCTCGATCTCGTGCAGCTCGCCGGTGGTGGTGCGGCCAACTTCTTGGACGTCGGCGGCGGTGCGTCCGGCGAGCAGATCGCCGCCGGGCTCGAGATCATCCTGTCCGACGCGAAGGTCCGGTCGGTGCTCGTGAACATCTTCGGCGGCATCGTGCGCTGCGACCTCGTGGCCGAGGGGATCATCGATGCGCTGACACGTGTCGAGCTCAAGGTGCCGATGGTGGTGCGCCTCGACGGAACCAACGCACCGGCCGGACGCAAGATCCTCGAGGACGCCAACGTCGACGGCGTCACGTCGTCGGCCACCATGTGGGACGCCGCGGTGCTCGCGGTCGAGAAGGCGCGTGGCTGAGCAGGAAGAGGTCGAACGGCGTCTCGGGCGTCCGTTCTCCGAGGTGCAGGCTCGGCTCGAGGAACTCTTCGACGAAGAGTGGGACGACGTCCTCATCATCATCGAGACCTCGGCCGAGAAGACCGGCCGCAGCCACCCCGAGGTGATCGCCGACCTCATCGCGCGCTCCGAACGCAAGCCGCCGGCGCAGGCGCGTCTCAAGCGATCGGTGATCCGCTGGATCGGCAAGCCGTGGCGTGAGCGCGACAACCCATGGGACAAGTTCAAGGACCGCGTCCCACCTCCACCCCCGCGCACGCAGTCCAACCCGGACGACCTCGACGAATGGACGCCCTTGCAACCCGACGAGGACTGACGGCTTATGTGCTAAAATCAGCACATGCGCATGCACATAGAGTTGGACGATGAGCTTGTCGCACGGATCGACGCCGTGGCGGGACCCCGGGGGAGGTCGCGGTTCGTCCGCGAAGCGATCGAGAAGGCGATCGACTGGGAGCGTCGCTGGGCGCTCATCAAGTCATCTCGCGGCGCGATAGCCGACTATGGCCACGACTGGGACGATGATCCCGCCGAGTGGGTCCGCCAGCAGCGCTTCGCCGATCCGAAGCGTGTTGGCTGAGCGTTGCGGGTCCTCCTCGACACGACCGTCCTGATCGACTATCTCCGCGATCGGCCCGTCGGCGATCGAGTCGACGCATTCGGAGCATCGAGCGATCACCCGTGCACAACAGCGGTCAACGTCGAGGAGATTGTTCGTGGCCTTCGCTCTGACGAGATGAACCGCACGCACCGCTTCTTCGATGGTCTCGAGATCCTTCCGCTCGGGGCAGATGAGGCGTGGCGCGCCGGGACGTGGCGGCGGAGTTTCGCTCGGGAGGGGGTCACCCTCAGCCAGGCTGACTGTCTCGTTGCAGCGTGTGCATACATCTCCGGAGCGAAGCTCGTGACCGGCAACCCTCGGCACTTCCCGATGCCCGAGATCGAAGTCGAACACTGGCCCGTCGGCGAGTAACCGTCGGTACCGCGAGCTACTCACGAACTCCTTCCCCATCGGGGGAGCAGCAACCGCAGACCGGATAGCCGCTTCGGTAGTCTCCAGTCCTTATGGCGATCCTTTTGACGGAAGACACGCGCGTCTGCGTGCAGGGACTGACCGGACGCGAGGGCACGTTCCACGGCACGCGCAACCTTGATTACGGCACGAAGATCGTGGCCGGCGTCACTCCCGGCAAGGGCGGACAGTCCGCACTCGACGGGCGCGTACCGGTGTTCAACACCGTGTCCGAAGCGGCGGACGAAACGGGCTGCAACGCGAGCCTGATCTTCGTCCCCGGAGTAGCCGCGGCCGATGCCGTGCTCGAGGCCGAAGCAGCGGGGTGCAAGCTCGTCGTCTGCATCACCGATCCCGTTCCCGTGCGCGAGATGATGCTTGCGGTCGACTACCTGAACGGACGCGACTGCACGTTGATCGGCCCCAATTGCCCGGGCCTGATCTCTCCGGGCAAGGGCAACATGGGGATCATCGCGCCCGACATCACCAAGCCCGGCAACGTCGGGCTCGTGTCGCGCTCGGGCACGCTCACCTACCAGATCATCAACGAGCTCACCACGCGCGGCTTGGGACAGACCACCTGCGTCGGAATCGGTGGCGATCCCATCGTCGGGTCGAGCTTCATCGACATGCTCGAGCTCTTCGAGGCCGATCCGGAAACGAAAGCGGTCGTCATGATCGGCGAGATCGGCGGCGACGCCGAGGAACGCGCCGCGGAGTTCATCGCGGAGAAGATGTCGAAGCCGGTCGTGGCCTACATCGCGGGTTTCAGCGCGCCACCCGGAAAACGCATGGGACACGCCGGTGCGATCGTCACCGGCAGCTCCGGCACTGCGGAAGGCAAGGCCAGCGCGCTCGAGAGCAAGGGCGTGAAGGTCGGACGCACCCCGTCCGAGGTAGGCGACCACGCCGCTGCGCTCTTCGGGAAGGCGTCTTCGTGAGTCACTTCGCCGTCGCGGCGGGTGAAGGCAAGAGTGTGTCGCTTGGGGGCCTGGGGATCGACTTCAAGATCTGGGGCGATCAGACCGATGGTGCGTTCGCGATCGTCGAACACCCGCTGGCGCCGAGAGCGCTGGCGGCGCCGCTGCACCGCCACAGCCGTGAGGACGAGTGCTCGTTCGTGCTCGAGGGACTCGTCGGCGCGCAGCTCGGTGACGACGTGCTCACCGCGGGTCCTGGGACGTATATCTGGAAGCCGCGCAACCAGTGGCACACGTTCTGGAACGCGGGCGACGAACCGGCCCGCCTCATCGAGATCATCAGCCCGGCGGGCTTCGAGAAGTACTTCGAGGAACTCCCGACGGCCTTCGGCGGGCCTATCCCGGACCAGGCAGCGCTCTCATCACTCGCGTCGAGGTTCGGCCTGGAGATCGACCCGTCCACGGTCCCCGGCCTACTGGAGAAGCACAACCTCACGACGAACCGCTAGCCGCCTGAGTTTCGGAGTGCTACTAGCTGGTCGAGGGTTCGAGGGCGTCCTGTGACTCGGCCTCGTACTCCGCCTCCACGCGGCGGCGGAGAACCTCGATCTCTTCGGCGAGGGCTGTGTCGTCGGTGTGAGTTCCGATCGTGCGCGTGCGGACGAACCAGTGGACGTAGCCGCACTGCTCGCAGACGAAGCATTCGGCCTTCGAATTCGCCCAGTCCTGGCCGAATGAGGCCCCCGAGGTGAGCTGGGACTCACGGGTGTAGAAGCGTGTGTACTCACACACCTGACAGCGTAGATGGCGCCCGTGAATCGTTATCTCGCGCGCCTCGAGACCCGAGGTCGTCGTCATGTTCACGAGTGAGCATACCCCGTCCTGTCCAGCCCCACCAGTCCTGCGTTGACGCCCTGCGTCGAGGCCGTGAAACTCGCTCCACCTGGCGAAGGAGGAGCACATGCGTGTGATTCGTGCCAGCTACCCAGTCTGAGGGCGGGGAGCCTCACCGAGCCGGAAGGCCAAGTGTGTGAGGTCGGCTCGAACGGCGTCGATCTTCTGTGACAGATCGGTGCGAACACCGTCGATCTGCTGTGTGATGTCGGCTCGAACCGCGTCGATCTTCCCTTCGAGCTTTGTTTCGAGGGGATCGAACCGGGCGTCGGCCTTGTCCTCGAATCGATCTAGTCGCCGCTCGAGGGCCTGAGACTGCGCTCGCGTGATGAACCACACGGTCGTCGTGGCGAGTGCGGCAACGAGCGCATTGATGAGCGTTGGCAACGTGTCCATGAGACCTCCCTCAGGCTACCGGGGAAGGAGATCGGGGGAAGTCGCCTCGATCTTGCGCTTGGACGCGGACATCCGCCTTCGATAGATGGCGGTACCTGTTGTTACGCTCGGGGCGCATGCTGCGGATCGCCGTCCTCGCCTCCGGTAACGGAACAAATTTCCAGGCGCTCCAGGACGCCTGCGCCACCGGCTACATCGACGGTGAGATCGCATGCGTGCTCACCAACAAGCGCGGCGCCACGGTCGTCGAGCGCGCCGAGCGCAGTGACGTCGAGGTCGTCGTCGTCCCGCACAAGGGGCTCGACCGCGAGCGCGTGGACGAGCTCGTGTTGAGCGAGTTCGAGAGCAGAGGCATCGGCCTTGCGTGCAACGCCGGCTACATGCGCATCCGCGGTCGCACCTACTCGAAGGCCATGGAGGGCAAGGCGCTCAACGTCCACCCTTCGCTGCTGCCGGCCTTCCCGGGAGCCGATCCCGTCCAGGACGCATGGGACTGGGGCGTGAAGACCTCTGGCGTCACCGTTCATTTCGCCACCGAGGACCTCGATATGGGACCGATCATCCTGCAGCGGTCGGTGTCGATCGGCTCAAGCGACACGCGTGAGTCGTTCGAGGCGAGGATCCATCTGGCCGAGTACGCCATCTACCCGAAGGCCGTGAAGCTGTTCGCCGAAGGGCTACTTCGCGTCGTTGGACGCCGCGTGGTGATCGACCGCGAGGTCGAAGACCCCCCGTGGGCAGGCGAGCTTCCGCCGGGCCTTGCGTCGGAGAAGCGCGAGTCGTCTCGGAAGACGGGATGAGTGACCGTGTGAGGGTTCGGCGCGCACTGTTATCGGTCTGGGACAGGACCGGCGTTGTCGACCTTGCGAAGGCACTCGTCGAAGCTGGGGCCGAGCTCGTTTCGTCCGGCGGCACGGCGCAGCACCTGCGGGACGAGGGCGGCCTCGCCGTCATCGATGTGTCCGAGGTGACCGGGTTCCCGGAGATGCTCGACGGACGCGTGAAGACCCTTCACCCGATGCTGCACGGCGGGATCCTCGCCGACCGTTCGAAGGCCGACCACATGGCGAAGATCGCCGAGCACGGCATCGAGCCGATCGATCTGGTGGTGTGCAACCTCTATCCGTTCGACAAGTCGGTGTCGCTCGACTCGCCCGAGAGCGAAGCGGTCCCGCTCATCGACGTCGGCGGTCCGTCGATGGTGCGCGCGGCCGCGAAGAACTTCGGCTCGGTCGGCGTCGTGGTCGATGTCGCTGACTATCAGAGCGTGATCGATGAGCTCGCGGCCGGCGGTCTGTTGCTCGACACGCGCCGCGCGCTTGCGGGGAAGGCGTTCGCGCATCTGTCCGCCTACGACGCGGCCGTTGCCGAGTGGTTCGCGCAGGGTGCGCTCTCGGACAAGGTCACGATCGCGGCCGAGAAGGTGCAGGACCTGCGCTACGGCGAGAACCCTCACCAGCCGGCCGCGCTGTACCGGCGTGCCGGCAATACGGGCATCGCTTCGGGCGAGCAACTGCAGGGCAAGGAGCTGTCCTACATCAACTACCTCGATCTCGACGCGGCGTTCCGGCTTGTTTCAGCCTTCGAAGAGCCGGCGGCGTGCGTCATCAAGCACACCAACCCGTGCGGCGCCGCCACCGGTGCCGACATCGACGAGGCCTATCGCCTCGCGTACGAATGCGACACGAGAGCCGCGTTCGGGGGGATCGTCGGGTTGAACCGTCCTCTTACACCCGGTGTCGCCGAGCAGATGCGCGAGCTCTTCCTCGAGTGCATCGTTGCGCCGGACTTCGAGCCGGACTCCCTCGCGCTTCTCAAGAGGAAGAAGAACCTGCGGCTCCTGCGGTTGCCGACCGACCGGTGGGGGCTCGATCGCTCCGACGTGAAGTCGATCTCGGGTGGCTTCCTCGTTCAAGCCACCGACCCCGTCCGCGATCCGCGCGAGGCGATGCGAGTCGTGAGCACGCGTGAGCCGTCTGCGGAGGAGTGGATCGACCTTCTCTTCGCTTGGACGGTCGCAGCGCGCGTGAAATCGAACTCGATCGTGCTCGCCAACGGCCGCCAGGCCATCGGCGTTGGGGCCGGACAGATGTCCCGTGTCGAGGCCTTCGAGATCGCCGTCCGGCGGGCGGGGGACCGGGCCAAGGGGTCGGTGGCCGCTTCGGATGCGCTCCTGCCGTTCCCGGACAACGTCGATGTCGCGGCCGAGGCCGGTGTGACCGCGATCGTCCAGCCCGGGGGCTCGGTGAAGGACGACGAGGTGATCGCCGCCGCCGATGCCGCGGGCCTGGCCATGGTGTTCACCGGTGTCCGACACTTCTGGCACTAGATACGCACACTCTTGCCCAACCTGAGGCATGCTGTCGGCGTGAAGACCAAGCTCATCACTCTGCTGCTCGCGGGGATCATCGCAGTGCTTCCGTCCACGGCCTTCGCCGACACCGATGTCACGGCGTCGAACGAATCGGCCGACAACGAGACCGAATCCGGCGAGGCGAGCGCGTCCAACGACGGCTCGGCATTCGTCGGTCTCGAGGGTGGCGGCTCGACCGGGGCCGATGCCGAGGAGGCCGACGTCGAATCGAGCAACGGAACCAACGTCCAGGAAGGCGACAACGAGCTGGACGTGTCCCAGGACGCAACCTCTACCTCCGGTGACACCGTCGGTGGACAGGTCATCGGGGCTGTGGTTTCCGGCGACCTCACCGTCGACGCGACCAACCTCAGCGAGGACATCGACGCGGCGAGCGGCGACGCCAACTCGACGAACGACTTCTCAGCCTTCGTCGGACTGTCGAACGCGAGCGAGACCGCGATCGGAGCCGACGTGAACGACGTCGATGCGACGAACGTCCAAGAAGGGGACAACAGCGCCGACCTTTCCCAGCGGACCGACGCGGTGACAGGCGACGCGGTCGGCGGTCAGGTCTTCGGCGCGACGGTCTCGGGGACCACCGACGCGGTTCTCGCGAACACCTCGGAGGACGCCGATGTCACGTCGGGCGACGCGGACGAAGTAAGCGACTCGGAACTGTTCACCGGTCTGCTCGCCAACGGCACCATCGAGATCTAGCCGGCTCTTCAGCGCTGCCCTACCCTCCGAGCCGCAACACGCCTTGGGGCGATCTGCAACCACTCTCATGGGCGTACGTTTCCCCAAGGGCGGTGCGGCTCGGACGACCGGCGAGATCTCAGCGCAGACGTTTCAACGCGGCCTTCGCTGCGTAGTAGCCGCACATCCCGTGCACGCCCGGTCCTGGGGACGTCGACTGCGAGCACAGGAAGATCTTCTCGTTGGGTGTTGTGTGTGGCGACCATCGCAGCGCTGGACGCGCGATGAGCTGCCGCAGATCTGCGGCTCCAGACGCGATGTCTCCGCCGATCATCGCGGCGTTCTCCGATTCGATCGCAACGGCCGTCCGGGACGCCCGCGCCAGGATCAGGTCGCGGAAGCCGGGGGCGAACCGTTCGACCTGGTTCTCGACCACCTCGGTCATATCGCGCGTCGAGCCGTTGGGAACGTGGGTGTATCCCCACGCGGTGTGCTTGCCGGCCGGCGCGCGTGAGGGGTCGAACGGCGTTTGCTGCGCAACGATCACCCACGGCTTGTCCGGATAACGGCCGGCCGCCGTCTCTGCCTCGGAGCTCGCGATCTCCTCGTACGTGCCACCCAGATGCAGTGAACCGGCCCCCGCGGCGCCTTCGGCCTTCCAGGGGATCGGGCCATCGAGCGCCCAGTCGATCTTGAAGACCGCGGGCCCATAACGGAACTTCTCGAGCGTCTTGCGGTAACGGTCGGGCAGCAACGAGCCGGCGATCTGTGAGACCTGACGCGGCGCGATGTCGAATAACACGACCGTCGAGGACGGGAGCTCGTCGATATTGCCGACCGGACGTCCACATTCGATCTTGCCGCCCATCGCGCCGAGATAGGACGCAAGCGCGTCGGCGATCGCCTGCGAGCCGCCTTTGGCCATCGGCCAGCCGACCGAGTGTCCGAAGATGTTGTAGATCAACGCGAAGCCGCCGGTGACGAAGCGGTTGAATGGCAGGATCGCATGTGCGGCGTTGCCGGCGAACATCGCTCGCGCACGTTCGCCTTTGAAGCGCGAGATCAGGAACTTGGCCGGCGGCATGGCGTAGAAGCCGAAGCGCGCCATCGGGAGTGGGTAGCGGGGGCGAAGCAGCATCGGTCCGAGGAAGTTGCGTCCGAGCTTCTCGGCGTTGCCGGCGAAGTTGCCCATCAGCTTCCGGTACTTGGCGGCGTCGACCCCGAGACCTTCGGCGGTCTCCTCGACCGAACGGTGCACGATGATCGCCGTGCCGTCGTCCAGTGGATGGGCCAGCGGGAACTCGGGATGGATCCACTCCAATCCGTGCTGCGCGAGAGGGAGCTCGCGGAAGAACGGCGAGAACAGACCCATCGGATGGATCGCGCTGCAGGTGTCGTGTTTGAAGCCGGGAAGTGTTACCTCCTCGGTGCGTACGCCGCCACCGATCGTGTCGCGCGCCTCAACGACGAGCACCGACTTCCCGTTGTGCGCGAGCTCGACGGCGGCGGCCAGGCCGTTGGGCCCGGCACCGACGACGACCGCGTCGTACTCAGTCGGCACGGTTGCGGCGGAGGATGGGGTGGAGCGCCGCGCTGCGGCGGATGTTGCCGAAGTACTTCCACTGGCGGCGCTTGTCGACGAGGACGCGGTCCATCTCGGCTTTCGCCTCGATACCGAAGTACCTCGCGAGCGACTCGAGGGTGTGCTTCCAGTGCTTGTCCTCCTTGCGATGTCCGCCGAACATCATCGCGAGCTCGTACAGCGGGTCCTGGGCGCGGATGATCGCTTGTGCCTGCACGACCGTCTCCTCGCCTTCGACCGTCTTGGCCCGGCGCGCGCTGAACGTGATCATCCCGTTGAACATGTGGCCCTCGGGCGACATGAACGAGAACGACTCGTCGTCGACGTAGACGACGAGGATCCCGGTCGACATCTTGATGCCGCCCGGCATCGTCATGTTGAGCAACGCGACGTCACCCGGGGCGACGGGCGCGTCGGGGCCGTAGAAATGTGCCTGTTTCGGCCAGAAGTACCGGAAGTGCTCCCTCCAGACGCGGATCACGTCCTCTGGGGAGACGTCGCTTCCCGGGAAGCGGATCCGGTAGGTCTTCTGCCACATCTTGCCGAAGCCGCCGGCCAGGCCGGCGACACGTCGTCCCTCGACGTTGAGGTTGACCGCGTCCGCCGGCAGGTCGTGCGCGACGTGGAACTCCGAGACCGGCTTGGCCCAATGCGCCTCGTCGCGGGAGGGGTCGGTCATGGTGCGTCGGCGCCATCGCGCTTGGGCTTGCGCCGGAACGGCTTCGCGATCGCGCGGAACGGCGTGCCGGCCATGTAGAGCCCCGACTTGATCACTGCGCTCTTGCGGATGTTGCGAAACTGGCTCCACTGACGCTTCTTGTCGACGAGCGTGCGCGTCACCGAAGGTTTGCCCTCCACGCCGAACTGCTTCGCGAGCTGACGCAGGACGTGCACCCACTGCTTGTCCTCGGCCCGGTGGCCGCCGAACATCATCCCCATCTCGTAGATCGGGTCGGAAGCGCGGACGAGAGCTTGGACCTCGGCGACGGTGGTTTTGCCGGTCTTTTTGGCCCGGAAGGTGATCATTCCGCCGAACATCCCGCCCTCCGGCATGATGTACGAGAACGATTCATCATCCGCGTAGACCACGACGATGCCCGTGCGCAGCTTTAATCCACCGGGCATCTTCAACTGCAAAGGCACGACGTCTCCCGGTTTCACGCCGGTCAGTGGCCCGAAGAAGTGATTGCCTTTCGGCCAGAACTCGGGGAAGTGTTCCTTCCACGTCTTGATGACCTGCTCCGGCGTGGCACTCGTGCCGACGAGGTCGACTTCGTAGGTCTTCTGCCACATCTTTCCGAAACCACCGGACACTCCCGTGACGCGACGGCCTTCGACGTTGAGACTCACCGCTCCCTCGGGCAGCTCGTGTTCGACATGAAGCTCGGAGACGGGCTTGGCCCAGCGGTCTTCGTCCCGCGACTTCGATTGCTCGGTCACATCAGCCTCCCGCCGCAGTCATCGCCTCGTCCTCGGTTCCGAAGATCTCGATCGCCTCGTCGAGGCGTGTGAGCTCGAAGATCTGCTTGTAGTGCTCGGTAAGCCCGAAGGCCAGGAGCTTCTGCTTCTGACGGTTGGCACGGACGAGCAGGGTGACGAGAAGACCGATCCCGCCCGAATTCATGTACTCGAGCCCGCTGAAGTTGAGGACGATGGCTTTCGTCGAGCTTCCACTCGCCTTTTGGTACGCGTCCATGAGGACGCCTTCGGAGTCTGCGGTGATGTCGCCCTTCACGTCGAGGACGCTCGTCGCGTCCGTTGCGTTGCGGACCTCCAGATCCAAAGTTCCGGCCATATGCGTTCCTCCTAGGTCTTCGCGGCTGCTGCAGCTGCTGATTCTTCGTCGTCGAAGATGTCGACGAGTTCTGCGATGCGCGTGATCTCGAAGATCTCCTTGTAGTGATCCGTGAGACCGCAGGCGGAAAGGGAGCGTCCCGATCCCCGTGCTTCGGCAATCAAGCCGACGATGAGAGCGATACCCGTGCTGTTGATGTAGGACACGTCGCTGAAGTTCAGCAGCACTCGAGACGGGCCGGAGCCGATCGCTTCCTGGTACGCGGTGTTCAGCGCGTCGTCGGCGGAACCGTCGATGTCTCCACGCATCTGCAGGACGACGAGTCCGCCGATGTTCTTGACGCTTGCCTCAAGGGTCATCAGTCCGCCTTTCCAAGCTTGACGACGAGCTCGACCGTGTGGTGGACCTCGTCGCTCGTGACGTGCATCTCGTCGACCATGTTCTTGATAAGGAAGAGTCCCCAACCGCGTGGCGTCTGCTCGCCGGCGAGCTTCAGGTCGATGTCGGGGGCCGTCTCCTCCGGGATCTCCGCACCGCCGCCGTGATCGGTGATGCGGATGCGGAGCTCCGCATCCGAAACCGTGACCTGGATGGTGGTGGGCAGGTCGGGGTCGTTCTTGTTGCCGTGCTCGATCGCGTTCATCGTGGCTTCCGCCACGGCTGTCTTGACCTTCTCCATGCGACTCGTATCGAGATCGAGATGCGCGATCGCGTCGCCGACGCGCTGCATCGCCATGCGTTCGTTGCCGGGTGCGCTCGGCAGCTCGAACTCGAGCAGGATGCCTTCGGTGCTCGGGGACACCGCAGCTTCGGCTTGGAAGTCGGCGGCATCGTGCACGGCGCGCTCCAGCGTGACCATCGTGATGTCGTCCTCTTGCTCCCAATCGGCCCCCGTGAAGCGGTCGAGTGCCTCTAGGACCTCGTCACGGAGGTCTCCGGACCGTTGATGTTCCTCGACGAGCGCGATGACCCGCGGACAGCCGAACATCTCGCCGTCCGGGTCGTGCGCCTCGCAGATCCCGTCGCTTGTGAACAGCACGATCTCGCCGCGCTCGATCGTCGCTTCCTTCTCCTCGTACGGAGAGCCCGGAAGTAGACCGAGCGGCATCCCGCGCGCTTTGAGCTCGTCGACGCATTTGGCGGCTCGCCGATAGGGGATGTTGTGTCCGGCGTTGGCGTACACCAAGTGTCCCGAGTTGGGTTCGAGCACCGCGTACAGGCAGGTGACGAACATCTTCGGTGGCATGTCCGGACAGAGAAGGTCGTTGACCTGCTCGAGGACCTGGCCGGGGGAAAGGACGTTCGAGGCGATGGATCGGATGACGCTTCGCGTCGACGCCATCATCAGCGCCGCCGGCACTCCGTGATCGGTGACGTCGCCGATCACGATGGCCATGCGTCCGTCGGAGAGCTGGATGAAGTCGTAGAAGTCGCCGCCGACCTCGGTGGCGGAGCGGTAGAACGCACTGAGCTGCCACCCCGCCATCTCGGGCGTTTCGTGGGGGAGGAGGTTCTGCTGGATGTGCCGGGCGAGGCGCATCTCCTGCTCGTAGCGCTCGCGCGTTCTGATCTCCGCTTCCTGTTCGCGCACGAGCTGTGCTACCCGCAGAGCCGGTGCGGCTTGGGAGGCGAGGTTGTCGAGGAGCTTGCGGTCGTCGGCCGAGTAGTCCTGCTCGGACAGACGGGAGCCGAGGTTCAGGACGCCGATCAGCTCGCCCTGGCTCACCAGCGGAACCGCGAGCTGCACACCGGCGGCGCGCAGCTGATCGAGGGCCTTGGACTCCAGCCGCAACTTGGCGATCTCGACGGGGCCGGGGGACTGCTGGAAGTAGACGAGCAGGGGGTCGTCCGGGTCGATGTCGAAGATCGCTTGGGGCTCGTCGGCGAGAGCGGCCGGTCCAAGGGGTGGCTCTTCGGGCCGGGCCTTCCGGCGGAGACGGCTGCGAGTTTTCATCGGTTTGTTCTATTCAACGCGATGGGCGTTCCGGTTTCGTTACGGGAGTCCCGGCTGGGCCGGCGGGTACGCCCGGGGGTGCTCGATCAGTCGCGAGGTCGGCCGCGGTAAGTCCATTGCCACTCCATGTGTCCTTCGGGATTGCGGATCAAGAGCGTGAGGTGCGAGGGCTGCATCGTGCTCGTCACGGCGCCGCGCAGCTCGAAGGCGAGGGCCTCGAGGTCGAGTTGGTCGCGCAGGCGTGAGCTGAACGCCTCGATCGTGCGCTGGGCGTCATAGCGGTGGCGGTAGAACCGCCGGTCCACGAAGTTCTGGATGCGCCGACGCAGCGGTGCGAAGCCCGCGAAGGCCGCGAGGGTCGAGAGGGCGATCGCGAGGTCGTTGCCCGTTGTCACGGGGCGCAGCAGGCGCTGGAGCAGGACGACGAATCCAAGGCCGGCCCCGGTGACGACACCGGTGGCCAGACCGTAGACGAGTGTGCGGTTGATGACGCGGTCGATGTCCCAGAGGCGGTATCGCAGAAGTCCCAGGAACAGCGCGAGGGGGACGAGCAGGAATACCGGCTGGAACACCCGGAAGACCTGGACGGGCTGCTCGGCGAGATGCCGCCCGGCCAGGCCGATGTCCAGCGAGCTGAATCCCTGCGTGACGACGAACCAGATCCCGACGCCGAGAGCCGGGAGCAGGGCCCAGAACAGCAGCCGGGCTTGCTGGTGCTGCGCCGGGTCGTCGAAACGCCGGAAGCGATACGCCTGCGCAGCCACGCCGGCGACCGGTACGACGAGACCGAAGAAGAGCAGCAGTGCACCCGGCCGGGCAGTTCCCTCGACGCGTAGCGGTAACAGGACGACGGCTGCCAGCAGCGGAATGTAGAGCAGCGTGAGGAGCCACGGGCGCCAGCGGGGGACGAGGCGTCCGTCGGGAAAGGTCAGTAGCGCGAAGGTGTATGCGCCGCCCGTGAGGATGTGTGCGGCGACATGTCCGATCGTCTCGTCGATCAGCAGCGGCTGGATCTCGATGGCGATCTGGGACGGGAGGTTGAAGACCGCGGCGGTGCCGACGATGCCGATGCTGAGGAGTCGTGCGGTGCGGTCGCGCGGGCGTAGCCACAACAGGAAGACCGCAAGCGTGAGGTTGAAGATGCTGAAGCCGACCGTCAGCCACGCGGAAAGACCGGTTGGGAGGCCGGTGGTGTCGGGATGTGCTGCGTCCGCCATGCGGTTGTAGATACGAAGGGCGAGGGGCCCGTCGCCGAACGCGCGGTCGTGGAACGTCTCATGGAGGCCGTTTGATCCGGCGGCGAGCAACGTGGCGACGCCGAGGAGGACGACGGAGACGACGCCCGCGAAGAAGAACGCGAAGAACACGAAGTAGGCGATGTCGGTGATGCGCCAGCGCGGACGGAGATCCTCGTCCTCGCCCGTGACGCTCTGTGGTGCTTCGCGAACGTCGGTCGTCAGGTCACGCTCACCGTACCGACCATCGGCGGGTGGATCAGGCATGCGTACTTATACGTCCCCGGTTTGGAGAACCGGAGGCTGTACTCGGCGTAGGGCTCTCCGCCGAACAGGCTGGACGAGAAGAATCCGCTGCCGTCGTAGGTTCCGCCGTCGACCTTGAGGATGCCCGGCCCGTCCTGCTCGGGGATCTTCGGGGAACCACCAGCCGGTGCCTTCAGCTTCGGGTTGAGCGACACCTTGCCGTCCTTCGCGAAGCGGATGATGGGAAAGTATTCGGGTACATCGAAGCTGATCGAGTGGCCGCCCATGATCTTCCACGTGACCTTCTCGCCGGCCTTGGTGCCGACCGTTTTCGGGATCATCTCGTTGATCGATGCGTGCACCGGGACGGTGAGTCCGGCGAACGGACCCTCGACGGTTTCACCGGCGACCTCGATCTTCCCGTCCTGTGCGTCCCTGAACTGCTTCAGCATCGGTTTGGCGAACCTCTCGATCTCGATGCGCGCTTCTTTATTCACGTCGGCCTGTGAGGGCACGTCGGTTCCCGCGGGCCTGACGTTGACCTCGGTCGATTGCTGCGGACCGTGCACCGCGCAGTAGAAGTTGTATGCGCCCGGTTTGATATCGTCCGCCAGCTTCACTTTGTAGGTGTTTCCCTGGGCCCCTTCGTAAGGGATGATGCCGCTGTTGTAGTAGCTCGCCGTTCCGTCGAATTCCGGTTGTGTCTGGTCGCTCTTGGAACAGGCTTTGCTCTCCTTCTTCGGCGGCGCGCCCTTGTCGAGGTAGCAGGGCTGGCCGGCGTTCTGCGTGACGTCGTCCTCGCCGAAGGCCCACGGCAATCCGCTGTTCTCGAACAGATTCGAATGCTTGTCGATCGTGTTCACCAGGCTCTGGAAGGTGGCGTCGCCCGGTTCCTTGCGGTTCACGAAGGGGATGCCCTTCTTCCGTAGGTCGTCGTAGGAATCGAGGAGCTGATCCTTGAGCCCCGCATCCTTCGAAGCTTCGACGGCATCGAAGAAGTCAGAAACCGACCCTTCCGGGTTCCCGGGATCGGGCAGCTTCGCGCCGGCACCCATCAGTCCCTCGAATGCGTCGAAGAACCGGATCCACGGTCGTACGCCCGCAATCATCTTGTCCACGAGCTTTCCGCCCGTGACGGTGTGAGGCTCGCCGGTCCACGTTTGCCTGAAGATGACCGTCGTGCCCGGGACGACCTCGATCTCCCCTGGGTAGTTCTCGAGGAAGTAGCTCGCGAACTCGTCGTGGGTGTAGTCAACGAGAACCGTTCGCTCGTTTCCGCCTCCCCCGGCGCACGCGCTCGCGATCAGGACGAGAGCGGCAGCTGCGACTGCGAGCTTCCTCATGTGACCTCCACGGTTCCGACCATCGGGGGATGGATCAGGCACGCGAAACGGTACGTACCCGGTTTAGCGATCCGCACGCTGTATTCGATCCAGGGCTCCGCGTCGATCGCGCCGGAGGACCAGAATCCCTTGCCATCGTAGGTGCCGGCGTCGAAGCGGATCGGCTCCTCGCGTCCCTCTACGTAAAGCTGTTCCTCGGGCAGGTCGAACTCTTTCGCCCCGCCCGCCGGAGGATCGAGTTTTTGGTTACGCGTCACCGTGCCGTTGTCTTCGAACGTGAAGATCGGGAAGTAGTCGGGCACACCGAAGCTGATCGTGTGGAACCCGACCAGATTCCAGGTGATCTTCTTGCCCGCGGCCACCGTCAAACGCTTGGGGATGAACGCGTTGATGGAGTGCCATTGTTCCGACGCGGGGTTGAACAGTCCGGCGAAGTTGCCTTGGATGGTGAGGGGGCGCTTGAGTTCCGGATCCCTCCACGTCAGCTTGCCGTCGTCTGCGTCCTCGACGATGCGCTCGAACGGCTTGTTGACCTTGTTGATCTGGTTGCGCGCGAGCTTGCTGATCTCCTCGGCGGACGGCACGACTTCGCTCTCCGGCTTGACTATGACCTCCGTCGACTGAAACGGACCGTGGTAGTTGCAGAAGAACCAGTACGAGCCGGGATCGATGTCGTCGGTGAGCTGAACGCGGTACTCGTTGCCTTTCGGGCCTTCGTAGGGGAGCAGACCGCTGTTGTAGAAGCTCTGCTTCCCGGTGAACACCGGTTGGTCCTGTTCCTTGCAGGGCTTGCCGTCCTGGCGCGGTTGTCCTCGCGTCAGGTAGCAGGGCTGTGCCCCGGTCTGGTTGAACTCGAATTCCTCCGATTCGTGGTTGGTTGCCGGGGCGACCGTCCTCTCGAGTTTGGCGAGCTTCTTTGGCGGTTCGTCGGGGATCTCCTCGCCGCGTTCGACCATCTCCATGAAGGGACGGACTTCCTCCAGCAGCGTGTTCACGAGCGTGCCGCCGGTAACGGAGTGCGGCTCTCCCGTCCACGTCTGCTTGAAGACCAGCTCGGTCCCCGGATGGACGGCTACCTGTTTCGGGAAGTTCTTTGCGACGAAGCTCGGGAACTCGTCGTGGCTGTAGTCCACGAGGATCGTTGTCGTTACTCCGCCGCCGCCCATGCAGCCGGTGCTTACCAGTAAGAACCCGGCCAGGAGCGATGCGAACCTTCGCATTTATTCAGGCACCGTGAACGCCTTGTAACGCATGTAGTGCTCCTTGGTCGACACCGCATCCTCTCAAGCTACCGTTCCGTAACCGTTACGACTTCGCCACCAGCAGTTTCGCCGCGCTGGCTCCATGTGATGGTGGTACCATATATGGCATGAGGCGCAAGACGACGATCTATCTCGATCGCGACCTGGACGGCGACTTGGACCGGCTGGCACGCGACCGCAGCGTCAGCAAGGCGGAGCTCATCCGGATCGCTGTGAGGCGCTTGGTCGAAGGCTATCGCCGGCCCGTCGTGACCGCGATCGGTGTCGGGCGAGGCCCCGGGGACGTCGCCTCAGACGTCGACCGGCACCTGCGTGAGACGAAGTTCGGCTCCCAGTGATCGTTGTCGACACGTCGGTGATCTATGCCCTCCTCGATGGTGCGGACGCATGGCACCAGCGCGTTGCTGCCTGGTACGGCGCATCGTTGCCCAGCCTTGCGACGACACCGCTTGTGGTGGCCGAGGTCGACCACCTCGCCGGGGCGCGAGCCGGTACCCGTGCGCAAGATGCGTGGCGTGCCGATCTTAAGAATGGGGCCTACGACGTCATCTGGTGGCCCCAGGCGGAAGCAGAGATCGTCGAGCTGGCCGGCCGTTACCGCGGTCTCGGCGTCGACCTGACAGACGCCTCGCTTGTCGTGCTCGCGAACCGTCTTGGCTGCACCGACGTCGCGACGCTCGACGAGCGTCATTTCCGTGCGGTGCGCCCGGTGGCGGGAGACGGAAGCTTCCGATTGCTCCCCGCCGACGCGTGATCCGTACGGCATTGTCCGGGGATGATCGACGCTCGAGTCGAGGCTCCGCGAGTATGATATGCGCAAAAGCTCATACTGGAAAGGGAAAAGCCATGATGGAGCGGGTGACGATCACCCTGCCACCAGAGGTCGTGCGGGACATCGACCGTCGTGCCGGCAACCGCAGCAGCTTTGTGCTGGGCGCGGTCAACCGTGAGCTCGAGCGACTTCGACGACAAGAGCTCCGCCGCTCGCTCTCCAACCCGCACCCGGAGAGCCGGGAGCTGGCCGACGCCGGGTTCGCCGAGTGGGTCGAGGGCGCCACCGACGAGGCGGGCGATCTGCTCGGCCTCGAGTCTGGGACCCCGATCACCTGGTCGCCGGGATCGGGCTGGGTGAAGGTCCGCGGTTGAAGCTGCCGAGAGGCAGCGTCGTCCTGGTCGGTCTCGATCCGACCGTAGGCCACGAGCAGCGTGGGCAGCGGCCCTGCGTGATCGTGAGCGATCCGCAGATCGCAGAGGACGCGCGGTTCCCGATGGTGTGCGTCGTCCCGATCACCGGCACGCCCGGACAAGGGATGCTTTATCCCGTCCTGCGTCCGGGCCCCAGTGGTCTCCGCAAGCAGTCCTGGGCTCTCGTCGATCAGCTCCGCTCGCTCGACAAGCGGCGCGTTCATCGCGTCTTCGGACGGATCGGCTCACAAGAGCAAGAAAGCATCGACGCGGCTCTCTCGCACTTCCTCGGCCTCCGCACGCCGTGATCGCTCAGGACAAGTACCCGCGACGCCGACGTGGTTGCTACGCGGTGTCCGGCAGAATCAGGGTTCCCGAGGCTTCCAGTTGATCGATGTCGGACGGAGGCAGATCGAGCCACTCGGCGAGCACCTCCCGGTTGTGCTCCCCGCGGTAGGGGACCACGCCGCGGATGCCGGACTGCGCGTCGGCGAACCGTTGCGGAGAGTTGATCAACGGCGCGGTGGCGCCGGACCGGTCGTCGATGTCGACGATCACCGGCCGCGGCTCGGTTCGTCCCCAAGCGACGGCCTCGCGCGTGGAACGCAATGCGGACACGGCCAAGCCGGCGTCGTGCATCCGCTGCTCGACGACGTCCGTCGGAAGCTCTCGCGCCCACGCGTCGAGTGTGGCGAGGAACGCATCGCGATTGGCCCGGCGATCGGAGCGCTCGGCGAAACGCGGATCGTCGAGCAGCTCGGGACGTCCCATCGCGGTGCAGAAGGGCTCCGGGTCGTAGGTCGGGTTCGCCGACACGAGCACGTGACCGTCGGCGGTCGCACACAGTACCGGCTCGGGCCGCGGTGCGGTCGGGTCGGGATCCCACAGGTCGAAGGCCGCGAAGTCGTCCGCGGACAGGACCGCGTCGATCATCGCGACTTCGAGACGATCGCCCTCGCCGGTCTGCTCACGACGGTAGAGCGCCGCGAGGATCCCGACGAGGAGCTGGAGGCTCGAGGTCGTGTCGGCGGCCGACCAATGCACGGGTACCGGAGAACGGTCGTCTGTGCGCGCTTGGCGCTCGAGCAAACCGGCGGACGCGTGCACCACGTTCGCGTACGCGCGGCGATCGGCCAGTGATCCTTCCGGACCGAACCCGGTGATCGACGCGTAGACGATGCGCGGGTTGCCACGGCGGATCTCGGATGCACCAAGGCCGAGCCGGTCCATGACGCCGGGACGGAAGTTCTCGACGAGCACGTCCGCGCGCGCAGCCATCCGGCGACAGAGATCGATCGCTTCCGCGGACGAGAGGTCGATGGAGATGCTCCGCTTGCCGCAGTTCTGCTGGCTGAAGAACGGACCGAGTCCGTTGCGCTCCTTGCCCCAGCGCCGCGTCCCATCACCCTGTGGAGGCTCGATCTTCGCGACGTCGGCGCCGAGGTCGGTGAGCATCCGCGTGCAATGCGGCCCGGACACGAAGCGACTGAAGTCGAGGACGCGGATCCCATCGAGCGAACGGTCGGTCACGCTTCGTCACCTCCAGTCGACGCGAACGGTTCCGAGGGTAGCTTGTTCATTGCGCGACCTCCGCGGTGCCCGTCCAGTCGCTCGGGTGCAGCAGGAGCTCGATGCCGATCGCGGTTCCCCACCACGCCGCGAGGAGCCCGGTGAGTCCGATCGTGACCAACGCGGCGCGGTGCGCCCCCGCCATCACGACAACGGCGTCCGCGAGCGCCGCGCCGCCCGCGGCTATCGCCACGGTCGCGGCTCCTTTCCGCCGTTGCCGGCGAAGGCCGTAACCCGTTGCGATCAGCCATGTGCCGAGTCCTGTTACGGCGACGATGTTCCACATGCCGCGGTAGACGGCGTCGGTGATCGCGCTGAAGGTCGCTCGGACGACCTCGGCGTCGGCCCCGCCCGCAAAGGCGCGTATCAAGGGGGGCCAGGCTCCGATCAGGACGGCCGCGCCGAGGGCTCCGGCGATCGCGTAGGTGAGGCCGCCGATGGACCACATGCGTGCTCGACGCGTCCCGAGTGCGTCACGCAGGACGAACACCAGAGGGATCCACAGCAGGTACGCCACGACGTCGAGGGCGAGGCTCCCGCGCAACAGTCCGATCTGCTGGGGACCGACCGAGACGAACCGGCTCGGATACAACGCGACGTCGAGGTCGAAGTCGGCGGCGAGCAGCCACGTGAGTCCGTTCGCGAGAAGGAAGACCTGCGAACCGATGGCTGCCGCTCCGGCAAAGCGAACGAAGCGCTCGTCGGTGCGTGCGGTCATCGCAGCGTTCTCCCGGTGGCTTTGATCCACAAGCTCACGCCTGAAGGCTGCATCGTCCGGGAGACGACGTCGCGCAGTTCGGCCCCCAGTGCGTCGATGTCGATCTGTTCGCGCAAGCGCATCGTGAACGCCTCGATCGTGTGCTCAGCGTCGTACCGCTTGCGGTTGAACCGGTGGTCGACGGTGTTCTGCACACGGCGCCGCACGGGACGGAACAACGCGGCGACGACCAACGTCCCTACGGCGATGACGTAGTCCGGAGCCTCTCCGCCGATGGCGAGTGGCGGAAGGAGCACACAGAGAGCGAAGACGCCACCGAGGATCGCTGTGACCGCTGCGTACGAGACCGTGCGGCTGATGATGCGGTCGATCTCGTAGAGCCGGTACCGAAGGATCGCGATGCCCGCGGCGAACGGGATCGCCGTCATCGCGATGACGGTGCTCCCTCCGCCGAGCGGATGCCCGAGCGGATCTTCGACGCCGAAGACGCCCAGCACCACCGAGATCCCCGCGGCTGCGACCAAGAGGCTCGCCGCGAAAGCGAACCACTTCATCTGCTGGCGTTCGATCCCCTTCGCGCGAACGAACCGGATAGCCAACGCAATGAAGCCGAGGGGGAGCAACATCGGGAGGGGTCCTGTGCCGAGGAACCCGAGTACCCCACCTCCCGGAAGGGAGGAGGCCGACGTTGCTTCAGTGATCGCCGAAGCCGGTGCGCCCAGCACGGGTATCGCTGCGGCGCATGTGAGAGCAAGGAGAGCCACGGCGAGGCGCACAACCCAGCGCCAGAACGCGTTGGGTGGGCGGCCGGTGGGAAAGACGATCAGCACAAGCGCCAAGAGCACGGTTGCCGGCATCCAGGTCCAGAACCCGAGCCACGCAACCATGTCCAG
This sequence comes from uncultured Actinomycetes bacterium, assembly GCA_964520325.1. Lineage (GTDB taxonomy): Bacteria > Actinomycetota > JAICYB01 > JAICYB01 > JAICYB01 > CAZFOB01. The sequence goes on along the minus strand of CAZFOB010000011.1, from coordinate 73,262 downwards.
CGCGGGGAGCGCAGCGTGCGTCGCGGTTGCGTACTTCGCATAGTCCTGAGCGGCAACACTGCTCATGAAGAGGAGGCCCGCGCCAAGGAAGAGCCACCCGGTCGCGTTCCGCGGTCGGCGGCTCGCCACGAACGCTCCGGTCACGGCCATGGCTGCGAAGGGGAAGGCCCAGATGAAGTCCGTCGGTCCCGCCTTCGGTCCTTGCGTCACAAGGACGAGAACGTCGGAGGCCACGAAGAAAGCAACACTGAGCAGGGCGCCCAGAGCCGCCGCCACGCGTGCCCTGGTCATCCGCGCCCGCCTTTCAACCACAGTGAGCTGTTCGACGGCTGCATCGTGCTAACGGCGACCTCCTCGAGCTCGGCCCCAGCGCGTCGATGTCGATCTGTTCGCGCAAGCGCAAGGTGAACGCCTCGATCGTGTGCTCCGCGTCGTACCGCTTGCGGTTGAACCGGTGGTCGACGGTGTTCTGCACGCGGCGCCGCACGGGACGGAACATCGCTGCGACCACGAGCGTCGCCGCGGCGATCACGTAGTCGGGGGTCTTGCGTGTGCCCAGCATGAGGCTCGGGACCAGGACGAACACCGCGAACACGCAGCCGAGGACAGCGGTCACGAGCGCGTACGAGACGGTCCGGCTGATCAGGCGGTCGATGTCGTAGAGGCGGTAGCGCAGGATCGCGACGGCGGCCGCGCTCGGGATGCTCATGGCGCCGATGCCGAACAGCAGCGGCCAGAGCCACCACAGGTCCGGTCTCGCGAAGACGAGCGGGGCGAGCGCGACGATCATCGCGATCAGGACCGCGGCGTACACCAGCCACTTGAGCTGCTGGCGTTCGACCCCCCGGGAGCGCCGGAACCGGATCACCATCGCCGCCACTGACGCGAGCAGACAGAACGGCACGGACCAGACGAGCGGAGCCTCGACGACCTTCCAGATCGGGGCGAGAGCCTGGATCTGGAACGTTCCCCCTCTGCCGTTGAACGTTCCCGGCTTGAACGCGATGAAGAACCACAAGAGCACGGACGTCACCAGGCTGAACCTGGCGAGGTGCCGCCAGCGTCTCGTCGGCAGTCGTCCATCCGGGAAGAGCAGCAGGATGAACACGAAGTAGGTGAAGAGCGTGGGGTTGTCGATCAGGATCAGCCCGACCCAGTTCGCCCAGTGATCCTCAGCGGCGGCGGTGACGGTCGCGTACGACTCGGCGGCGCCGCCGATCGACCCGGTGAACCCGAACGCGCAGAAGATCCATCCGATGCTGTTCTGTGGCTCGCGCGAGGCGATCAACGCACCGAGGATCGGGAAGACGAGCAGGACGATCGGGATCATCACCGCGAACGGTCCACCGTCCTCGCTGCCCTTCGGGTCCGACAGGGTGACCACGACACCGACGAGACTGACCGCGACCGAGAACGCGGCCATGCTCCACGCGAGGACCGTCGCCCGACTGGACCTTCGTTGTGTCACCGCACCGTCAGCGTTCCCTTCATCCCGGTCTGCTCGTGGCCGGGGATCTTGCAGATGAACTCGTAGGTGCCCGGTGCAGCGTCGAACTCGACGCGGCGTTCGCCGCCGACGGGCACGTTCAGGTTCACGTCCAGCTCCTTGACAGTGAAGGTGTGCCAGAAGAGGTCTCGGTTCTCGACGTAGACGCCGACCGTGCCGGCCGTGGCGATGAGGGTGGTGTCGGAGAACTTCACCTGCTCGGACACCAGCCGGATGTCGCCGGGTTCAAGAGGCGTGCGCGCTCCGGTACCGACCGTCGCCACGACAAGTGCGATCACGAGCATCAGCAGTGTTGCGATCGCAACCGGACGGACGAAGCGCGCACCGGCCTCCGATGACCGCAGGCCTGCTAACGCACCGACGACCGCGACCAGCGTCGTGATCGCGACGACCGAGAGCGTCGAGGGGAGCGCCGTCTCCCAGAAACCCTCGCCGTGCGTGATGTTGCTGATTGCCCCCGGTGCCATCCAGAGAGCGGCGTTGGCCGAGAGCAGCGCCAAACCGATCAGCCCGAACAGGCCGGACCGCCACCGGAGCAGTCCGATCGCGACGACCGTCCCGACCGTCATCGCTGCGGCCTCGAGGTCCCGCAAACCAACCGCGGCCGCCGCGAGCAGCACCGCCGAGGCGATGCCCGCCGACCTAGCCAACGTGTTCCAACCCAGTTGCGTGCCCCTGACGTCCCGCACCTCGTTCTTCATGGTCTCCTCCCTCCTTAGTGTCGAGTCGATGGTGGTTTGCGAGCGTCCTCGAATCGTTACGAGGCTCGGAGGGTCCCGACCATCTGTTCGCTTGGTTGCAAGCTCACGCGCAGAGCATGCCCGTGAAACGTCCCAAGAGCGTTACCAGCACGACGGTCAGCGCACGCGTAACGAGCCGGTCATCGTCTCGTGGCCGTTGATCGCGCAGTAGAGGTCGTATCGTCCGGCGTCTTCGGCCTTGAAGGAGATGATCCGGTCCGATCGCGGTCCGATGTACTCGTCCACCTCGAGATTGTCTACCGAGAAGGTGTGTGCGTAGGAATCCTCGTTGCGGACGAGGAAGCGCACCCGTCCGGCGTCCACCTCGAGGTCGTCCGGATCGAAGGAGTCTTCGAGTGTGTTCACCACGATTGCTCCGTCGGCGCGGGCGATCGTTGTTCGCGCATTCGACGTGAGTACGAACGACGCCACCGACGCGGCGATCAGCACACCCGCCGCGACCCGTACGCCGAGACGCTCGCGCCCGGTTGCCCGGCGAAGTGAGCCGCGCTTTCGCTGTCTGATGGCCACCGACGCGCCGAGCACCGCCGCCGCCAGTCCGACGAGGCGTACGATCGCGGGCACGAAGTCCGCGAAGCTCTCGGGGTGGGAGATCTCGTTCTCCGACGACATCAAGCTGAGGAGGAACAGCAGGACGGCGAAGATCAGCGCGGGAACGAGGAGGCGTCCGGTCAGACGCACCAGGACCGCGACCACGAGCGCAACCACCGCGGGACCCGCGACGCTGAACACTCCCGTGGTGTTGCCCCCGACCCCCGCGACGACGAGAGAAGCTGGAACGAGCAGGAGGCCCCACACCACCAGCCGGACGTAGAACGCCCGACTGCGTTCACGACGGTCCTGCGGTGGGTTCTTCTCGGACTCGTCGTCACCGGCGGCAGCTCGAGCTCTCCTGGCTGCAACGGCGGCGATGGCGAGGAGCACGATCCCGACGAGCAGAGCCAGGAGGATCACCAGTCGAGGCAGTGGCAGCCCGTCGGAACTACCGAAGAGCGCCCCGGCCAACCCCACGACGACCAGCACGGCGCCCGCTGCCGTCAGCCATCCTCGCCCGGGCCGCATGGTGCGGTCACCTTAACAGGCGAGCCGATATCGTTACGGACTGATGAAGACTGCGCACCCCGTTGCGGAAGCGTCGGAGGGAACGATCGTCCGCTTGTTCGGCCCCCCACGCATCGAGCGCGACGGGCAGGTCAGCTCTGTCGACACACGAAAGGCCTTCGCGCTCTTCGCCTACCTCGCGGTGACTGGACGAGCGCAGAGCCGGGATCACCTGGCGGCGTTGTTGTGGCCCGAGGCGAACCAGACGCGCGCACGGTCCGCCCTTCGCCGGACGCTCTCGGCGCTCAACGCTGCTCTAGGGGGCCGGGGGTTGCGGATCGAGCGCGAGTCGCTGGCTCTGCTTCAGGACCAGGCGTGGGTCGACGTCTTGCGTTTCCGCGATCTGTGCGGCCGTTCAGACGGTGGCGACCTCGCGGCGCTTGCGGAAGCCGCGGAGCTCTACGGCGGAGAGTTCCTGTCCGGCTTCGGGCTTCGCGACTCACCCGAGTTCGACGATTGGCAGCTCGCGGTTGCGAACGAACTTCGACGCGCACTCGGGGGAGTTTTGGAGCGACTTGCCGAGTCGCTCGCTCGCATAGATCCGGACACAGCGATCGGTTACGCCAGGCGTTGGGTCACGCTCGATGTGTTGCACGAGCCCGCGCATCAATCGCTCATGCGCTTGTACGCGAGCAGAGGCGACCGGACCGCGGCTCTGCGTCAGTACCGAGAGTGCGTGGCTGCGTTGGACAGCGATCTCGGCGTCGAGCCGCTGGACACCACGACCGAGCTCTACGACTCGATCCGAGAGGATCGAACGGCAGCGCCATCTGATCGCAAGCCGGTGCGTGCCGCGAGTCCAGAGCTGCCGATGGTCGGTCGCGATCACGAGATGCAGCAACTCCTGGACGCTCACGCCGCCGTGGCGACGGACGGACACCTCGTCGTGATCGGTGGCGAGCCCGGGATCGGCAAGACGAGACTCGCGCGGGAGTTCCTCAGCACCGTTGCCGACCGTAATGAGCTAGTGCTCGAGGCGCATTGCCATCCGGAGGAGGTGTTGCTCGGGTTCGGAGCGATCGTCGAGCTCCTCCGTGCGATCCCGGCTGAGCGCCTCGCTTCGGTTCCACCGGAAGCACTCGTCGAGGCTTCGCGACTCGTCCGTGAACTTGCGCCCGACGCCGCTGCGCCACCGTCGATCGATTCACCGGCTGCTCGCCGCCGGTTGCTCGAAGGTGTGGCCGACGTGATCGTGTTCTCCGGTGTGAGCGTGCTCTTTGCGGACGACGTCCAGTGGATGGATGAATCTTCGCGCGATGCGCTGCGCTTCGTGGCCCGGAGGCTGCGCGGCCGTCCGTTGATGGTGCTGATCACGTGGCGCACCGAAGAAGTGCCCCCGGCACACCCGCTGCGCAGGATGCTCGCCGATGCGACGCGCGCGGGACTGGCCACCGGCATCACGCTTCAGCGTCTAACGGAGGACGACGTCAACGAGATCCTCGAAGGCCGGTCGGATCGTCCCGCTGGTTTGTTCGCGGAGACCGCCGGTGTTCCCTTCTTCATCTCCGAGTACCTGAAGAGCGAGGTGCAAGGGACGGCTTTCCCCACTCTTCCTACCGGCGTGAGGGATCTCTTGGCCTCGCGTGTTGCGAGCGTGAGTGAGGCGGCCGGACAGGTGCTCACCGCCGCCGCGATCATCGGCCGTGCGTTCGATCCGCCGACCGTACGCGAGGCGAGTGGACGAAGTGACGAGGAAGTCGCTGCCGCCCTCGATGAGCTCACCGCGCACGCGCTCGTCGCGGAGTCGGCAGAGCTCTACGACTTCACACACCCGAAGCTGCGCGAGTACGTGTACGAGCACACGACACTTGGCCGGCGCCGTTTGCTTCACGCGCGCGTTGCGCGTGCGGCAGGACGTGCTTCGCGACGCCGGCCGGAGCTCGCAGCCGTCGCTGCGCAGCATCTCGAGCGCGCGGGCCAGGCGGAAGCCGCAGCCGAGCAGTTTCGGTTGGCGGGAGATCACGCCCGAGGGATCTACGCAAACGCTGAAGCGCTCTCCCTCTATCGTTCTGCGCTCGCGCTCGGCTCGGAGAACGCTGCGCAACTGCACGAGCTCATCGCTGACCTGCTGACGCTCGAGGGACGCTACGGAGAAGCGACCGGGGCGTACGAGAAGGCGATGGCGCTCGGAGGTGACGTCGCGGTGCTCGGGCGCAAGCTCGGAGACGTCCGGCACCGCTTGGGCGAGTGGGACTCAGCGGAGGCGCACTATCTCGAGGCGGAAGCCGCTACGTCGGCACGCAGTGACCGCGCGCGGATCCTTGCCGACCGCAGTCTCAATGCCCACCGCGCCGGACGAGCGGAGCTCGCACGGTCGCTTGCCGTACAAGCGTCGGCCGCCGCCACGTCCGCAGACGACCCTCTTGCGATCGTTCAGGCGCACAACATCGAGGGGATCATCGCATCGCATCGTGGGGAGGTCGCCCCGGCGCGTGCGCACTTCGAGTCGAGCTTGGCGCTTGCCGAGAAGATCGGCGACCCGGCGGCAACGGCGGCGGCGCTGAACAACCTGGCGCTCGCGCTGCGCGTGGAAGGCAATGCCGAGCTCGCGCTCGCGCAGGCGGAGCGCGCGCTGGAACTGTGTTGCCGCATCGGCGACCGCCACCGTGAGGCCGCCGTCCATTCCAACATCGCCGACGCGTTACGCGACCTTGGCCGCGACGACGAAGCGATGGAGCACCTCAAGACATCGGCGGCGCTCTTCTCCGACATCGGCGAGCACGACCGTCCGCATCCCGCGATCTGGAAGCTCGTGGAGTGGTAGAGCTCAACCTCTTCGATCCGGCCTTCCGTGCGGATCCCTACCCGCTGTATCGCGAGTTGCGCGAACACGACCCGGTGCATCGACTTGCCATCGGCGGATGGGCACTGACTCGATATAGCGACTGCGCGCTCGCCCTCACCGATGCGCGTTTCGGCTCGGAGTCACCTCCGGCCATCCGCGGTGCGAGCATCCTGCCCGAGGACCATCCGCTCATCGTTCTCGGCAACTCGATGCTCTTCCTCGATCCACCGGAGCACACGCGGTTGCGCGGGATCGTCTCGAAGGCGTTCACGCGCCGCGCCGTCGACGCGCTCGCACCACTGGTCGAGCAGCTCGTTGCCGAACTGTGCGACGCGGCGGAAGTGCGCGGCAAGGTCGACCTCGTCGAAGATTTCGCCTACCCATTGCCGATCTCGGTGATGTGCGAGCTCCTCGCGATCCCCGGGGAGGATCGTGCGGGGTTCGGACAATGGTCGCGTGATCTAGCCGGAGTCGTCGACATCCCGGCAGATCTCGGCGTGATCGCCCGGGGAGCCAAGGCGGGCGAATTCTTCATCGACTACTTCCACTCTCTCCTTCCGCTGCGCCGAGCCGACCCGGGCGACGACCTGCTCAGCGCGCTCATCGCTGCCGAGGACGAAGGTGGGCGGCTCTCGCACAACGAGTTGCTCGCCACGTGCGTCCAGCTCGTCTTCGCCGGACACGAGACGACGCAGAACCTGATCGGCAACGGGATGCTCGCTCTGCTCGCAAACCGCGGCCAGTTCGAGCGCCTGCGCGACGATCCGCAGCTCATGCGTCCGGCGCTGGAGGAATTCCTGCGCTTCGACTCTCCGGCGCAACTGTCGGTGCGTTGGACGAAGGCCGACGTCGAGCTCGAGGGCAAGACGATCCGTCCCGGCGAACCGGTGCTCGTGTTCCTCGGCGCCGGCAATCGCGATCCCGCGCAGTTCGAGGATCCGGACGTACTCGACGTCGGCCGGTCGGACAACAAGCACCTCACGTTCGGCGCCGGTGTCCACTTCTGCCTCGGCGGCCCGCTTGCAAGACTCGAGGCGCGCATCGCGATCGCCGAGCTCGTCAGGCGTTTCCCCCACATGGAGCTGCTCGACCCCAACCCCCCACACCGACCGACGCTCGCTCTGCGCGGACTGGCCTCACTCCCAGTGTCTGTTGGGTAGATCGACTTGAATCAGGCTCACCGTCGACAACCTCCTCGAGCTCACGAAGGACGACGTGCGGCTCTCCGTCGTACACGCACTCGCCGACGGGTCGCCGAGGCATCGGGAAGCCGAGGTCGTCTCGACCCTCGAATCGATGCACAACGACCCGGACGTCAAGGTTCGCAAGCGGGTGCGCTACGTGCTCGCCGCGTACCGGCGGACGGGCCGGGTCAACGTCCTCTAGCTCCGAAGTTCAGCTGTCGGCGTCGTCGACCTTCTGACGCAGGACCATCTCCGGCGACTTTGCGAGCTCCTCCAGCTTCGCGATGAACTTCGGGAAGGCTTTGTCGAAATCGGCCGGCTTGCGTGCCCGTTTCGCCGGGTCGGCGGCGGCGATGATCTGGTAACGCACCATCGAGTGCCACATGCCTTTGGCTTTGAGGGTGTCCTCGACGGTCTTGATGAGCGTCCAGGCTTCGAGCACCTTCTCGGCCCGGATCTTGCGTTCTTCGTACGCCTCGGTCAATGCACGGTCGAGGAACCCGTCGCATTTCTTGAGGATCGGCTCGAGCGCGCCACCGGCTAAGCGGCCCGGACCTTCGTAGGCGAGCCCGAGGGTGAGGTAGTGCGCATGCTCGATCGTGTCGGCGAGCTCGCCGTCGTCCTCTTTCAGCTTCGGAGTCTGCTCGAGGATCTCGCGGTAGATCGAGAGCGCGATGTCGCAGCGTTCGCGGATGTTCAGATCCTTCTCGACGTTGAGGCTCATCATCCGGCGCGCGAGCTTCTCGGGGACGATGATCACCGGGAATTCCTTGAGCCCGAGGTCGATACCCGCCTGGAAGCGGTGCTGTCCGTCGATGATCGTGAACGTGGGTCCGCCCTCGCCGGTGCGTTCGACGACGACCAGTGGCGTGACGAATCCGATGCGCTCGATCGACGCCGTGAGCTGTTTGAGGTGGGCGGCGCGGGCTTTCCGCTGGTGGCTGATGACCTCGAGATCGCCCCGCTTCGCGGTCGTGACCGCGAGGGGCTGCTTGTTCTGCGGGTCCTTGAACTCGAGCCGTTCGCTCACCGACATCACCATATCCTTGCGCGGATGAGGGCTTGCATCGAGTGGGTCGGCGACCATCTCGAGATCATCGATCAGACGTTGCTGCCGCAGCGTCTCGAGATCCGGACGTTGACGGACGCCGACGATGTCATCGAGGCGATCCGGGAACTGGCCGTGCGGGGTGCGCCGGCCATCGGCGTCGCCGGCGCATACGGCGTAGCCCTGGGCGTTGCCAACGGTGAACCCATCGATGAGGTGGCCGCCCGGATCGCCGCTGCGCGTCCGACCGCGGTCAACCTCGGGTGGGCGGTTGCACGCGTCGTTGCCGCTGCGCCCACTGGTGATCCAGGCGATGCGCTCGCCGAGGCGATGCGTATCAACGACGAGGATCGCCAGTCGTGCCTGCGCATCGGCGAGTACGGACGGGCCGAGCTTGTTGGCGCCAGCCGCGTCATCACGCATTGCAACACCGGACGTCTTGCGACATCCGGAATCGGGACCGCTCTGGGAGTGGTCTACGCCAAGGCTGAGGCGGGTGAGCCGATCGAGGTGATCGCGACGGAGACACGTCCGCTGCTTCAGGGCGCGCGCCTCACCGTGTGGGAGCTCGCCGATGCGGGGATCCCCGTCACACTCATCTCCGATTCGGCCGCTGGAAGTGCCTTGCGCTCCGGACGTGCCGACGCGGTGCTCGTGGGTTGCGATCGCGTGGCGCGCAACGGTGATTTCGCGAACAAGATCGGTACGTACAGCCTCGCAGTGATCGCGCGAGCCAACGGTGTGCCGTTCTACGCCGTGGCCCCGATGTCCTCGTTCGACGCCGCTGCCCCCGACGGCGACGCGATCGAGATCGAGGAGCGTGGCGACGACGAAGTGCGGAAGATCGGAGGGTCGGTGGTGGCTGCGGCGGTGGATGTGTGGAACCCGGCTTTCGATGTCACGCCGGGCGAGCTCGTGACCGCGTTCATCACCGATGCCGGCGTGCTGCGACCGCCCTACGAGGCCTCTATCCGTGAAGCGCTACGAGATCTCCTGGGGCCAGATCTTGGGGACGGCGGTGCGCGCTACCCCGGCCTTTCGTAGTCGCCGCACCGCTTCGTACAGCAGGCCGATCACGACCGTGAACGCGAGGTTGCCGCGGTATGCGCCGATCCCCCCGGCGATCCCAGCCATGACGAGATCGCTCCCACGCAGATCATGATGAGCAGCGCGTGCCGCGCTCCGGCGTAGGCGAGGAAGGCAGCCAAGACCCACACCGGAAGCAGGCCGAGGATCACGGGAACCTGTTCTGCGAAGAACAACCCGAGCGTGAGAAAAGCGCACGCCAGGCCGACGTTCATCCATCGCGTGCGGGCGCCGAGCCGGATGTGTGCTGTGAGTCCGCCCGCGCCGTGGCACATCGGCACGCCGCCGATGAGCGCGGAGATCACGTTGCCCGCGCCGCACGACAGGCACACCCGCGACGGCGTCACGCGGCTCGCCTGCTCGCCGAACGATCGTTTCGCGACGTCAGTGACCGCGACGACGGCGTTGCCGAACGTGAGCGGAAGCTGCGGGACGACGAGGAGGAAGAACGCCGCTGCGTAGTCCGGCGTCCGGGGAAAGGACAACGACGGGAGCGTCAAGGTTGGCGCACTCAGGCTCGGTGCCGCCGACGTCCACACCAAGACGATCCCGCCGACGAGCAGGACGCCGGCGAGTTCGTATCGCTTGGTCCGCGCCGCCCACCACACGACGGAGAATGCGATTGCGGCGAGCACGAACGGCCATGGCTCGGCCGGCGTGCCTCTGAAGACATCGGGAGGATCGCCGACGAGCTTGATCGCAGTGACCACGAGCAAGACGCCGACGCCGAGCTGCAACGCCCGTATCACCGGCTTCGTGAAGACGCGCGCGATACGGTCGGCCACACCAGCGAACGAAAGCAGCAGGAGGAAGCCGGCGATCTCGAGTCCGGCAGCGTGGATCACGCCGGGCGCGACCTGTTGGGCGACGGCGACGGCGGTGAGCGCCTTGAGCGGTTGCACCGGGAACGGGATACCGAAGTAGAGACCAGAGCCGAGCGCCAGCAGTCCGGCGCCGACGAACACAGCCGAGGGGTCGAGCCCGTTGACGAGGATGAGCGCTGCTGCGAGCGGCACCATGACGCCGAGATCGGCGACGGCACCCGTGACGTCGCCGAATCGCCTATCGCCGAATCGCCTGGCCGTTCGCGGCATCAGCCGCCGATCTGGGACATGCTGCGTGACGGACGCTCGAAATCGTCCTTCCCGATGCGGTGCCCGGCCCACTTGTTCGAAACGGCGTTGCGGATGAGGGCTTCGAGGTCGGCGTCGGATGCCCCATCGCGCATCGGTGTGCGCAGGTCGGTTTCGTCGACGGCGAACAGGCACGTGCGGAGGTGGCCGTCGGCGGTGATGCGCACACGATCGCACGACGCGCAGAACGGTTCGCTGACCGACGAGATGAAGCCGACGGATCCCGGCGCGCCATCGGCGAAGGTGAACTTCCGGGCCGGCCCGTGCTCGTCGTTGGTCACGAGTGGGTACGTCCGGTCGATCAGTTCTCTGAGGCCGCGAGAGGGCACGACTTTGTCGAGCTCCCACTGCTGCTCGGCGTCGAGCGGCATGTACTCGATGAACCGGACGTCGTAGCCGCACTCGCGGGCGAGGCGTGCGAAGTCGAGGGCCTCGTCCTCGTTGGTGCCCGCGATCATCACGCAGTTCACCTTGATCGGCAGCAGGCCCGACTCGCGCGCGGCGTGCAAGCCCTTGGTGACGTCGTCGAGGGCGTCGCGTCGCGTGAGCTCCGCGAAGCGGTGACGCAAGAGTGAGTCGCAAGAGACGGTGGCGCGGTTGAGTCCGGCGTCTTTGAGCGGACCGGCGAGAGCGGCGAGACGCTGCCCGTTGGTCGTGATCGAGATGTCGATGTCGGGGTCGATCGATCGAAGCTTCCGGACGATGTCGACGACCTCTGGCCGCACCGTCGGCTCTCCGCCCGTGACCTTCAGTTCCCGGACACCAAGAGAGATGAACAGGGCTGCCAGGCGTGCGATCTCATCAACGGAGAGCACCTCTTCTCGCGGCAGCCACGGTAGGCCTTCGGCCGGCATGCAGTACAGGCACCGGAAGTTGCACCGGTCGGTGATGGATATCCGCAGGTCAGCGACCTCGCGGCCGAACGAGTCGATCAACACCAGTCGAGGGTAACCCCGTCCGAGCAGGCATATCATCGCCACCATGCGGGCTGCAGTGCTGACAGTGAGCGACGGCGTGTCGAACTCCACGCGCGTCGATGAGTCCGGCCCTGCCGTTGTGGCCGTCCTCGAACGCGCCGGCTTCACTGTGAGCTCATGCCTCGTCGCCGACGAACGTCCTGAGATCGAGCGCGCGATCCGCCGGCTCGCAGCAGATGTGTCGCTCGTCGTGACCACGGGCGGTACGGGCTTCGCACAACGCGACGTGACGCCGGAGGCGACGCGTGCGGTGATCGAACGCGAAGCACCCGGCCTCGCTGAGGCGATGCGCGCCGCGGGACGTGCTTCAACTCCGTTCGCTGATCTGTCACGCGGCGTCGCGGGCATCGTCGGCTCGACGGTCGTCGTGAACTTGCCGGGCAGTCCGCGCGGCGCCGTCGAGAGCCTCGAGGCGGTGATGGCGATCCTGCCGCACGCGATCGAGCATATCGGGGGCCGGACGGGGCACGAGAGTTGAAAGTGCGGGTGCTGATGTTCGGCGCATTGGCCGATGCGGCAAGACGCAGCGATGACTTCGACCTGGGATCGGTGGCCACCGCACAGGACGTCGTCGACGCCGTCCGTTCGCGCTATCCCGATGCTTCGGCGATCCTCGATCACTGCTCGGTCGCCGTGAACCAGACGGTTGTGCCGATCGTGCACCGTGTCGGCGCCGCGGACGAGGTTGCGCTGCTGCCGCCGATGTCGGGCGGTTCTGTGTGCGTGAGACTGACGGAGTCACCGTCACTCGCGTCGGCTCTCGAGGCCGTTGCTTCGGTTACGGCCGGCGGCACTGCGGTATTCGTCGGCACCGTCCGCGACTCGGCGGGTGCCGGCCGGGTAGAGGCGCTCGAGTATTCGGCGTACGTCGAGATGGCCGAGAAGGTCATGTCGCAGATCGCGCACGAAGCCGTCGAGAAGTGGCAACTGTGCGGGGTCGCGATCGAGCACGCCATCGGTGTTCGCGAAGCGGGCGAGGTGACATTCGTCGTCGCGTGCGCAGCGCCGCATCGCGACGAGGCCTTCGACGCGTGCCGTTACGTCGTCGACGAGGTCAAGAGCCGGACGCCGATCTGGAAGAAGGAGCGCGGTCCGTGGGGCGAGAAGTGGATCGGGCTTTGAACCCGGAAGGCAAACCGAAGGACACGCCCTACGACCCGGAGGAGGAGGTTCCGCTGCTCGCGATCGAGGACTACATCCAACGGATCCTGTCGAGCATCGAACCGCTCCCGCCGCGCTCGGTCGCGCTGGCCGAGGCTCTGGGGTGCGTGCTCGCGGAAGATGCGCTCGCGCCGAGAGATCTTCCGCCGTTCACGTCCTCGGCCATGGACGGCTACGCCGTTGTTGCGAGCGACATCGCCGAGGCGACCGAGGGTCGGCCCGTGGGCTTGCGAATCACCGGCGAAGTGATGATGGGTGTTGGATCCGCGCTCGTCGTGAGTGAGGGCACCTGCGTAGCGGTCTCGACGGGCAGCGTCGTGCCGGCCGGAGCCGACGCCGTGATCCCGGTGGAGCTGACGTCTCGCGAAGGTGATCGCGTGCTGGCGATGCGAGCCGTCGCGCCGGGCAAGCACGTGCGCGCCGCCGGCGAGGACGTTGTCCGCGGCGACACCGTTGTTGCCGCCGGTCGCCGGATCGCGCCACCAGATCTCGGTGCGTTGGCCGCGTCGGGTTTCGCCGACGTTGCCGTCATCCCCCGGGTTCGTCTCGGGGTCGTCTCCACCGGAGACGAGCTCGTCGCGCCGGGTGACGAACTGCGCGATGGTCAGATCTACGACTCGAACACCTCCACGCTCGTCGGAGTGATTCGTGAAGCGGGGGCCGAGCCGCGTGTTGCCGGTCCGGTTGTTGACGACCCCGAAGTCCTCATCGCGACGCTCGACCGCATCGAGCCACACGTTGATGCGTTCGTGTGTTCGGGCGGGGTGTCGATGGGCGAACACGACCCGGTGAAACGCGCATTCGAGCTCGGCGGCGACGTGTCATTCGTGAACGTTGCCATGCAGCCGGGACGTCCGCAGGCCTTCGGACTTTGGCGCGGCAAGCCGTTGTTCGGACTGCCGGGCAACCCCATCTCGTTATACGTGTCGTTCGAGGTCTTCGTGCGTCCAGCTCTCATGAAGATGATGGGACGCCGCGACCGGCGGCTCATCGTGAAAGCGAGGCTCGACGGCGAGCTCGACGCGCCGTTGACCCGGGTGCGGGTGGCCAGAGTCGGGGTTCGTCGCGAGAGTGACGACTACGTCGCGACGCCTGAGGGTGGACACCAGTCCAACCTGCTCGTAACGTTCGCGCGCGCCGACGGCCTGGTCTCGATCCCGGCGGGGGCCAGGATCGGCGCGGGAGAGCGGTGCGACGTGATGCTCATCCGTGACGTCGAGTGACCGGCCCACCTGCCGCCGTGCCTGCGTCGCTTGAGCGCGTCAGTGCGGCGGTTCTTGCCGGTGGCGAGAGTCGTCGGATGGGCGCCGACAAAGCGCTCGTCGACTTCGAGGAACGTCCGCTCGTCGTCCACGTCGTCGAACGACTTTCCGCGTGGTCGGACGACGTCTTCGTGGTGAGCAAAGCGAAGTCGCAGCTGCAAGCGCTGCGCCTTCGCGTCGTTGCCGACGATGACCCGGCGCAGACTCCCCTCGCGGGCATCCTCGCGGCGCTGCGCGCCGCTCGTCACCCGCTCGTCTTCGTCTGCGCCGTCGACATGCCGTTCGTCTCGGCCGACGTCGTCGCCATGCTCGCTTCGCGCGCCGACGGTGTCGACGCCGTCGTTCCGGTTCGCGACGGGAGACTCGAGCCGCTGCACGCGGTGTGGGCAAAGGATGCACTCGACGCGATCGCGGCTGAGCTTGATGCGGGAGAGCGGGCCGTGCATAAGGTGCTCGAACGGCTGACGATCGTGACCATCGACGACAACGTTTGGCGCAGCGCCGATCGCGACGGGAGATCGTTCACCAACCTCAACACGCCCGACGAGCTCGACGCCGCCCGCGAGCGGATCGGTTAGCTCCAGATCACCTCGGCTCCCTTCGAGGCGCTTGGCTTGGCGGCGATCGGGAAGTGAAGCGCTTCGGCTTCGACGAAGCTCTTCTCTCTCGCGGAGAACGTGCGCCAGGGGTGGACGGTCACGCGGCGCTGCTGACGCTGCCAGACGCCGGCGATCTCGCCGTCGATCACCACGCCGCCGGGGATATATCCGGGAGACGATCCGATCGGTGGGAACACCTTGTCTCGCACGGCCTTGTCGGGCACGAAAAGATCGCGGCCGGTCTTGAGGTACGGATCGTCGATCGGCAGTAGCCGGACGTTCTCGAACGACTCGGCCCCCAACAGAGCTTCGACGTCGGTTTCGAGCACGAAGCCGTCCGATCCCTCGCACTCGACGGCCACCAGTTCCGGCAGGAGTGCTTCCCACGTGGCCCTTGCATCGCGTGGATCCACGTTCGTCCACCACGCGAGTCGTTCCTTCCGCTGGGGGCCGAACCACCGCAGGAAGCGGCGCGCGAGCTCGATCCGGGCGTCCTCGGGGTCGATGTCCGGACGGTCGTTGCCGATCAGCCAGATCATGCTCGCATTCCAACGGATGAGCAGCCGTCCCGTCATGGCGGCGGCTCTGAGCATGAACGGCTGCTCGAGTCCGAGTGCTTCCGTGACTTCCCTCACCTTGAGCATTTGGCCCTGCAGTACCTCGTGAGCTTCGTCGGCGACCGCCTCGAGTGCCCGGCGCCTGTCCGCGTCGCGGGGCAGACACCCGAGCGTGAATACACCGATGTCGGCGCGCGGGATGACGTAGTCGGCGCCGCCGCGGAACCAGATCTGCGCGAGCGACGGGTCGTCCCACGATGCTGGTTCGACATCGCGCACGCGCGCATGCAGCGAGATGACCGCCGCGCGTGGAACCGAATCTTGCAACCCTCCGCTTGACGCATCGGCGAACGATCCGGGCGGCAGACGTTCGTGGAGATGGCTCGCGCGCGCGCGGAAGCGGAGGATCTGCGCTCGGTCGACGGCGAGCGCGCTCACTCTCCGGCGCGTTGCCGGATGACCTTCGCGAGGTCGTCCAGCGATGCGCCGCGCGCCACGGCGAGACCGAGCGCGTAGCACAGCAACGGCGCGTTGATCCGCTCACCGGAGTCGTGCGACGCGATGCGCGCAAGATCGAGGATCTCGGCCCGGACATCGTCCGCAAGTTCCAGATCGTCCGGAGCAAGCCCCGCCGCCTTCGCGATCGCTCCAACCGTCTCCTCGAACCAGCCCAGGGCTCGCTTCGCTCGATCCATACGCAATGATGACCGGATGAAGCGCTGGCAGCCCAAGCTCTGGGCCTCGAGGAAGCCGTTCGGCGTGGGCGAGGGGCGGCCGAACAACTACCTGGAGCTCTGGAACGCATTCAAGGAGAACAAGGGCCGGCGCCGGTACGCCTGGCGGATCCTGAGAAAGGGTGTGTGCGACGGGTGTGCGCTCGGGACCAAGGGCCTGCGCGACTGGACGATGGACGAGGTCCACCTGTGCAACGTCAGGCTGCGGCTGTTGAGCCTCAACACCATGCCCGCGCTGGACGTCGATCTGCTTTCCGACGTCGAGTCGCTTCGAACCAAGCGGAGCGCTGAGCTCCGCAACCTGGGCCGCCTTCCGTACCCGATGATCCGCCGCCGCGGCGAGAAAGGTTTCACGCGCATCTCTTGGGACGAAGCACTCGACCTCGTCGCCGACCGCATCCGGAGAACCGATCCGGGACGACTCGGCTTCTACCTCACGAGCCGCGGCATGTGCAACGAGAGTTACTACGCGGCCGGCAAGGCCGTGCGCGCGATGGGGACGAACTCCATCGACAACGCCGCGCGCGTCTGTCACGCGCCGAGCACGTTCGCGTTGAAGGAAGGCCTCGGTGTCGCCGCGACGACGTGCTCCTACACCGATTGGATCGGCAGCGACCTGATCGTCTTCATCGGGAGCAACGTCGCGAACAACCAGCCGGTCTCGATGAAGTATCTGTACCACGCACGCAAGGAGGGGACGAAGGTCGTGTGCGTGAACCCCTACCGGGAGCCGGGGATGGACCGGTACTGGGTGCCGAGCAACGTGGAGTCGGCGCTGTTCGGCACGAAGATCACCGATCGCTTCTTCCAGATCAACGCCGGCGGCGACGTCGGATTCCTCAACGGCGTGCTCAGATCGATGATCGAGCGCGGGTTGGTTGACCGTACGTTCATCGACGAGCACACAACCGGGTTCGACGACGTGCAAACTGCGCTTGCTTCACAGTCG
The DNA here is from genome assembly GCA_964520325.1 of uncultured Actinomycetes bacterium. Taxonomy (GTDB): domain Bacteria; phylum Actinomycetota; class JAICYB01; order JAICYB01; family JAICYB01; genus CAZFOB01. The sequence goes on along the minus strand of CAZFOB010000011.1, from coordinate 56,418 downwards.
TGGGAGACGCTGGAGCGACTCGCCGGTGTGTCGCGACACGAGATGGACGACCTCGCCACGATGCTCGGCGAGGCGAAGACGGCAGTGCTCGTGTGGAGCATGGGGGTCACGCAGCACGCGTACGGTGAGGACAACGTCCGCGCGATCGTGAACCTCGGCCTGTCGAAAGGCTTCGTCGGACGCGACAAGTGCGGCCTTATGCCGATCCGAGGACACTCCGGCGTGCAGGGCGGAGCCGAGATGGGCGCGTACGCGACGGTGTTCCCAGGCGGCGAGACGATCTCGGACGACAGTGCCGCGGCGATGTCGAAGGCGTGGGGGTTCGACGTCCCAAGAACGCCGGGACTGACGGCGCCGGAGATGATCGATGCCGCCGGCAACGGGAACCTCGACGTGCTCTTCAGCGCGGGCGGCAACTTCCTCGAGGTGCTGCCCGAACCGAGATTCGTTGAGCAGGCGCTTGCGGGCATCCCGCTGCGCGTCCACATGGACATCGTCACGTCGTCCCAGATGCTCGTCGACGGCGATGAAGTCGTGCTTCTCCCGGCGGCCACGCGCTACGAGACGCCCGGTGGTGTCACGCAAACGTCGACCGAGCGACGGATCATCCTGTCGCCCGAAGTCCCCGGACCCCGGATCGGTGAGGCGCGCGCCGAGTGGGACGTGCTCCTCGATCTCGCGCGGCGCGTGAAGCCGGAACTCGTCGACCGACTTTCGTGCGACGACGCGTTCGCGCTGCGTCGCGAGATCGGCTCGATCGTGCCGCTTTACGACGGCATCCAGGACCTACGCGCAGGTGGCGACGCGATCCAGTACGGAGGTCCGCACCTGTGTGCCGACTGGAAGTTCCCCACGCCCGACGGGAAAGCGCGCTTCTCTGTCGTTCCGCTTCCGAGCCTCGAGATCCCCGAGGGCGCTTTCGCGTGCACAACGCGAAGGGGTAAGCAGTTCAACAGCATGGTGCACGAGAAGAAGGACCCACTCACCGGGGCGATGAGGGAATCGGTCTACATGAACGTCCACGACGCCGAGGCTCTGGGAGTCTGCGACGGCGATGCGATCGTGCTTCAGAGCGAGGTCGGGTCGTTGCCGGGCAAGGTGTTCGTCGCGCCGATCACGCCGCGGAGCGTCCAGGTGCACTGGCCGGAAGGGAGCGTGCTTATCGACCGGCATAAGCGGTCGCCGGAGTCCGGTATCCCGGATTACAACGCTGTCGTGCGGATAACGAAGGCATGAGCGCCAGATGAGCGAGAGACCGTACGCTCAGACGCCGGCGAAAGTGCGGACGGTCACGCGCGACAGCGACAAGCTGCGCTCCGATGTGCTTGCGACCGAGGAGCCGCTCGAGATCCGCGTTGCCGCGCAAGGCCGGGAGCAGACCGTTGCGATCACGATGCGTACGCCGGGCAACGATTTCGAGCTGGCTGCCGGGTTCCTGTACGGCGAAGGGGTCGCCGCCGGCAAGGCCGACGTCGAGAGCATCCGGTACTGCCAGGCCCCCGACCTTCAGCAGTTCAACGTTGTGACGGTTGATCTGCCGGTCCTTCCAGAACTCGGCGGGCTCGACCGGCACTTCTACACCACCAGCGCGTGCGGGGTCTGCGGAAAAGCGAGCCTCGATCAGATCGCGGAGATCAGCGGTCCGGAGCTGAGTGCCGGTCCGATCCTTGACCGCGAGACGCTACTCTGTCTTCCCGATCGGCTCCGCGAGGCGCAGAAGATCTTCTCGAAAACCGGCGGACTCCACGCGGCGGCATCGTTCGACGCTCACGGCGAACTCATGACGCTCCGCGAGGACGTCGGACGACACAACGCGATGGACAAGCTCGTCGGCCATTCGCTCCTTGAGGATCGGCTCCCGTTCACCGACCTCGTCGTCCTCGTGAGCGGTCGCGCGAGCTACGAACTTCTGCAGAAGGCGCGCCGAGCGGGTGTGTCGTTCTTCTGCGCGGTATCGGCGCCGTCGTCGCTCGCCGTGGATGTTGCGGAGCGCTTCGGCATGACACTCGTCGGGTTCCTGCGCGACGAGAGCTTTAACGTCTACGCAGGGGATGAAAGGTTGAAACGATGAGCGCGCGGCCGAAGGTTTCTCGGCCAAAGGTTTCTCGGCCAAAGGTTTCTCGGCCAAAGGTTTCTCGGATGACGGACATCGGCGACAAGGACAAGACCGAACGCGAGGCAACCGCAGAGGCCGTCATCACGATGACGAGCGAGGCATGCGCGGAGTTGATCAAGGGAACCACGAAGGGCAACCCGATCGAGGCGGCTCGGATCGCGGCGTTACAAGGGATCAAGAAAACGCCGGATCTCCTGCCCTTCTGTCACCCGATCGCGGTCACGGGCGCATCGGTGACGATCGAGTCGCAGGACGACGGGTTCGTTGTGCGCGTCATGGTGAAAGCGTTTGACCGAACCGGTGTCGAGATGGAAGCGCTCACTGGTGCGACGGTCGGTGCGCTTTGTCTCTACGACACGGCGAAGGCGTTCGACCGCTCGGCCGTGATCTCGCACATCCGGCTGATCAGCAAGACGGGCGGTAAGAGCGGCGACTACAAAGCTGAGTAGTCGCCCAAGGGCCTCCAGCCGCAGACACTCGATCGTTATCTACATGAAACGTCGCGCAACAAGCTGCTAACGCAGTCGTGGGTACGTTGCCAGAGGTGCCAAAGGTGATGGAGCCATCGGATCCCGTCCTTGGGGGCCGCCTAACGGCGGAGCCGGTGGCGAGCCCCGAGGGGTCGAGGTGGAAAATCTCCGGCCCGCTGGAATTGAGCGACGACGCGAGCGAGGCTTGGCTCGATGGGCGGACGCTCGTACTCACGCACGCCCAACGCCTCGTTCTGCGGGTGCTGATGGCAAGACAAGGTCGGATCGCACGGCGCGAAGATCTCTACATCGAGGCATTCGACCGCGCGCTTCCAACCGGGAGCCGGGCGATCGACACGCACATCACGCGGCTGCGCCGTGCGTTCGGTGAGAAGGGCGCGTGCATCGTGACCGTTGGGCGTGTCGGATATCGCTTGGACCTTGCAACGCTTGGCGTGGGTGCGAGCACGCCGAGCGACGCGTAGACAACAACTCGAAACGCAAGGTTTACACGCATGTACCCGGTTGCAATCCTTCGATGATTCGATGGGCGCATGAAAAAAGCGGGGTTCCGTTCGAGCGGTCATGTTCCGACTTTGGTTGCTTCACTCGTGCATTTCGACGTGTCGTTCATGGTGTGGGTGCTCCTCGGCGCGTTGGGTGCGTACATCGGTGACGACCTCGGCCTGTCACCCGCGCAGAAGGGGTTGATGGTCGCGATCCCGCCGCTCGGCGGATCGGTGTTCCGGTTGATCCTCGGCTCCCTCGCGGATCGCTATGGCACCAAGCGTATGGGAGTGTTGTCGATGGCCCTCGTGCTGGTGCCGCTGGCCTGGGGTTGGCTGGCCGCCGGTACGTACTTTCAAGTGCTCGGCGTCGGACTATTGCTCGGTATCGCGGGCGCGAGCTTCGCGGTCGCGTTGCCGCTCGTGAGCCGGTGGTACCCGCCCGAGTACCAGGGTCTCGCACTCGGGATCGCCGGTGCCGGCAACTCGGGGACGATCATCGCCGCGCTCGCCGCGCCGCGCTTGGCCGAACACGTGGGGTGGCACGCGGTGTTCGGGCTCGCGGCGATCCCGGTGGCTCTGGCGTGGGCGGTGTTCGCGTTCTTCGCGAAGGAGCCGCCGAAGGCCATGCGTCACCCCGGCGGACTCAGGTCACTCCTCGCCGAGGCCGACGCACGGTGGCTGTGCGCGTTCTACGTCGTCACGTTCGGCGGTTTCGTCGGTCTGGCGGGCTACCTTCCGATCTTCTTCGTCGACCGGTTCGCGCTCAGCAAGGTCACGGCGGCGAGCCTGGCCGCCCTCTGTGCGGCGGCCGGATCGTTGTTGCGACCCGTCGGAGGAATGCTCGCGGATCGCATCGGAGGAACCCGGGTTCTCGCGTCGGTGCTCACGCTGGTCGCGGCGATGGCGGTGATCCTGGCTGCGCTCCCGTCGCTCGTGCCGACGGTGGTGCTGCTCTTCCTGACCCTCGGCGCGCTCGGGATCGGCAATGGTGCGGTGTTCCAGATCGTCCCGCAGCGTTATCCCTCGCGCATCGGAGCGATGACCGGGCTGGTCGGCGCTGCCGGCGGCGTCGGCGGGTTCCTCCTTCCCTTCGAGTTCGGATCGCTAGTCGGCGCAACCGGGACGTTCGCGACCGGCTTCGTGCTGTTCGCATTGGCATCTGCGGTTGCAGCTGCGTCGGTGACGTGGCGCCAGCGCGTCTGGCGCCGTGAGTGGGACACCGGCGACCTGGAGGTCGCTATTTGAGCACCAACGGCAACGGCAACGGCAACGGCCGTCGCACGCTCGTCGTCGCCGGCAACGGCATGGTCGGACACCGGCTGCTCGAGCTCTTGGTCGAAGGTGGAGCCACGGCCGAGTGGAACATCGTCACGTTCTGCGAAGAGCGTCATCTCGCCTACGACCGCGTGGGCTTGAGCTCGTTCTTCAACGGCTCGACGGCCGATGAGCTCTCGCTCGTCGCCCCGGGGTTCTTCGATGCGGCTGGACTCGACGTGCACATCGGCGACGCGGTTGAGCTGATCGATCGCGCGAGCGCGACCGTGACGTCCTCGAAGGGCGTCGTCATCGGCTACGACGCGCTGATCCTCGCCACGGGCTCCTATCCGTTCGTCCCGCCGGTGGACGGAAACGATCTTCCCGGGTGCTTCGTCTACCGAACGCTCGACGACCTCGCTGCGATCCGTGAGTACGCGTCGGGCAAACGAGTGGGTGCCGTCGTCGGTGGCGGACTCCTCGGCCTCGAGGCGGCGAACGCCCTCGTCAATCTCGGACTTGAGACGCACGTCGTCGAGTTCGCCCCGCGCCTCATGCCCGTCCAGGTTGATGATGGCGGAAGTGCGGCGCTGCGACGGCGTATCGAGGAGCTCGGCGTGGTTGTGCACACGTCGATGCAGACCACGTCCCTCAAGGCGGATCCAGACGGGCGTGTGTCGGGCTTCTGCTTCGTGGATGGCGACGACCTCGACGCTGAGATCGTCGTGTTCTCTGCAGGCATCCGACCGCGCGATCAGCTCGCACGCGACTGTGGACTCGAGGTCGGCGAGCGTGGCGGGATCGTTGTCGACGAGCGATGCAGGACGTCGGACGAACGCATCTACGCGATCGGTGAGTGTGCATTGGCCGCTGGACGCGTCTGGGGCTTGGTCTCTCCGGGCTATCAGATGGCCCGGGTCGTCGCCGACCGTCTGCTCGGTGGGAACGACGCGTTCAACGGTGCAGATCTGTCGACGAAGTTGAAGCTCATGGGCGTCGATGTCGCGAGCTTCGGAGACGCCTTCGGTGCGGCGTCCGGATCGCGGTCCATCACGTTCTCCGACGAGGTCAGTCACGTGTACAAGCGCCTCGTCGTGTCGGAGGACGGCAAGCAGGTGATCGGTGGTGTCCTCGTCGGCGATGCGACCGCGTATCAGGTGTTCGCCCAGATGGCGCGCGGGGACATGCCGACCCCAGCTCAACCCGAGGCGCTCATCTTCCCGGACCGAGTCGGCGGCGATGCGGCCGGCATCGGCGTTGGCGCCCTTGGTGCCGAGGCCACGATCTGTTCGTGCAACAACGTCACGAAGGGTGCGATCTGCTCGGCGATCGCCGAGTGTTCACTCACGGACGTCGGTGGCATCAAGGCTGCAACCAAAGCCGGGACCGGATGCGGCGGGTGCGTCCCGCTCGTGATCGAGCTGCTCAAGGCCGAGCAGCGCAAGCAGAGCGTCGATGTGACCGACTCGTTGTGCGAGCACTTCGCCTATTCGCGCCAGGAGCTGTTCGACATCGTTCGCGTGCACCGCGTGACATCGTTCTACGAGCTTCTTACGAGCCACGGATCGGGACGTGGGTGTGAGATCTGCAAGCCGGCTGTTGCGTCGATGCTGTCGATCTACGGAGGCCACATCCTCGACGGCGAGCAGGCCTCGCTCCAGGACACCAACGACCACTTCCTCGCCAACCTCCAGCGTGACGGGACGTACTCCGTCGTCCCTCGAGTCCCAGGCGGCGAGATCACGCCCGACCAGTTGATCGCACTCGGCATGGTGGCCAAGGAGTTCGGTCTCTACACGAAGATCACCGGTGCGCAGCGCATCGACCTGTTCGGCGCCACGGTCGAGCAGCTCCCGGAGATCTGGAAACGCGTCGTCGATGCCGGGATGGAATCGGGCCACGCATACGGCAAGGCGCTGCGCACGGTGAAGTCGTGTGTCGGCCAAACGTGGTGCCGGTACGGCGTCCAGGACTCGACGAGCCTCGCCATCGAGCTCGAGCTGAGGTATCGAGGACTTCGGGCGCCTCACAAGATCAAGTCGGCGGTCTCGGGATGCACCCGCGAGTGTGCAGAGGCGCAGAGCAAGGACTTCGGCGTCATCGCCACCGAGAAGGGCTGGAACCTCTACATCTGCGGCAACGGCGGTATGCGGCCGCGGCATGCCGTGCTCTTCGCGGAAGACCTCGACAAGGACACCCTGATCCGCGTCGTCGATCGGTTCCTGATGTTCTACATCCGCACCGCCGATCGCCTCGAACGCACCGCGACCTGGTTCGGCAAGCTCGATGGCGGGATCGACTACCTCCGCCGTGTGCTCATCGACGACTCGCTCGGCATCTGCGAGGAGCTCGAAGCGGACATGGCGCGTCACATCGCGACCTACGAGTGCGAGTGGAAGGCGACCATCGAGGATCCCGAGCGGCTGAAGCGGTTCCGGACGTTCGTCAACTCCGATGCGCGCGATCCGAACGTCGTGTTCGTGCGTGAGCGCGGCCAGCGCCGGCCGGCGAACAGCGACGAGAAGCCCGAGCCCGCCGAAGCCGTGCCATCTCTGTCCGGGATGTGACTGACCTCATGACCTGGGTCGACGTGTGCGCCCTGGATGAGCTCGTCCCGGATCGCGGGGTGTGCGCACTCGTCGGCGATGCTCAGGTGGCCATCTTCCGGCTCTCTTTACGCGACGAGCTATTCGCCGTCTCGAACTACGACCCCTTCAGCCGAGCCTTCGTGATGTCCAGGGGCATCGTGGGTTCCGCCGGGGATGTGCCCAAGGTCGCGTCGCCGATCTTCAAGCAGACCTTCGACCTGCGCACCGGCGAGTGCCTCGACGACGCGACGGTGAGTATCAGGACGTATGCGGTTCGGGTCATCGACGGCCGCGTGCAGGTTGAACTGCCATGACCGTGACTGAGGTGACACCGATCGATCTGTACCTCGCCGAGCAAGCGAACCTGACGGCAGTCCAAGTCTTTGCACGGCTCCACGAGGCGGACGTGCTTCCCCGCGATCGTTACTACCGCGACCTCGTGCCGCTTCGCGATCCGAGACCCGGGGAGCAGTACGGGTTCGAAGTCGATCTCGATTCCTGCACCGGATGCAAAGCCTGCGTGACCGCATGTCACAACCTCAATGGGCTGGACGATGACGAGTCCTGGCGATCGGTGGGCATGTTGCACGGGTCGAACGGCCAGCCCTACCGGCAGTCGGTGACGACGGCCTGTCATCACTGCGTCGATCCGGCGTGCATGAACGGGTGCCCCGCCAACGCCTACGAGAAGGACGCTGCCACGGGCATCGTGAAACATCTCGACGACCAATGCATCGGTTGCGGGTACTGCACGTTTACGTGTCCGTACGAGGTGCCGCAGTACAACGCGCGGCTCGGTATCGTCCGCAAGTGCGACATGTGCCAGGACCGGCTCGCCGCGGGGGAAGCGCCGGCGTGCGTCGAGGGATGTCCGAACAACGCGATCCAGATCACACTCGTCGACACGGTCGCGCTTGTTGCATCCTCGAAGACCGGCGCGCTCGTACCGGATGCGCCTTCGTCGCACATCACGATCCCGACGACTGTGTACCGATCAACTCGCCCGCGGGCCGACCTGATCGCCGCGGACCACTTCGCTCTGCGGCCCGCTCACCCCCACCCTCCGTTGGCGCTGATGCTCGTGCTGACCCAACTCTCGGTCGGCGCGTTCGTCACCGACTTCGTCCTCCGTGCAGTGCCGCAACTTCGCACCGGCGATCTTCTGACCGCTCTGCGTCCGTTCAATGCGGTGGCGGCTCTTCTCCTCGGCCTCCTTGCGCTCGGTGCGAGCATCTTCCATCTCGGACGCCCGCTCTATGCGTTCCGCGCCGCCCTTGGGATCACTCACTCCTGGCTGAGCCGCGAGATCGTCGCCTTCGGTGCGTTCGCCGGCCTTGCAACGCTGTACGCAGTGGCGCTCCTGCTCGACGTGCCGCGCGAAGTTGCTCTCGTGCTCGGAGGCCTGGTTGCCTCGAGTGGTGTGGGTGGTGTGTTGTGCTCGGTCATGGTCTATGTCGTCACGGGCAGGACGTGGTGGCGCGGTGCGACGGTGGCGCCCAAATTCCTCCTGACCGGTGTCATCTGTGGACTGTCGGCTGTTCTGTTCACGACCAGCGCCTCGTCCCATCTGCTCACCGATGCGATCGCGACGTCTGTCACCGTCAGCATCGTCCGGCCGCTTGCGATGGCCTTGATGGGATCGGTGGCGGTCAAGCTCGCGTGGGAGGCGTCGTTGTTCCGCCATCTCCGTGCCGGCACCGTCACCGATCTCAAGCGAACGGCCATGCTGATGTCACGCGATCTCGGCCGGTCGACCTGGTGGCGTTTCCTGACCGGCGTGATGGGCGGCCTGGCATTGCCGGCGATCATCCTGGCGATCTCCGCGGCGCCAACGCCGCCCACGGCGATGTGCTCGCTCATCGCCGGAGTCTCTTTGCTCGTCGTCGTCGCGGGCGAGCTCATCGAACGGTCACAGTTCTTCAGTGCGCTGGTCTCACCCCGCATGCCCGGCGACATCCCGTGAGCCGCATCGCTCGCCATGACTGACAAGACCCCGCGGCGCCGGCTTGCGTCCCTGGTCCGCCAGCACGACGGACCGCTTTCGTCCGAGCTCGTCCGGGAGCCTGGACGGTTCGGGCTCGGGCAGGTACCCACGCGCCTGGCTCCGGACGCAACAACGGCGATGATCTGCGGCTTCTGCTCGACTGGGTGTTCTCTCGACGTCCACATGAAAGACGGCGAAGCCGTGAACATCACGCCGACGAGCTCATACCCCGTCAACCTCGGAAAGGCGTGCCCGAAAGGGTGGGAGGCACTGTCACCGTTGCGTGCGCCAGATCGAGCCACGACACCTCTGCTCCGCAACGCCAGGGGCGACCTCGAGCCGGTGAGCTGGGACGTTGCTGTCGAGACGTTCGTCGACCGGTGCAAGGCGATCCAGAGCAGTCACGGGAAGGACGCGATCGCATTCCTGTCCACAGGCCAGATACCAACCGAGGAGATGGCGCTCCTCGGGTCCCTCGCGAAGTTCGGGATGGGCCTCGTCCACGGCGACGGCAACACCCGCCAATGCATGGCCACCGCCGTCGTCGCGTACAAGCAGTCGTTCGGGTTCGACGCTCCGCCGTATACGTATGGCGACTTCGAGTCCTCCGACGTCATCGTGCTCGTCGGGTCGAACCTGTGCATCGCGCATCCGATCATGTGGGAGCGCATCTGCCGCAACCCGCATTCACCACAGATCCTCGTCGTCGATCCACGCACGACCGAGACGGCCGTCGCGGCCACACAGCATTTCGCACTGCATCCGAAGTCCGATCTCGTGCTGCTCTACGGGATCGCGCACTTGCTCAACGCGCGGGGATGGATCGATCGCGAGTACATCGACGCGCATACCTCGGACTTCGACGAGTTCGCGTCACACATCGAGCGATTCGATCCGAGCTTCGTGAGCGAGGTGACGCATCTCTCGGTGGCAGATCTGGAGCGGTTCGCGCAGACGATCCACGAGGGCAAGCGCGTGTCGTTCTGGTGGACGATGGGTGTCAACCAGAGCCATGAGGGTGTCCGTGTTGCCCAGGCGATCATCAATCTGGCGCTGATGACCGGCAACATCGGCCGGCCGGGCACGGGTGCCAACTCCATCACGGGTCAGTGCAACGCCATGGGATCCCGGCTCTTCAGCAACACGACGAACCTGCTCGGCGGCCACGACTTCACCGACCAAGCCGACCGTGACAAGATCGCCGGCCTCATCGGCATCGACTCCTCACGCATCCCCGACCGCAACAGCCTGGCCTACGACCAGATCATCGAGGGGATCCTCGCCGGCGGCATCAAGGGTCTGTGGGTGATCGCGACGAACTCGGCTCATTCTTGGATCAACCAGTCGCATCTGCACGACGTGCTCGACCGGCTCGACTTCCTCGTCGTCCAGGACATGTATTCGACCACGGAGACCGCGCAGCGCGCCGATCTCGTCCTGCCGGCTGCTGGGTGGGGAGAGAAGGAGGGGACGTTCATCAACTCCGAGCGCCGCTTCGGGATCATCAAGCGCGTCTGTAGAGCGCCGGGAGAGGCGCTCGCCGACTTCTTCATCTTCAAGCTGATCGCCGACGCGTGGGGATGCGCTGACATGTTCGAGGAATGGCGGTCACCAGAGGACGTCTTCCAGATCCTCAAGCGGATCTCGCGCGACCGTCCGTGTGACTTCACCGGCATCGCCGACTACCGGATGATCGAAGCCTCCGGTGGGATCCAGTGGCCGTTCGCCGAAACTGCACCAGCTTCGCCGCCCGAGCGCCGGCTCTTCGAGGACGGCCGGTACTACCACCCCGACGGTCGCGCTCGGTTCTGTTTCGAGGATCCACGTCCTGTTCGCGAGACGACGAGCAAGCGCTATCCCCTCGTCCTTTTGACGGGCAGGGGGAGTGCGAGTCAGTGGCACACGGAGACACGTACGGGGAAGTCGGCGGTGCTACGCTCGCTCGCCGCCCGTCACCCGTACATCGAGATCTCGCCGGTCGATGCGACGGCACGGCGGATCTCACCGGAAGATTGGGTGGTCGTTTCGTCGGCTCGAGGGTCGATGCGAGCACGCGCGTTCATCACCTCGACCGTCGTCGCCGGGCAGGTCTTCGTGCCGATGCACGACGCATCGACGAACCTGCTCACCGATGCGTCGTTCGACCCGTACTCGCGCCAGCCGTCGTACAAGCACTGCGCCGTCGAGGTGCGACTTCCCGGCCCGGGCGACTAACGGAACGCAGGCCGGCTATGACAGATCGAGCTATGCGCTCGCGGCCGTGAGGTCTGCCTCGTCGAGGAAGGCGCAGGACGCTCGGTACCCGCGGTCGATCAGTTCGGCCGAGCGACTGAAGTCGTCGAAGCGGATCTTGCCGACGTCGATCGACGGCATCCGGATCATCTGAACTCCGTCGGGGACGTGGTCGCAGTCGATGCGGAAACGGTGCGCGCGCGCGATGTTCACCGCTTGCATCAGCACGTCGTAGGGACGCTTCGGTGCGTGATGGTCGCGCTCGACGCTGGTGACATCAAGTACGTAGACCCGCTTGGCGTTGAGCTCGAAGGCCTTTGAGATCGGCACGTTGTTCACCACGCCGCCGTCGATGTACATCTGGCCCGCGATCTCGACGGGCGGGAACACACCGGGGAGTGCCGTCGAGGCGAGGAGTGGCTGTGTGACGTCGCCGGCATCGAACCAACGCTCGACTCCGTCGGAAAGAGACGTGGCGACAACGGCGAACCTCGCGACGGCTTCCTCGAAGGTGCTGATGCGCAGGAACTGGTGCATGAGGCGACGCAGGCCGTGGTCGGCGTAAGCCGACGTGCCGTTGCGCAGGTACAGCCACGGGCCGCGTCCGACGCCGGTGGCCGGGAAGATGTCGTGACGTCCGAGGGCTCGCCAGACTTCGGCGATCCGGTCGACCTCTTCCAGTGTTGGACTGCCGGCGATCGCAGCGCCGTTGAGCGCTCCGACGGAGCACCCGACGACCACGTCCGGGACGATCCCGCGCTCGATGAGGGCTCTGGCTTGTCCGACCTGGATCGAGCCGAGGTTGCCGCCACCGCTGAACACGAAAGCCGTGGTGGGTTCGGCGGGGCCAACGACTCGCAGCATCCTCTTCTGGTGAAAGAGCCTGCGCATGGCCATCCCTCTCCCCTCGGTTTGCCCTCGTGCTTGGTAAACGAGGAGGTTTCAACGTTCAACCTGAGATCTTCGGGCGGCACAGTACCGTCCTGGAGAACTAGCCTGTTGCGACTATGGGAGCATCCGTGAGCTTTGCCGATGATGCCCTCGGGGCCCCCGGAGCGACCGTCGCAACGCGGGACTACGGCGGGGACGGGCCCCCGCTGGTTCTCGTCCACGGACTGTCCTCGAACCTCGCGATCTGGGACCAGGTGGCCCCCAAGCTCGCCAAAGCTCATCGCGTTGTGGCCTACGACCAGCGCGCTCACGGCCTGTCGTCGAGTGGCGACGGTGACTTCACCTTCCCGGCTCTCGTCGCCGACCTCGCGGCCGTCATCGACCACTTCGGCCTCGAGGCTCCGGTGATCGTCGGTCACTCGTGGGGGGCGTCGGTCGCGCTCGAGCATGCGGCTACCGATACGTGCCCCGGCGTGGTCTGCGTCGACGGCGGCGTGATCGACATGCAGGGTCTGCTCACGACGTGGGAGCAGGCCGAGCCGCTCCTCACGCCACCGAAGCTCATCGGGCCCGAACAGAAGGTCCTCGACCGCATCAAGGCCGAGCAGTCGTTCCTCCCGTGGGAACGCCTGGAACCGGTCGTGCGACGTGGACGCTTCGCCACAGAAGACGGGCTCACGCGTCCGCGCCTTGCTTTCGACGACCACATGCGCATCGCCTACGAGCTGTGGGCGCAGCGGACGTGGGAGGTCTACGCCCGCGTGGCGGCTCCCGTGATGCTCGTGCTCGCGCGCGGGGTCGAACGGAACACCCGCGAGCAGGGCTTCGTCGCGATCAAGCAGCTGTGCTCAGAGCGTCTCGTCGAGATCAAGCCGGACGTGCGCGTCGAATGGATCGATTCGGTGCACGACATCCCACTCGCCCACCCGAGCGACCTCACGGCCCTGATCGAGAACTTCGTCGCGACGCTGTAGTCGTCATCACACCGTCACGGGATGACGTCGTCGATGGCGACGTGCACCTCGGGAAAAGCCTGCGGCGAGACAAAGCCGCCTGCCTCTATGACTTCCATGGTCGCGAAGCCATCCGGACCCGGATCCCTGTAGACCTCGAAGCACCTCGCCGGGACGTCGACGAGCCAAAACTCTTCGATCCCGCTGCGGGCATAGAGCGAGAGCTTGACGGTGGAGTCGAAGCGCTTCGTCGTGTGCGCCACCTCCACCACGAGGAGGAGATCTGAAGGCCCAGGTTGTCGATCGAGGTAACGAGTGTCCGGCGGGACGGCGAGCACGACGTCGGGCTCGGGTTCTGAACGCGGCGGGAGCAGGATGGCGTCCTGCACGCGGATGATCGCCTGGTGTTCTTCCAGGGCTCGATGGAATATGCGATTCAGTCGTTGGACCGGGATCGAATGCTCGGGGTAGATCGGCGGCATCTCGATGATCAGTCCGTCGATGAGCTCGACCCGGTCGTCCTCAGAGAGGACGCCGGTCTCGACCATCCGTTCGTACTGGTCGATCGTGAAGCGGAGTGTTGAGGGCTCAGTCGCCATCCCCCTCATCGTAACGGAGCCGTCGGGAGGCCTTCGGGGACGAAGAGCGATTCCTCCACGGCGAACTCCTACTCGTGGGGAAGCTGATCGAAGCGTAGCCGGTGGTGCCGACAGCGGGACAGTTCCACTCGGCGCTCCAAATCCCAAGGCGACTCGTTCAGAGGCCGGGGTCGGGCTGGGTCAGGACCTCCATCAGGTGCCCGTCTGGATCGAGCCAGTAGAAGCCGCGGCCCCCGTTGAAGGTATTGATCTCGCCGTTCATCGGCCCTTCGGGGTCGCTGCGGTAGGGGATGTCTGCCTGTTGAATACGAGCAAGGATCGCGTCGAACTCGTCCTCGTCGATGCGGAACGCGTAGTGATGCATGTCGATCGGTTCCTGGTAGTTCACGAACGCGATCTTGAACGTGTCGTTCACACGAACGCCCGCGTACCACCCGATGGGTCCTCCGTAGTCGAGCCCGAGGATCTGCGCGAACTGCCGAGCGGACGCGTCCATGTCCCGGGACGGAACGTGGGTGTGATCCAGTGCGATGGTCATCGACGTCCCTCCTCCTCTCGTCCGGCTCTCGTCCGGCTCTCGTCCGGCTCCCGGGCGTTCGGTCGCCCTCGGCCAGCATCCGTCCATCGGAGTGGTTCTGCACCATCGATGGACGGACGCCGCGCGAAGAGCCCTCGTGATCGGCACCGGCAGGCGTCCATCGAGGCCGTATAGGGGCGCCAACGGACGCATGTCCGGCAAAGAGCCGGCGTGATCGGCACTGACGTGCGTCCATCGGGGACGTGAGAGGGCATCGATGGACGCATGTCGGGCCGGGAGCGGCGTGGTCAGCGTGCGGCGACGGGGTTCGTGAGCGTTCCGATGCCGTCGACGTCACCTGGCGCGAGGTAGATCGGCGGCGTCCGGGCGAAGCCGACGCCTTCGGGCGTTCCCGCCGCGATGACGTCGCCCCGGCTCGAGCGTGATGCCCCGGGAGATGAAGCTCACGACCTCGGCGACTCGCTCGCTGAGGACGTCGCGCTCGACGTCGGTTCGGGAGTGTCCGATGCCTTCGGGGTCTTCGACGCCGATGGGGTTGCGGTCGCGGTGCGTTGCGGCGTAGGTGAAGCCGTGCGGCGGATCACAGGCCGCGGCGTGGACGGCGTCGAGCCGGTCGTCAAGCCCACCTGCTCGGCGATGAGCACGCAATCGTCGTCGGATCCCGACGTCCGGTAGATCGAGCCTGAGATGCCGGCGACGCGGCCTTCGATCGCGTCCTCGATGTCGTCGAGGTCGTCGCCGGGCTCGAAGCGGGTATCCGTCGTCCAGAAGACGTCGACGGACGAGTCGGCGGAGACGTCGCAGCTCTCGCTCAGCTCTTCGTTCAGGTCGTCGATGACGATGCGGAGCACCCCGGGCCGCGCCGGTGTCTCACCGACCGGCGTTGCGCCGGGTGAGCCGGTCGGGGACGCGTCCGCGCTGCCGGACACTCCGCCTTCCGGGATCTCGATGAGGGGCTCCGACCCTGTGAAGGCTTCGTCGATGGTGCCGACGAGCTGGAAGTCGGCAACGGCTTCGACGGACGGTGTCCGCCTTGGCGTCTGCGTGGCGTCGGACTTGTCATCACCGCTGGTGCAGGCTCCGAAGAGCAGCGCCACGAGCGAGACGGCAGCGACCATCGTTTTACGATCCGTGGGCACGCGAAAGCTCCTTTCGCCGGTTGGCGATCTCATAGACATTCCCTGGGCTGCGCCCGCGTCAAACGTCCAGCAAGAGCTGAGACATCGTTGTTGCCGAGCGCACCGCGTAATCCTCGTAGCAGTTGTTCATGAGCACGTGCACCTCCCGCGCGTCCTGCGCGAGGCCAACGATCCGGGGCTGCCACTCCTCGAGCTCTTCTCGTTGGTAGTCATAACCGAACTTGTCGTGCACGCTCACTCCGCGGTTGCCCCATGTGTCGTTGCGACGTCCGTGGAAGCGCACCATCGCGAGCGGAGCGGTGACGCTTGCCACCGGTGGGATCGACGTCCTGAAGCCCTGGGGCATGTCGACGCACACATACGGGAGCGCGTGCTCCTCGAGCAGCGTGAACGTGCGTTGCCGGCGCTCGTCGTCGCTCATCCACCGCTCGTTGCGGAACTCGATAGCCGCCGAAACACCCGGGAGCGCCGCCTCGAGACGGTCGCCGCACTCCACGACATACGAGCGGTTCTCCCGCGACGGCGGGAACCATTCAGGGAACTGGAAGAGGATAGCGCCGAGCTTGTTGGCCCGCTGTAAGGGACGCAGGGCCGAGAGGAAGCGTTCCCAGGCTCCGTCGATCACCTCCTCCGGAAGGTCCCGCGGGTAGTAGTGCTTCTTCTCGCCGATCTCACTCGGGATGAGCGCTCGCAGGTCCTTCGGAAAGCCGCGCGCTGATGTCGGGTGCTGCGTGAGCGTGGCGAACGCTTTGACGTTGAACATGAAGTCGTCGGGCGTACGCTCGACCCACAGCTCGGCGTTGCGCTCGGACGGAAGTCCGTAATAGGTCGAGTCGACCTCGACGACGGGGAAGTTCTCGGCGTAGAACGCCAGTCGCTCTTCGGCTTTCTTGGCATCGGACGGATAGAACGCGCCGGAGTCGATGAGCGTCTTGTCGGTCCAGGACGCCGTCCCGATACGAACGCCCTGCTCCCTCCACAGCT
Source organism: uncultured Actinomycetes bacterium (assembly GCA_964520325.1). GTDB lineage: Bacteria > Actinomycetota > JAICYB01 > JAICYB01 > JAICYB01 > CAZFOB01. Next base: position 40,161 of record CAZFOB010000011.1, on the reverse strand, counting down.
TCCACGCAACGGATCCACTCTCGACTCTTGGGGCGCCGGGCACGTCCCAACGCTACTTGTCGTTGGCGACTGCTACGGTCTGGTTCCTTCCCCGCAGAGCTTCCCCCCGTTTCTGGGAGGTTTCATGCGGCTGTTCCACCGGATCCGTTCGCGCCTGCGCCGTTTCGTCGCTGCACCAGAGCCCGCGTGGGCCCGGGTGATCCGCATCAAGGCCGGTCTGTGATCCGCCGGGCCATCACTGGTGGCAAGGCCGGGAGCTCACGCGAATCGCTCGTCTCCGACGTGGGCAACCGCCTGCCTTCCGGACAGGTCACCGTAGACGGCGTCGAGCACGCGCTGCGTGACGTGCTCGACCAGCGTCACGTCGGGTGGCTGCCGAGCCAGACCAAGCGCGCCGCAACCTCGATCGCCGACGAGCTCGGCGGCGTCGGCGTCCTCGGCCCCCTGCTCCGCGATCCCGAGATCGACGAGGTGATGGTGAATGCCTCGGGAGACGTCTACATCGAGCGCTTCGGACGGCTCGAAGCAACCACTGTGAGGTTCGCCGACTCCGCCGACGTTCGGCATCTGATCGAGCGCGTCGTCTCACCGCTCGGACTGCGTATCGACGCTCGGTCCCCGTGGGTGGACGCACGACTGGCAGATGGTTCCCGCTTCCACGCGGTCGTGCCGCCGATCGCACTCGGGGGCCCCGTCGTGACGATCCGGAAGTTCCCCGAAGCCTTGTGGACGATCGACGATCTCGTCGCTTCGGGGTCGATCGCCTCGGCCGTCGCCGCGCGCTTGGTGGAAGCCGTGGATGCGCGCGAGAACATCCTCGTGTCGGGCGGTGGCGGCACGGGAAAGACCACGCTCCTCGGTGTGCTCGCACGGATGGTCGACGAGCACGAACGCATCGTCACGATCGAGGACGCCGCCGAGCTGCGGCTTGGTGAGCGTCACGTCGTGGCACTCGAGACCCGCCCGAGCAACGTCGAAGGCCGCGGTGAGGTCACGCTGCGCGATCTCGTGCGCTGTGCGATGCGCATGCGGGCCGACCGGATCGTAGTCGGAGAGGTTCGAGGCGCCGAAGCGCTCGACATGATCCAGGCTCTGACGTCCGGTCACAGCGGCAGCATGTGTACCGTCCACGCGGACGCGCCGGAAGAAGCCTTGATGCGTCTCGAAGTCATGTCGCTGCTTGCGGCACCTGGGCTGTCGGCCGTCGCCGCGCGCCGCCAGATCGGATCGGCGATCGACATCGTCGTGCATCTGGCGCGCAACGCCGACGGAGCTCGGTGCGTGAGCCACGTCGCAGAGGTCAAGGTCGGCGACGACGGGCCGCTGCTCGTGCAGTTCGGATCAACGCCATGAAGAAGCGAACGCGCGAACGCAAGAGGGCGACTTCGATGGTTCACGACTTGCACGCCGTCGTCGATCGTTTGCGTTGCGGCGAGTCGCTTCGACAAGCACTGATGAGCGTCGCGCAAGATCCGGGATCGCCACTGGTACCCATCGCCAGGGCGATCGCCGCCGGACGGCCTCTCGGACTCGCCCTCCGGGATCGCGCCTCCGCCCAGTCCGGCGGTGACGCCGACCTCGCCTCGGTGTGTTGCGTGCTGAGCGTGCACGCCGAGGCAGGCGGCGATCCCACCCTCGCGATCCGCGCGCTCGCCGATCGCCTCGCGCGTCGCGTTGCAGCCCGCGAGGAGGCGCACGCCCTCACCACGCAAGCACGGCTCGGTGCGCGCGCCATCCTCCTCCTCACGCCTGCGTTCCTGTTCCTGATGGCGGTCTCGGATCCGGGCAACGCGTTCGCGTACCTCACCGGACCGGCGACCCTGCCGGCGATGATCACAGGTCTGCTGCTCCAAGGACTCGGAGCGCTGTGGATCGGGTCGATCGTCAACGGGGTCGGCGCACAACAAAGTCGGACGGCGCGCATCCCTCTTCTTCGTGCGCTCCGCGCGTTGCTCACGGGCCGGCCTCGCTCCACGACGGACGCCGAGTGCGCGGAGACGGCTGAGACGGTGGCATTCGTGCTCGATGCCGGGCTTTCCCCGACGGCGGCGCTTGCGGCTGTTGCGCCTTCGGCGCGAGGGCCGTTCGGCGCGAGGATGCGCGAAGCGTTGGGCATGGCCGCTGCGCCGGTACACGAGTCGATGGCGTCGGCCGTGAAGGGTCTTCCCGGTGAGGGACCGGCGCGGTTCGCGCGCGCCCTCGCGTGGTCCGCTGAGCTCGGCGTTCCCCTCGCCGATGCGATGCGCGCTCTCGCAGACGATCTGCGCGAGCAAGCTTGTCTGCACATCTGCGAGGACATCCGGCGAGCGAGTGTTCGCGTGCTCTTTCCGCTCGGTGTCCTCGTTCTTCCCGCGTTCGTTCTCGCGTGTCTCGTCCCGTTGTTCGTCGGCGGCCTTCAAGGCATCGCCGGTTGAACCCAAGCTGAGGAGAAATGACATGAACCGATTGCAGAAGATCCGTATCAGCATCATGGCGTGGCTGCTGGAGATCGCTGTGCGCGTCGGTAACTGGGGCCACACCGCCGTGGCGCGCGTGCGTCCGGACGCCGGACAAACCGTGGCCGAATATGCGCTCGTGCTGCTCGTCGCGGCGGCCATCGCCGGGGCATTTCTGCTGTGGGCGCGTCAGTCGGGCAAGCTCGACGCGTTCTTCGACACGATCTTTGAAAAGCTCGTCAACTCCGTCGATCCGACGCCGGCTCCGACCCCGTGAGGCCCGGATCGAGCGAAGCGAGCCCCGTAGATGGATCGAGCGAAGCGAGCCCCCGAGCCCGATCGAACGAAGCGAGCCCCCAAGAGGGCGAGTCTGGTCAGGCTACGCTCGAAGCCGCGCTGACGCTGCCCGTCGTGCTGATCGCGTTGTTGCTCATCGTGCAGGTGGGCGTGGTGGTCCGCGACGCGCTCGCGCTGGCCCAGGCTGCGCGCGAAGGCGCGCGTGCCGTCGCCGTCACCGCGCGCGACGATGACGCGAGCGCAGCTGTTGCCGGATCCGCCGGACCGCTCGACGCCGCGCGGATCGAGATCGACGTCTCGCCGGACGAAGGATCTCGAGGCTTGGGCGATGCCGTGACGGTCGAGCTCGCCTACCTCGAGAGGTTGAGCATCCCGATCGTCTCGCGCATGGTCGACCTGGACCTTCCCCTGCGCGCGTCCGCAACCACGCGCCAGGAGCGCGACATCGCATCACCGTCCCCTTCACCGCCACCGGCCACGACACCACCGTGAGGGAGGACGGCTTCGCGGCGCCGCTCATGCTCGCGTTGCTCGCGCTCGCGGCACTGCTCTGCATGGCGACGGCTGATGCGGCCAACGTGCTGGTAGCGCGAGCCCGAGTCCAGACCGCCGCTGACGCGGCGGCCCTGGCCGCGGCCTCCGCTCAGTGGCGCGCCGACGACGACCCCGAGGAGGCTGCGAGAAGGATCGCGCAACGTAACGGTGCCGAGCTCGAGGCCTGTGTCTGCGACGAGAACGCCGAGCGAGCCATCGTCACGGTGTCGCGGCGTACGTTCATCCGGATGCTCGGCGTGGCTCCGCGTTCGGTAAGCGCAACTGCAGAAGCCGAGATGGACATCGGGAAGCTGTTCGCGCCTTGACTGTTCGGGGGGCGAAACGAGAACCAGCTCTAGCTGATCAGGCGGTCCCTGAGTGCCAGGACGACCGCTTCGGTCCGGCTCGCCGCGCCGAGCTTCTGGAGCACACGCGAGACGTGGGTCTTCACCGTGTGAACGCCGATCCCGAGCCGCCGGGCGATCTGCTTGTTCTCGAGCCCGGCCGCCAGAAGGCGCAGGATCTCGCGCTGACGCGGCGTCAACACGTTCGCCCGCTCCTTGCCGTTGGCCGCGAGACGCCGCGCGAGCACTGACGCGACGTCGGGGTGCAAGACCGTATCCCCTCCGGCGAGACGTTCGAGGGTCGTGGCGAGCTCGGAGACCGAGATGTCCTTCAACGTGTAGCCGTCGATCCCGGCTTCGATAGCACTCTCTACCTGCATCTGAGCTGCGCGCTCGGCGAGGAGCAGCACCCGCGTGCTGGGGGCAGATCGCTTGAGGTCTTCGATGATGTGCATGCCGTCTTCGGAGGCGAGCTCTCCGTCCACAACGACGACCTCGGGCAGATACTCCTCGGTCAGGCGGCGTCCGTCGTCGGGTGTGGCCGCGTGCGCGACGACGGCGATCCCGGAGATCGACTCGAGCAGGCGTACCAGACCAAGGCGCGGGAGCTCGTGCGGGCAGATCAGCACGACACGCACGAGGCGTTCCTTCTGAACGGCTGATTCCACGATGCCTCCCTCTGCGTCCTTAAGCCCATCGGCGCAGGAAGCCGGCAACTTGAGCGGTCTTTCCGAGAGGCGGCCCCGCCTACGCGGCGGCTACGCAGAGACGAAGCGACGGCGCGTGGGGTCGGCTCGGCGTAGCGCGTCGGCGGCCCGATCGAAGCCGGCCACCGCATCACCCGACTCCCACGCGTCGGCGTCGGCCCCCGTGCGCCATTCGCTCAAGACGATGACGCTCGGGTCGTCGCGCCCTCCGGGTGGAGAGATGGCACGTGCGCAGTCGGCCCACAGCAGTCCCGGAGCCGCACGCATCTGCACGAGGTGCTCGCCGATAAGACCCTCGAAGTCGGCGAGGTGCTCGGGATCGACGGGATGGCGGGCGAACAGGACGGCGGTCATCGCCCGCTCCAACCCTCTACAGATTGTCCGGCTTGTCCCCGAGCGTTGCGCTCAGGTTGAGCCGCTTGCCGTTGCGGACGACCAGGATCTCTACCCGCTCGCCAACATCGTGTGAGCGGATGGCGACCACAAGGTCGTCCATGCTCTCGATCGTCTCGCCGCCGAAGCCGACGACGACATCGTTGGGTTTGAGCCCGGCGCGCCCGGCCGGTCCGTTGTCGCTTACCTCGCGGATGAAGGCACCTTCTTCGACCCCGAACTCTCTCGCAGTCTCGGCGTTGATGTTGCCGCCGGTGATCCCGATCCACGGGTGCGTCGCTCTTCCAGAATTGACGAGCTCCTCGGCCACGGCCACGGCCACATCGATCGGGATCGCGAACGCGATGCCTTCGGCCCCCACTTCGGGGCTGGCGGCGATCGCGGAGTTGATGCCGACGACCGCGCCCGCGCCGTTGACGAGTGCACCGCCGGAGTTTCCCTGCGTGACCGCGGCGTCGGTCTGGATCATGTCGAAGAGCGGCGGCTGATCAGGACGATCGACGCGACGCCCAAGCGCGGAGATGATCCCGGCGGTCACGCTCTGCTCGAGCCCGAGCGGAGAGCCGATCGCAACCGCCGTGTCGCCGACCTGGATGTCCTTCACACTGCCGATCACCGCTGCCGGCAGATCGTTGCGATTCACCTTCACCACTGCGACATCTGTGTCGTTGTCGACTCCGACGATCTTCGCCGGAAGCTTGTCACCGGATGCGAGCGTCACCTCGACCGCGCCGGCACCGTCGACGACGTGCGCGTTGGTGACGATGTGTCCGTCGGAGCGAAGGATGATGCCCGATCCGGTGCCCTGCACCTGAACGTTGTCGCCGAACAGGGATCCCTGGCTCGATCCCACCTCGATGTTGACCACCCACGGACGGGCCCGTGACGCGATGTCGACGATCGACGTGCTCCGGCCCTGCGTTGCGGGAAGACCGCTTGCGAGGCGCCGCTCAACGGCTGGCGCATCCGGAGCCGCCAGACGAGCAACGGGGACGGCGACGAGCACAGCGACGATCGCGCCGGCGAGTGCTGCGATCGCGGCTGTACGGATGGTCGAGCTGTCGGTGCGCTTCCGCTTTTCTGGCTCTAGCTTCTCCGTCCACGATGCGGTCGTCGGATCCCAAACAGGTGGCGTCGAAACGTCCTGGACGGCAGGCGGCGGAGAAGTGACGGTCGTCGTGGTGTCGGTGTGCGCGGGCGGGTCCCACTCGTGAGGTGAGCGTTGTTGGTCGTCGGTCATCGGGGTGGCCTTTCGTGCCTTCGGGTAAAGGACGCAAGGAAAACCGTACAACGTCCGAGTTGAGAGGGCGGTTTCACAAGGCCGTGATCCGATAAGAATCCGCTAAGACCCGATACTAAAGGCCCTGTGCCCTCCAAAGAACGCATCGAGATCCCGTCGCCCGAAGCCGACGCGCTCGTGGCTCGTGCCATCGACGGCGATCAGGACGCTTTCGCCGATCTGTTCGAGATCACCTTCTCGTCGGTCTACCGGTACCTCTATGGACGGACGGGGGAGGCCACTCTTGCCGAAGACCTCGCGCAGGACTCCTACCTCAAAGCGATGCGCGCGATCCGGACGTCCTTCAAGGGCGCTTCGGGCGAATTCCTTGCGTGGATGATCCGCATCTCGCGCAACAGATTCCTCGACCACGTGAAATCGGGACGGGTCCGATGGGAAGTCGTCGTCCAGGAGTTCCCGGCGAGCACGACATCGAGCGCGTCGCGCGCTTCGAGCGATCCGGAGACCGAGGCCATCGAGGCTGTGGCGAGCGACGACATGAAGCGGGCGCTGCGCCGGCTCACTGAGGAGCAACAGGAGGTCGTGCTCCTCAGGTTCTTCCAGGGACATCCGATCGCCGAGGTCGCCGTCATCACCGGCCGCACCGAAGGCGCAGTGAAGGCGCTGCAGTTCCGTGCGCTCCGTGCGCTCGAACGCGTGCTCGCGTCCGACACCTCGATCGACCTCGAGGGGATCCGGTGACGGCCCGTCTCCACGCCGCCCGTCTCCACGCCGAAGGGTGCAACCCAGAACCCGATGGGTACTTGAGTCGTTGGAAGTACAGTGACTTCGCCGCCGATGCGGCCATCTGGGGGGGTTTTGATGAGCGACAGAGGATCACGCGGCACACCGCGGAAACAACCAGCCGAGGAACCCGTGCCCGCGGAGACGTCCAAGTCCGCCAAGAAGGCCAAGCCTGTTGCCGCATGGCGTCAACGCCTGTACCGCATCCCCGTACTCGGCACGATCGCCTACGTCATCTGGCCGCCGCGAACCTCCCCGAGTCTCATCCGGCGTGGTCTGTCCTCTACCCTCGCGATCGTCGCGATCCTCGGGATCGGGATGGCCGCCTACCCGTGGGCGGGCGAGAGTTACCCGTCCTTCTACAGGGTTCCCGTCGAGAAGCTCATCGAGTGGTCGAACGTCCTCAGCGACCTGCAGACCAACCGGATCCAGGACCAGCTCGCGCAGGAGTTCGCGGACCTCAAGGGTCTCGGCCTCAAGGAAGGCGACCCGCTGACGCGCATCGAGATCCCGGAGCTCGGCGTCGACACGATCGTCGTCCAGGGCACCTCGCCGTCCGCATTGCGGGCAGGCGCGGGACATTACCCGAGCACGCCGCTGCCGGGCGAGAACGGCAACGTGGCTATCGCCGGCCACCGCACGACCTACGGCCGGCCTTTCAACAGCATCGACGAGCTCGACGTCAAGGACAAGATCATCCTCACCACGCCCATCGGGCGGTACACCTATGCGGTTTCGAAGGACCCCTTCATCACCGACCCCTTCGACTGGACCATCATCGCCAAGTCGAAGGAGCCCATCCTCACGCTCACGACCTGCCATCCGAAGGGCAGCGCCCGCGAGCGCTTGGTGGTGAGAGCCGAGCTCATGAAGAAGGAACCCGTCAGGGCGGCCTAAGGCCCGGCCTACGGTTCGGGAGAGCGCCCTCGGGCCGTCCGGCGACCTGCAACGCTCTGACCTGCGAAGATATCGAGAACCGGGCGTGCCCTTTGGCCATGCTGGCTCGTTGTTACGGGTGGGAAGGTTGAATCCTTGATGAATCATCGCGACCGTCGACGTGCCGAGGAGCTCCAGCAGGCGCTGGAGCGATACGAGCGCGCCCTGGCCGAGGGCATGAAGCCCGCGAAGGCCCGGTCCGAGGCCCTCGGCAAGGCGGGCGCTCTGGGCGAGACGAGCAAGGCCTTCACGCTGGCCACGGCCCTCGCGCGAGCCGCTGCGCCCATCCCCGAACCGAAGAACGTCGCGATGTTCTCGCAGCGCCTTCGCAAGACCAAGGTCGTCCACAAGCGGCAGCTGCGCCTCGCGCCGCGGCGCTCGTTCGCGCCGCTGGCCGTTGCGGCCTCGGTTGTGGCCGCGGCCGCCATACTCATCCCGTCGTTCCGCTCCCTTCCGGGGGAGGGGCTCTACGCCGTGAAGGGCTTCCATGAGGACGCTCGCGTGTGGCTCGCGACCGGACCGGGCGAAGGCCGTGTCCGACTCGGCTTGGCCGACGAACGCCTCGAAGAAGTGGAGACGCTGTTGTCGCGTTCGAGGTTGGAGGCCGCAGGGCCCGGGCTCGTCGCCGCCGGTGTTACCGAGGGCATAACCGATGTAGACCTCGCTCGCCTGATCGACTCGACGTTGCAGGAGGCGGGCAGACAGCTAGAGGCGGCTGCGGACATCCTGACCCGCGCTTCGGAATCCAGCGCCTCGGAGGCCAGCGCCTCGAGGTCCGATGAAGATCTCGACGAGCTCGTCGAGATCTCGCAGCGCGGCCAGACCCTGGCGAAGAACGTCGCCGAAGATCTCCCGACCATCTCCAAGGCTCCGGTGTTTCAGACGGGAGTGAAGCTCGCGAAGATCGAAGCCAAGGCCAAGGCAGCGCGCACCAGATCTCTGCCCGAGCCGACCCCGCCCCCGTGCGACGTGCCGACCCCTTCCGTCAACGATGGGCCGTCGGACGCCGCTGACGATGGGACGTCAAGCGAGCCGACCGCTACTCCAGAGCCGACGTCCACGCCTGAGTCGACCAACGCTCCTGAGCCGACTAGCGACGGAGAGACGCTCGCGCCGCCACCCGCCGAACCGACGCCATCGCCGACACCAACGGCGACCCCTCAGGCCACGCCATGCACTACCCCGGAGCCGACGCCCACACCATCGCCTTCCCCCACGCCCGGCACTGAGGCCGGATCGTCACCAGCCGTGACTCCGGACGCAGAAGCGAACACGGCATCGGACCAGGACGGGCAAGATGGCGAGGTGGCCGAAACCAACGCCGGAACCAACGCCGGAACCAACGCCGGAACCAACGATGGAACTCCCCCCGACGCCACGCCGAACCCCGGCGGTGTGTGAAGTTCCGATGACTTTCCGGAGAGGCGCTTTTCGTATCGGCGCGTTTCACGATGGCGCGTTTCGTAGGGCCTCTCGTGTCGTCGCTGTTGTCGGCGTCGTCGTTGCGTCGTCATTCGCCGGGACGGCCGGTCTCGCCAACCACGCGATCATCTTCACCGATTGTCCGACGTCGGCGCCCGCACCATCTCCAACGGCACCCGGACTGACGCCTCCGCCGAACGATCCACCCGCCGGCGAACAGACTCCGCTGGCGGAGCCCACCCCGACTCCTCCGCCGCAGAACTGCATGCCGCCCGCAGGTGATCGGATCTTCGGTTCGCGCACGATCCAGTTCACCATCGACGACAACAACGACCGCCTGCGCTCGGTGCGATTGTCGATCCTTTCGGAAGAACAGAACATCCCAAGTGCCAATCAAGGCAATCCGGTAGCAAGCTGGACACCCGGTAACGAAGAACGGACGTTCAGCTATCAGTGGAACTCACTCGAGGCGACCCCCTACAACGGTAGCTACAAGGTCGTTGTCGCCGCCGACGCTTCACGACCGCTCGCCACGCAGCAGCACGCGACATCTGCTGAACGCAACAGCCTCCGCGTCGACAACCCGCCGCAAACGGTGAGTGCGCCGACGATCCTCGCGAAGACGTTCGCGAGCGTGACGCTCGAGTGGCCCGCGGCCCCTGAGCTCGATGTGACCGCCTACACGATCTATCGCGCAACGACGAAGGATGGAAGCACAGTCCCTCCGTACAGCGCGCTCGCGCAGGTCGGAGTAACGACGGGGCCGGCGTTTCGTGATTCGGCGGTCCAGCCCGGCTACCACTGGTACGCGATCAAGGTGACCCGACGCAGCATCGTGACGCCGGACACGGGCATCAGCTCACCGATCAGCGCGATCTCGGCCCCCGCCGAGGTCAAGAGCCTCAAAGAGATCGAGAAAAAGGCCGACGAAGGCAAGAAGCCGGCTCCGCGGCGTTTCGTCCCGTTCCGACAGCTCGCGCCGGCACGTCCCGTGAGCAGACTTTCCGCCGTTGCTGATGCGCCCTTCAAGTACAAGCTTCCCTACGACAGCGACCAGGCCCTCGATGATGTGCCGCTGGAGGAGCCGGCAGAGCAAGGAGCAACAGATCCGCGTGGGCCTGTTCTCCCCGTCGCGGTCGGGATGTTCCTGGTGTCGTCGGCGCTCGCCGTCGGCCGGATGCCCTACTAAGAGCTCACCACTCGCCGTTGCGCCCAGAATGGGCCCCATGGAAGATCGCACCGCGCTGGCGGTCGTCGAGCACTGGTCGGGCGGAGCCGGGGTAGTGCCCCGGGGACCGAAGAGCCTGTTGAGCGTTGTGCCGGCAGTTGCCGGCGACATCGAGCGCCACACGGGACGACGTCCCTATGCGGTCGATCATCCGGGCCAGCTCTGGCGACTCGAGGTCGGCGGACGTTTCCTCGCCTCCGCCGGACTGGTGTATCCGGGTGGCGTGCCATTCCCCGAGGAGCTGCGCAACCAGACGGCAGTCATCGCCAACGAGGTGTGGCTGTATGCAGAGGAGGACGGCACGGTCGTCGGTGCGTATTGGTGGCCGAACGCGGTTCGTCGTCCGGTCGCATCGATGCCTCGCGACGAGTATCCGCCGGACATGGTGGTGCATCCGTCCGACGCCGCACAGCGCGTCGACGTTCCCGTACCGATGCCGCACAACCTTCGATGGGAAGCCGCGGTTGCGGTATGTCTCTCGCGACGTGAGGTGATCGTGTTCTGCGTCCGCGATGCGACACCGGATCCGCTCAACGAGATGCTGGTGTATGAGCAGGGTGGGATTTCGGTTCGCGCAACCGCGGAAGCCAAGCGCCCTGACATCAACGGATTCCTGCGCTCGAATCAACCTCCGTATCGCCGCGTGCGAGCCCGTTTGTGTCCGGGCATCGGCCGCGATCCAGGGCGGGCGCTAGGACCCCAAACGTGGCCGTGGCCCGGCGAGCTCCGGTGGTGGCACGACGGTGTGAGCTACGAAGTGAAGGGATTCATCCCGGTCGCCACGCTCGTCGAGGTGGCCGAAGCGCTCGTGATGTGAGCGCCGTTGATGAAAGAGCTTAAGGGTTCGACCGGATCAACAGGCTGAGCACGCCCACGGCGCCCTCTTTGTGCAGCGGCTCGTTCCAGTTGCCGCATTTCGGTGACTGCACGCACGCCGGACATCCGGTCGCGCACGGACAGCGCTCGACGTGGTCGCGCGTGCGTCCGAGATGTTCGACGGCAACCGTGAAGGCATGGTCGGAGATCCCCGCTCCCATGGGGTAGCCGTCGTAGATGAAGATCGTCGGCAGTCCTGTGTCGGAGTGGTAGTTGGTCGACAGTCCGCCGATATCCCAGCGGTCGCACATCGCGAAGACCGGCAGGATGCCGATGGCTGCGTGCTCGGCGGCATGCAGGGAGCCCAGCATCGTGTCGAAACCCCCCGCGAGCCCTCGTAAGGAGCTTTCGAGCAGCGCGTCGGGAAGCGTGTACCAGACCGCGCGGGTGACGAGTCGTTGTGGCGGCAGATCGAGGTCTTGCACCTCGAGCACTTCGCCACCGGGAAGCTGCCGCCGTTGAAAGGCGATCACGTGGTCGGTCACCTCGACAAGGCCATGGAACAGACCACAGTCACCGAGTGAGCCGTACTGCTCGGTCGCGAGCACGACGAGATCGGTGTCGGTCTTCGCTTGCGTGTATTCCTCGGCCCCGTGCGGCTCGACCACGGCGACGCGGTCTTCGAAGACGAGATCGTCCACGCGGTAGCTCTCGCCCTGGTGCAGGTAGATCGCCCCAGGGTGAACGGTCGACTGCGCGCGGACACCGTCGACGGTTCCGATGAGGCGGCCTGTGCCGCGCTCAACGATGCGAAATGGCGCGCCTCCGGTCGATCGGATGTCGACCGACGGTGCCGGCGGATGCGGTCGTGCCCAGTACAGGCGCCCTCGCCGCTCCCGAAGATCGCCCGCAGCAACCATACCGGCGGCCAGAGCTGCCAATGCTTGGCCCCCGATGGTTTCGGCATCCGTTTCGACCGACAACGGGATCTCGTAGGCCGCGCAGCCGATGTGCGGAGCCAGCACGTGCAGATTGCCCGGATTCAGCAACGCTGCTTCGTGCGGCTTGGCGAAGAAGTCGTTCGGCGCTCCGACGTAGTACTGGTCGAGCGGCTCGTCTCGGGGAATGACCACGGCGAGCGACGGTTGGCCGGCGCGCCCAGCACGTCCGGCTTGCTGTCGCGCCGATGCGATCGTGCCTGGGAAGCCGTTCAACACAACGGCATCGAGGCCGCCGACGTCGATGCCCAGTTCGAGCGCATCGGTCGCGGACACGCCGGGGTAGCGTCCGTCCTGTAGTCCAGCTTCGATGTCGCGACGTTCGGCGGCGAGGTATCCCGCTCGATACGCGGTGATCCTGTTGGACGGACCGTCGCTTCGACTTCGGGCGTATTTCGCAACGAGCTCGGCGGCGACACGGCTCTTGGAGAAGGCCAGCGAACGCGCATCGTTGTCGACGAGAGTGGCCAAGAGCTTCGACGCTTCGACGTTGGACGATCGGCGTCTCCCATCGTTCGCATCGGTGAGGAAGGGCGGATTCCAGAACGCGAAGTGGCGCTCACCGACGGGGGCCCCGTCGTCGGTCACGGCTTCGACGTCGGAGCCGATGAGCATCGAAGCATGCTCGGCCGGATTCCCGATCGTCGCCGATGCGAAGGCAAACGTCGGGTTGGCTCCGTAGCGGCGGCAGACGCGTCGCAGCCGGCGAAGTACGAGCCCCACGTGAGAGCCGAAGATCCCGCGGAGCACGTGCGCTTCGTCGACGACGACGAACGCGAGTCGAGAGAAGAATGTTCGCCACAACGCGTGGTGGGGGAGCAAGCCGATGTGCAGCATGTCCGGATTCGTGAGCACCACGTTCGCGTTGCGCCGGATCGATGCTCGCAGGTTGCTCGGCGTGTCTCCGTCGTACGTGTCGGCGACAACCTCAGGAAGCGAGAAGCGCGCAACCTGACGGAGCTGGTCCTGCGCGAGCGCTTTGGTGGGCGAGAGGTACAGCGCGCGCCGGCCGTTGAGCACGCTTTCGAGTACAGGCAGGTGATAGGCGAGCGTCTTGCCCGAGGCCGTGCCCGTGGCGACGACGGTGTGCCGGCCGTCTCGCAAGCGGTCGATCGTCTGTGCCTGATGGGTGTAGAGGCGCTCGATGCCGAGCCCAACAAGCGCGTGCTGGAGATCCGGCGGCAGCGGACGCGCGAGATCGGCGTACCTCGCTTCGCGCTCCGGGAGTTTGCGGTGCACGACGAGTTGCGCTTCGTAGTCGTCGCGCTCTTGGAGTTCCTTCAGCAGGAAGCCTGGGTCCATGCCGCCAAGCGTACGAAGCCGGCAAGCATCGCCAGTAGCATCGCCAATATCATCGAGGGCATGCCTCGCGCCTTGATCACCGGGATCACCGGACAGGACGGTCAGTACCTTGCCGAGTTCTTGAAGAGCAAGGGCTACGACGTTTTCGGGCTCGTCGCCGGTCAGGCCAACCCGCGACTCGACGATATGGTCGAGCACTACCCGTATATCGAGACGCTGTCGGGAGATCTTCGCGACCTGGCTTCGCTCATCGCGGCCGTCGAGCAGGCGCAGCCGGACGAGGTGTACAACCTCGGCGCCATCTCCTTCGTTGCCCTTTCTTTCAAGCAACCGGAGCTCACCGCCGAGATCACCGGGCTCGGCGTGTTGCGGATGCTCGAGGCGATCCGCGTTGTCGGCGGTGCACAGAACAACCCGATCCGCTTCTACCAGGCCTCGTCGAGCGAGATGTTCGGCAAGGTGCGTGAGGTGCCGCAGAACGAAAGCACATCGTTTCATCCCCGGAGTCCATACGGTGTGGCAAAGGTGTTCGGCCACCAGATCACCGTGAACTATCGCGAGTCCTACGGGCTGTACGCATGCAGCGGGATACTTTTCAACCACGAATCGCCGCGTCGAGGGCCGGAGTTCGTCACCCGCAAGATCTCCAAGGCTGTTGCTCGCATCAAGCTCGGCCTGCAGGAGAAGCTCTCGCTCGGCACGCTCGAAACCCGGCGCGACTGGGGATACGCGCCGGAGTACGTCGAAGCGATGTGGCTCATGCTCCAGCAGTCAGAGCCGGACGACTTCGTGATCGCCACCGGTGAGACGCACACCGGTCAGGAGTTCCTCGAGAAGGCCTTCGCGCACGCAGGCATCGAGGATTGGAAGCGTTATGTCGAGTCGGACCCGCGCATGTTGCGGCCGGCCGAGGTCGATCACCTCATCGGAGACGCATCGAAGGCGAAAGACAAACTCGCGTGGGAGCCAAAGGTCCGATTCGAGGAGCTGGTGCGGATCATGGTTGATGCCGACCTCAAAGCCGAGCAGGACAAGCTCCGCTAGAGCAAGGCGTCGTCCTTCACCTCTTTGAAGAGGTCTCCCGGCGACAGGAACACGACGCTCGCGCCGCCCGCCGAACCGCCGCGTCCAGGCACGACGACGCTGCGCACCTTCGCGGGATCGAGGTTGGCGCCGATGAAAACAAGGTCGAGGAGCTCTCCAACGCTCACGTTCGCTTCGACGAGCGAACGGAACGCGCGCAGATACTTCGCGACCTTGAAGGGATCCTTCGCGTCCGTCTTGAACTTCGCAAGCGCCGCGAGCAAAAGGCGTCCATGGTTCGCCGAGCGTCCGAAGTCCCCACCGGGAACGGTTTTGCGGGCGCGCGAGAACGCAAGCGCCTGCGCGCCGTTCATCTTGGTCGGCCCCGGTTTGAAGACCGCGCCCGACGCCGCATCGTTCATCGCGTAGGGAACCTTCACGATGACTCCGCCGAGGGTGTCCACGAGCTTGCGGAATCGTGAGAACTCGATCAGCGCCCAGTAATGGATCGAGAGACCGGTGAGCTGCGAAACAGTTTGGACTGTGCGCTGCGGCCCACCGAAGAACAGGGACGCGTTGATCTTGTTCGTCCCGACTCCGGGGATCGGCACGTAGCTGTCGCGAGGGATGCCGATGATCGTGCCCGCCCTCTTTCGGACGTTCACCGAAAGCAGCTGAAGCGTGTCCGCGCGCCCATCGCGTGGGTTGCCTTCACGGACATCGCTTCCGATGATGAGCACGTTGAGCAACGGCTTCTTCGATGGGTCAAAGAAGGACGCCGCCGCGGTGCGGTGGAGCTCGATCGCCGGCGGCGCGGTCGTCGCGGATCTCGGCTGCGCCGATCCGATCGCGGCGAGCGCGAGAGCGGCGACGACGACGCGACCGAGCTTTCTCATGACGGGGCTGCGGTCGGCGTGGGGAGCGGACGCGATTCGAACCGGAGATCGAAACCGTCAACGAGCCATCCCGTCGAGGTCCTCGTCATGCGGATCGTTCCCGTCTGGTGCACCTTCGCGATCGGATGACCGTCCCCCGCCGGCGCAGCCCGGGCGACAAGATCGACGTCGAGCAGCGCCTCGGCCGGTTTGGCACTCCCGAATGTGACGAGCCCTCCAAAGGTGAGCGTCCCTTCGAAGACCACGAGCTCGCCGGCATCGAACACTCCTGGGGACCGCTCGAGCGCGGCGAATGCTGATTTCGTCATCGACTCACGCAGCTGCGACCACCGCGTCGGGCGCGGCGTTGCGAGATCGTCGCCTCGCTGCAGGCTGGGACTGGCGAAAAACGCGCGCGTGTAGAACGCCCGCAGGGTTTTCGAAAGCTCCGCCGCCGCCGCCGCCCGGCGAGAGACCATCACGTCGTCGGGCACGACGCGGATCTCAGAAGCCGTGACGGCAAGGCCCGGCCTCGGCGTGGCCTCCGGTGCGTCTTCGTTGCGTTCGGCGAAGGAAACGTACGTGACGACGGCGCCCGCGAGGACCGCCAGGGTGGCGGCGGCTGTGAGCAGGAAGCGGGATCGAGGAGAGGCGGCAGGAGGGGGAATGACGGCGAGCTTAGCGGTTGCGGACGGCTCCGAAGAGCCATGTGGGAGACGGCAGCTTGCGGGTACCATGCCTCTGGTTCCAGTCCAGCCTCGACGAACCGCGCCCGCGGCGTTCTGCGAACTTCACCTATCGGCTACGAGGAGGTCCCGATGCTTCGACGCGGTTGCAGGGTCATCGTCTATCTGACGTCGGTGTTTCTGTTCTGGACGATCGCCGCTCCGAGCGCGCACGCCTACATCGATCCGGGTTCCTCGAGCTTCATCATCCAGATCCTGATCGGCGCCGCGGCCGGGGCCGGTCTAGCCGTCGCGACGTTCTGGCGTCGGATCCGCGCGTTCTTCTCGCGCGGAAAGAACAAGGGCGACTCCCCGCCTCCGGCGGCGAGCACCCCTCCAGACAGCGCGTAGCGCCGGATCGCGAGATGAGCCCGACCGTTGTTCCTGCATCCTTCCGTGATCCGGCGGGATTCGTGTGGAGCGATGGCGATAACATCTACCGGCACGTCGGAGAGGCGCACCGCGAGCATTACGATCGCCTGCTGAGCTCGGGTCTGTACGACGCGCTCGTCGCCGGCGGCCTGATGGTGCCGCACGAAGAATCCACAGACGTGCAGTCGCCACGCCCCGGCGCCTACAAAGTGCTCAAGCCCGAGGTCGTTGCGTTCATCTCCTATCCCTACGAGTGGTCGTTCAGTCAGCTGAAGGACGCAGCATTGCTGACCCTCGAGATCCAGAACGTGGCGATGGAGCATGGCATGTCGCTACGCGATGCGACGGCGTACAACATCCAATTCCGCAAGGGACGTCCCGTCCTCATCGATACGTTGAGCTTCGAGATCCTGCCCGAGGGCAAGCCGTGGATCGCCTACCGTCAGTTCTGCAAGCATTTCCTTGCACCGCTCGCGCTCATGGCGCACCGTGACGTCAGGTTCGGTTCGCTCTCGCGCAACTCCATCGACGGCGTCCCGATCGACCTCGCGGCCGGTCTGCTCCCGAGAAAGACGCGCTACTCGCCCGGCTTGCTTGCGCACATCCACGCGCAAGCTCGGATGGAGCTGCGACACCAACGAGCGGCTGCGCCACCGAAGACCACCGATCGTGAGCTTCCCCTTCAGCGGTTGAAGGGCATCGTGTGGAACCTACAGAGAACGGTCAAGAAGCTCGAGTGGAGCCTCCCGAAGACGGCGTGGCGTGACTACTACGAAGAAGCGGGTCATTACTCCGACGACGCGCTCGATCACAAGAAGGAGCTCGTTGGTCACTTCCTCGACGAG
This sequence comes from uncultured Actinomycetes bacterium, assembly GCA_964520325.1. Taxonomy (GTDB): domain Bacteria; phylum Actinomycetota; class JAICYB01; order JAICYB01; family JAICYB01; genus CAZFOB01. Next base: position 22,886 of record CAZFOB010000011.1, on the reverse strand, counting down.
GCCGGCGGCCGGACCGTGTGGGACCTCGGCGGCAACGTCGGCGTCTTCAGCCGCGAAGCTGTTGCCCGAGGTCGGGACGTCCTGTGCTTCGACATCGATCCGGGCTGCGTCGAGGTCAACTATCGCCAGGTCAAGGAGAAGCAGGAGGAGCACCTGCTTCCACTGCTCAGCGACCTCACCAATCCCAGTCCGAGCCTCGGCTGGGCCAACCGAGAGCGCTCCTCACTCGCCGAGCGAGGACCTGCGGACGTGGCCATGGCACTGGCGTTGATCCATCACCTGGCGATCGGGAACAACGTCCCCCTCGAGATGGTGGCGGAGTACTTCGCCGAGCTCGGGAACAAGCTGATCATCGAGTTCGTTCCGAAATCAGACCCAATGGTGCAGACCCTCCTCGCCAATCGCGAAGACATATTCCCCGCTTACGACGTCCCCGGATTCGAGCGTGCCTTCGAACAGCATTTCGCGACCGACCGACGAGAGGCCGTGAAGGACACCGATCGCGTCTTGTACCTGATGCACAGGAAGTAGCCGACTATGCGTCGCTGGCCTCTTCATCCGCTGTTCTTCGCCACGTTCCCGGTGCTCTTCCTCTTCACCCAGAACGCCGAGCGCGTTCGTCTGGAGAAAGTCGTCGGACCGCTCGGCATCGTCGTGTTAGGCACCGTCGCCGCAACCGTGATCGCCTCGCTAGTTCTTCGGTCGGTCCGTCGCGGCGCGATCGTCGGATCGGGCTTCGCTTTACTTGCGCTGTCGTACGGTCACGTGTGGATCGCCGTGCGCGACAAGGCCGTCTTCGGTCTGGTCGTCGGCCGCGACATGTTCCTGCTTCCGTTGTGGATGCTCCTTGGGATCGGAGTGCTCGCCTTCGCCTGGCGTGTGAAGTCGGTTGCCGAGGTGACCGGGATCGTCAACGCCGTGGCCATCGCGCTCTTCGCCGTGGCCGCGTTCAACACGAGCAATGCTGTTGCGAGCCAGTCCGAGGCGCCCTTCCAGGCCAACGTCGGGAAGAACAGCCGAGCGATCCCGGTCGCGAAGGGCGAGGGGACCAAGCGCGACATCTTCTATCTCATCTTCGATCGCTACGGTTCTGGTCCGGTACTGAAGAAGTACCTCGACTACGACAACTCCGGATTCCTCGACCAGCTCCGGAAACGTGGGTTCTACGTCGCCGACCGGTCGCAGTCGAACTATCCGACCACTGCGCATTCAGTCGCCTCGTCGCTCAACATGGACTACCTCGACGAGCTGGCGGAGTCGCAGGGCGAGGACTCCGAGAACTGGAAGCCTCTGTATCGCACGATCCCCAGCTCGAAGGTCCCACAGTTCCTACTCGAGCAGGGCTACCGGTACGCGCACGCCGGGCCGTGGTACGACCCCACGGCCAGCGACCCGAGCGCGCACGTGAACTACCACTACGACAAGCGCTCTGAGTTCACGCGGGTGTTGATCGAGACGACGATCGTCCATCCGCTGGCCAAGCGCGTCGGCTTCCTGAAGGATCTCGACGGCCGACAGGTCACGCACAACCAGATCAAGTTCCAGTTCGACAGCATCCTCGACGCGAACGATCTCCCAGGACCCACGTACACCTTCGCGCACCTCCTGATCCCGCACGAGCCGTTCACTTTCGACGAGAACGGCCGGTACCTCACCGAGGACGATGTCACCAAGATCTCCTGGGAGCAGGGCTACGTCGGCCAGGTGCGATACGCGAATGCCAAGATCCTCAACACGATCGACAAGCTGATGGCCGGACCAAAGGAGGAGCGGCCCCTCATCGTGCTGCAGGCCGACGAGGGACCCAAGCGCTACGGCTGGACGTACGGGGGTGAGAAGCGCTGGGAAGACGCGACAGACGACGAGCTCGAGCAGAAGGTCGGGATCCTCAACGCCTTCTCTCTTCCGGACGGCGGGGAGGAAGCGCTGTATGACGACATCACGCCGGTCAACTCGTTCAGGACGATCTTCAACTTCTACTTCGGCACGGATCTCAAGATCCTCGAGGATAGGATCTTCGTGTACGGCGACGGAGACGAGCCGTACCGGTTTACCGACATCACGAAGCGAGTGAATCGATGAGCGCAACACCGGGCCGGCCGGGCCCGCTTCGGCGACTGCTCGAGCTGCCGTTCCATCCGTTCCTCTTCGCCGCGTACGCGATCGTCTTCTTGTGGTCGCAGAACGTCGACAAGGTCCGCGCGGCGGACACGGTCGTCCCGCTCCTCGTCGTCCTCGGTGGTACGGCCGTTGCTTTCGCCGCTGGATGGCTCGCCTACCGCAGCGCGTGGAAGTCGGCGATCGCGGTCACGATCCTGTCGTTCCTCTTCTTTTCCTACGGGCATCTCATCGGTTCATCGACCAATCAGGCACAGGAGGCCGCCACAGCCCCGAAGAACCAGAGTTTCTGGCTCATCACGTGGGCGGTGATCGCCGTCGCGACGATCATCGCCGTGAAGCTCGTCCGTGCGGATGGACGGCGGCTCGCCTTCGTCCTCAACGTCGTGCTCGGCGTGCTGGTCGCGATGGCGGTGGGCACCATCGGTCTCGACAAGGTGCAGGCACGGCGGGAAGCCGCGCGCCTCGCGGCAGCAACGGCCGCTCCGCCGGCGCCGGGATCGAAGACACCGGCTGTGGCCGACACATCGGACAAGAGCAGCAAACGCGACATCTACTTCATCATCTTGGATCGCTACCCGAACCAACAAACACTCAAGGAGAACTACCAGCACGACAACTCCTACTTCATCGATGGTCTTCGCGACCGAGGGTTCTTCGTCGCTTCGGGGTCACGCGGCCCCTACCCCAAGACGCCGCACTCGATCCAGACAACGCTCAACATGGAGTTCCTCGATGCGCTACCCGTCGAGTCAAAGAATTGGCAGATCGTCTACGACCGTCTGAAGAACCCAAAGTCCGCCCAGTTCTTGAAGAAGCGTGGGTACAAGTACGTGCTCATGGGCTCGGGCTACCACTCGCTCCGAAACGACAAGGCCGCCGACATCAACATCGTCTACGACCCCAAGACGGGACCGGTCGAGAGTGAGTTTTCCCAGGTGCTGTACAACTCGACCGTCCTCTCGGCGATCGCGCAGCGATACGACGTAGCGGCCCTGGACACCCGACGCGTCGACTACAACCGGGCGCTCTTCCAGTACCGGGAGATCCCGAGGATCGCGCAGATGCCCGAAGCGACGTTCATGTTCGCGCACATCCTGATCACGCACCCGCCATACGTCGTCGATGCCGGGTGCGACTTCAAGCCGGAAGAGGAGCTGAACGAGCAGACGATCGCGGAGGCCTACGTTGACACCGTCGAATGCGAAGGACGGAAGACCCTCGACCTCATCGACAAGCTTCAGAACGTGCCGGAGGAGCGCCAGCCGATCATCGTGATCCAGGGTGACGAGGGTCCGGGACCGGTGGGCTGGAACCCCAACACCAAGGCCCACTACGACTGGACGCGGGCTCCACAGAAGGTGCTCGACGAGAAGTTCCGCATCTTCAACTCGTACTACATGCCCGGGCTCGAGGACACCGGGCTTTACGACAACATCTCACCGGTCAACAGCTTCCGGTTGATCTTCAACAAGTACTTCGGCGCCGACCTCGCGCTACTGCCCGACCGGAGTTACATCTTCCGCGACGAGCTTCACCCGTACGAGTTCATCGATGTAACGGATCGGGTCAGGAACTAGGCTCCTAGTAGGAGCCCCGATGCGACAGGCCGAGGAGCACACCCAGATACGGGTCGTCGAGCCGCACACGCGCGTATCCGGACGCGTCCGGGATCTGCTGCGTTACCGGGAGCTACTGGTCAACCTCGTCCGCAAAGAGTTACGGGTTAAGTACAAGAACTCGTTCCTCGGCTTCGCGTGGTCGATGCTGAACCCGGCCCTGTACCTCGTCATCTTCTACATCGTGTTCACGCAGTTCCTGCCGTCCAACATCCCCCACTTCCCGATCTATCTCCTCTCGGGTTTGCTCGCGTGGAACCTATGGTCATCGTCGCTCGGCGGCGCGGTCTCATCGCTGATCGGTAACGCCAATCTCGTGACCAAGGTGTATTTCCCGCGCGAGATCTTGCCGCTTTCGACCATCGGCGCAAGCCTCATCCATTTCCTCTTCCAGTTCGTCGTGTTATTGGGGGCTCTCGTAGTGTTCAGGTTCGGCGTCGGGCCGGAAGCGCTGATCCTCGTCCCGATGGCGTTGCTCGTCGAGATGACTCTTCTGGTCGGCGTGTGTCTGATCGTCGCCGTCCTCAATGTCTACTTCCGCGACATCCAGCACCTGCTCGAGCTCGCTCTCTTGGCGTGGTTCTGGATGACGCCGATCGTGTATCCGATCGCGCTGATCCAGAACAAGCCGGCGTGGCTGTTCCGTATCTACCTCTTCAATCCGATGACGACGATCGTGCTCGCGTTCCAGCGGGGCATCTACGGCTACGAGGAAGGCGTCTCCGTCGGCGGCGCGCCGTTGTCCTGGTACGTGTTCCGTCTCGGCGTCGTCGGTGTGGCGGCGACCATCCTCGTTGTCATCGGGTGGAGCATCTTCCGAAGGCTCGAGTCGCGACTGGCCGAGGAACTCTGATGGGCGAAACGGCCGTCCGCATCGAGGGTGTGTCGAAAACGTTCCGTCTCTACCACGAGCGCGCGTCCTCGTTGAAGGAACGGATCGTCAATAGACGCAAGTCCTCCTACGAGGAGTTCTGGGCGCTCAAGGACGTCTCCTTCGACATCAGCACCTCTGAGACTGCGGGTCTCATCGGTGCGAACGGTTCGGGCAAGTCGACGTTGCTGAAACTCGTGGCGGGGATCATCCGTCCAACAGCCGGACGCATCACAACCACCGGTCGCATCGCGTCGCTGCTCGAGCTCGGTGCCGGGTTCCATCCCGACCTCACGGGGCGCGAGAACGTCTACCTCAACGCATCGATCCTCGGGTTGTCGCGCAAACAGACCGACCGGCACTTCGACGACATCGTGGCCTTCGCCGAACTCGAGTCGTTCATCGACATGCAGGTGCGCCATTACAGCTCCGGCATGTATGTGCGCCTCGGCTTCGCCGTTGCTGTTCACGTCGACCCGGAGATCCTCATCGTGGACGAAGTACTCGCGGTCGGCGACGAGGCGTTCCAGCGCCGCTGCCTCGGGCGGATCCGCGACTTCCAGCAGGACGGACGCACGATCGTCTTCGTCACCCACGCCGTCGATATCGTCCGGGAGATCTGCACGCGAGCGTTCTTCCTCGAGAAGGGCGTTCTCGTGGCCGAGGGTCGTCCATCGGATGTGGTCGATACCTTCCGCCGGCATATCCACGGCGGGAAACCGGATCAGCCGGGCGGCGAAGACCTGCGGGGCAGCGGAGAAGCCCGTCTGGTCGATGTCCACTTCATCGATGCTTCCGGCGAGGACCGGCAGGTCTACAACCCGGGCGAGTCACTCGAGATCAGAGCCCGCCTCGAAGTCGACCGGCCGATCGACGATCCCGTGCTCGGCGTGATCGTCTACGACGACGCCGGACGCTACCTGTGGGGAACCAATACCGGCATGCGCGACATCTCGCTCGGGACCGTCGACGGCCCCCGGTCTGTGAGCGTGCGGATCCCGTCGCTGCCTGTCCTCGACACCACGTGTTTCGTCACGCTCGCGGTCAGCGCGCGCAGCGGGCACGACTACTACTGGCGGGAGAAGGGCTGGGCCTTCAAGGTCGTGAGCCAAGGGGCGGACCTCGGATCCGTACATTTCGACGCTCGCGTTGAAGTGAGCCCCCTATGAGTCCGCTGTGACCGATGGCACGAGCAGCGCCACGAGCAGCGAGGGTGTCATCGACGTGTACGGGAGCCTGCTCAAGCTCGACCCCGGCGACTCCTTGTTCCTCGGCTCCCACGACTACGAGCCCTACGAATCAAAGCTGATGATGGGTCTGCTCCGCCCCGGAGACGTCGCCGTGGACGTCGGCGCGATGATCGGTTACTACACGGTCATCTTCGCGAGATACGTCGGATCGCAGGGCCGCGTCTACGCATTCGAGCCCGACCCGGAGAATCATGCGCTCTTGCAGGAGAATCTTCAGATGAACGGTTACGAGAATGTCCGGACGGGCAACGCCCTCGTCGGAGCTGCTGCGGGTCGCGGACGGCTGTGGCGTTCAACCGCCAACCGTGGCGACCACAGAGCGTTTCCGACGGAGGGGCGCACCGCTCTCGATGTCGACGTCGTCGCTCTCGACGAGGCGATCGACGAGCCGGTCGATCTCATCAAGATCGACGCCCAGGGGTCGGAAGCGGCGGTGGTCGAAGGCATGACCGACCTCATCGGTCGGTCACCACAGCTCGCGATGATGATCGAGTTCTGTCCGGCGCTGCTCACCGAGGCCGGAACCGATCCCGGCAACTTCGTCGACGGACTGCGAAGGCGCTTCGCGCTGTACGAGATCACCGATGAAGGGGTTGCGGGCACCGACACGCGGGCTCTTCTCGAACACGTGCGTCCTGAGTCCGGCGACGCGGCCGAGGGCTACACCAATCTGCTCTGCGTGAAGGAGCAGCCGTGAGTGCGTGGCCGGTGCCCGGCGCGCTCGCCTTCGTGTGCCCGCGCTACGGCACCGAAGTGCTCGGGGGGGCCGAGACCGTCGTCCGGGAGATGGCCGAGCGTCTCCACGCTCGCGGGTTGGCGGTCGAAGTGCTGACGACGTGTGCGGTCGATCACTTCACCTGGGAGAACTCGTATCCACCGGGCATGGCCTACGTGAACGGGATCCCCGTGCACCGGTTCCCGATCGAGCGCGGCAACGAGAAGCGCCGCCGCAACCTCGGCGACCTCATCGGGATGGGTGCGAAGACGTCGCTCGAAGAGCAAGAGGTCTGGCTCAACGAGGGGTTTCGTTCGGCGGGTCTCTTCCATCACCTCACAGAGAACCACCATCGCTACCACACGATCATGCTCACGCCCTACATGTTCTGGACCACGTACGCGTGCGCGCAGATCGCACCGCACAAGAACGTGCTCCGTCCGTGCCTGCACGACGAGGTGTTCGCGCGTCTCGATATCTACAAGCCGATCTTCCGGGATGCACGCGGCGTGACCTTCAACTCCGATCCGGAGGCCGAGCTTGCGCGCACACTCTTCGAGCTTCCGCAGAACTGGGACGTCATCGGTGAGGGCATCGAGGATGTGTCCGACGTCGACCCGCAGCGCTTTCGCACGAAGTTCGGCATCGATGGTGACTTCGTCCTCTACGTGGGACGTCGCGAGTGGGGCAAGAATGTCGACGTTCTCGCCGAGTACTTCGCTCGGTACATCCACCGGACCTCACGTCAGGACCTGCGTCTCGTACTCATCGGACGCGGCGAGGTGAAGATTCCGAAACAGATCCGCCATCTGGTCACGGATCTTGGTTTCGCGACCGAGCAGGACAAGCACGACGCGTTCGCTGCCGCGACCGTTGTGTGTCAGCCGTCGTTATGGGAGTCGTTCTCCCGATTGATCATGGAAGGGTGGATGGGCGGCACGCCGGTGCTCGCGTATGGAGAGTGCGCGGTCACGGCCTTTCACGTCCGCGCATCCGAGGGTGGGCTGGTGTACGACGACGCGACGGCGTTCGAGGTTGCGCTCAGCTTGCTGCTCGAACAGCCCGAGCTTCGACGGCAGATGGGTCGCAACGGTCGGCGGTACGTCCTCGAGCGTTACCGCTGGGACGATGTCATCGACCATCTCGTCGATCGGATCTCCCAATGGGCGCTGGCCGACGCGCACGCGAGCACATGAAGATCTTGATGGTGTCGCCGTATCCGCCGCTCCGCGACGGCGTCGGAAAGTACGCGGCGCAAGAGGTGGCTGCACTACGCGGACAGGGCCATGAGGTCGACATCCTTGCACCGATCGCCTGTGCTGCGGACTACGTCGAGAACTTCAAGACGTGGGCGGGAGGTCTCGCGAAGCTCCGCGGTTACGCGCGGCGCTACGACCGCGTGATCCTTCAGTACCAACCGGCGCACTACCACTGGAAAGCGTACGGGCCGGCCCGCGTCGCCTCCAACTTCTTCATGATGGTCGCCTTCCGGAGCATCCGAAACCTTTCGATCGTGTGTCACGAAGTGGAGTACCCGGCCCCCAAGTGGCCGAGGTGGCGGCCTGAGGTGTTCTTCGACCGCATGGCTTGGGCCGGTGCAAGAAGCGTCGAGTTTCACACCCAGTACGAGATCGACCAGATGCAGGATCGGCTCGGCGTGACACCGCGCCACTCTGAGCTCCGCGATCACGGCAGGTACTTCAAGGCCGCCGTCGTCGAGGACCGCGACGTCGCGCGACGCCGTCTCGGGATCCCGACCGACGTCCCCATCCTGCTGTGCATCGGCTTCATCCAGTCGCACAAGGGTTTCGACCGTGCGATCCGGGCCTTCCGACGTGTGCCCGGCCGAGCCAAGCTGATGATCGTCGGCTCGATCCGCGCCGAGACCCACGAACACCGCGGCCACTTCAACGAGCTCATCGATCTCGCGTTGAACGACGACCGCGTCGAGCTGCACGAACGGATGGTCTCGGACGAGGAGTTCGACCGGTGGATCATCGCGAGCGACGTCGTCGTGTTGCCGTATCGCGAGATCTGGTCGAGCGGCGTCTTCGAGCGCGCGCGCGTGCTCGACCGTCCGGTGATCGCGATGCGAGCAGGCGGCCTGTCCGAACAGGCCAGACCCGTCGACGTCGTCGTCTCGGATGACGAGGAACTTGCCGACGCGATCTCGCGCGTCGTCGGAGGAGGCTCGCCGACCGCACCCGTCGCGATGACTGTCCCTGAGGCCATGTCGTTCGTTGACGAGGAAGCCGATCGCAGGCGTGAGGGCGGTGGCGCGGAGGGCGTCGATCGAGTACTTCACTTGCTCGACGCCGTAGTGGGGGTGCACCCGGTGATCCTTCCGTCGCAGCGCCGGGTCATCGGACGCGGTCTTGATGTCGTCAAGCGTGTGGCCCGGCGCGGCCTTGGGTGGCTGCTCACACCGCTCCTCGGCCAGATCAACGAGTTCGAGCGGCTGACCGTCGAAACCCTCGGATCCATGCTGTCGGAACAACGCGGAACCGAACCCGCTCGGTATCACCTCTACGACTACGACCGCTTTGAACAGAAGTTCCGCGGTGACACCGAGCTCCTGAAGGAGAAGCAGCGTCTCTACGTCAAGGAGTTCACGGGTGGGGGGTCTGAGAGTCCTTCCGAGATCGGATCCCGGCCCGTCCTCGATGTCGGATGCGGAAGAGGGGAGTTCCTCGAGCTGCTCACCGAGGCTGGCATCGAGGCCTACGGCGTCGATCTGAGCCTCGACATGGTGCTAGCGGCCCGCAAGAAGGGGCTCAAGGTCGACCACGGCGATGGGATCGCAGCGCTCAAGAACACCCGTCCCGGGAGCCTCGGCGGGATCATGGCCTCACAGGTCATCGAGCACCTCGCACCGCGGGCGCTTGTTCAGTTCCTGGCCGCGGCGCGACGGGCGCTCGGCGCCGGGGGCGTGCTCATCTGCGAGACGATCAATCCGCAGTCGCTGTTCGCGCTTGCCAACTGGTACGTGATGGATCTGACTCACAGTCAGCCCATCCATCCGCACACGTTGTCGTTCCTCGTCGAAGAGGCGGGCTTTGAGAGCGTTGAGGTGCGCTACCTGTCGCCCGCGCGTCCCCCGCGCGAGCCGGTCGAAGTCGATGAGGACGCACCGAAGTGGGCGAGAGACCTCGGCAAGACGGTGGACGAAGAGCTCGGAAGCCTGACCGACACGGTGTTCGGTCTGCAGGACTACGCCCTGATCGCCCGGGTCGTCTGATGCCCGATCGGGCCGATTCAGCGCTACACATGTATATGAGAGTTGTTCGAGTTAACTAACGATGTGATGCTGGCGCCGATGTCCTACTTATTGAAGCCGCTGAAGGCTCGGAAGATCCGCCGCCTCGTCGCCCTCGTGGTTGCCGTCACAGGACTCCTGGCCGCATCGGCTCCGCCCGCGAGCGCGGCCACTTTTACCTTCAAAGGCCGCGGCTGGGGTCATGGGATCGGCATGTCGCAGTGGGGCGCCAGGGGGCTCGCCGAGAAGGGCGAGACCGCAACGCAGATCCTCAAGCACTACTACGCAGCAACCGAGGTCGAGAAGAAGACTTTGCCTTCCTCGATCCGGGTCGGGCTGCTGCAGGAGCGCGCCGAGATCTGGATCGAAGCCAGCGGGCCGTTCGACCTCTACGACAGAACGGGGGCCGTGCGGGCTGCCGGCGACGCAGGCGAACGCTGGCGCGTCGTCCCCGATGGCGATCGACTCGTGGTCTTCGACCCTGGTCAGAGCAAGCCGGCCTTCTCCACCGGCTCCCCGGTGACTGTCGGCTACCAGTCGAAGGGCACCGATATCAAGCTGCCCCAAACCGGCCACAACTACCGCCACGGAAAGATCGAGGCAGCGCTCAATCCCTCGACCGGTAAGATGCGCGCCGTCCTCGACGTCGGCTTCGAGAAGTACCTCTACGGGCTCGGCGAGATGCCGTCGTCCTGGCACACCGAAGCCATCGAAGCGCAAGCCATCGCCGGACGCACGTACGCGCTCGAGAAGGCCACGCGACTCGGACAGAACCGAAGCGTCTGCGACTGTGCGGTGTACGCAACAACGGCCGATCAGGCTTACGTCGGCGTGAAGCAAGAGGCTCCGCGGTGGGTCGCCGCCGTGAACACGACGGCCGGATTGGTCGTGACGTACGGCGACAAGCCGATCCAGGCGTTCTACTCATCGTCGTCGGGCGGTTTCACGGAGAACAACGAGAACGTGTTCGGCGGTTCGGCGTTGCCGTACCTGCGCGCCGTGTGCGATCCCGGTGACTACTTCAACAACGAGAACCCACACAACAACTGGACGGTGTCTCTCGAGGACACCGAGATCGAACAGAGGCTGCGCGATGCCGGCCACAACACCGGCCCTGTGAGTGACATCGACTTCCTCTCACCCCGCGGAGCTTCTGGACGCGTGCTCGGGGTGTTGGGCGCTACAAGCGGCGGCGTCCTTGTCGATGGTGCGCTTTCCGACGTGCGTCTTTCGGGCAGTTCGTTCCGTTCGTTGTTGGAGCTCAAGTCGACGCTGATCTTCCATCACATCATCGGCGCGATCAGATCGCGCTACGACGCGCTGAACTGTTCGCCGGGTCTGCCGCGGGCTGCGGAGACGTCCTGGAAGGACCTCAACGGCACCGTGCGCGGCCGGGCACAGACGTTCGACGGCGGACGTCTCTTCTTCAACGCAACGACCGGCAAGGTCTGGTACGTCAAGCGGACGATCCTCGTGAAGTACGACGCGCTGCGCGCCGCGGGAACCGATCTCGGATTCCCGACGAGCGATCAACTCACGGCCGGAAGTGGGGCCGTGTCGACCTTCGAGAAGGGCAACATCTACTCGTCGAAGGCAACCAAGCAACACGAAGTCCACGGCGCGATCCTCGCGAAGTATCTGAAGACCGGTGGTCCGGCCAAGTGGGGCCTGCCGACCACCGACCAACTGGCTGCGCCTCGCGGCGGGACGTCGCACCGGTTCCAGAAGGCGCGCATCTACTGGACGTCCAAGCACGGCGCGCGCGTTGTGTACGGAGCGATCCTCGAGAAGTACCTCGAACTCGGGGGCGGCGCGAGCAAGCTCGGCCTTCCCATCTCGGACGAATACACGATCGAACTCGGACGTCGGATGGATTTCGAGAAGGGGTACATCACCTTCAACAAGACGACCGGAACGACGAGCTACAAAATCAGCTGAGCGTCGTCGGCCTGGGCCCGTCGCTCCGTTCCGCCATTCGCCGCGCAACGTCACGTCGTGGGATCACGTTGCCTGATCGTTGTTGCGCGGCTGCCAAGAGTCAGTCCGGACGGGGGCCCAGGGCCGCCGCCGCTGATCGCGAGGGAGCCGCTGGCCGTTGGGCGATTACGACTTCGGCTTGTGGTGCTGACCGGAAGGGGCCAATCGATCATTGAAGGCACCGCATATCAACTCGCCGCAGCACCCGACCGCCGCTCGCTCCGCTCGCCTGCGGCGGGTGAGCGGCAAGACCCGTTATGCGCACGAGGCTCGACACTCGACGACGTGGCGTACCGTAGAGATATGAGTGGTCGTCGTAGTGTCATTAGCCGGGATCCCGAGATCCTAAGCGGCACTCCTGTCTTCGTTGGGACGCGTGTTCCAGTCCAAGCCCTCTTGGACTATCTCGAGGGTGGCCACGCGCTCGCCGAGTTCCTGGATGATTTTCCAACCGTGACGCAAGAGCAAGCGACGGCGCTGCTCGAGGAGGCTAAGCAGCTGCTCTTGGACGGTGCGGGTCCTCCTTGACGAGTGCGTGCCTCGCAAGCTCCGAACGGAGCTCGCTACGCACGATGTCAGCACGGTTCAAGAGATGGGATGGGCTGGCATCAAGAACGGTGCGCTGCTCGACGCCGCTCGAAAGACGTTCGACTCGATCGTCACCGTCGATCAACGCTTTGCCGAAGCGCGTGACGTCTCAGGCCTCGTGGTCATCGTCCTGCGAGCAGGAACCCTCGATGTCAATGTTCTTCGCCAGCTCATGCCTCAAGCGCGAGACCTCATCGATAGCGCTCAGCCGGGAACGGTGCATGTGCTGCGGCTCGTCGGCGCATAACTCGCTTCAGGAGGGGACCGGACAGCTTCGCTTCGCTCGCTGCCAGCTCCTCAGAAGCCCAAATCGTTATGCGGAATAGAGCGTGATCCGTGAACAAGCGGTAGTTCTCGTGCTCGTTGGCTTGCATCTAGACCTCGGACGGGCTAACAACCGGGGCTCCGCGTCAAAACCAGCCGCACGGGTCGCTGGTCACGCCCGTGACCCGGATCTGTCGACGCCTATTAGAGCGGTTTGCCTTCGGGGTGAAACGCCAGTTCGTCGGGTGTGACGGTGCGGATATTCGACGACTTGTACCCCATCTTCCTGAACGCACTTGTTGACGAGAACGGGCGGCGCATCGCGTCCGAGATGACGTAGATCGTCGTCGTGTTCGCGGCGCGGACGAGCGTCCCGTCTCTGAAGCCGATCTGCTCGGCCCCCAGTCCTTCAGTGATCTTGCCGTCGGCACCTTGGGCGAGATCGACATCTCGGATCTGCCACGACCTGCGCGCGTTAGACGAGTAGAACCGGTGCGCGATGCCCGACATCACCCTTGCTTCCTGACCGGTGGAGTCTTTGAGGGCGGCACCGTTGAAGTAACCCTGCGCACTCGTCCAACTCTCGCCATCGCGGTTGCTTGCCAACGCAGCGGCGGTCGTCGCGATGATCGCGTTTGGATCGAAGCCGGAAAGCGCGAGCTCGGGCGTCGTCGTCGGACGCTTCGAGCCGTCGGATATGACGTAGACCTCTCCGTCCGCCCTCACGATCGACCCGTCGCGGAACCCCAGGTGCGTGCTCTTCTTGTACGCATCGGTCAGATGGTTGCTCACCGAGATGACCTCGGCCGAGTTGTAGCGCGTCGACCTCGCATGCCAGTGGCTCGGATGTCGGAGCACGCCCTTCTCGAGGATGTAGGTGATCTTGGACGCAGTTTGGAAGAACGATCCGTTCGGGTAACGCCAGACCTCGAATGCCACGTCGGACGTGCGCACGCTGCCGGTTCCGTTCTTTCCGGTGATGCGGAACCGGTAGCTGCCGTGAGGCACAGCCGCGCCGGCCGAGTCCTTGCCGTACCAGTTGACGCTGATGGTGGTTCCGGAGCCGGACAGCGAATGGAAAACCCGGCCGGCTGAGTCGATCACGTCGACCTTCCAACCGACGGGCGACGGGAAGCGTCCGGTGAGCTTGGTGCTGTCGGAGACGCCGTCGGCATTGGGAGTAACGATCGAACGCGACGCCTTGGCGTCGTAGAGCTTCGGAAGCCCGTCGTTGGCCGCCGCAGTGCGTAGCGCGGGCAGCGCTTCGTAGAGAGGATCGCTCGGACACACCGTCTTTCCGACGTCGCGGTGTCCCGAGACCGCCTTGAGTGAGACCTTGACACCCTTCTTCCACTTGTTGGAGCCGTTCGAGACGTAGGTGAGTGATCCCGCGGGATCGACGAAGCCCTGATCGAGCCGCCAGGAGATGATGCGCTTGAGCGAGTTCATCGCGACCTCCGGCGGCCTGCTGCTCGCGAAGTTGCCGATGATCGAGATCCCGGTCGTGTTCCTGTTGAAGCCGAGCGAATGTGCGCCCTGCACGGTCTTGTCCATCCCGCCGAAGCGTCCTTCGAAGATCTGTCCGTAGCGGTCGACGAGGAAGTTGTAGCCGATGTCGTCCCAGCCGTTGGTCTTCACGTGGTAGGCGTATATGCCGCGGACGATGTCGTCGGATTGGCTCTTGGGATACGAGTCGGCGGTCGCGGTGTGGTGGACCACTGCCATGCGCAGCGGCTCGGCGTACTCGGGCTTGCCCTTGCGGATCGACTCGTCGGCGCCCCACCCCGCGCGGGTGATGATCCCCGGCTTGGACGGCGACGCGCCCGCGAACGAGAGCGGCGTGACCGGATCGGCCCCCGGATCGATGAGATGAACCAACGTGGTTTCCGGAGCGCGGAGATCGAAGAAGCGACTCTTGCCCGTCCACAACGGCATCGAGGTACGCGGTCCACTCTCGTGCGAATCGGCATCGGGCCCGACCTCGTCGAACTCGAAAGGCGTGAAGCGTCCCCAGCGGGACCCGTCTCGACTGGTGCGCACCCTGATCTCATCGGCGGCGAGGCCGGTTGGCAGCGTGACGCCGAGGAGCGCGAAGTCGCCGGGAGCCTTCATCGCCCCGCTCTTGTCGATCGACATCGTCCAGGAATGCGCTGGCGAGATGTGAGTCGGCGCAACGATCGGCAGCGCGGTCGCTATGAGGGCGAGCGGCAGCGCCAGGACGCATGCACGAAGAGATCTGCGATAGGGCACGACTATCTACCCTGCGGAGAAGACATCAAGGGGTCAAGGGTCTTTACTCTGGGGGCATGGACCGCGAAGCGGCGCACGCACTCGTGAGGGAGAAGACGGAGAAGGACACGACAGTTCGTCACCTTATCTCCGTCGAAGGCATCATGCGGCGACTCGGCCGGCATTTCGCCGAGGACGAGGATCTGTGGGCGCTGGCCGGCTTGTTCCACGATCTCGACCAGGACCAAACCCACGATGACCTGGCGAAGCACGGCCATCTGTCGGCGCAGTGGCTTCGCGAGGCCGGCATCGACGATCGGGTCGGCAACGCCGCTTTGGCCCACGCGCATCCCGAATTTCGAACGGATCTGATGTCCAAGGCCATCGTTTTCGCCGACGCACTGTCCGGATTCCTCGTGGCATACGCGCTCGTGCGTCCTGAGAAGGCCAACGGGATGAAGGTCGGTTCGGTTCGTAAGAAGCTCAAGGACAAGGCTTTCGCCCCCGGAGTGGCTCGTGAGGACATCCAAAACGTCCAAGAAGGGATCGGCCTGACGCTCGATGAGTTCATCTCGCTCGGGATCGAGGGCCTGCAGCTCGTCGCTGCGGAGATCGGCCTGGCCCCGCCGATAGCACCCGCATAGTGCTGGACGGCCTCACAGGATTCGCGCGCGACGCGGTCATCGTCGCCGGCTACCCGGGGATCTTCGCCGCGATGGTCCTGGAGAACGTTTTCCCGCCGATCCCGTCCGAGATCGTCCTGCCGCTGGCGGGTTACGAGGTCGCGCGCGGCGGCCTGGACTTCGCGCCCACCGTCGCCGCGGCCACCCTCGGATCGCTCGTCGGAGCCCTCATCCTCTACGCCGTCGGTCGGTTCGGCGGACGTCCGGCGGTCCTTCGCTTCGGACGGATCCTGCGGGTCGGCGCCAGGGACCTCGACCGGTCGGAGGTCTGGTTCGACCGGTGGGGCGACAGGGTGGTGCTGGTCGCACGCGTCGTGCCGCTGGCCCGCAGCGTCGTCTCGATCCCAGCCGGGATGCTGCGGATGCCGATCCTCCGATTCAGCCTGCTGACGGCGGTCGGCAGCCTCGTGTGGAATCTGCTCCTGGTCGGTGCGGGTTACCAGCTTGAAGCTCGCTGGGAGGATGTATCGCGCCTGGTCGGGCGCTCTTCGGCCGTTGTCTTGGGCTTGGTGGCCTTGGCTGTGGTCGCCGGGGCGGTGTGGCTCATCCGACGTTGGAGGGCGGCTCGCTCCTCGGAGACGGTTTGACCCGCTGGTCGCAGGCCCGGCGTATCCTGCCCGACGAGTCCCTGGCCCGCGAGTCCACGGTTTGACCGAAGGACGCCTCAGGAGAAAGACGAGACCTGCTGTGACCAAAGGCACCAAGAAAGCTACGAAGCGGAAGCCCGCGAAGAAGAAGGCTCCGGCTAAGCGCGCGTCCGCCTCAACAGGTGCCGTAGGCGGCCACCTCGTGATCGTCGAGTCGCCGACCAAAGCCAAGACCCTCACCAGGTATCTGAACCCGATCCTCGGGGGCGGAGTGACGGTCAAGGCGTCGTACGGACACGTCCGCGACCTTCCCGGCTCCAAGCTCGGTGTCGACACCGAGGCGGCCTTCACGCCGACCTACGAGGTCCTCCCCGGTTCGAAGAAGGTCGTCTCAGAGCTCAAGTCGGCAGCCAAGAAGAAGGACACCATCTGGCTCGCCACCGACCTCGACCGCGAAGGCGAGGCCATCGCGTGGCACGTCGCTTATGCGGTCGGTCTGGCGAATGGTTCCGTGGACGAACGGGTCCGGCGTGTTGTCTTCGCCGAGATCACGCCGGAGGCGTTGCAGGAGGCGTTCGACCATCCGCGTGCGATCAACAAACCGCTCGTCGACGCATACCAGGCGCGGCGCGTCCTCGATCGGCTCGTCGGCTACAAGCTCTCGCCGCTGCTCTGGAAGAAGGTCCGTCGCGGACTTTCCGCAGGACGGGTGCAGTCGGTTGCTCTTCGTCTGATCGTCGACCGCGAACGCGATATCCAGGCGTTCATCCCCGTCGAGTTTTGGACGATCGAGGTTCCGTTCGACACGCAGACCGACCCCACCGAACGGTTCTCGTCCTCCTTCCACAGCGTGGGTGGCACCAGGGTAGAGGTGAACACAGAGGCCGAGGCGATGAGCCACGTCGAGGCGATCCGGGCCGCCGGCACCTACACCGTCTCGGAGGTGCGCAAGCGCGAGCAGAAGCAGAACCCGCCGCGTCCGTTCATCACCTCGACGCTGCAGCAGGAAGCTGCGCGCAAGCTCGGTTTCTCGGCGCGCAAGACCATGGTGGTCGCGCAACAGCTCTACGAAGGTGTCGAGGTCGGCGCCGAGGGCCAGGTGGGACTGATCACGTACATGCGTACCGACTCCGTGCATCTGGCGGTCAGCGCCGTGCAGGAGGTGCGAGAGCTCATCACCGCGAAGTACGGCGACCAGTACCTCCCCGCCAAGCCACCCACGTTCAAGTCCAAGAAGGGCGCGCAGGAAGCGCACGAAGCGATCCGTCCGACGCACTCCGCGCGCATCCCCGACGACATCGCACGCTCTCTCGAAGCCGATCAGCTCAAGCTCTACCGTCTTATCTGGGAGCGGACGGTCGCCTGTCAGATGAACGAGGCGCTCTTCGACGCGACGTCGGTCGACATCGCCGCTGCCGATCATGTGTTGCGTGCAACCGGACGCGTGATGATCTTCGACGGCTTCCTCGTCGTCTACCGCGAGGGACGCGACGACGAACCGGAGGAAGTCGAGGGCAGGCTGCCCGAGCTCACGGAAGGCCAGACGCTCACGCTCGTCGACGTCCTTCCTTCTCAGCACTTCACACAGCCTCCACCGCGCTTCACCGAGGCGAGTCTGGTCAAAGCGCTCGAGGAGAACGGGATCGGACGTCCGTCCACCTATGCAGCGACGCTCTCCACCCTGGTCGACCGCGAGTACATCACGATCGATCAGCGCCGCATCTTCCCGACCGACACCGCACTGGTCGTCACCGACCTGCTCGTCGAGCATTTCCCCGAGATCGTCGACGTGAAGTTCACCGCGACGATGGAAGAGGAGCTCGACGAGATCGCCGAAGGGAACAAGGACTGGCCCGAGGTTCTCCGTCAGTTCTACGACCCGTTCGAACGTCTGCTCGAGAAGAAGGACAAGGAGATCACGCGCGACGATCTCATCAAGGAGACGACGGACGAGATCTGTCCGAAGTGCGAGGGGCCGATGATGATCAAGCTCGGCCGCTACGGGAAGTTCCTGTCGTGCGCCAACTACCCGGAGTGCAAGGGCACGCGCCAGATCGACGGGACGCAGCGTCCCGAGCCGACGGAGGTGCCGGGCGAGAAGTGCGAGCTCTGCGGCTCGCCGCTGCTCCTTCGCCACGGCCGGTTCGGTCCGTTCACCGGGTGCTCGCGCTACCCCGAGTGCAAGTACGTGAAGAAGGAGACGATCGGCGGCAAATGCCCGAAGTGCAGCGAGGGCAAGCTTCAGCAACGCCGGTCCAAGCGGAAGACGACGTTCTACGGCTGCACGCGCTACCCGGACTGCGACTACGTCATGGGGACGCGACCTCTCGAAGATCCGTGTGAGAAGTGTGGCGGGACGATGGCCGCCGACGAGGCGCGCGGCGGTATCTGCCAGTCGTGCGGGCACGCGTTGCAAGGCGAGTCCGGACCGCCGCCGGTTGCGTCGGAAGCCGCCCCTTCATCAAGCTGACCGCGTGAGCGCGGAATCCGGAGAGCCGAAGGCCGACCAGCCGAGTCCGCAAGCTTTGCCCGAAGTTCCGGTGCCGTCACTGCTGGCCGCTGAGGAACAGCATCGAAACGCCTACGGCATGGTGCTTCGGTTGAACAACTTCCGTCGGTTGTGGATCGGCATGACGGTTTCGAGCATCGGCGACTGGATCGGTCTGTTCGCGCTGCTGTCGATGACGAACCGATTGTCTCCCGGCAACACGCTCGCGGTGGCCGGGCTGATGATCTTCCGGGTGCTGCCGGCTTTCCTCGTCGGGCCGCTGGCCGGCGTCCTGCTCGATCGCATCGATCGCCGCAAGGCGATGGTCGCCGCCGACATCATGCGGGCTTGCATGATCGCGCTGGTTCCGTTCAGTCAGAACATCCCGACGCTCTACGCGATCTCGTTCTTCCTAGAGGTCGCGACGCTCGTGTGGATGCCGGCCAAAGACGCACTCATCCCCAACCTCGTGCCCAAGCGGCTGCTCCTCGCGACCAACTCGCTTGCGCTCTTCACGACCTACGGTGTGTTCCCGCTCGGCGCCCTTGCGTTCACCGCTCTCGTCGGGGTCGCGGAGTTCCTCGGCACCCACGTCACGATCTTCCGGTCGCTCAATCTCAATCAGGAGAATCTCGCGCTGTGGATCGACACCGTGACGTTCATCGCTTCGGCGTTGATCATCTCGCGCGTGCGCGTGCCGCAGGTGCCCAGGCAGGCACGTCCGTTTCGACTCGGTGTGCTGTGGGACGAGCTCGTCGAAGGCCTGCGGTACTTGAAGGAGCGCGGTGAGATCTCTCGCGTGATGCGTTCCATCGCGGTCGCGCTGGCGGGCGGCGCCGTGATCTTCTCGCTCGGAGCTCCCTACTCAACCGACGTCCTCGGTGGGGGACCGAAGGGCTTCGGCGGCATCGTTGCTGCTCTTGGGACCGGGATGGGTGTTGGCGTGCTCATCTTGGGGTTCATCGGAGACCGTCTCCCCAAAGCGTGGCTCGCCTCGGGAGCCGTGATCTTCGCGGGGATGATGCTCCTTGGAGCCGGCGTGACGACTCAGCTCGTGTTCGCGCTTGTCGTCGCCGGCTTGTTCGGCGCCGGCGCCGGTGTGGCGTACGCGAGCCTGTTCGCGCTGCTGCAAGAGCTCGTTGACGACGAAGTGCGAGGACGCATCTTCTCGTC
Source organism: uncultured Actinomycetes bacterium (assembly GCA_964520325.1). Classification (GTDB taxonomy): domain Bacteria; phylum Actinomycetota; class JAICYB01; order JAICYB01; family JAICYB01; genus CAZFOB01. Next base: position 3,068 of record CAZFOB010000011.1, on the reverse strand, counting down.
GGTTCAAGTGGTGATCCGCATCTCGCTCTTCGTCTCACTCATCGTGTTCCCGGCGCTCGCCGAGCTGTACGGCACAGCTCTTTTCGACGGCGACACAACGCAGGGGATCAGGCTCGCGTTCGCGTCTGGCGGATTGGTGACCGTTGCCGCCGGACTCCACGGCGCGTGGGACGTGTACCGCGGCCGGATCACAACGCCTGCGTCATGACGGTTTGGTCCTCCGTCGACTCGGCCGACGGCCCCATCGGTTTTCTGCAGCGCGACGTCTCAGCGGGACGCGTCGCTCACGCGTACCTGTTCGCCGGCGCCGCCGGCCGCTTGCCGAGCGACGTCGCGCTCGCGTTCGGTGCGGCACTGGTGTGTGGACAGGGCGGATGCGGGACGTGTGAGACGTGCGTTCGCGTGCTCCATCGCGCGCATCCCGATGTCGAGATCATCGAACCGGCCGGGATGCAGCTGGTCGTCGATCAGGTGCGCGAGGCGGTACGGGCCGCGTCGCGCACTCCGGTGGCCGGAGCCCGCCGGGTGATCATCGTCGAAGGTGCCGATCGCATGAATCCGACGGCGCAGAACGCATTCCTCAAGACCCTCGAAGAACCTCCGTCGTCGACGACGATCGTCCTGCTGGCGCCGTCCGTTGAAGCGCTGCTCGACACGGTTCGTTCTCGCTGCCGTGAAGTGAGCTTCCGTGAGCCACCACCGGCGGAGGTCGCGACGCTCCTGCAACGTCAGGGTGTGAGCGCCGACCGGGCGCGCTCGTTCGCGCGACTGGGCGGCGGGCTCGAGCGAGCGACCACGCTTGCCATGGATCCACTCGCGAGCGAGCAGCGCGCACAGACCGTCGCGCGTGTGCTGCAGCCGCTCCGCGATCCGGGCGACGCGCTCGAGGCGGCCGAATGGCTGGCCGGCGCAACCAAACAGATCCGTGACCGCGTAGCCGTCGAGCACAAAGCCGAGCAGGAGGCTTTTCATCAATGGCAGAACGAGACCAAGACCGCGTCGGATCAACGGCTGCGCCGTGAGCAGCGCCGCGCCGAGCAGGACGCGCTCGAAGCCGCCGTCGACGACATCGCCTCAGTGCTGCGCGACCTGTTGGTGCTCACCCACGACCGCCAAGCTGATGTCCTCAACGAGGAAGAACGCAGCGATCTGATCGGTCGAGTCGAGGGATTTGGGCCGGGGGCCCCGGCGCGGATCATCGCCTGTCTTTCGGACATCGAACGCGCCCGCCGCCGGCTGCGGAGCAACGCCAACGTGCTGCTCACGCTGGAATCGATCTTCCTGTCGTTGCAGCAAGCGCTGTAGACCGGACTCGTGTCTCAGTCGCTTCTCAGGGTCGGCGCTTACAATCGACCGTCATTGCCGGAGTAGCTCAGGGGCAGAGCAGTCGATTCGTAATCGACAGGCCGCGGGTTCAAATCCCGCCTCCGGCTCGTCGGGTACCATCCCGTCAATCGGGCCCGGCAATCGCCCCATGGCTATCGCAGGCATGGGCCAAGGCAGTCACATAAGGAGACATCACATGAAACGTGATCCTTTCAAGCTGCTCGTCCCGCTTCTGGCGCTGGCGCTGGTGGCCGCGGCGTGCGGAGGCGGAGGCAACCGTCCCGACGACAACCCCATCGCGGAGATCTTCGACGCGGACGCGAAGGACGTGAAGCCGCCGCCGCGGGTCGATCCGAAGAATCTCGCGCTGCCCGGTCTGGTAGTCGTGACCAACTCGCTGTCGTGGGAGACGCTCGTCGACTCCCCCAATGGTCGGGGTGCCGTCGTGCTCTTCGTGCAGCCCGGAGGTCCGTCCGACAATCGCGGGCTCGCGCGCGGCGACCTGATCACGGAGATCGACGGCGATCGTGTCACCAACCGTGAGCACGCGCTCGCGTTGCTGCATTCGCGGCGGGGCGAGCAGACCGAGCTCGGCATCAGGGGCCGCAACGGCAAACAGCGGACCGTCAAGATCAAAGGGGAGATCTCGCGGAAGACCACGCGTCCATTCCTGAACGCGTTGATCAAGGGCAACCCGAACGATCCCGTTCTCCGGTACCTGCGTGGTGCCGAGTCGTCGGGTGGAACGAACACAGAGAACATCGCCGACCTCGATGCCGCTCTCAAGAGCGAACCCGACTTCGTCGAAGCGCTCGCAGCGCGCGCGAACATCAAGTTCAACCAACAGCGGACGACCACCGACAAGAAGCGGCAGCAGGAGTTCGTCGCTGAGGCTCTTGCCAACTGGAGCAACGCGCTCGACATCGACCCGCGCAACTCGTTCACCTTGACCCTGCAGGCCAACGCGCAGAACGCGCTCGGCAAGCCGGCGCAGGCCAAGGCTGAAGCAACCAAGGCGCTCGCCATCGATCCGTCGATCCCGAGCGCCAACCACGTTCTGGCGCGCGCGAACATCGAGCTCAAGAAGGTCGGCGACGCCGCGGGTCCGGCGCGGGCCGCGATCGAGCTCAACCCCTACTCGAACCTCACGTACTACCGGACCCTCGCCGAGGTCTTCAAGAGCCTCAAGCGCAGGGCCGACTGCGTGGCTACGTTGGCGGCCATCGTCCCTTACCTCGAGGGCACCGGTGCTCCGGCGCTCAAGAAGGAAGCCGAGCAGATCAAGAAGGAAGCGAAGGAGAACTGCGGGTAGAGCCGCGAAGCTCGTTGTCCGCAGTCGTTGGCGGCCGACGATGTGGCATCATCCTGGCTCGAAGGTGACGACTCTCAAACGCCCCGTCCGTGTCGCGGTGACCGCTGCGATCTTCTGGCTCGTCCACTCGCCCGTCTTCGCGCAGGCGCCCGATGCGGAGATCAAGCCCAACCTCAACTGGGTGTTCCTGCTCGCGGTCGTGACGCTGCTCGCGTTCCTCGCGCTCCTTGCATTCGTGGCCCTCTACTACGTCCTCGCGGTGCTCGCGCGCAACCGCAAGTTCGCGACGCCGGTCGTGGTACCTGCACGGACGACCGCCCCGGTGGCCGCACCTGCGCCCGCCCCCGTCCCGGCTGCGCCTGTTCCGGCCGCCGCCCCCGTCCCGGCTGTCGCCGCTGCTCCTGCGCCGGCCGCCTCGACCCCTGCTCCC
>CAZFOB010000010.1:0-134700 GCA_964520325.1 uncultured Actinomycetes bacterium | reverse complement strand
TCGCCAAGACGCACCCCTTCATCGAGTTCTATGAGCGTCGGACGCCGCGCCGAGCGCCGTACGTACGGTTGGTGAGGACCTAAGCGGAGCGCCGCTCCGCGGCCGAGCCGGTCAACTCCTCCCAGCGCCTTACGGCGACATCAACGAACTGTGGTTCGACCTCGATGGCGTAGCAGGCGCGGCCTTCACTCTCGGCAGCGATGATCTGTGATCCGCCTCGACGACCATCCCGTTAGCTACGCTAAATGTTTGGTATGCTAACGATATGTCCCCAGGAACCCGGAAGGTCTCGGCCCCCCAGCAGGCGTCCCGGCTGCGTGTTTCGGTCGCGAGGCTCGCGAGGCGTCTCCGCCAGGAGGGTTCCAACGACGAAGACGCCACTCCCTCCCAGCTCACCGCGCTCTCCACTCTGTACCGGGACGGCCCGATGACCCTCGGCGAGCTCGCGGCCGCCGAGCGCGTGAAGCCGCCGTCGATGACCCGGGTGGTCGCGGCGCTCGAAGAGCGCGGCCTGGTGAAGAGGGACCACTCGTTCGAAGACGGGCGCGTCGTCAATGTCCGAGCCACCGAAGAGGGGCGCCGCAACGTCGTGGCGTACCGCAAACGACGCGATGCGTGGCTGTGCGTGCGTCTTCAGGCCCTCAGCTCCGAGGAGCGGGACTTGCTCCGACAGGCCGCCGATATCCTCGACCGAATCGCCCAGCCCCCGCCGGAGCGGAGCGGATGCGCGAGATGAGGAACGCCTTCCGCGCTCTCCGTACCCGTAACTACCGGCTCTTCCTCGCCGGCCAGCTCGTTTCACTCGTCGGTACGTGGATGCAAATCGTCGCGCAGTCATGGCTCGTCCTCGAATTGACGAACAGCGCATTCGCCGTTGGGATCGTCACCGCGCTGCAGTTCGGTCCGATGCTCATCGGCGGGGTGTGGGGCGGCCTTGTCGCCGACCGCCTCAACAAGCGCCGCATCCTGCTCGTCACCCAAGCGCTGTTCGCGATCGAGGCGACGGTGCTGGCCGTTCTCGTCGCGACAGGTATCGCCGAACTCTGGATGGTGTACGGACTCGCGTTTACCTACGGCGTGATCCAAGTGATCGATGTGCCCGCGCGGCAGTCGTTCGTCGCGGAGATGGTGCGCGAGGAAGACGTCATGAACGCCGTCAGCCTGAACAGCGCCGCCTTCAACGTCGCGCGGATGGCAGGCCCGGCCATCGCTGGCGTGCTCATCGCGAGCGTCGACATCGCTCTGTGTTTCGCCGTCAACGCGCTGAGCTTCGTGGCTGTTCTCATCGCGCTGTCGCTCATGCGGGAGCGTGATCTGCACATCCATCACGAAGTTGCGAAGAAGGGCCGAGGACAGATCCGCGCCGGCCTGAGCTACGTCAGATCCAAGCCCGACCTTCTGCTCCCGATCGTCCTCATGGGTGTGGTATCGACGCTCGGACTCAATTTTCAGATCGTGTTGCCGGTGCTCGCCAAGAAGACCTTCTCGGGCGACGCGACGACGTTCGGGACGTTGTCCGCGGTGTTTGCGTTCGGCTCTCTCATCGGTGCGATGTACGCCGCGACCCGCGCGCGCCCGACACGGCGCCTCCTTGTTGGCTCCGCGATCGCCTTCGGTGCGCTCGAGCTGACGGCGGCCTTCGCTCCCACGCTCGGCGTGGCGTACCTGGCGTTTCCCGTCGTCGGCCTCGCCGGCATGCTGTTCATCTCGACGGCGAACAGCACGGTGCAGTTGAACTCATCGCCCGTCATGCGCGGACGAACGCTCTCGATCTTCTCGCTCGTGCTCCTCGGGTCGACGCCGATCGGGGGCCCGGTGATCGGCTGGATCTCGCAGACGTGGTCACCGAGAGCCGCGCTCGGTGTCGGAGGAGCTGCGACGCTGGCGGCGGCGACTCTGGTCGGCACCTATCTCCTTGGCCAGAAGCGCGGCGATGCCGCTCGCGTGATCGAGACCACAGTGGAGCCGGACCTGGTCGAAGCGGTCTGATCCATCGACGCCGCTGTCGGTATCGTCGAGGGTCATGGGTGACCTGACGGTGACAGCCTGCGCGCTCGGCGACGAGGTCCGTGCCGCCGCCGACGAGATCGAGGTGGGACGCCGGCTTCCGCACGCGCTGGTTGAGTCGCTCACCGACGCCGGGATCTTTCGAGCAGGTGTACCGGCTGCGCTCGGCGGCGGCGAGGTCGCTCTGGCTACTCAGCTGAAGAGTTTCGAGGCCCTCGCGCGTGCCGATGCATCGGTTGGCTGGTGCGCGATGATCGGTGCGCAGACGAGCGTCATCTCCGCGCTGCTCGCGCCGAACGAAGCGCACGCGATCTACACCGTGCAACGCGTGCGCACAGGTGGCGTCGTCGCTCCGAACGGACGGCTGACCCCGGACGGCGATGCCTTCCGGCTTTCCGGACGCTGGGCCTTCGGAAGCGGCGTCACGCACAGCGACTGGTTCGCCCTTGGCGCGGTCGTCTTCGACGGGGACGTCCCGAGGCTGGAAGGCGATCGTCCCGACATGCGCTTCGTGATGGTTCCCGTGAGCGAGCTTGTGATCGAGGACACCTGGTACGTGTCCGGCCTTCGAGGGACCGGAAGTAATCACGTGGGGGCCGAGGACGTGCTCGTCCCCGCGTCGAGGACCTTCCCGCTGATCGGAGCCGAACCCCATCACGCCGGCCCTCTCTACCGGTTCCCCTTGTTCAGCATGCTGGCGCTCGGCGTCGCATCCGTCGCTCTCGGTGTTGCCCGCGGTGCGATCGACGAGTTCGACGTCCTTGCGAGTGCGAAGACGCCGACGGGAACGGCGCGCAAGCTTGGTCAGCGGGCTCACATCCAGACCGAGCGCGCCACTGCAGAAGCCGAGCTGCGATCGGCCAGAGCGTTGCTGTTCGAAGTCGTGGACGAGGCCTGGTCGTCGGCAGAGGACCATCGGGATCCGACGCTCGAGCAGCGCGCGTCGTTGCGCCTGGCGGCGACCCACGCCGTCCGTGCTTCGGCACGTGTTGTCGATCGCAGTTATGATGCCGGTGGCGGAACGTCGATCTTCTCGCAGAGCCGGCTGCAGCGTGCGTTCCGCGATGTGCACGCCATCACTCAGCACCTCGCCGTCGGTCCGCCGACGCTCGAGCTCGTCGGCCGCGTGATCCTTGGGGTGAGTGCTGATGTCTCCCAGCTCTGACGGACGGCGGGCGACGCGGAGCGCGGCGCCCAGCGACGATGCCAGCGACGATGAAGGATACGAGTGCATCCGCTTCGAGCGCATCGACGATGTCTTGCGTGTTGTGATCGACCATCCGCGCAGCGACCTCAACGCGGTGGACGGAGTCCTGCATCACGAGCTTCGCTGGCTGTTCGGCGATCTCCGGGCGGAGACTGATGCTCGGGCTGTGCTCCTGACCGGACGCGGACGAGCATTCTCTGCCGGCGGCGACTTCAACTGGTTCCCGAGTCTTCAAGCATCCGGCCGCCTCGAGGAACTTCGTCGCGAAGGCAAGCAGATCATCTGGGATCTCCTCGATGTCGAGATCCCCATCGTGTGCGCGATCAACGGCCACGCGATCGGTCTCGGCGCGACGATCGCGTTGTTGTGCGACACGATCTTCGCTGCGCGCAGCGCCACGATCGCCGATCCGCACGTGCGAGTAGGTGTGGTCGCCGGTGACGGGGGTGCGGTCGCGTGGCCGCTCGCCGTCGGTCCGGCACTCGCCAAGCGGTATCTGATGACTGGCGATCCGCTGACCGCTGAGGAAGCGCATCGCATCGGTCTCATCAACGAGGTGTGCGACGACGACAAGTTGGACGACGCGGCGATGGCTTTCGCGCAGCGGCTGGCTGCTGGAGCGCCGCTCGCCATCCGCTACACGAAGATGGCGGTCAATCAGCTTGTGAAGCAGGCACTCGCGACGGCCTTCGACTATGCATTGTCGATGGAACTGCTGACGTTCAAGAGCGAGGACCACGCTGAAGCGTTGGCGGCACTCAAAGAGAAGCGGGAGCCGAACTTCAAGGGGAGATAGATGGATCCGATCGAGATCATCAGAACGACGCGTGCGATCCGGCGTTTCACCGAGGAGCCGGTGACCAACGACGAGATCGTCCAGTGCATCGGGGCTGCCGTGCAGGCCCCGAGCGGTGGCAACATCCAGCCGTGGGCGTTCGTTGCCATCACCGACGGGGACGTGAAGCAGAAGGTCGGTGAGGTTTACAAGCGCGCGTACGACCGATACGAGAAGGCGCTCCTCGCGCTAGAGATGGGATTCCGTTCACCGGAGGACGAAGCGAGCTTCCATCGCACGCGTGCGAGCTCCAGGCATCTCGCCGACAACATGGCAACGGCCCCCGCGCTCGTGGCCGTCTGCGCGCACGGCATCGACATGACGCTGCACGACGACGAAGGGCCGCTGGACATCGGCACCGTGCAGGCCTCGGTCTATCCCGCCGTTCAGAACCTGATGGTTGCGGCGCGTTCGCTCGGCATCGGAACGACGATGACGACGGCGTTCCGTATCTATCAGGACGACCTCCGTGCGGTGCTCGGCGTGCCCGACACGATGCAGATCATCGCGCTCGTCGCGATGGGCCGTCCGAAAGGCAAGTTCGGTGTCGCGAGACGGAAGCCCGCAGCCGCCGTCACGCACTGGAACGGCTTCGGCAACCGCGAGAAGCCGGCCTAGATCCGTTTCTCGCGGCCCGCCCAGTAGGGCTCCCGGAGCTCACGCTTGAGCAGCTTGCCTGTGTCGGTGCGCGGCAGGTGCTCTCGAAACTCGAAGCTGCGCGGCACCTTGAAACCCGCGAGGTTCTCGCGGCAGAACGCAGCGAGCTCCCCGATCACATCATCGGACGGCTCGATCCCCTCATGCAGCTCGACGAGGGCTTTGACCTCCTCACCCCAGTCTTCGTTCGGGATACCGATGACTCCGACGTCCGCAACCAGGGGATGCGTCGCGAGCACGTTCTCGATCTCGGCCGGGTAGATGTTCACGCCGCCCGAGATGATCATGTCGGCCTTCCGATCACTGAGGAACAACCATCCGTCCTCATCGAGGTAGCCGATGTCGCCGACGGTGAAGAACCCGTCCTTCCACGAGTCGCTCGTCTTCTTCTTGTCCTTGTGGTACTCGAATGCTGCGGCGCCCGGCGGCTTGATCCAGACGGTGCCGGGCACGTTCGGTGCCTGCACGTTGCCGTCGTCGTCGAGGATCTTGATCTCCGCAGTGGGCCACGGCTGTCCAACGGTGCCTGGTTTCCTCAGCCACTCGTCCGGCTTCACCGTCGTGCCGCCGCCTTCGGTGGCCGCGTAGTACTCGTAGATGCACGGCCCCCACCAGTCGAGCATCGCTTGCTTCGTCGGAACGGGGCACGGCGCCGCGGCGTGGACAACATTGGTCCAGCTCGAGACGTCGTACTTCGCGCGCTCTGACTCGGGGAGCGCAAGCAGTCGATGGAACATCGTCGGGACGAGATGCGATGTCGTCACCTTGTAGCGGTCGACGCGCTCGAGCGTGCCTTCCGGCGTCCATCTGTCCATGAGCACGACCGTGTGCCCGAGGTGCAGGGACGACGTGTTGAACATGATCTGCGCAGCGTGGTACAGGGGTCCGACCGTCAGGTGCACTCCGGTGCCCGGTTGGAAGTCGAACATCAGCGGAAAGAACGCCATCCCGATGGCGGTGTCGTCGGGCGACGCGTCCGACATCTTGCGGCGGACACCCTTCGGGCTCCCCGTCGTCCCGGACGTGTACATCATCGCCTGGCCGGACGAGAGGTCGTCCGGGCGCGTCGTCGGCTGTCCCTCCGAGAGTTCCCTGATGTCTCGGAAGCCATCGACCTTGCCGGACGCGAATCGCACGTTGTCCGGAACACCGGCTGCATCGCATGCGGCCTTGGCGGCGTCGGCGAATCGTTCGCTTGCGACGACGACTTTCGCGTCGGAGTCCTCGAGGATGTATTCGATCTCGCGTGCGACGAGGTGCCAGTTGACCGGGGTGAAGTACAGGCCGATCTGTAAGGCCGCGAGGTAGAGCTCGATCAATGTGTGCTCGTTCGGCAGGATCGTTGCGATCCCGTCGCCGGCTTTCAGGCCGAGATCGCGAAGTCCGTGCGAGTACTGATTGCACCGGTCGAGCACCTCGCCGAACGACCGCTCGGTTCCGTCCGGATCGACGATGCAGAGTTTGTCGCGGTTCTCCGCTGCGTACGCCCAGAACCCCAGCGTTGGTCCGTCGCTCATTCGGTTCCCTCCTGAAGATGCTCGCTGTCGGCGGACATTTAGGACGGGCGCAGATCCCAGGTCATGTGCCGGTGAAGTTCGGCTTGCGCTTCTCCTTGAAGGCTTTCGGGCCTTCGCGCGCGTCCTTGCTCAACATCACTTCCATCCCGAGCTCGAGCTCGCGATCGAGCGCCTGCTGCTCTGGAAGCCACTCAGTCTCAACGACCGATTGCTTGATCTTGCGTATCGCGAGCGGACCGTTGGACGCGACCTGCTGGGCGAGCTCCTGTGCTTTGACGAGGGCCTGTCCGTCGGCGACGACGTGACCGATGAGGCCGAAGCTCAAGCAATCGCGAGCCGAATAGCGACCAGCAGTGAGCAGCATCTCCATGGCTTTCGTGTACGGGATCTGCCGCTTGAGCCGCACCGTCGATCCGGCGATCGGGAACAGTCCCCACCTGGCTTCGGTGATGCCGAGCTCGGCCGACTCGCCCGCCACCCGGATGTCGCACGATTGCAGCAGCTCGCCACCGCCGGCGAGGCAGAAACCTTCGATCGCGGCGATCAGCGGCTTGGTCAGCCGATGGGAACGCAGGAACCCCTTGTAGATGATCGAGTAGTCATCCTGGATGCGCGCCTCGTACTCGTCGGCAGGGTCGCCGCCCGCCATCAGCTTGCCGACGAGTCGGTCGAGGTCGGCCCCCGCGCAGAAATGTCCGTGGGCACCGGTGAGGATCGCGACCCGCACGTTGTCGTCGCCATCGATTGCGTCCCATGCGTCGGAGAGCCGGACGATGACTTCGGGATTGACGGCGTTGCGCGCCTCGGGACGGTTGAACGTAACCGTCGCGATGTGCCCGTCGATCTCGTACAGGACGGCGGGTTCCACCTATATCTCCTGGCTGGTCGGGACGAGAGTGTAGTCGGGGCGCGAAGAGAGGTAGACCATGCAAGAGATCCATGTACATGTGCTAAACTCATGGACATGAAGAGGCTTCGTGTATCGCGCGGCGGCCAGGTCTCCGTCCCCGCCGAGGTCCGGAAGAGGTGGAACACGTCGACGGTGGTCGTCGAGGACTTCGGTGACCACCTCGTCCTGCGGCCCGTGGACGACGATCCGATCGCAGCGGCACGTGGTGTGCTCGCATCGCGTGTCCGCCGTTCGTCGAGCGAGATGCGCACGCGTGCGCGCTCGGACGAGCGACGCTCGGAGAGCCGTCGCCGGACGTGATCGTCCTCGACGCGTACGCGTTGCTCGCGTACCTCCGCGACGAGACGGCCGCCGGCGCGGTCGAGGCGCTGCTCCGCGGCGGCGATTGCGTCATCAACACGGTCAACCTCGCCGAGGTCCTCGATCAGCTGGCCCGTGTCGATCGCGTCGACATGCGCGAGGTGGAGGGTGCGCTGTCGGGTCTGATCGGGGGACCGGTCGCGGTGGCGACGACCGACGAGCCGATGTCGTGGCGAGTCGCAGAGATCCGCGCGCGCTACTACGACCGCAAGGAGCGCGACCTGTCGCTCGCCGACTGCTTCCTTCTCGCGTCGGCAGGTCCGGACGACGTCATCGCAACGGCCGACGGCGACGTCGCGAGTGCGGCACGAGAGGAGGGCATCGAGGTACGGAGGCTCCCGAGCCGTCGAGAGGACTGATGGCTTACGCGAGCAGCACCGTGGCTCGGCCGAGCGCTCTGCCGAGCCACGGTCCGTTGCTTGAGCCCCGCGTCCGTTAGATCCGAGCTTTTCGCGTCTCGCGCCAGGGCTTGTCGGAGTCCTCTTCCTTCTCGCGCGGGAGGCCGAGCATGCGTTCGGCGATCACATTGCGCAGCACCTCGGACGTCCCGCCCCCGATGGTCAGGGCTGGTGCGAACAGGAATCCGCGCGACCACCACATCGGGTCGGCCCCCATCGGTCCGCTGTCCAGGAGCATCCCGGACGCACCGGCGAGGTCCTTCGAGAGGATGAACGTCTTCTGCCCGTGCGGGTCGGAGAGAGCCTTTCGCAACGACGCCTCCGGCCCGGGACGTCCTGACACCGCTGCCGCCACCATGCGCAGGCCGTGGATGCGGATGATCTCGTGCTCGATGTACGCCTCGACCAGGCGCATCCGGAGCACCGCGTCCTTCACGGGCCTTCCCGCGCTGGCGGCGTCGCGTGCGACCTGCACGAGGTCTTCTGCAGTGGGGCCCCAGCCCCACTGCAGACCCGCGCGCGACAGGGTGACACGCTCGTTGTCGAGCGTGTCACGAGCCATCCCCCAGCCGTTGCCCTCGTCCCCGATGAGCGCGTCGGCCGGGATGTGGACGTCGGTGAAGAAGACTTCGTTGAACAGGTGGTCCCCCGTCATCTCGATGAGCGGACGGACGTCCACCCCAGGCGTCTTCATGTCGACGAGGAAGTAGCTGAGACCCTGGTGCTTGGGGACGTCGGGGTTGGTGCGCGCCAGCAGGATCCCGTAGCTCGCGTCGTGCGCGAGCGACGTCCAGACCTTCTGTCCGTTGACGACCCAGCCGTCATCGGTCTTCTCGACGCGGGTCGAGACACCGGCGAGGTCGGAGCCTGCGCCGGGCTCGCTGAAGAGCTGGCACCAGATCTCATCGGCCGAAAGCATCGGCGGGATGTAACGTTGCTTCTGTTCGTCGCTTCCGTGTATGACGAGGATCGGGCCGCAATGTCCGATGCCGATCGGATTGATCGGGCGCTGGATGTTCGCGCGCTTCAGCTCGTCGGATATCAGGAGCTGTTCGATGGGGCCGGCGTCGAGGCCCCATGGTTTCGGCCAGTGCGGGACGACGTAACCGCTGTCGGCGAGCTCGCGCGGAGAGGGAGTCGGATGTTCGGCGATCCATTCACGGACCGTCGTTCTTGCCGGATGTTCAGCTGGGAGTTCGAAGTCCATAAGTGTTTGTCATTTCGAATATCTGACGGGTTGTCAGTTCTTGGTGCGGCTGACACTATAAGCGCGTCTTGAAAGCCCCCGACACGCCTCGTGTAGACCTGCACGTCGACCTTTCGGATCCCGACCTCTTCCAGTCCGGTGATCCCCTCGGCGCGTTCAAACTCCTCCAGCGCGAGGCGCCCGTGTACTGGAACGAGGGCGTCCGGGATCGATTCTGGGCGCTCACCAAGTACGCGGACGTCGTCGCGGTCAGTAAGAACCCCGACATCTTCAGCTCCGCGCAGGGGACGATCATCGGCCTCGAGCCCGAGGGCTCGATGCTCTCGATGGACAACCCACGCCACAAGAAGCTGCGATCTCTCGTCGAGAAGGGCTTCACGGCGCGCCTTGTGCGCGACCTCGAGCCGCACACGCGCGAAGTGACTCGGCTGATCTTCGACGAGCTCGGTGACGCCTCATCCCATGAGACCGTGGATTTCGTCGACAGGATCTCGGCTGAGCTCCCGCTACGGGTGATCGTCGAGATGCTGGGGACGCCGCGGGACGACGCGCGTTTGCTCAAGGAGCTCGGCGACGTCATGGTCGGAAACGCCGACCCCGACTACAACCCGACGTCCGCCGGCGCGGGTGAGTCGGCCGGCGCGGCGCAGATGGAGATGTTCAACTACTTCAAGACTCTCGCGGAGGAGCGCAAGAAGAATCCCGGTGACGATCTCGTCAGCGTCTTACTGCAAGCCGACCTCGACGGTGAGAAGTTCGACGAGCTCGACTTCCTCATCTTCTGCATGCTTCTCGTCATCGCAGGCAACGAGACGACACGCAACCTCATCACAGGTGGCATGCTCCTGCTCTTCGAGAATCCGGACGAGATGCGGCGCCTCCAGGACGATCCGTCGCTGATGCCGACGGCGGTCGAGGAGATGCTTCGTCTCACGACGTCGGTCATGCACTTCGAGCGCTCCGCCACACGAGATACCGAGATCCGCGGACAGACCATCGCGGAGGGCGAGAAAGTGTGCATGTGGTATGTCGCGGCCAACCGCGACAGCGAGGTGTTCACCAACGCCGGTCACTTCGACGTCGGACGACAGCCGAATCCGCATCTCGCCTTCGGCGGTGGCGGCCCGCACTTCTGCCTCGGTGCGTCGCTCGCGCGCCAGGAGATCCGCGCACTCTTCGAGGAGCTGATGCGGCGCTACCCGGACATCGAGCAGACGGGGCCGGCGCAGCGCCTTCGCTCGAACTTCATCCGCGGCATCAAGTCGCTGCCGGTGAAGCTCGGCCCCCGGGCCGCTTAGGCCCAGCCGCCGGCGTAGGCGACGAACTGTCCGGTGGTGAAGCGGCTCGTGCCGTCGACGAACGGCGCACAGAAATGCGCGAGCTCATCGAGGCCCCCGAGGCGCTTCATCGGCACCATCGACTCGACCCGCGCGCGGCTCTCCTCGTCGGTGACGCGATTGGCTGCGAGGAAGGCTGGGAAGTCCATGAAGTTCGTCCCAACGGCGTTCACTTGGACACCGTTCTTCGCGACTTCAGCAGCGACGTTGCGTACGAGCATGTTCGCGCCCGCTCGGGCACTCGAGTAGAGCGGAGCTCCGGGCGTCGGACGCGCGCCGGCCGCGCTCGTGAGGACGAGCACTTGTCCCTCGCCTTGTTCGACCATCTGCGGAACGACGGCGCGCAGGAAGTTGTACGGCGACTCGAGGCAGCCCTTCATCACGACGCGCAGGTCGTCGACGCTCGACTGCAGGAATCGTCCGACGATGATCTGCCCGGTGAACGCCGTCGCGGAATCGATGCGGCCGAACCGATCGAGCGCCGCTTGCACCAGTCGCTCCGCGGATCCTTCGGCAGTGAGATCCCGGACGCCGGTGACGTTTTCGACCGTTGCGCCGGCCGACGCGAGCTCATCGACGAGTTCCTCGTTCGCGTCGCCCAACACGAGGTCGTGGTCGCGCGCGGCGAGAAGTCGCGCTAGATCCGGCCCGACATAGAACGCGGCGTCACTGACGATCGCAACGCGCCGGCTCATCGTGCGGTCACGACGTCGGGATAGCGCTCGGCCAGCTCGCGGAGCAGCGCGAGGCAGTCCGTCGCGCACTCGTCGATGATGTCGGCGACGGGCCTGATCTCGTCGATGCGCCCGGCCACCTGTCCGCTCAACGCGATCGCGGCTTCCATGTCGCCGCCGAAGTAGAGATCCATGGCGTTGCCGAAGAGCGACATCGCATTGGACTCGTTATCGAACTCGAAGGACTCCGTCCGCTTGGTGCGCAAAGCGCGCAGGGCGGGCGAAGTGTGCCGGTTCAGGAATACCGTGTCCGTCTCCGCGGCATCGACCACCATCTGCTTCCAGTTGTCGTGCACGGGCGACTCGAGCGCGGACACCATGCGTGTACCCATCTGAACGCCTTCGGCCCCCAGGGCGAATGCGGCAGCCATGGTCGGTCCGTCGACGAACCCGCCGGCAGCGATGATCGGGACGTCCACCTTCGATGCGACCAGCGGCAAGAGGACCATCGTGGCGACCGGACGAGGGTTCTTGAAACCGCCGCCCTCGCCGCCTTCGACAACGAGTCCGTCGACGCCGGCGTCGATCGCCTTGAGCGCGCCGTAGAGATTCGGCACGACATGGAAGACGGTCAGACCGGCGGCCTTGAGCTGTCCGGTGTACTTCGTCGGAGATCCGGCGGAAGTCGTCACGAACTTCACGCCCTGCTCGACGACGAAGTCGACGATGGCGGGGTCGCGCACGAACGCTTGCGCGATGTTCACGCCGAACGGCTTGTCGGTGAGGTCGCGCATCTTGCGGATCTCGTCACGGATCTCGTCAAGCTGTCCCGACGATGTCTCGATGATCCCCATCGCGCCGGCGTTGCTCACCGCCGAAGCGAGTTGCGATCTGGCGATCCATCCCATCGGTGCTTGGACGATCGGGATGTCGATGCCGAGCATCTCGGTGACGCGGTTGGAGAACATCGGCATCAGAGCAGCTCCGGGAGCAGCTTCACCGTCGCCTCGTCGCGAGCGCCAACGAGCAGCGTGGTGATGGGCGATGCCTCCCACGCTTGGAGACGTTCCTTGATCCGTTCCTTCGGTCCGACGAGCGAGATCTCGTCGGCGAGTGCGTCGGGTACAGCCGCGGCTGCTTCGTCCCGCTTGCCGTCGAGGAACAGATCCTGGACGCGCCGTGCGTCTTCCTCGAAACCCATGCGTCCGACGACGTCGAGGTGGAAGTTGCGGTCCTTCGCTCCCATGCCCCCGATGTAGAAGGAGAGCGAGAGCTTGATGAAGTCGAGGGCGCCCTTCACTGCTTCTGGGGAGTCGTCGGTGACCATCATCGTCACCGGACATGCGACTTCGAAGCCCTCAGGGAAGCTGATCCTTTCGTACATGTCGTTGCGGAACGGTGAGTAGAAGATCGGGAGCCAACCGTCGGCGATCTCGGTTGTTTGCTTCACGTTCTTGGGTCCTTCAGCCCCCAGATAGATGGGGATCTCGCTACGCAGCGGATGGACGGTGATCTTGAGCGGCTTCCCGAGCCCGGCGCCGCCCGGATACGGGAGCGGGTAGTGCTCACTCTCGGAGGTGACCGGCTCCTCGCGGCGCAGCATCGTCCGGATGATCTCGACGTAGTCCTTCGTGCGCTGCAACGGTTTCGGGAACGGCTGGCCGTACCACCCTTCGACGACCTGGGGGCCGGACACACCGAGGCCGAGGATGAGCCGTCCACCGGAGAGGTGGTCGATCGTGGCTGCCGTCATGGCAACGCAGGCGGGTGTGCGTGCGGCGATCTGCATGAGGCCGGTGCCGAGCTTGATGGTCTTGGTGTTGGCGCCGATCCAGCACAGCGGTGAGACGACGTCGGAGCCGTACGCTTCGGCCGTCCAGATGGAGTCGTAGCCGGCCGACTCGGCGAGCTTCGCGAGCTCGATGAGGTTGGGCGGAGGTGCAGCCGACCAGTACCCGATCATCAAGCCGAGTTTCATGGGAGACCTTTATAGCTGGGTTCGCCTCCGTGACGCTCACGCGGGAGACTGGATGGACGCGAGGCGAGCGATGAGCGAGCGACCAGAGCAGGCGCTTCCGACAGGTACAGTCACCTTCCTCTTCACAGACGTTGAAGGGTCGACTCAGACCGTCGCAGCACTTGGCGACGCACGCTACGCGGAGCTCCAGGAATCTCAACGTTCGCTCTTGCGGGAGGCGTTCTCAGCGCACAGTGGCGTTGTGGTGTTCGCAGAAGGGGACGCGCTCTTCGTCGCGTTCGCCAAGGCGACGGACGCTGCCGCGGCCGCCCTCGAGGGTCAGAACGCTCTCGAGTCCCACGCTTGGCCCGAAGGACGCCAGCTCCGAGTTCGTATGGGGCTGCACACCGGTGAGGCGATCGTCCGAGATGGTGATTACGTCGGACAGGACGTCAATCGTGCTAAGCGGATCTGCGACTCCGGACATGGCGGACAGATCCTCGTTTCACAGTCAACCGCCGAGCTTGTTTCGTCGAGACTCCGGTCTGGGAGCGAGCTGAACGATCTCGGAACGTATGGACTCAAGGACTTCCCCGGTTCGCATCGGATCTTCCAGCTCACCGAAGCACAACTGCAACGCGACTTCGCCGTCCTGCGTGGCTCCGATGGCGCAGGAAGCGCCGGAAATGAGCGCGAACAAGGCCGACAGGTCTTCGCGGAGCATCGGTGGAGCGACGCGGTCGCACGATTCACCGCGGCTGATCGCGAGGCCGAGCTCGACATCGACGACCTCGAACGGCTCGCGGAAGCGTCTTACCTGATCGGGGACGAAGGTGGTGCAGCAGACGCCTGGACGCGCGCCCACCACGAGGCTCTCCGACGTGGCGAGCCGGCTCGAGCGGCGCATTGCGCGTTCTGGCACGCGTGCGGTCTGTTGTTCAGAGGCGACATGGCGCCCGCGATGGGCTGGATCGCGCGGGGCGGACGGATTCTCGAAGAGAGCGGCGAGGACTGCGTCGAGCGCGCGTGGTTTCTCACGCTCACCAACCTGCCGGTGCTGTTTTCGGGTGATCCGGCAACGGCTTACCCGAATTTCCTCGAAGCGGCAGAGATCGCACGACGCTTCGACGACCCGAACGCGGTGACGATGAGCCGGCTCGCCCTCGGCCAAGCCGAGATCATGATGGGACGGCCGAAGGAAGGCTTCGGCCTGCTCGACGAGGTCATGGTCGCCGTCACGACAGGTGAGGTCTCAGCGATCTTCGCCGGCATCTGCTATTGCGCTGTGATCGACGCGTGCCAGCGGCTGTTCGACCTCCGCCGCGCGCGGGAGTGGACCGCGGCACTCTCACGTTGGTGCGATGCCCAACCCGATCTCGTGCCCTATCGAGGGAACTGCCTCATCCACCGCTGCGAGATCTTCCAGCTTCAAGGCGCGTGGCCGGACGCCATGATCGCCGCCGAGCGTGCGTGCGAAACGCTCGCAGGTCCTCCCACCTGGGACTCGCTCGGGTCGGCCTTCTACCAGCTCGGCGAGATCCAGCGGTTACGCGGCGACTTCGCCGGCGCCGAGGAGTCGTACCGTCGGGCCAGTCAAGCCGGACGCGAGCCCGAACCCGGGATGTCGCTGATCCGGCTAGCCCAGGGTCGCGTCGACGTTGCCGCCGCGGCCATCAGACGCGTGCTGGACGATACGCACGATCCACCTTCTCGGTCGAGGGTGCTCCCGGCGTCCGTTGAGATCATGCTCGAGGCGGGAGATGTAGGAGCGGCCCGTGCGTGCGCAAATGAGCTCGGTGAGATCGCAACGATGCTCGATGCACCACTTCTGCACGCGCTCGCAGCACACGCCGACGGAGCCGTTCTGGTCGTCGAGTCAGACGCCCGCGCCGGACTCTCGAAGCTGCGCGAAGCGTCCGTGGTTTGGCGGCAGCTCGACGCGCCACATGAAGCCGCGCGGGTCCGCGTGCTGATGGGGCTTGCTCGCCGAGCACTGGGGGACGACGCCGGCGCCGACATGGAGTTCGAGGCGGCCCGTGAGGATTTCGAGCAACTGGGGGCCGAACCGGATCTCGCGCGCCTGAAGGAGATCTACGGACCAAAGGCACCCAAGACGTCGGGAGGCCTCTCGCCCCGCGAGGTGGAGGTCCTGCGACTCGTCGCCACGGGGAGGACGAACCGCGCGATCGCCTCCGAGCTCGTGCTCAGCGAGAAGACCGTAGCCCGCCACATCAGCAACATCTTCACGAAGCTCGGGATCTCGTCGCGCGCGGCCGCCACGGCCTATGCCTACGAGAACGGTCTCGCGTAGGCGCGACTACATAGAAATACCCATGCGGCCCAGCACCTGATTTGGGTGTTCCGCCCGAAGCCGCCGCGATCCCCTCCTCCTAAGGTCGGCTTGTCGGTCATCCGGACCGGCCAGCGATGAGGAGGGGACATGCGCAAGGAACTCGAAAGCATCGACACGGTGGTGATCGGCGGAGGCCAATCCGGTCTCTCGATGGGTTACCAGCTCAAGAAGCTTGGAGTGCCGTTCGTGATCCTCGACGCGAACGACCGCGTCGGTCACGCATGGAGGTCGAGGTGGGACTCGCTGCGGTTGTTCACGCCGGGCCGCTACTGCTCGCTTGACGGTATGCCGTTCACCGGCGACAAGAACCACGCTCCAACGAAGGACGAGTTCGCCGCGTACCTCGAGGCATATGCGCAGCGGTTCGATCTTCCGATCCGCACGGGAAGCCGCGTCGAGAACGTGAAGAAGGAACGCGGCCGTTTCGTGGTGACGACGAAGACGCACCGCTATGAAGCCGAACGCGTGATCGTGGCGACCGGCGCGTTCCAGCAACCGAAGGTGCCGCCGTTGGCGGCCGAACTCGATCCACGCATCGTGCAGATCCACTCGGTCGACTACCGCAGTCCTGCGCAGCTTCAGGAGGGCGGGGTCCTGCTGGTCGGCGCGGGAAACTCGGGTTCCGACATCGCCATGGACGTCGTCCGCACGCATCCGACGTGGCTCGTTGGACGACACCCCGGGAACATCCCGTTCCACATCGACACGTTCGTCGCGTCGCGGGTCTTGATCCGGATCGTCCGGTTCGTCGGTCACCGCGTGCTGAACCTGGGGACGCCGGTCGGACGGAAGGTCCTTCCGAAGATGGCCGGCAAGGGCGCGCCCGTGGTCCGCATCAAGCCGAAGGAGCTTGTCGCCGCCGGTGTCGAGCGCGTACTCGCGAAGGTGACCGGCGTCGAGAGCGGGTCGCCGGTGCTCGAGGACGGAACCATCCTCGATGTCGCCAACGTCATCTGGTGCACAGGTTTCCACCAGAGCTTCCCGTGGATCGACCTCCCCGTCTTCGATGACGACGGGCGTCCTCTCCACAAACGCGGCATCGTCTCGGCGGAGCCGGGTCTGCACTTCCTGGGCCTCGAGTTCCAATACGCCGCGACGTCCGACGTCATCACCGGTGTCGGTCGAGATGCCCGTTACATCGCGAAGCACATCGCTTCGTTCGGATCGAACCAAGGGCGCGCGGCGCGCGTGCTGACAAGCCGGTGAAGGCGAAGGAGGACGTGATGACAGATGTCACCGCAACGCATGAAGAGCACGTAGCGTCGGCCGAGGCATGGGACGCGATCGCAACGGGATACGACGAGCACGTTGCCCCCGGTGAGGCCGGACTCGCAACAGAAGCGTTGCTCCTCGCAGGCGTGAAGCCCGGGGATGGCTTCCTGGACGTTGCTGCCGGAACCGGCGGCCTGAGTCTGCCGGCGGCGCGTCTCGGAGCAAAGGTGCTGGCGACCGATTGGTCGTCCGGCATGATCGAGCGTTTCGAAGCGCGAGTGCGTGAGGAGGGTCTCGACGCGGAAGGTCGCGTCATGGACGCCCATCACCTCGACATCTCGGACGACAGCTTCGACGTCACCGGGTCGCAGTTCGGCGTCATGCTTGTCCCGGACCAGGCCCAGGCGCTGCGCGAGATGTTCCGCGTGACGAAGCCCGGCGGACGCGTACTCCTCATCGCGTACGGGAACCCAGACGAGTTCGAGGCGCTGCACTTCTTCATCGGCGCGGTGCAAGCGGTCGTCCCCGAGTTCGAGGGGCCCGCCGAGGACGAGCCGATGCTCGAGTTCCAGGTCGCCGACCCGGACGTCTTGCGGCAGCGACTGACGGGCGCAGGCCTGAGGGACGTCAGCGTCGACACGAGCAAGAAGGAGCGCGTCGAAGTGCGGACTGGACAGCAGCTTTGGGACTGGTGCCTCGGCGGCAACCCGATCCCCGGCATGCTCGTCGCTGAACTCACGGACGAGCAGTGCACCGACGTCATCAAGGTGCTCGACGGCATGGTTCGCGAGCGCTCGGGTGGCAACGGGCCCGCTGTGCTGACCGCGCCGGTCAACATCGGCATCGGCACGAAGTAGCCGCCCACGTCCTCCTGTGGAGCCCGGTGCCCGATGAGCGGGAAGCGGGCTCCACAGATGTTGCTTCACGCGTCAGCTTCGGTCGGCGCCGCCTCCCCTTCCCAGCGGGAGTCCGTAGTATCTGACGACCCGTCAGATACGGAGTCCGCTTGTACATCGACTTCACCCCCGAGCAACGAGCTCTGCGCGAGGAGCTGCGCGCCTATTTCGAGTCGATCCCGCGTACCCACGGTCGTACGGCGTGGAACGAGCCCCGGGCTCCGGACTACCGCGCAGTGTGCAAGCGGCTCGGGGATGACGGCTGGCTCGGTGTTGGGTGGCCGTCGGAATACGGCGGACAGGGACGAGGTCCGGTCGAGCAGCTGATCTTCTTCGAGGAGGCCGAACGGGCGCGCGTGCCGATGCCGGTGATCGCACTCAACACCGTCGGCCCGACGCTCATGCGGTTCGGCTCCGACGAACAGAAATCGTTCTTCCTTCCGAAGATCCTCGCCGGTGAGATCGACTTCGCGATCGGCTACTCCGAGCCGGAGGCCGGCACCGACCTCGCGTCGATGCGTACACGCGCTGTGCGTGAGGGCGACGAGTTCATCGTCAACGGCAACAAGCTCTTCACATCGGGGGCCGAGGACGCCGAGTACGTGTGGCTTGCGGTCCGCACGAACCCCGACGTCCCGAAGGCCGGTAAGAAACATCAGGGCATCTCGATCCTGATCATGGACTCGGACACGCCGGGCTTCAAGGTCACTCCGATCACCACGCTCGCCGGACTGCAGACGACGGCGACCTACTACGAGGACGTCCGCATCCCGGCGAGCAACATCGTCGGCGGCGAGAACGAAGGCTGGAAGCTCATCACCGCCCAGCTCAACCACGAGCGCGTCGCACTCACGACCACTGGCTGGGTGCGATCGATCTGGGAGCAGGTTGTGCAGTGGGTGTGGACAGAGCAAACGCCGGACGGCGAACGCCTCATCGATGTCCCGTGGGTGCAGCTCAACCTCGCGCGTGTCGACGCGATGATCGAAGCGCTGCAGCTCTTCAATTGGCGCGTGGCCGCGTCGCTCGAGAAGGGACATCTCGCGCCGGCCGATGCTTCTGCACAGAAGGTGCTCGGCACCGAGGGCTACGTCGAGTGCTACCGCTTGATGCTCGAAGTACTCGGACGAACCGGGCTCGTGAAGCGTGGGTCCGTCGGCGCCCAGATCAACGGCGTGCTCGAGCAGGCGTACCGATCTGCGGTGATCTTGACGTTCGGCGGAGGTGTCAACGAGGTGCAGCGCATGATCATCGCGACGGCAGGCCTTGGGATGCCACGCGGATGACCGGGGCAGCGGGGGTGTCCGTCGCATGATGGACTTCGGGTTCGACGAGACTCAGATCGCGCTCCGTGATCTCGCGCGACAGATCTTCGAGGCCCATGCCACACACGACCGCTTGAAGGAGCTCGCCGCCGGCGGCGAGTCTTTCGACCGCGAGCTGTGGGACACACTCGACCGCTCTGGCCTCGTCTCGCTCGGCGTGGATGACGGCGACTTCCTCGATCAGTGCATCGTCCTCATCGAACAGGGACGAACCGTCGCTCCCGTTCCGCTGTGGTCGCACCTGGTGGGAAACGCTGTCGCGCGGAGGGACGGGATCGTCACCCTTGCCCTCGACGAGCCCGGCAGCAACGACGCGTTCGCCACCAAGACGACGGTGCGCGACGGGCTCCTCTCCGGCGAGAAGGTCGGGGTGCCCGCACTCGACGTCGCCTCGCACGTCGTGATCTCGGCACACGACGGGCTGTACGTCACGTCCGCCGAGGGTCTCGCTTCTGAGCGGCGCGAGACCACTGCCGGCTTTCCCGAGTACGCGGTCACGCTGAGCGAGCGTCCGGCCGAGCGCATCGGCACACCTGGATCAGATCAGACTGCCGAGCTCGCTCAGCGAGCCGTCGTTGCGCTCTGCGCGCTCGGCGTCGGAGTCGCCGAACGCGCCCTCGAGATCACCGCGACGTATACCTCAGAGCGCACGCAGTTCGACCGTCCGCTCGGGAGCTTCCAAGCCGTGCAGCAGCGCGCGGCCGACGCGTATATCGATGTCGAGGCCATGCGCACCACGATGTGGCAGGCGGCGTGGCGTCTGTTCGTTGGCCTTGATGCATCGCACGCCACTTCTGTCGCCAAGTTCTGGGCGGCCGAAGGCGGACAACGTGTCGTCTCGGCCGCGCAACACTTGCACGGCGGGATGGGCGCCGACATCGACTACCCGCTGTACCGCTACACACTGTGGTCGAAGTGGATCGAGCTGTCCTTCGGTGGCGCGACGCAGACGCTCGCTCGTATGGGGGCGGAACTCGCGCGATGAGGAGTAGTCACTCGGCGGAGCATCAGAAACTTCGCGATGAGGCACGTGCGTTCCTCACGTACGAGCTGCCGAAGTGGAAGGCGGCAGAGCGCATCACCGACGGTGCCGAGCTTTCGCGCGAGCAGCGGCAGTCGTGGCAACGGTTCCTCTTCGAACACGGCTGGGGGGTGCCGACGTGGCCCGTCGAGCTCGGCGGACGGGCTTTGAGCATGGTGGATTCGCTCATCTGGAACCAGGAGAAGGCGGCTGCCGGCCTCCACTACGTCTTCGATTTCGTTGGGATGGGACTGGCCGGTCCGACGATCATCGCGCGCGGGACGCAGGACCAGAAGGACAAGTACCTCGCACCGATCGCCCGCGGCGACGAGTCGTGGTGCCAACTCTTCAGCGAGCCCGGCGCGGGCTCCGACCTCGGTGGCATCGCGACGAAGGCGCAACGCTTCGATGACGGCTGGGTCGTCAACGGACAGAAGGTCTGGAGCTCCGGAGCGCTCGACGCCGACCGTGGCCTGCTCGTCGCGCGCTACGACTGGGACCTGCCCAAGCAGAAGGGTCTCGTCTTTCTCTTGCTCGATATGCATGCACCGGGTGTGGACGTGCGTCCGCTCCGCCAGATCGACGGCGGAGCGCACTTCGCCGAGGTGTTCTTCAAGGACGTCGTCGTCCCGGACTCCGACCGGGTCGGCGAGCCCGGCGAGGGCTGGAGTGTCGCGATGACCACGCTGCTGCACGAGCGGTCGTCGATCGGCGGCGGGATCGGGAGCTTCGCATTACCGTTCGACGCGGTGGTCGATCTCGCGCGCGAACGCAACAAACATCGCGACGCTCTCACGCGCCAGCGGCTCGTCGACATCTACACGCGCCGCACGATCCTCGACGTGCTTAACCTGCGCATCCAGACGAAGCTTTTGAGCGGACAGATCCCGGAGGCTGAGGGTTCGGTCATCAAGATCCTCATGGCGCAGCTCGGCTCGACCGCTGCGACGACGGCGATCGAGCTCTTGGGGGCCGGTGGAACGGTCGCAAGTGGGCTGGGCAGTCCGCAGCAACGATTCCTCGGCATGGCCGCGCTGCACATCGGCGGTGGCACCGACGAAGTCCAGCGCAACGCGATCGCGGAACGGGTGCTCGGACTCCCGCGGGAGCCGCGGCCGGACAAGGAAGTACCGTTCAAAGACACCAGGAGATAGCAACGGACGATGCACGAATGTGCAGCGCTCAGCGAGAAGGAGAAAGCGAATGGGTAAGCCCGTCATCATCGAAGCCGTCCGCACGCCGATCGGACGCCGTAACGGCTGGTTGTCCGGTCTTCACGCAGCCGAGTTGCTCGCGGCGTCGCAGGTGGAGGTGGTCAAGCGCGCCGGTATCGACGCGTCGCTCGTCGAGCAGATCGTCGGCGGTTGCGTGACGCAGGCGGGGGAGCAGGCCGGCAACATCGCGCGTCAGGCCTGGCTGCTGGCCGGGCTCCCGTACGAAGCGGCGGCCACGACCGTCGACACGCAATGCGGTTCGTCGCAACAGGCCAACCACATGATCGCGGGGATCATCGCCGCGGACGGCATCGACGTCGGTATCGCCTGCGGCGTCGAAGCCATGAGCCGGGTGCCGCTGGGGTCGAACATGATACACGGACCCGGGTCGTGGATCGCCGACGGATGGCCGTGGGACTCGCCCGACCAATTCACGGGGGCCCAGCGCATCGCGGAGAATCGCGGCATCACGCGCGAAGATGTCGACGCGTTCGCGCTGTCGTCCCAGCAGAAGGCGAAGATCGCGTGGGACGAAGGCCGCTTCGACCGCGAGATTGTGAAAGTCGAAGCGCCCGTCATCGGCGACGATAAGCAGCCGACCGACGAGAAGACCATCGTCTCACGCGATCAGGGTCTGCGCGAGACGACGCTCGAAGGCCTCGCGGAGCTGAAGCCCGTCATCGAGGGTCAGGTCAACACCGCCGGGAACTCGTCCCAGATCTCGGACGGGTCGGCCGCCGTGCTGTGGATGTCGGAGGAACGGGCCAGGGCCGAGGGGCTCAACCCTCGTGCGCGCATCGTGACGCAGGTGGTCGTTGGGTCCGACCCGTACTACCTCCTCGACGGTCCGGTCGACGCGACGCGCAAGCTCCTCGAGAAGTCGGGGATGTCAGTGTCCGACTTCGGCATCTTCGAGGTGAACGAAGCGTTCGCACCGGTCGTGCTGTCGTGGGCGGGCGTCCATAACATCCCGATCGACCGCGTGAACGTCAACGGCGGTGCCATCGCGCTGGGTCATCCGGTCGGTGCGACTGGAAGCCGCCTTATCACCACTGCGTTGCACGAACTCGAGCGACGCGACGGACAGTTCGCGCTCGTGGCGATGTGCTGCGGTGGAGCCATCGGTACCGGAACGATCTTGGAAAGGATCTGACGCATGGGATTGCTCGAAGGCAAGGTTGCGATCGTTACCGGCGCCGGACGCGGTCTTGGGCGTGCTGAGGCGCTCGAGCTCAGTGCGCAGGGAGCGACCGTCGTCGTCCAGGACCTCGGTGTGGCTCTGGACGGCAGCAACCCGAGTGATGATCCGGCGAATCAGGTCGTCGGGGAGATCGAAGCGCAGGGTGGAACTGCCCACGCGCACTTCGGCGACGTGTCGGACTACGGCTACGCGCAGGCACTGGTCGGCGAGACGGTTGAGAGGTACGGCGACGTACACATCGTCGTGAACAACGCCGGGATCTTGCGCGACCGCATGATCTTCAACATGGAGGAGGCCGAGTGGGACGCGGTCGTGCGCGTCCATCTCAAGGGCCATTTCAACACGATCCGTCACGCCGTCACTCACTGGCGCGGGCGCGCGAAGTCCGGAGATGAGGTCTACGGGCGGATCATCAACACCACGTCGGAAGCTGCGCTTTTCGGTTCGCCCGGACAGCCGAACTACGCGGCGGCCAAGGCGGGGATCATCTCGCTCACAACGTCGACGGCCAACGCGATGGTGAAGTACGGCATCACCGCCAACGCGATCGCACCACGCGCACGCACGGTGATGACCACGACGAGCATGCCGGAGATGTTCGCCGAGCCGGCGGAGGAAGGTGCATTCGACGTCTGGGCGCCTGAGAACGTCGCGCCACTCGTGTCGTTCCTCGCCTCGCCGCAAGCCGCGCGCGTGAGCGGGCAGGTCTTCATCGTCTGGGGCAACGAGGTGAAGCTCTTGCAGGGCCCCCGCGTTGAGGAGAGTTTCGTCACAGATGGCCGCTGGACCGCCGAGGGCCTGGCCAAAAACATGGGTGCCGCCTTCGAGAAACGCGAGCCGCTCGCCGGCTTCGCGATGCCGGCGAACTAGAGGGCTCGTGCCACCCAACCTGCGCGAGCTTCTGGATCCCGGCCACACCGCTGTGGTGACTCAGGAGTGCCAGAAGGGAGTGCTCGGGGACGTCGCTCCCTTCCCGCAGTTGGCCGAAGTCGCGCGCGCCGAGGCGATCCCGAACGGAGCCCGGTTGCTTATGGCCGCGCGAGCCGCCAACGTCGCGGTGATCCATGCGATCGCTGCGCGGCGTCCGGACGGCCTCGGCTACAACACGAACGCGCGACTGTTCGGTGCCGTCCGCAAGTCTGGGGTCGTCCTCGAGCTCGGCACACCGATGACCGAGGTGATCGACGAGTTCGACCCGCAGCCCTCCGATATCTCGAGCGTGCGCATGCATGGCATCGGCCCGATGTGGGCCACCGATCTCGATCCGATCATGCGCAACCTCGGCATCAAGACGGTGGTTGCGATCGGCGTGTCGGTGAACATCGGCTTGACGAATCTCGTGATGGACGCCGTCAACGCCGGCTACCAGGTCGTGCTCCCGCGCGACGCAGTTGCGGGTGTGCCGAAGGACTACGCGGATGCGGTCATCGACAACACGCTGTCGCTGCTTGCGACGCTCACGACGACCGACGACGTGATCGAAGCGTGGTCGTGACACGCCGGAGCGAAGCGGAGGCGGAGACGGGCCTCAGAGCCGTCGATGGACGTGTCCCGGGGCGCCGCGGACGAGCCACGCGCGAGAAGCTGCTCTCCGCAACTGCCGAGCTGCTCGGCAAGAAGTCGTACAGGGAGCTCACGGTGGTCGAGATCGCCAAGCGCGCTCGCACGTCCACCGCCACTTTCTATCAATACTTCACCGACGTCGAAGGTGCGCTCATCGAGCTCGCGCGCGAGCTCAATGACGAGGCGCCGGGCATCGTGAAGATCATCAGCTCCGGTGACTGGAAGGCAGGCGGAGTCCGCTCGGCCACGAAGCTCGTCGATGCGTTCGTCGACCTGTGGGAACGCCACCACGCGATCTTGCGCGTGGTCGATCTGGCGACGGCCGAAGGCGACCTGCGCTTCCGCAACATCCGGACGCGCCTCCTCAGCCAGGTCACCGACGCCCTCCGCGATGCGATCGTGCGAGCATCGAACGGGGACCTCGAACCGCGCGCACACGCGGCTGCGCTTGTGTCTCTGCTCGCGCACGTCGCCGAGCACCGCTACGGCTACGAGTTCTGGGGGATCAAGCTCGACGACGTCCGACGGTCGACGGCAAGCCACGTGGCGTGGGGCATCACCGGTCGCGCTTCGAACTAGCGACCGAGCAGATCGCGCAGGGCTGGGGCGAGCGTTCGGTGCTTGAACTCGTAGCCATCCGGTCCGATGCGCTCGGGGAGCACTCGGTCGCTGTCGAAGAGAAGTGATTCACCCATCTCGCCGAGCGCGGCCTTGATCGCGAACTTCGGAAGTGGCAGGAAGGCGGGACGATGCAGGACGCGTCCGAGCTCTTTCGCGAACTCTTTGTTGCGCACCGGTTCCGGAGCCGTCGCGTTGACAGGCCCGTCGATCGACGAGTGCAGCGCCAGGTGCTTGTAGATGCCGACGACGTCGTCGACGGTGATCCAGCTCCACCACTGACGTCCGCTGCCCGCCCGCCCGCCGAGACCGAGCTTGGCCGGCATCAGCATCCGTTGCAGCGCTCCGCCCTTCGGCGTGAGCACGAGACCGGTTCGGACCGTCGCGGTTCTCGTTGCGTCGTTCTTCGCTTCGTTCTCCCATGCGACGCACACCTCGGGAAGGAATCCGGCCCCGGGAGCGGACGACTCTGTAAGTGTCTCGTCGCCCCGGTCGCCGTAATAGCCGATCGCAGATGACGTTACGAATGCGGCCGGACGTTCGGAGCGTTGCTCGATCGTTTTCCGCAGCAGGCGCGTCGATCGCACGCGGCTGTCGATGATCCGACGCTTCTGTTCAGCCGACCAACGGTGGGAGGCGATCGACTCGCCGGCGAGATGGACGACCACATCGATGCCGTCGAGCACCGCGGGATCGAGCTCGCCGCCGGCCGGATCCCACGTCTTGTCGCGCGGATCGGTGGGGGAGCGTGTCAGTCGGATCACGGTGTGGCCGTCGCGGACGAACGACGTATCGAGCGCACTGCCGATGAGGCCGGTGGCGCCGCTGATAAGGATGCGTTTCATGTTTTCTTGGGGTTCCTGAATACCAGACAGTACTCGTGGTCGTAGCCGAACACGTTGCCATCGGGATCTGGGTCCTGCCAGCACACGATCACTTCGCCTTCGAACGTCATCACGTCGCAGAGCACTCGGCCGACGTCCCACGCAAGGGTCGTCAGGCCGTCCCAGCGCTTCATGTTCGCGACATTCACGACGCACACGCCCTCGGGTTTCAGCACGCTCCGGAGGCGGCCGAAGATGTCCTGCAATCCGGCGAGATAGGAGTCGTAGCCCGATCCCGGCACGGTGTACCCCTGCAGCGGGTCTTCGGTGTCGTTGCGGTTCATGTACGGCGGGGAGGTGATCACGAAATCGGCGAGGGGAAGATCGAGCTCGTCGATGCGCCGGGTGTCGCCGTGGATGATCTGCGCCGACTCACCGATTTGGCGCGCGACATAGGCCGCGCGGTCCTCGTGCCACTCGACACCTGTTGAGCGGCGTCCGAGCTTCTCCGCCACAACCAATGTCGTGCCGAAGCCGGCGAACGGATCGAGGACCATCTCGCCGCTGATCGTGTAGCGACGGAGGAAGACCTCGACCATCGATGGCGGGAAGGTGTCGCGTTCGATGCCCTCGGGCCGCAGATGGTC
The DNA here is from genome assembly GCA_964520325.1 of uncultured Actinomycetes bacterium. Classification (GTDB taxonomy): domain Bacteria; phylum Actinomycetota; class JAICYB01; order JAICYB01; family JAICYB01; genus CAZFOB01. Next base: position 108,760 of record CAZFOB010000010.1, on the reverse strand, counting down.
GGCCTTCTCCAGGAGGAGATAGCTCCTCAAGCGAGCTGCTTCAGGATGTCGTTCGGGTCGACGGACCCGGCGGGGACGCCGTCCCGTGCCCCGAACGCGGTGAGGCGCTGCATGAGCTCGTTGACCGGCGCCGGCACGTCGTGCAGCCGCGCGAGCAACGCGATCTCGCCGTTGAGATAGTCGGTCTCGACGCTGCTCAGGCCCCGCTCAAGACTCTGCCACGTCGACCCGCCGCCGCGCAGCTGCCCCTCGATCGGGCGGACCGTCATCAGGTCGCCGCGTCTGTTCATGTCCTCCTCGGAATCGACGAAGTCGATGCCCGCGGCATTGAGTACCTTCACGCCTTCCTCACGGACGAGGCGGAAGAGGTTCGTCCCCCGCGCTTTCGAGCCGCACAGCGCGTCGATGCCGTTGCCGAGGTTCATGAGGAGCTTCCCGTACTTCCACCTCATGATGTCGGGACGCGCCTCCGACGCGTACGTCGACTTCGAGAGTGCGTCGGCGATCTCGCTCGCCGGCTCGTCGACGCCGTCCGGATACCGGCCGATATCGAGGAGGCCGGTCACGGGGGCCGAGTACGCCTGAACGACTCCCGGTGTCAGGTAGTTGGTCGGACACATCACGCAGATGCCGTAGACGTTCTTGTAGTACCGGAGGATCTCTCGCTCGTTGGCGACGCCGTTCTGGAGCGACACGACAGCGATACTCGCCGGTGCCGATGCTGAGAGTGCCTGCAAGGCGGGAAGCGTGTCCTGTGACTTCATCCCCATGAATACGATGTCGTCGTCGCGCCACTCGATCCGTGACGGGTGATCGACGACCGGGATCTGAACCGTGACGTCGTTCTCAACCGACTGCACGCGCAGTCCGCCGTCGCGGATGGTCTCGAAGTGCGCGCCGCGCGCGATGAGGACCACCTCGTAGCCGGCTTGGTGCAGGCGAGCGCCCAGCACGCCGCCGATCCCGCCGGCGCCGTAGACGATGGAGCGGTTCATGCCGAGAGTATCGCCGCGAATCGCAGCCGGACGTAGTCGACCGTCCAGCGTCCGCGGTCGTCGCAGAGCGAGGGACGGAGCAGCTCGGCCGCCTCCGCTTTCACGGCCTCCGGACTCTCGATGCCGTGGAGGAACGGATCGGCGAAGGTGTCGAGCCAAGCCGTGACGTCGCCCGGGATCGGGGTCGCGCGCGGGAAGTGAAGCATCTCCTTCACGACGAAGCCGTGCTTCTCGAGACGTTGTCCGTAGTCCTCCGGAGTGGGGAAATACCACGGGATGCGAGTGGCCCCGTCGATGCCGCGACGTTGCAGTGCTGCTAGAAGCGCCGTGACCACCGCAGCGACGCAGCCGTGCCCACCCATCTCTGCGACGAAGCGTCCATTCGGCTTGAGCGCACGAGCCACACCGGCGATGACGTCGTCGGGACGACGCATCCAGTGCAGTGCGGCGTTGCTGAACACGGCGTCGAACTCGCCGTCGAAACCGAGTGCCTCACCGTCGACCACGTAAGCGTCGATGCCGGCGCGGAGAGCCGCATCGACCATCGGCTTGGACGAATCGACGCCGGTCACGCGCGCGCCGCGCTCTTCGATCACGACCGAAAGAGCGCCGTCGCCGCAGCCCAGGTCGAGGATGCGTTCGCCCTTCTTCGGTGCGAGCAGGTCGACGACGGGCACGCCGAGGTCGGATACGAACCGTGCGTTTGTCGCGTAGCTCGCCGGATCCCACTTCTGCACGACACGAGTATGGTCCCTTCGATGGGAGTCGCTTCGCTCCATCCGGCCGCGGGTGGTCTCCTATCGCGGACGGACGCTCGTCTGGAGCGTTACGCGATTGCCGTCGGAGAGCGACCACACCAGGTTCGTGTCGGCCGCGACGACGCGGCCGGCACGCACCGCCCACACGATCTTCGTGTCACCATCGAGCCGGCCATCGAGCGATCGCGCGATCCCGTTGACGCGAAGCCTTCCCGACACCTCGCCCACCAGCTCGGCGGCATCGGTCGAGGCCATGCGTCGAAAGCCCACCATCTGCAGACTCGTCCGCAGTGACGCCGACAGCGTCTTGGTCGTGATGCGTTGCGTGCTCGACCAGCGGTCGCCGAGTCGCACCGGACGTCCGGGCAATGGCGGATTGAGCTGACCGACCAGCGAGGCGAGCTCGGTCTGCTCTGAGCTCACGACCGACGTTCCCCGCACGCGCGCGAGATCAACGGACCCGTCCCCGAGGACTTCGAGGTCTGCTGTGAGTTCCTCACCTTCAGTCGTGCGCAGGGTCAGCGTCGCTCCGCTCGTCCGGGGTTGCACGCGAAGGGTCGCCCGATGCCTCTCGGCTTGGGCTCCAACGTTGCCTCGTGCGCTGACGACAACCTCGTAGCTGGCCGGCCCGAGCGGACCCCGCTCGAAGCTGACGCGATCGTCGGCGCACGATGCCGTGACGATCGCGCAACAGATGAGTGCGACGGCTCTCTTCATATGCTGCTATCCAACCTATGCGCGATCGTGACGACGTCCTTGCCACTATGTCGGCCGACCCGCCCCACGCCGGCATCTTCATGGACTTCGATGGCACGCTGTCGGCCGTGGTGCCGCGTCCGGAGGATGCGATGCCCGTGGCCGGAGCTGTTGGCGCTCTCGAGGAACTTGCGTCGCGCTACGGTCTCGTCGCGGTTGTGTCTGGCCGTAGCCTCGATGATCTCGTCTCGCGCGTGCCCGCGCGCGGCGTGCTGCTCGCCGGCACCTATGGCCGCGAGCGCGCCGACCGTCCGAAGGCTGAAACGTCGGGTCGCCTCTCCGCCGTCGCTGACGCAGCCGCGGGATCCGTAGCGACGCTTGCGGGTGTGCGCGTCGAACGCAAGGATGCCGGTGTGGCGTTGCACTACCGTGCGGCTCCTCATCTGCAACGCGAGGTGCGGGCGATCGCCGACGCGCTGGCGCAGCGGTTCCATCTCGAGGTCAAGCCGGGACGCATGGTGGCGGAGCTCGTCCTGCCCGGACCCGGCAAAGGCGAGGCCATCCTCGGCCTCATGACGGAGCACTCGCTTTCGCACGCACTGGTCGCCGGAGACGACTGGGGCGACCTCGAAGCGTTCACGAAGCTTCGCGAGAGCAATGTCAGCGCGGTCATCGTTGCAGTGAGCTCCGCCGAGTCGCCACCGGCCCTCGAGGAGTACGCGGACATCGTCGTCAGCGGCCCGGATGAGCTTGTGGATCTGCTGCGCGAGCTCGCCTCCAAGAGCTAGCCAGAACGAGAGGGCCTAGATGACCGCGGGACTGAGCTTGCGCTTCTCGGCCCGGTTGAGGCCCCACAGGTGGAAGGCCTCGTAGAGCAGAAAGATCAATAGCGACATCTGCGAGGGCCGTCCGACCGAGCCCGCGTCGAGAACGGCGACGATGCGGAAGGTCGGTCCGAGAGCTTCGCCGTCTATGTCCTTCGTGACCCGGGGGTCGAACGTGACTGGTGTCACCTTGGCCTGGGCGAGCACGCCGCCGTCGTCGGCGAATCGGACGTCGGTCACCTTGGGCAGCACCGCGACCGCTGCGCCGTCGAGCACGGGGATCTTCTTCTCGTCCGGCCAGAACGACTGCGCGTCGGCGCAAGCTTCGCGCTCCGCCTCGGGAAGCTTCTCGGGATCGGTCGTGACGCATGGGGAGATGGCAGATCCCAACGCGTCGATCCGCTCGTCACCTTCTTCGGCGGCGACCCACGGCCCGCCCGGGTATTGCGACACAGACTGGAACGTCTGCTCTTCGAAAGTGACCGGACCGATCTCGGTTCCCGCCGCCACCGCAACCCAGTGGGGGAGCTCACCTTGCGGGCCGACGGCCTGGTCGGGCTGGACGTTGATGACCCAGACGAGCGACAGCAACACCATCAGGGCGCCGAAGCACGCGCTCGCGAGCCAGTAGCCGAACCGCCAGCCCACGTTCAGCGCGATGACGAGGTAGGTGGTGCCGTAGAAGGAGATGATCGCGAGGGCGACCGCGATCGCTCCGGGCCACGAATTGAGCTCCACCTAGGCCCCCGCTTCCTGGATCGACTTCAGATACGCGATCACGGCGTCGATGTGCTCGGGCAGCAGGCGATTCTGCCACGACGGCATCGGTGTGTTCGGGCGTCCCTTGAGGATCGTGTTGCGCGCCGCTTCTTCGCCGGCCTTCATGATGTCGGCGTCCGAGAGCTTGTCCAGTGCGGCTTGGATCTGGTCGGCAGTGGGGTCGGGGTTGTCCGCGTGTTTCTCAAGTGCGGCGTTGCGCAGCGCGACGGAGACGTTGGTGCGGGCAACCTTGAGGCCGAGGCGATAGAACTCGGTCGTCAGATCGGGTGCGAAGAACGTCGGGAGCGGGATCCCCATGCCTTGACCTTCGGCGCCTCGCCCGTGGCACACGGCGCACTTCTGCTCGAAGACCTCAGCTCCCGCGGTGATGTCCTTCGGGAGCTCCCAGTGTTTGTCATCGCCGACCTGCAACTCGCCGACGAAGTTCACCACGTCCTCGATCTTCTGTTCGTTGAGCGAGCCGCCGAACTCGATGCCCCACGACGGCATGGGGGTGCCCGGACGGCCCTGCCGGATGATCCGGAAGATCTCGTCGCGCGTGTATCGCTTGAGCACGTTGTTGAGCGGCGGAGCCGGCCACGACGGATCGGTCGCCGCGAACCCGCCCTCGCCTTCCGGGCCGTGACACTGTGCGCAGTTCGCACCCTGCTCGCCTTCGGCGCTGTTGGGCCGGAACTCGATCTCGCCGCGGTGTAGCGATGCGCTGAGGAACTTCTTCCCGTATGCCGCCTCTCGGAACGGCTCCGCAACGAAATAGATCGTGAGGAAGCCGGTGATGAAGATCGAGGACGCTACTCCCCACACCTGGATCTTGGAGAGCCGAGAGCTCTCGAGCACGGAGTCCGGGTCGCCGCGGGAGAAGTTGACCGGAAGCCCTTCCTGACGTGAGCGGCGCGGCCGGCCGTACAGCACGAGGAGGACAACGAGGAGGCCGAGCGTGGCAGCGACGACGAGGACGGCGATCTGTTCGGGCTTCATCTCGATAACTCCTCGGGCGCCAGCATCTTAGTGGTTCGGCGCTTGCGCGGACCCATCAGTGGCGTTTAGTGCTCGGAGCCTTCGCCGGCTGCGATGCACAGCGGCCCGGCGGGTGGTTGCCGGATCGTGTCGGTGCCGGACGGAGGCTGGGCGCTCGCCTTCGACGTGTTGACAATCACGTTGCCGTCGGTGACCTCGAACGGGAACCGCCACAGTCCGGCTGGGGCCGGGGAGCCCGGTTGGCGTTCGCCCGCGTAGTTGTACTTCGAGCCGTGGCATGGGCACTCGAACCAATGCGAGGTGTCGCAGTACGGCACACGGCAGCCGAGGTGCGCACACTTCTGGTAGAGCGTCATGATCCCGCTCTTCGCGACTCCGGCCTTCACGTACATGTTCTCTTTGTCGTCGGTGTGGGGGTAGGTGACGATGTAGAAGCGGCCTGACGTGTTGTAGTACCGGCCATCGGTCGCGATGGTCTTGAGGATGTCGGCCAGCGGACCCGCGTTGATCTGACCGCCGAAGCCGGTGACCTTGTTCGGCCACAGCATCCCGACCGACGTCGTGCCGAAGGCCACGCCGAAGACCGTCATCGCGAGCAACCATGCGCGATTGAGGAAGATGCGGCGGTTGACTTGAACCTCAGCTGAGTCGGGGACCGGTGCGGCGACCAGCGGCGGGGGAGGCCCCGGCGCCGACGGCTGGCGCGACTTGATCACCTTGCGGCCCGAGGGACCGATGCGGAAGTTGCTCGTCGCCCGTTTGCGCACGACCGTCATGGCGAGCAGCAAGAAGCCGAGCCCCGCGAGGAGCACGGCGAACGCGACGACGATGCGAACAGCCACCTGAACCTCCTACTACATCTCGAAGAACAGACCGTCCGACCACGGAAAGACGAAGTTGAATCCCGGCCCCCGGAAGAACGAGCCGATGATCACGAGCGTGGCCCAGTAGAAGATCATCAGCGAGAAGAGCACGATCGCGAGCTTGCGATCGGCCGGGCGCGAGCTCGGGTTGCGATCTATGAACGGCAGCGCAATCAGACCGGCGATGTTGAACGTCAGCAACGTGACCCCGGCGACCTGTGGGTGGTAGTAGCGCAGCAGCTCTTGGAGGCCGAGGAAGTACCAGGGCGCCTTCGACGGGTTCGGGGTGAGGTTCGGGTCGGCGAGCACTCGGAACGTTGCGTCCGCGAAGCCCATCCCCGAGATCACGAAGAGCAGCGCCGAGATGAGCAGGAGCGAAACGAACTCGGCGGCGATCAGGTGCGGCCAGACGTTGATCTTGTCGTCCGGCACCTTCTGCATCCGCTGGATCGCTTCCTGGCGAACGACGGCCAGGAGACGGTCGGCGGGGGGTTTGCCGCCTTGCGACTTGACGGGAAGCTCTTCTTTTTGATCCATCAGAGTGGTCCCGAGAAGCCGTCCTTGCGGACGCGCCAGAAGTGCACGGACATCAGGATCACGATCACGAACGGCAGCGCAAGCACGTGCAGGACGTACCACCGCAGCAGTGTCGTCCCGGTGATCTCGACGCCGCCGAGGAGCACGAACGCGAAGTTCTTCCTGATGACCGGCGAGAAGGATCCGATGTTGGCGCCGACCGTGACCGCCCACAGCGCCAGCTGATCCCACGGCAGGAGGTAGCCGGTGAACGAGAGCGCGCCGGTGAGGAAGAGCAGGATCACGCCGATCGCCCAGTTGAACTCGCGTGGTGGCTTGTACGCGCCGGTGTAGAAGACGCGCGCCATGTGCAGGAACACGCTGAAGACCATGAGGTGAGCACCCCAGCGGTGCATGTTGCGCATGAGGAGGCCGAGGTTGACCGAGCTGTGCAGGTCGCGGACGTCCAGCCACGCCTGGGGGTCGGTTGGGCGGTAATAGAACATCAGGAAGATGCCGGTGATCGTGAGGACGATGAAGAGGAAGAACGATAGCCCTCCGAGACACAAGGTGTAGCTGAACTTGACCGAGTGCCGCTTCACCTTCACCGGGTGCAGGTGATAGAGCACGTTGTTGACCATCACCATGGCGCGGTTGCGCGGGTTGTCGGCGTAACCGCGGCGGAACGGGGAGCCAGGACGGAAGATCGACTTCCAGAGCTGGGAGTCCCTGACCTTCTTATCGACCTCGTCGCCGAGGCCTGCGATGTCCGGCTTCCGAAGTCGTCGCGCCAACACCAACCCCCGTCGTCGGTTGAGCTGCCTAGCCTTCTGCTGCTTGCGAAACAGGAACCGAAGCGAGCTTGCGTTGCTTCTTCGGGTCGATGACCTTGTCCATCGTGATCACGTCGGTCGGACAACGTTCGACGCAGACGTTACACCGTGTGCACTCGATGTCGTCCACCCAGAAGATCACGCTCGGTGCTTCGTCCTTGATCGCATCGTCGACGAGCCACTGTTTGTCCTCGCCCTCGACGGCCGCCGGATCCACCATGAACAGACAGTGCCACGGGCAGACGTCGACGCACGCGCCGCAGACGATGCATAGCTCGGGGATGAACCCGAGGTATTTCTTGCTGCCCTTGCGCTGGAGTAGGAGCTCGGGGTCGATCTCGGCGACGTCGAAATGCTCGCCGCTAAAAGTGATGGGTTTTTGGGCGCTCATGACTTGAACTTGCCTTCCTTACGGTGCTTCTCGCCCCAGAAGTAGGCAGCTGCGCAGATGATCACGAAGAAGATGCCTTGGACGCTGTTGGCGACGATGTCGGCGACGAGCTGGTAGCCAGGGTTGCCGCCGATGTCCTTCTCCCAGAACGCCAGGAACGTGAACTTCTCGGCAAGCGGGGCGTGCTGCGCGTCGAACCAGTACAGCAGCCGCGACGGGACGTCGGCGAGGAGGACGACGGTGATGGCGAAGAGCCAGGAGCCCAAGAGGATGGCCGTCGTCCATGTGAGCTTCTGATCGCGCGACTCGGCGCGACGGACGACGACGACGAGGGAGAACGCGAGCACCATTCCTACGATCAGGGCGCGCAGGACATCGAGGGGCAGCATCTCGATCGGATTCTAGCTCCCACCGGTGCCGGTGTGTGAATCTGGTCACAAGCAAGCCGCCGACCAGGGCTTTTGTTCCGACTGAACGTCAGTCGTTCGGCGGAAGCACCTGTGCCATCTGGAGCTCTGGGGGCGCTTCCTCCACGGTCGGCGTGGGCCTGCGTGCTCGAACGAGCAGGGAGGTCAGGCCCCCCAGCAGGCTGACGGCTGCTCCGACCCATACCCAGAGCACGAGTGGGTTGTAGTGGATCCTGAAGATGGCCTCGTCGCTGCCGCTGTCGACGCCCGCGAGGATCACGTACACGTCGTTGAGGGGTGTGGAGCGGATCGCGATCTCGGACTGAGGCTGGTCCCAGTTGCGATGGAAGTTGAGCTGCGGACGAAGTGTCGCGAGTGTGCGATCGCCTCGGCGAAGCTCGAGGACGGCGAGGCTGACGTCCTTGTCCGGGGGTGTCGAGCGTTCGAGGCGCGAGAAGTCGAACGTGTAGCCGGCGAACGCGAACTCATCACCCGGCACAGCGATCACCTCCGTTTGCGATCGCCCGAGGCTTCCGGCGAAGCCGATCACCATGATCGCCACGCCGAGGTGGACGATGTATCCGCCGTAACGCCGTGGGTTGCGCGCGATCAGGCTTCGCGTGGCCGACGAGAGCGGGAGTCCTAAGGCTCGTGCGCGGGTGCGTCCCGCACGAACGATCTCGACCACGCTCGTCGAGCCGAGCAGCACCGCGATCCATGCGATCCCGGCGAAGCTGGGCAGGCGTGTAGCCATCAGCAGGACGACCGCGGTCGCGGTCGCGATGAACGCCGGCACGAGCAGCCGCGACGCGACCGTGCGCAGGCTCCCGCGACGTCCGCTTGCAGACCCCCAGGGCACGACACTGCCGAATGATGCGAGCAGCAAGAGGAGTGCGCCTATCGGCGCCATCACGCGGTTGAAGAACGGGGGCCCGACCGCGAGCTGCTCGCCCGTGAACGCTTCGCTCGCCAGCGGAAGCACGGTGCCCCACAAGACCACGGCGCACGCACCGACGAAGACGAGGTTGTTCATCAGGAACGCCGCTTCCTTCGAGACGGCGGAGCCCATCGCTTCGCGCCGTCGAAGAGCCGGGAGTCGCCAGACGAGGACGGCAAGCCCGCCGACGGCTTGGATGCCGAGGAAGACGAAGAACCATTTCCCGATGGGTGACTCCGCGAAGGTGTGCACCGACGACAACAAGCCGGAGCGAGTGAGGAAGGCGCCGAAGGTTGCGAGTGAGGCGAACGTCACGACGAGGAAGACGTTCCAGACCCGGAGCATGCCGCGGCGCTCCTGCACCATCGCCGAGTGAAGGAACGCCGTTGCGGCGAGCCACGGTATGAAGGCGGCGTTCTCGACGGGGTCCCATCCCCAATACCCGCCCCAGCCGAGCTCGGTGTACGCCCAGGCGCCGCCGAGCACGAGGCCGGTACCGAGGAAGAGCCAGGGAACGAGCGTCCAGCGACGAACGACTCGGATCCAATCGTCGTCGTCGCCCTTGGTGATCAAGGCGGAGACCACGAGCGCGAACGGAACGATGAGTCCGATGAGTCCGGCGTAGAGAACCGGCGGGTGGATGAGCATGCCGGGGGAGTGCAGCAAGGGATTCATCCCACGGCCATCGAACGGGATGACGTCGGAACGCGCGAACGGGTTCTCAGCGACGAACGTGATCGAGAGGTAGAAGAGCTCGGCCCCCGCGAGGACCGGGATCGCCCAGCCCATATATGGCTCGCGCTGCGGAGATCGTCGTGCGACGAAGGCTGCGGCGAAGAGCGAAAGCACCAATGACCACAGCAACAGCGATCCGGCCATCCCCGACCACAACGCGGAGAACGTGTACCACGGCTGGGCGGCGCGGTTGGTGTTCATCGCGACATAGTGAAGAGAGAAGTCGCGCGTGAAGAATGCGATCCAGAGGCGGATCGCTGCGGCCCCGGTGAGCAGCGCGACCGCGATCAGGGCGCGGCGTGCACTCGTGAGCAATTCGGGACGCGCGACCGTCCACGTCTTGCTGACCTTGTCGCGGCGCATCGACGCCGGTCCGGCGATGAGCGCGTAGAACGCGAACGCGATGGCGATGCCGAGGAGGCCGCGCCCGAGCATCGACTAGGCCTTACCGAGATCCCCGGGACGCTCGGCCGGAACGTACTTCGACGAGCATTTCGCGAGCACCCGGTCGGCGGCGAACGCGTTTTGGCCGCCCGCGTAGCGTCCTTCAGCGACGACGTCGGTCCCGTTCTTCAGCGTGTCGGGTACTTCGCCGCGATATTCGACGGTGATCGTGTCCTTGCCGTCGGTGACGTCGAAGGAGACCACCCGTCCGTCACGTCGCAGCGAGTCGTCGACGACGCGACCGCCGATCCGCAGCTGCTTGGTCACGTCCGCGGCGGATAGTTCCGATGGCGTCTTGTAGTAGGAGATGGCGCCCGGCGTGGCGATCGCCCACGCCGCGAGGCCCCCGATGCCAAGCACGATGCACGTCACGGCGGCGATCCACTTCCCGCGGCGCTGCGGCGCGTGGATCGGGGGTGTCGATTCGATGGGCGGGACGTCCACCGGCTTAGCTTAGGTCGGACGGCGGGTTTTCGCCGCTCCGCGCTGCCAGCTCGTCAAGGCGACGGTCGATCGCTCGCTGCACGCGCCAAAGGCGCATGAGGTAGAGACCGATCACGAGCCACGTGACCCCGAAGCCGGCAGCCAGCCAGCCGAGGTCAGACACGTGCGACCCGCGCGTGTTGTGCGACCGCCGCCACTTCGACGCGAGCTCGGGTCGACTCGAGCTTCATGCGCAGCACGAGCAGAGCGGCGAACAGCACCATGAACGCGACGAAGGTCACGGCGAGCGTGAGGAGCATCGAACCCGGCAGATCGGGGCCGCCCGGACGGAGAACCGTGGGCTCCGGGTGTTGCGTCCGCCACCATGTGACCGCGAAATGCACGACGGGGATGTCGGCTGCGCCGATCAGGCCGATCACTGCCGCTAGACGCGCGCGTCGCTCGCCGGGAGGTGAGAGCGTCCGGAAGAGCAGGTAGCCGGCATAGACGAGCCACAGCACAAGCGTCGCCGTCGTTCGCGCGTCCCACACCCACCAGGCGCCCCACGCGCGCCCGGCCCAGATGGGCCCGGTCAGCAACACGAGCGTCGTGAAGAGCACGCCGATCTCGGCACCGGCGATCGCCATCCTGTCCCATCGCTCCCAGTCGCTCTGCCGGATCAGCACCATGACGCTGGCCCCGGCGACGATGAAGAACGCGAGGTATGCGTTCCAGCCTGATGCGGCATGGATGTAGAAGAGCCGCTGGATGTCGCCCTGGACGGCCTCGGCCGGCGCGTAGAGCAGGATCAGGCCGAGTGCCCCGAGCACTGCGGCGACGGCGACGGACGGAAGAGCGAGTGAGGACCGGCGCATCATTCGTCGAGAACGTACTCGAAAAGAAGCAGCGCCGTTCCCAACGAGAGCAGGTCGAAGGTGCCGAGGATGACGAAGCCACCGGCGACGTCGGCGAGAGGTTCTGCGGCCATCAGATAGGAGAGCAAACGTACGCACGCGATCGTTTGCGGGATGACGAGCGGGAATAGAAGGATCGGCAGCACAACCTCGCCCGCACGCACACCGGTGGCGATCGCGGAGAACAGCGTCCCCCAGGCGATGAGTCCGGCGGCGCCGAGCAGCGCCGTGCCGATCGCGGCAGCAGTGTTGCGTAGCTCGCCGATGAAGAAGATCGACGCCAAAGGCACCAGCAATACGACGAGCACGCCGATGACGACGAGACTCGATAGCGCCTTGGACACGTAGAGGAGCGTTGGATCGAGCGGTGCCGCCCTGAGGCCGTCGAGTGTGCCGTCCCGCCGTTCGGACTCGAACGACCGGCGGAACTCGAGCACGCTCGCGAAGACGATCGCTGCCCACAGGAAGCCGGCGGCCGCTTTCGGACGCGCGTCTGAGTCGGGCGGGAGCGCGAAGTGCAGCGTGAGCAAAACCGAGGCTGCGAACAGACCGAGCGCACCGAAGCGCTCGAAGCTGCGCGCCTCGGCGAGCGCGTCCTTCCACAGCAGCGCTGTGAGCTTGCTCACGGAGCCCTCAGCGTGTTCACGAAGAGCCCTCAGCGTGTTCACGAAGAACCAACCAACGCGCCGTCGCGAAGCACCAGGCGGCGTGAATGCTCGTAGCGATGAGCGTCGTGCGTCGCAGCCACGAGGGTCCGCCCCCGGCCGAGCATCGCCACGACCATCGCTGCACTGCTGTCGTCGAGCGCAGCCAACGGTTCGTCGGCGATCACGATGGTGGGATCGGTGCACAGCGCTCGCGCGATCGAGATGCGCTGGCGCATGCCTTGGGAGTACGTCGACACGGGACGTCGGTCGTCCGGATCAAGGCCGAGCCGGACGATGATCTCGAGGCCTCGGGCCGCGGCGTCGTTGTCGCCATATATCTGCCCCCAGAACCGCAGGTTTTCGGCCGCGGTCATGCGCGGGTAGATGCATGCGGCGTGGCCGATCACGCCGATGCGCCGGCGCACGTCCGGGTCAGCCGGACGTCCGCCGAGCACGGCGACCTCGCCGGAAGTGGGCTTCAGCAATCCGGAGAGGATGCGCAGCAACGTCGTCTTCCCGGAGCCGTTCGGTCCGGTGATCGTGACGGCTTCACCGGCCTCGACGTCGAGGTCGAGCCGGTCGAGTACGCGCGCGTAGCCGAAGCGTCGCTCGAGCGACCGGACGCTTACCGCGCTCACGTGACCGTCACCTCACCGAGGGCGTGGGCTGCGGCGCGGGGTCGGGTGGAGAGGCCGCCTTTCCGCGCCGGCGACGCACCAGCGGCATGAGCACGAACGCGAGCACAATCGCGCCGGCAGCTGCTCCCGCGATGGTGGCGGCCGTGCGCAAGAGATCGGACCCATTCCCAGCGGTGAGCCGCACCGAAACGATCGAGTCCGCGTCCAGGTCGCGTGCGACGAAGCGGCGGTACGCCTTCTTGTCCTCTCGGGGGCCGAGCTTCACCTCGCCGTCGTCGCGAAGGGTTGGCCTGCCGAGGTGGGGATCTACATGGAGGTTTCCTCCAACGAGCAGCTCGTAGCGCTTGGTCGGCAGCGTCGGACGGCGATCGAGGGCGATGCCGTTCTTCGTCATCTGGACGACGTAGGTGTACGTGAGGTTGTGACGACCGGGAAGAACGGGCGCTTTCGAGACCAGCGTCGCGTCAGCGATGTCGAGGTACCTGCGGTCGAGTCCTGCTCCCTCACGGATCGCGATCGCGCCCTTCAGGAACGGCAGACGCAGGGCTCCGACGTACGCGCGCGCTCCGCCGTTGACGACCGTGAACGCGTGGACGGCTTGAGCTCCCGTTGCGTCCCCGACGAGGGCGAGCGATTCGACCTCCACGGAAAGGGAGTCGATCTTGCGTGTGGTCTTCGCAACGACGACCTCGACGGGGTCGTCGCGCCCGCGTGGGCTGCGCAGGATCTCAGATGAGAACCGTGCTCCGCCGAAGCGTATGTCGACTGAGTACGGGGAGCCCGGGTTGATCTCGACGTCCTTGAAGGCGAAAGCGCCGTCGGAGTCTGTGCTCGCATGGAGTCGCTTCGCCTTCTTCCCGATGAAGAGCGGCACGAGCTCGATGTCGGTGTTCGCGATCGCTTCGCCCGACGACGACACGACCTTCCCCCGGACGCCCGACCCCCGCCCCCGGACGCCCGACCCCTGCCCCCGGACGCCCGACGCCTGCCCCCGGGCACCCGTCTCGGAGATCGGCCCGCGATCATCGTCCACAGGATCGAGGCTGAGGCTTGGCGCCGCGGTAGTGACTCGGTCCTCCGGGGCGATGAAGGTGAACAACGCGCCGAACGAAGCGACCGCAAGTCCGGACGCCACAGAGATGAGCGCCACAGAGCGCGGCATGGCGCGAAAACCGGCGGCTCTGAGTCGAAGCGAACCGACCACGGCAAGGGTCGCGCCACCGACGATCAGAGCGAGAACGATGCTTGGCTGCTGCAGGCTATACTCCGCGCGGTCGAAGGCAGCGCTTCAAACGCACACGTTACCGGAGGCACTCCCTCTCATAGTCAAGACCAACCCAAGAACAAGCCCAAGAACCGGAATGGACGCGCGCCCCACCACCCATCAGGTCGAACCCGACTTCGCCGCTCGGCAGTCGGTGACGTGGGCCATCGCGTGGCTGATCGCGGGTGTGACCTTCGTGCTGGCAAGCCATGTCGTCCTCGTGTTGCCGGGCCTGCAGGGCGGTTTCGAGTTCCTCTCCTACGGACGCCTGCGTGGGATCGCCGATACGCTGATCGTTTTCGGCTGGCTGGCGACGCTCGGCTTCGCCGCGATCTTTGCGCTCATCCCGAGGATCACCGAAGTGCAACTTCACAACGAGCCGCTCGGCGCGGCCACGACCCTCACCTGGAGCCTCATCGTCACCGGCGGGGCGATCGCGATCCTGCTCGGCCTCAACCAAGGGCGTCCGCTTGGGGAGCTTCCGGCCGGCGCAGATCTCGGGATGACGCTCATGCTCGTGATGGTCTTGTACAACGCCGGTGTCACCGTCATCCGGCGTCGCGAGCGCACGCTGTACGTGTCCGGTTGGTTCCTGCTTAGCTCCGCACTGGTGGCTCCGTTGATCCTCGTGATCGGAAATCTTCCGGTCTTCACGGGGGTCACCGATGCGATCGTGAGCGGCTTCTACGTCAACGGCATCGAGATGCTTTGGTTGCTCCCGGTCGCGCTCGGCATCGCGCACTACGTCGTCCCCCTGGAAACAGGCAATGCTCTGTACTCGGCCCCGATGGCCCGAACAGCTTTCTGGAGCTTGATGTTCGCCGGGGGCTGGACGGGACAGCGCTTCTACCTGAAAGGACCTGCGCCCGATTTCTTGGACTCGCTCGCCGTTGCAATGACGCTCGTGCTGCTCATCCCAGCGCTGACGAGTGCAGCAAATCTCTTCGCCACCGGCACGGAGCGCTGGCACGTCGCATCGCGATCGTTCGCGCTGCGTTTTGCTGCGTGGGGGCTCGGGTTGCTCGTGGCGTGGGTTGCGTTGGTCGTGCTGACCGCCGTGCCCTCGGTGAATCGCTACGTCGGATTGACCGCGTGGCAATCGGGCCTGCGGCATCTCGCACTCTTCGGGGTCTTCACGTCCTTCGGTTTCGCGTTCATCTATCACATCTATCCACTGATGGTCGGGCGCGACTGGTACTCAGCTCCGGCGGCTTCATTCCATTTCTGGTCGACGAGCATCGGCGTGCTCGCGGGCGTCGTTCTGCTCCTTGCGACCGGGGCCGCCCAGTCGGCGGTTTCGGCAGGCGGCGCCGGGATCGGTGAGATCCCGGGCATCGTCGGGCTTTTGCGTGCGCTCACCGCAGCCGCCTTTGGGGTCGTGGCTGTGGCGCAGTACGTCCTCGCCTACAACGCGGTCAAGACGTCGCGCTCCGGTCCATACATCGACCAGTCGATCCGGGAGGCACCCGCCGCGGCGTTGCTCGGAGCCACGCGTTGAAGATCCGGGCCGACCGCAGGGTCGGGCTTCTTCTCGCCGGTGTTGTCCTGCTTTCGTTCGTCGCGATCGGCGCGACGATCGCGCTCCCGGCCACGGACCCTTCCCTCGACGGGCCGGTTCGCGAGCTGTCTGAACAAGCAGCGCACGGGATGAAGGTCTTCAAGAGCGAGGGTTGCTGGTACTGCCACACGCAGTACGTCCGGCAGACGAGCGTCGACGCCGCACTCGGCAAGCCGCTCGCGCCGGGCGAGTACACCGGCCGTTCCCCGTCGATGCTCGGACTCGAGCGCATCGGTCCGGATCTGACGTACCCGGCGGCGACCGACGGAGTCGCGCTCGCCGAGGCGATGGAAACACACGGCGATGCCGGTTCGCTCTCCTACCTCTCGCCGGCAGATCTCGAGGCGCTCGCCACGTACTTGCTCTCCCGAAAGTGAGTCTTCGCGACACACTTGTTCAGCTCGGTTACGCCCTCATCGCACTCGGAGGCGTGTTTGCGGCGCGAGCTCTGTTGACGGGGCCGCTTGCGCGCTTCACCACGCGGTTGACCGAGGTTCCGGATCCGCAGCGCGACGCTACGCCCGATCCGGAGGGCGACCGGAAAAGCTGATCGACGTGACGGCTCGTCGAAACGCCGTGCGGTTGCGCGTGTACGCGGATTCGTCACTGGGAAAGGCGGCGCGGTAGATCATGCGGACCTCCCATTCGGGAACGAAGACCACCTCCGTGCTGGGACCGAAGAACGACGTCGGGTACGAAACGCGTACTGCGTCGTAACCGCCGACGTCGATCCGTTCCTCCAACGGATCGACGTTGTTCTCCTTCAGGGCCTTCCTGAACTCGGCGACGGTCTGGGTCGAACGGACATATACGTCGAACACTGCGGTCGCCGTTCCCGGTTCCGTCGAGTTCTCGTCGGCGATCGTTCCGTTGGTGACCTTGATCTGGTCGGCTTCCCGATCGGTGACGTACCAGCCCTGGGGTGGCTGCAAGGTCAGGGGGCCGAGCGTCGAGCTGCTCGAGCCGCACGCGATCGCGACGAGGGAGGCGACCGTCACCGCGACGGTTACCACCATCATGCGAGGCGATCTCGATCGCCGGTGTCCCCGCAATGTCAGTCCCAGCGAAACGTCCGTACGGCGAGGGCGCACATCACGAGAGCCCACGCGCCAAGCGTGAATATCGCGCCGGTGTCGACCGGGCCTTGTGCGATGAGCGTCGAGCGCAGGGCGCCGACGAGCGGCTCGGCGGGAAGGATCCGCGCGACGGCGGCGATGCGCTCGGGCAGCCGCGACAGCGGCACAACGATGCCCCCGAGTAACAGGAAGACGAGGAACAGCGCATTGGCGAGCGCGAGGTTGGTCTCGGCGCGCAGACGTCCGGCCATGAGGAACCCGATCCCGGAAAACGCTGCCGTTCCAACGGTGATGACGGCGATGGTCTGACCCCACGCCGGGTTGGGACGCCACCCAAGCGCGTACGCGACGCCGACCACCGCTGCGCTCTGGACGGCGATCACCGCGAGCAATGCGATGAGCTTGGCGCAGAGGAGGCCGCCGCGTCCGAGAGGAGTGGTGCCAAGTCGCCGGAGCATGCCGGCGTGGCGTTCGAATCCGGTCGCTATCGAAAGATTCGTCATCGCGCTCGAGATCACCGACAGCGCGAGCACGCCGGGCGTCAGGAAGTCGACGGCGCGGCCGGGATGAGGGAGCACGTCGACGACCGAAAAGAACGCAAGGATCCCGACCGGGATGCCGATGGTGACGAGCAAGCTCTCACCACGCCGAAGCGTGAGTGTGACTTCGAGGCGCGTCTGCGCGGCGACGCATGTGAGCATCCTCATCGGGTGAGCTCCAGGTAGATCTCCTCGAGACAACGCCGTCCTGCGCGGAGCGTCCGTACGAGCACGCCGCGCGCGGCCAGCCACGTCGTGAGGCGGGACACGAGCGTCGGGTCGGGAACGATGCCGTCGATGCGGTACGTCAAGGGCGCGATCTCCGTGACGACTGCCCCGAGGGCTCCGGACAGCACGTCGACGTCAACCCTCGACGCTGCCGTGAACGTGAGTTCCTCCGGGGATGTCGAGCCGAGTTCGTCTGGCGTTCCGAACGCGACGAGCTTGCCGCTCTTCATGATCGCGACCCGGTCGGCCACTCGCTCGGCCTCGCCGAGCTCGTGCGTGGTGAGCACGACGGTCGTCCCGCCCGTTCGCAGCCTTGCGACGAGGTCCCATACCGTTTGGCGCCCTTCGATATCGAGCTCCGCGGTCGGTTCGTCCAGGAAGAGGACCGACGGCTTGCCCACGAGAGCGATCGCGAGCGACAGCCTCCGCTTCTCACCGCCCGACAGCCTGCGATACGTCGACTTCCTGACCCGGACGAGATCGAGCCGCTCGATCAGGTCTTCCGGCAGCTCGGAATCGTCGTAGAAGGCCGCGAAGAGACGAAGTGCTTCTTCGGTCCGGATCCCTGCATAGAGATCGCCCCGCTGCGGCATCACGCCGATGCGTTTGCGCACGTCGATCGACGAGGGCTGTGAGCCGAGCACCTCGACGCTTCCGATGTCTGGTGCGCGAAGTCCTTCGATGATCTCGACGGTTGTGGTTTTCCCTGCGCCGTTGGGGCCGAGTAGGGCAACCACCTCGCCCTCGGCGATCTGCAGAGACAGATCGTCGATGGCGACGATGTCGCCGTACCGCTTCGTGAGCCCCGAAACGCTGATCGCGCTCACGCGCTGCGCACGGTTGCTTCGTCGGCGAGCGCAGCGAGTGCCTCGACGGCGACGGCGTCGAGCACGTCGGTATCGAGCGCGCCCTTCGCGCGACCCCTGAGCTCATCGACGAGCTGCTCTGTTGCCTCGAGGGCCCCCGTCGAGACCAAGACCTCGCGTACCTGATCTGCATCGGAGGGCGAGAGGTGCGGATCGCCTACGTGGATCTCGAGCACGCGACGCTGTTGGGTATTCGCGAGCTTTTGCGCTTTCGCAAGGAGCACGGTCTGCTTGCCCTCGCGCATGTCGCCGTCGCGATCTTTGCCCGTCTGAGCGAGCTCGCCGAACGTTCCGAGGAGGTCGTCGCGGATCTGAAAGGCCTCGCCGAGGGGGTGTCCGTAGCGATCGAGTGCAACGACCACGCGCGGCTCGTCGGAGCTGAGCATGGCGCCGATGGCGAGCGGATCTGCGACCGAATAGCTCCCAGACTTGAGCGATCCGATCCGTCTGGCTGTGTCTTCGTCGGCCCTGCCTCGAAAGGCCGCGAGCAGGTCCAGGTACTGGCCGGCGATCGCGCGCGCGCGCATCGCGTCGTACCGGTCGGTGGCGCGTTGTTTCCTTTCGGATCCGAAATCGGCCGCACCGAAGAGGCGGTCGGCCAGCACGAAGCCGAGCAGTCCCGTGAGGATCGCCGCCGACGCGCCGAAGCGCTCGGGGTCCCCTCGGTGCTCGACTCCGGCCGACAGCTCGGCCAGTGTTCGGAAAGTCGATGCGCGGTTGCGTCGCAGCGTCGACCTGTCCATCACGTCGTCATGGATCAGCGCCATCGTGTGGAGGAGCTCAAGCGCCGCGCCGACCCGCACGATCTCGCGGGAGTCTTCACCTCCACCGGCGCGGAAGCCCCAATACGCGAAGCGCGGACGCAATCTCTTCCCGCCGGACGCAACGAGCGATTCGAGCTCGTCGAGCAGCGGCTGGGCTTCCGGCTCGAGCGTCGCCCTCTCATCGTCGATGTAGGCGAGCAGCTCGTCGGTGACGCGACGGGCGAGATCGATCGCCGGCGGAGCCTTGACCATGACGCACAGTGTCCCAGACCTGCGGACCAGTGCCACCAGCTTCGCTAGGCTCGTGCCGCATCATGGCCACCCCGACCTCTCTTTCTCGCTTCCGCAGCCTCGCCGTCGTCACGGCGTGCACGACGCTCGTTCTCACGACTGTGGGGGCGCTCGTCCGTGCGACCGGCTCGGGGCTCGGCTGTCTGGACGAATGGCCGAAGTGCCAAGGGGGCTGGGTCGCACCTCTCGAATACCACGCGCTGATCGAGTACTCGCATCGCGCGCTGGCCGGACTTGTTGTCGTTCTCCTCGTCGCGCTGGTCATCGCTGCGCGCCGCGGTGTGCGGGACGAACCGTTCTTCTTCAAGCTCAGCTCGGCCGGACTCGCGATCGTCTTCGCGCAGGCGCTTCTCGGCCGCCAGGTGGTGACGTCGGGCTTGCACGCCGCACTGGTGACGGCACATCTGATAACTGCGCTGGCCCTCGTCGCGGTCACGACGACGCTGGCCGCGTCGACGTTCATGCTCGGACGTCGCGAGGCCGAGGATCCGCAGGCCCGCATCACGCGAGCTGCCTACGGCGCCCTCGTGGGCCTTGCGCCGCTGCTCGTCGTCGGCGCCTACGTCCGCGAGAAGGGAGCCGGGCTCGCATTCCCCGATTGGCCACTGATGGACGGCACGGCGCTCCCAGCTTTGACCGGCGGTGGCTCGGCCCTGCAATTCGCCCATCGCCTGCTGGCGCTGCTCGTCGCCGGACATCTTCTCGGTCTCGCCATGCGCGCTCGCAAAGACGCGCGCAGAGCAGTGCGGTTGTTCGCTCTCGGCGGCGCATCGCTGTATCTGGCGCAGGTGGTTGTTGGTGCAGCCAACGTCTGGTCGCAGTTGCAGCCTGCGGCCGTTGTCGCGCACGCCTCACTCGCGCCGATCACGTGGAGCGCCTTCGTCGCCCTCGCGGTTTTCGCGCGCAAGGGGCGCGCAGCGCAAGACCTTGCGCAGGATCTTGAGGTGGCTCCATCTTCTGGGCGAGGCAGGGTCAATCGCGGTGCGTTCGAGAGTGTCAGCGCGTACGTCGCGCTGACGAAGCCGCGCATCATCACGTTGCTCCTGGTCACGACGGTTCCTGCGATGGTGCTTGCCCAGCGCGGCCTTCCCTCGTTGTGGTTGATCTCGGCAACGCTCATCGGCGGCATGCTGACGGCCGGCTCGGCCAATGCGTTCAACCAGTACCTCGAACGTGACATCGACGAGATGATGAAGCGGACGCGTTCGCGTCCGTTGCCCGCGCATTCGGTCGCACCGTGGCGCGCGCTGGTCTTTGCGTTCGTGGTCGGCGGCATCGGGTTTGTCTGGCTGTGGCTCATCGTGAATCTGCTGAGTGCGCTACTTGCCGGTGCCGCCATCGCGTTCTACGTGATCGTGTACACGGTGCTGCTCAAGCGATCGACACCCCAGAACATCGTCATCGGCGGTGCGGCCGGCGCGGCACCCGTGCTCATCGGTTGGGCCGCCGTCACGAACACCGTCGAAGCTCCTGCGTGGGTGATGTTCGCGATCGTGTTCCTGTGGACGCCACCACACTTCTGGGCGCTGGCGATGCGCTACCGCGACGAATACAAAGCGGCCGGCGTCCCGATGATGCCCGTCGTCCGGGGGGATCGTTCGACGACGCGGCAGATCCTTCTCTACACGATCGTGCTGGTCGCCTCGACGCTTGTGCTCTCGCCGGTAGGAGGTCTCGGCGCGCTTTACGCCGTTGTTGCGGTGGCTCTTGGGATCGGTTTCCTCTATCGCGCCGTGCAGCTTCGCGGCGATCCGAGCGGGCAACGGGCCTTCGGTTTGTTCAAGTACTCGATCACCTACCTGGCGCTGCTTTTCTCAGCGATCGCCGTCGACCGGCTGATGTGGTGACCTCGGTGATTGGCCGAGCGGCTCGCCGTGTGTTGTCATGCATCCGGATGCGAGCTCTGAAACGACTCTGGTGGACGGCCCCGGCCGCCTTCGGTCTCCTCGGGGGTCTCTCGGCGTGCGGACAGAATCCACAGGCAACCGAGAACGCTCGCGGTGTCCTGGAAGGCGTTCCGCTCGTTCTGGCACTCTCGGTGCTGTTCATCGTCGGCGCAATCGGGCTCATCGGCGGCGCCGTCGTGCTCGACCGGATGATGCGCTCGCGCGCAGCCCTGACCGACGAGCTCACCGAGCCCGACGAGTCCGACGGGCCCGACGGGGAGGAAGAAGCCGACGAAGTCGTCGCCGGCATCACCGTCGGCCGCGCGGCACCTCCGCGCTGGCTCTACGGCGCTTACGTCCTGATCCCGATCTTCGCCATGGCGTACGTGTTCAGCAACGTCGCGGTCGCCCCGGCCAAACCGGCGGAAACCGAAGCTCCGGCACCCGCAGGACCGTGCACCGACTGCGCCATCACCGCTTCCGGGATCCGCTTTACAACCGAGAAGCTCGAGGTGGCGGCCGAGTCCGAGGTCACGGTGACGTTCTCGAACGAAGATGCCGGCGTCCCCCACGATTTCACGGTCTTCGAGGCGGAGGCCGACTCTCCCGGCGGCGAGAAGCTCGCCAATACGGCGACGTTTTCCGGGGCGGCGGAGCGAGAGGTCAGCTTCGAGTCTCCAGCTGCCGGCACGTCGTGGTTCTTCGTGTGCACGGTTCACCCTGCGATGAACGGTGAGCTCGAAGCAGTCGCCTCCGAAGGCTGACGCCGCGGCCACCTCGCAGCCCTCCGTACGCAACGCCCCACCTACACTCAACATGTGACTTACGACCTCATCGTCGTCGGCGGCGGACCGGCCGGATCTTCGGCTGCATGGCGCGCAGCGACCTCTGGCGCGCGTGTGCTGCTCGTCGACAAAGCGGTGTTTCCACGCGACAAGCCGTGTGGCGACGGCCTGACGCCGCGCGCGGTCGCCTCCATCGGCGCGCTCGGTCTGGAGAACGAGCTCAAGGCGTTCAACCGCGTTGACAAGCTGCGTGTGCACGGAGCCGGACGCACACTCACCTTCGACTGGCCCGCATCGACGTCGTTCCCCGACCACGGCTATGTCGTCGCGAGGACGGATCTGGACGAGCTGATGCTCCGCCACGCAAGCAACGCCGGTGTCGATGTCAGGGAGGGCATCGCCGTCAAGGGCCCGATCGTCGAGGGCGGACTCGTCCGCGGCGTCATCACGAAGAGGGACGGCACGACCGAGGAGCTTCGCGCGGCGACCGTCATCGCTGCGGACGGGGCCTCGTCGCCGGTCGCGCGCGCCGTCGGCATGGTGCAGGACGCTAAGCGCCCGCACGCTGTGGCGATGCGTGCTCATTTCCCGGCCAACCGCCCGATCGCCGACGATAACGTCATCGAGAGCTATCTCGAGCTGCGAGACGAGGGGTCGTCCGGCGCGTTGCTGCCCGGCTACGGCTGGATCTTCCCCATGGGACGGGACCCGTCCGGGCAGAGCCGGATCAACGTCGGCGTCGGGATCCTGTCCACGTACAAGAAATGGAAAGAAGTGAACAACGCCCACCTCATGGGCGCCTTCATGAAGGCGCTTCCGGCCGATTGGCAGCTCCCGGACATCGGGACGCTCCGCGAATCGGGCCAGCTCAAGGGGTGGCGCCTGCCGATGGGGTTCGGTGTCGGGGTTCCCTGGCGTCCCGGCGTGATCGCCTGCGGTGATGCCGCCGGCGTTATCAATCCCTTCAACGGAGAGGGCATCTCCGAAGCCGTCGAGTCCGGCGTGATCGGCGCCGATGTCGCGCTTGCTGCCTTGGGAGCCGGTAGCCCGTGGAACTTCTCGGCCTACCACGAGCAGCTCGACGAGCTGTGGGGGCCGTACTACCGACTCGCGCGTACGTTCGTCCGCCTGATCGGCCGTCCCCGGATCATGCGGACGCTGACAGCGGTCGGCATGAACGTCCCGCCGGTCATGGAGTTCGCCTTCAAGCTGCTCGCGAACCTGTACCACGAGCAGGGAGGTACTCCAGGTGACTACATCACCCGCGCGATGCTGCGCGCAGCCACAGTGATCAAACTCGGCTGATCTGACGCCTGCCCGACTCAAGGTTGACGCTTCGATCCGTCCGATCTAAGCTTGTGAAAGAAATCACAAGCAGTTTTCCTGATGGTGAGCCTGATGGTGAGAGGGAGGATCGGTGGACCGCATCGGTTGCCGGGACTTTCGGACCGCCACTACCGTGGGGGCTTCACCAGGATGCGTCGTCAGACGCCCCCTGGGACGATGACTGGAGGCGTGATGCTCGCGAGCTATCTGCCGATCGCCATCATGCTCGGCATCGCCGGTGCATTCGCAGGGATCACCGTCGTTTTATCCCGCGCGATCTCCCCGAAGGACCCCACTCCCCAGAAGGCGATGCCGTACGAGTCTGGTATCACCGATATCACGCCGATGGTCGAGCGGTTCCCCGTGCGCTTCTACCTCGTCGCCATGCTGTTCGTGATCTTCGACGTCGAGGTGATCCTCTTCTTCCCGTGGGCGGTGAGCTTCCGTGCCTTCCCGGTCTTCTCGCTCATCGCGATGAGCGTGTTCATCGGGATCCTCGGCGTGGCGTTCGTGTACGAGTGGCGCAACGGAGGGCTGGAGTGGGACTAGAAGAACGGCTCCCCGCCGTCGTCACGGCATCGCTCGAGAAGCTCGTCAACTGGGCGAGGAAGAACTCGGTGTGGCCGGCGACCTTCGGCCTGGCATGCTGCGCGATCGAGATGATGATGACCGTCGCGCCGCGCCACGACCTCGCGCGTTTCGGCATGGAAGCTTTCCGCGCCTCACCGCGCCAAGCCGATCTGATGATCGTCGCCGGACGTGTGTCCCAGAAGATGGCGCCGGTGCTCCGGCAGATCTACGACCAGATGCCGGAGCCCAAGTGGGTCATCTCGATGGGGGCGTGTGCGTCCTGCGGCGGGATGTTCAACAACTACGCGATCCTGCAGGGCGTCGATCAGATCGTCCCCGTCGACATCTACGTCCCGGGCTGCCCGCCGACACCCGAGATCCTCATGTCCGGGATCTTCCAGCTGCACCGTCAGATCTCCAAAGAGCCCCTCAAGCTCGGTAGCGCGCGATAGGTGAACTCGTGAGCGATCTGTCGGCGTGCGAAGCCCGAGTTCGTGAACGTTTTCCCGAGCTCGGCTTCGAGACTTCTTCCAACATCGACATGGGTGTCATCACCGTTGCGGCCGACGGCTTGCTCGACGTGCTCGGCGTTCTGCGTGACGACTTCGGTTTTGCATTGCTCACCGACATCACGGGCGTCGACTGGCTCCCGCGGCAACCGCGCTACGACGTCAACTACCACTTGCTCTGCCTCACCGACCAGACGCGGTTGCGCGTGAAGGTGCAACTGCCGGACGTCGAATCACCATCGGTGCCGTCGGCGACCGGATTGTTTCCCGGTGCGAACTGGCCGGAGCGTGAGGTCTACGACTTCTTCGGCGTGCACTTTGCAGGACACCCCGATCTGAAACGGATCCTCATGCCGGACGAATGGATCGGACACCCCCTGCGCAAGGACTACTCGGTCGGCGGGGTGCCGGTCGAGTACCGCATCGAGCCCGCGTACGTCGGAGAGAATGTCGTCCCCGATCAAGCCCGGCCGGCGGCCGGCGGCGTGCCGGCACGACTTCGCCGCGATCGCGGGCGTCAGTCGCACATGACGTGGACCGGCGCACCGGCCAGCGGTGTGCGCACGCCCGAACAGTCCGAACTGCCCAAAGAGGGCGCGGTCGAAGAGGACCCGAATACGTGAGCGACGTCGTCGAAACGATTCAGGGGACCGCAGCGTCCGAGATCCGCGATCTGTGGGTCGAGGACGAGACCATGACGGTCAACCTCGGCCCCCAGCATCCGTCCACGCATGGCGTGCTCCGTCTGCGTACAGAGATCAACGGCGAGATCATCGTCAACGTCGAGCCGATCATCGGCTACCTGCATACGGGCATCGAGAAGCAGGCCGAGACGCTCAACTGGATCCAAGCGGTCACCGACGTGACGCGCGCCGACTATCTCTCGAACTTCTTCAACGAGCTTGCGTACTGCGTCGCAGTCGAGCAGCTAGCCGGCGTCGAGGTGCCGCCGCGTGCGCAATGGATCCGCATGCTGATGTGCGAGTTCAACCGCATCACCTCCCACCTGGTGTGGCTCGCCACCGGTGGCCTCGAGCTCGGTGCGATGTCGATGGCGACGTTCGCGTTCCGCGAACGGGAGACGATCCTCGACTTCTACCAGGCCACGACCGGCACGCGGATGAACCACGCGTATTTCCGTCCGGGTGGTGTCGCGATGGACCTCGGACCCGAGCAGATCAAGATGGCCTACGAGTTGCTCGATGTGCTCCCCGGGCGTTTCGCCGAGTACGAGCGATTCCTCTCCGCGAATCCGATCTGGATCGGGCGTACCAAGGGCATCGGCGTGCTCTCGAAGCAGGACGCGCTCGCGTATGCGGTGACGGGGCCCAACTTGAGGGCGTGCGGAGTACCCCACGATCTGCGCAAGACGAGCGACTATCTGCCCTACAGCGAGATAGATTTCGACATCCCCGTCGGCACCTCCGGTGATTCCTACGACAGGTACCTCGTGCGGATGCAGGAGCTGCACGAGTCCGCGAAGATCTGCCGGCAGGTACTGGACGGGATGCCGTCAGGGGCGTTCCGTGCCGAAGGCAAGCTCATGCCTCCGTCCCGCGATCGGTTGGCTGTTTCGATGGAAGCGGTCATCCATCATTTCAAGCTCTTCACCGACGGGCCGCACGTGCCGGCCGGGGAGGTCTACGTCGCCGTGGAGAGTCCCCGCGGAGAGCTCGGCCTCTTCGTCGCCTCCGACGGTCGCGGACGTCCATGGCGGGTGCACATGCGCGGGCCGTCCTTCCACAACCTCCAAGTGCTTCCGGTGATCGCGCAGGGCCATCTGCTCGCCGACCTCATCGCGATCCTCGCGACGCTCGACCCCGTCATGGGGGACGTCGACCGATGAACGACTGCGGAGCGCGACGCGCGGAGCAAGCGGAGAACAGATGAACGACTGCGGAGCGCGACGCGCGGAGCAAGCGGAGAACAGATGAACGACTGCGGAGCGCGACGCGCGGAGCAAGCTGAATGGAGATGAGCGATGTGTTGTCGGAGGCTTTCCACACCAAGGCGCAGGAAATCATCGCGCGCTACCCCGTGCCGCGATCCGCGTTGATCATGCTGCTGCACGAAGCACAGGATGAGGTCGGTTTCCTCAGTGACGACGCGATCAGAGAAGTCGGCCGGGTGATGAATCTCACGTCGACCGACGTCGCCGGCGTCGCGACGTTCTACACGATGTTCAAAAGAAACCATCCCGGGAAGTATCTGATCTCGCTGTGTACGAACCTCTCATGCATGATCAACGGCGCCAACGAGACCGCCGATGCGTTGCGCGAGGCCATCGGAGCGCCGAGCGTTGCCGCATCGGACGGCTTGTGCTCGTGGGAGTCGGTTGAGTGCCTCGCGACGTGCCACCTCGCGGTGGCCGCGCAGGTGAACTATCGCGACGTTGCCTACCTCACGCCGGAGCGCGCGACCAAACTCGTCGACGACCTCCGCGCCGGACGAGACCTCGACGAGATCCTCGGAGAGCTCGGCCGGGCCGCCTCTCTCAGCGAGGCGCGCAATGGTTGAAGAGACGCTCGTGGTCCTCCAGCGCCGCGAAGTCCCGCAGAGCTGGACGTTGCCTGCGTTCCTCGAGACCGGCGGCTATCAAGGGCTGCGCAAAGCTCTGACCGAGATGGCTCCCCAAGAGGTGGTCGACCTCGTTCAGGCATCCGGACTGCGCGGACGGGGCGGCGCCGGCATGGGGACGGGACTGAAGTGGAGCCTCATCCCCAAGGACTCGCCGAAAGCGCGCTACGTCGTGTGCAACGGTGACGAAGGGGAGCCCGGCGCGTTCCACGATCGCGAGCTCATGGAGGTCGATCCTCACGCGCTGATAGAAGGGATGCTCATCGCCGCGTATGCCATCGGCGCGAAGCACTGCTTCATCTACTGCCGCGGCGAGTTCATCCTCGCGCACGACCGTTTGGAAGCCGCCATCACAGCGGCGTACGCCGACAACTACTTGGGCGAACGGATCTGTGGCACCGGATTCTCTTGCGAGATGGTGCTCCACCGTGGCGCCGGTGCGTACATCTGTGGCGAGGAGACGGCGCTGCTCGAATCGCTCGAGGGCTATCGCGGCATGCCCCGCCCGCGGCCCCCGTTCCCGGTGGTCGAGGGGTTGTACCGGTGCCCGACGGTCGTGAACAACGTGCAGTCATTGCAGGCCGCCGGCCCCATCGTCGTCAACGGCGCCGATTGGTACCGCCAGTGGGGGACCGAGAAGTCGCCGGGAACCCTCGTCTGCAGTGTGTCCGGCGCGGTACGCGACCCGCGCAACGTCGAGGTTCCACTCGGGACGTCGGTGCGCGATGTGCTCGAGCTCTGCGGGGGTGTCGACGATCGAGGGATCAAGGCGTTTGCGCCCGGCGGATGGTCGACGCCGATGCTGCCACCCGACCGGCTCGACGCCACGATGGACTACGAGGGGATGGTCGCGGCCGGATCGGTGCTCGGGGCGAGCTCGATCATCGTCGTGCCGAACGACATGTGCATCGTGGCTGCTGTGTGGCGTGGATCGAAGTTCTACTCGCACGAATCGTGCGGCAAATGCACTCCGTGCCGGGAAGGCACGTACTGGGTCGAGAGCATCCTCGAGCGAATCGAGTGCGGCAGGGGGCGCCCAGGCGATATCGACCAGCTCGAGAGCGTGAATAACGGCATGTCCGGGTTCAAATCGCTCTGCGCGCTTGCGGAGTTCGCCGCCGGTCCCGTCGGGTCTTCGATCAAGTACTTCCGCGAGGAGTACGAAGAACACATCCGCCTCGGCGCATGTCCCCAAAGCGCGGCCGGGCCGGCCCCAGTGGAAATGACCGAAGCGACGGCGAGCGCATGACGGATACGCAACAGCAGACGATCTCGATCACCATCGACGGGAAGTCCGTCGAGGCCAAGCCCGGTGAGCTTCTGATCGAAGCGGCCGAGCGCGCGGGGATCTACGTCCCGCGCTTCTGCTGGCACAAGCGCATGGACCCCGTGGGAGCCTGCCGCATGTGCCTGGTGGACGTCGAAGGGTCCCCACCGATCCCCGGCACATCGCAGCGCCGGCCGCAGACGTCGTGCACAACGGTCGTCGCTGACGGGATGGTTGCGCACACGCAGTTCACGAGCCCTGAGATCAACGATGCGCAGAAGACCATCCTCGAGCTGCTGCTGATCAACCATCCGCTCGACTGTCCGATCTGCGACCGCGCAGGCGAGTGTCCGCTCCAGGACCAAACGCAGGACTACGGCCCCAACGAGTCCCGCTTCATCGAACCGAAGCGGCGCTTCGAGAAGGCTGTGCCCATCTCGCCGCTCATCACGCTCGACCGCGAGCGCTGCATCCTCTGCTACCGCTGCACCCGTTTCTGCGAGGAGCTGTCGGGTGACGTCCTCATCGGAGTCATGGAACGCGGACCCCGCGCGTACATCTTCCCGTTCGAGGAGCAGGGCTTCGATTCCTACTTCAGCGGCAACACCGTCCAGATCTGCCCGGTCGGGGCGTTGACGAGCACGCCGTACCGGTTCCAGTCACGTCCGTGGGACCTTCAAGTCGTGGCGACCACGTGCAACCTCTGCTCGTCTGGCTGCGCGTTGCATACCAGCGTTCGTATCCAGGACGGAAGGGTTGTCCGCTTCTCAGCCGCGGAGAACGAGCACACCAACGAGGAGTGGCTGTGCGACAAGGGTCGCTACGGCAACGGCTACATCTCCTCGCCGGAGCGGTTGAGCTACCCCTACGCGCGAAAGGGCGACAAGCTCGAACCCGTTTCCTGGGTCGAGGCGTTCGAGATCCTCGCGCAGGGACTGAAGCCCGTTCTCGAG
The DNA here is from genome assembly GCA_964520325.1 of uncultured Actinomycetes bacterium. Taxonomy (GTDB): domain Bacteria; phylum Actinomycetota; class JAICYB01; order JAICYB01; family JAICYB01; genus CAZFOB01. The sequence continues at coordinate 79,522 of CAZFOB010000010.1, read as the reverse complement.
GACGGTGCACCAGCCGGGATGATCATCGGCGAGTCACTCACCGATGAGGACGCATACACCGCGCAGAAGTTCGCGCGACTGGTTCTTCGGACCCACAACATCGACCACCGTCTCGAAGGTGGCCTCGCCGCCGATGCACTGATCCGTCCGGACGTCGGCTATGACGACGTCCTTGACTCCGATCTCGTCGTGCTCATCGAGTGCGACGTGCGCGAAGAGCTTCCCGTTCTCTTTCTGCGCATGCGGATCGCGGCCACGAAGAAGGGCCTGCCGATCGCCATCGTGCATCCGCGCGAGATCGCGCTCTCCGAATACGCGATCGTCGACGTCCGAAGCACGCCCGGCGACACCGCGAGGGTGCCGGCGGCGATCGCCGACGCACTCGCTTCAGCCAAGACTCCCGTCATCCTTCTCGGCCCCCGAGCGCACTCGGCCGACACGGTCCGTGCGTGGAAGGCGGTCGCCGATGCCAACGGTGCCAAGCTCACGTGGCTGCCCAGACGTTCGAACACCTACGGGGCGCTCCAAGCGGGCGCCCACCCTGAGCTGCTCCCAGGCTGGCGCGACCTGGACACCGCCGGACGTCGCGAGATCGAAAGCGCGTGGGGGGCCGAGCTTCCCGACGGACGCGGCCTCGACGTCGGCGGCATGCTCAAGGCTGCGGCCGCGGGCGAGCTCAAGGCGTTGTGGCTCGTCGGCGCCGACGTGCTGGCCGACGTGCCCGAGGCCGGCCTCGGCCGTGCCGCTCTCGAGGCCGCACCGTTCGTCGTCGTCCAGGACGTGCAATCGACCCAGCTGATGAACTACGCCGACCTCGTGCTTCCGGCCGCGGCCTTCGTTGAGCGCGCGGGAACGCTCACCGATTGGGAAGGCCGTCGTCAACAGACGACGGCCGCTGTCGACCCGCCCGGCGCGGCCCGCGCCGACTACGCGATCCTCGCGGAGTCGGCCCGCATGCTCGGTGCTCCGATCGGGTGCCGCACGATCGACGACGTGCGAGGCGAGCTCGATGCCCTGCTCGCGAGCCGTCCGAAACCGATGATCTCCGGTGCTGCTCCGACCAACGGATCGCAGCCGCCTGACGGCTTGCGTCTGCTGACCTACCGGCTGCTCTACGACGACGGATCGCGCGTGAACAAGACGGAGGAGATGCGCGAGCTCACTCCGAAGCCGTTCGTCGAGCTGAATGCCGCCGACGCTGATCGGCTCGGTGTCGCCGATGGGCAACAGGTGACAGTGAGCACCGCGCATGGATCACTCAGCCTCCCCGCGCAGGTCTCGAAGGGGATCGCGGAAGGTGTCGTCTTCGTCCCGTACAACCAGCCAAGTGCGAACGCCCAAGTCCTCACGACCTGGGACGACCGCACTCCAACCGTCACGGTCGTCGTCTGATGGACGGAGTCGACATCGCGATCGTTGCTGTGAAGTGCGTAGTCGTCTTCCTGCTCCTGAACGTCCTGCTGGCGATCGTGGTGTGGGCCGAGCGCAAGATCCTGGCCGACATGCAGTCGCGCATCGGCCCAAACCAGGCCGGTCCCTTCGGGTTGCTCCAGTCGATCGCCGACGGCGTGAAGCTGCTGATGAAAGAGGACATCCGTCCCCTGGCTGCAGACAAGATCGTGTACCCGATCGCACCGATGATCTCCGCCGTTCCCGCCTTCCTCGGATTCACCGTGGTCCCCTTCGGTGACAAGATCCACATCTTCGGACGCGATGTCGTCCTGCAGGTCGCCGACATCAGCGTTGGAGTTCTCTTCTTCCTTGCGATGGGTTCGATCGCCGTGTACGGCGTTGCGCTCGCGGGTTGGTCGGCCGGCTCGAAGTATCCGCTGATCGGTGCTGTTCGTTCGAGCGCGCAACTGATCAGCTACGAGATCGCGATGGGACTCTCCGTGGTCCCTGTCGTTCTCTATGCCGGGACGCTGTCGACGCGCGGCATCGTCGAGGCGCAAGCGGATGGCTGGTTCATCGGTGCCCAGATCCCGGCGTTCCTTATCTTCTTGATCGCGGGGGTCGCCGAGACCAACCGCGCGCCGTTCGACCTGCCCGAAGCAGAGACCGAGCTCGTTGCCGGCTACCACACCGAGTATTCCGGCATCAAGTTCCTGATGTTCTTCATGGCCGAGTACATGCACATCGTCACGATCTCGGCGATGGCGGTCACGCTCTTCCTCGGCGGATGGCAACCCATCGAAGTCCTGACGCCGAACTTCCTTCCCGCGCTCTGGCCACCCGTGTGGTTCCTTGCGAAGACGAGCTTGTTCATCTTCCTGTTCTTCTGGCTGCGCGCATCGATGCCACGGCTTCGCTACGACCAGCTGATGAACATCGGTTGGAAGTTGCTGATCCCGGTCGGCCTCGTGTGGATACCGCTCTCAGCGGCGACACGTGTCATCGACATCCGCCGGGTCATCCTCTACGTCGTCGGCGCTCTGCTCGGTCTGATCGTGATCAGCATGTTCTTCCCGACACGACGAAGCGGATCGGAAGACGAGGAGCAGCCTGAACCCGATCGGGCCTCGACATGAGCCAGAAGCAGGTGAGTCAGTCTCCGATCGATGCCGTAGTCGCGTTGGCGAAAGGCATGTGGATCACTCTCAAGCACATGCTTGTTCGTCCGGACGATACGGTGCAGTTCCCGTTCGAGCGCAAAGTGCCGCCGCGTCGCATGCACGGACGACACCTCCTCAACCGGTACGAAAGTGGTCCAAGCGCGGGACTGGAGAAGTGCATCGGATGCGAGCTGTGCGCCGGTGCGTGCCCGGCCGACGCGATCCTCGTGTGGGGGGCCGAGAACGACAAGGACAACCCGGTCTCACCGGGCGAGCGCTACGCGGCCGTGTACGAGATCAACATGCTCCGCTGCATCTTCTGTGGCTTGTGTGTTGAAGCGTGTCCGACCGACGCGCTCACGATGACGACGTTCTTCGAGTTCACGTCGAACTCGCGAAGTTCCATGGTCTACAGCAAGGAAGAACTCCTCGCGGCGCCGCCGAACGCCGAATGGAGCAAGCACGGCTACATCGGCGACCCGGTGATCCTTCCGCAGTCCGAGATGGAGCAGCCCGGCGTCGGTTCGCTCCATGCGCCCGGGGAGCCGAGCGGGACCGGCGTCGAAGTTCCGGTTGTTTGGCTCCCGCAAGCATCATGGCGCGAGCCCAGCCGGGCCGGCGAGGATCCGACATGACCCTTTTCATCATCTTCGGAGCGCTCGCGCTCGGCGCCGGAATCGCCATGGTCGTCCAGCGCAACTCGGTTCATGCTGCGCTGCTGCTGGTCGTGAACCTGCTCTCGGTCTCCGTGCTCTTCCTGGCCTTGGGGGCCGAGTTTCTCTTCGTCTCTCAGATCATCGTCTACGCCGGTGCGATCGTGGTCCTGTTCCTCTTCGTCATCATGCTGCTCGGCGTGGATCGCACCGAGGTGCTGAACGAGCCGCGGGGCCTGCAAACGCGCCAGGTCGCCCTCGGCGGTATCTGTGCGCTCTTGCTCGTCGTCAGTCTCGCTCTCGCACTCAATTCAAAAGCGCTCAGCCGCGCCATGCCTGAGGCTCCCGAGGGTTTCGGCACGGCCGACTTCATCGGAGGGCTACTCTTCCAGCGCTATCTGCTGCCGTTCGAAGTGACGGGTCTGCTCCTGCTCGTCGCGACGCTCGGCATCCTCATGCTCGCCAAGCGCAAGATGCCCTGACCATGACCGACGCCTCGCCCCCGATCACCGACGCCCCGGCCCCGACCGCACCGCAAGAGGTGCGGGTTGCCCGCCGGCGGCGAAAGCCCCTCATCGCGATCGGCGCTGTGTTCCTGATCCTTGCTGTGGCTGTGGCGTTTGCCGGCAAGCAAGCGACGACATCCCACTACTTGAGCCTCTCGATGTTGCTCTTCGTGACGGGTGCCTTCGGAGTGCTGGTCCGCAAGAACGCGTTGATCCTGTTCATGTGCATCGAGCTGATGCTCAACGCGGTGAACATCGCATTTGTCGGCTTCGCACGGATGCATTCGAGCGTCGACGGCCATGTCGCCGTGCTCTTCGTGATGATCGTCGCCGCGGCCGAGGTGGCGGTCGGGCTCGCGATCATCGTCTCGATCTTCCGCCGACGCAACAGTGCAAACGTCGACGACCTCACGCTGCTCAAGTGGTGAGCTTGTGACGTCCGTTCCGCTGATCCTCGCAGCTCCGCTCGCCGGTGCCCTTCTGCTCCTCACCAACGGCAAGCGGGTGGGCAGACGCTCGGGCGTGGTCGCATCGGCCGCCGTCGCGGGTGCCTTCGTCGCGGCCGGCGCGTCACTTCTGCGCCTGATGGCGATGCCGGCTGGGAGCCGCTCGATCCCCGTCCACCTCTTCGACTGGGCGAACATCGGCTCGCTCCAGGTGCCCGTCGACCTGAGATGGGACCCGCTGTCGGCATCGATGGCGTTGATGGTCACCGGGGTGGGTTTCTTGATCCACGTGTACTCCCACGGGTACATGCACGACGACCCCCGCTACCCGCGGTTCTTCGCTTACCTCAATCTCTTCGTGTTCTCGATGCTTCTGCTCGTGCTCGCGGACAACCTCGTTCTGCTCTACGCGGGCTGGGAGCTCGTGGGCGCGTGCTCCTACCTGTTGATCGGGTTCTGGTTCGAACGTCCGGCGGCAGCGACGGCGGCCAAGAAGGCGTTCATCACCACTCGTGTCGGTGATACCGGGATGCTCATCGGCATCTTCGTGATCTTCTCGGCCGTCGGCTCACTGCAGATCTCCGACGTCAACCGGGCCGCTGCCGAGGGCGGGATCGCGCACTCGACGGCGGTCATCGCGGCGCTCCTGCTGTTCGCCGGTGCGGTCGGGAAGTCGGCCCAGCTTCCGCTCTACGTGTGGCTGCCCGATGCGATGGAGGGTCCGACCCCCGTCTCGGCACTGATCCACGCCGCGACCATGGTCACCGCCGGCGTGTACCTCGTCGTCCGATTCAACCCCCTCTATCACTACGCCGAAGCCGCCGGAACCGTCGTCGCGGTGGTGGGCGTCGCGACGGCGCTGTACGCGGCGATCCTCGCGATGGCCGAGGACGACATCAAGCGTGTTCTCGCGTACTCGACCATCAGTCAACTCGGCTTCATGTTCCTCGCGGCTGGTGTTGGTGCGACGGGCGCCGCGATGTTCCATCTCATCACGCACGCGTTTTTCAAGGCGCTGCTGTTCCTCGCGGCGGGTTCGGTGATGCACGCGCTCGGTGGCGAGACAGCCCTCGACCGGATGGGTGGCCTGCGCAAGGCGATCCCCAAGACGTTTGTCGTCATGGCTGTGGGGTGGGCCGCGATCACCGGCATCGTCCCGTTCTCCGGATTCTTCTCGAAGGACGAGATCGTGGCCGCGGTGTGGACGGAAGGACACACCGCGCTCTTCGTCGTCGCAGCGATCGCTGCGACGTGCACCGCGTTCTACATGAGCCGGATGATGATCCTCGCGTTCTTCGGTAAGCCGCGCTGGTCCGAAGGCACTCATCCGCACGAGTCGCCGACAGTGATGATCCTGCCCATGGCCGTTCTCGCGGCCGCTGCTGCGGTGGGCGGTGTACTCAACCTTCCGGCGGGACTTCCGGGCGCCGGGTTGCTCTCGAGCTTCCTCGAGCCGGTGATCGGTCACGCCGAGCACACGGAGCCCATCGGGGTTGTCGTGGTGATGTGGGCGTTGGCGGCGGTAGCGGTGCTCGGTGCCTGGTGGGTCTACGGCGTCGACCTCGAGCGCCGCGCCGCGGTTGCTCTGCGACTCGGCCCGGTGAATCAGCTCGTACGCCAGAAGTTCTTCGTCGACGAGATCTACGCGACCGTCATCGTTTCTCCACTCCGTCTCGGGGCGTCGTTCCTCGCCGGCATCGTCGACCGCCGGATCATCGACGGTGTGGTCAATGGAGCCGGCGGCGTGGTGAGCGGATTCGCGTCGTCTGCACGTAAGTTGCAGTCGGGACTTGTGCGGAGCTACGCGCTCGGCATCTTCGGCGGCGCCGCGCTTATCGTCTTCTACGTCGTGCTGCGAGCGGGGTTGCGTTGAGCGATTTCCCCTTGCTCTCGCTGCTCCTCTTCCTCCCGCTGGCCGGCACGCTCCTCGTTGCGCTCGCACCACGTGAGGACGCGCTCCTCAAACGCATCGGGCTGATCGTCTCCATTGCGACATTCGCGGTTTCCCTTGTCGTGCTCGCCAGATTCCGGGTTGGTGAAGCCGGCTTCCAGCTCGTCGAGCGACTCGACTGGGTGAAGGACTGGGGGATCTCCTACCACCTCGGAATCGATGGGATCTCGATCTTCCTCGTTCTGTTGACGACGCTGCTGTTCCCGGTGTGCTTCCTCGCCTCCGGCGGTGTGAACACGCGCGTCAAGGAGTACGTCATCGCGCTCCTGCTCACCGAGTGGGCGATCGTCGGCGTCTTCATCGCGCTCGACATGCTGCTCTTCTACGTCTTCTGGGAGGCGGTGCTGATCCCGATGTACCTCCTGATCGGGGTGTGGGGCTACGAACGCCGCATCTACGCCACGATCAAGTTCTTCCTGTACACACTCGCCGGCGGTCTCATCATGCTGATCGGGGTCGTCGCGCTTCACATCGCCACTCGTGCCGATGGACCCACCTTCTCTTATGTGCGGCTCCTCGAGCTTGCTCCGCAACTCGGCCTCGGCGTTCAAGCCTGGCTGTTCGCGGCGTTCGCGATCGGGTTCGCCATCAAGGTGCCGATCTTCCCGTTCCACACGTGGCTCCCGGACGCACACACAGAGGCGCCTACGGCCGGATCGGTGATCCTTGCCGGCGTCCTGCTCAAGATGGGGACGTACGCTTTCATCCGATTCGCCATCCCCCTCTTCCCACAGGTCGCACAAGAGGCGGCGCCCTACATGATGGCGGCGGCGGTGATCGGGATCATCTACGGAGCCGCAGTCTCCGCGGTCCAGTCCGACCTCAAGCGCCTCGTTGCCTACTCCTCGGTGAGCCACCTTGGGTTCGTGATCCTCGGGCTCTTCTCCTTCACGTTGCAGGGGACGCAAGGCTCGATGATGCAGATGATCAATCACGGCGTCTCAACCGGCGCGCTCTTCCTTCTCGTCGGGATGCTCTACGAGCGACGGCACACGCGCGCCATCGAGGACTTCGGCGGTATCGCCGCGGTCGCGCCGGTGTATTCCGGAGTCTTCCTCCTCGTGGCGTTCTCCTCTCTTGGCCTGCCTGCCCTCAACGGTTTCGTCGGAGAGTTCTTCATCTTCCTTGGCGCCTTCGAAGCCAACCGGCTCGCGGCGATCCTCGGTACCGCCGGTGTCGTCGGCGGTGCGGTCTACCTTCTGTGGGCGACCCAGCGCACGTTCCACGGTCCGATCACCAACGACGACAACCGTGTCCTGAAGGATCTCACCCCGCGCGAGCGCCTGGTGCTCGCGCCGCTCGTTGTACTCATCGTTGTGATGGGCGTATGGCCGCGTCCGTTCCTCGATCGCATGGAGCCGGCTGTGCAGAACGTCGTCGAACGCGTGACGGAGAAGCGCTGATGCCGGGCGTCGAGAGCTGGACGACGCTTCTCCCCGAGATGGCACTGGTCGGCGGCGCCATCTTCCTGCTGCTCCTCGATTCGGCCAAGCCGCAGCAGCGAGGTGTCCACCTCGCCGTGATCGCTTTCATCGCGATCGCGGCGTCGGCGTTCTTCGCGATCCAGCAGTGGAGCGAGCCGCCGTTGTTCGCGATGGGAGGCATGGTCGTCCAGGATCCGTTCGGGGTGTTCTCGCGTGTCGTGATCCTCCTGGCCGCTGCGCTTGCCACGTTGATCGCGCCCAGCTACCTCCGCGAGCGAGCGCTCGATCGCGCGGAGTTCTATGCGTTGCTGTTGTTGTCGACGGCGGGTATGACCTTGCTGTCGATCTCCACCGATCTGATCATGGTGTTCCTCTCGATCGAGCTCCTGTCGCTCGCGCTCTACGTGATGGCTGGATTCGAGCGACAGCGATTGGAAGCGCAAGAAGCCTCGATGAAATATTTCCTGCTCGGCGCGTTCGCGTCCGCGTTCCTTCTCTACGGCATCGCGTTCGTGTTCGGCGGCGCCGGCACGACCAATCTGCTGCGTGTGCGCGCGATGGCCGCTTCTGGTGGGCTCGATGATTTTCGGCTGATCGGCGTTGCCGTCGCGCTGCTCGTTGTCGGCCTGGGCTTCAAGGCCGCGATGGTGCCGTTCCACATGTGGACACCGGACACCTACCAAGGCGCTCCCACGCCCGTTACGGCGTTCATGGCGGGCGGCACGAAAGCCGCAGCCTTCGCGGCGATCGTCCGGGTGCTGTCGGTTTCCCTGCGTGATCTGCGCTGGGACTGGCAGCCGGTTCTTGCTGTGATGGCGGTCCTGACGCTGTTGTTCGCGTCGGCGATCGCGATCGCGCAGACCGACGTCAAACGGATGCTCGCGTACTCCTCGATCTCCCACGCGGGGTTCATCGCCATCGCCGTGGTCGTTGCGAGCCGGAGCGGGGTGGCGGCCACGCTGCTCTACCTCCTGGTGTACACCGCGATGACGATCGGCGCTTTCGCGTGCGTGATGCTCTTCAAAGAGGGTGGCGGTGAGCGCGTGCACCTCGCGAAGTACTCGGGCCTCGGTGTCCGGCGTCCGGCGGCTGCGGCTCTGTTCGCGTTCTTCCTCTTCTCGCTGGCCGGTATCCCGCCAACGGGTGGCTTCTGGGCCAAGTGGTACGTCTTCTTCTCCGTCATACGCGGCAACTACACCTGGCTCGCGGTCGTGGCCGTGGCTGCGAGTGTGATCTCGGCCTTCTTCTACATCCGGGTCGCAGTGGTGATGTTCATGCAGGATCCGCCGGAGCCGCAGAGTCCCGACGCAAGCGCCGACGAGATGCCGCTCGACCGATCGCTGGGCTTGCGGGTCGCGCTCGGGGTGTGCGCGGCGATCGTCATCGCCGTCGGCGTGGCTCCTCAGTTCTTCCTGCGTATCGCCGAGCAAGCCGCAACATTCGCGGGCTAATGCGTCTTTCGACGTTGTTCGGCCCATAGCCGCCCGCTACGCTTCGTGACGATGCGCACCCAGGCGGGGAGCTCGCGGACGGCTCTGCCGAGCGGAACGATCACGTGCCTGTTCGCCGATATCGAGGGCTCCACCAGGCTCTTGAAGGAACTCGGCGACGACTACCGGACGTCGCTCGACGCCTATCAAGCGATCTTCCGACATGCGGTCGGCGCCGCGTGGGGCTTGAGTTGGGTGGTCATCGCGTTGCTTCGCGCGACCGAGCCGCGTGAGCGGCTGCCGGAGATCTATCCGGCCTACCTCAGGGGGGACCCGGCACAGACTGCCTGAAGGAGCGCAACCCCGTTGCGCTAGCATGACGCCGCCCTCAGGCGGTCAGCCGCCCGGGCTAAGATTGAGAAAACGTTCACAAGCTCTGACGAGAGGCCGATGACGGAGTATTATGTCAGCTACGCCGCGATCGCCGTCCTTGGTCTCGTCATCCTTGCCTTCGGCGGCGGAACGTTTTTCGCCTGGCGTCTCCTCCGCCCTCAGCGCCCGAACTGGGAGAAGCTCGAGATCTACGAGTGCGGCATCGACCCGGTCGGAGAGAGCTGGAAGCAGCCGAACGTCCGCTACTACATCTTCGCGTTCCTCTTCGTCATCTTCGACGTCGAAGCCCTCTTCCTCTTTCCGTGGGCCGTGACCTACGAGCAACTGGGCTTGTTCGCCGTGGTCGAGATGATCCTGTTCGTGGTCATCCTCCTGTTCGGGCTGGCGTACGCGTGGGGCCGCAAGGTCCTGGAGTGGGTGTGATCTAGTTGGCGCTCCTCGATCAGGTCGAGCTTCCCAAGCCCCTCAGATACACGCTCAACTGGGGCCGGAAGTATTCCCTGTGGACGCTCCAATTCGGCCTCGCATGCTGCGCGATCGAGATGGCGGCGTCGATGATGCCGCGCCACGACATCATGCGATTCGGTGTGATCCCGCTGCCGGCATCGCCTCGCCAAGCCGACGTCATGATCGTTGCGGGCACCTGCGTCGACAAGATGATTCCGTCGATCATTCGCATCTGGGAGCAGATGCCGGAACCGAAGTACTGCATCAGCTTCGGATCGTGCTCCAACTCGGGAGGTCCGTACTGGGACTCCTACTCCGTGGCCAAGGGCATCGATCAGTACCTGCCGGTGGACGTCTACGTGCCGGGGTGCCCACCGCGTCCGGAAGCGCTCCTCGACGGTGTCATGAAGCTTCAGGAGATGATCCAGCACGAGTCGCTCAAGGAGCGGCTGAGTGCCTCCTGATCTTTTGGCTGATCTTTTGGCTGACCTCTTGAACGAGACCGCCGAGGAGCTCGAAGCTCACCTCGGCGGGGCGGCTCTCGAGTCGTCGCAGATGCACGGACAGCTCGTCGTCCGCGTTGCGCCGGACGACCGTCCGCGGGCACTCGCGGTGCTCAAGGCGCTCGGCTTCACCTATTACTCATACGGGTGCGGCGTCGACTGGCCGGACGAAGACAGGCTCGAAGTCTTCGACCACGTCGAGTCGTTGGCTCGCAACATACAGGTCACCGTGAAATGCGAAGTGCCTCGCAGCGATCCGCGCGTGCCGACGGGAGTTGGCGTCTACGCCGGAGCCGACTGGCACGAACGAGAGACGTGGGAGCTGTTCGGCATCGTGTTCGTCGGACACCCGCGATTGCGGCGTCTGCTGCTCGCCGACTGGCAGGAAGGCTTCCCGATGCGCAAGGACCAGGTTCTGCGACCGCGCCTCGAGAAACCGTGGCCGGGGGAGTTCTTCTCGGGATGACCGAATGAGCGACCTGACGACGAAGGGCTACATGAGCGCCACGTTCGAGCGCGATCTGTCGACGGGCGACATGGTGCTCAACATCGGTCCCCAGCACCCGTCCACGCACGGGGTACTCCGTGTCGTCACGCGTCTTGACGGAGAACGGGTTGTGGACGCTGAACCGGTGCTCGGCTACATGCATCGTGCGTTCGAGAAACTCGCCGAAGTGCGGTCGCCGCTGCAGAACACCGCGCTGTTCAACCGCCTCGATTGGATCTCCGGGTTCTGCAACGAGGTCCCTTACTGCATCGCCTGCGAACGGCTGGCGGAGATCGAAGTTCCTAAGCGCGCGCAGGTACAGCGGATCATCCTGTACGAACTGACGCGACTCGCGTCCCACTCCCTGTTCTGCGGTGTGTACGGCCTCGAGCTCGGCGCGCTGACCGCCCCCATGTACGGGTATCGCGACCGTGAGTACGCCCTGGACATGCTCGAGATGGTGACGGGTCAGCGCATGCACACCAACTGGTGCCGAATCGGAGGTCTCAAGGAGGACTTCCCGGAGGGTTTTTACGAGCGCGTTCCCGCGATCCTCGAGTACTACCGCACCCGCGTCGAGCAGTGGCTCGAGTTCCTCATCGACAACGATGTGTTCATAAAGCGCACGCGTGGCATCGGTGAACTCCCTCCCGAGATCGCGCTCGATTACGGTGTGTCAGGGCCGAGCCTGCGCGCCTCGGGCGTGGCCTGGGACCTCCGCAAACACGACGACATCATGGGCTACGGCGACTACGAGTTCGAGATCCCGGTGGGCGAACGCGGCGACTGCTTCGACCGCTACATCCAGCGCGTCCGCGAGATGTGGGAGTCGTGCAACATCGTTGAGCAGGCACTCGACAACATCCCGCCGGGCCCCATCAACACGGGCGTCGGACGCACCTTCAAGGTGCCGGCCGGTGAGATCTATGTCCGCGCCGAAGGTCCGCGGGGTGAGCACGGCTACCACCTCATCTCCGACGGCGGCCGCGAACCGTTCCGGCTGAAGATCCGCACGGCGTCCTACTCGAACGTGAGCGTCCTGCCGTATCTGCTCAAGGACACCTACCTCCCGGACATCGTGGCGATCCTCGGCAGCTTCGACTTCGTCGTCGGAGACATCGATCGATGAGCGACTGCGGAGCGCGCAGCGCGGAGCAAGCGAGAACCAGATGAGCGACTGCGGAGCGCGCAGCGCGGAGCAAGCGAGAACCAGATGAGCGACTGCGGAGCGCGCAGCGCGGAGCAAGCGAGAACCAGATGAGCCCGTACTTACAGGTTCCGGTTTCGGCGGTCGTCGTATTCGTCGGTGTGCTTCTGTCTTCCGGCGTCCTGCTCTACGGCATGCTCAAGATCCATTCACGGATCATGCATCGACATGGCCCGATGTACGCGGGACGATTCCACGGCATCGGCCAGCCCATCGCCGAAGTCATCAAGCCGATCCAGAAGGAGGACATCGTCCCGGCCTCGGCGGACGGGCCGGTGTTCCGGCTTGCACCGCTCTTAGCCCTCCTCCCCGCGTTCCTGATGTTCGCGGTTATCCCGATCGCACCGGGGATCGTCGCGGCCGACCTCGAGCTTGGCCTCTTCTATCTCTTGGCCATCTCCTCGATCGGCACGATCGCGATCGTCATGGCCGCATACGGCTCTCAGAGCAAGTTCACACTCGTCGGCGGGTTGCGTGCGGTCGGTCAGATCATCGCGTACGAGCTTCCGGTCGTCCTTGGCGCTGTGTCGGTTGCGATGCTCGCCGGATCGTTATCACTTACCGACATCGTCGAGGCTCAGAAGATCCCGTTCGTGGTCTGGCCGTTCCCCTTCGGTGCGATCGCGTTCGTGATCCTCCTTCTCGCCTCATTCGCCGAAGTGATGTGGAACCCCTTCGACATGCCGGTCGCCGAATCGGAGATCGTGACCGGCCCATACACCGAGTACTCGGGCATGCGCTTCATCTTTTTCTACATTTCGGAGTTTGCTCACGTCGTCGCCTTCTGCGCCCTGATCACTCTGTTGTTCTTCGGGGGATGGAACGGACCGATCCTTCCTCCCATCTTCTGGTTCTTCGCCAAGACGATCGCCTTTGGCGTCTTCTTCATCTGGGTGCGGTTCACGATGCCCCGGCTGCGTGAGGACCAACTCCAGAAGCTGGCGTGGAAGGTGCTCATCCCCGTCGGGTTGTTGAACGTGCTCGGTGTCTCGCTATACAAGGTGCTGACATGAGGGTGGAACGGCGACTCGACGATCAGCCGATCCGGGAGGTTGAGGAGCGCCAGCGACGCCGGTTCCGTATCCCCGCATTCGGCGTGATGAAAGCCATGAAGGTGACCCTTCGCACGATGCTTTCGCGTACGGTCACCATCCACTACCCGGAAGAACGCATCGAACTGCCCGAGCGCACGCGCGGTGTCATCGCACTTCTCGAGGAGAACTGCACCGTCTGCATGCTCTGCGCCAAGGAATGTCCGTGCTGGTGCATCTATATCGAGGGCCACAAGGAGACAAAGCCCGGCAAGCGCAAGGCGGTGAACGAGCTCGACCGGTTCGCCATCGACTACGGCCTGTGCATGTACTGCGGGATCTGCGTCGAGGTGTGTCCGTTCGACGCGCTGCACTGGTCACCCTTCTTCGAGTACACCTCTTACACCTACGAAGGGATGATCCACGAACAGGACGTCCTCGTCGGCTGGCAAGAGCACGTTCTCCCGCCCCCGCTGCTGGTCGCAGACGCCGACGAGAAGGCTCGCGGCGTCGCACAGGTCGCGCACGACAAACGTGTGGAGGGCGTCGGCGGGGTCATCCGGGAGGCGGACAAGAAAGCGGCCTACCTCGCACAGCAAGCCGGCGAGGTCGTTGCACAAGTGGCCGCGGTTCCAGCTCCAGCGCCTGCTCTCGCTGAGGCCGCTGCCCCGGCTCCCGGGCAAGCGCCGGCCGAGGTCGCTTCGACACCCGCACCAGTCGCCCCGGCGGTCGCCCCGGCTGAGCAGGCAGATCTGGGCGACGTCCCGCGCGTCGACCCAACGCAGCTACCGGCCGGCATCGGTCCGGTCGAGCGCGGACGCCTCAAGAAGCTCGCGATGCTGCAGGAGCGCGGCCAGGTGCCGCCCGCCGACCTGATCGAGAATCTGCGTCCGATCCTGGACGCGATGCGCGGATAACGCCCCCATGCTCATACGACAGCTCGTCTTCTGGGTCTTCGCCGGCATGGCCGCGATCTCCGCGCTCTTTACGGTGCTCACGAAAAATGTCGTGCACGCCGCACTCGGCCTCGCCGGTGCGCTGGTCGCCGCGGCCGGGGTCTTCATCCTCTTCGGAGCGGAGTTCGTCGGACTGTCGCAGATCCTGATCTACGTCGGCGCAGTCGTGATCTTGTTCCTCTTCGGAATCATGCTGACGTCGTCCCCCGGAACTCAACGCGTCGACAACGACCAGCGTGGTCTGGCGGCGGCCGTTGCGATCGGCACCTTCGGGGTCCTGGCAGTCGGGATCCTTTCGGCCTTCGGCGGCCGCCGGGTCGAATTCGACGTGGCCTTCCCTATCAAGGAACTCGGGACGGATCTGTTCACCAAGTGGATCCTGCCGTTCGAAGCGGTCTCGATCCTCCTGCTCGCCGCTCTTGTCGGAGCGATCGTCTTGGCGCGGAAGGATTAGGGGCAGATGCCCGTAGCCGCCCCCCTCTTGCTGTCGGCGCTGATGTTCTCCTGCGGCGTTTATGGCGTCCTCGCGCGTCGGCACGGCGTCATGCTGCTCATGTCGATCGAGCTGATCGTGACGGCCGGCAATCTCAACCTCATCACCTTCTCGCAGCTCTTGCACGATCCCATCGGCAACATCGTTGCCCTGTTCGTCATCGCTATCACTGCGGCCGAGGTCGGTATCGGTATCGCGATCGTGATGATGATCTACCGCCAGCGCTCGACGGTTTTTGTCGACGAACTCCAACTCATGAAGTGGTGATTCGATGATCGGATTCCTCGCTCAACACGGAGGTGAGGGCGCTGCCCAGGTGGCGGCGGCCGGCGGCATCCGTGAGCTCGCGTGGCTCGTGCCGATCCTCCCGATCTCCGCGTTCTTCCTTATCGTCTTCTTCGGCAAAAAGACGCCGGGCAAGGGTGCCTACATCGGCCTCCTGTTCACGGGCGCGGCCTTCGTCATCGGTCTCCTGTCGTTCATCGAGGCGACGAACCAGAAGGACATCGTCGAGAAGTCGTTCACCTGGCTGAGCTTCGGCGACCTCCATCTCGAGATCGGCATGCGTGTAGACGCGCTCGCATCGATGATGTTCGTAGTGGTGTGTCTGGTGTCCGTGCTGATGCAGGTCTACTCGATCGGCTATATGCACGGCGATGTCCGATACACGTGGTACTTCGCTGCCGTGAATCTCTTCACCGGCTCGATGCTTACGCTCGTCATCGCGAACAACACCGTCCAACTCCTAGTGGGCTGGGAGCTCGTCGGTGTGTGCTCCTACATCCTGATCGGCCACTGGTTCGAAGAGAAGGAGAACTCGAGCGCCGCCATCAAGGCGTTCATCACGACGCGTGCCGGCGACTTGGGCTTCGTGATCGGCGTGATCGTCCTCTTCATCGGTGCGCACACCTTCAACATCGGACACCTTCAGGAGTTGGTCGAAGCCGGCGAGGTGTCGACGACCGTGATCATCGCAGGCTCCCTCCTGCTATTCTGCGGCGCCGTCGGAAAGTCCGCGCAGTTCCCGCTGCACGTGTGGCTCCCGGACGCCATGGCCGGTCCGACACCAGTTTCGGCCCTCATCCACGCCGCCACCATGGTGACTGCGGGCGTCTACATGATCGCACGCATCTTCAGCCTCTTCTCGGCCTCCGAGCCGACCATGGCAGTGATCTCGGTGATCGCGTCGATCACCATGCTCATGGCCGCGGCGCTCGCGGTGGTTCAACGTGACATCAAGAAGGTGCTCGCGTACTCGACCGTGAGTCAGCTCGGCTACATGATGGCTGCGCTCTCGGTCGGCGCCGCGACGGCCGGGATCTTCCATCTGTGGACACACGCATTCTTCAAAGCCCTCCTCTTCCTCGGCTCCGGAAGCGTGATCCACGCCGTGCACAGCAACGACATGTTCGAGATGGGTGGGCTCAAGAAGTACATGCCGGTGACGTACGCGACGTTCATCGTCGGTTCTCTTGCCCTGGCCGGAGTCCCGCCGTTCGCCGGCTTCTGGTCGAAGGACGAGATCGTCGCGGCCGCCTACGACACCGGCCACACGTTCGTCTTCATCGCTGCACTGATCACGGCGTTCCTCACCGCCTTCTACATGGCACGCGCGTGCACGCTGACTTTCTTCGGACGCTACCGTCGGCTGCCGATCGCCGGCGCTGCGACGGATGACCACGCGGGTCACGGCGCGACGCCACACGAGTCGCCGCCGACGATGACGTGGCCGCTCATCATCCTGGCCGTGCTCTCGGTCGTCGGAGGATGGGTCGGGACGCCGTTCCGGAACCTCTTCGCCGATTGGTTCCACTTCGAGGGCGCACACCACGGTGAGTTCGTTCCGTGGATCGCTGGGATCTCGATCGTTCTCGCGATAGTCGGTATCGGTCTTGGTTTCAGGGTCTACTCGCGGGCCACGTACGGCCTTGGGATCATCGATCCACTCAGCAAGCTCGGCCCTCTGTACCGTGCTGCCGAGCGCCGTTTCTACATCGACGATTTCTACATGAAGGTCTTCGTCAAGCCCATCCAGTACCCGATCGCGCGCTTCGTCTACGACAAACTCGATCGCAAGGTCATCGACGGCGCCGTGAACGGTGCCGCTGCCGGCACGGTTCAGCTCGGCCGAGCGGCTCGTGAGGTCGACGAGAAGGGCATCGACGGGGTCGTCAACGGCATGGCCTGGATCACCGACAAGCTCAGCTTCGTTATGCGCAGGTTCCAGTCAGGCAACGTGCAGGGATACGCGGCGGGACTCTTCATCGGTCTCATCGTTCTCACCGCCGTGCTCTTTCTCCGAGGAGGGATCTGATGGGCAGCATCGAGACCTGGGGTCTGTCGGCGGCGGTGTTCCTCCCGCTGCTCGGCGCGATCGTGATCATGGCTGTCCCGAAGGCGTCAGAAACGTCGAGGGCCGGCGACAACCTGGCCTTCTTCCTCGCCGGTCTCTTCAGCGGACTTCCGCTGATCGTGGCGATCGGTCTGATGATGCGCTTTTCGTTCGGCTCTCCCGGCATGCAGTTCGAGCTCGACCTGACCTGGATCCCGACGATCGGCGCGCGCTACCACGTCGGCCTCGACGGCATCTCGCTGCCACTCTTCGCCCTCACCTTCCTCGTCACGTTCCTCTGTGTGATCTACACGATGCAGTGGATGCCCGAGCCGAAGAATCCGCGGCCGTTCTTCGCACTGATCCTGCTCCTGACCACGGGCATGGCCGGTACGTTCGTGTCGCTCGACCTTGTCCTGTTCTTCGTTTTCTGGGAGCTCGTGCTCGTTCCGATGTACTTCCTCATCGCGGTCTGGGGAAGCCCCGGCCGCCGCGAGTACGCGGCGATCAAGTTCTTCCTGTACACACTCTTCGGCTCGATCTTCATGCTGCTGGGCTTCATCGCGCTCTACCTGCGAAGCGATATCGCCCCAGGACCCGCAGTGGTGCACACCTTCGACATGCTGAAGCTGTCCGCCCTCGGCGGAGCCGGCGCATGGTCGCCGCTCTTCGGACACCTGGTCTTCGGCGGACTCTTCCTCGGCTTCGCGATCAAGGTGCCGATGTGGCCCTTCCACACGTGGCTTCCCGACGCGCACACCGAGGCTCCAACGGTGGGATCCGTGATCCTCGCGGCCGTCCTTCTGAAGATGGGGACCTACGCCTTCGTCCGCATCTCATTACCGATCCTCCCCGACGCCGCTGTGGTGTGGGCGCCGTTCATCGGCATCCTCGCTGTGATCGCGATCATCTACGCCTCGCTGGCCTGTCTTGCGCAGACCGACATGAAACGTCTCATCGCCTTCTCGTCGGTCGGCCACATGGGCTTCGTCATGCTCGGTATCTCAACGCTCAGCGACCGCGGGATCAACGGCGCGATCATGGCGATGGTCGTCCACGGACTGATCACCGGCATGCTCTTCTTCATCGTGGGCTCCACCTACGACCGGTTCCACACGCGCGAGATCTCGCGCCTCGGCGGTATGGCTCTGCTCATGCCCTGGCTCGCCGGACTTCTTGCGTACTCCTCGATCGCATCGCTCGGACTGCCGGGACTCGCCGGCTTCTGGGGAGAGTTCCTCGCGCTCGTGGGTGCGTACGACCCGGCCGGGGTACTGAGCGCGAAGGTCGTGCTTTTCCGCGTGCTCATGGCGATCGGTGTCGTCGGGACGCTGCTCACCGCGGGTTACTTCCTGTGGTTACTGCAGCGAGTGAACCTCGGACGCCCGAAGGAAGAGTGGGATGACCACTCTTTCGAGGACGTCCTCCCGCTCGAGTGGATCGCGTGGGCTCCGTTGCTGATCCTCATCCTTGCCGTCGGTGTGTACCCGAGGCTGTTGCTCGATGTCACGACACCGGCGGTCGAAACGATCGCGAAGATCTTCGGAGGTTGAGGTAGTTGCAGATCGACTACGGCGCGCTGGCACCTGAGATCGTCATCAGTGCATCCGCATGCCTCGTGCTTGTTCTCGATCTCGGACTCCGCGGCCGCAACCGTGTCGTCGGCAATTACATCGCTCTGGGTGCGACTCTCCTGGCGTTGATCTTCACGGCGCTGCGGCTCGGGTCGAACGCAACAACGACCCTCGGTGGACTCTTCGTCCTCGACGATTTCGCGATCGTCATGAAGCTGATCTTCCTCGGAGCGACGGCGTACGTGATCTGGGTGTCGATCCCGCCCATGCGCGGACACCGTTACGAAGGTGAGTACGCCTTCCTGTTGTTGTGCTCCCTTCTGGGGTGCCTGCTCATGCCCTCGAGCCGCGATCTGCTGATGCTGTTCGTCGCACTCGAGCTCGTCTCCGCGCCGGCCTTCGTGATCGCCGGGCTCCGCAAGCTCAACCCGCGAAGCAACGAGGCGGCTCTCAAGTTCTTCCTCTTCGGTGTGTTGTCGGCCGGTGTGCTCATCTACGGGATCTCACTCGTGTACGGCTTCGCCGGCTCGACCGATCTCTCCCAGATCTCGGCAAGCATCGCCGGAGCCGGCGTCGGTCAGTCGCGCTCGATGTTGCTCGTCGGCGTGGTGTTCATCATCGCCGCGTTCGGGTTCAAGGTCTCGGCTGTTCCGTTCCACTTCTGGGCCCCCGACACCTACGAGGGATCACCAACGCCGCTGGCCGCCTTCCTCTCGGTGTCGTCGAAGGCCGCGGGATTCGTTGGGCTCTTGCTCGTGCTGCTGGTCGGCTTCCATGACCTTGCGTCGTACTGGGGGCCGATCGTGGGAGCGATCGCCATCGCGACGATGACCGTCGGCAACGTCGTCGCGCTACGGCAGCGCCAGATCGTGCGTCTGCTCGCGTATTCGTCGATCGGACACGCCGGGTACATGCTCATCCCGCTCGCGCTCATCGAGCCGCACGAGGGGCTGATCGCAGGATCGAATGCCGCGCAAGTGCGGTCGCTGGTGATCTATCTGAGCATCTACGCAGTCATGAACCTCGGCGCCTTCGCGTTGGTCATCGGGCTTTCGAAGCAGTACCCGACGCTGCTCGTCCGCGATCTCGCCGGACTCGGACGCCGCGCCCCCCTGATGGCCCTCGCATTGGCGACGTTCATGATCTCCCTCGGGGGTATCCCGCCCTTCGCGGGGTGGTTCGCGAAGTTCGCGGTCTTCCTTGCTGCGGTCGGGTCCGGTTCGACACTCGGTGTCCTGCTCGCCGTGGCGATGGTGGTAAACAGCGTGATCTCGCTCTTCTACTACCTGGGAGTGGTGCGCGCGATGTACCTGCAGGAGTCTGTGGACGAAGGCGCCGTGAGCGTTCCGCGACCCATCATGGCCGCCGTCGCGGTAGCCTTCTGCGGGGTCGTCGTGTTCGGGGTCTATCCCGAGCCGTTCGCGCGTCTCGCGAGCGCGGCCCGACTCGTGCTTGCAGGGTAGGAGTCCCACATGGGCAGTCCCCGGCACCAACGTTGGACGCGGTTTTCGGTCGTCACCGGTGCCGTGGTGCTTGCGCTCGCCCTGCTGTCGTCGGTGAGCTCGGCGCAGTTCCCACCCATCTTCGCCACGCCGACACCCGCGCCCGCAACGCCGTCACCAACTCCGACGCTCACGCCTCCTCCGGCCACGCCCGCGCCGACCGAGCCGCCGTTGCCGACCCTGCCCGGCACGGAAACGCCGACACCAGATCCCGACGAGGAGAGGTCGCCCAAGCCCACCAAGGACGGCGACAAGA
Source organism: uncultured Actinomycetes bacterium (assembly GCA_964520325.1). Lineage (GTDB taxonomy): Bacteria > Actinomycetota > JAICYB01 > JAICYB01 > JAICYB01 > CAZFOB01. The sequence continues at coordinate 59,379 of CAZFOB010000010.1, read as the reverse complement.
AGGACGATGAGCTCGACGACGAACTCCCGCCCGGTCTGGAGGAGGCGCTCGACGTCCCGGTGTTCGCTCGGACGCGTCCCCGAAATACCGTCGAGCTCGTCCGGATCCTCGAGCCGCTCACGGATCTCGGGGCTTCGCTCGATCAGGTGCTTGTGCAGGGGATGGGTCGCTTCCCGGTTGCCGGCCTCGCGCACTATTTCGACGACTGGCTCAACCCGCGGTACACACCTAAGCCCCACCTACACCACGGACTCGATATCTTCGCCGACTTCGGGACCCCCGTCCGGGCCCCGGATCGGGGGGTGGTGACTCGTCTGACCGATGGTTCGAGCGGAGGGATCTCCGTCTGGATGCGGGGATCGGACGGCACGCAGTACTACTTCGCTCACCTGCTGGAACGGGCCGAGGGATTGGCCATCGGCCGGCGGGTGGAGATCGGGACGGTCCTCGGCTATGTCGGCGATACCGGCAACGCCAGGGGCGGCACGCCTCACCTCCACTTCGAGATCCATCCCGGCGGCGGTGGTCCTGTGCCGCCGAAGCCCACGGTGGACGCGTGGCTGGACGAAGCCTTGGACATCGCCCCCAAATGGGTCGAGGCCCAGCGTGCCGCCGTCAAGACCAAAGGCGTCGCGTCCGCGCAGCCCGAGCGCGCAAAGGACGGGATCGAGGCATCGATGCTCCTCACGCTGCTCGACCCCGTGGGCGGTTCGGTCGGGATGCTCCCGAGTCTCGAGGTCCAGCCGCGCCGCCAGGGCCTTGTCTCCGACCGGCTCCTCGCGGCCCTCGTCCGACAGCGTGTGCAGGGCCGCCTTTTCGTACCGTCCAGCGCGAATCACCTGTACGACTAGGCCGGTACTATCTGTGTGGGGCGCCGCTGAAGCGGCGCATCCAGGCAGAGCCCGAGTGATTCGTAACTCGGGGGGATACCCAAGCGGCCAACGGGGCCTGGCTGTAAACCAGGTGCGTAAGCTTCGCAGGTTCAAATCCTGCTCCCCCCACGGCGGCGTAGCTCAGCTGGTAAGAGCACCCGGCTCATAATCGGGGGGTCGGCGGTTCGAGTCCGCCCGCCGCTACTACGACGAGCGATGCACGAAGTGCGGCGCTCAGCGAAGATAGAAGCGCAAGGCAAACCTAGAGGGAGCAAGCCGATGGCCAAGAACGACGTCCGCGTGATCATCAACATGGAGTGTCCGGAGTGCAAGCGCCGGAACTACTCAACGCAGAAGAACAAGCGCGAGCACAAGGACAGACTCGAGCTCAAGAAGTACTGCCCGTGGTGCCGCCAGCACACGCTGCACAAAGAAACCCGCTGATCGGGATTACCGCCGCGTAGCGGTCAGTCCAACCGTTTCGGGCATCCCCTCGGCTACCTCGAGTTCGATCGGCGTGGTCCGCAGTCCGGCCGAGGCCGCAGCCCGTGCAACATCGTCGACCCGGCGTGGGAAGGATGGATCGCCCGCGCCACCTCTACCGGGGACGGCGTACCACCACGCAACGAGTCGTCCAGCAGGAGCGAGAACGCGCGCGCCTTCTTCGAGGATCACACGAAGCGCAGCATCGTCTTGATGGTGGAAGAGATCCGTCGCGAGGACGACGTCGAATGTCGCGTCGGCGAACGGCAGCCGATGGGCGTCGGCGCACACCGGTCGTCGCAGGTGCGCTGAACGCAGCGGAGCGAAGGTTCGATCGAGCCCGACGACAACCCCAGGCTCGGTCACTAGGGAACGCAGAGTCTGACCGTCTCCGGTGCCGATGTCGAGCAATGGGCGACCGGCGAGCAGACTGAGATCGACCGGCCGAACGAACGTCCACGGCATACGGCATTGTCGCTGCTACGGGACGTGCCATCTACCGATGGCTGTAACCTGAACCTCTCTCACCTGGTCTTTCACCAAACGGAAGGCGCCACGTTGGACGTCACTCCGGAACTTGTCCGGGCCGCACAGCAAGGTGACTCGGCCGCCATGGAGGACCTGATCTCCGGGTCGTATCGGGCGGCGTACACGCTTGCCCTGCGGCTCATGGGCAACCCGGACGACGCCGCCGAGGCGACGCAAGAGGCCTACATCCGGATGGTGAAGGGTCTCAAGCGCTTCCGTGAGGTGGGTGCATTTCCCACCTGGCTGTTCAAGATCGTGAGCAACGTATGCATGACGGAGATCCGCAAGCGCAACAGACGGGACCTGCCGGTGGAGATCGAAACCATGGACGGAAGCGAGAAGACCCCGCTCATCGAAGAGACCGCCTTGATGGACGTCGAACAGGCGGCTCTTGGTCGGATCTTCTGGGCCGAGCTGGAGGCATCAGTACAGCGCCTCCCTGAGGCGTACCGCTCCGTGGTGGTGCTTCGCGACGTGTACGGGATGTCGGGAGAAGAAGCCGGCGAGATGCTCGGGATTTCCCCCGGCGCCGTGAAGGTGCGCTTGCACCGAGCCCGGCGGAGATTGCGCGACGAGATCACAGGACAGTTCCCCGAATGGGCGCATCGCGCGAGCGGCCCCCCTGACGTTTCAGGTGGCGTATCAGATGGCACTTCGGACGACGACGGTGAACGGGAGACGGCATGAATACCAACTGCGAACACGTTGAGCAGATCGTGTGGTCGGAGGGTCCACAAGCCGCTCCGCAGGAGCATCTTCGCGAGTGCGAGAGCTGCCGGGAGCAGTCGCGCCAGGCCGATGATCTGCGCGCCGCGTTGTCCGGTCTGCAGACTCGTCTGGCGATCGTTCCCGCCAATCTCGAGCCGGCCATCCTGGACGCGCTCTCTCGAACGCGCCGTGGTCGTGCGCGGGATATCGTCTCCCATCCGAGGTTCTGGCGCGGCGCGGCCGTTGGCGCCGCCGCTGTTGGCACCGCCGCTGTTGGCCTGCTCGTAGCACGGCGCCGCCTGAGCCCGCGGCCGCCACAAGCGGAAGCCGAGCCACAGGTCGAGCTCGTCGCTTAGGGCACTCTCTGGCTCGGTCAGGCCGCTCGAAGCTCCGGGCGCCCCTTCGGCGCTCGCGTCAAGCTCCCCCTATACTTGACGGATTCCCACACCCTAGGGCCGTAGCTCAATTTGGCAGAGCACCGGTCTCCAAAACCGGGGGTTGGGGGTTCGAGTCCCCCCGGCCCTGCTTTACGACGAGAGGAAGAAAGCAGTGAACCGCGAGTTCAAGCGGCGGATGAAGCGCGACGAGAAGCAACAGCAGCGTCAGATGGCGCGCGGTGGTCCGCGGCCGCCCATGCCCGTTCAACAGAAGCGGGAGCGCGTGGGGTTCAGGCAGTACTTGCGCGAGATCCAGGCTGAGCTCAAGCGAGTGATCTGGCCGACGCCGGCCGAGGTGATGACCTACTCAATCGTCGTGGTGTTTGTTGTAAGTGTGCTGACGACGCTTGTGTTCGTGCTGGACATCGCGTTCGCGCGAGGGATCGTTGAACTTTTCAGACCGCAACGATGACCGAGGATGATGTGACGACAGACCAAACCGAACTCGAAACCAGCGAGCAGAGCGACGTCGAACCGGAGGTCGAGGCTTCCGCGTCAACCGTTGCCGTGGAAACGACCGATCCCGAGGCCGAGGTCGAGGCTTCGTCTGAAGACGTCGACGAGGACGAAGACGAAGACGAGGAGGAGGATTACTTCTTCGCTCCGGGTGACTGGTTCGTTGTCCACACCTACGCGGGGTACGAGAACAAAGTGAAAGCCAACCTCGCGTCGCGGATCCAGTCGATGAACATGGAAGACAAGATCTACGACGTTGTGGTACCGACTGAAGAAGTGATGGAGCTCAAGTCGGGCAAGATGCAGGCCGTCCAGAAGAAGGTGTTCCCCGGCTACATCCTCGTCCGTATGGAATTGGACGACGACTCGTGGTACGTCGTGCGCAACACCCCGGGGGTCACCGGTTTCGTCGGCTCGGGTGCTAAGCCCACACCGCTCGACGCCCACGAAGTGTCGAAGATTCTGGCGCCGAAGATCGAAGACCGCCCGAAGCCGAAACTGCAGTACGAGATCGGGGAGGTTGTCAGCGTGATCGGCGGCGCATTCGCCGGATACAGCGGCCCCGTCAACGCGATCGATCCCGACAAGCAGCGCGTAACCGTCCTACTCGACCTGTTCGGTCGTGAAACACCGGTAGAACTGACTTTCGATCAGGTAACCAAGCTCTAGGAGTAACGAATGGCCAAGAAGATCCTCACGAAGCTCAAGCTCCAGCTCCCGGCCGGACAGGCCTCGGCTGCGCCGCCGGTCGGCCCGGCCCTCGGTCAGCATGGCGTGAACATCATGCAGTTCGTCCAGGCGTACAACGACTCGACGCGAGCTCAGATGGGCACTGTGATCCCCGTTGAGCTCACGGTCTTCGAGGATCGCTCGTTCGAGTTCGTCACAAAGACGCCCCCGGCAGCCATCCTCATCAAGGCTGCGGCGGGCATCGAGAAGGGCTCCGCCGAGCCACACCGTGACAAGGTGGCGACGATCACCAAGGACCAGGTGCGCAAGATCGCCGAACAGAAGATGAAGGACCTGACCGCGAACGACATCGAGCAGGCCATGAAGATCATCGAGGGCACCGCGCGCTCGATGGGCGTGAAGGTGGAGTAGGACGACGGGCGACGCGCTTGCGCGGTGCCCAGCGAAATAGGACGACGGGCGACGCGCTTGCGCGGTGCCCAGCGAAATAAGAGGGGCTTATGACGAAGCTTGCGAAACGACTGAAGACCGCGAACGAGAACTTCGATCGCGAGAAGCTGCACAACCCGCTCGATGCTCTCGAGCTCGTCAAGCAGAACGCCACCGCGAAGTTCGACGAGACCGTCGAGGCGAGCTTCAAGCTTGGGATCGACCCCCGCAAGTCCGACCAGATGGTGCGCGGCACCGTGAGTCTTCCCTCAGGCACCGGAAAGGACATGCGGGTCGCCGTCTTCGCCGAGGGTGAGGCTGCGCGTCAGGCGCAGGAAGCCGGTGCGGACGTGGTCGGATCCGATGACCTCGTCGATCGGGTCCAGGGCGGCTGGTTCGATTTCGATGCTGCCGTCGCAACCCCGGACATGATGCCGAAGGTCGGAAAGATCGGAAAGCTCCTCGGACCGAGAGGTCTGATGCCGAACCCCAAGGCGGGAACGGTCACGCCCGACGTGGCCAAGGCGGTCGGTGAGATCAAGGGCGGAAAGGTCGAATACCGTTCGGACAAGTTCGGCAACGTCCACATGATCCTCGGTAAGGCTTCGTTCGATCCCAAAGCGCTCAAGGTCAACCTCGCCGCGGCCCTCGACGAGCTCATCAAGGCCAAGCCGTCCACGGCGAAGGGCCGCTACATCAAGTCGATCACCCTCTCTTCGACGATGGGACCGGGTGTGCGCGTGGATCCGAACGTCACGCCACGGGACCTCACCGGAGCGGAGACCTGAGCAACATCCGAACTCGTATACTGAACTAGCCGTAGACAGCAGGTTCCTTCGGACGAAGGCGGGAAGTTTCCGCGCCTGTCGAGGCGAAAGTGAAGAGCTTTCGTTTCGGCAGCCCTCGTCCGAATGGACGGGGGTTTTCTTATGACAGAGGCATACGCAGTCAAGGTCCGGCCCGAGAAGGCCGAGGCCGTGGACAAGATCAGAACCGAACTCGGAGCCGCGCAGGCTGCGGTCGTCACCGAGTACCGGGGGCTGACGGTCAAAGATCTCAAGACGCTACGCTCGCGTCTCCTCGACGTCGATGCGAGCTACCGCGTGAGCAAGAACACTCTCGTGCGCATCGCGGTGAACGATCTCGGTCTGTCTGATCTCGAGGGCCTGCTCGAAGGTCCCGTTGCCGTCGCGTACATCAGGGGTGATCCCGTCGCGGCCGCGAAGGTTCTCGCGACGTTTTCGAGGGAACACCCGAACCTCGTCATCAAGGGCGGCCTCCTCGACGGAGTTGTGCTCACTGACGAACAAACGCGGGATCTTGCGACTGTCGATCCGCTCGACACCTCGCGCGCGAAGATCGCCGGGATGCTCGTCGCCCCGTTGCAGCGGATCATGATGCTGCTCGAGGCGCCGGCCGGCCGGATCCTGTTCGTCCTCGAAGAGCTCGCGAAGCGCGGGCCGAGCGAAGCACCGGCAGAGGTAGAAGCACCGGCCGAAACCGAAGCACCGGCCGAGGTAGAAGCACCGGCCGAAACCACCAATGAAGTCACAGACGAAGAAGGGGAGTGAGCGGTATGGCCAATGTTGATGCGGTGCTCGAATCGATCAAGGAACTTTCGGTCCTCGAGGCGGCCGAGCTTGCCAAGAAGATGCAGGAGGAGTTCGGCATCGAAGCGGCTGCTCCGATGATGGCGGCCGCCCCTGGCGCGGCTGCGGGCGGCGACGGCGGTGCGCCGGCCGAGGAGCAGACCGAGTTCGACGTGGTCCTCACCGGGACTGGTGACAAGAAGATCCAGGTCATCAAGGAAGTGCGCGCGCACACAACGCTCGGCTTGAAGGAAGCGAAGGACCTGGTCGACAGTGCGCCGAAGGCCATCAAGGAGCACGTCACCAAGGACGAGGCCGAGAAGATCAAGGCAGCCATCGAGGCAGCCGGCGGCACGGTCGAGATCAAGTAGCGACCACGTGGACCGATTGACTCTCAAAGAAGGGCATTTCTAGAGTGACAGCGATGTCGAGGATGCAAGCACATGGCTGACGTCGGCGAAACCGCCGAGGGAACGGTCGCCAAGATCATGCCGTATGGGGCCTTCGTCGACCTCGACGACGGCTCGAAGGGGCTCGTGCACATCTCGCAGGTCGATCGGTCGTACGTCCAGAACGTCACCGATTTCATCCGCGAGGGCGAGAAGGTGGCGGTCAAGGTCGTCGGGATCAAGGACGACGGCCGTCTCGACCTCTCGATCAAGGCCCTGCAGGAACCGGATCCAACCGAACACCGTCCGACGCCGAAGCAGGATCCCGACTTCGAACGCATGCTCAAGAAGTTCATGCAGAAGTCGAACGAGCGGCAGGCGGACATCAAACGCAACGTCCGGAACAAGCTGACCTGAGCGTCTTCGCTCTTTCTGAACAGGATCGTCTCGCCGTCGAGCGTCAACTCGGCCGTCCGGTGCGCGGAGAGGTCCGCGTCGCCGTCCGGTGTGGGTGCGGATTGCCCGCTGTGATCGAGACCCATCCGCTCGTCGACGGCGTGCCGTTCCCCACGCTCTTCTGGCTGACGTGCCGGCGCGCATCCGTTGCGGTCGGAGCCCTCGAGTCAGCCGGGAAGATCCACGAGATCAACGAGCTGGTGGATTCGGACGAGACGTTTCGTGGGGCACTCGAGGAGGCAACTGCCGACTATGTCGCGCAGCGTGATGCGCATCATCGCATCGAGGGCGGCGGCGTCGGCGGAGGCCGCTTCGACCACGTGAAGTGTCTGCACGCGCACCTCGCGCACGAGCTTGTATGCGGATGCAATCCTGTCGGCGCGTGGGTGCTCGAGCAGGTCGGTGAGGTATGCCGTCCGCCGCCATGCGCCTAGCGGCGATCGACGTCGGAACGAACACCGTCCGGCTCCTTGTGGCCGATTCGAGCGCGGCCGGCCTCGCGCGCATCGAGGCCGTCGAGCGTCGGCGACAGATCACGCGACTCGGTCAAGGTCTGGACGCTGTTGGCCGCTTGGCCCCCGACGCGATCGTGCGAACCGTTGATGCGATCGGTGACTTCGCTGCAGTCGCACGTCGGGCGGGGGCCGATCGTATCCGCATCGCCGGCACGAGCGCTGTGCGCGACGCCGCGGATCGTGACGCGTTCATGGCCTTGGTGGTCGAACGCACCGGTGTGGAGTTGGAACTGTTGTCAGGCGTCGAGGAGGGACGCATCTCCTACCTCGGAGCGACCGCCGGGCTCGAAGCTGGTGAGTACGTCGTGTGCGACATCGGTGGCGGATCGACTGAGCTGTCGGTGGCAGGAGACTCAGTGTCGCTCGACATCGGCTCGGTGCGGCTTCGGGAGAGATGCTTGCACGGCGATCCACCAACGTCTGCCGAGATCGAGGACGCACGAGCGGTTGTGAACGATGCGCTCGGTCGCGTTGGCGATGCGTTGCGCGGATCGTTCGTTGGCGTCGCCGGGACGATCACGACACTCACTGCGATCGTTCTGCGCTTGACCGTCTACGAACGCGATCTCGTCCATGGGGCTGAGGTTTCACGCGAGGACGTGACCCGTTGGAGCGAACGGCTGCTGAGTATGTCCGCCCAAGACATCGTGGCTCTCGGCCCCGTTGAGCCTGGACGTGCCGACCTCATCGGTGGCGGATCGCTGATCCTCGCCTCCGTGATGGACCGATGGAGCTTCGATCACGTGCTCGTTTCCGAACGCGACATCCTCGACGGGCTCGTCCTGGACCTCGTCGAAAAGTTAGCCTGAGCTTCTCTTCTCTTTTCCACGGACGCGGGGGATGACGATGGCTGGGAAGTTCGACGTTTCAGGCAAGGTCGCGATCGTCACCGGTGGCAATGTTGGAATAGGCAAGTCGATCGCTGCGACGCTGCTCTGCGAAGGCGGCTCCGTCGTGACGTGTTCGCGTCGCGACTACGACACGCCACCGGCCGCCGAGGGCCTCACCGACGTGGAGGGGCGCATCGTCCATATGACATGCGACGTCCGCGAGGCCGATCAGATCGAAGCGGTCGTGAAGCGCGCCGTCGACGAATTCGGCAAGTTGGACATCCTTGTGAACAACGCCGGCGGATCGCCGGGTGCGGAATCGGCTACCGCCTCGCCGCGCTTCTTCGCTGCCGTGACGGCCATCAACCTCACCGGTGTCCTTGTCTTCAGCCAGAAGGCGAACGCCGTGATGCAACAACAGGCCGACGGCGGCGTGATCATCAACATCGCGAGCGTTGCCGGGATCTATGGCGCAGCGTTCTCCGTTGCCTACGGTGCGTCGAAGGCGGGCGTGGTGAATGCCACGCGTTCTCTGGCCGTCGAATGGGGACCAAAAGTGCGCGTCAACTGCATCGCTCCCGGACTGATCATGACCGAGGGGGCCGAGTACCTCGCGCCGACCGATGAGATCAAAGCCTCGATCGCACGTGCGATCCCCGTCCGTCGCATCGGAGACCCTGAGGACATCGCGGACGTCGTCCAGTTCCTGAGCTCGCCGGCTGCCAGGTACATCAACGGCGAAACGATCATCGTCGATGGCGGTCAGAGCTTACGGATGGGCGGTGGCGGAGTGTAGACGGGAAACCGGCGCTTCTCGGATATCCTCAAGCGGCCCCCGTACCCCAACCGGTAGAGGGAGGGCACTTAAAATGCTCCAAGTGTGGGTTCGAGTCCCACCGGGGGCACGCCGCATTCGACCTGGCGGGCCATGAGAACCGAAGAGATCACCGAGATGTTCGACGCTCCGCCACCGCGGAGCAGATTTCGCCGGTACATCGTCGCGTTCCTCGCGTTGGTCTCCGTCGCCGGGATCGTCGCGATCGCGATCGTCGCGAGGAGTGCACCGGACGCACTGGCTGAGGTGCGCGTCCGTGACGACACCGTGGGCGTGCGTCACGGATCTGGCGATTACATCGCCGCATCCGAAGGAGAGAATCTCGGGGCCGGCGATGTCGTGCGCACTGATGGCACAGGGCAAGCGCAGATCGATCTGTTCGACGGCTCGTTGATGCGTCTGGACGGCGAGACTGAGGTCGCGGTGCGCGAACTGGTCGACCGTCCGGAGGGGCACGCGGTGGCGTTCGAGCTCTCAGGAGGTCGCGTGTGGAACCGCGTAGCCGAGCTCACGTCCGAGGGCGACCGGTTCGAGGTCAGGATGGGCAACGCCGTCGCTCGCGTCCGTGGAACGACGTTCATGGTCGATTGCCGGACGAAGTCCACCTGCTATGTGGTCGGGGTGAGTGGTTCGACGGTTGTCGAATCGTCCGGCGGAGAGCAGCGCACGGTCGCCGACGGCGGCTGCGTGGTGGCTTCGGAGAGTGCGCTTTCGGTCTGTGACGAGAAGAAACTCGGACTCATCGACGGTTGGGTGAAGGAGAACCTCGCCGACGATGAGCAGCTCGCCCTCGAGCGCGCCGCGGCGACTCCGCAAGCTCCCGAGGTGACGACGGCGCCGTCCTCCACGCGGGCGCCCGATCCGGTGAGCCGTCCGATCCCCACAGCCACACCGACTCCGACGGCCAAGCCCACCCCGACACCAACACCGAAAGAAACCGCCGAGCCGACGACAAGGCCGAAGCGAACGCCGAAGATCACGCCCGCGCCGAGCCCGTGCGAGTCGGGCCAACCGGACGGAGACTGCTTCCCCGATCCGACGCCGTCCACTGGCCCTCCGACGCCGACGCCGACGCCGTGAGCCTGGCGTCACAGAGTTGTGAGGTGTGTCGTCCGGGGATGGCGCACCTCGATGACGCAGAGGCGATCGGTCTTGCGTCCGAGATCGATGGATCGTGGGAGATCATCGGGGGTCACGAGAAGCTCAGGCGCCGAGTGAAGACGCTCGATTTCGGCGAGTCGATGGGTCTCGCCATTCGGATCGGGTTCATCGCCGAAGGGGAAGGCCATCATCCCGACCTGCACGTGCACTGGGGACGGCTCGTGATCGATGTCACGACGCACGCTGCGAAAGGGCTCACCCGAAACGACTTCGTGCTCGCGGCGAAGATCGACGCATTGCTGTCCCAGGATGGAGCGTAGCGACTCCCCGGGATGGCGATGAGGACGCAAGGCCCCTTCGCGAGCCTTGCGCGCGCGTACGCGGCCAACCTCGCCGGTGACGCGTTCGTCGCCGTTGCCCTGGCCGGATCACTGTTCTTCACGGTGCCGGCAGAGGCCGCACGTCCGAACATCGCTCTCTACCTCGTGGTGACGATGACTCCGTTCGCGCTCGTTGCTCCAGTGCTCGGCCCTGCACTCGACCGAGCCAGATCGCGGCGCGTGACGCTCGCTGCCGCCGTCAGTGTCGGACGTGCCGTTCTGTGCGTGCTGATGGCGCGTCACCTCCACAGCTTCCTGCTCTACCCCGAAGCATTCGGTGCGCTCGTGCTCATGAAGAGTTTCCAGGTGACCAAGTCGTCGCTGGTCGGGGCCGTGGTCACCGGACGCGATGAGCTCGTGCGGGCGAACTCACGTCTCACATTGGCCGGCGTGTTCGGCGGGGCCGTCGCCGGTGCCATCGCCGTCGCCATCCTCCAGATCGGAGGTGCTTCGTGGGTGCTCGGCGCCGGCGCGCTCGTGTACCTCGTCGCAGCTCGCTTGGTGATGAGGGTGCCGGTTGCCGTGGCGCCGAGCGTGGCAGCGGCGTCAGAGGACGATGGACGTTCGGTGCACCTTGCGGGGATCGGCCTGTCTGCGATCGCGATGGCGTTCTTGCGGGGCGGTGTTGGGTTCCTGACGTTCTTGCTCGCCTTCGCGCTGAAGCGCGAAGGCGAGCCGGCATGGTTCTACGGGTTGGTCATCGGCGTGAGCTCGATCGGTGGGCTCGTGGGAGCCGTAGTTGCGCCACGGCTCCGACAGCGACTCCGCGAGGAGGCACTCCTGGTGATCGCGATCGTCATCCCGGCCTCGTTCGCGGTGATGGGCGCGCGATCTGAGGCACGCACGGCCGCGCTGCTCGTGGCCTTCGCGGTCGGACTCGGCGCGTCGGCGGGCCGGGCGGCCTTCGATTCACTCGTGCAGCGCGACGCACCGGACACGCTGTGGGGACGATCGTTCGCCCGTTACGAGGCCTACTTCCAGCTCGCGTGGGTGCTCGGCGCGTTCGTCCCGGTGCTCGTTCCGATCTCACCCGGCTTCGGTCTGATCGTGCTTGCGCTCATGCTCGGAGGCGGCGGATTCATCTACCTCGCGGGGCTGGCGGCCGACAGCCTCGTCCACGCCAGGGTGCAACGCCGCTAACTCCGCCGTTAACGTCAGGCGAGGCGCTCTTCGATCGCGAGCACTTTCGCTTCCAGCTGACCGGTCACACCGGGACGGATGTCGGCCTTGAGAACGAGGCTGACACGCGCGCTGTGCTCGAGCACCACGTCGACGGCGCGCTTGACGACGTCCATGACTTCGCCCCAGTCACCTTCGATCGTTGTGAACATCGCATCGGTTCGGTTGGGAAGCCCTGATCCCCGCACGACTGCAACTGCACCGGCCACCTGATCCGCGACCGACGTCTCCGGTGTCCCGATCGGTGTCACGCTGAAGGCGACGAGCATGGTTGTTCCCTCCTGGGTTGGGCCTGGGCTTGGGCCTGGGCCTGGGCTTGGGTTCGGACTGGCCGCCATTATGTGGGGATGACGATCCGAGTCGGCATCGTGGGGTGCGGGTTCATCGGGCGCGTCCATGGCTGGGCGTTCTGGGCCCTGCGCAAAGCCGCCCAGGCCGACGTCTCGGTTACCGCGGTGTGCGACGCCGACGTGTCACGGGCACGAGAGTTCGCCGAGCCGCACGGCGCCGAGGTGCTCGGTTACCACGAGCTGCTCGATGCGACCGACGTCGTCTACATCTGCACCCCGACCGCTCAGCACCTCGAGCTCGCCGAAGCGGCGTCGGCAGCGGGCAAGCCGATCTTCTGCGAGAAGCCGTTGGCGGGAAACCTTGAGGATGCGCGACGCGTCTCCGCTGCGCTGGAGCGTGTGCCCCACCAAGTGGGTCTCGTTCTCCGCGCGGCGCCCGTGTTCAACGTCCTGCGTGAAGAGATCGCGTCGGGCCGCCATGGACGTCCCATGTTGGTGAGCATGAGTGACGACCAGTACTTCCCGATCCAGGGCCAGTACGGTTCCGACTGGCGCGCGAGGCGCGAGATCGCCGGTGGCGGGACGTTGATCGAGCACTCCATCCACGACGTCGACCTCTTCCGCTTCCTCCTCGGCCAACCGGACGAAGTCACGTGCCGGACGTCGTTCTTCTTCGGTCATCTTGGGATCGAGGACGTCGCTGTAGCGACATTCGCGTTCCCGGAGGGACTTGTCGCCAACCTCACCTCGATCTGGCATCAGGTGATGAGCCGTCCGTCGACCCGGCGACTCGAGGTTTTCTGCGAAGACGCACACATGTGGACAGAAGACGACAACTGCGGACCGCTGCACATCGAAACCTCGAATGGGACGGAATCGCGGATCTGTTCGCCGCCGGCCTGGGTTGATGAACTGCCCGTTCCGCAGGAGCAACGGCGGGCGCTCGGCCTGTATGCCGAAGCGAGCCGGCGCTTCCTCGCGTGCGTCTTTGCCGGAAGCGCGGGGCGTCCCGGCGCTGGAGAGGCCCTTGCTGCGCACGGTCTGGTTGATGCTGCCTACCGGTCGGCGTCTTCGGGCGGTGGGCCGGTAATGTGCAACGATCTGAACCTGTGACGCGCGAAGAAGGGGAGGGGCCGTGGACCTGACGTGGAGTCCGGAAGAAGAGGCGTTTCGCGCCGACGTGAGTGGGTGGCTCGCGGCCAACGTCCCGGAGGATCATGCCTCGATCGGAGACGACGAGTTCGACGACAACCCGGACGCGTTTGCGTTCCGTCGTGACTGGCAGCGCACGCTCGGCGAAGCCGGCTACCTCGCGATGCATTGGCCGACTGAGTACGGCGGCGGCGGACGAACGCTCGTCGAGCAGATCATCTTCAACGAGGAGTACGCGAAGGCCAACGCGCCGCAGCCCGTGAATTCGCTCGGTCTCAACCTCGTCGGTCCGACGCTGATGACCCACGGGACCGAGGAGCAGCGCAAGCGCTTCCTGAAGAACATCCTCACCGCGGACGAGATCTGGTGCCAGGGCTACTCAGAGCCGAATGCCGGCTCCGATCTGGCCGGACTGCAGACCAAAGCCGAGCTCGTCGGCGACGAGTTCGTGATCAACGGACAGAAGACCTGGACGACGCTGGCTCCCTTCGGCGATTGGATCTTCGTGCTGTGCCGTACCGATCCGCAGGCGCCGAAGCACCAGGGCATCAGCTACATCCTGTGCGACATGCACCAGCCCGGGGTCGAGATGCGTCCGATCAGGCAGATGACCGGGACGTCCGGATTCGGTGAGGTGTTCTTCACGAACGCGCGCACACCAGCGGACATGCTCGTCGGCAACCTCAATGACGGCTGGCGTGTGGCGATGACGACGCTGATGTTCGAACGCGGCGGCAACATCCTCGGGAGCGCTGTGCGGTTCCGCCGCATGATGGTCGATCTTCGCGCTCTTGCCGAGCAGACGAAGCTGAACGGCGGGCACGCGATCGACGATCCGTTGATCCGCCAACGGCTGGGAAAGCTCCTCGTCGAGGTGGAGATTCTGCGCAGAAACTCCGAGCGTGCGATGTCTCCGCTGCTTCACGGAGAGCCGCCCGGTCCGGAGTCCTCGATGGGCAAGCTGTACTGGTCCGAGTGGTACGTGCGTGCCACCGAGCTCGCGATGGAGATCCTCGGTTTCGACGGGCTGCTCAACAAGCAGTCGAACGTGTGGTTGCTCGACTATCTGGCCGCGCGTGCGTCCACGATCTACACGGGGACGTCGGAGATCCAGCGCAACATCCTCGCCGAGCGCGTGCTGGGACTGCCGAGGGGCCCCCGATCATGAAGGAGAACTGATGGACTTCCGGCTCAACGAGGACCAGCAGGCACTGCAGAGCGCAGCCAGAGATTTCTTGAAGAAGGAAGTGACGTCCACGGTTGTCCGCGCCGCGTTCGAAGGACCGGACGGTGATTCGCCCGAGTTGTACAAGAAGATGGCGGAGCTCGGTTGGCTGGGCATCACGGTCCCAGAGGCGCAGGGCGGGCTCGGTATGTCCGTCATCGAGCAAGCGGTTGTGTGCGAGCAGCTCGGGTACGTGAACGCTCCGAGCCCCTACTTCTCGATGGCATGTGACGCGATCCCGCTCATCGCGGCCCTCGGAGCCGACGACCTGCTCGAGCCGATGCTCGAAGGTTCGCTTCGAGCATGCGTGATGAAGATCTCCGACATGGTCTGCGACGGGCAGCTCGCCGACGGCTTCATCGTCGTCGGTGAACGCGCTGTGTGGTACGACCGCAGCGAAGTCGAAGTCACACCGCTCCCGAGCGTTGACGGCACGCGTCGCTTCGCGAATGTGCGTCCTTCGGGTGCCGGCCGGGACCTTGGTGAAGCAGGGTTGATCGAACCGGTCCAAGAAGGGGCAACCGCAGCCCTGTGCGCCGAGATGGTCGGCGGCATGCAATGGGCGCTCGATACGACCGTCCAGTACCTGAAGGATCGCGAAGCGTTCGGTCGTCCGATCGGAGTGTTCCAGGCAGTACAGCACAAGGCCGCGGACATGCTCGTGCACACCGAGTCGTCGCGATCCGCGGCGTACTACGCGGCGTACGCATTGGCCAACGACCTGCCGGACGCCTCTTTCGCAGTCTCGGTGGCCAAGGCCTACTGCTCGGACGCCGCGCACTCGGTAACCGGCGAGTGCATCCAGCTGCACGGCGGGATCGGGTTCACGTGGGAGCACGACGCGCACCTGTACTTCAAGCGCGCAACCACCAACCGCATCTTGCTGGGTGACGCCTCATACCACCGCGAGCGCGCGTTGGCGCTCGACCCGGGGATGGTCTAGGCCACTCCGCCAGGTTTCTCGGTGGCCAGGACCGGGAACTGGTTCTTGATGATGACAAAACGCCTGCTCGTAGTACTAGCCGCACTTTCCCTGCTCCTCGGAGGGGTCGCGTGCAGCGAGAACGCGCGCGACGATGCCGCCGAGGTCGCGGAAGACGCGGCCGACTCGGTCGAAGACACCGCTCGGGACGCCGCGGACAAAGTCGAAGACATCGTGAACGACCGCTCGGTCGATATCGATGACTTTTCGTACAGTCCTGCGCGACAGAAGATCACGGTCGGAACCGAGGTCACTTGGGTCAACGACGGTGAAGTGGATCACACGGTGACGTCGGACGACGACGCGTTCGCCTCTGAACAGATCGCTTCGGACGAGGAATTCAGTCACCGCTTCACGCAGAAGGGCGAATACGAATACCACTGCGAGAACCATCCGGACCAGATGAAGGGTTCGGTCGTCGTCTCCGGATAGCGGACATCACTCGAGAAGCCGGTCGGACCCCGCTTCGACCTCCGGTGCCATGTGCATGAGCGCGGCAAGCTCCGATGAGGCTTCGGGGACGGGTCGTCCGTGGATGACGATGCGGCCGTCGTCCAGTCGCGCGTAGAGGTTCACCTGCAGCGCCGGATCGAGAGTGGGGAAGTCGGACCGGTTGTGCGCTCCGCGCGTCTCTCTTCGCTCGAGCGCGCCCCGTAGCGTCGCTTCAGCCGCCAGGAGCCCGCCGTGCAGGTCCAGCGCGTGCGCGAGATCGCTCCAGCCCTCGGCCCCCGGACGGACATCGACGTCGGGGAGCACGTCGCGGATCTTCTCGAGCTCGCGCAACCCGCGCTCGAGGCCCGCGTCGTCGCGGACGACTCCGCATCGCTCCCACATCAGGTCGCGCAGCCGGCGCTGCAGCGGACGGGCGAGCTCGGCCCCGGGTCGGACGAGCGCATCGAGCGAATCCATCGCTTCCTTGATGACGCGCCGCGACCGGACGATCACTTCACCCTCGTCCGCGTGTGCCGCCGCCGCTTCGCCGGCACGGCGTCCGGAGATGATGGTTTCCGCGAGAGAGTTGCCGCCGAGCCGGTTCGCGCCGTGCAGTCCGCCGGTGACCTCACCCGCGGCGTACAGGCCGGGGATCTCGGTCGCGTGCGTCTCGGGATCCACGACGAGCCCGCCCATCGTGTAATGCGCGGTCGGCGCGACCTCCATCGGCTGCTTGGCGATGTCGAGCATCTGGTACTCGATGAACTGCCGGTACATGCGCGGCAGCTTCTCGAGGATGTAGTCCTTGCCGCGGTGCGAGATGTCGAGGAAGACACCGCCGTGCGGACCGCCACGTCCCTCGGCGATCTCGGTGTAGTTCGCGAGCGCAACGCGATCGCGGGACGACAGCTCGAGCCGATCCGGGTCGTAGCGCTCCATGAAGCGCTCGCCGTCCACATTGAACAGGCGTCCTCCTTCGCCGCGGACGGCCTCGGTGACGAGCGTCCCCGCCGCCTCTTCGGGGAAGACCATCCCCGTCGGATGGAACTGGACGAGCTCCATGTCCATGACGGTGCAGCCGGCATCGAGGGCGAGGCCGAACCCCTCTCCGAAGTTCTCGTCCCGTCGGGACGAGCTCCGGCGCCATAGGCGCGTGTGTCCGCCCGTGCACAGGACAACCGCGTCCGCGAGCAGCACCACGCGTTCGCCGGAATGGATGTCGAACGCGAGGGCGCCGAAGCACGAGTCGTCGGCACACAGGAGCTTCGCGATGTAGGTGTCCTCGACGACCTCGGGCACACCGACGGTGCGTGCGCGGGTCTGGAGCGTCCGAAGCATCGCGCGTCCCGTGAAGTCCCCGGCGTAGCACGTGCGCCGGTACGTGTGGGCGCCGAAGTACCGCTGATCGAGCGCGCCGCTTTCTGTATGGGCGAACTCGCAGCCCCAGTCGTCCAGCTCCAGGATCGCTTCCGGGGCTTCGCGCGCCATGATCTCGACGACGCGCGGATGCGAGAGGAAGTACCCCTCGCGGACGGTGTCCACGTAGTGCTGCTGCCACGAGTCCTCGGGGTCGCGGGTGCCGAGGGCTCCGTTGATGCCGCCGGACGCGAGCACCGTGTGCGCATCCAGACGCGGCCGCTTCCCGACGACGACGACGTGCTCGCCGGCCTCGTGCGCCGCGATCGCGGCGCGCATGCCGGCCGCGCCCGAACCGATGACGAGGACGTTGCAAACGCTGGTCCTCGCCCTCTCCATCAGCGGATCACCAGGAGGTCGAGATGGTCGAACACGGGGCCGTTCTCGACGCGAGCCGCGGCTTCGAGTTCTTCGAGCCCACGCTCGAACTCCTCGTCGCTGATGAGCTCGAGTGTGGTGTCGGCACGCATGCGGATGCGTGGGACCATGTCGGCGAGGTTGTAGGCGAGCAACTGCTCGACCTGCTCGTTGTAGAACGAGCCGAACCCGGCCCCCTGGAAGATCTCCATGACCTCTGGGATCGTGGGCATCGAGTCGACGACGGACTGCGCTCCGGGGAAGAACCGGTACGACGGCGGGACGTCCCAAGAGCCGAAGGCACCCCGGATGAGCACGGTGCAACCAGTCGGGACGACACGGCGCAGCTCCCGTGCCGCCGCCGGAAGATCGTCGAAGTGGTGGATGACGTTGGAGAGCCAGGCTGCGTCCACGATGCCGTCGACGAGGGGGAGGTGCTCGGCCGAACCAGCGACGATGTTCACGTCGTGGTGCGGCTTAGCGGCCGCGTGCCCTCGCATCCCGGCCGACGGCTCGACGCCGATGACCTTGGCCTGCAGACCTTCAGCGAGCACGGAGCTGAAGCGGCCCGTCCCGGATCCGAGATCGAGGATGCGACGCGCCCCGCCGATGTGACGCCGGGCCGTAGCGACCCACACGGCCAACGCCTCGGGCGGAAGGGTGCGCCCCCGGTCGTAGACCTCCGACTGCTTGTCGTAGTCGACCAATGCCATCAACCCGATTCTGGCAGGCCGAGCGCGCGGCGGAGTGTGCCCTCGACTCGAGGCCAGTGACCGTTGACGTCGTCCCACGTGAAGCGCAGCGGGACGAGCCCGGCCAGCACGATCTCGTTCTGCCGCCGACGGTCGTTTTGAAACGCTGCGGCCGAGAAGTGATCGCGCAATCCGTCGAGCTCGATCGCGATCTTCGCCTCGGGGTATGCGAAGTCGATCCGGCGTTTGCCGACCGGATGTTGGCGAACCGGATCTGGGAGCCGCGACGCGCGGAGCTTCCTCAAGAAGAGTCGCTCGAGCTCCTTCTGCGGAACGCCGGGTGTGCGTTCGTCCAACAACTTTCGGACGGTCTTCGCTCCCGGTCTGTGCTCGAGGCGCCGATGGGCGATGTACCGCTTGAGCGATGCAACCGTGGTCAACCCGAGCAGGATGGCGTCGTCCAGCGCAGCCTCCAGGCCACGCTCGCTGCGGACGCCGGCGAGATCCACAAGTGTCCGATTGGGTGCTGTGACCCGGATCCCCGAAACCGTCCGGATGTCGGTTCTCTCAAGGATCGCCTCGTGGACGGCGATGCCGGGACGTGTCCGGCGGTGTTGCCCCTTCGAGAGGAGGGCACGCACGGGTGTGTCGACGCCATTCAGGAATCCGTGCAGGCGTGCGGCAGTCTCAGACGCTGCTACAGCACGGGGGCCGAGCGAGAGAACGCCCGCCATCACCTTCTGCTCCCATGTTCGCGGTGAACCAGCCATCACGTACACCCCACTGTGGACGTCGATCCACCGTCCCGACCCGCGCCGATGTCTGATCGCCTTCGCGCTGAGTCCGGCCGCGATGGCCTGCGCTCTGGTGAATGCGCCGTGCTGAAGTGCGGCACGAGCAGCGATCCGTTCGTCGGGTGAGATGACTTCCCCCCATGTTGAGGGGAAGGAAGCGAATCGAAGCACGAGGTACCGACAGCAGCATGCGTTCCTGGGGGTCTCCCCAGGGCTTCGATGGACGCATACGTGTGAACGGCCGGCGGCGCAGCGTGGTGGCGCGCGTCCCTTGAAGCCCTGGTGGGGCCTCGATGGACGCGCACAATGCCCTCCCGAACGGAAGGAGAGCGTTGGGACGAGGGGCGACGGGGGCGCCTCGCGGGAGAGGCGCCCCCAACCCCCGTCCGTTACGTCATGTAGCGCGTCACGTAGCCGCGACGACGCAGGAGGTTGAACATCGACTTCGCGAACCACATCCCGAGGACCAGGTACAGCCCGTCGAGCGCGAGTGCGATGAAGAGCTTGCCCCACGGCGGCGAGCCGCCGGCGATGATCGTCCGCATCGACTCGAAGACGTGAGACGTCGGCAGGGCCGACGAGATCGCCTGCGCCCAGCCCGGGAGCGCGCTCACGGGATAGAACACCGCGGAGATCGGCATCAACAGCACTGCGAGTCCCCAGGCCAGGATGTCAGCGCCCGGTCCGAATCGAAGGATGATGCCGATCACGATCATCCCGACGGCGACGCCGAAGAGCATCAGCGCAACCATGAACAAGGCCAAGCTCGGCCCCATCGACATCGCGCCGAAGTCGAACAGCGCCCAAGCGATCGTGAGCATGATCGTCCACCCGAGGAGCACTTTGGTCAGCGACCATGCCACCGCACCGGCGATGTATTCGATCGGACGCAACGGTGATACGAGCAGATTCAGGATGTTGTGGGTCCACGAGGTGTCGTCGAGGAACGTCACGCCGATACCGAGGTTCGACCGGAACACCAGGTCCCACAGCAGCACACCGCCGATCAGGAACCCGAACGCTTGCGGGATCGCCGTGTTGGTCTGAACGAAGTAGTGCGTGAGCATCCCCCACAGCAACAGGTCCATGGCCGGCCAGAACAACATGTCGACAAGGCCCGGCGGTGAGTGCCGGAGCTCGTATGCATGGCGCTTGTACAGCGACCACACGCGCCGGAGTGAGCGTCGAAGCTCGGAGCTCGGCGCGCCGGTATCGAATCGCTCTTGAGCTACAGCAACCTGGGTCATCTTCGAGCCTCCTCTGCGATCTTCAGGAACGTCTGCTCCATGTCGGTCGTGTCGTACTGCGCGTGGATCTCGGCCGGCGAGCCGTCCGCGACGACCCGGCCCGCTGCGACGAACACCACGCGCCTGGACAACCGCTCGATGTCGGCCATGTTGTGGCTCGTCACGAGCAGCGTGAAGTTCCGGCGCTCGTGCTCGGACCGGATCACCGCGCGCACGCGCTCGGATACCTCGGGGTCGAGCGAAGCCGTCGGTTCGTCCAGCACAAGCAGCCGCGGGTCCGACATCAGCGACTTCACCAGGCCAACAAGTGTCCGCTGGCCGCTCGACAGCTGGGACGCATACCGCTCGAGGAACTCGGTGAGCTGCAAGGCCTCGACCAGCTCGTCCACGCGCTGTTTGCGGGTGCCGTACAGGGACCGGAACACGTCCAGGATCTCCCGGACGCGGACCTTGTACGGCATCCCGACGTACGCCGCCGTGAAGTTGGTCTGTTCGAGCGCGGCCGTCCGTCCCTCGGGGAGCGGATGGCCGAGCAGTGTCACGCTGCCCTCGTCGGGCTCCGTGACGCCGAGCAGCATCATCAACGTCGTGGTCTTGCCGGCACCATTCGGCCCGAGGAGGGCGACGATGTCGCCTTCCTCGATCAACAGATCGATGCCGTCGACCGCCTGGGTCCAGCCCGGGCCGCCGTCCTTCTGCCCTTTGTTCTTGAAGCCCTTGCGCAAGCCGATGGCTTCGATTGCGTACATGTGTCTCCTCCTCGTCGTGCGTCGGTCGAAAGATCCCGGGTGGGGAAAGAGATTCGCGCACAGCAGGATGTGCGGTCCCCAGGAAGGGTCCGTCGGCCGGCGCGGTGGTCTTTAAAGTATCAAGACGTTAGTTACGTTAGCACCGCCGTCAAGGGCATTGGTAAGGTTTGCCCCGCCATGGCTCCCGTCGAGTTCCGCCAGTACGACGAGAAAGTCGCGCAGGGCTTCCTGGATACGCCGTCCGGCATGGCCCTTCCCGACTTCCTCGGTATCACGTTCACCGAGGCTGGGCCGGGGAAGCTCGTGGCCGAGATGGACGTGCGCCCCGACCTGCTCACGATGTTCGGCAACCTGCACGGCGGCACGATCTCCGTGCTCGTCGACCACGTGATGGGCTCGGTGATGTATCCCGTGATGCCACGTGGGTGGTGGGCCGCAACGACCGAGTTCAAGCTCAACCTCCTCGCGCCGGTGACCGACGGTCGCTTGCGGGCCCAAGCCGACATCGTGGCCATGACGAAACGGACGAGCGTCGTCCGTATCGATGTCACGAATCAGTCGGGGACACCCCAAACCCCGGGCGGGGAGCGGCTGGTGGCCGTGGCCCAGGGGACGTGCCTCCTCCAGGAGCCCAAGCCGAAGGACGGCTAGTCGTGGACGTCCTCGACCTCCTGACCAGGACAACGATTGCTCGCCTATACGGGCCGAGAATGGAGGGCACCCTGATGGATTAAGTCGAGTACTCCGCCAGCGTCGTTTGCAACCGTCCGATGCTGTCTTGCAGTCCTCCGGGACGACTGCGCTCGAGCCACGCGTCTTTCTGCAGGGCGATCGCTTCTTCGAGGTCCGTGCGGAGCGTCGCGTTGTCGGGGCCACCATCGTCGGTTCGGCGAAGCATCCGCCACACGCCGTGACGCGCGAGCCGCGACGCGGCGATGAGCTCACGCTGCGTCGTCTCACCGTCGGCGCACGCCGGCGAGGAACGGTCGATGTCCGCCATCGCTTCGTCGAGCACCTCGACTACGGTTCGGCACGCTGCGGCATCGATCTCTCCGAACGACATGGTCGAGCGCGGGATGAGCGCGCGGAAGATCGGGCTTCCGTTGAACGCGAGCTGTCCCGTCGATCGCCACTGGCGGCCGATGGTGTCGAGCGTTCGGCCGAGCTGTGCTTGCGTGTCGTCGAAGACGAAGGTGTCCAGCACGTCGGCGACCTCGAGGTCACGGTTGGCTTCAAGCGACCAGCTCACCGCTCCGCCGTACAGGATCGGCCCGAAGCTGACAGACGGCGGTTGGTGGTGCCCGTTGTCGCCCCAGTCGGTGATGAGGTAGCCGCCGGCGCCGAACTGAAGTCCTTGTTCGGCGGCGTCGAGAAGATTGCCGAGAGCGTTGTCGATGCGACCGACGAGCGAATTCCACGTCGAGGTGCCCGGCGCGACCCAGAACGGGATCGCGATGCCGGCGAGCTGCTCCAGTTGCGCGCGGAACCCGCCCATCGGATCGGCGTCGAGACTGGCAAGCACATCGAGTGTCGACGCCGGGATCTGTTGGCGGAGGTCTTCCGGCCACGGTTGCTCGTACTGCCAGGGCACGGCGACAACTCCCTCCGGAAGAACCTTGGCGGCGAGGGCAGGATCGTCTCGCAGGACGTCGCCCCAGACTTGCACCTCGTAGCCTTGCTCGACGAGCGGACGCACGAGGCGGTCGAGGTGGTCGATGTACACCACGGTCTTGCCGCGTTGGGCGACCTCGTCCGCGCTCGCGCCTTGACCGAGATCGAACGGCTCATCGCAACCGATGTTCACCCGCCGACTGGAGAAGTTCGGGAGCAGCTCGTCGAACAGCTCCTGAGCGAAGGCTGCGTTCTCCGGTGTGGGGGCCAGCGTCCAGGGCGGAAGTTCCGCTCCCCAGGGTGCACGCCCGCCTTCGGGGATCTCGGCACGTTGCCTGTACGCATCATGGATCAGCCACCGATTCATGTGTCCGAAGCAGTTCTGATTCGGGACAAGCTCGATCCCATTCGTGCGGCACAGTCCGTCGAGCCACGTGATGTCATCGGGCGTCACCGGAGACGCGTCACGCCACACCACCTCGTGGCTGCGGTACGCGAAGGTGTGCTCGGTGTAGAGCTGGAGCTGGTTGATCCTCGCGAGCGCAAGCACCTCGACGAGACGCGACAGCGTCTCGCGCGTCGGTACGCGGTCCCGGCTGATGTCGAGCATGTAGCCACGAACACCGAAGTCGGGCCGGTCGCGGACGAACATGCCGGGAAGTCCGTCGGTGGACTGCGAGCGGATCTGGGCGAGCAGCCCGCGTGCGTACCGAAGTCCGCTGTCGTCCGAGAAACGGATCGTCACAACGCCGGCGTCGATCGTGAGCTCGAACCCCTGCTCGGGCTGCGCGTCGTCCAGCTGTTCGTTGATCGGACAATCCAACGCCGCCCCGCCACCGCGGAGATCGACGTGCTGTGGCCTGGGAAAGAGGAGCAGTTCGGTCACGGGCTCGACGTCAGCCGTTCCCGGACCTCGCGGGCGAAGTCCTCACCGAAGCTGACGCCCTCTTCGTAGCCCTCGCCCCACGGATGGGGGAGGTATCCGTGCCAGCTCGGCGCGATGCCGGCCAGGAGCACCCGGTCACCGCGCCCGGCAGAGATCTCGCGGCCGAGCAGATGGAAGGCTTCTCCGGGGATCGCGACCAGCCGGATGCCGCCGATGTCCCATTCGATGAAGTCGACCTTCATCGTGGATCCTCCATCGAGTGCGGCGATCGGCGTGCCTCCGACGGCGATTTCGTGAGTCTCGGCGCGCACGATCGACAACGTCGGCGGGACCTCCTCGGTGATGTCGATAGCCTTCGCCACGACATCCGCGAGCGTCTTGCCGTACTCACTCGTCTGCTCCTTGGACGCCCACACCTCGTACGTGTCGTCGCTCGTCTTCTCGGGAGGCGTCGGGTTGATGTCGCCGAGAGAGCCCGTGAGTTGGATCGCGGTTCCGCTCGTGATCGCTTCGAGCCTGCGCCGGAACGGTCCAACCCAATCTGTTGAGATGGAGAAGTTGATCGGACCGAGCAACACGGGGTGGATCGACAGATTGGCGATCAGACCAAGACGTTGGTCGCTCCCGAGGACGTCGAGGATCGAGAACCACGGATCGACGTACGGGAGTCCGCGCCGGTTGAATGAGAACCCATCGGGGAGCGGCGCGCGTCCGTAGCGCAGCGTTGCCGGCTCCGCGTGTTGACGAGCGGCTTCTGCCGCTTGGACGCAGCCGGCGGTGAGGATCTCCGCGTAGCCCTCCGGCGTTGGCCAGCCGAGTGCTTCGGTTCCCGCCATGACGCTCGGCCCCTGATGTGTGTGCGTGCACGAGGTCAGCACACACTCGAGACCGACACCCAGCGTCGCCGCGATGGCTTGCCGCACCGGTGTCGAGAAGCCTGCGGACATCCCGAGCAGATCGCAGACCACAAGGCACAGAGATGTCGATCCGTCCTCGAGGTAGAGCGCGCGAGCTTCGAGATCGTCGTGGACGTCGGCCGCAGGCTCGTTGCGTCCGCCGAAGCCGGCGAGGTAGACGGGAGGTGTGGGTGTGATGAGCGCGCAGCCGAACCCGGCGCGCATCATCAACTCACCTCGACGATCCGGCCGGACTTCGCAGACGCGTACGAAGCACAGACGATGGCGAGCGCGGCGCGTCCGTCCTCACCGGTGGCGGCTGGACCGAGCGGCTCCTCGCCGCTCACAGTCCGGACGAAGTCGTCGAAGGGATCGCCGGGGACTTCCGGAAGCTCGATGTCGATCTTGTCGCCGGTCGCGTCGTGCGCCTCGAGACCCTTTCTCGCATCGAAGTGAAGCGTCCCCTGTGTGCCGAAGATCGCGAGCGACATGTCGGGCGTGGGACGCGCGACCCAGCTCGCGTTGATCGTGCCGACCGCGCCGTTGCCGTAGCGGACGATGACGTGTGCGGCGTCCTCGGCCGGGTGGGCTCCCATCGTCATGGCCGACACCTCGACGGCTTCCAGCCCAGCCACGAACCTGACGACGTCGATGATGTGGACGCCGAGATCGATGAGCGCCCCGCCGCCCGAGAGCGTCGTGTCGAAGAACCACGTCGCATCGGGAGCCCAGCCCTTCGGCCCCGCGTGTCCGAAGGCGGCGCGGAGCCCGACCACGTTTCCGATCTGTCCCGACCGCACGACGTCACGCGCGGCGAGCACCGGAGCGACGTACCGGAGGTTGTGAGCGACGTGCAACACCACCCCCGCAGCGGCGGCAGCCGCGATCATCTCGTCGGCTTGATCGACCGTGCACGCGATCGGCTTCTCGACCAGCACGTGCTTGCCGGCCTGCGCCGCTTCGACCGCCTGCTCGTGGTGGAAAGCGTTCGGGGAGCAGATGTCAACGGCATCGACGTCGTCCAGGGTGACGACGTCCTGCCAATGGTCGAAGACGCGCTCGCTTCCATCCCCGCCACATTCGGTGGATGCGGCTTCTGCCGACGAGCGGGAGCGCGAGGCGAACGCGACGATCTCCACACCTCGTGCGGCCGCGAACGCGGGGACGTGGGTGCGCCGGGCGATCGATCCGCAGCCGATGATGCCGAGATGAACCGTCACGATAAAAGGTGCCGGGCGACCTTGGCGACCGCTGTGGCGACGTCTTCGCAGTCCGCCGGCGAGAACGCTGCTCCGACACCGACCGTGAGATTGCGCGCAACCAACTCCTCGGTGCGCGGGCACAGTCCCTTCTCATACCTCACGTCGGTCGGGTGCTCGGCGCAGTGCCACGGCCCACCCTTGTTCGTCGGCGTGCGCTTCGCGATGACTGAGGGCGTCAGGTACACCGGTTCGCCGTTGTAGAACTGCACGCACGGGACGCCTTCCGCGCGTAGTGCTCCCATGGATCGCTTCGCGAGATCTGGGGTCGGCAGGAACCACGTGATCGACGATCCACCGTCGCCGTCCGGATCGTGGGACGCGCGGAGCTCGAGGCCGTCGATGGCGCCGAGTGCGCCCAGGATCTTGCGGCGGTTGGTGCGTGAACGCTCGATGAGCGCCGGGAGCTTCTTCAGTTGCGCACCTGCGATGGCGCCGGCGATCTCGGTCATGCGGAGATTCTCTCCGCAGAACGGTTCGGTGAGCTCAGCGCCGCGCTCGGAGCCGTAGCTTGTGACGAACTGTCCACCTTGGTCGGAGTACCTCGCGGCGCGGACGAACAACTCCTCGTCCGCGGTCACGAGCGCACCGCCTTCCCCGGAGGTGATGTTCTTCTCGAGCTGCAGGGAGAAGCAGCCGACGTCGCCGAGGGTGCCGAGTGCTCGGCCCTTGTAGGACGACCCGATGGCCTGGCAGGCGTCTTCGATGACGGCGACGCTCTTGCGCTTGGCGACCTCGAGAAGGGCGTCCATGTCGGCACCTTGGTTCTCGAGGTGCACCGGCATGATGGCGGCCGTCCGGTCGGTGATCTTTGCCTCGGCGTCGGTTGGGTCGATACCCAGCGAGTTGTCGACCTCACAGAAGATCGGGACGGCTCCGGCGGCGACGACCGCGTTGATGGTCGCGATGAACGTGAAGCATGGGACGATGACCTCGTCCCCGCAGCCGATCCGCAGGGCCGCCAACGCGCAGCGCAGGGCGGCGGTGCCGCTCGACAGTCCGACGGCGTGGGGTGTTCGCAGCAGCTCGCACAGATCGCCCTCGAATGCTTCGGTCTTGTTGAGCAGGTTCGGTCCGTAGTAGCGGAAGAGCGACCGCGACTCCATGACCTCGACCACCGCGTCGCGTTCCTCGTCGCCGAAGACCGTGAGGCCACGCCCCAGCGGGAGCCGAGTCGTGCGGACCGGAGTGCCACCGTCGATCGCGAGCGTCATCTGGAGTGAACCAGTGTGGCAGGATGCGCCGGCAGGCGCCTACTGTTAACGAAAGAGTTCTTGGGCGCGGAGGGAAGCTCGTGGCCATCCGATCGGGGCGGCGTAGGGAAACGACGCACGGATCCGAGGTGCACTCGCGTTCGCGTGCGTCCATGATCGCGGTCATCGTCGCCCTGCTCATGGTTCTGGCCGGTTCTGCGGCCTTCGGCTACGAGCGGATGGGAGCCGAGCGCTTCTATCCGGACACGCGGATCGGCGGCGTGCCGGTCGGAGGCAGATCGGCCATGGGGGCCGAAGCGCTGCTCCAGGAGCGGTACGTCCTGCCGCTGCACAAGAACATCACCATCACCGCCCCCGACTTCGATGCGACGGCGAGTCCATGGAAGATGGGGATGCGATTGGACGTCAACGACATCGTCCGCGATGCGCTCGTGCGTCAACGGGTCGAGACTCTGCCGCGACGGATCTGGTACCGCGTGTTCGGCGACGGACGCGACGTGAAGATGCGTCCCGTTGTGGACGAGAAGATCTTCGGTGCCTTCCTCAAGAAGACCTTCAAGAAGGTGAACCAGGATCCGCAGGACGCTCGTCTCGAAGTCGTGGAGGGCAAGGTCAAGCTGCGTGTCATCCCGCACAAGCTCGGGCGCAAGGTCAACGCGGACTTGGCCGAGCAGCGGATCTTCGAAGCGTTGCTCGGCGGTGCGACGACCGTCAAGGTCCCGGTGAAGGTCACGCAGCCGGAGCTTCGGAGTGAGGCGTTCAAGCGCGTGATCTTGGTCAGCACATCGGCGAACACATTGAAGCTCTACAAGAGTGGCGAGCTCGTGAAGAAGTACGGCGTCGCGACCGGAACCGGCGGATTCCCGACGCCGCGCGGACAGTTCCGCATCACGGTCAAGCGGATGAACCCGACGTGGTACAACCCGAACTCATCGTGGTCGCAGAATATGCCGGCGTTCATCCCGCCGGGCCGGAACAACCCGCTCGGCACGCGAGCGCTGAATCTGAACGCGAGCGGGATCCGTATCCACGGATCGCCGGATGCGGCGTCGATCGGAACCAATGCGTCCCACGGCTGCATCCGCATGCACATCGGAGATTCCGAGGATCTGTTCGAGCGCGTCGAAGTCGGCACGCCCGTGCTAATCATCGGCTGATCGAGACTAACTCTTCAGGAATTCGACGATCTTCGCGTTGACTTCGTCCGGCTTCTCGAGGTGCATGAAGTGTCCGGCGCCCTTGACGAAGACGTACTCACCGCCGGGTCCGAGTGCGGCACCGAGCGCAGTCTCGTCGATGAGCTCTGTGCCGAGACAGCCGTCGTTGGTGCCGTGGAAGTAGAGCATCGGGATCGGCAATGCTCCGCCGACAAGGGTTGCGGCTTCGCCGTCGGGCGTGCTTCTTGCGTGCATCGAGTCGCGGTAGTAGCCCATCGCGGCCTGGCCGTTGTCGACGGCGAACGTGTCTTTCATGGCCCGCATGAACGAGGGATCTGGTGTGTACGACGGCGACCAGTCGGCCCACAGTTTGTCGATGATCGCGAAGTCGTTGATCGAAAACGCGATGTCGGCGAGCGGAGTGCCGAAGAACCAGATGTACCAGGAGCGTTTCCACTGGTCGGGGCTCGAGAGAAACGCTCCGCCCATCGCCGCGGACGGCGGAACAGCGAGCGTGACGCACTTGCGCCAGCGCTCCGGCTTGTGGGGGACGGCTGCGTGCACGGCTCCTGCGCCCCAGTCGCTCCCGACGAGATACGCCTCACCGTCGCCTGCGAGTGCATCGGTCAGGGCGATCGCGTCGAGCGCGAGGTACTGGGTGTGGTACTTGCCGTCCGGTGAGGGTCCGGATGGGGAGTAGCCGCGCATCCACGGAGCCACGCCGCGGAAGCCGGCTTCGGCGAGAGCGTCGAGCAGCGGCCCGAAGGTCGGCGCGTGGTCGGGGAAGCCGTGCAGGCACAGGACCAGGGGGCCCTCGCCCTTCTCGAGATAGGCGAAGTTGACTCCGTTGGCTGTAACCCGTTTGGTGCCGTCTAGATTCATAGGCCCCGAGTCTGGCAGTTTGGTCGCCATGGGCGTCGTGGAGATCACCCGGCCGAAGGACGGCGTTTCGTTGATCACGTTGAACCGTCCGGAGTCGCTCAACGCGATGAACCACGAACTCGTCGCTTCCGTACACGATGCATTGGACGAAGTCGACACCGACCACTCATGCCGCGTCGTCGTCCTGACGGGTGCCGGACGCGCGTTCTGTGCGGGCCTCGATCTCAAGGGTGCCGGTGTTGCTCCCGGCACCGACGGGGTCGGACGCCCGCAAGCCGGCATGATCTCGCAGCAGCACATCGCCTCTCTGTACACGCACATGCGCAGGGTGCGTAAACCGATCATCGCCGCCGTCAACGGAGCAGCGGCCGGCGGCGGTTTCGCGTTTGCGCTTGCGAGCGACATCCGCGTCGCCGCCCAGTCGGCCAAGTTCAACGTGGCGTTCGTCAAGATCGGCTTGTCGGGGTGCGATGTCGGCGTGAGCTATCTGCTGCCGCGACTCATCGGCGCGTCGAAGGCCTTCGAGCTCATGCTGACGGGACGCTTCGTGCTTGCGGACGAGGCCGACCGCATCGGCCTCGTCTCACGCGTGGTTCCGGACGGCGAGGTCGTCGACGCCGCATGCGAGATCGCCGATCAGATCATCGGGAACTCGCCGTTCGGCGTGTGGATGACCAAGGAAGTGATGTGGGCCAATCTCGAGACCGGCAGCATGCAGGCCGCGATCGACCTCGAGAATCGGACGCAGATCCTTACAACCTTCACCGAAGACCTGCCGGAAGCGATGCGCGCATTCCTCGAGAAGCGGACGCCGATCTACAAGAACCGCTGATCGCTCGATCAGGGCATGCTGACGGCGGCGCGGGCGCGGATGTCCTGAGAGGACGAACCCACCAACAGATCGAATACGCCGGGCTCGACGAACCACTCACCGTCCCAGAACGAGAACGCTCGGCTGTCGAGTTCGAAGCGCACAGTCTTGGTCTCGCCGGCCGTGAGCGAGATCTTCTGGAACGCCTTGAGCTCCTTCGGCGGACGCTTCACCGTCGCCTGCAGATCGCTCACGTAGAGCTGCACGACCTCTTTGCCGTCGCGGTCACCGGTGTTGGTGACGTCGAGCGACGCGACCACGCTGCCCCCGCCGGTTCGCTCGACGTCGATCGATCCGTAGACGAAGTTGGTGTACGACAGGCCGTGTCCGAATGCAAAGCGCGGTTCGATGTTCTTCGAATCGTGGTGGCGGTAACCGATGAATACACCTTCTTCGTATCGGACCTCGCTGTCTGCGCCGGGATAGTTGGGAAGCGCGGCATTGTCGTCGTACCGCATCGGGATCGTCGTCGGCATTTTGCCTGAGGGGTTTGTCACACCGGTCAGGACGTCGGCCATGGCGTTGCCGCACTCTTGCCCCGGATACCACGCATAGAGGATCGCGGGGACGTCATCGGCCCAGTTCATCGAGACGATCGAACCGGCGTTCACGACGACGACGGTGTTCGGTTGAGCGGCGGCAACCGCGCGGATGAGCTCGGCCTGGTCGCCGGTGAGGTCCATCGATGCGCGGTCCTGACCTTCGGTCTCCGACTCGGGATCGAGACCGACGATCACGACGGCTGCGTCGGCCGACGTGGCAGCGGCGACCGCTTCGGCGATGCGGTCAGCGCCCATCGGACGGACCGCGCCGACGTGTATCCCCGCGGCGAAGGTGGTTGCTGCGCGGTACTCGACCGTAAGTGTGCGCGCCCGACCGGCTGTCATCGCGACGGCGCCCGTCTTCTCTTTCGAACCCATCCCGAAGAACACAGGGGACCGTTCGAATTCGGTCCAGTTGTCGATCACGAGTTCGCCGTCGACGAAGAGCTTGGCGCGGCCGGCCGCGACGAGCCCGAAGGTCCAGTCGCCGTCTTCGTCCGGAAGAAATGTCGTCGTCAGGCGTGCGGAGAACCGTTCCGACGTCACCGGCACATTGCCAATCCATCGATGCGCGGCGCGGTCGATCCGCTGTGTGACGACGGACTCGCCTTCGAGGTCGGTATTGGGGAAGAAGTCGACGTCGAAGCCGGTGATCAAGCGCGGGTCGATCGCGGGGAGCATCGTGTACGGCGTCGAGCCGCGGGCGAAGACGATCTCGGCCCCCGGCAGAGCATCGCGGATCGCATCGAGCGGCGTGACGGTGTAGTGCGGGATAACCTCGGAGCTTCCGCCGCCACCGAAGCGTGCGACGTCGGCGTTGGGTCCGATGACGGCGAGCTTGGAGATGCCTTGCAGCGGCAGGACCTTGCCCGTGTTCTTGAGGAGCACGATCGCTTCGGCCCCCGCGCGGCGAAGCAACGCCCGATCGGCCGGCGTATCGAGCGCCGTTTCGACGGTGTCGGCCGGGTCGTCGAAGCGTCCGCCGGCGACCATCGTGAGCAGCAGGCGGCGTACCTTCAGGTCGATCGTCTCCTCGCTCACCTCACCCTTCTGGACGGCTTCGAGCAGTCCTTGGCCGAACCACAGGCCGGGGCCGGGCATCTCGAGATCGAGACCTGCGTTCGCTGATCCCACCGTGGACTTCGTGCCCCACCAGTCGGAGATCACGTAGCCCTCGAAGCCCCATTCGCCGCGCAGGACGTCGGTGAGCAACCACTCGTGCTCGGCGCAGTAGGTTCCGTTGAGGCGGTTGTACGCGGTCATGATCGACCATGCGTGCGCTTCTTTCACGCAGGCCTCGAAGGGGACGAGGTACAACTCGCGCAGCGTCCGCTCATCGACCTCGGAGCTGATCGTCATGCGCTCGAACTCCTGGTCGTTGGCGACCAGATGCTTGATGCACGCGCCCATGCCCTCGACGGATTGCAGCCCCTGGACGAATGCGACAGCGACGCGCGCCGACAGGATCGGGTCTTCGGAGTAGCACTCGAAGTTGCGTCCGGCCAGCGGCGCGCGGTGGATGTTCATCGTCGGGCCGAGGAGGATGTTGGCGCCCTTGGACTTCACCTGGTTGCCCATGAGCTCGCCGACCTCGCGCAGCAGCTCGACGTCCCACGTGGCACCGAGAGCCGTGCCGCAGGGGATGGCGGCCGAAGTGGTGTTGCCCCATCCGCGTCCTCGCGCGCCGTGCGGACCGTCGGTCACCCACATGCGTGGGATGCCGAGCCGCTCGACGGGATTGGTCGACATGAAGTCGGACCCACGGCAGAGCGAGATCTTTTCCTCGAGGGTGAGCTCGCTCACGAGCTTGTCGACGTCGGTCACAGCGACGGAGCCTATCGCGTTAGGCTCCCAACAAGTCGTCCGACGGAGGAAGAGATGACCGATATCAAGACCGAGCAGGCCATCGCGGTCACCGAGAACGGTCCGTACCACGTAACGGGAGGGATCCCTCTTGTGCGCGTGAGGAAGATCCCCGGCGAACGTAAAGGGACGTTCACCGAATGGGAGGTCTACGAGACGATCGAGACCGAGGACGAGTACTGGCTCTGTCGCTGCGGTGCGTCGGACAACAAGCCGTTCTGCACCGGTATGCACGAGAAGATCGGCTTCGACGGCACGGAGACCGCGCAGCCCGACTTCTACGCCGATCGTTCAGAGGTGCTCGGAGGTACGAAGATCACCGTCCGGGACGATCGCGGCATCTGCGCGCACTCGGCATTCTGTTCCAACGCGACGACCAACGTTTGGAAGGCTGCGCCGCTCACCGACGACGATCCGGCGCTGGCCACGCAGGTGATCGAGATGGTGCGGAACTGTCCCTCCGGTGCGCTCACCTACGAGCTCGACGGCAAGCCCGCCGAGGCTGATTTCTCGCCTGAGATCCGCGTCCAGGAGGACGGCCCGTACGTGCTCAGAGGGCGCATCCCCGTGCGTCGTTTCGACGGCCAACCGCTCGAGGTTCGCAACCGGATGACGATCTGCCGCTGCGGGCAGTCCGGCAACAAGCCGTTGTGCGACGGCTCTCACGCCGAGGCGGGCTTCACCGACGGATGACCTACGAGCAAGCCTATAGGTTCAGCCTCAGTGACCCCGAGGGGTTCTGGGGCGAAGCGGCGCAGGCGATCGATTGGTACGTCGAGCCAAAAGTGGTCCTCGACAACTCGCGAGCGCCGTTTAACCGGTGGTTCGTCGGCGGCGAGATGAACACCTGTCACAACGCGCTCGATCGTCACGTTGAGAGCGGGCGCGGCGAACAGGTAGCCCTCATCTACGATTCGCCCGTCACCGACCGGATCGCGACATTTTCGTATCGCCGTCTGCGTGACGAGGTGGCGACATTCGCGGGTGCGCTCGTCAAGCTCGGGGTGACGAAGGGCGATCGCGTACTCGTCTACATGCCGATGGTTCCCGAGGCCGTTGTCGCGATGCTTGCGTGCGCACGACTGGGTGCGATCCACTCGGTCGTCTTCGGTGGGTTCGCCAGCAACGAGCTCGCGATCCGCATCGACGATGCGAAGCCGAAGGTCATCGTCACGGCGTCCTGCGGAGTCGAGACCACGCGCGTCATCCCGTACTTGCCATTGCTCGACGGCGCGATCGAGCTCGCATCCCACACGCCCGACCACGTCGTCGTGCTGCAACGTTCGATGGAGCGCGCTGCGTTGAAGCCTGGTCGGGACGTCGATTGGACA
Organism: uncultured Actinomycetes bacterium; assembly: GCA_964520325.1. Lineage (GTDB taxonomy): Bacteria > Actinomycetota > JAICYB01 > JAICYB01 > JAICYB01 > CAZFOB01. The sequence continues at coordinate 25,654 of CAZFOB010000010.1, read as the reverse complement.
GACGCGGTCGCGAGCGCAGGGCCCGTCGACTGTGTGCCGGTCGAGTCGACGCATCCGCTGTACGTGCTCTACACCTCCGGGACGACGGCGATCCCGAAGGGTGTGGTGCGCGACAACGGTGGACACGCCGTCGCCTTGCGCTGGAGCATGCCGAACATCTACGACACTCATCCGGGGCAGACTTTCTGGGCGGCCTCCGACGTGGGATGGGTCGTCGGCCACTCCTACATCGTGTACGCGCCGCTGCTCAGCGGGTGTACGACGGTCCTCTACGAGGGGAAACCAGTCGGCACGCCGGACCCCGGTGCGTTCTGGCGTGTGATCGCGGAGCACGGCGTGAAGACGCTCTTCACCGCGCCGACGGCCTTCCGCGCGATCAAGAAGGAAGACCCCAATGGTGACCACTTCAAGCGATACGATCTGCCGACCTTCGAGTACCTGTTCCTCGCCGGCGAGCGGCTCGACCCGGATACCTATCACTGGGCACGCGATCTGACCGGTGTCCCGGTCGTCGATCACTGGTGGCAGACGGAGACGGGATGGCCGATCGCCGCGAACCCGATGGGCATCGAACAGATGACGATCAAGCCCGGCTCACCGACCAAACCCGTGCCCGGCTACGACGTCCGCATCCTCGACGAGGCCGGCCATGAGGCCGCGCCCGGAGTCGAGGGCGCCGTCGTGATCCGGTCGCCGTTGCCACCGGGCACCCTTCAGACCCTGTGGAGCGACGACGAGCGCTTCGAGCGCTCCTACTTCGGCACGTACCCGGACACCTACCTCACCGGCGACGGTGGCCACATCGACGCCGACGGATACCTCTACGTGATGGGACGTATCGATGACGTCATCAACGTCGCCGGGCACCGGTTGTCGACGGGCGCGATGGAAGAGATCATCGCCCAACACCCCGATGTCGCCGAGTGTGCGGTGATCGGGCGCGCCGACGAGCTTCGCGGGCAGGTGCCCGTCGGTTTCGTCGTGCTGAAGGCCGGCGCGTCGCCGCGCAACGACCTCGAAGACGAGCTGGTGGCCTCGGTACGCGAGAAGATCGGTGCGGTTGCGGTGTTCAAACGCGCGATGATCGTCGAGCGGCTCCCGAAGACACGGTCGGGCAAGATCCTGCGGGGCACGATGCGAGCGATCGCCGACGGAGCCGACTATCGCATACCGTCAACGATCGACGACCCGGTGGCTCTTGATGAGATAGCCGCGGCGCTGATGAGATCGCTGCCGTACTCGCGCGCTGACGGTTAGCGCCGCTGGCCGTAGTCGCCGAAGGGGTCGTCTCGTTCGCGAACCGCTTGGCGCCATCCCACTTCGTTCGTACGGTCGACGAACGACAAGCCTTCGGCGGTATGCCGCGCGATGCCGTCGAACAGGGTGCCGAGCGTGCGTGAGGACGCGAAGCCCATGTTCTCTACCGTCTGGTTGCACAGAAGCTTGAGCATCACGAGCTGAGAGGTCGGTACGAGCGCCATTCGCTTGGCGAGCGCCATCGCCCGATCTTGTAGCTCGTCGTCCGGCACGCACTCGAGGATGAGTCCGATATCGGCGGCTTCTCTCGCCGGGATCTCGTCACCCGTGAGCAGGTAGCGTTTCGCGCGTTCGAGGCCCATGCGGTACACCCACATCGCCGTCGTCGGCGTGCCCCACACACGCGACGGCGGATAACCGAACACGGCAGACTCGCTCGCGACGATCATGTCGGCGCAGAGCACCATGTCGGTGCCGCCGGCGATGCACCACCCGTGCACCGCGGCGATCGTCGGCTTGGTGGCGTACCAGAGCTTCATGTAGGTGTCGACGAACGTGCGCATCATGCGCATGTCGCGGACGGAGTCCCACTGCGATTCACCGCCTTGCGCCACCGTCGACCAGTCGAGCCCGTATCCGGCGCAGAAGGCTTTGCCTTCCGCGCGCAAGAGGATCACGCGCACGTCGCGCGCGGCGTCGGCCTCGTCGATCGCTGCACCGAGCTCGTCGCGCAACGCCGGAGTGATGGTGTTGAACTCTGCGGCGCGCGTCAGGACGATCGATCGCACGCCGTCGGCGTCCTCGGTGCGAAGCGTCGTGGCCACGTGGAGAGGGTAGCGAAGGGAGGCGTAGCCCGACGCAGGCACGGCTCAAGAAGGTGCCGACGAAGTTTGATGAGAGCTCGATCGGTGCGAGCTTTTCGGGGAACAAGATCACGCGCATCGTCGGCAACATCCCGCGAGCGCAAGCGTCCCGAGGACTACCTCTTTGCGATGATGCCTAGCCGTCCAGCGTCGCGATAGTCGGCCCGGCGTCGACCAAAAGGACGGTCCCGCTGGGGTAGCCTCCCGCGCCCGACGCAAGATCCACCACGACCTTGGCCACGTCCTCTGGCGGAGTGAGCTCCCCGCTCGGTGCGAATTGTGCGGCAAACCCCGCGCGTGCCTCAGGTCCCGCTCCACCAGTAAGACGGTCGACCATCGGTGTGTCCACGATGTACGGACAGATCGCGAACACGGATATGCCCTGCTCGTCCAGAGCGACGGCGGCGGACCGCGTCATCGACACGACCGCGGCTTTCGTTCCGCCGTAAGCGACGGCGATTGGGACCGGTGCCTTGACTCCGACGAAGGATGCGTTGTTGACGATCACACCACCAGCTGACATGTGCCGGGAGGCATGGCGCATCCCCGAGTAGACACCCTTGACGTTGACATCCAGGAGCTCACGGGCAACCACATCCCCGACCGCCTCAAGCGGGCCGGCGATGCCCTCGATCGCAGCATTGTTAAACCAGAAATCGATCGTGCCGCTTCCGGCGGCCGTGGCGGCAAGGGCCGCTACGTCTTCGTCGCGCGCGACGTCGGTCCGGACGAACGAGACGTCACCGCCCTCGGATCTGAGCGCTTGCGCCGCCTGCTCGCCACGCTCGGCGTCGCGCCCCGCAATCACGACCCTGGCCGACTCGGACGCCAGGGCACGCGCCGTCGCGAGACCGATGCCCGTTGCTCCTCCGGTGATGACTGCCGTCTTCCCGTTCATATCGCCCTCCGATCCCAACGACTGTTCACGATGTTAGTTGGTCGGCTGACCTCCAGATCTGTGCCGACGAGGGAGGACACTACTTGACCTCCCCTCGCAGTAGGCGTGTTTACCGGGGTCAGCCAACGGGAACCTGCCCTTCATGCGTTGGAAGGGGATCGCGTTCATCTCGGTCATCGTTGTCTTCGGAGCAGGGTGCTCGCCCGATGAGGACGTTACGGTGCCTATCGACTCGCCGGCGGTGACCGACGACTCGACGACCGACACGGGTGGCGGTGCCAACGTCGACGGGACGACGACATCGCCGGGCGCCGACGAATCACCCGTCAACGAGGGGGGCGCGATCTACGATGACTCCAACGTCTCGCCCGACCCCGAGCCGTCAAGCTCCCCATAGGCGAGGTTCGGACCCGCTGAAGCGGCTTCCGCGTGGTTGGCGGCCGGATGGGTCAGTATGAAGTGTGGCCTGGCGTAGCGGCAGTGAAGGCGAAGGACCCGGTGAGGACTCCGAGGAGTCCACACCCGACCTATCCGTAGACGAAGTCAGCGTTGGCACGGAGCCCGCGGCAGCCCCGGCGAGCCCGTTCCCGGTCCCGTTCTCCGTCCGGCGCGTGCCGATCCCCGAGGAACCAACCACAGAGGGACCAACCACAGAGGGACCAACCACAGAGGGACCAACAACAGAGGGACCAGGAACAGAGGCTCAGATCCCCTTGGACGATCTGACTCTGGACGATCCGTCCGCGGCGGCCAATGCACCGCCTCGGCGTCCACGCCGGCCCGCATTCACTCGCCGTGCGCCGAGTCCTGAGGCGACGGACGTGACCCCGCCGAAGGTCGCGATCCCGCCGGCGGTCGCGATCCCGCCGCCACCTGCACCGTTTTCGGCCGCGACCGCGACGACGACCGTCACCGACGATCCGCTCGCTCCGTTCCTGCTGCCGGTCGACTCGCCGAGGCACACGCGCAAGCGCGGGATCGCACGCATGGTCGAGCAGACCCCGAATTGGCAGAAGCTTGCGCTCGGCGCGGCGCTGCTCGTCGCGCTGCTCGTGCTCGGCTACGCGCTGTTCTTCCGTGACGATGTACCGGACGTCGCTGCGTCGCCCTCGGTCCCAGCCTTCACGAACACTCCGGCAACAACGCCGCCGCCGGCTACGGTCTCGCCGCCGACGGTAAGCGCCCCGATCGCCGGTCTTGTCGACAGGAACTGCTCCAACTTCTCCACGCAGCAGGAAGCGCAGAACTTCTACAAGGAGTCGGGCGGTCCCGAGAAGGACCTGCACGGCCTCGACCCGGACAAGAACGGCACGGCATGTGACGATGCCGCGAACCCGATCGGTGCAACACCGGCTGCGTCGCCCGCCGCATCGATCCCACAGCCGTCGGCGACGCAGACGACAACCGCCAGTCCCTAGCGTTCGCTTCTAGTCGTTCAGGCCTTCGAGGTCTGAAACGCGTGCAGGGTGGCGAAGTTTCGCGATCGCCTTGGCTTCTATCTGCCGGATGCGCTCGCGCGTGAGGCTGAATTCCTGCCCGACCTGCTCGAGGGTGCGTTCGCGACCGTCGGCCAGGCCGAACCGGAGCTCGAGGATCCGTTGCTCGCGCGTCGAGAGGGTGCCCAGGATGTCCCTGAGCTCGTCCGCGGACTTCGCTCGAACGGCCTCCTCGAGCGGCTGGTCGCACATCTCGTCCTCGAGGAAGTCGTGGAGCTCGGAGTCGCCGTCCTCGCCGAGTGGCGTTGAGAGCGACAGGGTGTCCATGGCGGTCTGGCGGTACCAGTGCAGTTGCTCTGGATCGATCTCGAGCGCTTTGGCGACCTCTTCGTCGGTGGGCTCGCGTCCGAGCGTCATCGAGAGGTCGGCCTCGACCCGGCGAAGGCGGTTGACCACTTCGGCGACGTGAACGGGAAGGCGGATCGTGCGTGATCGATCGGCGAGTCCGCGCGAGATGCCCTGGCGGATCCACCAGGTCGCGTACGTGGAGAACTTGAAGCCGCGACGCCACTCGTACTTCTCGACGGCGCGGAGCAGACCCACGTTGCCGTCCTGGATCAGGTCGAGCAGCGGAAGTCCGAAGCCCTGGTATCGACGCGCGATGGAGACGACGAGGCGCAGGTTGGCCTCGATGAAGGTGCGCTTCGCGCGCTCGCCTGCGCGCATCTGCGACTGCAGTGTGTCGCGCGTGCTCGCAGCGAGCGATCCGTTCGTTTTCTCGAGCCGTGCCTCTGCCTTCGTGCCGGCCTCGATCGCTTTCGCGAGCGCTACCTCTTCGTCCGCGCGGAGGAGCGGGTACCGCCCGATCTCGCGAAGGTATACGCGGACAAGATCTTCACCCGGGGCTTCTTCGAGAACCTTAGCCATCGAACCTGCTCATGGTGACTACGTGCGTCATCAGGGATTCCTCTTCGGAGATTGGAAAGCTTGATGGTACGCCGTTGAGCCGATCGGTGGGGCGGGCGGATGGCCGAAAGCCAGTTTGACAATCGCCCGCGGGAGGACCGCCCCTGCGCGTCCGGCACGGGTTCAGCGCCGACGGCGTGGTCTCTGCTTCGACCGTTTCTTCTGGTGGGGGCGCCCCCGCCCGGGCCGCCGGCTCTTCGGGCGTCGCTGCTGCAAGGCCCGCACGATCACCACGGCGACCACGAGGAGGACGGGAACCGTGATGATCAGACCCTGGACGATCCCGAATCCACCGCCCGTTGCATTCATTCGGGGGACGAGCCGGCTTTCTCGAGCGCGGCGGAGACGGTGTGGACGAGCACCTCGCGATGGGACGGCTTCACCAGGTAGCTGACCGCGCCGCCGCTCATGGCCTGGAGCTCGTCGTCGACGTCGTCGGACGCGGTGAGCATGATCACCGGGACGTTCTCGAGCTTGCTGACCAAGCGCATGGTGCGCAGGAACGTGAGGCCGTCGACGTCCGGAAGCTTGATGTCGAGCACGATGCAATCGAAGGTCTGACGCTCCAATCGCTTGAGCGCTTCCCCAACGCTTCCGGCCTCGGAGACGATGTACCCAGCCGCTTCCAGGTCGAGCGAGCTCAAACGGCGGTCGAGCTCGTGGTCGTCGACGATCAGTACGCGCCCCTTCGCCACATGCACCTCCTCGGTCGGCTCCAATCCCAGTGTGCCGCGCGCGCCCTGATCTTCGCGAGCCGCCGAGTCAGGCGATGACTTCGACGGTGGCCTGCGTGCCGGGGACCCCGGCCAATCCCCTATCGAGCGTGATCAAGGGGACATCGAGCGCTTCTGCCAAGGCGATGTAGAGCGCGTCATAGAAGGAGAGGTTGTGCCGAAGGTCCCACGCCCGCGGCATCAATGCGACGTGTGGGTACCGAGTGATCTGCAGCCCGAAGCTGTAGTCGATCGCGCGCTCAGCCAGATGCACTTGGATGACGCCTCGATGCGTGAGGCGTCGCAACGCATGACCGACCTCAGCATCGATGAGATGTGGAGCAGCCAACTCCTCGTTGGCGATCCGCGCTGCCACGCGTCCGGGGTGGACGATCCCGTCGATCAGGACCGATGAGTCAACGACGATCACGGCCGGAATCCGGGTCATCGCGGAGCTCACGGATGACGGCGACGATCTCCTCGGTCGTTGGACGCTTCCCTGGTATCGCATGCATGCGACGGAAGAAGTCGGCGTTGTTCCCCCGTTTCGCGATGCGATCGAATTCGCCGAGCAGGTAGGCGTTGAGGGACATACCGGCATGCTTCGCCTGGCGCGTCAGCTCCGCGTGGACCCTTTTCGGGACGTTGCGCACCTGGATGATCTCGGCCATGCCTGCATCATACATGCACTCTGCATGCATGGCGCCTCCCGCTGTTCGAGGGGAAGGAGGCGCAGCGTAGCCCGACCTGCCGACAGTACGCTCGGCTTCTGAACCGATCGCGCCCCCAGGGCGTCTCTGTAGAGAAGGCCTCCTCGGAGGAGGCTTTCGAGGCGTTTTGCCGAGAGACCTACGGGAAGATCGTGGCCACAGTCCGGATCGTCGTCCGCAACCATGCGACCGCAGAGGACATCGCCCAGGAGGCGTTCGCTCGCGCGTACATCAACTGGGGCAAGCTCTGGCCGGACGGCAACCCCGGCGGCTGGACTTACCGCGTTGCCAGCAACCTCGCGATCAACTGGCACCGCAGAGCCGCGCGCGAGTTGAAGGCGGTCGCGCGGCTGTCGAAGCGAACCGACCTCGTGGTTGCCCCGCACGAGGCTCATCCCGAGCTGCACAAAGCCGTTGCCGGGTTGCCCGCGCGTCAGCGCATGGCGGTGGCACTGCACTACGTGAGCGGGATGACGATGGAGGAGGCGGCCGAGGCGATGGGCTGCCGTCCCGGGACGATCAAGTCGTTGTTGTTCTCCGCACGACAACGCCTGCGGAAGGAACTGGGCTCCGATGACTGACCCGCTCGAGCAACTTCGGGGGTTCGATGCGCCTTCTTCGTCGCCGGACGTCGGCGCGATCCGCGCCCGTTCGCGACGGATCCAGCGTCGCCGCCAGATGGCGCTCGGCGGCGGAGCGGTCGCGGTCGCATTGTTCGCCGTCGTCGGTGTGCTGATCCAAGCCGACCCGGTCGAGCGTCCTACGACGCTTGCGCAGCGGGCTGTCGATGCGCCGTCCGCGCAGATCGAGTCGGTCCCCGACGGGGCGACGGCTGGGGCCGAGGGCTCAGGCTCGACGAAGAGTTCGGCTGGTGGTGCGACGTCCGCCGGTTCGGCAGGCGCCGCACCGGCTGAGACGCCGACGAAGGCCGAACCCGGTCGCTCATCGGACGCCGCGGCGCTGACCGCCTCCGAGGGCTCGAAAGGGCAGGGTCTGGACGCAACGCTCGAGGTGAAGGACCGGACCGTGGGCCGAGGTGCGGTGTTCACGCTCAAAGCGTGCAACCCAAGCACGAACGAAACGAGCAGGACGTTTCGAAGCGGCCAACGCTACGACTTCGAGGTCACGCGCGGCGAAGAAGTCATCTGGCGCTGGTCCGACGGCATGGTCTTCACGCAAGCCGTGGTCGAGGAGCACTGGAAGGCCAAGGAGTGCAAGAGCTGGACGGAGGAATGGGACGGAGTCTCCACCTCCGGCACGCCGGCTTCGCCCGGCACCTACGACGCCAGCGGGATCCTCAAGTCGCAACCGGAGCAGGGGGCCGAAACGAAGTCGTTCTGCCTCGACGTCTGCTGATTCAGGAGGCGTGGCGAAGAGCGGTCGCGAGCGCGTTCAGTCCTCTGTCCACAACGAGATCGGCTGCAGCAGCCACGTCGCTCGCGTCGGGATATGACCAACGAACCTGACGTTTCGCGAGTCTGACGCCGCAGCCGTCGCAATCCCCGATCCGCGTCGACGCCGGCGAGCAGGAGACGACCACTTCGCCGCCGCGGTCCTCTTCGATCCAAAGATGGCGAACGATCCTCACCAAGAGGAGTCGGCCGGGGGCCGATCGCATTGAGGGCGTTGCGGGTGGGTTCAGTCACTTTTCACGTAAGTTATCTCGAAGTCGTGCTCCCAGGTCGTGCCGTCGTGGCCGATCTCGAAGCGTCCACGGATGGTCCTGCCGCCGTCCTCGATCGGACGCTAGAGACAACCGCCGTCTAGGTCCGGCCCCCGATCGCGCGGATCGCAGCGATGCAGACGGCTACGACCATCGGCAACATGCAGCCGGCCATGCGTCCGATCTTGCGCTGGCGTCCGGAGCGCGTGAGCGGGACGCCGAGTTGGCGGGACACCTTGCCTTTCATCGCGGACAGACCGCTCGCGCGCTTCCACGACCACGAGAATCCGTACTTCTTAGGACGTGGCATTACGGGTCGTCTTCGCGCTTCGGTCCATTCATGCGATCAAGTGACCGTTGGATCTTCCTCGCGAAGTACCACCACAGCACGAGGAAGAGCAGGAGATAGATCACTCGGTTGAGATCAACGCGCGACGGAGGATGCGGCGTGCTACTTCACTCGCTGTCGTGTGCTCTGTCTTCGCCTGTTCGTCCAGCGCTTCGCGAAGCTCGGGCTCGAGCCGGACCTGGAACACCGTTGCCGCTTCAGAACCGAGCGGCGGACGGCCACGACGACGTGGGACGAGGTCCTTGACGTCGTACCCGGCTTCGGCTTCCTCGACCAACTTGTCGAGGACCTCATCGGTGAGCTCTATCCCACCAGACATTCCGTAGTTCTTCTTTTTCGTCACGATCCTGCCCACTTCGTCAGGAAGCTCTCGAATTGCTTGCGCATCTTCATCGCGTGGATCACAACCTCAGATCCGTCGTCTCGCTCCATCACGACGATCTCGAGGAGATTGCCGGCTCGATCAGGGCCGCCCGACGCGGGCCTCCGGAGGAAGAACCCTGCCTATTTCTCATCGGTAGGGCGTTGCGGTTTCTTCGGCGCAGCGTCTTTGATGTTGACCGGTTTGAGTCCGCGTTCGAGGTCCACCAGCAGATCCGGACGATGGATGACCGGTGCGTTTGGTCGTTGCGGAGGGCCTGGTGGTGAAGCGGGCTGTTGGGTTGGAGGAACTTGAGGTTCGCCCGCGGAGGGCGGTTGGGGCTTTTCGGTCTCGCTCATGCGATGACTCCTTCCAAGAAGAAACCTAACACCAGGGCAATAACGGAGCCGGCTAGGAGCATCAACGCGAACTTAAGCGCTCGTGCCTTCGAGGTGACATTGCGGGCGTTTTCCTCGAACGCTAGAACGGCAAGGTTGCAGAGGACGATGCGCGACTGTTCCTCCTCGGCGCTCGCAAACTCGGCATAGAACTCACGTGGGCGCGGAAGAGCTTTGAACGGTCGTACCCAGAACGCGCGCAACGCGGCAGTGAAAGCCAGCGCCCCTAGCCCAACTCCGGCAAGAACGAAGGGTCCAACGGGCTCGTTCGGACGGCCGACGGTTATTCCGAGAGCGACCGCGGTGAACCCGATGACGATGCTAGCTTTTGAATCCAGAGCGTCGACGTGGGAGATCTGGCGATCGAGCAGCGCCTTGAGCTCGTCGAAGACGAGGAACAGGGACGGATAGCGTTCGGAACGCATGTTCGTATGGTAGACGACGCTGCTGACAGCCCGCGTTGACTGGCGCCCGAGCTTCGGGGTCACCGACCGGGGTGATACTCGGCTCATGGGCACTCGCTTCGACGTTTCTCGTGTTCCGTTGCAGGGCGGATACGTCGCGAAGCGGTGTCCCGTCAGAGCCCAGAACGATGTGCTCCAGCCCGGCGAGCCGGTTCCGGTGCCGCCTTCGGTCGAACGCCGCTTCGTGCGCGGCCTCGAGTTCGAGGCAGAGATCTTCGACTTCCTCCGCGCCGCGCATCCCGGCGCCGTGTTCGTCGCCGGTGAGGACACCTCCGCGCGCGAGGCCGCGACTGTCGCGGCGTTGTCCGGTGACTCGCCCTGCGTCGTCGAAGGACGTCTGCCCGCCGACGTAGCGGGACGACGCGTCGGCAAGCCGGACATCTTCGTCCGAGCCGCGTCGGGCGGATGGCGTCCGGCGGACGTGAAGCACCATCTGACGTTGTCCACGCGCGATCCGAAGCGGCCGGGCCTCGATGCGCGGTGCTCCGAGCTCGCACGTCCTGCCCTCGAGGACGCACATCTCGACGGGACACTCGACCGGCGCAAGCACAAGGACGACATGCTCCAGCTCGCGCACTACCAGCGGATGCTCGAGGCGGCCGGGCTCGCCGCGACGGACGGACGGTACGGCGGCATCATCGGCGTCGAGCGCGTCGTCACGTGGCACGACCTCGACGAAGCGATCTGGCGGACGCCGTCCTCAACCGGGAAATCGAAACTGCGCACCACGATGGAGGTCTACGACTTCGAGTTCGCGTTCCGTCTCGACATCATGGCCGTCGCGCAGGAGCACCTCGACGACGCGTCGGTTGAGCTGCTCGTGTTGCCGATGCGGATCGGGGAGTGCGACTCGTGTCCGTGGTTCGACTGCTGCATGCCGATCCTCGAGCAGGGTTCCGGGGACGTGAGCCTGCTTCCGCGCGTCGCGTGGCGTGAGTGGAAGGCGCACAAGGACCGCGGGATCAGGGATCGCGGGTCGCTCGCTGCGCTGAACGTTGAGACAGCGCGACTCGTGGCTGCCGGACTGGATGCGGTTGCGCTCGGTGCGCTCCCGCCGGACGCGAGATTCGAGGGCGTCCTGACCGATACGCAGATCACAAAGCTTGGGTTGCTCGGGATCGCGTCCGTCGCCGATCTTCCGCCGATCGATGCGCTGACCGCTTCGTATTTCGGTTCTGGGTTGTCCTCTTTGGTCGAACAGATCGACATGGCTCGTGCTGCGGTCGGTTCGGAGCCGGTGTATCGGCGCCGCGGTGTCGAGCAGATCGTCGTCCCGCGCGGGGACGTCGAGATCGATGTCGACATGGAGAACGTCGAGGACGGCTGCTACCTGTGGGGCACGTACGCGACCGACCGTGGTGGAACGGGCTTGGCCAAAGAGGGTTACCGAGCGTTCGTCACGTGGGAGCCGCTTGAAGAGGATGCGGGTGTCGAGAACTTCCGTGCGTTCTGGACGTGGTTCATCGGTGTGCGCGACGCGGTCGAGGCCCGCGGGCTCGTCTTCCGCGCGTACTGCTACAACGCGGGGGCCGAGAACCGGTTCCTGCGATCACAGGGGAGTGCCGCCGGCGTCCTTGACGAGGTGGACGCGTTCGTCGCGTCTGAGAGCTGGGTGGATCTGCTCGCCGTGTTCAGGGATCAGCTCATCACCGGACACGGGAACGGGCTCAAGGTCGTCGCGCCGCTGTCCGGATTCGCGTGGCGCGCGGAGGACGCGGGCGGAACGGATTCGATGGTCCGCTACGACGAAGCGGTTGGCGCTCAGGGGGCCAAGGCAGAGGCGGCGCGGGAATGGCTGCTCACCTACAACCAGGACGATGTGCAAGCAACGTTGTCGCTGCGCGAGTGGCTAGAGCCAGCCGGGCGGTCGATCCCCTCGATAGGGGACGCCGCCACGTACTGATCAGGAAGTCCTCGCGTTGCGGAACCTCGTGAGCCGAGATCTGTCCACGTGTAACGTGAGTGCCCGCGAAGGAATCGACGTAAAGCCGAAGTCAAGCGTCACCAGATCCCGCACGTTCACGTATCGCGCTGTTGCTGCGTGAACCGCGTCGTACGAACTGAGACCGAAGCGAGACATGAAGTCAGGGACCTGTTCAACGACCTCGCCCACTTCGACGCATGCGGACGGTATGGCTCGTCGTACCTCGTCCCAAGCTCCTCGGACCCGATCCAACAGATGGCGGCCGCGGTTCCGGCTCCTTCCGTCGTGACGCACGGTTCTCCAGCGGCCTCCATGCGATTCCTTGAGTGCAATCTTGAATGCCGTTTCGGCTAGCTCGAGTTCGAGTAGGCGGTTGAAATAGATGACGGTTCCTGCTTCGGCCATCTGCTCGAGGAAAGTGCGACAGGCGTTATGTCTTGGCTGTGTTGCAATGAGCGCATCGACAATGAAACTCGTGTCGACTACGAATTCGTCCGGAAGAAGAAGCGTCGCGTCCTCCATCGCATAGACGCCGCGTGTGGACGCGGGTCGGCCCCTCGGGGCCATCGCCTACGTGCTGCGCACCGACCGGGGGAAGTCGATCGTGGTGCGAGCTCTTACTCTGCTGGTGGCGTTACGCACAACCTCGCGGCGAGCTTCGGCCGACTTGACCTTCGAAGGTTCGACTCGAGCTTTCTTTGCCGAAGCTGACAACCTCTTGGCCATCTTTCCTCCCGATGCGCGCTGCGCTTGTTAAGTGTAGGACGTGGTCAGGACAATTGGGTCGGACCTTGAGCGATCGTAGGTTGTCGGAGGCTTTGGTCTTCCCGTAGGTCTTGCTGAGTAGGGTTGCCACGAGTGCTTGTGCCCACGCGGACTCCTCACGGCTATACAGCGAGAGAGAATCGCTCTTCATCATCGAAGACCGCAATGAGTTCGAGGCGTCCGCCAAGGGCCTCCACGTAAGCACGCAGAGTCGAAAGCTTTGGATCGTCCGCGTTCTCCAGGCGCGAAACGTTTGGTTGGTGAACTCCAAGCGCTTCAGCGAGTTGGTGCTGGGTGACGTTGCGTGTCTGTCGTAGCTCGTCAAGTTGGTACTGAATGAGCTGACCGATCGCCTCGAGCTTCTGTACGCGCATCCGTTCGCGACGTTCGGGATCACTCGTGATGCGCTTGCTCAGCTCGTTGAACTTCTTTGTCTTCGGCATCTCAGATCAGCCCTTCAAGGAGTTCCACTCGGGCGGCTATCGCCTCTTGTTGGTCGGTCGAGAGGATCTCCCACCACTCTCCGAACTCGTTCGTGTATTCGACTTCCATGACATCAGAGATTATACCTTCTACGGTATATATCGTCAACAGTATGTCGCACTCGATTCGCGAGGTCCTATTCCCCCAAACTGCTCGCCGACCCGACCTGATGATCGGCGCGCTGCGGACTTGAGATTGGGGGAGACCGCAGGGAAGGGCGCCAACAACGTAGCGGTCGGTAGTGGTGACGTTCTGTTTGTTAGGACGCAGCTTTCGCGAAGTCCCAGACGGGAACCTCTTCCTTATCGGAAGGGGGCCGAGCAAGGATCTCTTCGATCTCCGCTAGCACGTCCAGACGGAAGAACTGCTCGCCGCATTGGCGGCAGACGCCGGCAGGGACGCCGCGGACGATCTTCGACGTGCCATTTTCTGAAGACGGCAGGACGAGCGAGACCAGTGCTTCCTCGACGTGGCCGCGGCATGACGTGCATCGCGACGGGTATCGCTTGAGATGGTTCGGAGGAAAGTGATTCTTGCTCATGCGCGAACTCCGCGAGTGCGTTCGTCGGCCCACGAAGGCGGCTCGGGGCGGTAGATCGTCACGATCACAAGCGGCTCTGAATAGTCTCGCTCGAAGGCGTCGACGTTGACCACGATGTGTATGGCCTCATCCCGTCGAGCGTATCCCAGAAGAAGCTGCGTGTGACCGTGGGGTCGTTCCGGATAGTCCTCGAGAAGCTCGGCCTCCATACCCGCCAGCCGAATCTCAGCCGGGCCGAGCTTCTCTGTCGACGCTTCGATGACGGCGTGCGTTGTCATCCGGACGTGTGACTCATGGAAGGCCCATCGAACAGCCTGCAAGTCTTCGGAATCGGGCATGCCATCGCATCACTTCCTGGGGAAGGGATCGATGGGGAAGGCAGCCAGCTCCGAGACCGTAACCCACGGGACCGACATCTCTACCGGTTGCGGCGTTTGTTGCGTGCGATCACGTTCGTCATCATCCGTGCGGACGACGCTGCAGACTCGACGTCGCCGGCGGAGAGGTCGCACAACACGACGCCCTTCACGTCAACGCCCTTCTCGTTCGCGTAGACCGAAGCGTTGACCTGGTGGCGCCCGTCGCGCAGCTCGGTTCGCTGCAGGTAGTAGTGCGAGATCATGTGGAACACCTCGCCCTTGCCGTAGTCGAAGAGCACCGCGATCGGCGCCTCGCCGTACTTGGCTTCGAGCTCCTTCGAACGGACAAGCACCTGCACGCGTTCTGCGTCGAGGACGCGGATCGGATAGGACGACCCCTCGAGCCACCACAGCGGATCTTCGCCCGGATCGATGACGCCCTGCAGGAACGGGTTGTCCGAACCGGCGCGGTCTTGGCGACCTCGATGCGCACGACGTCGTCGCCGGTCGGACAGTCGTTGTACGCGACGGTGTTCGCTACGTCGGCGTCATGTGCGATCGATGCCGGGCTATGAAGAGTTCTTCTTGCCGTTCGGCTTCGCGCCGAGTGCCGGTCCCTTCGGCGGCGGTTTCATTTTCGCGATCGATCCTTTGGGCGCGCTGTACCCGCCGCGCTTCTCGAAAGGTCCGGGTTTCGCTGTCGTGTTTTTCGCCTTCGCCATATTCACCCCCTGACGAACTCAAGGTACTCGGCTTCATCCCATCTCACGAGCACACCAGCATTTCGACGGACGGGCTCTCCGTGGTCATAGAGGACGAACGAACCATCGTCCGGGTCTATGTCCATCGTCTCCGCCAGGTAGAGATCCGAGGGATGCGGGAAGCCGGCTGCGTACGAACGCAATCCACGTTCGTCGTCCTCTACCCACGCACCCCCGATCCAGGCGCCAGACTTCAACTTGAGACGGATCCAACCCGTGTGGCGTCGGAGCTGGAAGAGGTCGTCCCATGCTTGCGGCGCGGGGTCTCGACCCGTGAATAACTCCGACCACCAAGATCGGCTTCGGGCTCCTCGCCCGACAATGCCTCCGAGGACGGCCGGCACGAATGTGTAGAGGACGAGTGTTCCCCAGGCAATGCCCCAGGGAGCAGGTCGTTCGCCGGTGACGTACGTCGTGACAAGCCAGGCCGTGAACGGAAAGGCCGGTGCGTGCAGCATCGCCGAGAAGACAACGAACCTCAGAGCGCGATCCGAGAGGCCGAACTCCCATTTCCCGACCCTTCGCTCCAGAGCCCAGACGAACATGGCTCCCGGGAAAACAGTGATTGCGAGAATCAACAGCGATTCGCGAGCCGTAGCCACATTGGTCCTTCCCCGAACTGATGTTCCCCATCATGACGACAGGTACTGACAAAATGTCTGAGCGGGACGATCCTGCGGCTACCGGTTTCTGCGTTTGTTGCGTGCGATCACGTTCGTCATCATCCGTGCGGACGACGCTGCAGACTCGACGTCGCCGGCGGAGAGGTCGCACAACACGACGCCCTTCACGTCAACGCCCTTCTCGTTCGCGTAGACCGAAGCGTTGACCTGGTGGCGCCCGTCGCGCAGCTCGGTGCGCTGCAGGTAGTAGTGCGAGATCATGTGGAAGACCTCGCCCTTGCCGTAGTCGAACAGCACCGCGACCGGCGCCTCGCCGTACTTACCCTCGAGCTCCTTCGACCGGACGAGCACCTGCACGCGTTCTGCGTCCAGCACGCGGATCGGATAGGACGACGCCTCGAGCCACCACAGCGGATCTTCGCCCGGGTCGATGACGCCCTGCAGGAACGGGTTGTCCGCCTCGATCTCGATGCGCACGACGTCGTCGCCGGTCGGACTGTCGTTGTACGCGACGGTGTTCACAAACGCCGGCTCGATGACATTGCGCAGCGCCCAGTCGGTGGTGAACAGGCTCCCGCCCGCGGCCACGAAGTCGCGGATCTGGACGATCGCGCCGGGGGTGACGTTGCCCGGGCAGTTCACGACGACGAGCTGCTCGGCACGCAACCCGATCGACTCGACCTGCCCCGCGGCCACTCGCGTGTACGGCATCTGGAGGGCGTCGAGCACGAGGTGGACGTGGTCGTAGGTCCCCTCGACGACCACGATGTCGCAGGCCCGGACGGCCCGCAGCGCCTCGGCGTCGAGCGGAGCCTCGCGCTCCTGGCGTTCCCGAGCGATCTGAGCCCCTGCTTGATACGACCTGCTGCGCTTCTCGTCCATGTCACCCTCCCGCGTCGATGTTCTTCTCTAAGCATCATGATAACGCTGCTAGCGACAGAATGGTTCCCGTAGCGTAGGCCCCGTTGTAGGATCCAGGTGATGTCCGAGCGAAAGCGCAGGTCAGAGCGCCGAACCGCGGATCTGGACAAGACGTTCGCGAACCTCGGCCGCACGCTCAAAGTGCTCAGGGCCGAACGTGGGATCGACCGGAGCGAGCTCGCGGAGCTGAGCGGGCTGTCCTATCCCTATCTGTCCGAGATCGAGAACGGAAAGAAGCAGCCCTCGACGAGTGCTTTGAGTGCGCTCGCGGACGCGTTCGGGATGAGCCTCGCCGAGCTTCTTGCGCTAGCGGAGCGCCGAAGGGGGCCGAGCCCGGGGGCCGAGAACTTACGCCTGAGAGCGTCGGCTCCGTTGGAATCGCGAAGCTGGTTCAGCGAGTCGTCCGACGATGCGTTGATGTCTTTGCCGATGAGCTTAGAGGGGGGCTCGACGAGCGAGATGAGGGCCGAGCTGATCGCCTTGCTCGATCGCCTCGCGTCCGAAGACCTAGAGCGACTGCTAGATCTCGCGCGGCGGCTTGGGCGTTAGCGGTAGAGTCGCGTCAGGCTGAACCCCACGAGGGCGCCGATCCGCCCGGTGGGGACGGTGAAGCGAGCAATCGTCGAGCGCTTGTTCTTCCAGTAGCGCCTGACGAGTCTCGTCGCGACGAAGGCTGTCTCACGCAGTGTTGGATTCGCCGAAGGTGCGAAGCGTCTTTCGGACGAGCGCCTCGATCTGGTCGTTGTGTCGAGGCCTGGGCTTTGGCCTTCGTGATCCAGATCTCGAGACTGCCCCGAAGCGCCGCGAAGCCCGGGTGCGAGGGGCCTGAGAACGAGCGGACGACGAAGGTGAACCATCCGGGACGTCGACTACGAGCGATCCGTGCTCGAGTTCGCCGGTGGGCCTTTGGGGGCGGCGTTGGGTGATTGATCGGGAGCGAGCCGGCGACCTCCTGTACGCTCGGGAGCCGATCGCCCGGCTCAAGGGATGCCGAGCCGCGGTGCGTGCCGCACCCCCCACCGGGTGATTGGCTCAAATGGTCGCTCGCGAGTGATACCTTCAACGAAATTACGCCGTTGTAGTTCGTGAGGCGTCGACGATGAATTCCAATTAGTCGCCAGCACGCCGGATACGGCGTGAAGCTTGAGCGCACGCCGCATTTGCGGCTAGCTCGGCATCCCGAAGCGCCGACCGTCGATGAGTGGCGAGAATGGGTTCGGGGGTTAGACCGGCCCATCGCGCTCGATCTCTTCTGCGGCGCCGGCGGTCTCAGTCTTGGCTTGGAGCAAGCCGGGTTCGAGGTGGCTCTTGCCGTTGATGTCGACACATGGGCCCTCGAGACCCACAAACACAATTTCCGCGGCACTAGCCTTCCGCTCGATCTGTCGTCCGAATCTGGGATCGACGAACTTTTGTCTTTCGTCGGAGGGGTCAAGTTCGACCTCGTTGCGGGCGGACCCCCGTGTCAGCCCTACAGCAGAGCGGGGAGATACAAGATCCGAAGCTTGGTCGAAGCAGGCGAACGTCAAGCGACCGATGCGCGGCGTGAACTCTGGCGCTCATATCTGAAGATCGTCGAGGCGCTTCGACCGCGAGCCGTATTGATGGAGAACGTCCCAGATATGGCGCTCGGTGACGAGCTTCTCGCGGTGCGGGAGATGACCGAGAGACTGGAGGCCGCGGGTTACGAAACAGAAGTCGCCATCGTGGATGCGTGGCGCTACGGTGTCCCTCAACATCGCCAGCGCCTGTTTGTCACGGCACTCCGGGACGGCAAACGTTTTGAATGGCCAAGGCCAAGGCGAGTCATCGACCTGCGAGAAGCAATCGGGGATCTTCCCCGGCTCGGCGCGTCGACTGGTTCTGTCGAAATGAGCTACAAAGGCCCGAGCCGTCCCTTCCAGGTGCGTGCGCGTCGTGGCATGCGCAAGGATCGCAAGGTTGTGTGGGATCACGTCACGCGTCCGGTCCGCGAGGACGACCGCAAAGCGTTCAAGTTGATGACTCCGAAGACCAAGTACGCGGACCTTCCTTTGAAGCTCCAGCGGTATCGCGCCGATATCTTCGACGACAAGTACAAGAGGTTGGGTTGGAACGAGCGCAGTCGATCAATCACTGCGCACATCGCGAAGGATGGCTATTGGTACATCCATCCGGCAGAGTCGCGCACTCTGACCGTGCGCGAGGCGGCACGAATTCAGACTTTCCCCGACCGGTTTCGGTTCGCCGGCTCGAGAAGTCATGCGTTTGCTCAGATCGGAAACGCAGTTCCGCCGAGTCTCGCGGAAGCGATTGGACGATCGCTGATCAAGGGACTCAACAGGTCAAAGAGTCCGGCCGCTCAACGCCCCAGCAGGCGTTGGCGCAGACTTCGAAAACGGCTTGCGGCTTGGGCGGAGCGAGACATGACCAAAGCGCCGTGGCGCTACCCTTCCGATCCTTGGACCGTGCTTGTCGGAACCCTCTTAGAGAGCCGGCCGGCTATAGGCGAGCCAACACCCGCGCAATTCCTTGATCTCTTTCCCAAACCAACCTCGGTTAATCCCCAGGGG
The DNA here is from genome assembly GCA_964520325.1 of uncultured Actinomycetes bacterium. Lineage (GTDB taxonomy): Bacteria > Actinomycetota > JAICYB01 > JAICYB01 > JAICYB01 > CAZFOB01. The sequence goes on along the minus strand of CAZFOB010000010.1, from coordinate 6,647 downwards.
ATAGATCGACTTGCGCGCCAAGCCGACAACGCTACGCAGCGCTTCGGAGTCCGAAGGCTTGGTCGACTGGCATCATTGGCTGGCCGGCGGAAACTCGGTGGAGATCTGCTCGAATCGGTGAAGCTGAACCCGGCGGAACGCGACCGAGTCCGCGCCTTAATCGAACGAGACGGGCACCTCATGCTCAATTCTGGCGCGCTCCGCGTGATCGCTCGCGTCACCGGAACTCGGGTCGATCAGGTCAACAAGCTGACAGATGGTCGACTACTGCTGGCCCGATTCGTAGGCGCAGGCGAAGAGTCAGCAGTCTTGAACGCCGCGCTGGTATCACTAGGGACGGCTGTCTGTAGGGCAACAGAACCGAGATGCTGGGCCTGTCCCCTTAGAGGTGATTGCAAGACTCGTCAGCTCAACTGACTCGTTACCCCGAATATCTCCACCTGACGGCTAGGACGTCCGCGACCTTCTCGGGATCTTCGTGCTCCCATACATGCACAGGTTCCCACCCGATCTCCGTGAGCGCCACATCTTTCCTGCGATCACGCGCGCGATTTTCCTCAAGCTTCTCAATCCAGAACTCCCGATTCGCTTTCGGTATGACCGCATGGTCGGGGCACACGTGCCAGAAGCAACCATCGACAAAGATTGCCAGCCTTGGCCGCACAAGCACGACGTCGGGCGTCCCGGGCAGGGTGTCCAAACTGACCCGGAACCTGATGCCCCTCTTGTGTAGCGCCCGTCGGAGAGAGAGCTCTGGGGCGGTATCGCGGCGTCGCATGCGGCGCATAAACTCCGCAACCTGCGGCGTGGAAGCAGAAGGCCGCGGCGTCATGCTGTGTGGAACGGTGCTGCCAGCATCGCCAGAAGGTACCCCATGTGGCACGAGTGGTAAGAAGGGAGCGTCGTGAGAGGGGAAGTTCAGCCCATGAGGAAGCCCTTGTGACAGATCAGCCAGCTGCTGGTATTGCCTCGCCCAGCCCGGTCCTCCATCCGAGGGACGCGATCAACCATGATTTGCGAATCGAGTTGCTCGGGCCGTCCGACGAGCTCGAGAGACTTAGAGACAGGCCCTCCACCCACTATCTCTGCGGAATGTTGTGGCCGGAGGGAACCGAAGTTGAGCCGGACCAAAACGAACAGCAACCGCCTGGGGATGATGAGGAGGACTCCGGAGGATTCGAGAGTGCCGTTCCGCTGATCCAGACGCTGAGCCCGTCGTCCATTGGCCTCTCTGTTGTCGTCGATGCGAAGGAAGAAGAGCTCGAGGTTCTTGCCGAATGGGCCGAGTACACACGAGAGACCGACGAAGTACCTGAAGATGATGGAGGTACGGGTCGGACCTATTGGCAGAGAGTTCCTAACCGCTCAGAGCCAATAACGATTCGGCTTGGTGCGGGACGTCGTGTTGATCGACGCCCCGTGAGCGGCGATGGTCGCATACAGGTTGAGTGGTTAGTTAGACCCCTGGGACAAGCCCTTGCCATCAGCGTGTTCCTCATCAACCGCAGGGTAAGGTCCGATACGGCGGTGGAGCGCGAGGAGCGGACTCTCTTCCAGCCCAAGCTGACCGTGTCGCCAGCAGACAACCGCCCATCCATCATCGGACGTCCCCCGAATCTTGCGCTCGCTACGTCAGCTGATGAAGACCTCAGGGCCAATAGCCTGCTCTTTCGCGAGGAGCTTGAATTTGCGGTTGGGCATGGCTGCGCGGCCGGGTGGGTGCGGGATAGTGCGTCGACTGACTGTGCCACCGCTGCGTGGACCGAGATGTTGCCCACGTATGAACTGCCCGGCACCGATTCACTCCGAGACATACCGGGTCTTGAACTGGACATGTCGGTGTTCGCCGAGGTTCGTCCCGCATCTGAGCTTCGTGGGCGCCTTGATCCGCTCGTAAGCGCGTACACGACATGGATTGACAACCTAGAGGCAACGATCTCCTCGCTTCCAGAACATGGGCGGGCCCAAGCGCAAAGTCATGTCGACGGATGTAGGGTGACGTGCAGTCGAATTGCTGACGGCATTAACCTGCTCGCCGAGAATGAAGACGCCCTTCGTTCGTTCCAGTTGATGAACGCCGCCATGCTTCTGCAGCGGACACACTCGGACTGGGCTCTCGACTTCCGACAGAGCGGGGACAGAACTCCGGAGCCGCAACCTCGTGGAAGTTGGCGCCCCTTCCAGCTTGCCTTCATCCTCCAATGCTTGCGTGGGTGTGCTGACGGGGACCATGAAGACCGAGGGATGGCCGACCTTCTGTGGTTCCCAACAGGCGGCGGCAAGACGGAGGCCTATCTCGGCATTGCTGCCTTCGTGGCGATTCTTCGTCGTCTTCAGAGCGGCAACGATGCACATCGAGCCGCGGGCGTGTGCGTACTCATGCGCTACACGCTTCGTCTTCTTACGGTCCAACAATTCCAGCGCGCAGCAACGCTCGCGTGCGCACTGGAGATTCTGCGGTCGGTGGAGTCCGATCTCGGTTCCGAGATTTTCTCTGTCGGTCTCTGGGTGGGAAGGGGAACAACTCCGAATACCTTCGAGGACTCGGAAAGATCTCTCGCTGATCTCGCAGCCGGTGCGCGTGGAGCGAGTGGATTCGGGTACACCGACACGGAAAGCTCGCCCGTTCAGCTCGTGAGCTGTCCTTGGTGCGGTGAGGCTCTGTCGCATCGCAACTATCGCGCAGTACGGGCGGTGAAGCGGACATTGATCAAATGCGCCCGCGAAGGCTGCCCCTTCGCAGTTGAGCCAGGGATACCTGGCGTCGTTGTCGATGAGGAGATTTACCACACACTGCCTACCATCCTTATCGGTACCGTCGACAAGTTTGCGCGCCTCCCTTGGAAAGGGGAGACGCAGTCAATCTTCGGTCGGGTGAATCGACATTGCCCGCGCCACGGGTACCTCTCACCTGCCGAAGACCATGCTGAGAACAGACACGGCGCGCGAAACATGTATCCGGCAGTCTCGGTTTCCGTAATCGCGCCTATTCCACCCCCGCAACTCATCATCCAAGATGAGCTCCATCTCATATCGGGTCCCCTGGGTAGCATGATGGGCTTGTACGAAGCTGGCATCGATTGGCTCTGCACCGAGAACGTTGGCGAGACTCAGCGGCGGCCGAAAATCATCGCATCGACTGCCACAATCCGCCGGGCTGAGAATCAGATTTGGGCTCTCTTTGTGCGGAGTGTTCGCGTCTTTCCACCTCCCGGGCTTATCCATACCGACTCGTTTTTTGCCCAGCGTGTCGCAATCGAGGAACGACCCGGGCGCCTTTACGTAGGGGTCTACGCGCCAGGCAAGAGCGTGAAGACAGCTCAAGTGCGAACGATGGCCCTGCTATTGGCGGCGGGCGCACAGCAATTCGATGTTGACCCGGATGAAGCCGACCCCTATATGACCCTAGTTGGCTACTACAACAGCATCCGCGAACTCGGTGGTGCGATGAACCTCGTCAACGACGACATCAAGACAGGGAGACTCTCCGTCCTTGCTGGACGTGGCTTTCCGCGTCGTCGGTTGTATGAGACCAAAGAGCTTACGAGCCGTGAGTCTTCGAGGCAGATTCCGCGGACGCTGGATCAGCTATCGGTGCGACACGTAGAGCGTGAAACCGGTAAGTACCCGATCGATGTCCTGCTCGCCACAAACATGATTTCAGTTGGCGTGGACATCCTCCGCTTGGGCCTGATGGTCGTTGTCGGACAGCCCAAGGCAACGGCCGAATACATCCAGGCAACGAGTCGCGTCGGACGCCAAGCGCCCGGGCTCGTCGTGACGATCTACAACTGGAGTCGACCGCGGGATCTGTCGCATCTCGAGCGCTTTCTCGCATACCACTCGTCCCTCTACCGCCATGTTGAAGCCAGCAGCGCGACTCCGTTCTCGTCGCGTGCGCGCGACCGTGCTCTGCACGGAATCTACGTCGGGATGGTAAGAGCGGCAGACTTCGACTTGACCGCGGAAGGTTCCGCAGTGGCGTTCGACCGCACGCGGCCGGTCGCATCTGCCGCGGCGAACGTCCTCTGGGAGCGAGCGCGCGCGCTGAGCGGGCAGGAGGAAGCGGATGCGACCCGGAGCGAGCTTGAGGCGCGGCAGGATCGTTGGGAGCACCTCACCCGAGGAGGTCCCCTCCGATACTCATGGGAATCCACGCGGCGTGCGGCTCCCTCCGGCGTGGCGGTGCTGCTGAAGCCGGCCGGCACCGAACGAGAGGGAATCTGGCCCACTCCGGGGTCGTTGCGCGAAGTCGAGCCCGGCGTTGGCTTCTATCTGCAAGAGGACTTCGCGTGAGCCCTCGTAGCGTCGGCGATGTTCGACCGAGCCAACTCATCACCACATTCGGTCCTGGATCGATAGTTGATTTGCCTCGCCTCTCCGCCATCGTTTCGGGTACCGACAGCTGGACGGTCCGAGAAGACCTCCGTGTGGACGAGCCTCGTCTATGTGCGGCTCTGCGAGTGCGAGAACTGTACGAACCGCTCGTCGAGCACAGCGCAAGAGGGCCACGCGGCACCATCCCTTCGCGGGTATTCCCCCGAATGCTGACGTGTCCGGCTTGCAGGAGACTCGCACCGGTCGATCAGTTCCGATGGGACCACAGGTTCGCGGAGTTTCATTGCGCCGACCCTCGCTGCGAGGATCGAGGCAACGTTCGAGCGTTGCCGTCCCGTTTCGTTGTCGCATGCGAACGAGGCCACCTCGACGACTTCCCCTTTCACGACTATGTCCACGACGGATCAGCTGGATCTTGTACAGGCCCTCTCAGGCTCTTTGACAGTGGAGAGACCGGCTCCATCTCAGACATAGCTGTGTTCTGCGAGGGCGGGAGAAAGCGACGACCGCTAGGTGCCGCTTTCGGCGAAGGCAACGCCCTAGGCCCATGTACGCGGCGCAGGCCCTGGCTGGGCCTTGACGACTTCGACACGGCCGACTGCGATGCCAGACCATGGGCCACGCTGAGAGGTGCCTCCAACCTCTACTTCGCCGTGGTCCGGTCGGCTCTGTCAGTACCGCCATGGGCAGACCCCATCAACGACGCGATTGCTCGCTACGAACGCCTCTTTGCCAATGTCACGAGCTTGGCGGATCTCGAAACGCTCATGCGACTTGGGAATTTCCCCGAACTTGCCGAGTATCCGGGTCACGAGCTCTACGACGCACTCTTGCGCCGTCGCGAGCCAATGCCTGCGATCGACGTCGGAGCTCTCCTACACCCTGAGTGGCAAGCGCTTCGCAATCCACGAAGGTCGTCAGGGCGGACGGACTTCGAAACGGAGCAGGTGGAGATCCCGGCTGGGTTTGATGACTACATCGAGCAGGTCGTGCTGGTTCACCGCCTCAAAGAGGTGCGGGCAGTTCAAGGGTTCACACGAATCGAGCCTCCAGGGAGCTGGGGAGACGCGCCCGACGATCCGTCTCGGATCGCTCCAATCAGTCGCGAACGTCGCGATTGGCTCCCGGCCGTCGTCGTCCGTGGCGAAGGTCTCTTCATCGAACTGAACCACGCAGCAGTCGAGGCCTGGGTCAACCGCGAGGCAGTCTCAACTCTCATCAGCCGCATGTCGGCCGCGTTGGCGGACTGGCGCGCCGCGAGGGATCTTGAGCCCGGACCCCCCGTTGATCCGCGTTTCGTTCTGTCGCATACCCTCGCGCATCTTCTGATCAGACGGATGTCGCTTGATGCCGGCTACTCAGCTTCCTCCCTACGAGAACGCGTGTACGGATCTACGTCGCAGGGCATGAGTGGGCTACTCATCTACACGGCTACACCGGACTCCGACGGCAGCCTCGGAGGTCTTGTGGACCTCGGGCGGCCCGCGCGCCTGCGTTCCCTTTTGCACGAGGCATTGGAGGAGTCACAGTTGTGCTCATCCGATCCCCTCTGTTCGGACAACGAACCCCGCGTTAAGGGGATGCTCAATGGCGCCGCCTGTCACGCCTGTCTATTGGCATCAGAAACGTCGTGCGAACGGAGTAACCGTTTTCTTGACCGGGCAGTTCTGATACAGACCTTGGCGGGACGAGGAACCGAATACTTCTCATCAATTCCGTAGATGGCCGCCCATCTCGCACAAGCGATTGCCCGAACGGTCCTTGAGGGCGACCCAGCAACAGCTCGTCTATTCGTGACGAACCTGCACCACGGGGCATCCGAGGCCCTCGCTGTGACCAAGCGCAGCCGTCTTTCGTCCACAGACCCTCATACCCTCACGTTGCTGACGGAACTTGCGCAGCAGGCCAGCTCGGTCGGTGTAGATAGCGAGCATTTGTCTGCGTTGCTAGAAGCCGCAATCGCGACGCGCGACGAGATGGTTGCGTCCGTCCCGCGTTCTTCGCTCGTCTGGACGGGTCCGGAGGTCCACGAGTCCGCCTTTCGAGAGACGCCGCGTGTTATCGCGGAACTCGTAGACAACGCGACCGCTCAGATTCTTGCGGTGACCTACACGCTGCGACCCGACTCATTCGACCCCGCCGCGACAACTCTCGCCCGGTTGGTGGCCGCACGCAGCCGAGGCGTTTCCGTCACCGTTGTCGCACACAAGAGCGACGCCAACAAGAAGGCGCTGCTGGCCGCTTGGCCGCCGGGTGTTGGCGATCACAAAAACTGCACAACGATGATCACGAAAAGTGCAGAGGAGATC
>CAZFOB010000009.1:0-136069 GCA_964520325.1 uncultured Actinomycetes bacterium | reverse complement strand
ACTTCCACGATCGGCATGAGGGGGTAGCTCCGGCTATTTTCAGGTCAGGCGGCCCGAGTCACATGAGCAACACCACCAACGTTGAGTCGTGGCGCCCACCGCGCGACTGTGAGTGGACGTCCTCCCCCCGGCCCTTGTGTCATATGGCATGACTCGTGACTTGCGGCCTCCGCGCAACGTCGTTTTTATCCTGCTCGACTCACTGAACCGCCATGCCCTCGGCGCGTACGGTGGCACCGAGTGGGACACACCCAACCTCGACCGGTTCGCCAAGGGCGCGATCCGCTTCGACAACCACCATTCCGGCTCTTTGCCGTGCATGCCGGCTCGCCACGACCTGCTGTGCGGTGCGTGGGACTTCCCGTGGAAGCCGTGGGGGTCGATCGAGATCTGGGAAGAGTCGCTCACCGACGCGCTGCGACGCGCGAAGGTCGCAACCAAGCTCGTGAGCGACCATCCACACCTGTTCGAGAGCGGCGGCGAGAACTACCACGTCGGATTCTTCGCGTGGGACTACGTCCGCGGTCACGAAGGCGATCCGTGGCGCACGCGTCCCGATCCGTCGTGGCTCGGTGCACCATCGTTCGGACGTAGTTGGCTCCCGTACGACACATCGCGCGGGTGGTTCAAGACCGAGGACGATTTTCCGGGCCCGAAGACCATGTCGGCGGCCGCGCGGTGGCTCACCGAGGAAGCTCCGGCGAGCTCGGGGCGAGTGCCACGCGAGAGCCTCCCCGACGGTGCCGAGATCTACGACCGGTTCATGCTCTTCGTGGACGAGTTCGATCCGCATGAGCCCTTCGATACGCCGGAGCCGTACGCGTCGATGTACGACGACACGTGGGAGGGCGCGAAGCTCATCTGGCCGCCGTACATGAAAGGCGCGCAAGAAGCCGGCGTCCTCAACGAGACAAGCGCGCGTCAGGTGCGCGCGCAGTACGGCGGCAAGCTCACGATGATCGACAAGTGGTTCGGCACCGTGCTCGATGCACTCGACGCCGGCAACTACTGGGACGACACGGCGGTCATCGTCACCACAGACCACGGCCACTTCCTCGGCGAGAAGGACATCTGGGGCAAGCCCGGTGTGCCGCTCTACCAGACGATGGGACACATCCCGCTGCTCGTCCGCTGGCCCGGTGTGACGGAGTCCCGAACCATCGATGCGCTCACGACGTCGGTCGATCTCGCGGCGTCGATCATCGACATCTTCGATGCGGAATACAAGCACAAGACACACGGGAAGTCGCTTGTCCCCCTGATCGCCGAGGAACAACGATCGGTGCGCGATTGGATCCTGTCGGGGATCTGGGGCCGCGAGGTGCATCTGCTGTGGGACGACCTCAAGTACGCGCGAGCTCCGGAGGGCGCGAACTCGCCGCTGAGCTTATGGTCGAACCGCTGGACGACCATGCCGGTGTGGCGCTTCCACGATCTGAAGCTGCCTCCACCGGACGACCGCGCGGTGCTCGACAAGATGCCCGGGTCGAAGATCCCCGTGATCAGGCAGCCGTTCCGCGAAGGCGACATGCTGCCGTACTGGGCGGGCATCGCCGCTTTCCAGGGCAACGAGCTCTACAACCTCGCCGAGGATCCGGACGAGGACCGCAACCTCGCAACCACGCCGCAGGAGAAGGCGGCAGCCGACCTGCTGCACGACGTCCTGCGAGAGGTCGAAGCGCCGTCGGAGCAGTTCGAGCGCCTCGGTCTCTAAAGAGGCGCATGCCGAGTCGTCCTGCGTTGTGATGTGACCATCATTGCGATGATGTAAGCTTCACTCTTGAAGAGACTTCAGATCAGCATCGAAGAGGAGCTCGACGAGGCGCTTGCCTTGGAGTCCGCACGACAGAAGGTGTCGAAAGCCGCTCTGATCAGGCGATTCGTTAGAGAGTGTCTTGGCGAGCGACCGGACGCGGACCCCATCGCCGCGCTCATCGGAGACATCGACGCGGACGCCGGCGATATCGACGGAGTGATCTACGGCACTTGAGATTCGTCGATACATCCTTCTGGATCGGCCTCCGTTTCCGTCGAGATCAGAGGCATCCGGCTGCGCGGCGGTTGTGGGAGGAAGGGCAAGGCCCACTCGTCACGACCGACCTGGTTCTCGGCGAGACGTGGACGTTCCTTCGCGCTCGCGCCGACCACGAGCGAGCGGTCCAGTTCCTCGATGCCACCGCGAACTCGACCAAGCTCATCGTTCGTCACGTGGATGAGGACGTGAGCGCTGAGGCCTGGCGCTGGCTGCGCCGACACGACGAACGTTCCTACTCCTTCGTTGACGCGACGAGCTTCGCGCTGATGCGCCGTTTGCGTATCCGCGAAGCTCTCGCGTTCGACGGCGACTTCGCAGCGGCCGGGTTCACCGAGGTGCGATAGGTCGCTGCCGCGATCAGATCGAGCCCACAGTAAGCTGGCTCTTCCATGCCCGCACAAATACGCGAGAGCTACGAAGGCAAAGAGTGCGTCTGCCAGCACAAGCTCGGCGTCTGCGACCAGACATGCGTCCAGGATCTGATGAACACGACCTTCTATATGGCGTGCATCAAGCTCACGGGCCGGCGATGCGTCGTCATCGGCGGCGGACCCGTCGGGCTCGAGAAGGTCGACGGCCTGCTGGCGTGCGACGCGCAAGTCACCCTCATCTCCCCCGACGCGGTCAAGCAGCTGCGCGTGTATGCCTCCGAAGGATCGATCACGTGGGAGCAGCGCAGCTACGGCGGCAAGAGCGACCTCGAAGGCATGTTCATCGCGATCGCCGCGACCGACGACACCGACCTCAACATCCGCGTCTTCAAGGACGGGGAAGAGCGAGCGATGCTCACGAACGTGGTGGACGTCCCGCCGCTCTGCAACTTCATCCTTCCGGCCATCTGGCGCCAGGGGCCGCTCGCCGTGGCTATCTCGACCGCCGGCGCTTCGCCGGCGCTCGCGAAGCGGATGAAGCGCGAGATCGGCGCCGCGTACGGCGAGCCGTACGCGAAGCTCGCGGAGATCCTCAACGACTACCGGGGCTGGGCCAAAGGCACGCTCCCGACCTATCAGGACCGCAAGGTCTTCTTCGAGTCGATCGTCAACGGCAAGCCCGACCCGATCGAGCTCCTGCGTGCCGGCAACGAGGAAGCCGTCCACGAGATCATCCGTGGCCACCAGGCCACTGCGGCTCACGCATAACTCGTAACGCTTCCCGGACGTCCTTCCGGAATGATGCGAGCGTGAACGCGATCGAGGTCGAAGGACTCAAGAAGAGCTATCGCCGCCGCCTGCGCGGTCGAACCGTTGCCGTCGACGATCTCGACCTCGAGGTGCCGGCCGGCGGGGTGTTCGGGTTCCTCGGTCCGAACGGCTCGGGCAAGACGACGACGATCCGCTGCCTGCTCGGCCTCGCGCGCCCCGACGAGGGGTCGTGCAACGTCCTCGGCGTCGAGGTCCCGGGCAAGCTGCCGTCGATCATCCGTGGCATCGGCTCGATGGTCGAGACGCCGACCTTCTTCGGTGGGTTCTCCGGACGCCGCAATCTCGAGCTCTTGGCGCGCGCGGGCGGACTCTCGCGAAGAGTGGTCGACCCGGCGCTCGATCGCGTCGGCTTGTTCGACCGCGGCGACGACCGCTTCAAGACGTATTCGCTCGGTATGAAGCAGCGGCTCGGTCTTGCGTCCGTGCTCATGAAGGAGCCCGAGCTGCTCATCCTCGACGAGCCCGCCAACGGACTCGATCCGTCCGGCTTGAAAGAGGTGCGCGACCTCCTTCGCTCGATCGCCGACGAAGGACGCACGGTGTTCCTGTCGTCCCACTTGCTGCACGAGGTGCAGCTCATCTGCGACTCGGTGGCGATCGTTGCGCGCGGACGCATGATCGCCCAGGGTCCCGTCGATGAGGTGCTGGCCGTGCAAGGCGGCAACGCATTCGTCGTGCGTGCACCGAAGATCCGCAACGCCAAGAAGGCACTGCACGACGCGGGATTCCAAGCGAGCTTCCGTGGTGACAAGAGCCTTCGTGTGGCGGCGGGGCTCGATGAGGCCGGCAAGATCACACGAGCCCTTGCGGACGCCGGGATCTACCTGACCGAGTTGCGTTCCGAGGAGATCAGCCTCGAGGCCGTCTTCCTCGAGCTCACGGGCGAGCCTGGAGATCCGCAATGACGGGTCTTGTTCGCGCCGAGCTTCTGCGATTCATCTCGCGCCGCCTCTTCAGAGCGATCGGCGCCATCGCCGTGCTCCTGGTTCTCGTCTCTGTGGTGATCTCGTTCTTGCAGTCGTCCAACGACCCGGACGCCGGCCTCGAGGCCGCGCGGCGCGACGTCGCCGCGTGCGAAGCATCGAGAGGGCAGTTCGAAGGCGAGAAGTTCCCGACCGAACAACCTGAGTCCGGGTTCTTCTGTCCCACCGTCGAGGACCTGGCCGGGCAATACGACAAACGGTTCGACTACGTGGACACGATGCCCGACGTCTCGCGTCTGATCGCGGTTGCGTTGTTCGTGTTGAGCTTCGTGGTCGGCGCGTCCTTCATGGGGGCCGAGTGGGGCAGCGGTGCGATGACCACGCTCCTGACGTGGGAGCCGCGAAGAGGACGCGTGCTCGTCGCGAAGGTGATCGCGGGAACCCTGCTGATGGCGGCGGCGTCCGTACTGCTTCTGGCGCTCATCGCGGTTGTGTACCTGCCCGTCGCGTCACTACGCGGGACCACGCGTGGCCTCGACGGGTCCGTGTGGTGGACGCTCTTCGGAGTCTGGGCGCGGGGTGCGGGGCTGGCGATGTTCGGTTCGGCGGTCGCGATGGCGATCTCTACCATCACGCGCAACACCGCAGGAGCGGTCGGTGTGGCCTTCGGTTACGGGGTGATCCTCGATCCGCTCCTCGGTGTGATCAGGCGCGGCGCGTACATCGAATGGCTGCTGCAGTACAACATCGCGCGCTTCCTCGGTTTCGTTGACCTTCCACAACGCCAGCCGGACGTCAGCACGGGTTTCGTGCAGACGCAGGAGGCGCTCGGCATCTCGCGCCCCGCCATCCTGTTCGCGATCTATGCAGCCATTGCCCTCGGGATCGCGTACGCAACGATGCGCTCCCGCGACGCGGCCTGAATGTGACTCATCAGCCGGACTTCGTCAGTTCGTCGACGGCCTTCATCTCGTCATCCGACAGACGCCACGTGGCTGCTTCCGCATTCGCCTTCACCTGCTCAGGCTTGGTGGCGCCGGCGATGACAGACGAGATGACGGGCTTGCTCGCGAGCCACGACATCGCGAGTTCGAGGAGGGTGTGGCCGTGCTCCTCGGCGAAGCTGCGGAGCTTGGCGATGACCGCGAAGTTCTCGTCGCTCAGCGCGGCCTCGGCTCGCTCGGGCGAGGCTTCCGCCATCGCGCTGATCCGAGTGCCGGCGGGAAGATTCTCCTTCGATGTGTACTTGCCGGTGAGCAAACCGGACGCGAGCGGGAAGTACGGAAGGATCCCGATGCCGAGCTTCTCACACGCGTCGACGACGTCCGGCTCGGGGGAGCGCTCGAGCAGGCTGTAGTTGTTCTGCGCGGAGACGAAACGCGCCAGGCCCTTGTCCTCCGAGATGTGGTTGCACTTGGCGATGTTCTTGCCGGAGTAGTTCGAGCAGCCGATCTCACGAACTTTGCCTTCCTGCACGAGGTCGTTCAATGCAAGAAGCGTCTCATGAAACGGTGTGTCGCGATCGGGGACGTGCTGCTGGTACAGGTCGATCCGGTCGGTGCCGAGGCGCTGCAAGCTGTCCTCGACGGCCGACCTGATGTAGCTGGCACTGCCACCTTGCTTGCTCCCGTCATCGCCCATCGGCGCACCGAACTTGGTTGCGATGAGGACGTCGTCCCGGCGCTTTCCGAGGGCCTTGCCGAGGAAGACCTCAGACTGACCGCGTCCCCCGTAGACATCCGCGGTGTCGAAGAAGTTGATCCCGGCGTCGATGCAGGCGTCCACCACGACCTTCGTCTGCGCCTCGTCGATACGCATGCCGAAGTTGTTGCACCCGAGACCCACGATCGAGACGTCCAAACTGCCGAGCTTGCGTGTTTCCATGTGCGCCTCCCGCCAGACTGTGCTGTGATGCGTTCGCAGGGAACGTCCCCGCACGCCCGAGGGTACCGATGACCGACCACGAGCAGCGACCCAGCGCCGGCGTGATCGGGAGCGAGAGCTTCGCCGGTTCTGCCGGCGAAGAGCTCATCGAAGCAATGTCCGCGGCCGAGCCACCGTTCGATCAGCCGGGCGATCACTCGCCGGCGTATCTCCGCACACTCCTGCTACTGCTACTCGCCGCGACCTTCTTCGAGGGTTACGACGGCGCGATCCTCTCCCTCGTCCTTTCCGATATCCGCGACACGTTCAACGTCACCGAAGCTCAGCTCGGTGTCTCGCGCGCGATCATCGAGCTCGGACTCGCCGGCGCGTTCTTCCTCGCGCGCGCCGGCGATCGCTGGGGGCGCCGGACGCTGCTCCTTTGGTCCGTACTCGGCTACACCGTGATGACCGCGCTCACGGCGGTCTCGTGGGATCTGTGGTCGTTCACGGCCTTCCAGTCTCTCTCGCGGGTGTTCCTGGGGGCCGAGTACGCCGTCGCGGTCACGATGATCGTCGAAGAGTTCCCGAAGGAGCGTCGCTCGCGGGTGCTCGGGATCTTCCTCATGTGCTCTGCGGTGGGCGCAGTGGCAGTGGCGCTGTTGCTCATCGCCGGACTTGCCGACATCGGCACGTTCGAGTGGCGAACGCTCTACCTCGTCGGCGTGGTCCCGTTGGTCTTCCTGGCGGTTTTCCGTCGCCGGTTGCGGGAGACACGCCGCTTCTCCGAGCATGCCGAGGCCGCTGAGCGCCAGGGTCGTTCGCTTCGGTTGAACTTCTTCGAGCCGTGGCGCGCACCCTTCCGGCGCACGCTCGTGCTCGTCGGGCTGATCCACCTGTTCCGCTCGTTACCGCTGTTCGGCGCGACGGCCTGGTTCTTCTACTTCGCCGAACGCGAAGCCGGGATCGGCTCTTCGACGTTGTACGTGATTTTCATCGTCGCCTATGGCTTCGGGACGCTCGGCTACGTGGTGTGCGGGAACCTGATGGAGCGTTACGGCCGCCGGCCGACGGCGATCGGCTACGGCGTGCTCGCGGCCGTCAGCTCCCTCGCGCTGTTCCAGGCTCGGAGTCCCTTCGCGCTCGGCGCCCTGCTCGTCGTCGCCGTCTTCTTCGGCCTCGGCATGGCACCCGTCACCGGTGCCATCTCAACGGAGCTGTTCCCCACCTACATCCGCAACCAGTCGGCAGCGTGGGCTCGCAACATCTTCGAGATCGCGGGCTTCATCCTCGGCCCCCTGCTCGTCGGTGTGCTCGGCGATCACTACACGGGGCTGCTCGGCTCGATCGGTGACACCGTGTCGCTGCTCGTGCTCCTGTTCATCCCCGCGACGTGGCTCATCTGGCGCCACCTTCCGGAAACGAAGGGACGCGAACTCGAGGAGATCGAGGACGATCTCGGCGTCGGCCACGTCCGCGCGCAGACACAACAGTCAGCACGCCTGCGTCCATGGGTGATATTCGCCTCATGTGTCGTCCTGCTCCTCGCCGGCGGGTCGTTTGCGGTCGGCACCCTCGACAACTTCGTGCGACGACCGGCCGGAGCCGCCGAGCGCTTCCTCCAAGCCGTCGACAGTGAGGAGATCTCGGAGATCGAACACTTCGGGTCGCTGACCGTCGCGCGAGGCTTGTTCGGGGACTACCGCACGGTTGACTTCGAGCGCATCGAGGTCTTTCCGGCGCAGCGGGTGGCGAGCCTCCACCACGTGCCCATCCGCGTCACCGGGACCCGCACGACGGGGGACAGGACCTCGGAGCTGTCCGCAACGCTTCTGGTGTCCGAGCAGCCACGCACGACGGATCTGAAGGTGGTCGGTCTGATACCCGCCCTGCTGAAGACCGGACAGCCCGGTCCCGCACCCGCGCCACGCGCAGCCTGGCCTCTGGCTATCATCGCAATCGTCACCGTGACGCTCATCTCTGAATCCGTCCTCCGAGCCATCAGAACGCCGTAGTCGTGGACGTTCACCCCTTCGTTTGGACCGGCTTCGTCGCGTTCGTCCTGGCGATGCTCTCGTTCGATCTGCTGCTGTTCCACCGCGACGCCCATGAGGTCACAGCACGCGAAGGCGCGATGTGGACGGCCATCTGGATGTCGATGGGTCTTTCGTTCACCCTCGTCATCTGGTGGTGGCAGGGAGGAACGCGCGCCGGCGAGTACATCACCGGCTATCTCCTCGAGTATTCGCTCTCGGCAGACAACATCTTCGTGTTCGTCCTGATCTTCGGGTATTTCGCCGTGCCCAAAGACGTGCAACACCGCGTGCTGTTCTACGGGATCCTCGGAGCGCTCGTCTTTCGGGCGATCTTCATCGTGGCGGGGGCCGCGCTGCTGGAGCGCTTCGAGTTCATGTTCTACATCTTCGGAGCGTTCCTGGTCATCACCGGCATCCGCATGGCGCGCCACGACGAGGTCGAGGTCCATCCGGACAAGAACATCGTCTTACGACTCTTCCGGCGGATGTTCAAGTTGACCCCGAACTACCACGGCCAGAAGTTCTTCATCAGGGAGAATGGTGTGCGCCTCGCGACGCCGTTGGTCGCCGTGCTCGTCGTCGTCGAGACGACGGACATCATCTTCGCCGTCGACTCGATCCCGGCCATCTTCGGTGTGACGCGCGAGCCGTTTCTGGTATTCAGCTCGAACGCTTTCGCGATCCTGGGCTTACGAGCGTTGTACTTCCTGCTCGCCAACATGATGTCGAGGTTCCAGTACCTGCAGCTCGGACTCTCGGCGATCCTCGTCTTCGTCGGCGTCAAGATGCTCGTCGCCGAGTGGATCCATCTGCCGATCTACGTCTCGCTCGGCGTCATCGTTGGAACACTCGTGATCGCGGTGGTCGCGTCGCTGCGGGCCGAGGCCAAGGCACCGGCGATCGGTCCGGCGGGCGAAGGACTCGTGGAGCTTACGGACGAGGATTGACCACCATCGTCGTGCCGCCCACCAGCTTCTCGTTGCGCGGTGCGCCTTCACTCGAGGCGTCCCATTCGAGACGGTCGATGCCTTGCGCGCGTCCCGCGGCGTGCTCCAGGCGGATGCGCCCGCCGCCGGGCCAGCCGAGCTCGACCCAGCCCTCGCCGTAGTCACCACGAGCGCCTTCGAGCACGTCCGCGTACAGGCCCATGGCTCGTGACATCTCGTCTGTGGTGACGACCACTCGGCGAAGGATCGCTCGGTCCTTCGCGGGCTCAGGTGGGTCGGGCCACCAGATCCCGAATCCCTGCTCGCGCGCCAGCTTCGGGAACATCGAAGGGTCGAACGACATGGGGTCGATGTCGGACTGCGCGATCTGAACAACGGTGCCGCCCGCTTGCTTGGGGTGGACGAAAGCCTCGCGCCAGAACGGGTTGCCGATGTTCACGCCGACCGGGGTATACCCGGCGTCGACCACGCGTTGCAGGAGACTTTCGATGTCGTCGGTCTTGAACGTGAGGTGGTGCGGTCCCTCACCGTTGGCCTCGAGGAAGCGCGCCAGGAAGTCGTTCGTTTCGACGTTGTGTGGCTCGAGGAGCTCGATGCGCAGATCGCCGCAGTCGAGCTGCATCGCACGAAAGCCCATGTTTGGACCGCCGAAGAGGGCCTTCGCGCCCAACTCACCGACGAGCGTGTTCAGCACCGGCGACACGTCGTGCAGCGCGATCGCGACATGGTCGAGGTCAAGCTTGCTCATCGGGGGGAGTCGCTCCGCTCCATCCAGCTCCTCCCGATCTCGGTCGGTGGATCGGTCCCCAGGAGATGCTCCGCCGCGATGCGGTGCCAGTTGGCTTCGGATTCGAGGTGGCCGAGCACGGCGGACGTCCCGAACGTATAGCGCTGCCACATCGCGAGCATCGCGGGGAAGTGCAGCTTCTCCTGGATGTCGCGGTACGGCGAGTCGGGCAGGGCCACAGCCCGGAACGCGTCTCCCACGACCTTGCGCGAGTACCGGAATGGTGCATCGACCACGATCGGACCGAGCATCACCTCGAAGAGCTCCCATAGGCGCTTGCGATCGACCACCGTGCCGGGTTCGATCACGCTCAGCCCGCGCAGCGTCGTCTCGAGCTCTTCGGGGTCGTTCCTCAATATCGCGAGCCCCGGAGCGCGGACGAGCTTGATCTCGTCGGGTGCCAGACGCTTGATCAGCCCGAAGTCGAGGAAGCAGATCCGTCCGTCGTCCATGAAGATGTAGTTCCCCGGGTGCGGGTCGGCCGTGAAGACGCCGTCGACGAGGATCGATCCGTTCGCGAACCGGCTGATGATCTCGCCGTACCGGTCCCTCGCGTCCTGCGGATCGTCGAGGACGTCGTAGAAGCGACGACCGTTGACTCGCTCGGAGGTAAGCACGCGCGTCGCCGAGAGCTCCGGAACGACTTCAGCGATCTTGACGTAGCGGTGACCGCGGTAGCGGTCTGCGAAGTGCTGCTGATTCTGGGCTTCGAGCCGATAGTCGAACTCCTCGGTCATCCGCTCGACCACCTCTTGGAGGAGCTCTCTCGGATCGAAGCCACCGAACATCGCCGCGACGGTCTGGAAGAGCATGTCCGCGTTCTGGAGGTCGGCCTTGATGGCTTCGTCGACGCCCGGGTACTGGACCTTGACGACGACGTCGCGGCCATCCATCGTCGTAGCCGCGTGCACCTGGCCGATCGATGCCGCCGCCAGCGGTGCGTCGTCGAAGGACGCGAACACCATCTCGGGGGGACCGCCGAGCTCGTTGGTGACGACATCCTCGACGAGCTCGTAGGACATCGGCGGAGCGGCGGACTGCAGTTGCGCGAGCTGTTGTTGGACGCCTTCGGGAAGCCCGTCGACGGCGAAGCTCGCCATCTGCGCCAGCTTCATGACTGCGCCTTTCATGTCGCCCATGACCTGCAGGACGTCGCCGGCGGATCGCATGGCGGCTTGCTCGCGGACCTCGCGCTTGTGT
Source organism: uncultured Actinomycetes bacterium (assembly GCA_964520325.1). GTDB lineage: Bacteria > Actinomycetota > JAICYB01 > JAICYB01 > JAICYB01 > CAZFOB01. The sequence goes on along the minus strand of CAZFOB010000009.1, from coordinate 125,076 downwards.
TCGTCGCTGCGGCCGATGGTCCGCAGCCGCGCGGCCCCGATGCGCGCCGCGCTCGATGCGCCCATCCGGGCGAGTTGCGCGCGGCGGACGTCCGGATCGGTCTCGACGCCCCCGGCTCCGGTGGCGCCGGTGGCTCCAGTGCCGCGCTTGCGCCGGATGCGATACCCGCGGATGGCGTCCCGCAACGAACGCCGCGCGAGCTTCAACATGCGGGTGAACGCTTCGCGGCGCCGGCTCGCCATCAGACGGGGACCGCTTTGGAGGCGTTGCCGAGCGACGGAGCGGTGAGCGCCAGGCTGCGCCAGAGGTACCACGACGCAACCGAACGCCACGGGCGCCACACCTCGGCCACCTCGATCATCTCGTCCTTCGTCGGGCCCCCGTCCGAAAAGGGCGCGTACTGGTTCTTCACCGCGTTGCGGATGCCGAGATCGTCGACCGGCCAGATGTCCGGACGGCCGAGCTTGAAGAGCATGAACATCTCTGCCGTCCACCGGCCGATGCCCTTCACGCCGATGAGCGCGTCGACGATGGCCTCGTCATCCAGGCGCGACATGCGCTTGAGATTCAGGCCGCCATCAACGACGTGCTGCGCGAGGTCCTTCGCATAAGCGGCCTTCGCGTTAGACAACCCGACACTCCGAAGCTCGGTCACCGGCGATGCGAGGACGTCCTCGGGCCTGACATTGCGGCCCGGGTGAAGGTTCACGAGTCGCTGCCAGATGGTTTCGGCAGCCTTGGCAGAGAGCTGCTGACCGACGATCGCGCGAAGAAGCGTGGTGAAGTGGTCGCCGCGGGCGCCGGGCTTGAGCGCGCACGGTCCAACGGCCTTGATGAGTGCGCGCATAACCGGATCGACGCGCGACAGGTGCTTCACGGCGGCTGAGGTATCGAGAGGCATGAGACGCGAGGCTATCTGATGGCTATCGGATGAGTCGGGACATCCTTCTATCCGCCAGGAGCTTGCCGCTCGTCTGACACACCGGGCAATAGGTGATCTCGTGCGACTCGTAGGACACCCTGCGAAGGTCCTCGCCGCATCCCGGACACGGGCGGCCGTGGTTCTTATGTACCCGCCAATGGTCGCCGAGCTTCGTCGGGAGTCCACCGGTTCTCTTGCGTTCGAACTGGAGCCCGTCGGCGAGTGTCGCCGCGATCGATGCGAGCAGCTGTTTCCGTTGGTCGGCCTTCAGACCTTTCAGCGTCGCGAAAGGGGAGAGGTGCGCGTGGTGGAGGATGTCGTCGGTGTAGCCGCGTCCGAGACCGGCGACCGTGCGCTGATCGCGAAGCATGGTGTGCAAGCGGCGGTTGTCCACGCCTGTGCGGATCAACTCAGCGAACTCGCCGGAGTCCGCCTCGGGACCGAGTTTCTGCAGCGGGGCGTCGTCGCCAACGGCCAGCACCCACCAACCCGCCTTGCGATCGGTGCTGAACTCCTTGATGAGGACCGACGGCCCGTCCGCGAACCGAAATCGGACGACCGCGCCCTTCGGCTTCGTCGCTTTCGGCGGATCTTCGATGTCAACGCGTCCGCCTTGTGAGAGGTGGAACGCGATGTTTGGGCCGCCGAAGTTGAGCAGCACGTACTTCCCGCGCCGCCATACGTGGTCAAGCGTGTTCCCGTAGAGCTCGTCGTGCGGCGGCGAGAATGTCTTCAGGCTCGAGAACTGGAGCGGATCGATGCGGGCGAGCTCCTTGCCCGTGACCGCCGCCGCGAGCCGTTCGGCGAGGCCCTGCATCTCCGGTGCTTCGGGCAATCGTTAGTCCCGCGCGCGTGCGAGCTCTGGTCGTCCGGACCACACCCACGCGAGGTTCTTCGGGCTCACGCCGATGAGCACCCCGTGCGTGGAGGACGGGTGCACGAAGAGGCTGTTCGGCTGCTCCGGCTCCTCCTTCGGAGCGAAGCGTGCACCGGCGGCGTTGAGGCGGTCGCGTACGGCCGGCATGTCGTCGGTCTCCATGAAGAACATGTACGGACCCTCACCGCGCTTGACGAAGAACCGTCCCATCGCCAACTGAGCGTCGTGCGGGTAGACGACCTCGATGCGGTCGAGCTTGGCCGGCGGATCGAAGAGCGTGAGCGTTCCGTCGTAGCCGTACTCCTTGCTCGAGATCGGTGAGAACTTCGCGCCCTCGAGTCCGAAGATCTCCGTCCAGAAGTCGCTCACGGCCTGCCAGTCGGCGACGAGATGCGTCACTTCGTAGAGGAACGAGATCGCCCCGACCGACTCGCGCTCGGCGAACGGGACGAGAAGTGTCAGCAGGCCGTGAGTCCGGGACGGATCGATCAGCCACGCGCCGTCGTCGTCGGTCACCGAGACGCCCCTGCTCTCGACGTGCTTCGCCACCGCCGCCGGGTCTTTCGCGGCGAACGCCACCCCGACGATCCCTTCGCCCCACGTGGTGATGTGGTCGGCGATGAGGCCGTCCGCAGTTGGGACGGCGAGGAGGATGTGGTCGGTCCCGAGCCGAAGGAACGTCACGTCGGCTCCGAGGGCGTTGCTGTGCTCGACCATCTCCTTCTTCGCGTCAAAGAGTGCGGCGAACGTCTCGGCGGCCGCGTTCGCGTCGTGCACAGCCAGGATCACTCCGTCAACCTTTTCGAGCATGACTAGAACCTCACCGGTAGGGATTCGAGACCTCGCAATGTGAACGTTGGACGGAACTGCGGTTCGTCGACGGCGAGCTCGAGATTGCCGAATCGCTTGAGCAGCGCCGGAAAAGCGATCTCGCCTTCGAGCCGCGCGAGTCCGGCTCCCAAGCAGAAGTGAGCGCCGCCGCCGAACGACACCACTTGACTCTTCTCTCTCGTGATGTCGAGCCGGTCGGGGTCGTCGAAGACGTCCGGATCGCGGTTGCCCGCCCCGAGCAGCACGATGACCTCCTCGCCCTTGCCGATCGTGCTCTCAGCGACCTGGATGTCGTCCAAGGCAGCGCGCGCCGTCAACTGGACGGGGGAGTCGTAGCGCAGCAGCTCCTCGACGGCACCCTTGATGAGGGTCGGGTTCGACCGCAGGAGCTCCATCTGATCGGGGTTGCGCAACAGTGCGAGCAGCCCATTGCCGATGAGGTTCTGCGTCGTCTCGTGTCCGGCGATGAAGATCAGCACGCACAGGCCCAGCAGCTCCTCGAGCGAGAGCCGCTCTTCGTTCTCCTCGGCCGCGATGAGCGCGGAGAGGAAGTCATCACGGGGATCCTTACGACGCTCCTCGATGAGCTGCCAGAAATACATGCCGAACTGCGAGATCGTCCCCATGGCCTTCTCGAGGACGGCCGGTGACGTCACTGGATCGAGGATGGGTGCGACTTCGCTCGACCACCCCTTGAACTTGTCACGGTCCTCCACCGGCACGCCCATCAGCTCGCAGATGACGAGCGCAGGCAGGGGATACGCGAAGTCCTCGATCACGTCCATGGCGTTGCGATGCTCAAGCTCGTCGAGGAGGTCGTCGACGATCTCCTGGATGTGCACTCGTAGCTTCTCGACCGTTCGTGGGGTAAAGGCCTTGTTCACGAGCGTCCGCATCCGCGTGTGATCGGGAGGGTCGGTGAAGAGCAGGATGCGTCCCGCGACGTTTCGGATCGGGCTCGGCTCGCTGTCCTCGTTGAGTTCGTCGAGCGCAGTCGAGTTGCGAGGGTCGGCCGAGAATCGGTCGTCGCGGAGGACGGCAAGGATGTCGTGGTAGCGGGTGAGCGTCCAGATGCCCTCGGGCGTCCGGTGCATCGGATGCTCTTCGCGGAAGCGGTGGTAGACGGGGTAGGGGTTCTGCCTGTTCTCGAACGCTTCGAGCATCAGGGGCGAGATGGACGCGGGGAGCGCTTGCGGCTCGGTCGTCATGTGCTCGATGATGCCCGAAAGCCACGCCGCAGCGGAGCGGAGGCGCAGAAGGAAGGGATCGCGATGACCGACGTGAAGACCGAAGTCGTCCTCTACGAGGTGGCGGATGGGATCGCCACCCTGACGCTGAACCGTCCCGACCGCTTGAACGCGTGGACGGGCGGTCTCGCCAAGCGTTACTACTCGTTCCTCGAGCAAGCTGCGGCCGACGACGACGTCCGGGTGATCGTCGTCACGGGGGCCGGGCGCGGATTCTGCGCCGGCGCCGACATGGACAGCCTGCAGGGCAACGCCGAAGTAGACGAGTCGGACGCAGGCCTCGACCGGCTCATCTGGTTCCCCACGACGATCTACAAGCCGATCATCGCGGCGATCAACGGAGCGTGTGCAGGCATCGGGTTCTGCGCGGCGCTGATGTGCGACCTGCGGTTCGCCGCCGCCGGGGCGAAGTTCACGACCGCATTCGTCCGGCGCGGTCTGATCGCCGAGCACGGAAGCTCGTGGGCGCTTCCTCGCTTGATCGGACCCGCAGCGGCGCTCGATCTCCTGTATTCGGGACGAGTGTTCCTGGCCGAGGAGGCTAAGGAGCTCGGTGTCGTGAACCAAGTCTTCCCTGCGGACGAGCTGCTCGCGAAGACGTACGAGTACGCGGCCGATCTCATCGCACACTGCTCGCCGCGCTCGATGGCCACGATCAAGGCTCAGATCTACCGGCACACCGACACGGATCTCCCGCAGTCGGTGAAGGAAGCCAACCAGTTGATGACGCGCTCGTTCGGGTTCCCCGATTTTCCCGAAGGCGTCAAGAGCTTCGTCGAGAAGCGGGGGCCGAACTTCGACCCGCTACCGTCCGACTACGAGGTGCTCCCGAAAGACTGGAGCTAAGCCAGACCGACCAGCGCGTCGCGCAGGTCGGGGTGCAGGTCCACGCTCGTCGGGCGTGCTGTGACGGCTTCGACGAAGTCGGTTTCGCTCAACGTCGCTTCGTGCTCGCCGCTGCGCACGTGATAACCGTCTTCGGTTCGTGAGACCTCAACCGGTTTCTGGGTCTCCTTCAATGCGAAGATGCTCACCTTCGCGCGCCACGCTGTGCGCTCGGTGTCGTTGTCAACGTTGGGCAGGCCGCTCATGTCGTCGGCGTGTGTGGCGTACTCGCTCGCGATATGGAGCGCCATGAGGTCGACGGGGTAGGGCCCCGACCATCGACGCCATGGTCGCGTCCGGACCGAGCTCCCGCATCCTTCGGCGCACATCTGCGTTCTTCGTGAGCCATTCGTCGAGCACCTCTTCGCGTGGACGGTCGGCCCTGATGCGGACCGTCCAGTCGTTGAACGAATGGACGTCGGTCACACCGGCCTTCGACGTTTCCTCGAACAGCGTCGGAATCGTGTCGTTCAGGCAGGCGAGGTGATAGGTCTCGACATTCGCCAGGTGTGAAAGCAGCTCGCGAACGCGCCAGCCCTCACACCGAGTGTCCTTGCTCCACTCGTCTTCACCGATCGCGGCGAAGTAAAGCGCGACGCGCTCTGACTCTGCGTCGTAGAGGTCGAAGGCGTTCAGATCGGATATGTCGGAACGGTCGACCATTTGAAAGACCGGGCTAGACAGGTGCTTCCGGCGAGACGAGCGGCCACGGGCGGGAGCGCTCGACGGCGAGGGCGAGGTCGAGGAGGACGGCATCGGAGTGATGGCGACCGATGATCTGCATACCGACGGGAAGCCCGTCGACCTGCTCGATCGGGATCGAGACGGCGGGATTGCCGACGATGTTCGCGGGGATGGTGAGTGCGCCGTTGTTCTCCGGCCCGACCTTCTGATCGCCGACACGGAGGTTCAACGAAACGTCGGCCGGATAGGCGACGTCGGGGTTGGTCGCGGCGATGATCAGGTCGACATCGTCGAAGATCGCGGCCATCGTCTCGTTCGCGATGGTGCGCTGCGCCTCGACGTTGCCGGCGATCTGCACGTTGAACGCCTGCTCGCAGATCATCATCCCGAACGCCATCTCATCGGTGAGCAGCTCTTTGCACTCCGGCCAGAGACCTTCGAGGTCCTTGTGGAGGCCGACGAGGTTGGCGACTGCCCACTCGAAGCCCATCTCCGGCATCTTCACCGGGACGTCCACGATCTCGAGCCCGATCTCCTTCGCAAGTGCCTCCGCAGCCGCAACCACGTTCGCCGCGACCTCGCCACGCACGACCGCAGATCCGAGATCGGGGACGATGACCGCTCGGAGACCTTTCAGCTCGGATGAGCCGAGGTTGCGTTCCCAGCCCTCGATCTTCGGAAGCGAGTACGGATCGCGCGCGTCATGTCCGGCGCATACGTCGTACCACCGCGCCGCATCGCGTACCGAGCGCGCGACGCAGCCGAGCACCACGGTCATGGGAGCGATGAGCGTGTTCGGCCCCCGTGGGATCCGTCCGGCGGTGCCTTTCATGCCGAGCAGCCCGTTGAACGCTGCTGGGATTCGGATCGATCCGCCGCCATCGCCGCCGCTCGCGATGGGGACGAGCCCACCGGAAACAGCCGACGAGCTGCCACCTGAGCTACCGCCGGCGGTTCGCGACGGGTTCCACCCGTTTCCCGTGACACCGTTCAGCTTACTGACGCTCACGTTCAGGCCGCCGAACTCGCTCGCGATCGTCTGTCCGACCGGGTTGCCACCCGCCGCCTTCAGCCGCTGGAGCCAGGTGCTCGTATAGGTCGCCTTGCGGTCCTTGAAGACGAGCGAGGCCTCCGTGTACGGCCAGCCCTCGACCGGATCGAGCTCCTTGATGCCGACGGGCACGCCCCCGAACGGAAGCGAGACGTCGGCGTCGGCGGCCCGCTTGCGAGCCGCTTCTTCGTCCACGAAGGAGAACGCGTTGAGGCCCGACTTCGCGATCGCGTGCAGCGTTGCCTCGAGGGCCTCGAGTGGCGTGATCTCGCCGGAACGGAATGCGTCGACGAGGGCGCAAGCGTCGCCGAGCCATGGGCCGTCAATATCGGGGCCTGCCATATCGAGGATGGTATAGCCATGGAGTTCCAGGACGTCGTGCGACGGCGCCGGATGGTCCGCAATTTCGACCGTCGTCCTGTCCCCACCGACGTCCGCGACCGGATCCTCGGCAACGCCTTGCACGCCCCGTCGGCTGGGTTCTCCCAGGGCTGGGCCTTCATGACTTTCGAGGGGGCCGAGCAGACCGAGAGGTTCTGGAGCGTGACCTTTCCGGCAAAGCGGGCCAAGCGGGATGGGTTCAGGTGGAACGGGATGTTCAACGCTCCGTTGATCATCGTCCCGTTCTCGTCGATGGATGACTATCTCGACCGATACGCCGAAGCCGACAAAGGATGGACCGACCGCGACCCGCAACGGTGGCCCGTCCCGTTCTGGCACATCGACACCGGCATGGCGTCTCTGCTCATGCTGCAAACCGTGGTCGACGTTGGACTCGGCGCTCTGTTCTTCGGAATCTTCAAGCCCAAGGAGTTCAACGAGGCCTTCGGTGTACCCGACACTCACACCCCGATCGGCGCCATCGCGATCGGATACCCGGCCCCCGACGAGCCGTCGCCGTCGCTGCGACGCGGACGACGCCCCCTGGACGACGTCGTGCATAACGCGCGCTGGTGAACGGGTAAGACTGAACTTATGCGTATCGCCCAGGTTGCCCCGCTCTTCGAGAGTGTCCCGCCGAAGTACTACGGGGGCACGGAACGAGTCGTGTCGTACCTCACCGACGAACTCGTGCGTCAAGGACATGACGTCACGCTTTTCGCCTCGGGTGACTCCGACACGCAAGCCACGCTGGTGCCCGTTTCGCACAGGTCGTTGCGGCTCGACAAGCACTGCGTGGACGAACTCGCGCATCACATCCTGCTGCTCGAGCGTGTCGTCCTCGCGCAGGACGACTTCGACGTCATCCACTGGCACCTCGGACACATGCAGTTTCCGATCGCCCGCCGGTTACGAACGCCTCACGTCTCGACCCAACATGGACGTCTGGATCTGTCCGACCTCATGGGGCTGTACAGCGCCTTTCGGGAGCTACCGAACGTCTCGATCTCCGACGATCAGCGACGACCGATGCCGTGGATGAACTGGGTCAACACCGTCTATCACGGACTTCCCGAGCAGCTCTACAAATTTCACGAGACGCCTGGCGAGTACTTCGCCTTCCTCGGTCGTATCTCACCGGAGAAGCGTGTCGACCGCGCGATCGAGGTTGCCAAGCGCATGGGTGTTCCGTTGAAGATCGCAGCAAAGGTCGACAAGATCGACGTCGAGTACTTCGAGACGACCATCCACCCCTTGCTCGACAATCCGCTGATCGAGTTCATCGGAGAGATCGGCGAAGGAGAGAAGAGCAAGTTCCTTGGTCATGCGGCCGCGTTGATCTTCCCGATCGACTGGCCCGAGCCATTCGGCATGGTGATGATCGAGTCGCTCGCATGCGGCACGCCGGTCATCGCCTACCGGCAGGGCTCGGTTCCCGAGGTGATCACGCACGGCATCGACGGATTCGTCGTCACCAATATCGCTGATGCGGTGACCGCGGCCGCATCGACGACGATCGACCGGCGGAAGTGCCGAGAGACGTTCGAGACTCGCTTTTCCGTGTCGAAGATGGCGTCGAACTATGTCGCGACGTACGAGCAGGTGATCTCGGCACCGCCATCGCCGCCTCCCGTGGAGCCGCATCCGGACGCGGATGCCGTTGCGATCTGGCGCGCGCAACAGAGCTCGGAAGACTAGCCCTATGTCGGAGATCATCCAGGTTCGCGACCAGTACTACATCCTCGCCACCTCAGCGCTCGCCGACACCCAGACGCGTGTGCTCAAGCAGGGAGAGACGTTCGCGGTGTTCGATCTCTATGGCGACGCTCGACGGCTTGGCAGCGGCGAGCAGGGTCTGTACCACGAGGGGATGCGTCACCTTTCGGGATCATTCTTCCGGCTCGGGGACGAGCGTCCGCTGGTGCTCGCCTCGTCGGTCACCGAGGACAACGTCTTGTTCGCTGTCGACATGACCAATCCGGACATGCGTATCGGCAACGTCGAAGTCCCACGCGGGGCGCTGCACATCTTCCGGTCGATCTTCCTCTGGAACGGTTCCGCTCACCAGCGCTTCCGGATCTTCAACTACGGGGACGCCGCCCTCGACGTCGTCTTGTCGCTGAGCTTCGAGGCCGACTTCGCCGATATCTTCGAGGTGCGCGGCATGACCCGGCAGCGAAGGGGATCGCTCCGTGATCCCGTGGTCGTTGATGGCGAGCTCGTTCTCGCGTATGACGGACTCGACGGTGTCGAACGCCGATCGCGAGTGACGTGCTCGCCGGAAGGCACCTTCGTCACCGCGACCGACCGGGGCAGCGAGGTGTCCTTCCACATCGATGTTGCCGCGCGTGCACCGTACGAGTTGTTCGTGAACATCGCTTGCGAGACGGGTGAGGTGATCCCGGAGACGGCGGACTATGCGACGGCGATCGTCCACGAACGTGAGGAGTTGCAACGGCGCGCCTCCCAGCAGACACAGGTGCAGACCTCGAATGAGCTCTTCAACGCCTGGACCGACCGCTCGCTCGCAGATCTGAGGATGATGGTTGCCGAAACGCCACACGGGCCCTTTCCGCACGCGGGCGTGCCGTGGTTCGCTGCTCCCTTCGGTCGTGACGCCATCATCACCGCGTATCAGCTCCTGTGGGCCGACCCGACGCTTGCCCGGGGCGTGCTCGCGTACCTCGCCGCGACGCAGGCCACGGCGGTCGTTCCCGAACGCGAATCTCAGCCTGGCAAGATCGTTCACGAGCAGCGGCTCGGCGAGCTGGCTGCTCTCGGCGAGGTGCCGTTCGGCAACTACTACGGATCCGTCGACGCCACGCCGCTCTTCGTCGCACTTGCGGGTGAGTACTTGCGCGTCACCGACGACGTGGCGTTCCTATCTGAGATCTGGCCGAACATCGATGCGGCGCTGAACTGGATCGACACCTTCGGCGATCACGACCGTGACGGATTCGTCGAGTACGTGGGCAACGAGCAAGGGCTCGTTCAACAGGGATGGAAGGACTCCCACGATTCGGTCTTCCACGCCGACGGCACCAGCGCGCCGCCGCCGATCGCGCTGTGCGAGGTACAGGCCTACGTCTACTGGGCGAAGCAGAACGCTGCCTTCGTCGCAAGGACACTCGGCAAACGCGGCCGGAGCGTTCAGCTCGAAGAGCAGGCGGCCGTCCTCAAACGGGCGTTCAATGATGCCTTCTGGCTGGAGGAGCTCGGGATGTACGCGCTGGCGCTCGACGGGCAGAAGCGTCCGTGCGCTGTGCGCGCAAGCAACGCCGGCCACTGTCTGCTTACGGGCATCGTCGACCACGAGCGCGCCCAGCGGATCTCTGCGGCGTTGATGTCCGACTCGTTCTTTTCGGGTTGGGGGATCCGGACGCTCGCCACCTCAGAGCAGCGGTATGGCCCGATCACCTATCACAACGGTTCGGTATGGCCGCACGACAACTCGCTCATCGCCAAGGGGCTGGCCGAGTACGGGTTCAAGACCGACGTCCACCGGATCATGGGCGGCTTCCTCGATGCGAGTAACCGGCTCGAATTCCATCGCCTCCCCGAGCTTTTCTGTGGATTTCCGCGACGTCCGGGTGAGGGGCCGATCGAGTATCCGCTGGCGTGCGCGCCCCAAGCATGGGCGGCGGGTTCGGTGTTCCTGTTCCTGCAGGCGTGCCTCGGTCTGTCGATCGATGCCGCGAAGCGTCAGATCGTGTTCACCAAACCGTCGCTGCCGTCATTCTTGCGCGAGGTGCGGATCGAGGGTCTGCGGGCCGGCGCCGGATCGGCCGATCTGACCTTGCACTACCACCGAGCCGACGATGTCGGCGTCAACGTCACGGATCGCTCGGGTGACGTCGAGATCGTCGTTCTCAAATAGTTCGAGCGAGATAGTCGTCCCACGTGATCCGTCCGTCGGTGTGGGACGGCGTGAGGTTGTGACCCTCGCGCAGCGCGCGCAACAGCTTTCCCGGCAGCCGCACGGATCCGATGACCCGGCGCTTGCCCTTCGCCTTCACGTAACGACGGAGCACGTCCACCAGCTCGAGTGCTTCCGGTCCGCCCATGTCCGCTACGTGCTGCGCCGGCGCAGCTTGCACGAGCGCCCTCATGCGCTCGGCGACCTCGCTCGCATCGAGCAGCTGCACCCGGAATCCCTTCGGGACGACGGTCGCAGGCATGGCGGACAGCCGGCGACACACCTCCTCTGCGAGTGTGTGCCACTGCGTGGTGCGCAGGATCGTGTACGGGAACCCGCTCGACTCGATGAGCTTCTCGGTCTCGAGCTTGGCCCTGTAGTACCCGAGCGGCACCTTGTCGATGCCGACGATCGAGATGTAGACGATGTGCGGCGAGCCACTCCCGGTGGTGGAGGCGGTCGCGGACGCGATCAGCCGGCGCGTGCCTTCGACGTCGACGCGCTTGGACTTCCGGTAGGTCGGCGCGAATCCGTCGGTGCCGCTTGCGAGATGAGCGATCACATCAACGCCGGACGTCGCACCGTCGAGGCCCTCTCCGGTATCGAGATCACCGCGTACGGTGCGAACACCGGTCGGCACCCCCGGATGCTCCTTGCGTGACAGCACGCGCACGTCGAGGCCGGCTGCCACCAGACGCGGGACGAGCTCTTTGCCGAGCGCACCCGTTCCGCCGGTGACGAGAACGGTGGTCATCGCTTCCGGGGCTTGGTCTTCACCGGAGCCTTCCGTTTCGGAGTGGCCTTCCGCTTCGATGCCGCCTTCTTCGAGCTGCGCGACGGCAACTTCGGCAGTGTCAGCTTCGGCCGGTTCTTGAGATCGGGAGCCAGCGGCTTGAACTTCTTCAGCGCCTGGTTCATCAGCTTCAGACCGAGCTCCATCTGGGGGTCGCGTCCGGCGGCGTGATCTTGTGGGGTAATCTCGACGTCGTGGGTTGGATCGGTTCCGTAGTTCTCGACTCCCCACCCCACGTCGGAGAACCAGAAGGAGTACTCCGGCTGCGTCGTCACGCCGTTGTCGACCAGGAGGTGGCGGATGTTGATCCCGACCACACCGCCCCACGTGCGTTTGCCGACGACGGGGCCAAGACCCCTCAGTTTGAAGACGTGGCTGAAGATGTCGCCGTCCGATCCGGCCTGCTCGTTGGTAAGGCACACGAGTGGTCCGGCCGGGGAGTCCGGCGGGTAGGGGTCGGGCTGACCCCAGCGCGTCGCGTCGTAGCCAACGCGCTCGCGCGCGAGCTTCTCAAGGATCAGCGGCGAGACGTGTCCACCACCGTTGTAGCGGACGTCGACGATCAATCCGTCGCGTTCGACCTCGGACATGTAGTAACGATGGAACTCCGAGTAGCCGTGCGCGCCCATGTCCGGGATGTGGACGTAGCCGACGCGGCCCTTCGTCGCAGCGTGGACGAACGTGCGGTTGGTTTCGACCCACTCGCGGTAGCGTGCAGCCGTCTCGTCGGCGAGCGTCTTCACGTACACCGTGCGGCGGTTGCGTCCGCGAGCGTCTGTGACGACGAGCTCCACCTCGACGGCGGCGTGGTTCACCAGCAGCCGCTGCGGTGGAGTCTCTTTGTCTGTCGGCGCTCCGTTGACCCCGACGATCACGTCCCCGTCGTGCACGTTCACGCCGGGTGCGGCCAGTGGTGAGTTCTGCGCCGGGTCCCAGCTGTCGCCGCGAACGATGTGCTCGATCACCCAGCGTCCATTGCGCTCCACGATGTCGGCCCCTAGGTGCCCGACGCGCCACGGCGGCGGCGGCTTGATGTCACCACCGATCTCGTACGCGTGGGACGTCCCGAGCTCGCCGAGCATCTCCCACATGAGATCGGAGAATTCGAGACGGCTCGCCACTTTCTCGACGAGTGGGCGGTAGCGGTCGTGTATGCGGGCCCAATCGACACCGGACATGTCCGCGACCCAGAAGTGCTCGCGCTGGAATCGCCACGCTTCGCGGTACATCTGCCGGTATTCGCTCGCCGGATCGACTGAAGGGCGCAAACGTGACAGCTCGATCCATCCGCTGCGCCGGCCGGGGCCCTCCGGCTCCTTGCGCTCAGGCGGCTTCTCGCCGGCTTTGATCGCGCGCAACTTCTTCCCTGCAGCTTGGTAGATGAGTGTCGAACCGTCGCGGCAGACCTGGAAACCGTTGATACCGCCGGCCAGTGTGTCGAGCTTGAGCTCCTTCAGGTCGTAGGCCTCGAGCTTGCCCTTGGCTTCGTCGTCCTGTTCGAAGATGTCGCCGCCGAGCGCCCCCTCGACGGGAAAGCTCGCGAAGAGCACCTTGTTCTTGATGCCGGAGATCTGCGCGTAACGTCCTTCGGGCATCGGGAAAGCGACGACGCGGTCTGCGATGCCATCGAGGTCGATCTGCACCGGTTTCGCCTTCGGCGGAGCTTCCGTCTTGGCGCGCTTGGCCTCGGCCTTCTTGGCTTCTTCGGCTTCCTTCTCCTTCTCCTTCTCCTTAGCGGCGTCACCGAATCCGCGCGGCTTGGGGATGAACGGTGACGGCTCGTCGGCCTTCAGCGTGACGAGATGAGGGCGGACCGAGCGCGGGAACCCGAGCGCGAAGTATTGCGCGTCGTAGACGGGATCGAACACGCGGTAGGACAGGAAGTAGAGATAGCGGCCTTCCGGGTCGAACGAGGGGTCGACGTCGGCGAACTCGGGGCGGGTCACGAGTGTCGTTGTGCCGGAGGCCACGTCGCAGAGTTTGATCGACGTGCTGCGCTGCGACTCTGAGCACGCGTAGGCGACGAACCTTCCATCGGGCGACCACACCGGCCCGGTGATCCTCTCGAAACGACTCGTATCGAGCACTTTGCTGCGGTTGGTGTCGAGGTTCACGTGGATCAATTCGTTGCGATGGTTCGCGATCACGACCTGGTTGGCGACCGGTGAGGGAATCATCTCGGTCGCACGGCCGACGTCGACCTTATCGAGGCGCTTCGTGCGGGATGCGTCCGCGGTCGAATACACCTCGATCGCTTCATCTGCGCCCTTGCCGGAAGCGCCACCTTCGTCGGAGATGCACACGAGGGATGCCCCGTCGAATGTCCATCGAGCCAGGCGGTAGCGCACGCCGTCGCGTTGTCCGTATTGCCGCGGCGCCTGTTCCCACAGCGGCATCGTGAAGAGCTTGCCTCGCGTGGTCACCGCGATCGCGTGACCATCATTGTGGGGCGCCCAGCCGTGCATGTACTTCGTCGCATCGACGAAGCGGCGGTTGCGTCCGATGCGCGGGCTGCGCAGCTCGATGTCGATCCGTTGCGAGGTGTCCTGCTCCGGGTCGTAGATCCAGAGCTCGGCCGCGTGCTGGTAGACGACGCGGACGCCGTCGGTGCTCGCCCATCGCGCGTAGTAGTTGTCGTGGTCGGTGTGGCGGTGGATGTCGCCACCGGTTTGGTTGCACGAATAGAGATTCCCGATCCCCTCCTGGTCGGACAGGAAGTAGATGCGGTTGCCGACCCACATCGGCGACGCGAGGTTGGCGTTCAGGTTGTCGAGCAGACGCCGATATGTCCCGCTGCCGGTGCGGTCGATCCAGATATCGCCGCGTGTGCCGCCGCGGTAGCGCTTCCAGCGCGCCGGGTCGACGGTGTGACGTCCGAGCACCATGCCCTTGCCGTCTGGGGCGTACGCGAGCTCGTTGCCCGGCCCGATCGGAACCAGTGTTGGCTGGCCGGCAACGGCGCCTACGGAGTAGATCCCGAAGTCACCTCGGTTGGGTTCCTTGGCGTCGGAGATGAAGATGATGTCGCCGCCGGGCGTCCATCCGCGCACCTGTGTGTTCGCACCGAGGTAGGTACGACGCTGCGCCGGACCGCCGTCCGCCGACATGACGTAGACCTCGGCGTGCGCTTCCTCTGTTCCCGTGTACGCGATGTTCTCGCCGTCCGGCGAGACGATCGTGCGTCCGATAGGTCCGAGGTTAGATGTGAGACGACGCGCGACGCCACCGGTGCGCGCGACCGACCACACGTCGTCCTCGGTGAGGAAGACGACACGATCGCCCGCGATGGAGGCCGAGCGGAAATACCCGGTGTTGAGCTGATCAGGCACGGATCCCCTTCTCCCTGACGTTGCCGACGGATTGCGGCCCGGACATCTTAACGAGGCCTTACGCGCGACCTCTCGCAGCCACGAGTGGAACGAGCATCTCGGCCGATGTCAGGCTCCCGTGGCCGCTCCGCAGCCGTGACTCTCCCGGATTCTTCGGATCGACGAATCCCACCGAGGTCCTCGCCGCCAACACGACGTCACCGATCCGGCGGCGCACCTCCGCCGATGGTGGGCGGGGGCCGAGCCAGCCCTCGTCCACGATCTGGTCGCGGGAAAAGCACCACGTGCGGTCGGCGTACAGATCTGTCACCGACTCGAGCAAAGCGCCCGCCGCACCCGGCTTGGCGTGCAGGTAACGGAAGCGACTCTCCCCCGATTGCGCGACGCACATCTCGTTCAGGGGGCCGAGCTGGATGCGCTCGGTGAAGTGTACGTGTCCGTGGTCGGCGGAGACGACGAGCGCTGCCTCCTCTGGTAGCGCATCGAGCAGATCGGAGACAAGGCGGTCGCAGTACCGGAGCTCCTGTTGAAAGAACCCATTGTTCATGCCGTGTATATGCGCAACGAGATCGGGTCCGTCGTAGTAGGCGTGGACGAACCGTTCGCCTTCGCCGACGAGTGTCTTCGTGCGCTCGACCAGTCCCGAGGTCGTCTGCCATCCGTGAAACGTCGCGCCGCGATAGAGCATCTGTGTGAACTTCGAATCCTTGAACTGAGCACGCGTGACGATGGGCAGCGGCTGTCCGTCGAACGCAACGCGCGGCTGGAGGTCGTCCGGCGCGGGAGGCGTTGCGCCCTGCATCGCCCACCGGATGACGTTGAGCACTCCCGTCTCGAGATAGAGGCGGTACCCGATGATGCCGTGCTCCGCCGGCGCGCAACCGGTCGAGAACGATGTGAGCGCCGTCGGCGTCGTCGACGGGACGACGCTCGTGATGAAGGTTCCGTCCATCGAGGCGATCGTCGGCAGTTCGTTCCGACGCGCTTGGACCTGGTCCCACCCCAGGCCGTCGAGGATCAGCAGGACGACGGATCTCGCTCCACGGACCGCGGCCGGGATCCAGTCGGCGCCGCCCTGCAACCCGCGGACGACGTTGCTGATGCACGCGCCCCCGTACTCGGGCCGGACGGCGTCGGTGATCATCTTCGGGGAAGATACAGGTGTGATCGGGAGGATGGCCGTCGGGATGCTTGTCGTGATGTGCACTGCTGAGGGACCCGTCGAGCTCGAGCTACGCGACGCGGACAACCCGACCGATCGCACCGATCTGATCCAACTCTCGCTCGGGTTCAGCGGCAGGGCGCCGCGCTGCGAGTGACCTACCAGAGCGCCCGGGCGCCGACGGGCCGGACGGGTGCGCAGCGGGTTGCGCTCAGGGCTCTTCTGTGGACGGCTGCGATCGCCACGGCCAAGCTCATCGTCGGCGTGCTCACGGGCTCGGTCGCCGTGCTCGGCGACGGCCTGCACTCGGTCTTCGACGTCGCACTCTCGGCGGTCACGCTGTTCGCCGTGCGTGTTGCGGCCAAACCCCGGGACGAGACCCATCCCTACGGACACGGCCGCGCTGAGAACCTGGCCGCCTTCGTCGAGGCCATCGTGATGGGACTGGTCGCGTGCGGCATCGCCGCCGAAGCGGTGCGACGACTCGTCGTAGGCGCCGAGGTGTACGCGCCGTCGTACGCGCTCGTCGTCACAGCAGTGGCGCTCCTGGTCGGCATCTGGCGCTCGCGTGTGTTGACGCGCGCCGCGCGGACGTATTCCTCGCCGGCGCTCGAGGCCGATGCAGCAAACATCACCGCGGACGTCGTCGAATCGATCGCGGTCCTTGTTGGGCTTGCCGCGATCCGTCTCGGGGCTCCGGCCGCGGACTCCGTCGCTGCACTCGTCGTCGTCGTGATCATGCTAGCGATGGCGGCGCGGATCGGCTTTGCCGCGGTTGGTGTGCTCATGGACCGGACACCGTCCGACCTCACCGGACGCGTGGCGGCCGCCGCGAGCGCGGTCGAGGGGATCGTTTTATTGGGCGACCTTCGCGTGCGTCAGTCCGGCGCCGACGTGCACGCCGAGCTCACCGTGAGCGTTCCACGGACGTCCTCCGTCGAGAAGTCACACGACATCACCGAAGCCGTCGAAGCGGCGGTCGCGCAAGCCGTGCCCGGCGCGACGGCCACTGTGCATGTCGAACCGAGCCGCGAGGGAGAGGACATCGTCGCGCGGACGTTCGCTGCCGCGAACCGGCTCGGCATGGCCGACCAGGTCCACAACGTGCTTGCGATCCGTCACGCCGAGGGTTTATGGCTGATGCTCCACGCGAAGGTTCCGCCGAACACGCCGCTCGGCGAAGCACACATGGTGAGCGACGCCCTCGAGCAGCAGATCCGCCGGGAGGTCGAGCACCTCGCCCGGGTCGAGATCCACCTCGAGCCGCACGAGCCGCAGGCGCTCGCGGGCACCGTCGTCAGCGCGCAGCACACCGATCTTGTCAAGGGGATCACGAAGATCGCCGAAGCGCATCCCCCGATCGCGCGCTGCCACGAGGTTGCGATCACGGAAGCCGTCAACGGGCTCCACGTCGTCCTCCACTGTGAGGCGGCCGCTTCTGTGCCCATCGCGGATATCCACGATGCGTCGTTGGTGGTGGAAGGCGAGATCCATCGCAGATACGGTGATGTGCGAACGATCACGGTGCACTTCGAGCCACAAGAGGCGTTACCCGAGGAGGAGTGATGGGGTTTCCGACGGTTGTCCCCACGTATCGCCGTATCAAAGCTGATCCGGCGACCTTCTTCGAGCCGGACGAGGTGAAGAAGGCCAAGGACTATCAGCGTCCGCTGACGGTCGCGCGCGCCGTCTCGCTGTTGATCAACCTCGGCGTGTTGCTCCTCATCATCTCGACGCACGCCGCTCCGAACCTCGTCGACGGGATCGCCGGCTGGGCTCTGCAGCTGCTCGTTGCGCTCGGTGCTTTCGTCCTCGTTTTCGCTGTGATCGACCTGCCTGTTTCGATCTGGACGGAGTTCTCTCACGAGAAGAAGTGGGGATTCTCCACACAGACACCCGGTCTCTTCGCCGCCGATCTCGTGAAGGGCATCGTGTTGGGCATGGTCGTCCAGGCTCCACTCTTACTTGGGCTGTGGTGGGTGATCCGTACGACCGAGTTGTGGTGGATATTCGGATGGGCGATGTTCCTCGGATTCGGTGTGGTGTTGGCTCTGCTCTTTCCGATCGTGATCATGCCGATCTTCAACAAGTTCACTCCGCTCGAAGACGTCGAGCTCGCCGACCGGCTCCGCAAGCTCGCCCAGGGCGTCGGGATGAACGTTTCCGGTGTGCAGGTGATGGACGCGTCGAAGCGCACGAAGAAGGACAACGCATTCTTCGCGGGATTGGGCAAGACGCGCCGGGTCGTTGTCTACGACAACCTGCTGGCGCAGTCCCACGCCGTGATCGCCAGCGTCGTCGGACACGAGCTCGGCCACTGGCGCCGGCGCCACATCGCCTCGAGCGTTGCGCTCGGCACGGTGACCTCGTTCTTGCTCTTCGGCGCGCTCAGGCTCGTGTCCACCTGGGACGTAGCGCTGCGGTGGGCAGGGGTCGACGGCTTCGAGGATCCGGCTTCACTCCCGCTCGTGCTGCTGGTCTTCGTGTCGGCGAGCTCGCTGACAGGCCTGATCTCATCGTGGTTCTCGCGTGCTCACGAGCGTCAGGCCGACTTGGACGCGCTCGAGATCACTCAGGACTACGATGCGTTCATCGAAACTGAGCACGGACTGTCGACCCGGAACCTGATCGACCTCTCGCCCTCGTGGTTGCGTTACGTCCGCGCGTCGCACCCTCCACCGGCCGAACGCCTGCGGTTGGCAGAGATCTGGCGTGAGTCCCAAGCGTGACCACGCAGACCACCTCACCTCCTTCGCGGTCTCCAGGGCCATCTCCGAGAGGACGCCGGCGCAGCCGGGCCGACCTCGTCGTCGGTTTCATCGGCATCCTCGGCCGCGTCTTCGTCGGCGCCGGCGTCCTGCTGCTGTTCTTTACGGCGTACCTGCTGTGGGGAACGGGTCTCTACACCAAGGAGCAGCAGAAGCATGCAGCGCAGACACTCGCCAGCGCTCCGATCGTGAGCGAAGAGGCGCTGTCGAAGGGCACGATCCCGCCCGCGCGTCCCGAGAAACCTCCGAAGCTCGGCGACCCGTTGTTCAGCATCAAGGTCCCGAAGCTCGGCATCGACACCGTGATCGTGAACGGCGTCGGCGTCGAGGAGCTCAAGAAGGGTCCAGGACTCTTCCCCGACTGCAAGGGCGGCGAGACGAGCGAGTGCGTGACCGACGCGAAGTACCCGGGTGAGAAGGGCAACGTCTCCATCTCGGGACACCGCACGACCTACGGTGCACCGTTCTTCCGACTCAACGAGTTGAAGAAGGGAGACACGATCGACTTCGTCTCCGGACGCGCGCGTTACCGATACAAGGTTCGCGAGCAGAAGATCGTCGATCCCGTTTCGGGGTTCTCCGAAGTGGAGCAGGCCGATCGGACCGAGCTCACGCTGACGACGTGCAATCCGAGGTTCTCCGCCGCGCAACGCTTGATCATCAAAGCCGACTTCGAGGGCTCCTCGCTCGTTGCGGCCTCCCCAGCGGGGAAGGGACCGGCGCGCCCCGAGGCACCACCGGTGATCCCGTCCGACGTCATTGCACTCGCCGTCATCGCTCTGGTGTGCGCGCTGGCCTCCCTAGCGCTCTCGAAGCGCTACCGCGCAGCGGCGGCGTACGTGGCGCTCGGGATGGTCGGCGCGTCGGGACTCTGGGTCGCGCTGTTCCCATGGGTGGTCACGCTCATGCCGGCCAACTACTGAACAGTGCCAATGCCGAAAGAAGAAGATGCCGTCGCGAAGTTCGAACGGTTCATCGTGCCCGAGATGGGGTTCCTCGCACGGATCGCCCGGACGATGTCGCGCTCGCAGGCCGAAGCCGACGACCTCGCGCAAGAGACACTGGTCAAGGCCTTCAGAGCCATCGGCGGCTTCGACGGCGCGTACCCGAGAGCATGGCTCTCCCGCATCGCGCGCAACACCGCGATCAACCGTGACCAGCGCAACCGAGAGTTCCTGTTGTCCGAGGAGGGCACGGTCGAGGTGGCGCCGGCCCCAGATGAGATCACCGATCCGCAGGACATCGTCCTGTCGCAGGAGATCGACGATGACCTGCGCCGCGCCTTGGATGAACTACCAGCGCCCTTTCGTGTGTTGGTTCAGATGGTGGACGTCGAGGACATGACCTATCAGGAAGCTGCGAACGCTCTGGATATCCCTATCGGAACCGTCATGAGCCGGTTACACCGCGCACG
The DNA here is from genome assembly GCA_964520325.1 of uncultured Actinomycetes bacterium. Lineage (GTDB taxonomy): Bacteria > Actinomycetota > JAICYB01 > JAICYB01 > JAICYB01 > CAZFOB01. The sequence continues at coordinate 104,816 of CAZFOB010000009.1, read as the reverse complement.
CAATCGCCTGCGGAAATCACTCCAGGACACCGCGATCGGAGAGCGAGGGGCGCGATGAGCTTGTTGGCGTTCGTCCCCGGAACCAGCGCGTTCAAGCGGCGCCGTGAGGGCCACCTTTGCGCCAAGACCCATGAACGTATCCAGGAGATCGTCGACGGCGAGATCGGGCCGGGACGAGCCGAGCAAGTGCTCAAGCGTCACCTCGAAGCGTGCAAGTCTTGCGACGGAGAAGCCGACGTCATCCGCGATCTCAAGATCGCCATCGCTCGGGTGGGAAACGACGCCGATCCGAAGCTCGTCGCGACCCTCGAAGCGCTCGCACGCAAGCTCTGTCACGAAGGATCGGCGAAGCGCGCGGAATAGGAGTCGTGTGAGGAGCGTTGCTACGACATGACACTTATCGATGAGATTCAGCTGAACGAGCTGCTCGGATCGGGCAAGACGATCGTGGCCGACTTCTACGCCGACTGGTGCGCCCCCTGCCGTGCGCTGGCTCCCGAGCTCGACGTGCTCGAAGCCAAGTACACCGACGTCGACTTCGTGAAGATCGACGCGGACCAGAACCCCGAGCTGGTCTCCAAGCTCGGGATCATGGGGATCCCGACCGTCGTCCGCTTCGGCTCCGACGGCGACGAGGTCGCGCGCAGCACGGGCGCAGTCAAGGCCGAGGCCCTCGCCTTGCGGCTCGGGCTCGACCAGAGCTGAGCCTCAGCACCCGCTCGCACATCGCTACCATGCGATGCGTGAGCGACGACCTTTCTTTGCTTATGGCCCTGCGCGTGCAGGGCATCGCGGGGGCCGAGCGCGCGTCCGCTGCTCTCGGCGTCGACGCTGAAGCAGCTGCGCAGGGCTTGGCTGCGCTCGCAGGAGCTGAACTCGCAACTGAACGGGTGGGCCGTATCGCTGGATTCACTCTCACGCCGACGGGATCCGAGAAGCTCGACAAGCTCCTGGCCGAGGAGGGGTTACGCGCCTCAGAGGCGATGTCGGATTGCTACGACAAGTTCATCCTGCTCAACAACCGCGTGCTCAAGGTGTCGTCCGATTGGCAGGTTCGCACCGACGGCGGAACCGAACAAGCGAACGACCACAGCGACGCGGCGTACGACGACTCGGTCATCCAACGGCTGGTCGAGCTGCATGCGCGAGCCACAAAGTGCGTCGCTGGACTCTCGGATTGTGCGCAGCGCTACGCGACGTATGGGACTCGCTTTGATGCGTGCATCGAGCGCCTGCTGGCCGGAGACCGTAAAGCGTTTACCGGTGTGATGTGCGAGAGCTACCACACGGTGTGGTTCGAGTTGCACCAGGATCTCCTGCTGACCCTGGGCCTGAAGCGCGAGGAGTAGAGATGGAGCTTGTTCTTGTACGTCACGCATTGCCGGTGCGCCGGATCAACGAAGGCGGCGTCGCCGACCCGCCGCTGTCCGAGCGCGGGCACGAGCAAGCCGCGGCCACCGCGAAGTTCCTCGCGAGCGAGACGTTCGACGCGATCTATTCGAGCCCACTCGTTCGTGCGCGCGAAACCGCGGCGATCGTCGCGGCACCGCATGGCCTCGAGATCCAGATCGAAGACGGGATCGCGGAGTACGACCGTCAGTCGGAGACGTACATCCCGATCGAAGAGGTCAAGCGGAGCGACGACCCGGAGATGCAAGCGCACTGGCGTGCGCTTGCGGAAGACCGGCTCGAGGACCTCATGTCTGATGCACACACGTTCCGTCCGCGTGTGGCCGAGGCCGTCGAGAGGATCATCGCGGCCCATCCGAGCCAGCGCATCATCGCCGTCTGCCACGGCGGCGTGATCTGCGCTGCACTCGCCGAGGTGATCGGCATCTCACGCACGCTCTGGTTCGAAGCCGCTTACGCTTCGATCCATCGCATCGTCGCCTCACGCGCGGGCATCCGAAGCATCGACAGCATCAACGAGAAACAGCACCTGAAGGGACTGCTCTGAGCACACGAAAGGGGAGCGACCATGACAGATATCGCCGCTGAAGCCCGGGAGATCGACGAGGCTGTTGCCGGCCAGACGGTGTGTCGGCTCTTCCAGGACGCCGTCGCGAAGTACGGGGACGCCGACGCCCTGAAGTCCAAGGACGGCGATGGCTGGAAGACCAGCAGCTGGAAAGAGTTCGGCTCCCAGGTTCACGACTTCGCCAAGGGACTGATCGCCCTCGGTTTGCAGTCCGGCGACTTCGTCAACCTCATCGGGTCGAACGATCCGTTGTACGCGATCTCGGATTTCAGCGTTCTGCATGCCGGCGGCGTGCCCGTGTCTCTCTACAACACGCTCGCGCCGGAGCAGGTGGAGTACATCGTGAACCACTCCGAGGCGAAGTACGTCATCTGCGAGAACCGCGACTATCTCGAGCGGTTCTTGAAGATCCAGAACGATCTCCCCGGCGTGCGCAAAGTGATCATGTGGCGGGACGCCGAGGAATTCGCCGACAACGATTGGATCGTCTCCTTCGACGACGTCGTCGGCCAGGGCAAGGGTGTCGACGACGCGGAGGTCGACAAACGCTGGCAAACACTCACGCCCGAAGACTTCGTAACCCTGATCTACACCTCGGGCACGACCGGGCCGCCCAAGGGCGTGATGATCACGCATCGCAACGTTCTCTGGACGGTCGAGGCGATCCTTCGAATCATGCCGTTACCCGCCGGTGCGAAACAGATCTCCTACCTCCCGCTGGCGCATATCGCCGAACGGATGGTCGGGCACTACAGCCCGCTTCGCATCGGTTCTGTCGTGTACTTCTGTCCGGACGCGCGGCTCATCGGGAAGTACCTGGCCGACGTGCGTCCCAATTGGTTCTTCGCCGTCCCGCGGATCTGGGAGAAGCTCTACCAAGGTCTGCAGAACGCGATCGCGTCGAGCCCCGAGGACCAGAAGAAGGCGGCAGAGGATGCCATCAAGATCCGGCGCGAGGCCGTGCATCTCGAGCTCACGGGGCAGAGTGTCCCCGCAGACCTCAAGCAGAAGGCCGAGGACAGTAAGCCCGTGGCCGATTTCATCCGTCAGCTCGTCGGACTCGATCAGGTCGACATCGCCGGAGTCGGCGCTGCTCCGATCGCCACGGAGATCATCGAGTTCTTCTGGACACTCGGCGTTGAGCTCTACGAGGTGTACGGGCAGTCGGAGGACACCGGGCCGACGTCGTGGAACCGGCCGGGCGCCGTTCGGATCGGGACCGTCGGCCAGCGACTTCCCGGCGTCGAGGTGAAGCTCGCGGAGGACGGCGAGCTGCTCGTGCGCGGCGGCAACGTCACCAACGGGTACTACAAGGAGCCCGAGCTGACGGCTGAGACGTTCGTGGACGGGTGGCTGCTGTCGGGCGACGTCGCCGAGATCGACGAAGAAGGCTTCATCAAGATCGTCGACCGCAAGAAAGAGATCCTCATCACCGCCGGCGGCAAGAACGTCGCGCCGTCCAACGTCGAGAACCTCCTGAAGCAGCATGCTTTGATCGGGCAGGCGTGCATGATCGCCGACAAGCGTGCCTACGCCACCGCGTTGATCGCTCTCGATCCCGACGACGTTGTCGTCTGGGCGAAGAAGCGCGGCAAGCCGGACGATGTCGCTTCGCTCGCGCAAGATCCCGACGTGGTGGACGACATCCAGACGCACATCGACGAGATGAACACTCGCCTTCACAACCAGGAGCAGATCAAGAAGTTCGTGATCCTCCCGATGCCGTGGGGCGTTGAGTCGGGAGAAGTGACGCCGACGCTCAAGATGAAGCGTAAGGTCGTCAATCAGAAGTTCGAGGTCGAGATCGAGTCGATGTATGCCAAGTAGCCGCGCGACGCCTGACGCCGAGATCGACGCGACTAGCCGCCGGCCTGCGTGATCGCAGCTTTAAGTGTGTCGTACTCCGGGAACCAGCCCGATGTGTGCTTGGAGTGCACCAACTTGGCGTCCACCTCGACGTCGAAGATGCCGTCGGAGGCTGGGACGAGCGTGAGGTCTTCCAGGTCGTCCTCGAAGTCGGCGAGGAGCTTCTTGACCAGATCGAGCGCCTGGTCGGTGTACCCGCAGTCGTAGCAGTAGGTGATCTTGATCCGCATCGTGGTAACTAAGGGTACATGTCCGACTACGTCTGGCAGCCCACGGATGAGCTGATCGAGCACGCGAACGTCACGCGTCTGGCGCGCACGCACGGCCTCGCCGGCTACGCAGAGCTGAACCGACGCTCGCGCGACGAGATCGGATGGTTCTGGAACGCCGTCGTCGCCGACCTCGGCCTCGAGTTCACGACTCCGTACAAGCACGTGCTCGAAACACCCCGGGGCATCGAGTGGCCGCTGTGGTTCACCGGCGGACACGTCAACATCGCGCAGAGCTGCGTCCACCGGGCCGGCCATCGAGGCGCAGCGCTCGTGTGGGAAGGCGAGGAAGGCGCGACCCGGACGATCTCCTACGAAGAGCTGAGCGGCGAGGTCCGCCGCCTGGCCGCGTCGCTTCGGACCCTGGGCATCGGCAAGGGCGACGCTGTCGGTCTCTTCCTTCCGATGGTTCCCGAGGCCGTCGTTGCGTTCATGGCCATCTGTCATATAGGCGCGATCGTCGTCCCGATCTTCTCGGGGTTCGCCGCATCCGCCGTCGCCGTGCGTTTGCAGGACGCTGAAGCGAAGGCGATCGTCTGCGCCGACGGGTTCTACCGTCGCGGCGCGGTCGTCCCGATGAAAGAAGTCGCAGACGAAGCCGCCGCGCATTCTCCGACCGTTTCGAATGTGATCGTGGTGCGGCGCACCGGCCGAGATGTGGCGATGAAGAACGGACGCGACCACTTCTACGACGAGCTCGTTGACGGCCCGCTGCCCGATGCTCCGGTCGAGGACACCGAGTCAGAAGACCCCTTCCTCATCGCCTACACCTCCGGCACGACCGGTAAGCCGAAGGGCGCGGTGCACGTGCACGGCGGGTTCCTCGTGAAGATCGCGAGCGAGGTCGCCTATCAGACCGACTACCAGCGCGGCGAGACGCTGTTCTGGTTCAGCGACCCCGGCTGGATCATGGGCCCATGGCAGATGGTCGGCACACTCGCGCTCGGCGGCACGATCTTCCTCTACGACGGGGCGCCGAACCATCCCGGCCCGGACCGCTTGTGGGACATGGTTGAGCGTCACCGGATCAATACGCTCGGCGTGTCGCCGACGCTCGTGCGCGCGCTGGCGCCGCTGGGCGACGAGCACGTCACGAAGCACAACCTCGAGAGCCTGCGCATCCTCGGCTCGACGGGGGAGCCGTGGAATACCGAGCCCTACCTATGGTTCTCCCGCGTCGTCGGCCGGCAGAGGTGTCCGATCATCAACTTCTCCGGCGGGACGGAGGTCGGTGCGTGCTTCCTCTCGCCTGCTGTTGTGATGCCGCTGAAAGCATGCTCGCTCGGTGGTCCCTCGCTCGGGATGGCCGTCGATGTGTACGGTCCGGACGGCACGCCGGTGCGCGGCGATGTTGGCGAGCTCGTGTGCACGAAACCGTGGCCCGGGATGACTCGCGGGATCTGGGGTGATCCCGACCGATACATCGAGGCGTACTGGTCGCGGTGGCCGGGCGTCTGGGTTCACGGCGACTGGGCATCGATCGACGCGGACGGCCAGTGGATGCTTCACGGACGCTCCGACGACACGCTGAACGTTGCCGGAAAGCGCGTCGGGCCAGCAGAGATCGAGTCGGTGCTCGTCGAACATAAAGCCGTCGTCGAAGCTGCCGTCATCGGCGTGCCCGACGATGTGAAGGGCGAGGCCATCTGGTGCTACTGCGTGCTTGGCGAGAGCGACGTGCAGAGCGAAGCCACACGGAGATCGATCTCCGACCACGTTGTCGAGCGCCTCGGTGGTCCGTTCCGTCCGGGTGCTGTGCGGTTCGTGTCCGAGCTCCCGAAAACGCGCAACGCGAAGGTACTGAGACGGGCCGTGAGAGCGGCGGCGCTGGGCAAGGAGCAGGGCGACCTCTCGAACCTGGAGAACCCGGCGGCGCTCGACGAGATCGCGTCCGCGCGGTGACGCCGAAGAAGGCAGTCCGGATCACGCATCCGGACAAGGTCCTCTTCCCGAGAGACGGCTACACGAAGGCAGACATGATCGCGTACTACGACACGATCGCCGACGCCATGCTTCCGTACCTCCACGATCATCCGCTCGCGATGCTTCGGTTCAACGCCGGTATCGACGGCGAGCGCTTCTTCCACAAGAACGCGCCCAACTACTTCCCGGAGTTCATCGACCGCGCCGAGATGCAGACATCGAAGCGGACAACGGCGCATCCGGTCGTCAACAACCGCGATGCCCTGCTGTACATCGCGAACCACAACTGCATCGAGTACCACGTGCTGACGGTGCCTGCGTGTGACGTGTTGCACCCCGATCGGATGATCTTCGACCTCGATCCGTCCACGGAGGACTTCGACGAGGTGAAGGACGCGGCCCGCTGGCTGCGCGAGCTGCTCGATGAGGTCGGCCTCCCAGGATTCGTGATGACGAGTGGATCGCGGGGTTTGCACATCTGGGTGCCACTCGATGGCAAGGCGACGGTCGAGGAGGTCGGGGAGTTCACCAACCTCGCTGCCGAGCTGCTCGTTGCGCGCCACCCCGATGTCCTGACGGCCGAGTTCGCCAAGAAGGACCGAGGCGACCGCATCTACATCGACGTCGGACGCAACGCTCCGGGCCAGCACGCCGTTGCGCCCTACTCGCTGCGGGCGAAGGACACAGCCCCAGCCGCAACGCCGATCGACTGGGACGAGCTGGACGACCCCGGACTCACACCGACGCGCTACACGCTCGCGACCCTGCCTGGTCGCGTCGATGTCTGGAAGGGCATGCGCCGCAAGGCCAGATCGCTCACCCAGCCGCGCAAGAAGCTCGAACGGTTGGCCGCCGCCTAGGTGGCATCTGTATCGTTCGGGCGTCCCTATTCGACACAAGGAGTGAGCTATGCCTGCGCTATCGCCAGACGTCGTCGGCCTGAAGGGCGAGCCCTCGACCTACTCGTACGACTCCAAGGACGCGATGCTCTACGCGTGCGGCGTCGGTGCGCGTCCTTACGAGGACCTGAACTTCCTGTTCGAAGGCAAGGGCCAGAAGGTGCTCCCGACGTTCGCCGTGATCGGCGGCATGGCCGGCATGGGCGTCATGGGTCAGCTCGAAGGCATCAACCCGGTGATGATCCTTCACGGCGAGCAGTCGATCACGCTGCACCGTGAGCTTCCGCCACAGGCGAAGTTGACCCTCCAGGGCGAGATCACCGCGCTGTGGGACAAGGGCGCCGCCGCCGTCGTGGAGATCGAGACAACAGCATCGGATGACAGCGGCCCGCTCTTCACGGCGAAGGCCGGCATCTTCGCTCGCGGCTCCGGTGGGTTCGGCGGAGAACGCGGTCCATCGGCGAAGGAGAAGAACAACCCGCCTGAGAAGGAGCCCGACCACGTCGTTTCCGACGATGTGCGCATCGAGCAGGCTGCGATCTACCGCCTCTCCGGCGACCGCAACCCGCTGCACATCGATCCCGAGTTCGCGAAGATGGGCGGCTTCGACACCCCGATCCTGCACGGCTTGTGCACCTACGGCTTCGTCGGACGCTCGGTGCTCAAGTCTCTCTGCGGCAACGATCCGGCCAACCTCAAACACTTCGAGGCGCGCTTCGCCGACGTCGTCTACCCCGGCGACACGATCACCACGAAGATGTGGGTCGACGGGAAGGACGCGTTCGTGCAGGCCGAGACGCAGCGCGGCAACATCGTCCTGGCGAACGCGAAAGCGATCATCGCGTAGGCGTCATCCGAGCAGCTCCGCGGTCAGGGCGTCCGGGTCGGTCAGGACGCCCAGGCGGGTGAAGTGACGGCAGATGTTCGCGACGTCGCGTGCGAACAGCTGCGGGCCCTGCGAGTGTCCGAGGTCGACGGCTTGCGGCAGGTCGATGATCCACGGGCACCCGTGCTGCAGAAGCACGTTGTACGCGGACAGGTCGCCGTGAACGATGCCGAGCCTCGCAAGGATCCGGAGCTCGCGGACGAGTCGCTCGAAAACGGCGTTGGCCTCGAGACGTTCGAGCCTCGCGTCGGCCAAGCGGGGTGCGGCACCGGAGAGCGTCCCGACGTACTGCATGTAGAAGCCGTGCTCGGCCTCCTCGACGGGATAGGGAACGCGTGCGCCGTTCTCCCACAGAAGGCGGAGCGTCGCGAATTCACGGCCGGCCCATACCGACTCCATGATGAGTTTGCCGACGTCGGTGTTCTGCGCCACGGCCTTGCGTGCCGTCCGCCGCCTGATGGCCACCGACTCCATGAAGATGTCGCGGCGGATGCTTCTCTCACCGGCCCGCACCGGCGCGTTGTAGGTTCTGTCGCTGCGCTTGCGGTAGTCCTTGCGCACGAGCAAGCACCAGCGGTCGCCGGCCGTGCGACGCACGAGGAAACAGCCCGCTTCCTTGCCGGCACGCAGCGTGCCGAGCTCTTCGTCCACATAGTTGTCCGTGATGACCCAGCTGGGTACGGACCTGGTTTGCGGCATGCATGAACCTCCGATGGGTAACGAAGGCACTCCGCCGCGAGGGGTGGAGCTAGAAGCTGCGAGGGAGCGCCCGAATGACAGTGAGAGCCGTCATGTGCGAACACCCCCTTGGTCGAAGAACCGCGACTCGGTCGATGTTACACGGTCTCGATGCCGATGATCGCGCCGAGGAGGCGTCCGACGAAGAACGAGATCACCGCGACACCAACGCCGAGTGCGAACATCACGCCGAAACGCCGGAAGAACGAGACGCCCTGCATCACCGACGAGTAGAACGAGAACGCCGCGATGATGAGGATCGCGACTGCCCAGCTGATGACCAGCGCCACGCGCCTGTCCGCGAGCAGGAAGAACGGCAGCACCAGCCCGATCACCACGAAGATGTACGCGATCCCGGTGTACGCGGCCGATTTGCCCGGCTTGAGCTTCGTCTCCTCACCGATGTCCACGGAGAGGAAGTTCGACGCGGCCATCGACATCGACGCGGCGATGCCGACGACGAGGCCGGCGAAGCCGATCAGCTTCGGGTTGGAGATCGAGCTCACGAGCCCGGTCAGTCCACCCGTGAGCTCGACGAGTGCGTCGTTCAGCCCGAGGACGGCTGCCCCGAGATAGAGCCGTCGTTCGTCCTCGATGCCGCCTTCGAGCACCTGCTCGTGCTCTTCCTCTTCGGCGAGCATCTTCTGGATGGCCATGCGTTGTTCCGATGTGAGGGCGCCGTCGGACAGCAGCCCCCGGTAGGCCTCGATGGCTTGGTCCTCGCCGCGCTCGAGCCAGCGGATGGTGAAGGCGGGACCGAGCAAGCGGCTCGCGATCACGAGCAGTCGGTACTTGATCGCCGGGACTCGTATCGAGCGCTCATCGGTGTTGGTGACGCTCAGCCAGAAGTCGACGTGAGTCTTCTCCTGCGCGGCGAGCTGAGACATCGTTGCGCGGCCATCGCCGTCCGGCAACCGCTCGGCGAGCGCGGTGTAGAGGCGGTAGGCGAACAGCTCCTCGCGGGCTTGCTCTGCCGCGATCTGCTCGAGGTCCAGACTCATCGCAACAGGATAGGTCTCGCCCTGATGAAGAGTTGGCACGCCTGTCACCGAGGCGATGTGATACACCGCTATGGCCGTGAAAACTATGGTCGTGAAAACGAAGAAGCTCCTAAAGGACGCGAAGCGCACACTCGTCGCAGCCAACGAAGGGTTCGGCTGGCAAGGAGACGAGGACGATCAGGCGTGGGACATCCTCGCCCACGTCCTCGGGCGCCAACCCGACGATGACGAGGACGTTTCAGCTACCGCCATCAAGAAGTTCGACAAGCTTCTCAAGCGGCGGTGTACCGGCGAGCCTCTCGCCTATATCCTGGGGTGGGTCGATTTCCTCGACTTCAAGATGAGCGTGCGCAGTGGAGCGTTCGTCCCGAGGCTCACGAGCGAGTTCTTAGCTACGCAAGCCATCCGACGCATCCGCAGCCGCAAGAGCCCCGTGCACGTCGATCTCGCCACCGGGATCGGCCCCGTCGCCATCGGCTCGGCTCGGGCTGTGAAGAAAGCCGAGGTCCACGGCGTCGACATCATGGGCGACGCGGTGAAGGAAGCTCGAGCGAATGCGAAGAAGCTCGGCGTCCGCAACGTCTCTTTCCACAAGGGCAACATGTTCAAGCCGCTTCCCAAGCGCCTGAAGGGCAATGTCGACGTCATCACGATCCATCCGCCGTACGTCCCGAAGCACGAGGTGGCCGACCTTCCCGTCGAGATCCGCAAGTACGAGGACGAACGAACGCTCACCGACGGTTCCGATGACGGCCTGGAGCTCACGCGACGCGTGATCCGCGAGGGGGCCGAGTGGCTCGGTCGCAACGGTTGGGTGCTCATCGAGGTCGTCCCGAGCGAGTGGAACCGCATCCGCCCGCTCTTCAAGGAGGCGGGCTATGTCGACGTGCGCAGCACGCACGGTGAGCTCAAGCTGACACGCGTGATCTGCGGCAGGTTGCCTTAGGGGTTCGGGTACCCCGACCGATGGCTCAGGAATCCAACCTCGACGTCGTCGTCATCGGCGCCGGACACAACGGACTTACGGCCGCCGCCTACCTCGCCCGCGCTGGTCTGCGCGTGGCGATCTACGAGCGAAGTAGCGTGATCGGCGGAGCGACGGTGACCGAGGAGCTTGCTCCCGGCTACCGCGTCTCGACGGCGAGCTACGCGCTGTCGCTTCTTCGTCCCGACATCTACGACGACCTTGAGCTCTTGCGCCACGGGCTCGTCTCGGTGCCGAAGGATCCGCAGATGTTCGTCCCGCTCCCCGATGGCGGATCGTTCTTCGTCTGGCGCGACCCTGGACGCACGGAGCAGGAGCTTGCGCGTCTGCACCCCCGCGACGGCGAGGCTTACTCGCGCTGGAGCAAGTTCTGGGACGAAGTGACGACGCTGCTTCGCCCGGTCTTCGACGACCCTCATCCCGTTGACGTCGAGTCGTATCTCTCTTCGCTCGGCCGCGAGGACATCTATCGCATGGCCGTCGCGGGAAGCGCGGCCGCGCTCGTCGAGCACTTCTTCGAGCATCCGGCGATCCAAGGAGCGTTCGCGACGCAGGGCATCGTCGGTACGTGGGCGAGCGTGCGCGACCCTGGGACGGCGTGGGTGATGACGTACCACGCGCTCGGTGGCGAGCTCTTCTCCGCCAACGGAACGTGGGGGTTCGCGCGTGGTGGCATGGGGGGTGTCAGCGCGGCGATCGCCTCGTCGGCCGACGAAGCAGGTGCGCGATTCTTCAAGCGGACGGCGGCGACCTCGATCTTGGTCGAGCGAGGACGGGCGGTGGGCGTCCGCCTTGCGAACGGGCTCGTGGTCAAAGCGCCGTACGTCATCTCCGGAGCCGACCCCAAGACGACCTTCCTCGACCTCGTGCCTGCCGGCGCCCTCGACGGCAACTTCGTCGAGCGCGTGGCGGCGTGGCGGGCACAGGGCTGCGTGCTGAAGGTCAACATGGCGCTGTCGGAGCTTCCCGACTTCACCGCGCGCCCCGGACGCGGCCCCCAGCACCACGGAACGATCGAGATCGCGCCGTCGATCGAGTACCTGCACGATGCCTACACCGACGCGCAGACGGCCTCGCATTCCGCGCGTCCGTGGATCGAGCTCTTCGTGCAGTCGACGCTCGACGCAAGCCTCGTCGACGGCGGCGGACACGTCGTCTCCGCGTTCACCCAGTACGTCGCGCCGGACCCGTTCGATGCGGCGGCAACGCGCGATCATGCGAAGGACGCCGTTGTCCGCACGCTCAGCTCTTACGCGAGCAACGTCCCGGATGCCCTGATCGCCATCGAGGCGCTCGGGCCCGTCGAGCTCGAGGAGCGCTTTGGCCTGCCCGGCGGCGACATCTTCCACGGCGCGCTGCACCAGGAGCACTTCGACTGTCGCACACCCCTGCCCGGGCTCTACCTTGGTGGCTCGGGCGCGCACCCGGGCGGTGCCGTGACCGGCGCACCGGGCCGCAACGCGGCGAAAGCCGTGCTCGCAGACGTCAAGGGGGAATGATCATGTGTTACGAGACGACAGCCCGACCACCGTTACCACCGATAGTCGGCGGAGCAGCGACTGGTGAGTCGATCACGCTCAAAGCGTCGGACGGCAATGAGTTCGCGGTCTTCAGTGCGCGAGCCGAAGCTGAGGACGCACCGTCGATCGTGATCCTCCCGGACGTCCGCGGACTGCACGCGTTCTACGAGGATCTGGCTCTGCGCTTCGCAGAAGCCGGTGTGCACGCGACGGCCTTCGACTACTTCGGACGAACGGCCGGTGCGTCGCGCCGCGAAGACGACTTCGACTTCTGGCCGGAAGTCATGAAGACCCATCCGGACACCGTTGCGCTCGACGTTGCAGCCGTTGTCGCGAACCTTCGCGCCCAGGGAGCCACGAACGTCTTCACCGTGGGTTTCTGCTTCGGCGGGCGCAATTCCGTCAACCAAGCGGCCCGCGGACACGGACTATCCGGTGTGATCGGTTTCTACGGGATGATGGTCGCCCGCAATGATGACGACCTCGACGCACCCATCGACAAGGTGAGCGCCTTCGAAGCTCCCGTGCTCGGACTCTTCGGTGGTGCCGACCAGATGATCACGCCGGAGCAGCTCGGTGAGTTCGCGAAGGCATTGGACGATCGTGGCGTCGGCAACGAGATCAAGATCTACGACGGCGCACCGCACTCGTTCTTCGACAGGGCGTTCGATCAGTTCTCGGACGAATGCGACGATGCGTGGCGCCGGATGCTTGGGTTCATCGAAAGCAATTCGACGAAGGAGAAACGAGCATGACGACAGTCAAGGCGAATGGCATCGACATCGAGTACGAAACGTTCGGGTCGGGCGACGACACGACGCTGCTCCTCGTCATGGGGCTCGGCGCCCAGCTCATCGCGTGGCCCGACGAGCTCTGCGGGCAGCTCGCCTCACGCGGATTCTTCGTGATCCGCTACGACAACCGCGACGTCGGTCTGTCCACGAAGTTCGACGACGCGCCGGTGGCCAGCGCCGCCGACACTTTTGGCGGCAGCCTCCCCGCCGCCTACACCCTTGATGACATGGCAGACGACGGTGCCGCGTTGCTCGACGCGATCGGACGTCAGAGCGCCCACGTCGTCGGTGCGTCGATGGGCGGGATGATCGCGCAGCTCATCGCCCTTCGCCACGGCGAGCGGTGCTTGAGCCTCACGTCGATCATGTCCCACCCCGGGGGAACCGACGCAGTGCCTCCGACGGCCGAGGCGCTCGAAGTGCTACTCGCCGAGCGCCCGTCCAACCGCGACGAGGTCATCGATCTCGCCGTGAAAGCCCGTGCGGTCATCGGCGGGAAGGGTTGGCCTCTCGACGAACAGCGCATCCGCAACGACGCAGCGCGTGCGTACGACAGGTGCTACCTCCCCGCCGGGTTCCTGCGGCAGATGGCGGCGATCGTGGCATCCGGCAGCCGCGTCGAGGCTCTCGGTGGCCTGAAGATGCCTGTGCTCGTGCTCCACGGACTGGACGACACGCTTGTGCCGCCGGAGAACGGACGCCGCACGGCCGCGGCGATACCCAGCAGCCGGCTCGTCGAGATCGACGGCATGGGACACGACATGCCGGAGGGTGCGTGGCCGCAGATCATCGACGCGGTCGTGGCCAACACGCAGAAGGCTGCGGCGCACGCCTGAAGCCCGGCGGCTCTGAGGGACGTTAAACGCAGAACGACCCCCAAACGGGGGCCGTTCTGAAGGATCGGTGGTGGTGCTTACGCCGACTTCGACACGGCCTTCGGCTTCTTCGACGAGCCGAAGATCTTGTCGGTGATCAAAGAGACCGCGTTCACCATGCCGACGGCGGCCTTGTGACCGGCGTCGACGAACTTGTTGCCGGTGCGAAACGACGCGTCGACCGCGTCGCCGGGGGAGAGGAGCACATCGCCGAGGCCGAGCTCGGGCACGTACTGCGCCACGGCCTCGCTGATCGAGTGGCGCTTTCCAGGCCGACCTCAACGCCGACAACATCGGCGACCTCGTCGTCGGTGTTCCGTACGAGGACGTCGGGAGCATCGTCGATGCCGGTGCTGTCTACATCTTCTTCGGGGGCGCCAACTTCACTTCGCAACCACCACAAGTGATCACTCAGGCGACGAGCGGCGTCGACGACGAACCCGAGGCTGGAGACCGATTCGGTTGGTCACTCGCGTCACTGGATCTCGATTGCTCCGGGAAGTCGGACCTGCTCGTCGGTGCACCCTACGAAGACGCGGGGAGAATTGCCGACGCCGGTGCAGTCCACGCGCTCTTCGGAACCTTCCACGGTCCAGTTGTCGGGAAGCCCCCGGGGAGCGTCACGCCGCCTACGTATCTCACCCAGGACTCGGGCGAGATCGCTGACCAAGCCGAGTCCTCCGACCTCTTCGGATTCTCGTTGGCGTGGGGAATCCTCCCAGGCAGTGGCAGCTACGTGGCGATCGGCGCTCCGGACGAGACTCTCGGCAGCGCCTCCTTCGCAGGTGCGGTCCACGTGCTGTTCAACCGGTGCGGGGGCAATCCCCCGCCGACGACGCGTGGCCTAACTCCTATCGGCAGCCAGTTTTGGAACCAGGACGTCGCCGGGGTCCCGGATGTTGTCGAGGCCGGCGACCAGTTCGGCTTCACGTTGACCACCGGAGCATTCACGTCCACTGACACCCTCGGGCCCGCGTCGCTGGTGATCGGCGTGGTCGGAGAGGACCTTGGCTCACTCAAGGACGCCGGCGCTGTCACCGTCCTTCCGCCCTCGCCGTCTGGACCGACGGCAAAGGGGGCCCAGTTCTTCACGCAGGGAAGCGGCGGAGTGCTCGATACGGCCGAAGCCTTCGATCGGTTCGGCGAAGTACTGACGACCCGCAATCTCAACAACAGTGGGCCCCCCGATCTCGTCATCGGTGTGCCGAGGGAAGGGATCAAGTCCGGAACCGGCATGGTGACGGAGGCGGGCGTTGTGCAGATCCTCTTCTCGGGCGGCTCTTCGGGCCTCTCGTCGACTGGCAACCGGCTCTACACTCAGGCAACCGCCTCGGGGTCCTCCAGCCCGACCGAAACGGTCGAGACTGGTGATCGGTTCGGCTCGTCGCTGTCCCCCGGTGGCATCTTGGCGGACAACTTCATCGCTATCGGCGCACCATACGAAGACCTACCCGGCGCCGTGGACGCGGGTGTCGTGCACGTGCTGTTCGGCGAAGAGGGCGGACCGTCGTCGAGCAGTGCAGTGATCATCCGACAAGCGGATACGCCCGGCGAGTCGGCCGAAGCGAATGACCTCTTCGGCTACTCGCTCAGTGCTTGGAATTACGACGCCGCCGGCTCGAGAACCGATCTCGCGATCGGAGTCCCATACGAAGACATCACGGTCAATGGTGCGGACATCAAGGACGCCGGTGAGGTGATGGTTTACTTCCGTCCAGGCGGGTCGTCGTTCCCCTCAGTAGCCAACGTGGTCTTGACTCAAGCCGACGTCGCGGAAGGCGAGGGTCCTGAGGAAGGCGATGGATTCGGCATGGCCATGTACTGAGATTTTCACGACGTTCGTTATACCCGCCCGATGGTCGCCGTCGCGAACTCCACGAGACTGTTCGCTTGCCTGATGGCTGCCGTCAACCGCTGACGAGTCACATTGATCAGGCCGTAGTGGGCTGTGTCCTTCAGATCGATCAGCCGGCGCAACCTCGTCGCCGCGACATGTCCTCCGGGGGTGATCTGCTCGACGAGAGCTTCGGCGTCGTGATGGTCTTGCGTCCGGGAGCGCCGGCCAACCGCTGCGCAACATGCGGCGTCCGCGGCGGCGATGCCTGCGAGGACCGCGAGCGCCGCCGACACGCTGAACGCTTCCTCCGCGGCCTCATCGGCGACGAGTTCGGCGACCTCGAGGAACTTCTGCGCTTGCCCAAGGCGGATCCGGGCATCAGCGCGGCTGCACCGCTGCGTCCTCGCGCCGGAAGTCGTCATGAGGTCTTCCTCGCCAATGCGCGGATCGGCTCGCCTGCCAGGACGACACCTTCTGATGCGATCGCTTGTCCGGTGGCGCTCGCCGCGACGCGGCCTACCTCATGAGCGCCGACTTCCGACACGGCGGCGTTATTGCCCGTCCAGATCAGAAGATCGCTGGACAGCTCATCGATCTGCGCACGCCAACGCGGGTCGCTTGATCTCACGCTGCGAGGGCGAACGATAAGGAGGTCCACGTCGCTCGTGGTGTCACCGTCACCGCGTGCCGTCGAACCGAAGACTGAAGCATGCACCGGCGCGATGACCCACCGTGCGATCGCGCTGGACAAGCGTGTGAAGAGCTCCCCACGAAGATTCGCAAGGCGTTCAACAGCGGGAGCTGCGAGGTGGCTGCGATTGAGGGTGTACAGCGTGACGTTTCCGACCTCTTGTTTCGTAACGAGGCCGTGCTCGGCAAGCCGCAGCAACGTCTTGCGGACGCCTTCCCAGGAACCTCGTCGCGTCAGACGGGCGATCTCTCTGGCGCCGAGGGGGCCGGTCGTACCGGCAAGAACCGACAGAACTGGGCTGTCGAGTGTGGGCGCAACCGCGGAGAACGGCTCTGCCATGTCCATTGGCCGATAGTATAGCCGATTGGCTGATATAGTGGGCACCTTACCCCGCTCCGGTGGGCTAGGTGTTCGAGGTGCGAACGAGGCGCGGTCGTCTGGACAGCAGCTCGATGCCGGGCGCCAGCGCCTGGTAGAGCATCTGCTTCGACGCTTCGACCAGGCGGTCGAGGTCGGCCGGCTCGCCGTAGCACAGGCATGTTGCGATGTTGTCCCGGATGGCCGCGGTGATGAGGTGCGCGGTCATCTCCGGATCCTCGGTGTGCACGAGACCGTTCTCCCTACCCGTCCGGAACGCGCTTGTGATGATGGCCATCTTAACAACCGCTTGGCTGACCAAGCTAGCGCGCGAGGCTAGCGACGCTGCAGTGCGTCCTGGCAGACGGCCATCGCGATGAGCAGGCGGCGGTCGAGGTCGTTTCCCTCGGCGGTCACCGTCAGGCGATAGCGGTCCCGGATGCCCCACAAGCGCTCGTTCGTCGCTTGCCGGACGTCGGCGGTGGTGGTGAAGTCGAAGTTGTAGGCGATCGGCATGAGGCCGAGGAGCTCACCGATGTAGGGGATGAGCGACCCGTAGCGGCGGAAGAGCGCGGCGAAGAGGTTGCGCTCCCTGGCCATGCCGGTCTGCCTGCCGCCGGTGTCCTGGAGGTGCCAGGTGCTGCGCAGGAAGCTCTGTCCGAAGTTCTTCTTGAAGCGAGCGATGATCTGGCCACCCGGATCGAGGACCTGGTAGCGCCCACGCGGATCAAGCACGTTCTCGGCCTTCACGGAGAACAGCGGCTGTGTCTTGTTGGTGTCGGCGAAGAAGCCGATCTCCTCCTTGAGCTTCATCCGCTTCTGCTCGACGAAAACGAGGAGCTCGCCTTCTTGTTTGCTGCCGGTGCCCGGCTGAGCGGGTGCATGGACCTCGTAGCGGTTCACCATCAGCGTGACGCGCTGGCGGAGCAGGAACTCGTTGCGGCCTTGCAGCGCCTCCGACATGGCCACAACCTACCGAACGCCGAAAGGGGCATGATGGGGGCCAACTGGGAGCCGAGGTGAGGGAGGAACGAAGGCGATGACGGATCTTGCGATCGACACCGGCATGATCATCGGCGGCGAGCGGCGCACGACGGATAAGACCTTTGGCGTCATCAATCCATCCACGGGTGAGGTCCACGCCGAAGCACCGGACTGCTCGCGCGAACAGCTCGACGAAGCGATGGACGCTGCCGCGAAGGCCTACGTCCCATGGAAACAGGACGAGGATGCACGACGCGAAGCGCTGCGCAATGCGGCCGCCATCATGTTCGGCGCCGGCGGCGAGCTCGGCCCCATCCTTGTTCGCGAACAGGGCAAGCCGCTGTCGCAAGCCGGCATCGAAGCACTCGGCGCGGGCATGTGGTTCCAGTACTTCGCCGATCTCGAAGTCCCCAAGGAAGTCATCCAGGACGACGCCAACGCCTACGCCGAAGTCGTACGTCGTCCGATGGGCGTCGTCGCAGCCATCACGCCGTGGAACTTCCCGCTCATCCTCGCGTCGTGGAAGATCGGTCCGGCGCTGCGCGCAGGCAACACGATGGTGCTCAAGCCGTCGCCGTTCACACCACTCGCGACGCTCAAGATGGTCGAGCTCCTGCAGCAAGTGCTGCCGCCCGGTGTGCTCAACGTTGTCTCCGGCGGTGACGAGCTCGGCAAGTGGATGACCTCACACCCGGTGCCGCGCAAGGTGAGCTTCACCGGCTCTGTCGCAACGGGCAAGCACGTGGCCGCGTCGGCCGCGCCCGACCTCAAGCGCGTGACGCTCGAGCTCGGCGGCAACGACCCCGCCATCGTCCTCGACGACGCAGATCCCGCCGTCGTCGCCGACAAGCTCTTCGACGGCGCGTTCGGCAACTGCGGACAGATCTGCTCTGCCATCAAGCGTGTGTACGTGCCCGAGGCCATGCAGGACGAGATCGTCGAGCGTCTCGCGGAGAAGGCGCGCAACGTGAAGATGGGGGACGGCTTCGAAGAGGGTGTCGAGATGGGTCCGATCAACAACGCGCCGCAGTACGAGCGGGTGAAGGAGCTCGTCGCGGATGCCATCGGCCAAGGCGCGAACGTCGCGGCCGGTGGTGCGGCGATGGATCGTCCCGGATACTTCTTCGAGCCGACGATCCTCTCCGGCTTGAGCGAAGGCGTGCGCATCGTGGACGAAGAGCAGTTCGGTCCGGCGCTGCCCGTGCTCACCTACAAGAACGAAAGCGAAGCGCTCGATCGCGCCAACGCGACGATGTTCGGCTTGTCGGGGTCGGTGTGGTCGAGCGATCCCGATCGCGCAGCCGAAGTTGCGTCGAAGCTCGAGTGCGGCACGGCGTGGGTCAACGCCCACCTCGCGCTCGCGCCGCACCAGCCCTTCGGCGGCTTCAAGTGGAGCGGCCTCGGCGTCGAGAACGGTCCGTGGGGACTCGCGGCCTTCACCGAGATCCAGGTGCAGTACCGCTCGAAGGTCTAGCGTCCGGCCAGATTGACGGACACATCGGAACGGCTCCGCGGCGACCATGACGCGCTGTGGGAGCGATGCGTCGCGCATCCATTCGTTCGAGCGATCGGATCGGGTGACCTCGAAGAGGAGCGCTTCAAACGGTTCCTCGTCCAGGACTACCTGTTCCTGATCGACTACGCACGCGTGCTCGCGTACGCATCGGCGAAGGCACCCGGCCTCGATGCGCAGACGTGGTTCGCCAGACTGCTCGAGGCCACGCTCGCAACAGAGATGGAGCTGCACCGCCGGACGTGTGCGCAGTGGGGGATCGACGCCGACCAGCTCGCGGGGGCCGAACCGCTACCCACCACTGTCGCGTACACGTCGTTCCTCGTGCGCACCGCTTCGGCCGGTGATATCGGGGAGCTCGCCGCGGCCCTTCTGCCCTGTCAATGGGGCTACGCCGACGCCGGTGTCCGTCTGAAGAACGCCGGCGTACCTCAGCACGACCGCTATGCAGCGTGGATCTGCTCGTATGCCGATCCGGACTACGTCGCACTGACCGACTGGCTGCGTGGCTTCGTCGATTCGCTCGGCGCATCCGCCGACGAGCTCACGTATGTGCGGTGGTCGCGCACCTTCGAGACGACGCTTCGCTACGAGCTCGCGTTCTGGGAGATGGCGTGGTCCGGCGAGAGCTGGTGACTCAGTTGTCGGTGCTTCGGACGAGCCGCGGTCGCCGCGGCGGCAGCTCGACGTTCGGTGCGAGTGCTTTGTAGAGCATCTGCTTGCATGCCTCGACGAGCCGGTCGAGGTTGTCCGGCTCCCCGTAGCACAGGCACGTGGCGATGTTGTCGCGGATGGCTGCGGTGATCAGATGTGCGGTCATCTCCGGATCCTCGGTGTGCACAAGTCCGTACTCCATGCCGGTGCGGAACGCATTGGTGATGAGCGAGAGGTATTCGCGCTCGAGGTCGAGCGCTTCGCGGACGAGGTCGGGACTCGGGCTCTGGCGCACGACTACCTCTACGGCGTCGCGCCGTTTCGTGTGGTAGTCGACGACGACCTCAAAGATCGCATCGATGATGTCGCGGTAGTCGGTGGCTTTGCCGGCCGCTAGTGCTTCGATCCCTTCAGCAACGATGTCGGCCACGGCGTCGGTGAGCCCCTGCATGAAGTCGCGCTTGAGTGCGAGGAGCAAGTGTTCTTTGGACTGGAAGTAGAGATAGACCGTTCCCTTGGCCACCCCGGCAACGTGCGCGATCTCGTCCATCGTGGTGTCGGAGAAGCCCCTGGAGCTGAAGAGCTGGAGTGCCGAGGCGAGGATCTCGGCTCGGCGTTGCTCGGTCGGCTTGACCACCCTGCGTTTGAGGACGGAGGAGACCGCCTCGCGAACCGAATCCAACCGATGCTCCCCTGTTTCTGGCGATGGCGTGGGCCGAAGAACTGACCTGGGGTCAGCGTAGCAACGCGTTCTCGAATGCACAAGCTCACTTGAGGGTGTTTGTCGCCGGCAGACGGGGGGTAATGCTTGTAGGGTTGACCTATGACTATCGGTCAGTCATACTGATGACCGACCGATAGTCACAAGGCCAAAGGGAAGCGGATCCACCGCCAACCAGACGACAGGATCGGCCGCATGGCCGGTCCGAAAGGAGGCCGAGATGACCCTAAGTCAAAGAGGCAACGTCATCATCCAAGTGCCCGCGCGCCGGGCCGGAGCAGCGCTCCCGCGTACGCTCGCCGTCGGCACTGCCGTGATCGAGGTGCGCTCGGAGCGCACGGCGACCGGAGGAACACACTCCCGGACCTTCGCCGCGCGGTGGTCGAAGGGGACCGCCGAGGGCGATGCGCTCATCGAGATCAGGCCAGCATCGAAGAAGACGACTGAGATCGTCGTGCATCTCCGACGCCCCAAGGGCGCGCTCGGCTGGCTGTGGCGGCCCGGACTGCGCCGCCTCGGCGGACTGTTCGCAGAGGCACTGAGCTACGACGTCGAAACACGCAGCCTCGAGGAGTCCGACGCCTTCGAGGTTCGCCGGACCACCCGTGAGCTTGTGCGGGCTAGAAGAGCGTGAAGTAAACACAGCCCTCCCCGCAACACAGAAGGACCCCCTCCCCGGGGGTCCTTCTTCTTTGGCTTCTTTGGCTTCTTTGGCTTCTTTGGCTTCTTTGGCTTCTTTGGCTTCTTTGGCTTCTTTGGCGTCTTCGAGCACCGATCTCGCTGGGTTGATGCCTGGGTGGCGCGTCGGCAACGATGACACCGGAGTCCACACGGGAGGTTGGCGCGATGATCGTTGTCTCAGGCATGTGGCGTATGGATTCTGGTCCGACCCGCGATCCGGAACGGCGAAGTCGAAGTTGATGTGACGATCGTCCTCGTTCACGGCGTTCCAGAGACCGCACAGGTCTGGGATGGTGTGCGGTCGCACCTGGACGGTGACGTCGTCGTGCTCTCGCTGCCCGGGTTCGGTTGCGCACGTCCGAACGGATTCGGCGCGACCATGGACGAATACGCAGACTGGCTACGCGGTGAGATCGATGGGATCGACGGTCCGGTCGATCTCGTCGGCCACGACTGGGGCGGCATCCTCACCACGCGCATCGCCACGACCCACCCCGAGGTTCGCAGCTGGGTGACCGACGCGGTGACGGTGGTCGATCCGGGCTTCGAGTGGCACGACTTCGCGAAGATCTGGCAGACGCCCGGCGACGGCGAAGCGTACTGGGAGGGTATGAGGGCGACGCCGGCGGACTCTGCCGCGCTGTTGTCCGCACTTGGCGTACCCGAAGACGATGCCGTACGGATGATCGAGGCGCTGGACGACGACATGATCGGTTGCATCCTCGATCTCTACCGATCCGCCACGACCATCG
Organism: uncultured Actinomycetes bacterium; assembly: GCA_964520325.1. Lineage (GTDB taxonomy): Bacteria > Actinomycetota > JAICYB01 > JAICYB01 > JAICYB01 > CAZFOB01. Next base: position 82,892 of record CAZFOB010000009.1, on the reverse strand, counting down.
GCACCGAGTGGGCCGCATCAGAGCCGGTGTCGGTGCCCGGACTCGTCATCGGTGGATCGGCCGATCCGTTCGGCGACGAGACGCGGTCGCGCGCTGTCGCGGGCAAGCTCGGTGTCGACGTGAAGCTTCTCGACGGGCTCGGCCACTGGTGGCTGCTGCAAGACCCGGCCGCCGCCGCGGCCGCACTGAAGGCGTTCTGGGCCGGGCTGTAGTCCGTCAGGGAACGGGTCGCGTCTGGCCGCGGCCCGTGAGACGCAACAGCTCGCCGGATCCAAGCTCGAGGAGATCGAGCACAGCGGTCTCGAGCTGTCCCTTCCGGAAAGCCCCGATGTAGATCCCGACCACTCGTCCGCGCTCGTCGATGAACACCGTTTCCGGGACACCGTTCACTCCGTAGCGCTTCGCGATCACCCCACGCGTGTCCCGGACGCTGTCGTAGCCGATGTCGTAGTGCTTCACGAACTCGAGAGCGGACTCGCGTCCGTCGAGCATCGTGACGCCGAGGAACTGCACGTCGTCGCCGAGCTTCTTCGACACGCGCGCGAACTCGGGAGCCTCGTCCTTGCACGGCTCGCACCACGAAGCCCAGAAGTTGAGCACCACCGGCTTGCCGCGAAAGCTCCGGAGAGCGAGCGTGCCGTCGCTGTTCAGCGACGGCAGCTCGAAGGCTGGGGCCGGGCTTCCGAGTGCGGCCTGCGGCCGCACTCGGAAGAGTCCGATGCCGCCGACGACGAAGACGGCGATGACCGGAACGAGCCAGAGGGCGCGGCGCACTAACGGCTGTGCGGCGTTTGCTTGGAGTCGGGAGCCGCGAGGCCGGCGAGCCACGCCTCAACACCACTGCTCTCGTCGGCGCGCCGCCGAGACGTGATGAGCGTCAGGGCCGTCAGTCCCGCGAGCACCATCATCAGGATCGACCAGCGGATGTCGTCGCGCGGGTCATTCCTATCGACCGGCAATGCTTGCGCGAACGCGTTGTCGGGAGGCGACGGTGGCGCTTGGAGTGGTCCGAACCCGCGTACGCTCCCACCCCCGGACGCTTGGCGCGCCGCGACGTTCTTCCCGTACACGAAGAGCCATTCGGTGTCCGCGTACTGATCCTGTGACCCCATCACGACAGCGATCAGTCGTCCGGCCGGGGTATCGGCGACCGTCATCAGCGCGTGGCCGGCGAGGTTGGTGAATGCGGTCTTGCCGGCCTTGATGTTGTTGTTGCGCAACAACAACTTGTGGTGGTGGGCGTACGTGCGGCTCTGTCCCTTCCAGATCAATGTGTGCCTCGGCGTGCCCGAGATCGCGGCCAGCGTGCGGTCGCGCATGAGCTCGCGCGTGAAGATCGCCATGTCGCGGGCGGAGGACTGATGTCCGACCTGATCCAATCCGTGCGGGTTGCGGAAGGTCGAGTCGTAGGCGCCGAGAGCACGCGCCTTCTGGTTCATCAGCGCGATGAAATGCTCGTACCCAGCCGGGTCGTGTGCAGCAAGAGCCATCGCCGAGTCGTTGGCGGATTTCAGCAGCAACCCGTAGAGCAGCTCGCGAACGCTCAGCTTCATCCCGGGCTCGAGCCCGAGGTCGCTGCCGCTGGTCTGCAGAACCAACGGCGAGGCCACGACGACGTCGTCCAATGCGAATTCGTCGCGGACAACCAGGGCCGTGACGATCTTCGTGAGGCTGGCCGGCGCGCGTACCACCCGCGCCGCACGTGTGAATGTGACCTGACTGTCATCCGAGAGGTTCACGAGGATCGCCGAAGCAGCCGTGATGACGGGTTTGGGAGTGGGCGACGGCCCCGCGGGTCTCGTGGACGGTGCCTGAGCCTGCGCCGCCGGTACAACGAAGACGAACGCAACGCAGACGACCGCGATCACGCGAGCGCGAAGCGTCCTCATCTGGTTCTCGCTTGCTTCGCGTTGTGCTCGAGTGCTTCCGCGAAGCGCGCGACGAGAGTCTTGATCTCGCCGGCGACACGGCGGTACGCGGCCTCGCGTTCGCCGATCGGATCGTCGACATCGGGGAACTCGAGGCCGTCCCCGCGTTCGCGGATCTGCCACACCGCATGAAGCCACGCCTCAGTGTCATCGTGGGGCGGGAGCAACGGAAGTAACTCGAGCAGCGACTTCATCGTGTACGTCTTGCGCTCGGCCCCCGGAAATGCCCGGACGGTATCGCGCGTGTGCTCACGAGACATGCCGATGATCAGGTCGGCCCAGTCAACCAACTCCGGATCGAGCTCCAGCGTGCGATGGTCGTCGATCGAAACACCCAGCTCGTTCATCACCTTCCGTCCCTCGATGGTGGCGGCGCGGCCCGTCCACGCGTGTGTGCCTGTTGAGCGCACGAACAGACCGAGCCCCCGCCGGTCGGACTCGGAGCGCAGGAATCCCTCGGCCATGGGGCTGCGGCATACATTGCCGGTGCACACGAAGAGGACGTTCACGGGAAGGCGAGTCTAGCTTTTCCATACCATTCGGGGTGATGCGCGAGCCCCTTGATGCGAAACAGCTGGCGAAGCTCGCGGGCGTCCCGTTGCGCGAGGTCAGGGACTACATCAAGCGTGGCCTCCTCGATCTCGACAAAGACGGTCTGCTCGACGAGATGGATGTGTTGCGCATCCGTTACCTGAACCACTACCGCAGCCTCGGACGATCGATCGAGGATCTGGAGCAGGCGATCGCAGCGGGCTCACCGCTCGTGCTCTACGCGGATCTGTTGTGGGACTCGCACGAGCAGGTCACTGCGGATGAGGCCGCCGAGGAGATCGGGATCCCGCTCGACGCCGTCAAGACGTTGCTCCGCGCGATCGGACTCGGCGCGTCGATCCCCAGACGTGACATCAAGTTCCTCGAGATGGTGAAGGAGCTCGTCGAGGGCGGCATACCGCTCAAGATGGTGCTCGATGTCGCTCGCGTGTACGGCGATACGCTGCGCCGTCTCGCGCAAACCGAAGTCCGCATGATCCGCGACTTCGTCGGTGAGTCGGGCGGGAGATCGACGCTTCTCAAGGATCGTGAACAGTCTGAGCGGCTGCAGACCGTGCAGGAGCTCGTCGGACCGATCCTCGAGCCGCTGTTGCTGACCGTACACCGGCGCCATCTTCTGCGGGCGTCGGTTCAGGAAGCGGTTGCCGATCTCGAGGCGGCCGAGCGTGGAACCGACCGCGCAGACCTCGAAGCCACCATCGTCTTCGTCGACCTTGCGTCGTTCACCTCACTCGCGCAGATCCATGGGGACGAAGTCGCGGCCGCGATCCTCGATCGCTTCGACGGGCTGGTGCGCGGCCTGCTCGACGAGCATCAGGGCACCCTCGTGAAGCAGATCGGCGATGCCTTCATGCTCGTGTTCACAGAGCCGGCTCGCGCGCTCGCCTTCAGCGTCGCGCTCGACGAGATGGCCTCGTCCGAACCCAACTTTCCCGCACTTCGCACGGGCATCCACTGCGGTCCGGTGCTCTATCGCGTTGGCGACTACGTCGGGAACACCGTGAATCTGGCCGCGCGGATCGCCGCACTCGCCAACGCGAACGAGATACTCCTCACAGAGACGGTTGCCGAGGCGGCGGAAGAGGTAGGGGTCGTCGTCGCGTCGACGGGTAACCACGACCTGGCCGGGTTCGAGCGGACGGTCGAGCTCTTCCGCGTCGCCCGGAGCAACGAGGTCGCCGAGCGTGATCCGGTGTGCGGTATGGCCGTCGGCGATACCGCCGTCGCTACCTTGAGTCACGAGGGCGTGACCTACGCGTTCTGTTCCCCGACGTGTTTGCGCAAGTTCCTTGAGGACCCCGGCCGCTACAGCTCCGTTGCGTCCCGTGCTTCCCGTGCTTCCCGTGAGGACAAGCCCGAGCTCTAAGCCGAATCGACGGCGCGCGCGCGGATGGCGCGCTTGGTGTCGTCCTGGGCTTCGATCAGCAGCCGTCGCACCGGCGTCGGGAGCTCGGGATCGCCGAGCAGGACGTCGGTCTTCTCGACGACGTCCTGCGTGTAGGTGCGTGGGTACATGCCGCGGGCGAACGCGATCCCGAGATCGAACTCACGTTTCCCCCAGAAGCCGAGCACCTCGTCGAAATACCGGTCGACGTACCCCTCGAGCAGTTCTTCTCGCTCGGGGTCCTGGAACGCACCTGCAACGGCCCGCAGCATCGCAAGGGTGATCTCTGGATCGTCCGAGGCGTTGGCCCACGCTTCGGCCTTCGCCTCGGGCGTAGGACGCGACGCGCGCGCGGCGGTCGCGTGACGTTCGCCCTCGTCGGTCGGGTCGCGTTCGTGCTCGGCTGAGATGAGGTCGTCGGCCGGCGTGCCGCTGCCGGCGAGGGCGTGGACGATCAGCCAGCGCAGATCGGTGTCGATCTCGATGCCGTCGATCGTCTGTGAACCGTCGAGAAGGCCCCTGACGAATCCGAGGTCGTCGCCCAGACGAACCGAATGGATGTACGCACGCGTCCACACGAGCTGGAGATCAGAACCGGGCTGCCCCGCAAGCATCTCGGTACGGGCCTTCGCGCAGAGCGCGTCGCGGCCGCTATCGCGGTTGGCCGGTGCGCCGTAGATCGAGATCGCACTATTGACGCTTCCGATTAGGTCGCGGACGACGCCGATGTCGTCCTCGCCGTCGATGTTGTTGAGGATGATCGCGTTGTGGCGGCAGGCCCCGAGCTCCGCGTCGCGCAACATGTCGTAGATCGCACCCCAGCACAACGTGCGTGCGAGGGGGTCCCGCAGATCCCGCAATCGATCGGTCAGTGTCTGCAACGACCGCTCGTCGAAGCGGATCTTCGCGTACGCGAGGTCTCGGTGGTTGGGGAGGACGAGATCGGCCGGCGCCTCGTCCGCGAGCTCCTTGACCTCTGTGCGGTCACCGACGACGTCGAGCTCGATCTCGCGCCGGAGCTCGAGTTCGCCGTGCTTGTGGTCGAAGAGACCGATCGCCATCCGATGCGACCGGATCGTCGGGAACTCCGCGGTCGCCGTCTGAACGACCGTGTTGCCGTCGACCCTGATCGAGTTCACTCCGGCCGTCTCGAGCCACTCCTTCGACCATGTCCCGAGGTCCCGTCCCGATTCCTGCGCGAGCGGTTCGAGGAAATCGGGTAGCTCGGTGTTTCCCCATGCGTGGGTCTTGAAGTACCGGCGCAAGCCACGGAAGAACGCGTCCTCACCAACCCACGCCACGAGCTGCTTGAGCACCGACGCGCCTTTCGCGTAGGTGATGCCGTCGAAATTGAGATGCGTCGCATGGACGTCGGGGATGTCGGCAACGATCGGGTGCGTGGTCGGAAGCTGGTCCTGACGGTTCGCCCACGTCTTCTCGTCGCTGGCGAAACTGACCCACGAATTCGTGAAGCGCGTCGCGCGCTCTTTTGCGAGGTAGGCCATGTAGGTCGCGAAGCTCTCGTTCAGCCACAGGTCATTCCACCAACGCATCGTCACGAGGTCGCCGAACCACATGTGCGACATCTCGTGGAGGATCACCTCGGCCCGCCGTTCGCGCTCGGCCTCTGTGACTTTCGAGCGGAAGATCATCCGCTCGCTGTACGTCACGCACCCGAGGTTCTCCATCGCTCCGAACTTGTACTCCGGACAGAAGACCTGGTCGTACGAGCCGGTCATGTACGGGTAGTCGAACTCCTTCTCGAAGAATGCGAAGCCGGCTTTCGTCATCTCGAAGAGCTCGTCGCTATCCATGTACTTCTCGAGCGACTTGCGGCACCACCAGCCGAGCTCGATGTTGTTGTACTTGTCGGTTGTGCCGACGTAAGGGCCCGCACAGATCGCGCCCAGATACGTCGACATCACCGGCGTGGGGCCGAAGACCCAGTGTCCCGCCGAGCCGTCGGTCGGTTTGACCGTCGGACGCGTGTTCGAGATCACGACCCACCCTTCCGGCACCTCGACGTCGAAGGCGAACGTCGCCTTCAGGTCGGGCTGGTCGAAGCAGGCGAAGACCCGGTGCGCATCGAAGGGTTCGAACTGGGTGTAGGTGTAGGCCTCCTTGTCGACGGGATCGACGGTGCGGTGAAGACCGGTACCCGTTCGTGAGTACTCGAGCGTGGCTTTGACGACGAGTTCGTTCGAGGTCTCGAGCGAGTCGAGCGCGATGCGGCCGTCCGGCGTGTCGTGGACGTTGAGCGTGCGTCCATTGAGAACGGCCTCGCTGACTTCGACCGCATCGAGATCGATGAACGTCGATGCTCCAGGCTCGGTACACGAGAACCTCACGACGGTCTCTGAATCGAAGGTGATCGCACCGCCGCGCAGGTTCAGCGCGATCTCGTAGGTGACGTCACCGAGGATCCGCGCGCGTTGTTGCGCTTCGTCCCTCGTGAGGTTGTCTTTCCCGGCGGTGGTCACTTGCCGAGACCTCCGCGCGTGAGCTTTTCCACATCGAGCGCCATGTCCAGCTCCTCTTCGGTCAGGAGCTTCTTTTTCAGAGCGATGTCACGGATCGTCGTGTCCGTCTTTCGCGCTTCTTTCACCAGCTCCGCGACCTTCTCGTACCCGAGAAGCGGATTCAGTGCGGTCGAGATGATGTCGCCTCGCTCGACGATGGCGCGGACGTGCTCGGTGTTGGCTTCGATCTGCTCGATGCACTTGTCCACGAGTGCGTTCGCGGTGGTCGCCAAGAGTGCGGACGACGTGAGCAGATTGTGCGCGATGAGCGGAAGCGCGACGTTGAGCTCGAAGTTTCCCGTCGAAGCTGCGAACGTGATCGCGGCGTCGCCGCCGATGACCTGTCCGGCCACCTGCACGGCGACCTCGGGGATCACCGGGTTGACCTTGCCCGGCATGATGGAGCTCCCCGGCTGCAGGTCGGGGAGCCTGATCTCACCGAGGCCCCCGCGGGGGCCGGAGTTCATCCAGCGCAGGTCGTTGCTGATCTTGACGAACGACACCGCGACCGTTTTCAAGGCTCCCGACATCTCGACCGCTGCGTCCTGTGCGCCCTGTGCCTCGAAATGGTTCGTCGCTTCGCTCAGCTCGAGCCTCGTCGCTTCTGCGACCTTCGCGATCACCGCGGACGCGAACCTCGGGTCGGTGTTGAGTCCGGTACCGACCGCGGTGCCGCCGAGCGCGAGCTCCCCAAGTCGTGGGACGGCGGACTTGATGCGCTCGATCCCGAGCTCGATCTGCCGGGCGTAGCCGCCGAATTCCTGGCCGAGCGTGACGGGGGTTGCGTCCATGAGGTGCGTACGTCCCGTCTTCACAACGCCGGCGAACTCGCCGGCCTTCTTGGCAAGCGACGACTTCAACCGCTCGAGGGCAGGGATGAGGTCGTGGACGATCCCTTCCAGCGCCGCGACGTGGATCGTCGAGGGGATCACGTCGTTGGACGACTGCCCGAAGTTCACGTGGTCATTGGGGTGAACCGGCGACTTCGAAGCAAGCTCCGACCCCGCAGCTTCGTTCGCGACGTTGGCGATGACCTCGTTGGCGTTGGTGTTGGTGGACGTCCCGGAGCCGGTTTGGAAGATGTCGATGGGGAAGTGGTCGTCGAACTCTCCATCGGCGACTCGCTTGGCGGCCTCCGCGATGAGCTTGGCGATCTTGTCGTCGATGTGGCCGAGATCGGCGTTCACCTCGGCTGCTGCGCCCTTGATGAGCGCCAGCGCCCGTATGAAAGGCGCCGGGAAGGTGAGTCCCGAGATCGGGAAGTTCTCGACGGCGCGCTGCGTCGATGCGCCCCAATAGGCATGAGCAGGGACCTTGACCTCGCCCATGGTGTCCTTCTCGATGCGAAGATCGTCGCTCAATGCGCCTCCTTCTTCGTGAACACTCTCAGCATGCCTCATCGGCGCCGGTGTGAATCCAGCCCAGCTCGCCGTCAGAGTTGGCCAGAGTTGAGAAGATGAGTGCCGGACACGGCGAACGGACACTCCGCATCACATGAAGGGGTCAACACCCTCACAGGACGTCGAGCTCGAGAGGCGCGTCTTCGCCGTCGCCCAAGAGATCTCACAGGCCGGATCCCGCCGGTCGGCGGTGTCTGCCTTCATCCTCGACAAGATGCTCGACGTCGCGATGTCGAGTGCATCGTTCAAGACACAGCTCTTCCGGTTCGTGGACGTCTTCCCGCAGACGACCGACGACACCGACGTGCAGCGCCACGTTGACGAGTACTTCACCGACACCGGGGCACCGCGACTCTTCGACCTTGCGAGGCGCGTCTCCCATCATCTCCCAGGATCCGACCGTTTGACGACGTTGGTTGCGCGCGCGGCCATCAAGCGGATGGCGAAGCAGTTCATCGCCGGGTCGTCGGCGACCGATGCGGCACCGCGACTGCGCGAGCTCTGGGAAGCGGGGGAGGCGTGCACGGTTGACGTCCTCGGCGAGAAGACCGTGACCGCGGACGAAGCCGACCGCTATGCCCTTCGCGTTCGCGAGACGCTCGAGGAGCTATCGCGCGTGTCGTCTCTCTGGCCGTCTCGCCCGCTCCTCGAGAGAGATCCGTGGGGTGAGCTCGGGCGCGTCAATATCTCGGTCAAGCCGACCGCACTGTCCCCTCGCTTCTCGGCGATGACCGAACAAGAAGGGATCGAGGAGGTCGTCAACAGATCGCGTGCGACGCTCGAGCGCGCGAAAGCGCTGGGCGCCACGGTGCACGTCGACATGGAGAGCTACGACGTGAAGGAGTCAACACTCGCGCTCCTGCGTCGCATCGGATCAGAGTTCGGAGACGGTCCGCGTCTCGGCGTTGTCGTCCAGGCCTACCTGAAGGACGCGTACGAGGATCTTGCTGCTTTAGCCGACTGGTCGCGCGACACGTTAGCCGAGCCGCTCCAGGTCAGGCTCGTCAAGGGTGCGTACTGGGACGCCGAGACGATCGAGGCTTCCCAAGAGGGCTGGGTCGTTCCGGTGTTCACATCGAAGGGATCGACCGACGCCAACTTCGAGCGTTGCACGCAGCTGCTGATCGACAGGGCGGGCGACGTGCGCCCGATCATCGCCAGCCACAACCTCAGGTCGATCTCCGTCGCGATCGCGTACGCCGCGTCGGTCGGACTTCCGATGAGCGCCATCGAGTTTCAGCTTCTGTACGGCATGGCCGAGCCAGTGCACGTCGGCCTTCGCAACCTGTCGTATCGCGTGCGGACGTACGCACCGGTTGGCGAGCTCGTGCCGGGCATGGCGTACCTCGTGCGTCGGCTGCTCGAGAACACCGCGAACGAATCGTTCGTGCGCCAACGGTTCGGCGAAGGCAAGGGCCTTCGCGAGCTGATGCGCCCACCGGTGCCCGACGTCGGTATCGAGAGTCGCGAACCGGGACATACGACAAGTGTCGATGGTCCGGGTCCCTTCGCAAACGAGCCGCCGTCGGAGTTCCGCCGACCTGAGATCCGCGAGGCGATGGCGGATGCGATCGTTGCGGCGCCGGACACGTTCCCGTTGCATGCGCCGCTCGTGATCGGCGGCGACACTGTTGGCACCGATCGCGAGATCATCTCGGTCGATCCCGGTTCACCGGCTCGGATCGTGTGCCGGTCGGCGCGGGCTTGCGCTGCCGACGTCGAGCGCGCGATCGAGGCCGCGCGGACGGCGTTACCGGCGTGGCGCGACGCACCGGTCGAGGCTCGTGCTCGCGTGCTCTTCGACGCCGCGGCGGTCATGCGGCGGCGCCGCGCGAAGCTTGCGTCGCTCATCTGCTTCGAGGCCGGCAAGCCGTGGAACGACGCTGACGCCGATGTCGCCGAAGCGATCGACTTCTGTGAGTACTACGGCCGTCAGGCTCTGGCGCTCCGTGACCGGTCGCCGCTGCTCAGTCCGGCCGGTGAGACGAACTCGTATCGCTACAGGGCACGAGGGATCGGCGCAGTGATCGCCCCGTGGAACTTCCCCCTCGCGATCCCAGCGGGCATGGTCACCGCGGCGCTCGTCACCGGCAACTGCGTGCTCTTCAAGCCTGCCGAGCAGACGCCCGGTGTCGGTTCCTGCCTCGTCGATGTCCTGTTGGAGGCAGGCACGCCGGCCGGCGCGCTCGCGTTCCTTCCGGGGCTCGGAGAAGAGGTCGGAGCCGCGCTCGTTGCGCATAAAGACGTGACGTTCGTCGCGTTCACCGGTTCGCGAGCGGTCGGCTTGCAGATCATCGAACAGGCTGCGATCCACCGCGACGGGCAGCGCCACGTGAAGCACGTCGTCGCCGAGATGGGCGGGAAGAACGCCGTCATCGTCGACACCGACGCGGATCTCGACGTCGCAGTTCCAGCGATCGTCAAGAGCGCGTTCGCCTACGCCGGACAGAAGTGCTCGGCCGCGTCGCGTCTCATCGGGATCGGACCGATGTTCGACGAGCTCGTCGAACGCGTCGTCGGCGCTGCGCAGGTGCTTCCCGTGGGCCACGCTTCCGAACAGCGCACCGTCGTCGGGCCGCTCATCGACGAGGATGCGTTCGCACGCGTCCGCGGATACGTCGAGCTCGCAGCGACCGAAGGCGACGTCGTGCTCGCTCGAACGGACGTTCCTTCGCGGGGCTGGTTCGTCGGACCGACAGTGGTCATCGTGGACGATCCGGCCAAACGCGTCGCGACGGAGGAGGTCTTCGGCCCCCTGCTCACCTGCATCAAAGCCGACGACTTCGATCACGCGCTCGCACTTGCCAACGACACCGACTACGCGCTGACCGGAGCCGTCTTCTCGCGGTCTCCGCACCGGATCAACGAAGCCGCGCGGCGATTCGACGTTGGCAACCTGTACATCAACCGCGGGACGACGGGCGCTCTCGTCGGTCGCCAGCCGTTCGGCGGACACCGATTGTCCGGCGTCGGCGGCAAGGCCGGCGGCCCCGACTATCTGTTGCAGTTCGTCGAACCCGGCGTCGTGACGGAGAACACTGTGCGGCAGGGCTTCGCGCCGTCGCCGGAGCGCCCGCCTAGATCTCCCGATAGCCCTCGCGACCAGCGTGGATAGACTGGCTCCTCATGGCGGAGCTCACCACCTACGACGCCGTTGTCCTGGGCGGAGGCCCGGCCGGCTACGCCTTCGCACTTCGTGCCGCGCTCCTCGGACTGAAGACCGCGATCGTCGAGCGCGACAAGGTCGGCGGGACCTGTCTGCACCGCGGCTGTATCCCGACCAAGGCGCTCCTTCACGCCTCCGAGGTCATGGACGCCATCGGCGATGCCGGATCGGTCGGCATCACGGTCGGTGATCCCGCGTTCGACTGGGCCAAGGTCCAGTCGTCCAAGAACGAACCGATCAAGAAGCTCCACGCGGGTCTGCAAGCCGTGATCAAAGCTCGGAAGATCGACGTGTTCGAGGGCAACGGAACGCTCGCCGAGCGGGGCACGATCGATGTCGACGGGCAAACGGTCACCGGGAAGAACGTGATCCTTGCCCCGGGCTCATTCGCACGCTCGATCCCGGGCCTCGACCCAGACGGCGAGCGGATCATCACGTCGGACGAGGCACTGACGAGCGAGACCTTTCCGCAGAAGATCGCCGTGATCGGAGCCGGCGCCGTCGGCGTCGAGTTCGCTTCGATCTACCGCTCTTTCGGCGCCGACGTCACTGTGATCGAAGCGCTCGATCGCATCATTCCTCTGGAGGACGCCGACCTGTCCAAAGAACTCGCTGCGCAGTTCAAGCGCCGCGGCATCGTCACGATGGCCGGCGCCAAGGTCGAGGACGTCGACAAGCGCGACGGGGGCGTAAAGCTCACGGTTTCGAAGGGCAACAAGACGCAAGAACTGGAGGTCGACACGGTGCTCGTCGCGGTCGGGCGCGGTCCGGCAACAGACGGACTCGACCTCGAGCGATGGGGCGTGAAAACCGACCGGGGCTACATCGTCATCGACGAGCAGAACTGTGCGGCGCCAAATGGGGAGGCAGGCGAGGCAGGCGTGTGGTCGATCGGCGACTGCACGGCCGGCACGCCGCAGCTCGCGCACGTCGCGTTCGGCATGGGCATGGCCACCGCGGAACGGATCGCTGGTGGATCGCCGATCGCCGTCGACTTCTCGCGCAGCGTCCCGCACGCGACCTATTGCTCTCCCGAAGTGGCTTCCGTCGGCTACACCGAGGCTCAGGCGAAGGAGAAGGGCTACGACGTTGTTGTGACCAAACACTCTTTCGCGGGGAACGCAAGAGCACAGATGATCCACGCGGCAAGAGGCTTCGCGAAGATCGTGGCGGCGAAAGACGGCCCAGCCCCCGGGACGATCTTGGGCATGCACCTCATCGGCCCCCGCGTCACCGAGCTCCTTGCCGAGTGTCTGCTCACCGTCGGCTGGGAAGCGATGCCGGCTGAAGTGGCTGCGTTCGTCCATCCACACCCGACCCTGTCCGAGGTCATCGGCGAAGCCGCGCTCGAGGCGATCGGAAAACCGCTGCACGGCTAGACGTAAGCCAAACGCAAGCCAAACGCAAGCCAAACGCAAGCCAAACGCAAGAAGGAGTTCGTTATGGCGACGAAGGTCGATATGCCGCAGATGGGTGAGTCTGTCGTCGAGGGCACGATCCTCACATGGCTGAAGAAAGAAGGCGATACCGTCGCCGTCGATGACCCGCTCGTCGAGGTCTCGACCGACAAGGTCGACACCGAGATCCCTTCCCCGGTCGCGGGCACCCTCACGAAGATCCTCGTGCCCGAAGGTGAGACGGTCGAGATCGGTACGGCCCTCTGCGAAGTGGAGGAAGCCGGCTCCGGCGCGCCTGCTGCCGCGAAGGAGACGCCGTCCGAGGAGCCTTCTGCGGAACCTGTCGCCGAAAAGGTCGAGGAAGCAAAGGACGAGGAAGCAAAGGACGAGTCACCGGAACAAGCGGACGCACCGGAACAAGCCGACGTACCGGAGTCCAAGCCGGAGCCTCAAACGGAACCCGAAAAGGCTCCCGAGCCCGCTCAGGCGAAAACGCAGGATGCTCCGGAGGGTCAAGTGCTGTCGCCACTCGTGCGTCGATTGGCTCGCGAGCACAACGTCGATGTTTCGAAGCTGCGTGGGACCGGCGCCGGCGGACGCGTCACAAAGGAGGACGTCCTCGCATTCGTCGAGCAGGACGCGCCGTCCTCTGACGCGGGCAAGGCGGGCGACGGAGGCAAGGGGGGCGACGGAGGCAAGCCCTCCGACAAAGGCAAGGCGGGCGACGCCAAGAAGGCCGCTTCCGTTGAGACCGAGCGCGCAGCACCCCCACCGGTGCGCACTGGTGCCGGCGACGGACGTACCGAGGCCAAACCGCTCACGCACATCCGCAAGCGGATCGCCGAGCATATGGTCGCCTCGCTTGCGACTTCGGCCCGTGCATGGAACGCGATCGAGGTCGACATGGAGGAGATCGCGAAAGTCCGGGAGGCCGCCGGCGAGGAGTTCAAGAGACGCGAGGGCTTCTCACTTACATATCTCCCCTTCATCTCACGAGCGGTGTGTGACGCTCTGCTCGCCTTCCCCGTGGTGAACGCGAGTGTGTCCGAGGACTTGAGTGAGGCGACGTATCACAACTACGTCAATCTCGGCGTCGCCGTCGCGACCGACTATGGACTGATCGTCCCAGTCGTCAAGGGGGCCGAGGCGCTCAACGTCGTCGGTCTCGCGCGCGCGATCCGCGACCTCGGCGAACGCGCCCGTGAGAAGAAGTTGAATCCGGACGACGTCGGCGGCTCGACCTTCTCCATCACCAACCCCGGACCGTTCGGGTCGTACATGTCGCTTCCGGTGATCAACCAGCCCAATGTCGCGATCCTGTCGACCGAGGTCGTCGAGAAGCGCGTGGTGGCGGTGGGCGATCTGTTCGGCGTGCGCCATCGGACGTTCCTTTCGATGTCCTGGGACCACCGCTTACTCGACGGCGTCGATGCGATGCGCTTCCTCGGCCGGCTCAAGGAGAACTTGGAGACGTGGGACTTCTCGCACGAGGTCTAGAGCGTTCTCTGGATGTTCGGCGCCTCGGCCTCGTGCCGTACGCGGCGGCCCAGGCGCTTCAGACCGAACTCCACGAACGCCGAGTCGCCGGTGAGATCCCCGACACGCTGCTACTCCTCGAGCACCCGCACGTCTACACGATCGGACGTCGTGGCAACGCGAGCGACGTCCTGTGGGACGCCGATGCGCAACGCGCGCGCGGTGTCGACGTCGTCGAGACCGATCGAGGCGGCCAGGTCACGTACCACGGCCCGGGACAGCTCGTCGGTTATCCGATCGTGGATCTCGGTGCAGGTGCAGATCTTGTGGGTTACGTGCGCAACCTCGAGAACGTCATGACCGGAACGCTCCAGCGTTTCGGCATCGACGCCACAGGCGATCGCGACAACTCGGGTGCATGGGTCGGCGATGCGAAGATCGGCGCCATCGGGGTTCGCGTTGCGCGAAACGTCACCAAGCACGGTTTCGCGCTCAACATCGCACCCGACCTGTCGTACTTCGCCGGCATCGTCCCGTGCGGGATCACCGACAAGGGTGTGACGTCGATGTCGCTCGAGCTTCGACGAGCCGTGCCTGTTGGTGAGGTCGCCGTCATCGTTGCCGATCAGTTCGAGACGGTCTTCAGGTACGAGCGATGAGCGACTGCGGAGCGCGGAGCGCGCAGCAAGCGAGAACGAGTTGAAGCGTCTTCCCGTTGCTCATGTCGAGCCGACCACCACCAGTGGTGGTATGGGTTGCGCTTCCGGTGCCGGACGACTGTCCGGCACGCGTGCGCGCCTTCGCGACGGACGCACCTCCGGCCCCCAGCCGAAACCGCCGTGGCTCAAGGTCAAGGTGCATCACGGTGAGAACTTCCTCGAGCTCCGCAGGCTTATGCGCGAACACGGGTTGCACACCGTGTGCGAGGAATCAGGTCCGTGTCCCAACATCTATGAGTGCTGGGAGCAGCGCACGGCAACGTTCTTGATCCTCGGCAACGTATGCACGCGACGCTGTACGTTCTGCGACGTCATCACCGGCAAACCACCGACGCTCGACGAAGAGGAGCCGGAGCGCGTCGCGAAGGCCGTCGCCGCCGTCGGACTCGCGTACGCGGTCGTAACCGGTGTTGCGCGCGATGACATCCGCGAAGACGGCGGGGCGTCGCTGTGGGCGGAGACCATCCGCGCGATCCGTAAGCACAACCCGGAGTGCGGAGTCGAAGTGCTCGTCCCTGATTTCCGCGCGATGCCTCATGCGATCCGGACGGTGGTCGAGGCGGAGCCGGACGTCTTCGCGCACAACCTCGAGACCGTCCGGCGAATCCACGACGCCGTGCGGAAGGGTTTCTCCTATGAGCGCTCGCTCGAGGTGTTCCGTTTGGCGAAGCACTATCGCTCTGACCAAGTGACCAAATCGGGCTTGATCCTCGGCATGGGCGAGACCGACGACGAAGTGCGTCTATCGCTCGAGGATCTGCGCGACGCAGGCGTTGACCTGCTCACCCTCGGCCAGTACCTCTCGCCGTCGCGAGCTCACCCCGTCGTCGATCGGTACGTCCCGCCCGAGACATTCGACAAGCTCGGAGAGTTCGCACGCAGCCTCGGCTTCAAGCACGTCACTGCCGGTCCGCTCGTGCGCTCTTCGTATCATGCTCGGGAGCAGGAAGCGGCCGGTCGCACCTAGGACGGCTCACGTGTGTGGAGGGCTCTGATGCGGCGCACCATCTTGATCGTGATCGCAGCGGCCATCGTCTCAGCCGGTATCGCGACGGGTGTCACGATCCTGCTCGGTGATGACGACGAGGTCGTCATCACCTCTCCGCTTCCGTCAGCGTCGGCGCCATCAGAAGCAACAGACGCGGGCGATGAAGACCCGTCACCCTCCGCGAAGGGCGACGTCACATTGATCGACGAGTCTTCGGCGAGTCCCAGCAGCACAGGCGACAGTGGTTCTGAGCCTTCTGAGCGACCGATCAGATCGGCTGAGAGCGTCAACTGCGATGACGAACCCAATTTCTGCTCGAAGGTTGACGCGGCGGCCATGAAGGACGACAAGTACGTGCCGATACTCGTCGAGGACGAAAGGCCGCCGTCGTACAGCGGGGTTCCGACGATCTCGATGGACTCCGTTGTCCGCGAGTCGGACAAGTCGGCCGCTGAGCCAGGTGATCGGATCGAGTCGATCCACGTCGAGGTTGTCGTTACGAACAAGACGAGCAAGACGTTCGTCTTCGCCAAGCGCGAGATCGTGCTCGAGATCCTCAGAGACGGAAAGGTGTTCGACACGCTGACGACCACGGGCAAGGGCTTCGAGATGACGCCGAGCGGCAAGATGACGGGGACGTTCGATCGTCCGATCACGATGGACGGCACGTACAGCTGGCAAGCGAGGACCTGGTATCACCCGAAGTAGTCGAACCGAACAGGGGGAACGGATGAGGTTCCGAGCGACGACGGTGATGATCGCATCCGTGCTGCTCGTGGGGGCCGGGTGCGGGCAGGAAGCATCCAAGACGATCACGGCGGACGAGGTCACGCGTGCTGAGACGACGATCGAAGCGTGCGTTATCAACAAGGGAAAGATCGCTCCGGCGGTGCCGTCGGGCGATACGTTCACGTCGCTTGAGCCCAAGATCCTGACCGTTGGCTCGGACACGGCGTTTCCGCCGTTCGAGTCCATCGACAAAGGCAAGGTCGTCGGGTTCGACGTCGACATTATGAACGAGATCGCGAAGCGCCTCGGCGACGGCTACACAGCCGAGTTCCAAACAGCGGCCTTCGACACGATCTTCACGGCGCTCGCGTCCGGGAGGTTCGATGTCGTCATGTCCGCTGTGACGATCAAGGAAGAGCGCAAGAAGACCGTCGACTTCACCGATCCCTACTTCAACGCCGACCAGTCCGTCTCGGTTCGCACAGCAGATGCCGAGACCATCGGCGGCGTCGACGACCTCGCGGGCAAGGTGGTCGGCGTCCAGGCCGCAACGACGGGTGAGGACTGCGCGAAGAACGCCCTGAAGGCCAAAGGCAAGGTGAAGGACGTGAAGTCCTACGACACCGCTCCGGAAGCGTTCACCGACCTCGCCGCGAGCCGTATCGACGCGGTCCTCGTCGACCTTCCGGTCGCTGAGCAGATCGTTGCCCAGCGCGGGAACGCCGTCGTCGTCCAGGCGATCCGGACGGATGAGGACTACGGGATAGCGGTGAGCAAGAAGAACCCGAACCTGCGCGAGGCGATCAACACGGCACTGAAAGAGATGCAGGACGACGGGGCGTATGCCCGCATCTACAAGAAGACCTTCAAGACGGAGCCCCCCGAATAGGGGAGGGGTCAGCGGTCGCAGAGTCGCGCCGCCCGGGTACGGATCCGGTGCCACGAACGGGCTGGTACGGCTTCGGCGCGCTCGTCGTCGGCGCAGGGGCGCTCGCTGTGTCGTTCTTCGCTCGAGGGCCGGCGATCCTGCTCGGGTTGTTCGCGCTGGCGTTCGCGGGACTGGAGCTCGTCGAGGTTCACCGTGTTCGCTCGCGCGAAGCGCTGATCGGACTTGCGCTTGGGGGCGCCGGCTTGGGCGTCGCGATCGTCTTGTCGGCACGGGAGACGCTCGATCTTCGGTTCCTCGTAGACCAATACTTCAACCTCAGCGCGCTCAACGGCCTCTGGCCGTACCTGCTGCGGGGGGCGTTCAACACGCTGAAGCTCGCGACGATCGGCGAGGTTGCCGGGGTTTTCATCGGCTTGCTCGTGGCGCTCGTTATCGTGTCGCCCCGCCGGATCGTCAGGACGCCGGGTGTTGCTTTCGTCGACTTCTTCCGCGGGACGCCGTTGCTCATGCAGCTGACGTTCATCTACCTCGCGCTTCCCTTCGTCGGCATCCGCTTCGACGTGTTCACGGCCGGCGCGCTCGGGCTCGCGTTGAACAGCGCGGCTTACGTCGCCGAGATCTTCCGGGCCGGCATCCAATCCGTCGAGCGCGGACAGATGGAAGCCGCACGCGGGCTCGGGATGCCGTATCGCGCGGCGATGCGTTACGTGGTCGTGCCGCAAGCCTTCCGGCGCGTGATCCCACCGCTCGTCAACGAATTCATCGCGCTGCTCAAGGACTCTTCGCTCGTTTCCGCCCTTGGTGCCACCGTCGCGAGCCGTGAGCTCCTCCGCGTCGCGCGTGATGCCTACTCGCAGTCGGCCAACGCAACGCCGTTCGTCGCCGCGAGCTTGATCTATCTCCTGATGACGCTTCCGCTCACCCGCGTGGTGAGCCGGCTGGAGCGTGGACTGCGAGCACCCCAATGAATGGAAGCGTCGTCGAGCTGCGAGCTCTCCGTAAGTCGTTCGGCTCACTCGAGGTCCTGAAAGGGGTGAACCTGGCCGTGGCGGCCCACGAGGTGCTCTGCGTCATCGGTCCGTCGGGTTCCGGCAAGAGCACGCTCCTACGCTGCGTGAACCGTCTGGAAGAACCCTCTTCTGGCGAGGTGCTCATCGACGGCGTGCGGATCAACGATCGCGGGGTCGACATCGACCGTGTCCGGACCAACGTCGGCATCGTGTTCCAAGCGTTCAACCTCTTTCCGCACAGAACCGCGCTCGGCAACGTGACCCTCGCGCTCGAGAAGGTCGTCGGGCTGAGTAAGCCAGCGGCTCGCACTCGAGCGATGGAACATCTCGAGCACGTCGGCCTCGCCGACAGGGCGAGTTCTCACCCATCGCAACTCTCAGGAGGTCAGCAGCAACGCGTCGCGATCGCGCGCGCGCTCGCCATGCAGCCGAAGGTGATGCTCTTCGACGAGGTGACCTCGGCCCTCGATCCCGAGCTCGTCGGTGAAGTGCTGGACGTGATGCGCGTGCTCGCACGGGATGGTATGACGATGCTCGTCGTTACCCACGAGATGGGTTTCGCGCGCGAAGTCGCGAACCGCGTCGCGTTCATCGACGACGGTGTGATCGTCGAAGAGGGGAGTCCTGAGGAGGTGCTCGGAGCTCCGACCCACGCCCGCACTCGCGAGTTCTTGTCCAGAGTGCTCTAGCGTCAGCCCACTACGCTTCCCCGCGTACGATGGAGGAACTGATGGACAACCTCGTCCTGACACTCACGAACGCCATCCCGCTGCTGGTCGTCACCCTGGTGGGCGGCTGGTTGCTGAACGGCAGATTCAGCCGATTGGAACGGAAAGTGGATGCCCTTCCCACGCGAGAGGAGTTTTCCGCGCTCACCCAACGCGCCGACCGCCTTGAGGCACGATTCGAGTCCCAGTTCGACAGCCTTGAGACACGATTCGAGTCCCAGTTCGACAGCCTGCGTTCGGACATCGCGAGCCTGCGTTCGGACATCACGCAGATCGCACTTGCCGTTGGCACGCGGCTTCGTCCCCAGACAGGTTAGGTCGGCATCGCCTTCTGGATCTCGAGGGCGATCCGGTCCATCTCGGCCTCCGGCACTGCTTCGTCCGGCGCAGCTCCCAGGAACGCGTTAAGCGACCGCGGCCCCCGTTGCTCGGCGGTGAAGGTCTCCATCCGCGGGACGACGTGAAAGTGGACGTGTCCGTACCCTTCGGCCTCGGCGAAGAGCGCCACGTAAGTCTTCGTGCAGCCGGTAACGCTACGAAGTGCAGTCGTGAGCGACCGCAGAAGGGGGCCGAGCCCTGCGATCTCCTCGACCGAGAGCTCGTCGAGCGACAGCACGTGACGCCCTGGGACGACCACCAACCAGCCCGGTAGCCTGCACGCGATCGCGTGCGCAACCCGCCAGTGCTCGTCGGCGTAGATCTCTTCACGCGGCGGCAGCTCGCCGATCCGCGCGTTACCCTCGCAGGAGAAGCAGTCGGGGACGGTCAGGCTTCCTCGGCCCCCGAGTGCGACGCAGCCTTGTTGCGGATCTCCTCGACGACGTTCTCGTTGGCCAGTGTGGTGACGTCACCAAGCGGACGTCCCTCGGCCACATCACGAAGCAGACGGCGCATGATCTTCCCGGACCGCGTCTTGGGAAGATCATCGGTGAGGATGATCATCGCGGGACGCGCGATCTTTCCGATCTTCTTGCCGACGTGCTCGCGCAGCTCGGCGACCAGGGCGTCGTCGCCGGTGACCGATGATTTGAGCGTGACGTACGCCACGATGTGCTCGGCCTTGTCCTCACCAACGCGTCCGACCACTGCCGATTCGGCGACGGATGGATGGTCCACCAACGCCGACTCGACCTCATAGGTCGAGATGCGGTGGCCGGAGACGTTCATGACATCGTCGACGCGTCCGAGGAACCAGAAGTACCCCTCCTCGTCGCGCTTGCACCCGTCCCCTGGGAAGTACTTGCCGTCGAAGCGGGACCAGTAGGTCTCCTTGTAGCGCTCGTCGTCTCCCCAGATCGTCCGCAGCATCCCGGGCCACGGGCGGTCGAGCACGATGTAGCCGGCCCCGCCGAAGGGCACCGAGTTTCCGGCGTCGTCCACGACGTCGGCGCTGATGCCGGGGAACGGATGCGTCGCCGAGCCCGGTTTGGTCGTGGTGATTCCGGGGAGCGGACTGATCATGATGTGGCCGGTCTCCGTTTGCCACCACGTGTCGACGATCGGACAGCGTCCGCCGCCGATGAACTTCTGGTACCAGATCCACGCTTCGGGATTGATCGGCTCACCGACGGTGCCGAGAAGGCGCAGCGACGACAGATCGTGTGCTTGCGGATACTGCGTACCCCATTTCATGAACGCGCGGATCGCCGTGGGTGCTGTGTAGAGGATCGTGGCTCCGTACTTCTCGGCGATCGCCCAAAGGCGGTCCTTGTCCGGCCAGTCCGGGCCACCCTCGTACATGATCGAGGTCGCTCCGTTGCACAACGGTCCGTACACGATGTAGCTGTGCCCGGTAACCCAGCCGACATCGGCTGCGCACCAGTACACGTCGTGATCACGGTGCAGATCGAAGATGAGATGGTGCGTCGTCGCGACGCCCACGAGATACCCGCCGGTGGTGTGCAGGATGCCCTTGGGCTTGGCCGTGGTGCCCGAGGTGTAGAGCAGGTACAGCGGATGCTCGGCGTCGAGCTCGGCCGGTGCGAACGTAGGCGCCTGGCGCGGGACGATGTCGTGGTACCAAACGTCGCGACCATCCTTCATCTGGATGTCCTGCTCCGTCCGTTGCAGCACCAGCACCTTCTCGATGGACGGTGTGTCGTTCAGCGCTTCGTCGGAGTTCTCTTTCAGCGGGACGATCTGTCCGCGCCGCCATCCGCCGTCTGCGCACACCAAGACCTTCGCGCCGGTGTCGTTGATGCGCCCCGAGAGCGAGTCGGCAGAAAAACCCGCGAAGACGACGGTGTGCGGCGCACCGATGCGCGTGCACGCCAGCATCACCGCGGCCAGTTCGGGAACCATCGGCATGTAGATCGCGACGCGGTCGCCCTTGCCGACACCGAGCTCCGTCAGTGCGTTGGCGACACGGCACGTTTCCTCGAGCAGCCACGCGTACGTGATGGTTTTCGTATCGCCCGGCTCGCCCTCCCAGTGATACGCGACCCGCTCTCCGAAGCCCGCTTCGACGTGACGGTCGAGGCAGTTGTAGGAGACGTTCAGTGTTGCGCCTGTGAACCACTTCGCGAAGGGCGGGTTCCATTCGAGGACGTCGTCCCATTTCCTGAACCATGTGACGTGGTCCTCGGCCTGCTTGGCCCAGAACGCCTCGTAGTCGCGATCGGCCTCTTCGTAGATCGCGGGATCGCTCGCGACGGCGTCTCGCGTGAAGTGCTCGGGCGGCTCGAAGGTCCGCAACTCCTCGAGAAGGTTCTCGATCGCGTTCTGGTCGCTCATTCTTCCCCCTGACCCGGCCGAACAGAGCGTCAATCTACCCGGCGCGAGCACTGGCACTTGACTTTCGTAGGAGTTTCGATATGATTCGTAAGAGTTTCGTAGCAGTCAGCCAGTCATCGCCAGACCATAGGGAGCGACGTTGAGCGTCCGATTCAGGCATGGAGATCTGCACCTGCTGATCCTCGCGCTCCTGTCGCGAGAACCCATGCACGGATACCAGCTCATGGGAGAGCTCACCGAGCGCTTCGGACAACGCTACCGCCCGTCCCCTGGGAGCATCTACCCGGCCCTGCAGTCGCTGCAGACGGAAGGTCTGATCGCGGCCCACGAAGACGGCGACCGTCGTGTCTTCGAGCTCACAGGTGAGGGCGCGACGGCGTATGTACGTCGCGCCGACCGGATGGCCGCCCTCGAGGCGCGCCTTGGGATCCGTATCGCCACTGGTCTTGATGTTGTCCTTGCCCGGCTCGGGCGCCGGGTGTGGGCTGCTGCGCCCAAGGTCGATGAGGACCGGATCGAGCGGATCCTCGACGCCGCGGCGGCTGAGATCGAATCGCTAGCTGAGAACACCGAGAACGAACAAGGAGAGAGTTGATGGATCCATTCGACCGTGCTGTTCAGAAGGAACTTGTGGACGGACGCAGAGTTGGTTTCCGCATCCACCTGTTCGTATATCTCGCGGTGCAGGTGCTGCTCGTGGCCACGTGGTGGATGACTTCGGACGGTGGCAACGTCATGCCGTGGTTCATCTTCCCGATGCTCGGCTGGGGGATCGGCCTTGTCGCTCACTACGCCGCCGTTCGTCCGCTTTCAGCGAACCAGCCGCAGGCGCCTAGAGATCGGCCCCCAAGCGCCTGAGCGCGTCGATCAGTTCGGCGTGGGAGGCGACGACCTCGTCAGCGTCGGCGTGCGGCAGTTCGGGGTGATCGCCATCGGAGCCGACGTAGTCGTTGAAGCGCGCGTCGGGGTTCCATGAGAACCCGCGCGCGGCGTCATCGCCGATCTGGGTGATGCGCACGGTGCTCATGCCGAAGCTCCGTGCGCCCCAGATGTCGGTCCGCAACAGATCGCCTACGTGAACGGCGTCTTCGGCCTTGGTGTCGATGGCCTCGAGTGCGTCCGCGAAGATGCGGGGATCGGGTTTGGGCACGCCGACCTCGTTGCTGAACGCGCAGTACTCGAGATGCTCGAGCAAACCGCCCTCGTCGAGGAACTCGCGGACGATCCGTCCCGGAGTAAAGCCGGCGTCGCACACGAGCGCGGTCCGGATCCCCGCCTCGCGCAAGGTGCGCAAGCTTGCGACCGCACCGACGAGTGCGCGCTGGGAGCCGAGGCGCCCGGCATCTTCTAGGGCTTCGCCGAGGCGAATGCACGCTGGTTCATCGTCGATGCCGAGTTCGGACATGCAAAAGCTCGCCATCCCCGTCGATCCGTACTGACGCGCGTTGATCCATTCGTTGTGGTGCACGCGCCACGCACGGTCGAGCAGCTCGGCAGCTTGCTCCGCGTCGATGTCGCAGGCCTCGCCGATCGCTTCAACTCGCCGCGCCATCGATCGCTCGACCCCGCTGTCGGTGATCAGCGTGCCCCAGCAGTCGAACGTCACGGCGCGAACGGTCATCACAACGAGAGCGTCGCGCGGACGGCCACGATCCCGATGAACACCGTTGCGACGGAGAAGACGAGCAACGTGCGCCGGGGCTCCTCACCTTTCAAGGGGAAGACCGCGAGCGTGATGATCGCGAACAGGAACCCGTAGAAGTGGTGCTTGAACGGCGGATTACTCCTCTCGAAGAGCAGCAGGCCCATGAGTCCCTGGACGTAGATCGAGGTCCACGCGGCACCGAGCGCGATCCAGAAGCCCCGCGCCGCCGCCCGTTGCTTTCGGTACAGGACGATGCCCCAAACCCCGACCAGGAGGTTGGACGCGATGACCGCGTAGGCGAAGCCGGAGTGGATGGCTTTCATGTCCTCAGTTATCCCAGAACCAGGCGAGTCCGAGCAGACCGGGCCCCGTGTGGGAAGCAAGCGACGCGGTGACCTCGACCAGATCGGCGGTCGCGTCAGGGACTCTGGCCCTGACGCGTTGGATGAGATCGCGTGCATCGTCGTCGCGGGCCGAGTGGAACGCCAGTGCTCGCAACGCTGAACCGGGGACGATCGAGCGTTCCCAGGCGGCGAAGAGCCGGTCGTTGGCACGGCGATCATTGCGTGCGACGCCGGCAAGAGCGGGGGAGCCTCCCGCATACCGGACGATCGGTTGGAGCCCGAGCGCATCAGCGCCGATGGTCGCGATGGCGGGAAGACGTCCGGAGCGGCGAAGGAAGTCGAGCCGCGCGAGCGTTGCCCAGATGTTCATCCGTCCGGCGACGGAGATCGCGCGCGCGGAGACTTCTTCCAGCGGTCTGCCATCGGCGGCCGCCCTGGCCGCTTCAGCCGCCACGAGTCCTTGTCCTGCTGCGGCCGTCTTCGCGTCGAGCACCCGTACGCGCGAGTCGCCCAGGTCTCGAGCGCCGATGGTCGCGCTCGAGTAGGTCGTTGACAGCTCCGCTGCCGGACACACGACTAGGACGCCGTCCACGTGGTCGGCGAGCAACCTCTCGAGCAGCTCGGTGTACATGCCGGGCGCCGGAGCTCCCGTCTTCGGTGCGACGGTGTCCGCGACGAGCTTCGTCGCGATCGCCGAGTACGCAAGGTTGCCGGGCTCGAGCGTCCCGTCCGCCCACGCGATCTCCAACGCCACGATGTGTATCGGCAGGTCGCTAACCCACGCCGCGGGCATGACGCCGGACGAATCGGTGACCACGCAGACACTCATGACAGGAGGTTATCGACGGGTACCGGCGATGTAGTGGACTCCGTTCGGTCCCACGCGCGCCGAGTGCGGAACGTCGGCCGCCAGGTCGATCCGATCGCCGGGGCCGAGCCGTCTTTCGTCGCCGGCGACGATGATCGACATCGTGCCCTCGACCACGATGCGCACCTCAGCGCGCGCGTGTACATGAGCTGCGTACGTCACATTGGGCTCGTCGTGCCATTCGGTCACGCAGAACCCGTCGGACTCGAGCGTAGCGATCGCGCGCACTCTGATGTCGTTGCTCACATTGCGTACGATACGGCGATGTCTCGCCTACGGCCTCCGCTGGCACCGCTGCTCGCCGCGCAACAGAAGGCGCTCAAGGAGTGGGCAGTGGTGTGCCGCGCGCTCGAGGGTGGGCGGCAGTCGGTCCTCCTTCGCAAGGGCGGCATCATCGAGGAGACGCGCGATTTCTCACTCGTCGAGCGGCGTTTCCTGCTCTTCCCGACCTACGAGCATCAGGATCTCGACAGCGTGCAGGAGTCGTACCGCGAGTGGTTCCGCGAAACGGTCGCCGAGCGTCCGAGGCCCGACGTCGTGCGTATCTCGTCATGGGCAGAAGTGACCGATCTGTTCTTGACGCATGACCTCGACGCGATGCTTGCACTCTCTGGTGCATATGCCTGGAGCGAGGACTACATCCGGATGCGCATGGCCTACAAGCCGCGCAAACCGATGAACGTCGTGGTCACGAGGACGTGGAAGCTGCCGTCGCACACCGACGTCGGTGTGCTCGAGCACTTCGCGGGCTGCAAGTCGTGGGTACCCCTCGAGGACGCGATCGCACTTGACGGATCACAAGCCGCGATCTCGGACGCCGAGCACGCAGCGCGCGTCACGCAGATCGAGACTTCGCTCGGTGCAAGCGCCGATCGGGTCGCCGTCTAGCAGCTGCGTCCGTAGTAGGACGGGGGAACACGCGAGCCGTCCTCCGCCGTGATGAAGCCGCAAGCGGAGGTCACCGTCCTTGCCGGAACCTGGGCGAACACTTGCGCGACGTAGATCCGGCTGTCCGCGGCGCTTGTCACACCGACGCCGATCGCGTTGTAGCGGCCGTCGAGGATGTTGTGACGATGCTCGGCGCTGTGCATGAAGGCGTTCTGGATGACCTCCACGCTCGGACCGACCCCGACGTTCTCACCGGTCAGTGACCAAGAAAGTCTTGAAGCTCTCAGGTCGGTTGCGAGCTTGTCGTTGTGGAAGATCCGTCCTGTGCCGGCCATCCTGGCGGCTTGCCTCTGAGCCAGACCGTCCAGCGCTTTGTTCTGCGCCAGACCGCGGAGCGTTGCTGAGCGTCTGGCGCCCGCTACGAGCGTGCGTACCGAACCCGTGTCGTCCGAGCAAGCAAGAAACCAACGAGCATGACTGCTCGCCTGGCGCTCGAGATCCCCATCTCCGCCCGCACGCGGGCACTCTCGCGCACGCACCGCTGCCAAAGAAGGTCTTGCGGCGCACGGTATCTGTGCAATCGGTCACACAGCGTGCTGCAAGGCCAGGTCGTCGGCCTCGAACCCCGGGTCCTCGACCGCCGGCGGGTTCTCGAGATGCCACGCCACCGAGCGGCGAAGCGCTTCACGAGGATCTGTCTCCGTGAAGCCGAGCAAGCGGCGGCTCTTGCCGTTGTCCAACAGCAGGTGCTGGGCAACGGCTCCGAGGGTCCCGAGATCGTCGGGGAGCCGCCCGTCCGGCACGCGGACCAGCTCGGCCGACGACGAGGCGGCGTCCAGGATCATCTGCGCCCACTGACCTTCGTGATAGGTGCGGGTCTCGCTCACGTTGATGATCTCCCCCCGCGCCTGGTCGTTCTCGACGGCAAGTCGCATCCCTCTCGCCATGTCCTCGACGAATCCCTTGCCGGAAAGCCATGTGCCCGATCCGCAAGGGATCTTGTCCCGTCCGGCGATCACTCGGCGGAGGATGTGCCATTCCCGGCGCTGTCCGTCCCGGGGGCCGTAGACCATCGGGAGCCTGATCACGGTCGCGCCGTGCGCCAGGTAGCGCTCCTCGACGTCGAGCTTCTCGTAGGTCTGCATCATCGGGGGGCCGTCCTGGCCCTTGTACGGGTAGCGCTCGTCGCGCACCGGCGAGGTCTCGTCGAGCGGACCCGGCTCGCCGGCATCGCCCCGGAGGAGTTGGGTGTACGCGCGGTACACGTCGCACGACGACGTCACGACGAGGCGAAGTCCGGAGATGACGTCGAGGGCGGTGTCCGCGTCTTCGGCGCACATCGCGATGTTGTCGATCACCGCGTCGGGCGCGAAGGCATCGATCTGGTCGCGCACGGTAGCGATCTGTTTGCGGTCGGCGTGGATGTGGGTGGCCTCGGGGAGGCCGTTTGGCTCGTGGTCGCCGCGATGCAGGAACGCGATCTCGTGCCCGGCCGCCACGAGCTCCTCGGCTGTTGCACGGCCGATGAACACCGTGCCGCCGATCAGGAGCACCCTCATCGGCGTACACCCGGGATCACGTTGTTGCCGATGATCGAGATCTGTTCGAGCTGCTGGTCCTGTGGCATGCCGGGGAAGTCTGACCGAAAGATGAAATGGATGTCGTCCCCGAGCGCGTCGACGAATGCGCTGACGTGACGGATGACCTCTTCCACGGTGCCGACGATCATCGTCTCACGGAGCGCCTCGTCGATCGTAGGTGGTGACGCTGCCGTCGTGCTCCCGCGCGCGGGCGCCATGTCCGCGTACTTCCAACGTAAGTAGGCGTAGTACCGCTTGACCTGCTCCCACCCATCACCGCTATCGGACGCGTACACCGGGACGTGAAGTGCGAACGTGAAATCCCCCTTGTCCCCGCGCGCCTCGAGCGCGAGGCGCTTCGCCTCGACGAAGCTGGCGATGCCCGACGTCCCCGACGACGAGCCCAGGAATCCGTCGCCGATCCGACCTGCGCGCTTGATCGCACCCGGCGCGAATCCTCCGAGCCAGATGGGGATGGGGCGAGCTGGCTTCGGCGTGACGTTGACCTGCTGCCCGTTGTGTTCGAAGGTTGTAGGCCCCCAGGCTCCGCGCAGCACTCGCACGGCCTCGCGCATGCGTTTGGGTCGCTCTGACTGCGGTACTCCGAACACGTCGAACTCCTCGGCGCGCCACCCGGCCCCGATGCCAAGGATCAAGCGTCCGCCCGAGATGACGTCGACCGTGGCGGCGTCCTCGGCGATGCGGATCGGATCGTGCAGAGGTGCGAGGAGGACGCCGGTGCCGATCTCGACCCGCTCGGTCGCCTGCGCGATCGCGGCCGCGGTGACCAGGAGCGACGGCATGTAGCCGTCGTCCAGGAAGTGGTGTTCCGAGACCCACACCGAGTCGAACCCGGCGTTCTCGGCCGCCACACACCGCTGCACGATCTCGCCGTAGATCTGGACGTCGGTGCGAGGGTCGTCCGGTGGCCGCTGCGCGGTGAGAAGTCCGTAGCCGAACCGCATAGGGGGCCGAGTCTATGCATCGGCGTCACTACGTTGCGCGCCCCTATCGAAGGCCGAATACGGTGAGCAGCGCCTCGTCGATCCCCCAGAGTTCCTCAGGCGTGACGTGGCCGACGAGATCGCCCAGCCGTGTGTCGTCGACCGCTCCGACTTGCTCGATGAGGACGTTCGTCGATCCCTGGTCGATCAAGACTTGAGGCCGGAACGATGCGGCTCGAGCGCTCTGGGATGTCGGAGCAACGAGAATCACCGAACGTGGAAGCATGGCGTCTGATTGGACGACCACGCCGTAGCGCTTTCCTCTTTGCTCGTGACCCCGCCCTTTGGGCAGTCGCAGCTCGAAGATGTCACCGCGGCGCACGGAGTTGCTCCATCAGTTCGGCGACTGCGCGCATCTCTTTCCGATCGTCCTCGTCGGCGTCGAGGGCTTGGACCTCCAGGCGCAAAGCATCGTGTCGTCGCAGCGCCGCGGCCGCATCAAGCAAGGCCTTCCGGATCGCGGCAGAGCGGCTGAGCCCCACCGCCTCCAGGCTCGCCAGTGCGCCCTGCGCCGCATCATCCAGACGAACCGATATCGCCCTTGTCATGAGGGCAATGTATCACAAAGAGTGATACATTGCGTGCCGCCCAAGAGTACCCCCAACGGGATTCGAACCCGTGTTGCCGCCGTGAAAGGGCGGTGTGCTGGGCCGCTGCACTATGGGGGCACGCACGCCCGAAGGTCCGAGCGCAAGGCACACGCTAACAGCAGGCGTGTATCAGCGAGCGCGGACGCCGATCGGAGGCGTCGCGAGGTCCTTGCCGTCCGATGGTGGCGTGATGAGCAGGTCCGACGGAACGGTGCGCCGGAAGAGGTCGGTCAGCGGATCGCTCTTCGGTGGTGGCGTCGGTTCGTCCACGCGACGGTAGGTGCACTTGCACATCCCGAAGACGTTCCAGTCGCCGGTCTCTTGAAGCGTGACGAACGCGTCGGCGCTTCGGCGATCGCCCGGATCGAGGACGAAGTCCTCGGAGAGGCCGGCCAGGCGCGGATCGGCGTCGGAGCCGGCGCATACCCACTCGAAACGACCTTGATAACTCTGCGGCGCGGTGTATGCGGCACCGACGTCGCCACCCTTGGGCACGGCCATCGCCTGCAACCCACAGTCGCTCGGGGCCCTGACGCTGATCGGCTTGGCGCCGGTGTTCTCGAGCGTGAGGGTCACACGGTGGCTCTTTCCGGCGACGAATTCGGTCGTGTAGCTCTCGGTTGTCAGGTGTAGCCCGGTCTTGGCGTCGAACGCCCATGCGGTGTGCTCGGTCAGGTAACCGCTCGCCTTCTTCACGACGCCGGCCGCCGGCGCGGGCTTGGCGGCCGTTGCTTCTTGCCTGGGTGTGGTTGGTGCTTCGGATGTTGGGGTGGCCTTGCGAACCGTGACCGGCGCTCCGGCGGTGACATCCGGCTTGTCCACGGGCGTGCGCTCAGGATTGCCGCCCACCAAAGCCGCAACGGCGCCGCCCATCACGACGACTCCGGCCGCGATCCCGACGACGATCGGTCGGCGAAGGGACTCGCGGTAACCACGCTTGCGGTCATCGAAGCGGACCTTCGTCATCACGCCTTGGACGAAGCTCTCGTCGCACGGGTGCGGTTCGCGGACCTGGTTCAGAAGGAGGTCGAGCGCGTCGATCATGCCTCACCTCCAAGCGCGGGTTGCAGTGTGATGGCTAGGCGTCGCCGCGCCTCGTGCAGTCGTGAGCGGACCGTGCCGATCGGGCAGTCCAAGGTCTCGGCGAGCTCTTCGTAGGCCAGTCCGGTCTCGCGAAGGATGAACGTCGAACGGTACGGCTCATCGAGAGAGGCGAGGGCTTCGCTGACCATCTGGCGAAGATCGTGGGCGGCGGTCTCGTCGTGACCGGACGAGGTGTCTTCAGCTTCGATCGGCATCGGCGTGCGCTTCTCCCGGCGCAAGAGCTCGATGCAGGTGTTGCGGGCGACGGTGAACGTCCAGGCGACGAACCGGCCTCTCGGCTCGTGATGGCGGAGGCCCTTCCACATGCGGAGGAATACCTCCTGGGCTGCGTCATCTCCGAGATGCGCGTCCCGCATCATGCGTCGCGAAAACGCCCGGATCGGTCCCTGCATGGTGCGCACTATCTCCTCGAACGCAGCCGGATCGCCCAGTCGCGCCCGCTCGACGAGGGGGCCTAGCCGATCCTCGTCGAGCCGTGGCGCGGTGGAACGGGCCACCGCGTGCACTCCTCCGCCAGATTGCTGCTCTGGGTAGACGTCGGCGGAGGCGGATAAGTTCGGAGAGCCCTTCGTGGGGGCCTCAGCGGGCACGGCTCGAAGCCCCCTTGCCGGCTTTCGCCTTGGCAGACGGTTTGCGCTTTGGCTTACCCGTGCGGCCCTGCCCATGGACGTCCTTTTGCGCTTTGCGACCTGCGGCTTTACGCGCCACAGCTTTACGACGGACTCCGTCGTCGGTGATGAGGCCGTCCCGCATGTGGACGCTCCGGTCGGCGATGCGGGCAAGCTCCTCGTTATGAGTAACGACCACGAGGGTCTTTCCGGAACGGCGAAGGTCGAGCAGAAGTTCGTGGATCCCCTCGGCGGTCTCGGAGTCGAGCTCGCCGGTCGGCTCGTCGCACAGCAGGATCGGCGGGTCGCCGATGAGCGCCCGAGCGATGGCCACGCGCTGCTGTTCCCCGCCTGAGAGCTGATCGGGACGGTGATTCAGCCGCTCCCCGAGCCCGACGCTCTCGAGGAGTTCCCGCGGCGACGTTGCGAGGCTGGGGTCGTCGGCGTAGCGCAGCGGCAGCGCTACGTTCTCCTCCGCCGTCAGGTGCGGGAGCAGGTTGAATGACTGGAACACGAAACCTATCTTGCGCCTGCGGACGGCTGTCCGGAGCGTTTCAGACAGTCCGGCCGTCGGCTCGCCGTCGACGATGATCTCGCCCCCGTCGGCATGGTCGAGGAGTCCGGCGAGGTTGAGGAGCGTTGATTTCCCCGACCCGGACGGACCAACGATCGTCACGAGCTCGCCGGCGTCGAAGGTGATCGTGACGCCGCGCAGTGCGTGGACGTCGTTGCCCTTGCCGATGTGGTAGGTGCGCCGGATGTCCTGCAATCGCATGACGCTCATCCCAGCGTCCGGAGTGCGCGAACGGGATCGATCTTCGCTGCGCGGCGAGCTGGGAGCAGTCCCGCCCCGGCGCCGATGACGAGCGACAGGATGAACACGAAGATCGCGAGGCGCGGCGTGACGGTGAACGCGATCACGCCGGTGTCCTTCGTTGAGGTGTTGATCGCGAGCGTGAACAAGTAACCCATGACCCCGCCGAGGATCCCTCCCGAAAACGACAGGATCGCCGACTCGGAGAGGAACTCGCGGAGGATGTCGCGCGACGACGCGCCGATCGCCTTCTTGATCCCGATCTCCCGAGTGCGCTCGGTCACCGAGAAGATCATCGTGTTGATGATCGACACGCCGCCGACGAGCAGCGCAACGAGGGCCGAGCCGAGGATGATCGCGCTGAAGATCGCGGTCTGCTGTTGGATCTGCTCCGAGGACGCCTGCGGCGGGAAGACCTTCGCGCGTTCACCGACGACGCGCTCGACCTCCTTTGCGAGCTCGTTCGGGTCGACGCCGTCGTCCGGATACACCTGGAACTCGCCGGTCACCTTCGACGCATCGAGGAACGGATCCGCTTCCTTCGCGATGACGCGAGTGTCCTCGATCGAGGCTACGGCGAACTGATCGACGGGCGTTCCGGTCGCTTTCCCTATGCCCACGATCTCGAATTCGTGCTTACGGATCGTCGCCCGGTCGCCGGCTCGTGCGGGGCGCCCGAGCTTCTCCGACTCGCCGACGTCGATCGCAAGCGTCGACCCGAGCACGATCTTCCACCGCTCACCGGGACGAAGCTTCCGGCCCTGCGAGAGCTCGAGGTCGTCGAAGGGCGATCCGATCGCCCTGGCGATATCGACCCCGTCGATCTGTTTGGGCGGTCCGAAGCTCTGTGCGTCGTCTTCACTGAACTCCGTGGTGAGATCGGGAACGGCGACCTTCACGCCGTCGATCGCTTCGAGCTCGTCGACCATCGAGATCGGAAGATGGCCGGCGGAGAAGAAGATCTCCGACCCGATGGGCCGCACGAGCACCTGCTGTTCGAGGAATTCCTGGAGGGAGCCGATCTGGTTCTGAAAGTTCTCGGCGAGTGACCCCATGACGGTGAGCGCGAAGGCCCCCAGCGCGATGCCCGAGAGGGTGAGGAAACTCCGAAGCTTGCGGCGTCTGAGATTGCGTCCCACCTCGAGGAACAGGCCGGGACGCCGCGCGCGGTTCTTCGTCTGAACGGACATGGGGGCTAGTGTGCCAGCGTCAGGAGCCGCGCGGGCGCGCCGAAGCGCGATCCTTCTGGGGGCGCGCCGAAGCGCGATCCTGCATCCGGGACGTTCCGGCCGGCGACACAACCGGCGCCGAACGTAAGGCGCGGATGGGTTTGGTGAGCGCTTCGCGCAGAACCTCGTCGACGTGTTCCGCGAAGACGAACTTGAGCTCCTTGCGGACGAAGTCCGGCACCTCTTCGAGGTCGCGCTTGTTGTCGAGCGGCATAACGACCGTCTTGCAGCCGACGCGATGCGCGGCGATGACCTTTTCTTTGATGCCGCCGACCGGAAGCACCTTGCCCCGCAAGGTGATCTCACCGGTCATCGCAGTCGTCTTGCGCACCGGGATGCGCGTGGCGGCCGAGATCACCGCGGTCGCCATCGCGACGCCCGCGGATGGTCCGTCCTTCGGTATGGCACCGGCCGGCACATGGATGTGCAGATCGTGCGTCTCGTACCAATCGGGGGCCAGACCGAGCGTCTGTGTGCGCGAACGGGCATAGGTCAGAGCCGCCTGTGCCGACTCACGCATCACGTCGCCGAGCTGTCCCGTGAGCGAGAGACGGCTCTTGCCCTCGACGAGCATCGCTTCGACGAAGAGAACGTCCCCGCCCACCGGCGTCCACGCGAGTCCGGTGGATACGCCGATCTCGTCCAAGCGTTCGAGCACGTCGCGCCGGACCTTCGGAGGGCCGAGGTAGTTCTCGATGTCCTTGGCCGCCACGGTGATCTTCTTCTTGAGCGCACCGGTAGCGACCTTCGTTGCGATCTTTCGGAAGACGCTCCCGATCTCGCGCTCGAGATTGCGGACGCCGGCTTCGTAGGTGTACTCGCGGATGATCCGTCTGAGCGCGTCGATCGCGAGTGCTGCCCTCTTGGTTGTGAGTCCGTTCTCCTTGAGCTGCTTGCCCACGAGGTACTGCTTGGCGATCGCGACCTTCTCGGGCTCGGTGTAGCCGCGGAGCTCGAGGATCTCCATGCGGTCGCGCAGGGGGCCGGGGACGGTGTCCAGGATGTTCGCCGTGCAGATGAAGAGCACCTGCGACAGGTCGACCGGCACTTCGAGATAGTGATCGGAGAAGG
Source organism: uncultured Actinomycetes bacterium (assembly GCA_964520325.1). Classification (GTDB taxonomy): domain Bacteria; phylum Actinomycetota; class JAICYB01; order JAICYB01; family JAICYB01; genus CAZFOB01. The sequence goes on along the minus strand of CAZFOB010000009.1, from coordinate 49,529 downwards.
AGTTGTTCTGCTCGGGGTCGAGCACTTCGAGCAACGCGGACGACGGATCTCCTCGGTAATCCATCCCCAGCTTGTCGATCTCGTCGAGCATCATCACCGGGTTGCGCGACCCTGCTTTGCGCAGGCCCTGAACGATGCGTCCGGGCAATGCGCCGATGTACGTTCGGCGGTGTCCACGGATCTCGGCTTCGTCGCGAACGCCCCCGAGCGACATCCTGATGAACTTCCGTCCGAGGGCTTTGGCGATCGATTGACCGAGCGAGGTCTTCCCGACTCCGGGCGGACCAACGAAGCACACGATCGGGCTGCGTCCGTCCGGGTGCAGCTTCTGGACCGCGAGGTACTCGATGATGCGGTCCTTGATCTTCTCGAGCCCGTAATGATCCTGGTCGAGGATCTTGCGCGCGTGCGCCAGGTCGTCGTTGTCGTCGGTCTCGGCGTTCCACGGCATGTCGATGAGCCACTGGAGATAGCCGCGAGCCACCGACCACTCAGGTGACTGTGGCGAGATGCGTTCGAGGCGTTGGATCTCACGCTCAGCCGTCGTGTTGACTTCTTCCGGCATCTTCGCGGCAACGATCCGAGCTCGAAGCTCGGCCAGCTCCTCACCCTCTCCGTCTCCGAGCTCTTTGCGGATCACGTCGAGCTGCCGCCGCAGGAACTGCTCTCGCTGCACACTGCGCATCTCGGCGCTCATCTCCTGTTGTGCCTGCGTCGAGATACGCAGCAGCTCGAGCTCGGTCGCCAGATGCTCCTCGATGACGGTCAGCCTCGCGCCGACGTCGAGCTCTTCCAGAAGGCCTTGTTTGACCGGCACACCGAGGTTGAGGTTCGCGCCGAGGAAGTCCGCCAGATCGCCGGGATCGCTGATGTTCATCGCCGCGACGGCGAACGGCGCCGGGATGTACGGCGCGAGTTGCGCAACCTCACCGAATAGCCGCAGGACCGTGCGCATCCGCGCCTGCGCGTCGCGGTTCGCCTCGAGATCGTGGACCACCTCGATCCGCGCTTGCAGGAACGGCTCGGTCGCGACCCATTCGACGAACCGAACGCGCACCAGGCCCTGGAGCGCGACCTGCATCCCGCCCTGGGGCAGACGCATCAGCTCCGCGACGCGCCCGAGCGAGCCGGTTCCGTGCACGTCGTCCGGACCCGGCTCCTCCTCGAGGTTTCCGTCGCGCATCGTGACTGTGCCGAGCAGCCGGTCGCCGGCCACGACATGATCGACCAGCTGGACCGACTTCTCGCGGCCGATGAGGACGGGCAGCGCGAGGTTGGGAAAGAGGACGGAGTCCCGTAACGGAAGGACAGGGACGATGTCCGGATAGGTGGGCTCTGAAGCCGCGGGAGCGCCGCGCTTATCGACGACCCGAGGACCCGCCCGAGAACCCGCCCGAGAACCCGAAGGCTTGTCGCTCACTCGGCCCGAAAGATGCCTACGTGAACGCGCATCGGAGCGCGCCGAACCTTCGGCAGGGTGACTCTGAGCATCCCGTCGGTGAATGCTGCCGTTGCGCTGCCCGCGTCCACGGGTGTGGGCAGGACGATGCTCCGCTCGAACTCCCCGAACGGGACCTCGAGCTGGAGGATCTCTGCTCCTTGCGGGCAGACGCTCGGCATCCGTCGTCCGGTGATCGCCACGTGCTCGCCTTCGATCTCGATGGTCACGTCGCTTGGCTCGATACCCGCAAGTTCAACAACCATCACGAACTCGGCTTCGGATTCGTAGATGTCCATGCGCGGAGCCCATGCGCGCTGATACGCAGCCGGGCTCGGACGGCGCAGGAGTCGCTCAACGAGATCGTCCATCACAACGTAGAGACCCTCGCGCGGCATCATCCTGAATATACTTGGGTGCGGCCGGGGCAACGGGGTTCCGCGCCGTTTTCGTGTGGGCACGGTTTCGATGGGATGGTTCGATGGTGAAGACGGTTCATGAGATCGACCAGGTCGTCATCCGCTTCGCGGGTGACTCGGGTGACGGGATGCAGGTCACCGGCGACCGGTTCACCACCGCCACCGCTGTTCTAGGAAACGACCTCGCGACTCTGCCCGACTTCCCGGCCGAGATCCGTGCTCCGGCCGGATCGCTGGCCGGAGTGTCCGGTTTTCAGCTGCATTTCGCCGACCACGACATCCTCACTCCGGGCGACGCACCGAACGTCCTCGTCGCGATGAACCCGGCCGCCCTCAAGACGAATCTCGGCGACCTCCTCAAGGGCGGCACGCTGATCGTCAACGAGGATGCCTTCGAAGAGCGCAATCTCGCCAAGGCCGGGTACGCGAGCAATCCCCTCACCGACGGCACGATCGATGGGTACGAAGTCTTCAAGATCCCGCTGAACAAGCTGACGCTCGGGGCGCTCGCCGGCATCAAGGGTCTGACGCAGAAGGACATGCTCCGCTCGAAGAACATGTTCGCGCTCGGCCTCCTTTCGTGGATGTTCTCGCGTCCTATCGGTGGGAGCGAAGAGTGGATCACCGCGAAGTTCAGCAACAAGCCGGAGGTCGCAGACGCGAACCTTCGCGCGTTCCGCACGGGCTTTGCCTTCGGTGAGACGACGGAGATCTTCTCGCAGAGCTTCGTGGTCAAACCTGCGACTCTCGAGCCCGGCACGTACCGCAACATCACCGGCAACGGCGCGATCACGCTGGGGCTCGTCGCGGCGAGCGTGCAGTCGAAGTTGCAGCTGTTGCTCGCCGGGTATCCCATCACGCCCGCTTCCGACGTCCTGCACGAACTGGCGCAACACAAATCGTTCGGCATCAAGACGATGCAGTGCGAGGACGAGATCTCCTCGGCCGCGGCGGCACTCGGCGCGTCGTTCGCCGGGTCGCTCGGCGTGACAGTCACGTCGGGTCCGGGCCTTGATCTCAAGTCGGAGACGCTCGGCCTTGCGATCTCGGTCGAACTGCCCCTCATCGTCCTCGACATCCAGCGTGCCGGCCCTTCGACCGGCATGCCGACCAAGACCGAGCAGGGCGACCTGCTGCATGCGATGTTCGGACGCCACGGCGAATCGCCGCTGGCGATCGTCGCTCCGTCGACGCCGGCCGATTGCTTCGACATGGTGCTCGAGGCGGCGCGGATCGCGCTGAAATACCGCACGCCGGTCATCTTGCTGTCCGACGCCTTCCTCGCCACCGGCTCGGAGCCATGGAGGCTGCCGGACGTCGACACCCTCCCGGATCTGTCGAAGGACTTCGCGTTCGCGACCGAACCGAATGCGCCAGGTGGGCCGGATGGGAAAGGGGAGTTCTGGCCGTTCGTCCGCGACCCGGTAACGCTTGCGCGTCCATGGGCGATCCCGGGTACACCCGGCCTCGAGCACCGCATCGGCGGCATCGAGAAGTCGGACGGCAAGGGCGACATCGAGTACAGCCCCGAGAACCACCAACGGATGACGCTGCTTCGCGCCGAGAAGATCGCCGGCATCGCCAAAGACATCCCAGCGCTTGAGGTCGATGATCCCAACGGCGACGCGAGGGTGCTCGTGCTCGGCTGGGGCTCGACGTTCGGCCCGATCAAAGCGGCGTGCCGCAGACTCCGGAATAAGGGCACATCGGTTGCGCACGCACACCTGCGCCACCTGAACCCCTTCCCGGCCAACCTCGGCGAGATCGTGCGGAGCTACGACAGGGTCGTGATCCCCGAGCACAACCTGGGTCAGTTGCTGAAGCTCATCCGTGCCGAGTTCCTTGTAGACGCCCGTGGCGTGAACAAGGTCGCCGGACAGCCGTTCAAGGCTCACGAGCTGGAAGCAGCGTTCAGCGCGGCTGTAGAGGAAGTGTCATGACCCAAGTCAACGGCAACGGCCATAACGGGAACGGTTCCGAGGGTGTGCACGTCGAGCTGACCAAGAAGCACTTTGAGTCCGACCAGGACGTCCGGTGGTGTCCGGGTTGTGGCGACTACGCCATCCTCGCAACCGTCCAGAGCTTCATGCCGGAGCTGCACATCGCACGGGAGAACATCGTTTTCATCTCGGGGATCGGCTGCGCGGCACGCTTCCCTTATTACATGGAAACCTACGGGTTCCATTCGATCCATGGACGCGCACCCGCGATCGCGAGTGGACTCTCGGTGGCACGTCCCGACTTGAGCGTCTGGGTCGTGACCGGTGACGGCGATGCACTTTCGATAGGCGGCAACCACCTCATCCACGCGATGCGCCGCAACGTGAACATGACGATCCTCATGTTCAACAACCAGATCTACGGGCTCACGAAGGGCCAGTACTCACCGACGTCCGAGATCGGCAAGGTCACGAAGTCGACGCCGTTCGGCTCGGCCGACTATCCGTTCAATCCGCTGTCGCTCGCGATCGGTGCGGAGTGCACATTCGTCGCGCGCACCGTCGACAACGACCGCAAGCACCTCACCGAGATCCTCCGTCAGGCCTCCGCCCACCGCGGGACGCGGTTCGTCGAGATCTACCAGAACTGCAACATCTTCAACGACGGAGCGTTCGACGTCGTTCGCGACGCGCGCACCGGACGCGCCAACCGCATCGTGCTCGAGCACGGCAAACCTGTTCGCTTCGGGCCGGACGGCGACCGCGGAGTGACCGCGTCAACAGACGGGACGCTTCGGATCGTCGACGTCGAAGAGGTCGGCGAAGAGCGGCTGATCGTTCACGACGAGACGACGCTCGACGCGTCGCGCGCGTTCGCATTGAGCCGTCTGTCTCACTCGCCGACGGGTCCGACGCCCATGGGGATCTTCAGGGCCGTCGAGCGTCCGGTGTACGAAGATCTCGTGACCCAGCAGATAGATCAAGCCAAGCAACGATCGGCTCCGGATCTTCACGCACTGTTGCGCTCCGGCGAGACCTGGGACGTTTCGTAAGCCTCTAGTCCCGCGAGTTCCCGAATCCCGGCAGCCGCGGCTGCCGATCGCGTGAGTCGCCGCCGATGCCGCCGGGGAAGGCCGGCTCGCGGGCGTCCGGATCGATCGACGGAGCCGGGGCTGGTGCCACGCCTTCGGGCAGGCAGAACCCGGCTTTGTCATCGAACTTGGCCGTCTTCACGCACGGCAAGGGCGTGTGCTTGATGAAGACGCACTTGCCCGACTTGGCGTCGCACCTCTGGTCGATGGGACACACCACGCATTCACGGGGGCCGGGTGTCGGCTCCGTTGTGGGCTCTGCGTCGGCCGATGACGCCGTCGTCGGGTCGGGCGTGATCGCGAACACCCCGAGGAGCACGACGAAGACGGCAGCAAGCCACAGGGGAGTGCGGTACGCCTTGGCCAGGCCCATGACGTCCATCGCCTATCCGTTCGGGGGCGGATCCCCCGTACCCTGCCCAAGACCCTGCCCCAAACCCTGGAGGACGACTTCGCGGACGCAGGTTCCCTGTCCGCCGGCGATGGTCGCGTGGGCTCTGACGTCCTTCGTGGGGCAGCCGTAGCCGTCGAGCACGCCGGCGATGATCGCGCGGTCGAGGCGGCAGACCTGTCCTTCGCTCGCCTCGACGGCCACCCATCCGAAGGGACAGTTCTCGGTCGTGACCCATAAATGGCCGTCTGCGTCGGTCTCGACGAGCGGACGAAAACCCAGTCCGTCGAGCACCGCGCTCACGCCATCCGCGGCGCCGGCGGCGGGCGCCTGGACGCGATGCGCATCGGCGAGCTGGCGTCCGAAGCGCGCGCCGACCTCCTCGAGGTCCTGGCCTTGCGTCAATGCCCGCAGCAGCAGGGAGGCGAGCAGGTCGTAGTGGCGCTCGGGAACGGTGAACGACACTTCGGCGTCTGTTGTCGAGTACAGCTTCGAGGGGCGTCCCGCCCCAGGGCCCCGGCGTCCGTTCACCCGGCGGAACTCGGCCCGAAGCAAGCCTGCTTCGAGGAGCCGGTCGAGGTGGTGCTTGGCGGCGTTGCGGTGGATCCCGAAGGTCTCGGCGATCTCGTTGATCGTCACGGGGGCCGAGCTGCGGGAAACGTGCAGGTAGACGGCCCTCCGGCGCTCGTCGGCCAGAACCTGGGCGTCGGAGGCCCGGGGAAGGGTGATCGGCTGCTCGGCCATGCTCGTAGGGCCTACCCCGGGGCTCGCCATGCTCGAAAGAAGCCTACCCCTGCGTGCCGGGGGTGTAAATCACACTGTGATTGGCTCTAGACTTGACGACGCATCGTATTCTTGAGATGTAGCCGGTACGCCTCCAGGTTTTGGGCCAGGTTGGGCCAGGGTTGTCCACCGAGGCGTCCGCGACCCAGAGCGTCTGCGACTCAAAAAGGACCAAGTGATGGCACAAGCAACGAACAGGACGAGTTCACTGGCCAGGCTCTTCGCAACGGAGCCTGAGAACGACTGGCGTGCGCTCGCGGCCTGCAAGGGCGTCGATCCCGAGCTGTTCTTCTCGTCGGACGACATCGCCGACAAGCGAGACCGCACCGAGCGCGAGTCGGTCGCCAAGGGTGTCTGCGCTTCATGCTCCGTTCGCGGTGCTTGCCTCGCGTACGCCATCGCCGCCGGTGAGCGGTACGGGATCTGGGGTGGTCTCAACCCGCAGGAGCGCCGCGCCGTTGCGCGCTCCGGCCAGAGCGACGGGAGCTCGGCCGAAGCGGTCTCGTGACGCTCGGTCGCGAGGCCCTCGATCTGCTGAGGCGTACCCTTCCTCAGGACGACGGGCCCCCGCCCGAGGGTGATTACCGTCCGGCTGCGGTGCTCGTCCCACTCTTCGTTCGCGACGACCAGCTCCACGTCGTGCTGACCAAGCGCACCGAGAACGTGCGCACCCATCAAGGGCAGGTCAGCTTCCCCGGCGGGAGCTACGAGCAGGGCGACGAAACGCTCCTGCGCACGGCACTTCGCGAAGCACACGAGGAAGTGGGACTCGACCCGGGCGACGTGCAGATCCTCGGTGTGCTCGACGACCTCCCGACGTTTGTGTCTGGGTTCTTGGTGCGGCCGTTCGTGGCGGAGATCCCTCATCCGTACGACTTCGTCCATGACGTCCGTGAAGTCGACCACGTCTTCAGCCCGCCGCTCGATCTGTTCGCCGATCCGGCGCGGCGACGCGAGGAGGTGCGCGTGCGTGACGGTCAGCCCTATCCGCTGTACTCGTACGACGTCGACGGCAACGTCGTGTGGGGCGCGACTGCGCGCATGCTCGTGCAGCTCATCGAGAAGATCACAACAGCGAGCTCTTAGCCGCCGACCTTTCGGGCGGCCGCACCAGGGCCTCGGCCCCCTGGATCACGAACGCCATCACGAACGCCGCGATCGTCGCGCTGAGCCAGGGAAGCGACGCCCCGAGTGGGAATCGCAGACCGAGGCCGTCGGCGAAGAGCCACTGCATCGCCGACGTCCACCACGTGACCGTTCCCGGGTTCAGCCAGTTGTACGCGAGGAAGCCCGCCACCCACGCGACGATGCCCCACGGTCTGAGGTGCGTGGTCGTAGCGTAGATCTCCTCCTCCGTGTAGCCGCGCCGCACGAGCGCGTAGTGCGCGGCCAGCACACCGAACAGCGGGACGAAGACGGCGCCGATGAGCAGGAGGAAGTTCTCGTACTGCACGAGCGGCACGACGAGCGCGATCGCCGTGCAGATCGCGCCGAGCGCGATGGAGAGCTTGCGCTGGCTCAGCTTCGGGAACGCGTTCTGCACCGAGACAGAGGCTGAGTAGATGTTGGCGAAGGCTTCGTCGGATTCGTCTACGGCCAGGATCCCGAGCGCCAGCAGGCCCGCCGGCACCGCCAAGATCGCGGTGATGAACCCGAGCGGATCGGCCGGGTCCTTCGCGATGTTCGACAGGATCAGCAGGACGCCGAGCAGGTAGAACCATGCGTGGGCGACGCCGTAGCCGATCGCGGTGCCGAGAAAGCCCGCGCGCTTTGTCTTCGAGAACCGCGTGAAGTCGGCGGCCAGTGGGATCCACGAGATCGGCATCGCCACGACGAGATCGACGCCGCCCCAGAACGTGCCGCCGGTGCCCGCCTGCGAGAACCTGCTGAAGTCGATCGTCGCAAGGACGTAGGCCGTCAGGTAGATCGACGACGCGATCACGAGCCATACCGCATACCGGCTGATCCATCGGCGCACCACGACGAGCGGTCCGCTCACGGCCATCAGGGTGACGACGGCACCGAAGGCGACCGTCCAGACGGGTTTGATCGACACACCGAGCAGGCGCTGGCTGATGGCAGCGGCGGCTGTACCGATGACGAGGAGTTCGAAGGAGCCCCACCCGATGTTCTGCAACACGTTGAGCACCGTCGGCACGTACGAGCCGCGACGTCCAAGGGATGGACGGTAGAGCACCATCGCCGGCGCTCCCGTTGCGGCGCCGATCATCCCCGCGTATCCGAGCATCGCATTGCCGATGACCACGCCGACAACGATCGCGAGCGCCGCTTGCGCAAACGACAGGCCGGGAACGAGGAACGCGGCCACGACCGGAAGCAAAAGAGAGATGCCGAGGTTGCCCCACAGCGCTCCGGTATCGAACATCCCCAGCCGCCGTTGAGCCAGTGGGACGGGATCGATCCCCCACTCGGCCGGCTCTGAGCCGGACGGACGCTCCTCGGAGGTCGTGCGCGCCATCTGGATCCTCCCTTCGCCGGTATTGACCGGATCAGGTTCGAAGGGTCGGCGGCAGGAAAGCCGCCCTCTCAGCCCGGTCCGCCCGAGCTCCCCTGTGTGACGAGGAGTCTACTCGGCGGCCGGGGGCTTCGGTGTCGGTGGAGGCTCTGGCGTTTCTCGATCCCTGCGCGGAGTCGGAGATGCGGACGGCGACGGTGAGCTCGCCGGTGAGCCCGAGGGTGAGGGCGAAGGTGATGGAGACGGTCCCGGACCGAACTCGATGATGTGCGGCTCTGCCTTGTAGCGGGTGAAGAACCGCTGACGGGTCTCTTCTCCGTCCTGCGAGATCACGCGCGTCACGATGATGTCGAACCCATCGACTCCCTTCTGCTTGACCCGTTCTTCACCGGGCTTCAGGTCGGGGTTCTCCTCACGCTGCTCCTCGGGCTTGGTTGGATCGGTTCGCGGACCGGCTTCGGCAGTCACCGTCTTGCCTTCCTTATCGCCGTAGAGGCTCACGGTGATCGAGTCGTTGCCGTAGCTGGTCTTGATGAGGATCCCCGACGTCGAGTTGTCGGTGAATCGCAGGTCGGGAGCGGGCCATGAGACGGTGGCTTCACGTCCCGGCGGGTAGCGGGAGATGAAGTAGGTGTGCGCTTTGTAGGTCTCGAACCGATAGCCGCCGAAGAACACGGCATTGAAGAGCGTCGTCGCGAATTGCGAAACACCGCCTCCTACGGAATCGCGGAACTCGCCGTCGAAGATCATCGGTGCGAGGGCGTAACCGTTCTCGACCTTGCGCTCGCCGACGTGTCCGTTGAGCGAGAAGGTGCCGCCCGGCTTTACGATCGCACCGTTGACCTTGTCGGCCATCTTGTGGATGTTGGCCACGCGCGGCGCGCAGCACGGATGCTGAGTGGTGAACGAGGAGACGAGCTCGTGGATGTTGAGATCTTTGGCCTCCTCCGTCGTGAGTTCCGGCTCGACTTCCGCGAACTCGGCGCGAGCCGTGCGATCGTCATCGCGATCGGCTACTGAGGCGAGGCGGGCAGCTGTGGCGTTCGCATCGAATTTCCTTCCGGCGGACCCGGCGACGACGCTCGCGTTGACACCGCTGACCGCGAAGCCGGCGTCTTTGGCTCCACGCTCGAAGGCCTTCATCTCGTCGCCGAGCGCTGCCTTGACCTTGGTAGGGGAGAAGCGGAGTTCGAGCGTCCAGTCGAGTCCGCGCCGGCGCGGGATGGCGTCGAGCATGTTCGCGATCTCCTGGCGCGAGAGAACGCGTGAGGAGCGGTCGGGCGTCGTGAGCGTGATGGAGTCGCGCGCCCACTCGTTGGCAAGCTTCGCGGCATCGCGAGCATCATCGATGGTCGTCCGGCGGTTGCGCACCGCGATCGGCAGCTCCATCGAGCGCCGCGGCCACGATTCGAGCCCGTCGATGATGGTCGCGATCGCGCGGTCCTGGTCGAGCCGCCGTCCGGGCACGGCGCCAACGGCGACGAGAGTTGTTCCGCGTGCGTCGATCCCGGCTTCACCGCCCTCGGTGTCGACGCGTGAGGCGAAGTCGCTCAGGAGGAGCTTCGCCGCTTTGTCGTCAAGGGTGCTTGCCCAGCCGACGTTGGTTCGCCCGAACAGCGAACGGATGCGGTGCCACGTCCGCACGAGGAAGTTGCCTCGCCGTCCGACGCCGTAGGCGTCGTTCAACGTCTCGTCTGCATCCGGGCGGAATCCCACCTCCGACGGCGCAACGGTGATCTTGTGGGTGTCGGCGAACAGATCAACGGGCTCCGAGATGAGCAGTTGTCCTCGCTCGTTGAGCAGTTTGCTTGCCTCGTCGCGGTTCTTGCCACCGAGGTCGAGCGAACCGGCTGACACGCCGGATCGGACACTGCCGATCGAAGCGGCTGCGTCCGCCGCGTAGGACGCCAGCAGCAGCGCGAGCAGCGCCAGGATGGTCCACCCGCGCTTGGTCGGACTGATACGAAGCTTGCCGATCTTCATGTAAGGGCGCCCCACGGCGGTCCTTACATGAAGGGCCGCCCACTCGTCCGAGCCACTTGCTCGTGAATGTTATCCCGTACCCAGCAGGGCCGAGGGTCCAACGTCTCGCGCGTACTCGATGGTTCGCTTGATGATCGCGTTGAGGTCGTACTGCGGTTCCCACGCCAAGAGCCGGCGGACCTTGGCGGTGTCGGGAGCGCGTCTGCTGATGTCTTCGTAGTTGGTTCCGTATACCTGCTCGAACGGGATGTGCACGACCCGCGACGCTGAGCCCGTCAGCTTCACGACTCGCTCGGCGAGCTCGAGCATCGTGACTTCTTCTTCGGAGCCGACGTTGAACACCTCGCCGACGGCCTCGTCCGCATCGAGGAGCCCGGCCACGGCGCGTACCACGTCGCCGACGTCGCAGAAGCATCTGGTTTGGGTTCCGTCACCGTAGATGGTGAGGTCCTCACCGCCGATGGCTTGTGCGACCAGACGCGGCAGGACGCCGGCGTAGGCTCCGGTCTGGCGCGGGCCGACGGTGTTGAAGAACCGGACGACGACCGTCGGCAGCGCTTCTTCGCGCCAGTACGCGAGCGCCATGTGCTCGTCGAGCGCCTTGGCGACAGAGTATGACCATCGCGCGATCGTGATCGGCCCGAGAACGCGATCGGCCTGCTCGTGCATGCGCTCTGTCGTCTTCCCGTAGACCTCCGACGTGGAGGCGATGAGGGTCTTGGTGCCGTGGCGATGGGCGGCTTCGAGCACGATCTCGGTGCCGCGGACGTTGGTTCGCATCGACTGGAGCGGCTCGTCGATGATGAGCCGCACGCCCACCGCAGCAGCGAGATGCACGACGACGTCACATCCGGAGACGAGGTCGTCGACGAATGGTTCGTCGAGGATGCTTCCGTTCTCGAAGCGGAAGCGGGGGCCGGCCAGAAGCGTTGCGAAATTGCGTTCACGACCGGTCGTAAGGTTGTCGAGGGCGACGACCTCGTCACCGCGTTCGACGAGCACCTCACCGAGGTGGCTTCCGATGAAGCCGGCGCCGCCGGTGATCAGGTATCGCACGAACACAGCATAGAGGTGGCCACAGGGGAGGTCGGGTGGAGGTCGGGAGTAGCATTAGCGCAGGTCAAACCTTGTGAATGGAACCGACGACTCGTGGCGGACGTTGGCCGGGCGAGCGCTCATGCCGCACACACTCGTCCTTTCTCGCAACGTCGGTGGAGGTGGCGCCGGCGTCCCGCCACGGGACGTCCCGCCGCAGATGGCCAATATGGAATGGGCCGACGTTGTCGCCAAGTTCGCCGACGTGGTCTACACGATGGCCTACCGCCTGACCGGCGACGACGAGGAAGCCCGAGATCTGGCACAGGACGTCTTGATCAGGCTCCACAAGGGCTTGTCGAAGTATCGCGAGGGCAATTTCGAGGGCTGGCTGTATCGGACGACCGTCAATGCGTTCCGTGACCGGCTCCGCAAGCGCAAACGTCTTCGCGAAGACGAGCTCGGCGACGAGCCTCCCGGGATGCGAACGGGCAGGATCGTGGAAGAGGAGGTACAGCGCGCAGAGCTCCACGACGTCGTGCAACGCGCGCTCGTGAAGCTGTCTCCCGAGTATCGGGAGGCCGTCGTCCTCAGAGATCTCGAGGGACGGTCGTACGACGAGATCGCCGAGATCGTCGGCATCCCCGCGGGCACGGTGCGGTCGCGCATCCACCGAGGACGGGAAGCGCTGCGGCAGCTCCTCGAGTCCTACGTCGACGATGCCGGGGAGGCGCGCCCGTGAGCTTCTATATGAGCCGCCACGTCGAGCGGGAGATCCTCTCGGCGTTGATCGACGGCGAGCTTGATGCCGACCAGCGCCGCATGGTGCACGAGCACCTGCAGGAGTGCGGAGACTGTCGTGAAGCCGCCGACGAGTTCTCGCACATCCATGGCATGATCGGCGATCTCCCGCGACTGATCGCGCCGGAGACCTTCGTCGCCGACGTGCTCCAGCCGTCCCGGGCCACCTTCGGAGGCCGTGCCGCATCTCTGCTGCTCTCCGGGGTTTTCTCCGGAAGGCGGCGCTGGGTCGCGCTGGCTGCCGCGGTCACAGCCGTCGGTATCACATTGTCGGGGCTCGTCGTTCCCAGCCAGGCCGCCGATCCGTTGCCGGTCGATGCACTTATCGAGCGTCACGTCGGCGTGCGCTCTGGTGTTGAGTCCGGTGCCGACGTCCTCATCGCGGTAACGGACAGATGACCCGTCGCGGCAGAGTCGATCTGCTCGCGTTCGCTGTGTCGATCGTCGTCATAGGAAGCGCCGGACTGCAGCTGCGCGCACCATCCGCGGTCGCGCAGGAGGCTTCCGCTTCGCGTGTTCGCGCGTTGCTCACGCGTGTGGGGGCTGCTTCGGAGTCGTACCACGCGACGCAGATGGTGGCGTACTACGGAGAGCCGCAGTCGAACGCCTTGCTCGACGTCCGCTCGTCGCCGCAAGGCCGCCACGTCCGTGCGGGCGCGCGTCATTGGTCGGACGACGAGGCCGCCGGCGAGCTCGTCGACCTCGACGCGAGAAGCGTCCTCGAGAAGTACGACGTGGCGACCGCGCCTGTTGAGGAGTTGCTCGGTGAGTCATTGGTCCCGCTCACGCTCACTCGTCGCCGGGACGGCCGCATGGCCGAGCGCTGGTGGATCCACGAGCCGTCCGGCGTTGTGTACCGACGCGATCTCTACGACAACAACGGTGGCGTCGTCGCGATGTCTACCGTCATCGAGATGAAGTGGGGCGATCCCGGTCCGTCCGACCCTACGGAGACGATCGTCGTTCCGGTGCGCGAGATCTTCGTTTCCGATGCTCCGGATCGACTCGCCGGCTCCTACGACCTGAAGGCGACGTACGCGCTCGACGTGGACGGCACGGGGGCCGAGCAGTGGGTGTACAGCGACGGATTGCACGCGCTCTCGGTCTTCCGAACGCCCGGCGGACGACGGTTGCCCGACGGCTTTGCGGCGACGACCGATCGCGGAGTATTCGTCGGGCCCGGTCCGGGGACGTGGGCATGGGAAGGCGCTGGGCAGAGCTGGCTCGTCGTGGCCGAAGAGCCGTCCATCGACGTCGCCGCTCTCGTTGCGCCGTTGCCCAAGGGCGGGCCGACGCTTGGATCAAGACTCGGCTCCGTCTGGTCGCGACTCTTCCGCCTTCTGACCTGAGGCAAATGCGGAATCTGATCAGTCATAGCTGCGTATAGAGGTTGTCGTAAGGTGCGTGTGAAGGCTATCATCGGTGGGTGAACGACCCCAAGGCGTACATCCCGAGGCTCGTAGACCAGGGAATCGACGAGCTGTTGAAGGAGGTGCCAGCCATCTTGCTCGTCGGTCCGAGAGCGACGGGCAAGACGACTACAGCCAGGCGTTTCGCTCGGACGGTCGTCCGGCTGGATAGCGAGGTCGAGGCCGTCGCGTTTCGTGCCGACCCGGACGCGGCGCTGCGTGGGCTGGACGAGCCAGTTCTTCTCGACGAGTGGCAGGCGGTCCCGGAAGTCCTCTCCGCAGTGAAACGCGCGGTGGATGACGAACCACGGCCGGGGCGGTACATAGTGACGGGTTCGGTTCGGGGAGATATCGACGCCCCGACCTGGCCCGGTACCGGTCGTCTCGTCCGGCTCACGATGTTCGGCCTGACCGTCGCCGAGTTGAGTCATCGAAGGCTCGACCCGTTCTTCGGCCGTATCCGAAACGACGGCGTGGGGGCGTTGACCGTCCCACCCGAAGTGCCGGACCTCCGCGGCTACCTTGAGCTTGCCCTGCGCGGCGGGTTCCCGGAGATGGCGGAGCTGTCCGACGCCAATCGTTCGCGATGGATCTCGAGCTACGTAGATCAGCTGGTGACGCGCGATGCGACGCAAGTCGAGGCAGGACGCGATCCTTCCCGGCTTCGCCGCTACCTGGAGGCTCTAGCCATCCACACGAGCTGCGTCGTTGATGCGCGGACCTTGCACGAGGCCGCGGGGATCAACAAAGCGACCGGTGCCGCATACGACCGACTTCTCCGCGATCTCCTCGTGCTCGAGGCGCTGCCGGCTTGGACATCGAATCGTCTCAAGCGTCTTACGAGGGGATCAAAGCGTCACCTGGTGGATCCGTCGCTTGTCACTGGTGCTCTTGGAGTGGACGTCAACGGCGTCATGCGCGACGGCACTCTCCTCGGTCGACTGCTCGACACGTTCGTCGTCTCCCAGATCCGACCGGAGGCGGCTCTCGAGGCGACTCGTCCGCGTCTGCATCACGTTCGATACGAAAGCGGGCGCCACGAGGTGGACCTTGTCGCCGAACTCGGAACGGGAGACCTGATAGGGGTCGAGGTCAAAGCGGACGCCGCCCCTCGAGCCGACGCTGCCGTCCATCTCAGATGGTTCCGCGACGCAACAGATGACCGGTTCATCGCCGGTCTCGTTCTCCACACCGGCAAACACATCTACGAGCTGGACCACCGGATCTGGGCGGTGCCGATCTGCGCCCTGTGGAGCTGAAGCATCGTTCGCGTGCTTCCCATCGCCCGACCCGGAACCTTCCGCTCGTCCTCCCGTTTACCGGACATGGCACACGGCCGCTCTCGTTGCGCCGTTGCCCAAGGACGGGCCGACGCTTGTATCAAGACTCGGCTCCGTCTGGTCGCGGCTGTCGGCGCGATCGGCGGCCTCTTCAGCTGACGTTGCTCGCCTGACCTGCACGGACGGCGAAACCGGAACCTTCGAGGGGGCTGACGCGTTTATCGAGCATGGTGTACGCATTCCTCGACCCCGATGCGTGGATGCTCCATGCGGCGTGCTTGGGCCGCACCGACCTCTTCTTTTCGCCGGATGATTCCGAGTCGCGTGCGCAACGTCGTTATCGCGAATCGCAGGCGAAGACCGTCTGCAACGCGTGCATCGCGCAGGACGAATGTCTGCGTGAAGCGATGACGTCGGACGAACGGTTCGGGATCTGGGGCGGGCTCACGGAGCGCGAGAGACGCGCGGCCCGCCGCTCTTTCGCGCTTGACCTTTCGGATCAGATTCCCGCCCAGGACATCACCGGCTCTGGACGACTCGCACCCCTGCCCGCCGCCGTTGTTCGGGGCCGGTCGATGTCATCTCCCGCGGATGGAGCGTAGCCCCTCCATTATTCCTTCCGCGCGATCAGTGCCATGCGGTCGCGGAAGTCCGGGGTGACGAGTCGCTCTCTGCCGCCGAGCGAGCGTCCGATCCCTCTCGTGATCTTGCCGAGCGTGTCGTTGTAGCCGCCGAAGCGTCCGGCATAGTAGTCGACGGAGAACGTTTTCGGATGGGTCGCCGCTTCGAGGACATCGAACCCGCCGCGGCGCATCAGGTCCTCGAGCGTGCGTTTGCTGAACAGCCAGTAATGATTCGGGATGACCGACCACCACCAGCGCCGTAGCGTCCTCGCGATCAGGCTTTCCACGTTCGGTGTTGCGATCAGGACAACGCCACCGGGGCGTAAGAGCGCGTTGATGCGTTTCGCGAAGTCGAACGGGTCGTCGACGTGCTCGATGACGTCGGCCGCGACGACGACGTCGTAGGTGGCCTCCTGCAGACCGGCCTCCTCGAGTGTCCCGTGATGGACCTCGAGCCCTTTCGCGCGCGCTTGCTCCGCGCCCCACCGTGAAGGTTCGACGCCGAAGGTTTTCCAGCCGCGTGCACGTGCTTCGTCGAGCAAGACCCCGGGGCCGCAACCGATGTCGAGCATTTCGCCTGGTGGTGAGCGGTACCGACCGATCCGGTCGAGGATTCCGCGGAACGTCTGCCGGTTGCCTGCCTCTTCGGAGATGTACTCCTCGTCCTCGGCGCCCGTGTAGGGCACGTCCGGCCGGTCGTCTTGACGGACCAGGCCGCAGCCTGTGCAGCGCACGATCTTCCCTGCGCGGCCGAAGAGGTCTTCGGTGTGCCGGCCGGTTGCGTCGGCTTGCTTTGGTCGGAACAGCTTGAAGATCTCCTGGGACGTTGTGCTTCCGCAGAGAGGGCACCGGTCGATCTTCATCGTGGGGGCCGCGCGGTCCCTGCTTCGATCGTTTTGAGGCGTTCGTGCATACGCCACAGCTCGCGTAAGGCCCGCACGATGACCTTCGGGTTCGCACCGCTCGCTCGGCCGGCATGGCGGGGGAGGTGGCTCACGCCCACCTCGACGACGCTTGCACCTGAGCGCGCCAAACGGACCATCAGCTCGGTGTTGACCATCGCGCCGACGCTTTCGAGTTCGATGCGGTCGAACACCGAACGACGGAAGAGCTTGAACGCACAGTCGATGTCACGCACCGGCACGTAGAAGAGTACGCGGACGAGGATGTTCCATCCCCCGGCGAAGAACCGGCGGATGAAGGGGTCCTGACGGTCGATCCTGTCTGCGTCTGTGAAGAAGACGTGCTCCAGCCTCGCGGACGAGAAACCCGTGCGAAGCGCCTCACCGTAGCCCTTGTTGCTCTCGTGTTGGACGAGCCGAACGCGCGGATCCTCCAGTGATCTCTCGGTAACTATCTGCGCGGTGCAGTCTATAGACCCGTCGTCGACCACGATGCCTCGTGGTCGTCGCACAGGCGTTCGGCGACCACTTGTGCGTGCGTGATCGCCGCGGCGATGTTCTCCTCCTCGTTGTGCGCGGGGAGCACGATCGAAAGCCGGATCGGTGCGGTCATGGCGCTTCGAAGCTAAACGGGCGTCGGCGGCTCCGTCGGATGCCCGAGGATCCGTGCGGAGATGTGTTTCGCGAGACGGATGCATTCACTCGTTCCGCGGTCCATTGGGAAGATGCGTGAGGTGTCGGCCAGGTAGAGACCAGGCACCGGCTCGAGGGGCGGCGGTGCATATGGGTGTTTGTAGATGGGGCTCGCGACCCGCGTCCGGAAGACGAACCGTTTCTCGACGTGCTCGGGACGGAAGTCCGGGAAGATCATCTGCACGTGAGGGAAGTGGTGGGCCGAGAAGTCCTCCTCAGGCATGGTCAGCTCGGGGGCCGACTGGTCGAGGTAGTTGAAGAGGTACGCGATGTGCTTGCCCTGGTAGTGCTCCGAGGGCACGAAGTTCGTCTGCTCGACGATCCCTCCGAGTGGGATGCTGCGGTCCGCGATGTTGAGCCAATAGATGTCCGAGAGCGGCCGGTCCATCACGATGATGTGGCACACGACGCCCCGATACCCGATCGACTTGCAACGTTCGACGACGTCCGCGGGAAGGTCGGGGACGAGCGGAACGAGGTTCGCGAGCGGCAGCGTGGAGATTACGTGATCAAAGTCCTGCGGGCCGGCGTCGGTGTCGATGCCGGCGATCCGTCCGTCCGTCAACCGGATCTTGTTGACGACGGTTCCGAGCCGTACCTTTCCGCCCCGCTGCTCGACGCGTTCGGAAAGAGCCCGCGCGATGCCGCCGAACCCGTTCATCGGGTAGCCGAGCTCCTCCTTCATCCCGCGTCGTGATTTCCCGCGCGCACGGATCTTCTGCCACATCCAGGCCGCAGAGATGTCTCCGGCGTCTGAGCCCCATTTCGCTTCGTACATGGGGGCCCAAACGGTCTTGTAGACGCCGGTCGCCAGCCGGCGTCGGAAGTACTGATCGACGGTGATGTTCTCAAGGCTCTTGCCACGCCTACGTTCGCGCAGCTCGAGCATCGTCCACGCGAGCGCGAGGCGTCCGAACAGGCTGAGTGGTTTGAAGCGGAGGACGTCAAGAGGCGTACTGAGCCGGTGCAACGCGCCGTGCATGTAGAAGCCGATGCTTGCGGGGCGCCATGCGAGGTTGTGCTCGATGCCGAGCTCTTTCATCAGGGCTTGGATGTCCACATCGGTCTGGAACATGTGGTGGTAGAAACGCTCCAGGCGGATCCCCGGGAGCACTTCGAATCCGGCCGCCAGTCCGCCGAGCTCGTTGCCGCGCTCGAAGATCTCGACCTCTGCTCCCGCACCGGCGAGTTGGTCGGCGAGGGCGAGGCCGGTTACGCCGCCACCGATGATCGCTATCCGCATGCGCCTTCCTTACGTCCATCACATTCCCCGATAGTGACAGCCCGATCGCGGATGATGGTAAGCATGCCCAATTGTGCCGCGTTGTCGTGACTATGGTGCGAGGCGTGTGGGTGCAATTGACATGAGACGTGGATGTAGTTCTCTCGTCGCGATCCTGACCGCGGGGATCATGCTTCGGCTCGTTCTGGCGTTCACGACGTCAGGTGTGCCTTTCGACATTGGTTCGTATGAGCTCGCAGCACGTGCGTTCTGGGATCATGGCCTCGGTCTCTATCGCGAACTCGCAGCGGGCGCTGAGGACACGGGTCTGTTGCGATGGCCGTACCCACCTGGTTTCATCGTCTGGGCGATCGTTGCGCTGGCGCTCAGACGCCTGACGAATGCCCCGTTCGCGGGATTGATCAAACTCCCGATGATCTTTGCTGACCTCGGGATCGCGGTAACTGTCGTTATGCTGCTGCGCGCTCGGGGCGTCGACGAACGTACGCAGCTCCTCGCGGCGGCCCTGATTGCTTTCGGCCCTTCCTTCTTCCTCATTTCCGGGGTGCACGGCCAGCTCGACGCTGTTGCGATCCTTCCGGCGCTGATCGCACTCGCAGTTTGGGAGCGCGGTGGGAACAGACGCGCGCCTCTTGCCGGCGTGCTCGTCGGCCTCGGGATAGCGTTGAAGACGGTTCCGATCCTGACTCTCATCGCAATTCTCCCAACCGTGCGATCACGTCGCGAAGGTGTAACGCTTCTCGGAGCTGCGGCGCTGATCCCTGCCGCGACACTCGCTCCGTTCTTCCTGGCGGAACCGGAGGCCACGGTCCAGTCGCTGATGTACGCCGGAGCTCCGGGGGTTGGCGGGCTCAGTCTCGTCGTACAACCGTCGTTGGCTGAAGTGTGGATTCTCGGGCACCCGTACGAGCCGTCGCGCGTGACCGAAACACTCGCGTCATGGGCGCCTCTCGGCTTAGGGATCGTTCTCTTGGCGGTCGCTGGACTCTTGATCAGGCGACGGGTCCCTGCAGCGCAGGGTGTTGCGCTCGTGTGGCTGTCTGTCTACGCTTTTTCGCCGAACTTCTTTTTTCAGTACCTCGTTTGGGGGCTACCGTTCTTCCTCGCGGTCGGCGCGATCCGAGCGGTTGCTGCCGTCCAAGCCGTGGCCCTCGGCCCGACGCTGCTGGCCCTCTTCCGTCCATGGTCGGAGCCCGGTCTGCTGCACGTGTACGTTCCCGCCATGATCGTCATTTGGCTCGCATTCGCGGCGGCGTTCGTCATGAACGCCAGACGGGCCTACGCGAGGGGCTATCGGTCCGGGCCTGGGGCGAGTGCGGTTCAGGCGTTTCGATCGTGACGCCCGGCGCATACCTTCGCGGCGTTCTCGTCCTCTCGGGCGTCGTCGTGCCGCTCGTGCTCGCGGCAAGTAGATGGCGCGCGCGATTGTTCCCGACCGAACGGGGGACCGGGGCGCTGATGATCGATTCGCTCTTCGTCTTGGCCGGCGTGGTCGTCATCTCCCAGGTCCTCGGCAGCGTCGGCCTCTTTGCCAGATGGCCGATCGTCGGTGCGTCGGTACTCGTAGGGGCGACTCTCGCTGTCGCGGCCGGGCGATCGGAGACATCTCAACGCGGTGACGAACCTCGTTCCGACATCGCCGGGATCGCTATTGCGGCCCTGTGCGTGCTCGTCCTTGTGGCTGTTTGGTCCATGGGGACCTTACTGGTTCTCGATGCGGGTATTGCCGACACGGATTCGCAGTACTACCACCTGTCTCATGCTGCGAGATTCGTGCAGGACGGCTGGTTGAGCCGGCTGCATTTCGGCTCGGTGGGGGACGCGACCGCGTACCACCCCTACAACGCGGAGCTGATCCACGCCCTCGGCATGCTCGCGTTCGGAAGAGACATCCTGTCCCCGTTCATCAACGCGGGGTGGCTGGCCCTCGCATTGGCTGCGGCTGCGCGGATCGGTCGCGATCGTCGCGTGGGGGCCTGGTCCGTAGCCGCGGTCGCCCTTGTGCTGGCCACCCCTCTGATGGTGCGCACACAGGCTGCCTCTGCGCAGAACGACATCGCTTCGATAGCACTGTTGCTCACCGCCACGGCCGTCTTGCTCTCGGATACATCGCGTCAAGCGGGATACAGCGTCGCCGCGTTGGCGGCGGGGCTGGGTCTGGGCACGAAGATGACGCTCGTGGCGCCGGTCGCGGTTCTCTCGATCGCCGCGATCGTGACTGTCCTCCGTCGCGGTACGAAGCTAAGAAAGGCGGCGATCGGCTGGTTCGTCCCGCTCTTTGTCGGTGGAAGCTTCTGGTATCTGCGCAATCTCGTGCGGGTTGGGAATCCGGTCCCCGCGATCCGGCTGGGTCTCGGTGATGTGGCGCTTCCGCGACCACCCATCGGGCTCATCGATCGCTTCGGATATTCAGTGTTCGACTACGCAACCGACGTCGACGTCTGGAGAGCTGCGTTCTATCCAGGTTTGCGCGCCGCCTTTGGAGCAGCGTGGCCGGTCCTTGTGGTGATTCCCGCTTGTGCCTTCGTCGCGGCGATATGGAGAGGATCCACTCCTGCCGTTCGCGCGGTCGGGATCGCAGGTATGGCCGCCGCGCTTGCGTACGTTTTCACTCCCACGACTGCTCTCGGTCCCGAAGGACGGCCTCTGCTATTCGAGCAGAACCTGCGCTACCTCACACCAGCACTTGCCCTGGGGATGGCGCTGGCGCCGTCACTCTGGCGAAGCATGTCGCGCCGCGTGAGTGTGGTGGTGGCGATAACCGTCGGCGTTGTGCTCGCGTTCGGTGTCGAGATCCCGCCGCGCTGGCGCGCCTACGCCACGGGTGGGGTGTTGCTTGCCATCGGCCTGGCTGCCGTCTGGGGATCGGCGATCTATGCGCGGCGACGGCGCGTCCCCATCCGCCGTGAGGTCGCGTGCCTTGCAGTCGCGATCCTCCTCGCCCTGGTCGGGTTCGGTGCCCAGGAGCGGTACGTGCCGCGCAGGTACACACGGGTGGGTTCGTATGACGAGGTAACCGCGCGGGATCCGACGGCGTTCGTGTGGGCGCAGGGCATCTCCGGTGCGGATATAGGTATCGCAGGGTTTTTCGTCCAGTACCCGTTGTTCGGTCGTGCTCTGTCGAACTCCGTGCGGTACGTGGGCAATCACCGGGCCGATGGTGCTTTCGTCGATCTCACCAGTTGCATTCGTTGGCGCTCAGCGTTGAACGAAGGCGAGTATTCGCACGTCGTCATCATGCCGGCGTTCCCGAACGACGCAGAGCCGGTGCAAGCTCGATGGACGCGTGGCGATTCGGCTGCGCGCGAGATCTTGCACAACGATGCGACGTCCGTGTTCGTGATCGAAGGCCCGCTGTCGGTGGGGGCGTGTGCGTCCGCACAGACATCACCCGATAGCATGGCTCGGTAGCTCGCACTTCTACGCTCCCAAGACACCGATGCGCAAACCAAGAGTCTTTCTCATCGTTTCAACGGGCCGTGCCGGGACACAGTGGTTGCGGATGGCGTTCCGCGGCGTGTACGGCGACCTGATGCACGTCACGCACGAGCCGATCCACACCGCCTATCGGTCGGACGAGTTCTTCCGGGACTACGAAGGCGCCGAACGGATGCTCGGGATCGATCGCGTCCGTGTTCACCTCGAACGGGTCGCCGCGCTCAAAGAGGACAAGATCTACCTCGAAGCCGGTTGGCCCGCGTATGGGGCGGTACCACTCTTCCGTCGCACGTTCGACGAAGAATTCGGGCTTATCCATCTCACACGGCATCCGGTGCGCTCGGCGCTGTCTCTGATGACGACTGTGTACGGATGGCGTGAGGAAGGGTGGAGCGAGGATGACTGGCGCGACCTTACGTTGCCCGATCCTCGGAGCGCTCGCGTCGCGCTGCCGGAATACGCGGAGCGTTGGGCCTCGCTCACACCGTACGAGCAATGTCTGTTGTGGTGGACTGAGCTGCAGCTCTACGCGAAGGAGCTCGAGGAGCGCTATCCCACAACCCCCTTCCTCCGGTTGCGCTCCGAGGACCTGTTCTCCTCGGACCCATCGGCGCTCAAAGAGCTCGTTTCGTTCCTGGGGCTCCCGTTCCGCGAGTCACTCCTCGAATGGCGGGAGTATCGCATCGACAACTACGGCGCGCGGACCACGACCTCGGCCTGGCGTCAGATCTTCGACCATCCTCCGACCATCAGCGTCGCGAAGGAGCTCGGCTACGATGTCGGCGACGTCGACGAAAGCTTCCTGAAGGGAAGGTTTGCTGTGACAACACCCTTACCAAGGGAGGTGCCCCAAACGACCTTCGACGATGCGCTCGCGACCCATCGAGCACAGGTGGACGAGGTGTTGGCGACCGGCGACGAGGTCGCGATCAAGAAGCTCTATGTCGAGCTCGGAGACCTCCTCGAAGATGCCGCGCAGAACGGCGAAGAGATCCCCGTGCTCTCCTTCCCCGAGACGGCAGCGGTCGTCGTGGATCTCTTGTCGGGCGTGGGCGGTCTCTTGCTCGACGCGGGCTGCGGTCCGAACCCGGCTCTGACGATCCTGCTCGGACGCCGACCCGACCGGAAGGTCGTTGCTCTCGACATCGGCCTCGGGACCGTGCGTCTTGCTCGGGCACAAGCGCGGAAGGAGGGTGTCGACATCCACGCTGTCGTTGCAGACGTTGAAGCGCTCCCATTCCGTGAGGACGTGTTCGACATCAGCGTGTGCGAAGACACGATCGAGCATCTGCCGAGTGATGCCGCCGGCGTGGCCGAACTGTCTCGCGTCTTGAAGCCAACCGGTCGGCTCGTAATGGGAACACCGAATCGCTGGCGGTTGGACGTTTTACGTCGGCGAATCGCAGATCGTCGAGCGGGAAGACGCCTGCCGGATGAGGCGTACTACGCGGCGACGAGTCATCTACGGGAGTACACGTGGGGGAGTCTCGAGCGGGTCGTGGGGACCTCGTTCGACATCCTTCAGCGCGCCACCGTCGGATGGTCGGAGACGCCCCGGGGACGACTCTCGACACGCTTCGTCAAGCGCTGGCCCTTCATCTGGGTAGGCCGGATGCTGATCCTCCTTGCGCAACCTCGGCGCAAGCGCTAACGGTTCCTCAGCGTTTCAGAACCCGCGCGTATAACGCCTCGTGCGCAGGTCCGATCGTTTCGTTCCAATCCCAACGGCGGGCGTGCGCGCGGCATGCGACGGGCGTATCCGGTCTACGCGCGAGGTCGATGCACTCGATCAACGCGGTCGCAAGCGCGTCGGTGTCCGCGTACGGTGCGAGCCGACCAATGTCGGAACGATCGATGATGTCGGTAACGCCACCGGGAGTCGTGGCGACGACCGGAGTTCCACACGCGAGCGACTCGACCAGCACGAGACCGAAGGCCTCGTTGCGCGAAGGCAACACCGTGACATGCGCCGACCCGTAGAGAACGGGGAGATCGGAAACCTCGCCGACGCCGATCACGTCGACGGAACCCTCGAGACGCCTCGCATCTGCACCGAGGTTCTTGAGAGCCCACTCATGCTCACCGGGGCCCGCCAAGACGAGTCGTGCATCGGGAACACGCTCGAGGACCCGCATGAATGCTTGCATCAATGGAACGAGTCCCTTGTGTGCTATGAGCGCCGAGCAGAACAGGATCTTCGGTGCGCCGGTGCGAGGAGCCGCGTTGAGTGCGAACTGGTCGAGTCGGACACCGGGAGCGAGGAGTTCCGGCCGTAAGCCGCATATCTTCTCGAACTCATCTGCATTCGCACGACTGAGCGAGGTCGCCGCGTCGGACCGGCGAACCGCGGACACCATGAGCCGCTCCCGCACCCGCGGCGGGAAGCCGCGGCGCAGCGGCCGGAGCGGCCAGCGGCGAGGTGGGGGGCCGAGGGACGTGTAGACGGTTCGCTGACCTGCGAAATGAGCGGCCAACGCGCCCGTCGGGATCAGCGAGTGGACGAGGTCGAATCGACGCCCCCGGAGGAAGGGAAATGTCCTGAATCCGAACGTTTCGAGAGGGCCGAGCCCCCAAGGCTCGAGCTTTTCGAGACGGGGGTACCGGAGTCGCGGCTCTTCGCCGTCGGTGCCGTCGGATGCGTCGGCGCGCGCGTTGGTGCCGGTGATCGTCGTCACCGTGTGTCCCCGCGAGCGGAGGTAGGTCGCGAGGTCGTCCATGTACCGCTCGCCGCCGCGCCGCACCTCCGGCCATCTGTACGAGTGGACGATGCCGATGTCGAGCGAAGCGTTCGATCGACCGTTGCTCACAACTCGAACGGGGAGCCATCTTTTCCCAACTCGGCCTTGTACCACTCGATCGTCGAGTTGAGCCCTTCGCGGAGTGAGTACCGGGGGGCCCACCCCAGCCGTTCGCGTGCCTTCGAGCTGTCCGAATACATCCGCCAGATCTCATTCGGTCGGTGCGAGATCGCGTCGAACTGCGCTTCGATGGGATGGTCGAGCAGATCCAGGATGGTCATCGCTACATCCCGCATCGATGTCTCTTCGCCGCATCCGAGGTTGAACAGCTCGCCTTCAATGTCCGGGATCGATCCGAGAAGGACGAATCCTTCGGCGAGGTCCGTCACGTAGTTGAACTCCCGCGTCTGCCGGCCGGTCGTCATCTTCAGCTCCTGCTTGCGCAGGGCGCGAACGATGATCTCGGGGATCACGCGATCGGGGCTCTGCGCTGGCCCGTACGCGTTGAAGGGCCGAACCATCACGATCGGCCATCCGAGTCCCTGATGGAACATCCGGCAATAGCGCTCACCGGCGTACTTGCTCACCGAATACGGCGAGATCGGGTTCACCGTTGCGTTCTCGGTGAACGGGACGTCGATATCTCCGTAGATCTCGCTCGTGCCCGTATAGACGAAACGGTCGTAGCCGACCGCGTCGAGCGCTTGGAGCAGGTTCACGGTCCCCTGGATGTTGACCTGCACGCATTCGTCAATGCGCTGCCACGACTTACCGACATGGGTGTACGCCCCGAGGTGGTACACGACCGATGGCCTGACCTCCTTCACGATCGACTCCAGGGCGCCGCGATCGATCAGGTTTCCTTCGTGCAACCTGATGTCCGCGCGAAACTCGAGTAGTCGGTCGGGATACACGGACGAGACCGAATCGGTCAACGCGTGGACCTCTGCCCCTTCGGCGACGAGGCGGCGCGTCAGATGCGAGCCGATGAACCCGGGTGCGCCCGTTACCAGGACGCGTGCGTCGCGAAGTTGAACCATGGTGCTTTCCCGTCCGGACCTTTCTCGCTGTCGTCGCATAGCGCGGTGAGGGCTCGCGCGTCTTTGTACGTATCCATGCTCCTCCAGAAGCCTCTGTGACGATACGCGTAGAGCTGACCTGCGGCGGACAGCACAGGGAGCACGTCGCGTTCGAGGTCAGGCCCACTCCAATCGGCGAACACCGTCGGGTCCATCACGAAGAATCCGGCGTTGATCCAATGGTCCGGGAGGACCGGCTTCTCGACGAATCGTTCCACGCGCGCTGTCTCATCGATCTCGATCGTGCCGTACTGGGAGGGGAGCGGCACGATCGTCACCGTTGCTCGGCCTCCGTGAGACTCGTGGAATTCCCGCAGCTCACCTAGATCGACGTTTCCGACGCCGTCCGCGTAGGTGAGGAAGAACGTCTCATCGAGAAGGTCGCGGCATCGAGCGACTCGTTCGCCTCGCTTGGTCTCTTCACCTGTGTCGATGACTGCGACGTCCCACTCAGCCGGTAGGTCGGTGGAGAACTCGTCGATCATCTCCTTCTTGAACCCGGCTGCGAGAACGAATTCGGTGAAACCCTGCTCCGCGTAGATCTCCATGACATGACGGAGCACCGGGCGGCCGGCGATCTCGATTAATGGTTTCGGAACGTCGACCGTATACGGGTGCGCACGGGTACCCTTCCCTCCGCACAGGATCAGCGTCTTCATCGGTCTTTCCTTCTGCGCGTTGCGGGAGCCGACGACGGCGGCTGCGGGCCGAGTCGACGAGAGCCTACGTCCTCCGACCGCAAGAGCGAGACGCGCGCGAGGACAACTAGATGGAACATCGTCTCCAGGAGGTCCGCGACCACGATCAGCGGAAGGGTAGCAAGTCGCCTGCGGGCCCCACCGGGCACTGGCCGTCGCCGGAGGCGGAACCACACGTGAGGGAGTGCGAGGAGTAGGGCAGGGATCAACGCAGCGCGTCCGCTCGCGAGAGCGAAGCCGGCAAGCAGCACACCGAGGAGTGTCAGCGCCGCAACACGGTGGTTCGGCCGCCAGAGAACCGTCCGACCGAAGCGGTCACGCAGGCCTCGATGGCGCTTCACGACCTGGACGACCCCAGCCCAACGCTTGATGTTCTTGAGGTAGCCGATGTAGCCCATTGGAACAACGTCGTGATGGACGACCGCGTCCGCGGCGAACGTCGACGTTGCTCCCTGAGCAAGCGCCCGCCACGCCAGGTCGGTGTCTTCGCCCGCCATGCGGAAGGACTCGTCGAGGCCGCCGATTCTCTTCAGGACCTCCCGGCGGTAAGCGATGTTGCACGTCTCGTAGAACCCGTTTTCCTCTTCGACGCGCACCGTGCGACTGAAGGGTCCTGACAGGTGGGCTTGGTCCGGGTTCGGCAGAGTGCGGCCCTGGACGAAGCTCACGCGTTCGAGGTGTGGGATAAGCGCTGCCAGCCACCCTTCCGTTGGCACGCAGTCGTCGTCTGTGAACGCAACGTATCGCCCACGCGCCGTCCTCCACCCCAGATTCCGCGCGGGCGCCGGTCCGGCGTTGCGATCGATCCGCAATCCAACAAGCGAGCGCGTCGTCGACTTCGCGAGGGTATGAACGACTTCGGTGGTGGCGTCGAGAGAACCATTGTCGACGATCAGTACTTCGTACGGAGCGTCTGTCCGTTGTGCATCGAGCGCCGCGACGAGCCGAGGAAGGTTTACAGCTCGATTGTAGGTGGCAACGACGATGGAGAACGTGGGATGACTCACGAGGACCGGGGAGGGCCGTGAGGACCATTCGTGCTTTCGAGGTCGGTTGACCATTCGAGCAACGGCCGGATGACGCCGTGCCAGTCATCGACGAAATCTGCCCGAGCCGCGTCGCCCGTGCTGTGGTCGACGACCTGGAACGCGACGACTTCGCCTTCGCGAACGTGCCTCGTCTGTTGGCGCTGCGACCTGATCCCCACGTGGACGAAGGTCTGCCCTTCTGCCAAGAAGTTGCCCGGGATGCGGCATGTGCTTCGAACGAGGCCGGGCTTGCGTGGTCGTTCGCGCCATGCGTGGTCGCTCGCATTGCTCGATATGAAGAGGAGAACCCCATCCGAATTCGCTAGGCCGATGAGAACGTCAGGGCGCAAGCTCGGGTCAGTGGACTCGTGCCAGTATTCGACCTCCACGTCGACCGGCCGACGGATGTCGACTTCGTCCGCGACCTTGCCGTCGCTTCGAACACGGACACTCTTCAGTCGCACTGCGTCGTCGCCTGGCGCGCGCGGACGGTCCCATTCGCGAGCAGCGGTTGTCCCAGAGCCAGAGTCGAGGTAAGTGCGAACCACATCATGAGCGCTGCCATCAGCCACCACGCGGCCGTGATCGAACAGGATCACGCGGGGGCACAGACGGAGGATCGCGGACATGCTGTGCGAGATGAAGAGCACCGTACGGCCCGAGGCGCCGACTTCCTCCATGCGCCCCATGCAACGCTTCTGGAACTCGATGTCGCCGACCGCAAGTACCTCGTCGACGAGAAGGATGTCAGGTTCGAAGTGAGCGGCCACCGCAAAGGCCAAGCGGACCTGCATACCCGATGAATAGCGCTTGATCGGCGTGTCGATGAATCGGTCTATACCGGCGAAGTCGACGATGTCGTCGAACTTCCGCTGGATCTGCGTGTGCGGCATCCCGAGGATCGCTCCGTTGAGGAAGACGTTCTCCCGTCCGGTCAGTTCCGGGTGGAATCCGGTTCCTACCTCGAGAAGCGCGCCGACATCACCGTAGACGTCAGCCTTCCCTTCCGTGGGCTGCGTGATGCGAGCCAGCAGCTTCAACATCGTAGTCTTGCCGGCACCGTTGCGGCCGATGAAGCCGACGATCTCTCCGGGTGCGATATCGAACGACACATCTCTCAGCGCCCAGACGAACTCCTGCGATCGCTTCTCTGAAGGGCGGGTCCCACGCCGCAACCACCGCGCCGGTGTGCCCAGCGCATCGTTCACGACCTCCCGGAGTGCCCGATATGGTTCGAGCTCTCCCAGCCGGTACCGCTTGCCGAGACCCTCTACACGGATAGCGGGATTCGTCATGGATCAGATGACATCGGCGACCGACCCCTCGTACTTTTGGAAGTAGCGCAGACCGCCGTACATGAGAACCGACACGACGGCCACGGAAACCAGCATCAACCATCCCGATGGACGCCCCTGACCGGTGAGTGCCCACCGGAACGTTTCGATCACGCCGACCATGGGGTTCACGCCGTAGAGGGGCCGCCACCGCTCGGGCACGAGACTCGTCGGGTATGCGACGGGCGAGGCGAACAGCCAGAGCTGAAGCAAGAACGTGACCGCGTAGCGAACGTCGCGGTAACGTGCGTTGAGCGCAGACAGCCAGAGCCCGACGGCAAGGGCAGTGAACGAAACCATCAGGATCAGGAGGGGAAGGATCGCCACCGCCGGGCCAAGGTCGATGCCGGGTGTCCCGCGCCAGACGAAGTACGCAGTGAAGCCGAGGAGCATCACGAACGCGATCGCGAAGTCCACCAATCCCGACACGACGGAGGAGATCGGCAGCAGCAACCGGGGGAAATACACCTTCGTCAGCAGAGAACCGTTTCCGATGAGCGAATTCGTCGATTGCGTGATCGCTTGCTGGAGATACGTCCAGGGGACGAGCGCGGCGTAGTAGAAGACCGGCCGCGGGATCCCGTCGGTCGGTAGTTCGGCCAAACGCCCGAAAAGGATCGTGAAGACCACCATCAAAGCGAGGGGTTGTAGCACGGCCCATCCGACACCGACGAGAGACTGCTTGTAGCGGACTTTGAGGTCGCGCCAGGCAAAGAAGTACAGCAGTTCGCGGTAGCGCCATAGCTCGCGAAATCCGACCGGGCGCCTTCGCCCGGGGGGCCGGATCGCGATGTGTTTGAACGCTAACGGAGCTTCAGCAGGCTGCATGACGGCGGTGGCTTTCGCTCATCGGTCGGTTGTTAGAGCACGAATGTCCGGTAGCGGATCGATCCACGGGCCATGACGACAACCTCTAGCAGGTCGATCGCGAAAGCCCCCGGAAGCAGTGCGAGGTTGTGCAGCGGTTTCGGGTCGACCTTCCACGCGCCCATTCGCAGATGCACCCAGGGAATCGCGAGAGCGAGGGCGATGGGCTGCACGGCGGCAAGACCTAAACCTGCGGCGGCGAGGATGACCGGTGGATGGGTCGGCTGCCAGAAGAACCTCCGATAGAGCTGACGTCGGGCTGCTTCGGGGTGTATGGCGACCAGACGGGGAATGCCTGTCCAGCGCCACGTCGTCTTCACCTTGTCGATGAAGCTCGACGGGCGTACGTCGTGATGGACGACAGCGTCGCTCAGAAAAGCGATCTGTCGTCCGAGCATCGTTTGGACCCGCCACCCGAGATCCGTGTCCTCGCCGCCGGGGGTCGAGAACCCTTCGTCGAATCCGCCGACCGCCTCGAGGTCCTTTCGCCAGTAGAAGATGTTGCACGTCGGGAGAAACCGGGTGTCTTCTACCCTCATCGTCCGCGAGAACGGTCCCCAGTTGTGAAGCTGATCGGGGTTGGGCGTGGTGCGGCCGACTAACACCCCTCCACTCCGGCGCATCGCTTCGAGGCCTCGCTCGAGCCACTCCGGTGTGGGCTGACAGTCGTCGTCGGTGAACGCGATGACGTCACCGCGCGCAAGTCTCCAGGCGGTGTTCCTTCCCGAGGCGGGACCACGGCGACGTTCGAGCCCGACGACGCGGAGATTGACCCGGGTTTCGCGCTCCAAACGCTTCAATACGTCTAGCGTGCCGTCTGTCGATGCGTCATCCACCATGATCACTTCGAATCGGTCGCGTGCCAGCGTTTGGCGCTCGAGCGCCGCGATGAGGTTCGGAACGATGTGGGCGCGCTGGCGTGACGAGACGACAACCGATATGTCCGGGACCCACGACGCGTCAGACGCTGGCTTCAAAGTGGGACCGTCGTCCATCGGCGTCGCCACCTGCACGTGAGGTGAGCAGGGATGCGCTCCAAGCGATTGCGTCGATTCGCGTCATGACCGACGATGCTATTCGGATGGCCCTTCACAAAGAACATGGTAAACGTATCGCTCTCGTCGTCCGGTGGTTCCCGAATCCGTCGGAGACGTTCGTGGTGCGGCGAGTGCTGGAATTGCTCGATCGCGGATGGGATGTTCATGTCATATGCGACGCGACCCTCGCGAAGGATTGGCGGATGTTCCCGGAGCTGGCGGATCGACCGAGTATCCGCCGGAGGGTTCACCCAGCCGCACAAGTTTTTACCTACGCCGATATCCTCCTCCGGCTGCCCGGCGCGCTCGCTAGGACGGGCCTTCGGAACCCACGGGGAACGTTGCGTTATCTCACGCGCGGCTGGAGGCTCTATCGCCGCCGAGTCATCCGACGGTTCGTAGAAGAGGCGGTGCTCGTGCGGCTCGGCCCGGACCTCCTTCACTTCGAGTTCGGCCACTTGTTCGTGGGAAGGGAGGCGGCTGGTGAGCTCCTGGACTGCGCCGTCGTCGTGAGCTTTCAGGGTTACGACTTGAACTATGTGGGACTCGACGAGGAGCCGGGCTATTACACGGAAGCGTGGAAGCGGGCCGATGCGGTGCACTTCGTGAGCCGGGATCTCGAGGAGCGAGCGGGTCGTCGCGGCTTTCCCAAGGATGGACCGGGGTTCGTCGTCCTCAATGGGGTGGATGCGACCCTCTTCGATCGCGGTGAGCGAGGCACGCTCGACGTCGTGGGAACGGCAGCACGCCCGGTGCGCGTCTTGAGCGTGGGGCGACTGCACTGGAAGAAGGGGTACGAGTACGCCCTGCGAGCGATCCGTATGCTGATCGACGCTGGCGTCGCTTGTGACTATCGGATCGTGGGCGAGGGGGACTTCCGAGAGGCGCTCCTGTACACGGTCGCCGACCTCGGGTTGGAGAACGTAGTTACCCTCGTCGGGCCACTCCCACATCACCAGATCCCCGATCAGATGGTCTGGGCCGACGTGTTCCTGCACGCCGCGGTGTCAGAGGGTTTCTGCCTCGCGGTCGCAGAGGCGCAGGCGATGCAGCTTCCAGTTGTGACCTCAGACGCTGATGGGCTCGCGGAGAACGTAATCGACGGCGAGACCGGATTCGTCGTCGGCCGACGAGACGCCAACGCAATGGCTCGAAGGTTGAAGGAACTGTCCGGTGATCCGAGGATGCGTGATCGTTTGGGGCGGGCCGGAAGAAGGCACGTTCGCACGCAGTTCCCGATGGAGACCCACATCGGCGGGATCGAGAAGGTGTATGCATCGGCGCTTGCGCGAAGGTGCCGACAAGACGTGATCGTCCGATGCTGAGCAGGATGAAGAACGCATCGCGGATCCTTAGGGCGCCGGATCTGCCTATGGCGGCCAGGCTGACCCTGATCTTGGCGCTACTTCGTCGCAGGGGGAAGAGACTCGCCCGGATGCCGCTGAAACACGGCAACTGCTACCTCGAACCCTCACCGCTCCGGATCGATTACAGGGTCTTCCGCGAGATCTTCGTAGACGGTTGCTACAGAACCGATTACCGAAGCAGGCCGGTCCTCGACCTGGGCGCGCATCGAGGCTACTTCGGCGCCTACGCGCTCCTACGCGGCGCGTCGAGGGTCGTATCTTACGAGCCCGAAGCCACCAACTTCGCGTTCCTCCGCCGGGCCGCGACATCGTTCGTTTCGTCGGGGTCGCGCTGGGAGGTCGAACGTGCCGCCGTTGGTCCTATGGATGGAGAGGCGCTATTGCGCCTCAGAGACCAATCCTGGGGTCACACGTTGATCGAGATGGATTGGGTAAAGGTCGCGGGGACGCAAACCGTTTCGGTCTCGTCGTTCGAGCGCGTGTTGCAACGGTTCTCCGCTCCAGAAGGCTCGCTCATCGTGAAGATCGATATCGAGGGATCCGAAGGCGCGCTCGTGATGGATACTTCGATCCAAGCGTGGTCGCCCGTGGCAGAGCTCTTCATCGAGATCGAGCCGTTCTGCCCCGTCGATCGCAGAACGCTACTCGACCGGCTCGAGGCTACCGGGCTGAGGCTCGCAGCTCAGCCAAGCGGCAGCATTCACCACCTAGTGCGATGAGCCTTGGCCTGTGGGTCATCGGTGGCAGCGCGCCCGCATGAACGTGGCTCGGGGGGAAGGTGGAGCGCCGCTGGTGACGGTGCTCACCGCCGCGCGCAATGCGGGTCCTTACCTTGCGGAGGCGGTTGAGAGCATCCTTGCCCAGACGTTCTCTGATTGGGAGTACGTCATCGTCGATGACGCGTCGGAGGACGATACTCCGTCTATCGTCGAACGCTACGCAAAGGCCGACCCACGATTTCGCTTGATCCGACGTCGCGAGCGCGGTGGCCCTTACGTTGCGGCGAACGACGGATTCCGCCAAGCTCGCGGTCGATACGTAGCGCGTTTGGACGCCGATGACATCTCGCTTCCGCATCGACTGGAGCGGCAACTGGAGTTCATGTCGGCCAACCCGGGCCTGCGAGCTTGCGCGGCGAACGTCATGCTGCTCGTCGACGGCGAGGCCCGGGAGCTCGACATCGGCGAGTTGCCGGTGTTGCCCGGATCCTTGAAATGGCGGCTCGTCGTCCGCTGGGGGTTCATGCCGAGCACGACGCTGATCGAGAGGGCCGCGTTCGAAGAAGTCGGTGGATTCACCGAGCTACCACTGTCGCAAGACCATCGGCTCTGGTGCGATCTTTCGCGGCGCAGGTGGCTCGGCGTGGTGCCGGAGGTGCTCGCTTATTGGCGGGTGCACGACGAGCAACTTTCGGTCCGGCAACAGCCCCTTCAGGAGTCATTGGCGATGGATGTCATCCGAGACCACTTGTCGGAGTTGAGTCCTGAGACTTGGAGCAAGGAAGACGTTCAGCGGCTGCGCTCCGCCGGCGTGTGGCCCGTGCCGCTACTTGCCGGCCTTCGTCTGATCGCGCGCTTCAACGGACTGTGGCAGGCAGACGAGACGTTGTCGGAGGAGGAGCGGGACGAACTGACCAGGCTCACTCGTCGTATCCGGACCGAACACGTTCAGGTTTGGCTCCGGCACAAAAGACTCCTCATCGGCGATCGACTCGGCTCGGTCGGCTGGGGACGCCCGCTGTTGCGCCTGTACCGCGCGCTCAAGCCTCCTCAGCGGCCCTATCGCTGAGCTTGGATTTTCAAGCGACGGGCGATTTCCTTCGTCACCTCGACGTCCTCGAACTTCCGCGCGAACAGCGCCGGCGAGCCGAGCAGGGTCGGGATGTCGCTCTGCGTGAGAAGCCGCGGAGACCACGCCCCCTCGGGCCATTCCGTGAATCGGAGGTCATCGTTCAACACTCGGTCCGCGAACGGAGAGTTCATGATGATCGTCTGGAAGAACATCTCATCGGGGCAGTTCGAGAACCAGAAGAAGCGGCGGAAGCTCTTGTGCTCTTCGGTGAAGTCCACGATGTACCGGATGACGTCGTGGCTCGCCGACCACCATTGAAAGCCGGAGTATGGCTCGAACCCCGCCGGGAAACCTCGCCTCCTCAGGTGGCGATTCAAGAACTTCTCGAATCGCCACGCACCTCGCACGTGGAACTGGTTGTGAAGGAAGTACCGCGTGTAGCGGTCCGTTTCCTTTCCCTCCGGAGTGCCCATACGGCCGTACTGCGTTTGCGCGCTTGATCGGGTCTCTGCGAAGAACCGTTCGATGGCCGGTATCGGTTTGATCGGAAAATCTTGACCGCTCAGCAACACGAAGTAGTAAGGCCCCCGTTCGCGTTCGACGATGAAGCGCAATCCGGACAGCGTGGCTCGGACGATCCCATAGCTTCCCCAGTTCGCTCTGACGCGCGGTCTGACGATCTGCAGGTCTTGGCCCGCCACGGCCGAGGTGAACGATTTGAGATCTGCCCTCGGGTCGACGTGGAGATAGATACCCACCGAGTCGTGCGACCCGAGGGTGTCGACGAGGCCATGCACCAGCTCCGGACGCCTGTGCGCGAGGATGAGGTAAACGAGTCGCATAATCCCATGGAGACTATTGGTGTCAGGACGATGAAGGTCGCTTCGCTTCTCGCGCTCGGCCAACGAGGGAAGGCAGCGTGAACGAGTTCAAGGTCGCGGTGTGCATCCCGACCATGGAGCGGCCTGATGAGGTCCGCCGGCTACTTCTGAGCCTGCTAGCGCAGAAGCGACCGGCAGACGCCGTTCTCATCGTCGATGGGAGTCGCTCCGAGACGACGCGGAAGGTGTGCGAAGAGCTTTCCGCGCGATTCGCGCCGAACTCGCTCGTCTGCGAGAAGAGTCCGGCTGGACTGACTCTCCAGCGCCGACGCGGAATCGAGAATCTTCGACAGGACCCGCGCGTGCGATACATCGGATTCCTCGACGACGACGTGGTGCTCGAGCCCGACTTCCTATCGTTGATCGTCGGATTCATGGAATCCGATGACGGCAAGGATTGCGGAGGAGTTTGTGGATACGACCTCGTCGATTGGGGAAAGCCGTTCGGCTTCACCGAGAAGCTCTACCACCGGCTTGGGATCTTCGATGGTGAGCTTCGACCAGGTCGGTGGCTCTACTGCGGGTATTTCGTCGAGCTCGACCATCTTCCCCCGTCGACGGGCGTCTGCGAGACCGAGTTCCTCCCGGGCATGCTTACCGTCTGGAGGTCTGAGGTGTTCGATCACTTCCTTCCGCCGCTCCAGATGCCGGGGTACGCGTTGAACGAGGACAAGCATTTCAGTCTCCGCGTGGGAACGAGGTTCAGGCTCGCCGTTCATTGCGGCGCGCGCGCATCGCACTTGCGTGCGCACTCCGGAAGGCCGACGCGCGTCCGGTTCGCGTACGACGGTGTCCGGGCGTTCGCTCTCATGATCCGCGAGTGCGATCCCGCGCCCACCATCCGCAGGTATCTGGCGTTCCTCGCCTTCCAGCTCCTGTGGATCCCGGCGTACCTCGCCGGGGCGATCGCGCGGAGGCGGGTGTCCGACCTCAAGTTCGCGCTGGGCTTGGCACTGGGTTGGATCAGCTGCGTCGTCCATCCGCCGGCCCGTACGCCGGACGGACTTCCGATCCGGCGCTAGTTGATGTCCGAACGAGGATCAGAGCCGATAGAACAACAGCCCCGGGTGGTCGTGTCCGTGGTTTCGGGTGCGAGACGTGAGCTGATACTCGACTTCCTCCGGTCCCTTCATGCGACCACGCCAACAGATCCCGTCGACCTCCGAGTGGTCGCGATCGTGAACGAGCCCGACGAGGCACTGAGAGGAGAGATCGACGCATCTGCCCGTGCGTGGGGAAGCGAGCAAGTCGTGGATGTTCGAGTCAACCGTACGGCGCGTGGCTTCGCGGCGAACCACAACAGCGTCATGAGACAACTCGAGGCCGACTACTACCTCATCGCGAATGACGACGTCGTCGTTGTCGACGACGCTGTAGGCCGGCTGGTTCGCTACATGGAATCGCCGGAGAACGCGCGCGTGGCTGTGGTCTCGCCGTTGCTGCGCAACGCCGACGGTACGGTGCAGCCGTCGACGATGAGCTTTCCGACCGTCCCTCGAACGCTGCTGTCGATCAGCGGCTTGCGGAGGAATCCCGCGGTCGCCCTCCTCCTCCGGGCGGCCGGCACCCTTCCACGGTTCGGCGGTGGTCGTTCCAAGTACTGGGCCCACGATCGCACGACCGTGGTCGATACGCTCAGCGGGGCCTTCGTCCTCGTACGCGCTCGGGCGGTCACGCAGGTGGGATACATGGACGAGGCCTCCCTCGTCGGCGGCGAGGAGGCCGAGTGGCACAAACGCATGGCGGATGCGGGTTGGTCGGTCGTCTTCTGTACAGACGCACAGGTCGTCCACATCGGCAAGCAGACGGTAGGTCGTGATCCTGCGCTCGATCTGGAGTACGCGCGCGGATGGCTCAACTATTTTGCCAAGCATGCTCCGGTGCGAAAACAGCGGGTCCTCGCGGCATCGGCACTGACGGTCTGGGCGATTCGATGGTTGGGTGGCGTGGTCCGCCGGGACGCCACCGCTCGGGCGCGGGCCCTTGGCGGGATGGAGCTAAGCCGGAAAGCGTGGGCCGGCAGGCTCGTGCGGTCTTCGGATCACCCGCAGGAGAGCGCGTGAGGAGACCCGGCGTGTGTGGCGCACAGCGCGACGCTTGGCGGGAAGCGACCGAAGTCCCGCCCAGATCACGGGCACGAGCCGGTTTCTCAACACCTCGGCCGACCACGCCGCGCCGCTCTGCTCGGCGCTTCTTCGGATGCGGCGTCCCCGGACGAGCTTTCGGATGATCGTCGCGACCACGTGGGGCGATGCGATCAGCGTCCATCGCGCCAGTAGCGGTAGCGGGACGTTCTTCCCGACCACCCACAAGCGGTTCCGAAGACCGATCGCCTCGATCTCGGGTGATTCCAGCCGGTAGGTGGCGCGACGCTTGTGTCGTACCACGGCGTCCGGAACGTACACGCAGCGGTAGCCGGCGAGCTGAGCCCGCATCGAGAGGTCGACGTCCTCGTGTGTCAGGAAGAAATCGTCATCGAATAGCCCGATGTCCTCGATCATCTGCCGGCGGTAGATCGCCGCCGCCGCGCACGCCCCGAAGACCCAACTCCTCTCGCTGTACCGGGATGCCGGCTCACCCCTGCCGATCGCCATTCCGGACAAGGTGGAAGGGACGAATGTGTCGCCGGCCGCGTCGAGGGTCAGTGGGTCGTCGTAGCGAACGAGTTTCGATGCCCCGGATCCCGCCTCCGGCGTGTCGTCCATGACACCGACGAGGCGTTCCAACCAGTCGTCGTTCGCGCACGTGTCGTTGTTCAGCAGAACGACGAGATCTTCCGTCGTTGCGAGGACGCCCGCATTGGCCGCGGCCGAGAAGCCTCGGTTCTCGCTCAGCGCGATGATTCTCACCAACGGGAAGGTCTGTTGCAGCAGTGATATCGAATCGTCGGTTGAAGCGTTGTCCACGACGACGACCTCGAACTCCTTGAACGTCTGACCAGCCAAGGCACGGAGACACTCAGGAAGGTGTTGCACGCCGTTGTAATTGGGGATGACGATTGCGACGCGTGCCATTCTCAGGTCCGGTTTCTCCGTAGGTTATGCAGGTTATGCGCGGCTAGGATGCAGAGGGATGGACGACCACGCTCAGCGCGAAAAGGTCTTTCACAACAGGATCTATTCAGAGCGCCCCCGCGCGCCTCTCGAGAAGTATTATTCCGTTGCCAAGTCGAGTGCTGAGGCCTACGAGCACACCATCCAAGCCCGGTGCGCTGGCAAGCGCGTCTTGGAGATCGGCTCGGGCACCGGTGCCCGAGCCCTCGCGTTGGGGCAAGAGGGCGCCTCCGTAACCGCGATCGATATCTCGGAGGTCGCGGTCGGGCTGGCGCGTGAGAAAATGCCCCCGAGCCGGGCGGACGTCACCTTCCGGGTGATGGATGCGGAGAGGCTCGAATTCGACGACGACATCTTCGATCTTATCTGCGGCCGTTCCGTTATCCACCACCTCGACATAGGTCGAGCGTTGCGGGAGGTAGGCCGGACACTACGGCCTGACGGGACTGCTGTCTTCTTGGAGCCTCTTGGACACAATCCTGTCCTCAATCTCTATCGTCGGCTGACTCCGGCGTTGCGCTCCGACGACGAGCACCCACTCAAGACGTCAGACATCGACTTGGCCTGGGATCACTTCGGTTCGGTTCAGACCAGCTATTTCCATCTCGCCTCGCTACTGGCGGTCCCCTTCCGCCGGACGCCAGGTTTCGGTGCGCTCTTGAATGCTTTGGAGTCCGTAGACAGGTTGTTGTTGGCGACGTGGCTACGAAGACTCGCCTGGATAGTGGTTATCACGCTGCGAGAGCCACGCAAGACCGTGAAGACGTAGCCCCAGCTATGTCCCGGCGTCCACGTGAAGCGACCTCCAGGTTCTGGGTCTCCATCGTTATGCCGGTGCGCAACGAAGCCGCGTTCATCGCCCGGAGCCTGCGATCCGTTTTGGATCAGGACTATCCGTCCGACCGCATGGAGATCTTCGTCGTGGACGGTTGCTCCGAGGACGACACCACATCGAAGGTTCGCGCGATCGCGGGCGACGAAAAGGTGACGGTTCTCCGCAACGAGAAGCGGATCGTCTCGGCCGCCCTCAACAGCGCTCTCGAGCAGACGCGCGGAGAAGTGATCGTTCGGGTGGACGGACATTGCGAGATTCCCTCCGACTACGTACGCCGGTGCGTCGAAGGACTCGAGAGCTCAGGTGCGGACAACGTCGGGGGCCTCCAGCGCGCCGTCGGGACGGGCATGGTCGGGCGCGCCATCGCCGCCGCGATGAACTCTGCGTTCGGTATGGGCGGAGCGCGGTTCCACTTCGCGCGACGTTCCGGATGGGTCGACACGGTGTACCTCGGCGCCTTCCGGCGCGACGTGTTCGACCGCATCGGGTCCTTCGACGAAGCGTTTCACCGTACGCAGGACTCCGAGCTGAACTTCCGGCTCCGAAGAGCCGGAGGCAAGATCTGGCTCGACCCGACGATCACCGTGAGGTATCACTGCCGGCCGAGCCTGCGTGCCCTGTGGCGGCAGTACCACGCGTACGGCATCTACAAGATCGCGATGATGCAGAAGCACCGAGCCGTCCCGGCGGCGCGTCAGTTGGTGCCGCCGGTTTTCGTCCTCGCGGTCGCGTCGAGCATCGCGATGATGGCGGCGACGCGCGACGTCCGCTGGGGTGTTGTCGTCCTCGGTCCTTACGCCGTCGCGAACGTGGTGGCGAGCGCATGGGCAGCCCGCAATGACGGCGCCGCGCTTTTCGCGCTTCCGGCGGCTTTCGCGACGATGCACGTCGCGTGGGGGACTGGGTTCCTCCGCGGACTCTGGCGGTGGCGCAAGGGCTTTCGAAGAAGGCCGGCCGGCTCGAAGGGCGCGGTCCGCACCTGACCCATCCGCCAACTACACTGGCGGCCACCGGGCGTCAGGAGTCGACCCGGCGGGGAGCGTGTTCGATGGTGGCGACAAACACAACGCTTGACGGACGCGTCGTTACGGCGCGTACGACCTACCTCACGCTCAGAGAGCGCCGGCACATCCTGGTGATCGGCGACCTCGTGGCGACGTCGCTCGCGGCACTCCTCTCGCTCGTCGTCTGGAGCGAGGTGGCCCCGACCGGATCGTTCGACTGGCTGCAGGGCAAGCTCGGTTGGATCCCGGTGCTCGTCGGTGCGTGGATGGCCAGCGCGTTGTTGCTCGGTTCCTATCTGCAGCCGTACCTGCACCGGACGGCGCGGTCGTGGGCGATCCTGATCGGCACCGGCGGCCTGGTGATCGCCGCGTACTCGCTGATGTACTTCTTCGCGCCCCGCTCGATGCTTCCGCGGCTCGTCGTCCTGGTGTTCGTCGCTTTCGGTGTTGGCGTGGTCGGCGCGTGGCGCCGTTTGTGGGACTGGGCGGGCGGACGCGAATCACTGCGGCGTCCCGTGATCATCGTTGGGGCGTCGCCACTCGGCGAGATCCTCGCCGACATCCTGGCTCCGCGGAACTCGGGGTACCGCGTGATCGGATTCGTGGACGACGATGCGACCAAGCAAGGTCAGCTGTCGACGCCGGACGGCCATATTCGCGACGTGTTCGGGGCCTCACCCGCCATGCTCGATCTCGTCGACCGCTTCGGACCGGCTGAGATCGTTCTCGCCTTCAGAGGCCAAGCCAAGCCGTCGCTCATCAAGGCGGTGCTCGCGTGTCACGAGCGAGGACTCATCGTGAGCAACGCGTCCGACCTCTACGAAGCCGCAACCGGACGCCTTCCGATCTGGCACGTCGGGGACAACTGGGGCGCTGTGTTGCCGCTGGCTCACCCCGGCGGCCGCGCGATGTACCTCGCGGTCAAGCGCACGGTCGATGTCGTCGGCGTCGTACTCGGGCT
Organism: uncultured Actinomycetes bacterium; assembly: GCA_964520325.1. Taxonomy (GTDB): domain Bacteria; phylum Actinomycetota; class JAICYB01; order JAICYB01; family JAICYB01; genus CAZFOB01. Next base: position 8,911 of record CAZFOB010000009.1, on the reverse strand, counting down.
CGCGCTGTTCGCGCTGGCGCTCCCCGTTGCGGCTGTCGCGATCAAGCTCGACTCGCGAGGTCCGGTGTTCTACCGGCAGCGCCGGACGGGCCGTGGAGGACGATCGTTCTCGATCTGGAAGCTGCGGACGATGAGGGCCGACGCGGAGTTCGCCAACGGTCCGGTGTGGGCCACGCTCCAGGACCCACGCACGACCCGCGTCGGCCGGTGGCTGCGGCGTTCGCACATCGACGAGGTGCCCCAGCTCTGGAACGTGCTGAAGGGGGAGATGAGCCTGGTCGGGCCGAGGCCCGAGCGGCCGGAGATCGACGAGCAGCTCGAGCGCGTCATCCCGTTCTACCGGCTGCGCTTCGCGGTCAAGCCGGGCATCGCCGGCTGGGGGGCGGTGAACGGATCGTACGTCGACGCGGAAATGAAGGCTGTGGAGCGGCTGGAGTACGACCTGTACTACATCAAGCACCAGTCCCTGTGGCTCGATCTGCAGATCATCGCGAGCGCCGCACACCGCGCGCTCCTCCTCCGTGGCCGCTGACCGATCAGCTCTCGGCGTCCCGGTGCTCCGTGTCGACGCCCGAGTTGCGTAAACAGAGATACAGCTTCGCGGGGATGTTCTCGTCGAGGAGAACCCTCAAGCAGGTTCTTTGACCGCCGGGGGTAGGTGCGCGGCCACATGCGCCGCGTAGCGAAGCGCAGCGCGAACCTGGTCTAGCGTCAGGCCGTAGTCCTCGCCTACCGCTTCGGCCGTCTGACCCTCAGCGAGGGCGCTCACTACCAGTCGCGACGTCGACTCGAGTGCCTGCGATGCATGGCCGACCGAATCGGACGCTAGGATCCATTGAGATCCCCGGGAATACCTCGGCCATAACTACCTCCTCGACATAGCCAGCATACGTCCAGCCGGCGTCGAGGATCAGTCCCCTTTTGTGGCATCGCCAGCGCTGCTGTCTCACTACCGGGACGCGAAAGGGCTCGAGGTTGATCTCATCGTGGAGACGGAGCATGGAGTCGTTGCGGTCGAAGCGAAGTCAGGTGCGACGATCGCCAGCGACTTCTTCAGGTCGCTCGACAGATTCGCGCCGAACGATGACATCCGCCGGGTGTTGGTGTTCGGCGGCGACCAAGCGGCGCGACGTAGCAACGCGAAGGTCGTGGCCTGGCGCAACGTAAAGGACGCCGGTTGCACGTAAGCGCCGCTAACAACCTTAGCGCTAGGGGATCTCGATGCGCGTCACCGCTCCGTTAGCGTCCCGCGCGATCAGTTCGAGCTCGCCACCCGTAGCTGCGAGGTATGCGCGGAGCGTTTGAAGGCGCATATCGCGACGGCGCTCCAGCTTGGAGACGTCGGATTGAGAGATCCCCATGCGCTCTCCGACGTCGGACTGCGTCCTGCCGCGCTTGCGACGGAACTCGGCAAGACCCATGTCCCTTCGCTCGCGCAGTCGCTCGATCCAAGCTCGCCAGAGGATCGAGGTCCCGTACATCGGGTGCGCCTCACACAGCCGAAGTACGGTGTCGGTGGTCGGCCCGGACGGGTCGGCTCGGATGGCCGCAGCTAGTGGCGCCCACGCTTCGAGGTCTCCTCGATCGAGCAGGTCGTCGAGAGCTGCGGGTCCTAGCTCGGTCACCGGCGTGTCCGGGGCGAGATCGAGATGCCGGTGCTCCATCACGGATCTTCCTTTGCCAACGCCTCGAGGACGTCGGTTGCGATGTCGCGAGCCGCCGCGACGACGTTCGACCATTCCTGCCAGCGAGGCGCCAGACGGCGGTAGTGCTTGAGGTCGACCTCGGATAGGTCGTATGGCCCGGGTTCGACCAGCTGCTTGACGAGTTGTGTCGCGACGCGAGCGCCCGTCGGCCCAAGCTGGTCGGCGTAGTACGCGTCCATGCCGGCCACAACGGCAGCGGCGCCGGAGCCGAGGCGGTCGGCAAGCGCGACGAAGTCGAGATAATCACGTGTCGCGTTTCGACGGAGGATGAGCCACGCCTTGATGCGAAGGATCTCCTCGAGCGTCGGAACCCGCAGGCGCTTGCCGCCGACCTCGGTCTCTTCAACCTCGAGCGGTCGCCGGCGGATGAGCTGCCTGATCCCCGTCTCGACATCGTCCAATCGCCCGAGGATCAGTACCGGTTGCCTGACCCGCGCCGTCACCCAGCCGTCCGTCTCCTCCAGGGCTTCGAGAACGTCCTCGAACCGCTCGCCCAGGTCGGACAGCACATGATCGTCATCGAGCGATACGCGATGACCGGCGTGATGTGCTGCCGCAGCGCCGCCAACGAGCACGGCGTCGGGCAAGACCTCCTGTAGCTTCGCAGCGGCCGCGAGCACGCGCTCGAGTTCACTCTCACGGCTCAACGTAGGTGCTCCATGGGAGTAGTGAGTATACTCACTACTCCCTATCCGATATACGTCCATGGCATGAACGATATACAGCTCCTCGCTGATTACCCCTGGTGTTGTCGCTGCACCGATCTCAACGTTGCTCTGACGTTTTGCGTCGTTGAAGCGGACGCGGTCGACTGACTCCGTCGTCCGGCTTGGTACCTCAGGATCAGCCGAGTCTTGAGACGAAACAGCTGTAGTCCGCCCATTCGTCCTGTGTCGGTTTCGCTCGGCCGTGGCGCTCAGGCCGTGAGCGTAGTGACGTCGTAGAGATCGAAACGCGTATCCCGAGTGACGAGCGTCAACTCTTCGGCTTGAGCTTGGGCGATGAGCATCCGATCGAAAGGATCGTCGTGATGACGGGGCAGGCTCCCCGCGGTGTGTGCATGCGAGATATTGATGGGCAGCGGTTCGAAGCGATTGCGCGTGACTTGCTCCTCGAGGTCGGTGGGGGCATCGAGTTTTCCCCGCGATCGCTTGATGGAGATCTCCCAGGCCGATGCCGCGCTGACGAAGACGGAGTTGCCTTCCGCGGCAATCGCTGATCGCGCCTCGTCACGAAGCGTCTCGTTATCGGACAGCCACCACAAAAGGGTGTGGGTGTCGAGCAGCAGCCTCATGGCAGCTCGCCGCGAAAGGCGGCCGCGACTTCCGGGGGCAGTTCGTCGAAGTCGGGTGCGATACGCACCCGTCCCGCCCAGGCTCCCGGCGAGCGAGGCCCTTGATCCTCGTGGTAAGGGACGAGCATAGCGACGGGCTTGCCCGCCTTCCCGATGACGATGTGCTCGCCTCGTGTAACCCGCTCGATGAGACGGGAAAGATGTGTTTTGGCTTCGTGGATGTTGACTATCATTGCCGCCTAGTCTATTCAACTAAGCTGACTTAGTCTAGTCCGCGCTACCGTCTCGCCCCCGGCCCTCCAATTCTGCAGTAGGGATCAAGCTTTGACGGTCACGGCATGAACGTATATCGCTCATGCCGTGAACGATCTGCATCAAGTTGGCGCGACCCGATCCGAGAGTCGAGGAGATTCTCAGGAGTGAACGCACATCGGTGTTCAGGATCGACGGACGCTTGGATCCTGACCGGTGTCTACATGGAGCGGTCGGGCGGTTGCGACCGAATGTTTGATTCCGCCGCGCCGGCCGCGGAACGGGATCGTGAATGCCCGGCCCAGCGTTACGTCCACGAAGCCGGCAGCTTCGAGCCAACCCTTCAGGCACGGCCGGTTCGGAACCCACCAGGCCAGGAACTCGTCTAACGCCAAGAAGCGACCGGCTAAACGGTTCCGGACAAGACCTGACACGAGTCTAAGCGTGGGCTCTGCGACCATGATCGTTCCTTCGCAAACGCCGTAGAGGGCCATGAGCGCTCCTACCGGATCACGCAGATGGACGAGCAGGCTGCCGACGAACACGAGGTCGAAGCGGCCGATGCGTTCGGGACTGACGTCGTAGGCGCTGATGAACAGATGCTCGACGCGGGAACCGAGCGCCTCTTTCGCGAGGTCGAAGCCGCTCCGGCGGGGTTCGTAGCGGTCTGGCTGCGAACGGCGCAGAGGTACCGGCCAATCCAACTCGTCGCGCTCTTGAAGGTCCGTCGCAATCACTTTGGCCGCGCCTCGGCGTTCGAACTCGAAGGCAAAGAATCCGTCGAAGGTAGCGACATCGAGGACCCGCATTCCGGAAAGGTCGCGTGGCAATCCGTAGCGTTCGAGAACTTGCCTGTGATCGAACATCCCCGGCGTGACAACTCCGCCGGGCAGATCCATCGTGTGGTACCACTCGAGATTGGCCACTTGTCGGGCTAGATCTCTCTTGGCCATCGGATCTTGGTCGCTCACACTTCGAAGGCCGAGTCGCCGGCGAGTTCTCGCTCGTACCAATCGAGGTGCCTAGTGAGATGAGAGCCGATGAAGCCCGCCGCTCCCGTTGCGAGGATGCGACTTTCGTTGATCCGAGCCATGGGGGGTATCCGTTTTCCTCGCGCGCGCGACGGGCAACTTCGTCCAGATCGAGCGCGTCCTAGTGCGTGTCCATAGACTTCCAAAAACCTTGGTGCCTGTATGCGAAGAGTTCACCAGCCCTGCTCGGTGGCCGGAAGGACGTCACCTTCGAGGTCGGGGCCGGCCCAGTGGTCGAATGCATCCTCATTCAACACGAAGAAGCCCGCGTTGATCCAATGGTCCAACAGCACCGGCTTCTCTGCGAAGTCGGTGACGCGATCGTCGCTGCTGAAGACAACGGTTCCGTACAGTGACGAGGACGGCGGTACATCGCCGACATTCCCGATCTCGAGGCGTGCTCGGCGTTCGCCGGCTAGGGCTCGCCCCGGCCGTCCCCGCCCAGACTCCCCCGCCCTGCTATCCGAACTGCCCGCCCGGCAACGACGAAAAGGTGACCGGGATCCGCGCGCACGGGCTCAAGGTGAACAGACGCAGCGACGTCACCGTGCGAGGCCAAAATGATGGGCCCGCGGCCAACATCCAGGTGACGTTGCGCATCGTCAAGAAGAAGGGGAGCAAGCGCAGTCGCGGTAGGGTCAGGCCGAAGAGCCGTACGGTGTCCGTTGACGCAGACTCGAAGTTCTCGGTCGTCTTCAAAGTCAGGCCGAATCGCAGAGGACTGCTCAAGCTGCGCGCGTGCGCGACGGCCGGCGCGGACGACACGAATCGTTCGAACAACTGCAAGACCACGACGGTGCGCGTCCGTTAGTCCCCACTGCCCGTGCGGCCGTCGGCGTTGATAGCCCTCAGGCTGGCGCTGTGTGCCGTTCTTCCCCTCGTCGCCCTGCAAGCGTGCGGCAACGGGTCGCGCGACACCGAAACAGAGCTCACGAACCCGCTCGTCCCCGCCGACCCCGGCCCCCTCGCCGATGAGCCCGACCTCGGCACACCGGGACCATACGTGTTGTCATCCCCGGTCGCGGGAGCCGAGTTCGTCGCATTCCCGACCGACGACGATGTCGGTCTGACCGGACGACTCTTCCGCGGGAAGAGCGGCGACCCCGGCGTTGTGCTCGTGCACTCCTCGGACTCGGACATGCGTGACCTGATCCCTCTCGCCGTCGCGCTCGCGAAGCGCGACATCACCGTGTTGACGATCGATCTTCGTGGCTACGGACAATCGGAGGGGAAGCGAGATCCGGCCCGATACGCGAAGGACATCGAACGCTCCGTCGAGATCCTTGGACAGTTCGGCGTCGCTCGAGCCGGGCTCGTTGGATTCGAGATGGGAGGGACGGCAGCGGTTGCGGCCGCCTCGTCCGAGGCGAAGTCTGGCAACGATCCGATCGAAGCGCTGGTGACGATCGGATCGGCTCCCTCCTTCGAGAACCTCGACGCGTCTGGCGCGGCGCGGGGCTTGGCCGTCCCGTCGCTGATCGTGTCCCGTCAGAAGGATGCTGGCTTGGCAGAACTCATCCCGAAGGCGGCGACAGAGGTGATCGGGTTCGAAGGTCGCCCCGAGGAAGATCAGCGCGTGATCGCCGCCGTGACGGACTTCCTCGCGAGAGTCCTGTAGAGGGGCTGGCTAGCCGAAGATCTGCTGGCGACGGCGACGGCGAAGGCCCCAGGACGCGCGTCCGATGAGGCCGCCGACGATCAGGCCGAGGATGAAGCCGAAGAACCAGCTCGACAAACTGTTCGTCGGCTCGACGGCCTCGAAGTTCTGGGGATCCTCGATCGGCCCCTCCACGATGATCTTGGGGCTTGCCCGCCACTCCGGTCCTTGCCTCCGTCGACCACGGAGTAGGTGACCATGCCTTCCGTATGGAGCGTCACCCTAATGGAGCAGCCTCACAAAGACGAAATCGTGACTGAGTAAAAGGTCGGCGGCACGAAGCGATCCGGTCGTCCTCGGAACCTTCAAAGCTTTCGAGGACGGGAGCTATCACAAGATCTTCTGTTTGCCCGCCTCGATCCAACAACGACAACACACGGTGACGGTCAACGTCGAAGGGGGTGCGGACGCCATCCGTCCATTGACGATCGGGTCCCGCAATGCCGCGGAATGCGGCGCGCTTTCGACCGATGTCCTCAGTAGTCAGGTAACAAACCCCGGCTCGGGTTCGGGCGGGACGGCGGGCATCCTTCCGCGCACCGGCGCTGGGATCGCGCTCTTGCTACGGTGGGCGATGATCCTGATCGCTCTCGGGACGCTCTTGAGCTTGGCCGGCTGGCAGTGCGGCCAGCGTTTCGAGCCAGTGCGCGCTTTCGGCGCGCGAGTGCGTCGCAAGCGCGGCAGCGTGGCATTGCTGCCGGCAACCCAGGTTCCCTTCGTCGATACGAGCCGCTTCCAGCCGTACCGATCGCGTTACACCGACTCGGTTCAAGCCGACGCCGAGCCCGCGCATTAAACGAGCCCGTAAGGGGCGTCCGTGGTGGCGGTCACGGCGGCTTCGCCGCCGGATCAGGCGTTCCTTCCGGTGGCTCGCGTTGTTCGCCGGCGCGTTCGCGCTGCTCTGTGTGATCTCGGCCCTGTTCGTTGGTCCGTCGATGTGGCGTGCGGCGCGCGACGGCAACGTCGCTCTGCAAGAAGGTGCGCGGGCCGTGTCGCGCAAGGACGCCGCAGCGGCCGAGGTCGAGTTCGCGAGTGCCGCGAAAGACTTCAGAGCGGCTCGCCAGCGCATCAGCTCGCCCTTGGCGCTTCCGCTGCGCGTGCTTCCGATCGCATCGACGCATATCGGTGTGACGAAGTCGCTTTCCCGGATCGGGATGAGCGTTGCGAGCTCGGGAGTTGCCGTCGCGGAGGCGATGCGTGAGCTCCCCGAGCAGCAACTGACGCTCAAGGACGGACGCATCGATCTGTTGCTCGCCGCGCGGGCGGAGGCGGCGCTGGCTGCGGCGATCCGCGAGTCCCCCGAGATCGAGCGTGCGATCCGCGACATGCCGACGGGGTGGGTGGGAGGCCCGCTCGCCGGGCCGCGACGATTGGCCGTCGATGTGCTGCCATCGATCCTCGACGGCGTCAGGAAGGCGGAGGCCGCGGTCGGTGGGCTGTCGAGCATCCTTGCGGAGGGCTCCAGCAAGCGGTATCTCATCGCCTTCTCGAACCTCTCCGAGCTGCGCGGTTCGGGTGGGCTGTTCGGGTACGTGACCGCACTCAAAGCAACCGACGGCACGATCTCTCTCGAGAAATTCTCGGGACGTCCGACTGAGATCCTTCCGGAGCCGCGCGACGTCGGACTCGATTTCCCGACGTGGTTCCCCGACGACTTCAAGACCCAAGCCGGCATCTTCCAGAACATCAACATGACGACCGACTTCCCGACCGTCGGTACGTTCGTCCTGAAAACCGCCGAGAGCAAGGCCGGTCCGCTCGACGGCGTCATCGCTCTCGACCCGATCGGTATCGGCGCGATCCTCGGTCTGACGGGACCCATCAGGCTCCCGTCGTGGCCGGAAGCCATCAGCGCGGACAACGTCGCCGAGATCGCGATGCACGACGTCTACATCGCGATCCCGAACAACGATCGCCGCGAGGCATTCTTCAAGCAACTCGTCCGGACGGCCTTCGGCCGGCTCGTCTCGAGCGAGATCCAGCTCACCCCACAGACCATCGGCGCCTTCGATCTCCCCGTGCGCGGAGGACATTTCCGGATGTACTCCGAACATGCTGCCGACCAATCGGTCTTCGACCGCCTTGGTTTGAGCGGAGCCGTGCGGAGGGCCTCTGGGGCCTCCGATGTCGTTTCTGTCGTCTCGTTGAACGCGACGGGCAACAAAGGCGACTGGTTTCTACGTCGCGACGTGAAGTACATCGCGCGCCTCGACCCCGACAAGGGGACGGCGACCGGCGAGCTGTCCGTCAGCTTCCGCAACACCGCACCATCGCTCGGGCTGCCCGACTACATCATCGGCTCGCCGCTCGAGAGTCTGCCGAGGGGGACGAACAGACAGATCCTGATGTTCCTGCGTTCCGGCAACGACGAATCGTCGAAGCTGGTGGTCGACGACAAGGAGGTTACGTTCTTGCGCGCGGTTGAGAGCAACCTCCGCGCGTACCGGTCGACGGTCGACGTGCCGCTCGGCGGCAAGAGCACTGCGAAACTGACGTCGAGTAGCCCCGATGCGGTTGTGCGGCAAGGCGACGAGCGCATCTACCGACTGCACGTGCTCAGACAAGCTGTTGCCAACCCCGACTTCGCGGAGATCTACGTCGAGGTCCCGAAGGGCTGGACGGCGTCGGGAAAGACCACCTTCCTCGGCGATCTCACCGAGGACGTCGTCCTCGAAGTGCACCTGACGAAGACGGTGCGAGGCTCGATCGTGCGCGCCCTGTTCACCGAACCGCTCCGTCTCGCCGGTGACCTGCTGGGCCGCCTCTTCTGACGGGTGGTGCTCCTCGGGATGATCGGCTGGTTCTTCCTCAGCCCGCGGCGAAGACGCCCGTCACTGTCGACCCGAACGCGATCCGCGTCCGTCGCCGCAGACCCTGCGGAGCCGCTCTTTCAGCAGGGACGCGCCGCAATGAGGGACGTTTGAGTTTCTGTCACTACCTCATGCGATCATGTGTTCGTGATGGACGATCC
>CAZFOB010000008.1:0-146476 GCA_964520325.1 uncultured Actinomycetes bacterium | reverse complement strand
GGAGGCGCCGAAGCGCCATCCTGTCTATCGGGAGGCGCCGAAGCGCCATCCTGTCGCTAGTACGCACGAAGACCTTGCTCGTCCAACGCGTTGATGAATTCGGCCGGCGTTCTGTCGCAGGCACAAGCGAGAGCGACCAGATCCCCGGCGCGGATACGCACCGCTCCCGCTGTCCAATCCTGACGCAGTCCCTGCACCCGCCGGACGAATCGTGCGACCATCGTCGCCTCGGCCCCGAGCGCCTGGTCCAGCCGCGTGACGTCGATGGCAACACCGGCGCCCGGTAGATCCTTGAGGTCCTCCGGTGCCTCACCCCCCGGAAGCATCGCCTGCAGCGGAAGTCTGTACAGCGTGGCCAAACGCGCCAAGCGCACCGCCGAGATCGCACGCTCGCCGCGCTCGTAGGCGCCCATCACCGATGCCTTGAACTCACCCTCGGAGAGCGCTTGGACATCGAGGAGCGACAACCCCTTCTGCTTGCGAAGACGGCGAAGATGATCGCCGAGACGTTGCGCCCCTTCCAACGGCAGGTCGTCCGACATCAGCCCACGTTCCCGTACCGGTAGCCGATCACTGATGCGGCCACCAGCCCGGCCAGTTCCGTGCGCAGCACCCGTGGACCCAAGGAAACAGCCAACGCCCCCAACGCGGCGAACTTCTCGATCTCGTCGTCGGCGAGGCCGCCTTCGGGCCCGACCACGATCGCGATCGTGCCCGGAGCATCGCCGGGCAGCGCATCGCGAAGACGCTGCGACGCCTCCTCGTGAAGGGCGACCGTGACCTCGGCCTCGAAGGTGACGTCGTCCACCGTGTCGGCTATCTCGTCTATCTGGGCGATCCAGGGCGAGCGGCATTGCTTGGCGGCCGACCTCGCGATCGCCGACCACCGTGCATTCAAGCGCGCGCGCTTGCGGGCGTCCCAGCGAACCACAGAGCGTTGCGCCACGAACGGAACGATCCGACTCACACCCACCTCGCTCGCCTTCTCGACGATCTCGTCGAACTTCTCGCCTTTCGGCAACGCCTGGTACAACACGACCGCAGGTCGCGGCGGGGCGCAGTGTTGGTTCCGCACGATCTCAGCGCAGACGTCGTCCGCGATGGTCGAGACCACTGCGGTCACCACACGTCCTGAACCGTCGGCAACCGTGATGTGCTCGCCGACACGTACACGAAGAGACCGTGTCGCATGGTGAGCCTCCGCACCTGTGAGAGTGACGATCTCCTCCCCAACATCGTTCGGTTCAACGAAGAAGTGATGCGCCGTCATCCGAGATCACAATCCCAGAGCGCGACGCAGTCGGCTGCCGCCTTCCTTGGCCTCCTCGCCACGCTCCGTTGCGAGGTGACGAAGGAGTTCCTTCTGCTTCTTGGACGGCTTGGTCGGCGTCAACACGTGAGCTCGTAGCACAAGGTCGCCTCGGCCTCGTCCGGAACGTCGAGCGACACCACGATCGCGGATGCGAAATACCTCCATCGATTGCGTGCCGATCGGAACCTCGAGCTTCTCGTCGCCGTCAAGGGACTGCACCGTCACGCTGCCGCCGAGCGCAGCCGTCGTCATCGGGATCTCAACCCACGAGATCAGATCGTCTGCCTTTCGCTCGAACCGTTCGTCGGTTTCGACGCGGAACCGCACGTACAGATCGCCACGCGGTCCGCCGGCTGAGCCCGCTTCGCCCTCGTCGGACAGACGCATGCGGTCGTCGTTGTCGATCCCCGCCGGCACCTTGACCTTGAGCTCAACGTCCTTCGGAGTGCGGCCGGCGCCGCGGCAGTCGCCGCATGGGTTCGGTATGACCCACCCGGTCGCCTCGCAATCGCGACATGGGTGCGCTGTGACGAGCGACCCGAGGATCGACCGCCTACTCTGCTGCACCTGGCCCGATCCTTGACACGTCGTGCACTGCTCGTGGCTCGTACCCGGCTCAGCGCCGCGACCTTCGCAGGTCTCGCACCGTTCGAAGCGTTCGAAATGGAGAGCACGCTCGGAACCGAAGACCACTTCTTCGAGTGTGACTGTGAGCTCGATCTCGATCGAGGAGCCCTGACGCGCGCGGCTGCGTTGTCGCGTCCGTGTCGCGCCGCCGCCGAAGAACGTCTCGAAGATGTCCTCGATCGTCGTTGCGAATGGCGACCCCCACGGTGAGCTCCAATCGCCGCCGCTCATGCGTGCCAGGTCGTACTGGTGACGCTTGCTCGGGTCGGACAGCACTGCGTAGGCCTCCGAGATCTCCTTGTATCTATGCTCGGATCCGGCGTCGCCGCCGGTTGCATCCGGGTGATGTTCACGAGCGAGAGACCGGAAGGCCAGCCTGATCTCGTCGGCGGGCGCATCGGCTGAGATGCCGAGAACTCCGTAGTAATCGTTCGCCATCGGTGGCTCCTATGAACCGAGCTGCCTGAGCACGCGCGACAGGGTGGATGCAACTTCGGCGACCGTGGAGATGACCAACGGGTAGTCCATGCGAGTCGGGCCGAGGATACCGACCGATCCCGCGCGATTCCCCATCGTGTAGCCCGTGGCGATCAAACTGAGGTCGCGCACGTCATCGAGCGCGAGCTCGCGACCGATACGGACGGTGATCGCGTTGGCCGAGGGCTCCGGAAGCAGTGGTTCGACACCGCCGGCTTCTATCATCTCGAGGACACGCTGCGCCGTGTCCACCGGCTCCCAGACGATCAACTTCGCCGTCCCACCGGTGAAGAGGCGGCTAGCGCTGCGGTCAACGGCGCGAAGCGCTTCCGCGATGCCGTCGAGGACGGGCCGCATCTCATCGGTCGCCGCAAGTTCGACGATCAGATTCGCAGCGTCGTGAGGACTCTGGCCCGGGGCGACCGCGTTGGAGAGCCGCAGCGCTTCGTCCACCAAGACGTCGGAGACCTCATGTTCGAGTTCGATCAGCCTGTCGTCGTGCCAGCCATCGTCTCCGATGCAGATCAGGAGCAAGCGATGGGGGCCGAGGCGAACGATCTCGATGCGCTGCAGGCGCGCTCCCTCTGCTGACGGCATCGCCGCAAGCGATGTGTAGTCGGTCAGCTCGGAGAGCAGTTGTGATGTCCGTTCGAGCAGATCATCGAGTGCGGAGAACGCGCCGGCGAGATTGCGCTCGATCTCGCGTCGACGCTCCGGCGCAGTCGCCACTTTCGCTGCGAGGACATCGACGTAGTAGCGGTAGCCCTTATCCGTCGGGATCCGTCCGGCTGAGGTGTGGGGATGGCTGATGTATCCCTCCCGTTCGAGGATCGCCATCTCATTGCGGATCGTTGCGGAACTCACCCCGAGATCGGCCGCGTCTGCGACGATCTTCGAGCCGATCGGCTCGCCGCGGCGGACGTAACCCTCCACGATCTCGCGGAGGATGTGTTCCTTACGGTCGTCGAGGGGATTCAGCTCATCCCCGGTACTTGGCCCGGTACTTGGCCCGGTACTTGGCCCGGTACTTGGCCCGGTACTTGGCCCGGTACGTGGCGCGGTATTCGGCACGGTATTTGGCACTCTATAACGCCGAGTGCCAAAGCAGGTCGTTTAGGCGAAGGGCAGCGTGGCGGCGTTGGTCAGGAGCGGACGCGTCACGGTCAGCGCTTCGTCGTCGCGCGCGAGCAGCCCCGCTGCGACCCCTTGCTCCATCTCGGCGCCGAACACATCGTCGAGCGAAAGACCAACCAGAGCCGCGAACTCCTCGAAGCTCACGCCCCGACAACGCCGGAGGCCGAGCAACATCACTTCTGCGGCCCTCGTGCGCTGGTCGATCGCCTCGGTCCCCGCGACGGGTGACGCACCGGCAGCGATCGCCTCGACGTAACGTTGCGGGCCCTTGAGCGTCCACGATCTGGTAGCGGCCACGTCAGTTGCGAGATGCGAGTGCGCGCCCGCGCCGATGCCGATGTACTCGCCACAGGCCCAATAGAGACCGTTGTGACGCGACGCCCTTCCTGGACGTCCCCAGTTCGAGATCTCGTAGCGCGGCAAGCCGGCTTGGGTGAGCACCTCATCGGTGAGTTCCCAGCGAGCAGCGACATCGTCGTCGTCGATCGGCACGACCTTCCCGAGCTTGCGCCACGACTCGAGCGGCGTGCCTTCTTCGTAGATCAGTGCGTAGCACGAAACGTGGTCCGGACCGGTGGCGAGGATCCCGTCGAGTGAGGCGCGCCACACCTCGTCGGTTTCGCCGGGAACGCCGAAGATCAGGTCGCCGCTGACGTTCTCGAATCCGCGCGAACGCGCGAGCAGCATGGCATCGAGGGCGGTTCGTGCATCGTGCGTACGACCGAGTCGCGCGAGCAGCCCTTCGTCCAGCGACTGGACACCGAAGCTGATCCGATTGATCCCGGCGTCGAGATAGAGGTCGAGCTTGGCGGCATCGGTCGAATCCGGGTTGCACTCGATCGTGACTTCCGCCCCCGGGGCAAGTGGCCATGACTTTCGGATGGCTTCGACGACTCGGGCGATCGAGAGTGCCGGCACGAGCGACGGCGTGCCGCCACCGATGAACACGGATGTGACCGGAGGACGTTCGTCCAGATCGGATCGGAACGGTGCGGACAGACTCAGTTCGACGTCGGCAACGAGCGCATCCATGTACGACTCGGCGAGATGGTCGAGGCCGGCATAAGCGTTGAAATCGCAGTACCAGCACCGGTGCGAGCAGAACGGCACGTGAATATAGATGCCGAACTCGTGGTGGACGTCGCGCGGCCGTGGGAGCCGCGTGAGGACAGAACTCAACTCTCCTCCACGCGCAGTGCTCGGATGAAGACGTCCGGCGGCACCTCGACCTCGCCGAGCTGGCGCATCTTCGCCTTCCCCTTCTTCTGCTTCTCGAGGAGCTTGCGCTTGCGAGTGACGTCACCGCCATAGCACTTCGCGGTCACGTCCTTGCGCCGGGCCTTCACCGTCTCGCGCGCGATGACCTTCGCCCCGATGGCGGCCTGGATAGCGACATCGAACTGCTGTCGAGGGATCAGCGCTTGCAGCCGTTCCGTCATCGTCCGGCCCCAGTTGTACGCACGGTCGCGATGCACGACGGTGCTGAACGCGTCGACTGCCTGGCCGTGCACGAGGACGTCAACGCGCACCATCGGTGCCGCGCGGTATCCCGTGAGCTCGTAGTCGAGTGATGCGTACCCGCGCGTACGCGACTTCAGTTGGTCGAAGAATTCGAAGATGATCTCTCCGAGGGGAAGCGCGTACGTCAGCTCGACACGCTCAGGGGTGAGGTATTCGAGCTTCTTCTGCTCGCCCCGCTTCTCGCGGCAAAGCTCCATCACCACGCCGATGAACTCGGTCGGAACGATGATCATCCCGTCGACGTACGGCTCCTCGATCGTCTCGAAGCGTGAAGGATCGGGAAGGTCGGCCGGTGAGTGCACCACCAACTCCTCGCCCGACGTGAGCATCACTCGGTAGGCAACCGTCGGCGCCGTCACCACGAGATCGAGGTTGAACTCGCGGAGCAGGCGCTCGGTCGTGATCTCCATATGCAACATGCCGAGAAAGCCGCAACGGAATCCGAAGCCGAGCGCCTTCGAGGTCTCGGGCTCGTACAGGAAACCGGCATCGTTCAGACGGAGTTTGTCGAGCGCGTCGCGCAGCTCTTCGTATTCACCCTCTTCGGGAAACAGGCCAGTCCAGACCATCGGCTTCGGCTCCTCGAACCCGGGAACCGCATCCGGTGCCGGGTCGGCAGCCAGCGTCACCGTGTCGCCGACGCGTGCCTGCTGGACCTCCTTGATACCCGTGATCAGGTAGCCGGTCTCTCCCACGCCGAGCTGCTGCACTGGTTTGGGGTCGGGAGCGAGCACGCCGAGCTCGCTGATCGACGTCGTGTGCCCCGTGCTCATCAGCTTCACTTGCGCCCGGTCGTGGATCTGTCCGGACATGATCCGCACGTAGGTGATCACTCCCCGGTAGGGGTCGAATATGGAATCGAAGATCAGCCCGCGGAGGTGATCGTCCTCGGGTATCTCCGGTGGACGAACGCCCGCGACGATCGCTTCGAGCAACTCCTCGACGCCCGCTCCGGTCTTCGCCGAGACGCGCATGATCTCGTCGGTACCTCCGATGAGGTGATGGATCTCCTTTTGGACTCGCTCGGGATCTGCCGCGGGGAGATCGGTCTTGTTGATCACCGGGATGATGTCGAGTCCGGCCTCGATCGCGTGGTAGAGGTTGGCCACGGTCTGCGCCTCCACACCCTGCGTCGCGTCGACGAGAAGGATCGCGCCTTCGCACGCGGTGAGAGCCCGCGAGACCTCGTACGAGAAATCGACGTGCCCGGGCGTGTCGATCAGGTTGATCACCCACGACCCACTCGCCGGACTTTCGTAGTCCATGCGCACCGCTGCCGCCTTGATCGTGATCCCGCGTTCGCGCTCCAGGTCCATCCGGTCGAGGTACTGGGCCTGGTGACCTGCGGCGATGGTGCCCGTGACCTCGAGCATGCGGTCGGCCAGCGTTGATTTGCCGTGGTCGATGTGCGCCACGGTGCAGACATTGCGGATCCGGGTTGGGTCGGTCATCGGGATTCACGCAATGGTAGACTCAAGCCTCCTTCCGCAGCGTACGACTGAGATGCGGCGCTCCGGCGCCCCCTCCGGGAAAAGAAGGTAAGCGTTCATGCCCAGATCGAGAACAGTTATCAAGAGGCAGCGTCAGACCGAGGTACGCCGCGTCCGCAACAAGTCTGTGCGCTCGGAGCTCAAAACTCTCGAACGCAAGGTTCGCGGCGGAGGTGACGGCGCCGCGGCCGAGCTGACCGCGCTCCAGAAGAGTCTCGACCAAGCTGCCGCCAAGGGTGTCATCCACCCGAACAAGGCCGCCCGGAAGAAGTCGCGACTGACGAAGCTCCTCTCAAAGAACTCCTAGGGGGACCGAATGCCGACGTACATCCTGCTTTCCTCACTGAATCCGGGTGGGCTCGAGACGCTCAAGGAACGACCCGACCGATTGCGCGAGGTCAACACAGAGATCGAGCGGATGGGCGGACACATCGTCACCCAGTACGCAGTCCTCGGTCCCTTCGATTTCGTGACGATCCTCGAGGCGCCGGACAACGCGACCGTGGCCAAGATCTCCGTGGGTATGGGCGCGCGGGGCACCGTGCGGATCCAGTCCCTTCCGGCCATGCCTGTCGAGGAGTTCATCGAGAGCCTGAAGTCCTAAAAGCAGGCGGGGCGCCAGACACCAATAGACACTAACCGGCGTCCAGTGCCCCGGCGACGACGCGTTCCATGACGATCTCGCCGGGGAGCACCGCGCCGTCCTCACCGCCTTTGAGCTCGAAATCGGCCTGCGCGCAAAGGCGGTGCACGGCCATCAGCCAGTCCCAGGAGAGCCGCGAACACTGGCGGCGCATCACGGCCACGCGGCCCTCGGTGAAACCAAGCACCTTGGCGATCTCCGCATCACGGAAGTCCGGCGATCTCTCGATGATGCCCTTGGTGCGCATGATCCCTCGGACCTGACTGACGATCGCACCAAGCATCGGCAGCGGCTCATCTCCATGCGCGAGCAAGCGGCGCAACGTCTCGAAGGCCTTGACGCCTTCATGACGGACGATCGCATCGAACAGCACCCAGATCGGCTGCTCGGACTGCGTGGTGAAGTGCTCGAGCACGTCCTTGCGTTCGACCGTGCCGCCCTTGCCCGCTCGCAGGGCCACCTGCTCGATCGCCTGGTCGATATCGAGCAAGTTCTCGCCGACGGCTTCGACGAAGGAGGCGGCCACGTCACTCCCGGCGATGATCCCGGAACGCTTGAGCCGCTTGGTCACCCACGCCACCAGCTCGCCCCGGCGCGGACGCTGCAGCCTCAGGGTCTTCCCGACGTCCTTCAACGCCGTGAGGAGCTGGTTGGGAACCCGTTCCGCGACGGCAACAACGATGATGTCCGCCGGTACCGAGTCGGCGTGCAGCGCATCTGAGAGTCGATCGATCTCGGCTTTGCGAAGTGTTTGAGCGTTGCGGACGATCACGAGCTTCTCGCTCGAGAAGAGCGAGCCCGCGAAGACGGCTTCTTCCAGGCCGTCCATGCTCCCTTCGGCGTCGATCGTCACGATCTCAGCGCCGCTGCCGGCGCCCGCGATGGCCTCGTCGATCACCTCGGCCGCGAGCAACTCGTCCTGCGACCAGACCACCTTGATCACTGGCTTGATCACTGGCTTGATCACGGCGCTTCACCGGGTTTCATCGTCATCGTTCGACAAGCACCTCTGCTCCCTCGGGCGAAAGACAAACCGTCACCCGACCATCTTGGTCGGTACGGAAGACGGCTCCGCGGGCAGCGTAGCTGCGCACCGCATCGGGCGCAGGCAGACCGTAGGGGTTGTGAGCACCGACGGTGATCAGCGTGATGCGCGGAGCAACCGCCTCCACAAAGGCCGGGTCAACGTCCTTCGAGCCGTGATGCGGCGCGATCAGGATCGGCACGGCGATATCGTCGCGGGACAGGGCTTTCTGCTGGGGACCGCGGATGTCCGCCGGAAGGAGGACTGAGGTCCCGCCAACGCGCGCGCGCAGGACGAGACTGTTGACGTCAACGAGCGTCTCGTCGAAGGGCTGTGGATCGCCCTGCTTTGGCCACAGGACGTCGATGTGCAGATCGCCGGCGTCGTAGGTGTCGCCTTGTGCTTTCGGTTCGAAGGCGACGCCCGCCTGCTCGGCTGCGCGGATCACGTCGGCGCCGGAGGTCCAACGCAGATGGACGGGACCGACGAGAGCGTCCACGTCCATCGCCTCGAGGACGTCGAGAGCGCCGATGGCGTGGTCGATATGCGAGTGCGTCAGGAAGATCGCATCCAGGCGGCGGACCCCTGCGGCGTTGAGCTGAGCCACGACTCCTCCGTCAGCAGGACCGCTGTCAACAAGCACGGCGTGTTCGCCCGATCGAAGAAGCACCGCACTCCCCTGCCCAACATCGAGCGCGACGATCGACGGCGCGTCGCACCGTGGACCGGCGCGGGCTTGCCCAACGGCTACTCCCACACACATCACCGCGAACGCCAACGCTCCGGCGCGTACGCGGGGTGACTGGACGACGGAAGCAACGAGCGCGCCCGTGAGCGCGCAGGCAGCGATGGCACTGATCGCGATGCTCGCAGCCGGCACGTTCGCGAAGGCTCGCGCCGACCACAAGATCGCGTCGAGCGGGAGCCGCATCATCGCGGGTGCCCAGTCGAGGAAGGGTACGAGCGACGCGGCCCCCAGAGTGAGAAGACCGCCGAGCATGATCAGGCCTCCCAGTGGGATCGCAACGGCGTTGGCCAACGCTCCGACGCCGGGGATCCGCCCGAAGTGCAACGCGAGCAGCGGCGCGACGGCGATCTGTGCGGCGATCGTTGTGCCCAAACCTGCGGCCAGTGCGGCCGTCAGGCGGTTGTTCCTGCGCAGCAGACGAGCGGTGCGCTGAGACAGTGACTCGCCCCACAAGATGATCCCGAGGGTGGCTCCGAACGACAGCTGGAATCCGATGTCGAAGAGCAGCTGCGGCGCGAGGAGCAGCAGCACGAGGAAGGCGAGTGCCGCTGCCCGGAGCGCATCGGTGGTTCGACCGCCGGCACCAACGACGAGGGCGACTCCGGCCGACAACGTCGCTCTCAAGACGGACGGTTCGAGACCCGTGAGGAACACGAAGAAGATGAGTGTCGGCACGGCAACGGCGACGCGCAGCCACCGGCCGCGAGCAACGAGCGCGCGGACGAGCACCATCACGAGCGCGAGGAAGACGGCGACGTTGTAGCCGGAGACCGCAACGATGTGCGCGAGCCCCGTCGTCCGGAAGTCTTCGACGATCTCTTCGTCGAGAAGCGCGGTGTCACCGTCGGTCATCCCGAGCAACAGGCCCGCCTGAGCCTTGGGCAACGCACGACGAGCAGCATCGGAGAAACGACTCCGGACTTCGGCTGCCAACAGTCGCACCACCGACGATGTCGCGCGCTCCCCGACGCGGTCGGCGAGCAGGAGCGGCGGTTCGTCACGTCCGGGCCGCGGCGGACGCAGTTCGCCCTTCGCGCACAATCGTTCTCCGGGCCGGGCTTCGTCGGTCTTGCGCCCGGACACGCGGAGCGGCTCATTGGTCGTCCACGCCGAACGTCCAGCTTCGACGCGTTCGATCCGCATCTGGATGGACCGGGGTCCGCGCGTCTGGACGTTGCCACACACATCGACGACGACCTTCTTCGTCGCAAGACCGGGGAGCAGCGCGTCTTGCTCGGCCAGGGTGCGGAACGAAGCGGACGCGCCGGCCGCAAAGCCGAGGCCGACCAAGGCACACCAGCCGGCGACCCGCAACGAGCGCTGCCTGTTGAAGAACGCCGCGGCGAAGGTACCCGATGAAAGCAATGCGAAGGACGTCGCGAGCCAACCGCGGCCGAGCCCGAGTGCCGTCCCGCACGCGACCGCGAGGGCGGCGAAGATAACGGCCATCAGACCGTCACGAGGTCCTTGAGCTCTTCGAACTTCGCCGGACCGATGCCCGGAACCTCCATCAGCTCATCGATGGCACGGAACCCGCCGTGCTCCGTGCGGTAGGCGATGATCTTGGCCGCCGTCGACGGACCGACCCCGGGAAGCGTGTCGAGTTGCGCCGCCGTGGCCGAGTTGAGGTTCACGAGGCCGCCCGGAACACCAGGGCCGCCCTCGGCGCCGGGGCCCCCCGTCACCTCCCCCGGCTGGGCCCTCTTCGGGACGAGAACCTTGTCGCCGTCCCTGACCTTCGCGGCCAGGTTCAGCGCGTCGAGGTCCGCGTCGTCGGTGGCACCCCCGGCCGCGCGGACCGCGTCGAACACGCGCGCGCCATCGGCCACTTGGTACAAGCCGGGCGCACGGACGGCCCCTCCGACGTGGACGTAGATCTGCTTGCCCGTCGGCGCTACCGGCGACGACGAGGACAGCGAGATCTTCGTTGCCCGCGGCTTCGCGCGCATGGCGACGCCGTACCCCCCGATCAGTCCGATGGCGGCCAGCACTGCCAACGCAACGAGCGCACGTCTGCCGGGGAGCCTGTCCACGCGAGCCTCCTCACGAACCTTGTCGTGGGGAAGCACCTCTCGCAGGACGCGCCTACGCGCGTCCTGCGTGCGTCGCTAGGACTTCGAGGAAGAGCGGGCAGTCGCGCGAGCTTCTGCCTGCTTCTTGCGACGCGCTTTCACTTTCCGCTGACGCTCTTTCCGCCAGCGGTTCCAAGAGCGAGAACCTTTACCCATGGACGCAAGCATCGTAGACGCAGGGGGTGACGTCCATTCGGGACCCGGCCCTCCCCGGCCGGCATCGCCCGGGCATCGAAGGGTCAGCGCGTGACCAGGTTCACCAGCTTCGGGGGCCGGGCGATCACCCGGACAGGCTCCTTGCCGTCCAGGGCCGCATTGACCTTCTCCGATCCTCTGGCGAGCGCGATCGCTTCGTCCTCAGTGATATCAGCCTGCACCTCGAAGCGGTCGCGCACCTTGGAGTCGACCTGCACGACCATCGTCACGTGCTCGACGGTTGCAAGCGCCGCGTCTGCATCGGGCCACGTCCGATCGTGGATCGACCCGTGTCCGCCCATCCGCTCCCAGAGCTCTTCTGTGACGTACGGCGCGATGGGAGCCAGAACGTGCAGCAGCACCTCGGCGCCTTCACGCAGGTCGGCGGCGGGCGCCGCCTTTCCGCCCTGGGCGGCCGAGGCCAGCGCACGTTGCAACGTCATCATCTCGGCGATCGCCGTGTTGAATGCGAATCGGTCGTAGCGCCTGGTGATCGCCGTCAGCGAGCGATGGACTTGCTTTCGCAGCGCGCCGTCGCCGGACGGCGGACCGGCCGAACGCAGCGCATCCAGGTTGCCCGTCACCAATCTCCACACGCGTTCGACGAAACGGTACGCGCCAACGACGACCTCGACGCCCGTGTTGGGCCAGTCGTATTCGTCGGTGGGCGGGCCGATGAAGAGGATGAAGACGCGCAGCGCGTCCACTCCGAAGCGATCGGCAACCTCGTGCGGCTGCACCGAGTTGCCCGTCGACTTCGACATCTCGCTGCCTGCCATCGTGATCATCCCGTGGTTCATCAGACGGCGGAACGGCTCGGTCACGCCGACCTCCCCGAGGTCGTAGAGGAACTTGGTCATGAACCGCGCATACATCAAGTGCATGACTGCGTGCTCGATCCCACCCGTGTATTGGTCGACGGGCATCCACGCGTCGGACAGCGCTCGATCGGCGATCGCTTCATCGTTGTGTGGATCGGTGAAGCGCAGGAAGTACCAAGACGAATCCATGAAGCCGTCCATCGTGTCGGTCTCGCGCCGAGCCGGGCCGCCGCATCTCGGACACTCTGTATTGACCCAGTCCGTGGCATTCGCCAGCGGTGAGACGGGCTCTCCGGTGGGCCGATAGTCGGCGTCGTCCGGCAGCAGGAGCGGTAGGTCGGTTTCCACCAGCGGGACGATCCCGTCCTTTTCGCAGTAGACGACCGGGAACGGCGTCCCCCAGAAGCGCTGACGCGAGATCAACCAGTCGCGCATGCGGTACTGCACCTCGCCGGTACCGATCCCGTGCTCTTCGAGGTGCTCGACGATCGCCGCCCGAGCCTCGGCGCTCGACATGCCGGTGAACGGACCCGAATCGATGAGCACACCTTCAGCCTCGAAGGCTTGGCCATCCGCCTGAGTCTCGGCCGGCGGAGTCTCAGCCGGCTTCACCACCGGACGGATCGGCAACCCCAGCTGATCCGCGAACTCGTAGTCGCGCTGATCGTGAGCAGGTACCGCCATGATCGCACCCGTGCCGTACTCCATCAGGACGTAGTCCGATGCGAAGACCGGAACCTCCTCACCGTTCAACGGATTGATCGCGTGAGCCTTCAAGTCGAAGACCCGACGGTCTCGCTGCATCGCGAGGCGATCGATCTCGGACGCACGGCGCACCTCGCCGACGAAGGTCGCGTATTCGGCCCCTTTCCCTGCACGCTCGGCCAGCGCCCGGGCAACCGGATGCTCGGGGGCGAAGACGAAGAACGTCACCCCGTACAACGTGTCCGGACGCGTTGTGAAGATCGGGATCTCGTTGCGGGTCTCAGCGATCTTGAACGTTACCCTCGCGCCTTCGGATCTGCCGATCCAGTTGCGTTGCTGGTTGAGGACGGCGTCCGACCACTCCAGCTCGACCATGTCTTCGAGCAAGCGGTCGGCATAGTCGGTGATCTTGAAGAACCATTGCTCGAGATCGCGGATCTCGGGAACCGTGTCCCCGTGGCGCCAGCAGAAGCCGGACGAGATCTGCTCGTTCGCGAGCACAGTTTGGCACTTGGGGCACCAGTTGACCTTGGCCTTCCCGCGGTACGCGAGTCCGCGCTCGAAGAGGCGCAGGAAGATCCACTGGTTCCACCTGAACTGCTCGGGGTCGCTCGAGGCGAAGGAGCGGTCCCAGTCGAAGCTGAACGCCAGGCGCTTACACGACGCCTTGAACTGCCCGATGTTCGCGTAGGTCCACTCCTTGGGATGGATCCCGTGTGTGATCGCGGCGTTCTCGGCCGGCAATCCGAACGCATCGAACCCGAACGGGTGGAGCACGTCGTAACCCTGCATCGACCAGAAGCGGGCGATCGCGTCGCCGATCGTGTAGTTCTCGACGTGGCCGACGTGCATGTCGCCGGACGGATAGGGATACATCTCGAGCACGTACCGCTTGCCCATCTTGCCTGGGGTCGGGACGCGTGGAGCCGCCCATGCCTGAGCGGACTCCCATCGCGGGAGCCACTTCGCCTCGATCGTCCTGAAGTCGAACGGTTCGTCCATCGTCATCTCCGCCTAAAGAAAAACCTCCCGCCGAGGACAGCGAGAGGTGGGCGAGCGCCGGTGTGGCGCCCGCCTAGATAAGGACGAGCAATGCGCGTATCGCGTAGATCACCACGTCGAGTATACGGTGGCGCGATGGAGCAACGCATCATCCAAGCGACGTCCGATCTCGTTGCGATCCCGACGCACGAGACCGAAAGTCAGGCCCAAGTGCTTCTCAAGACCTGGCTCGAGGCGTGTGGTTTCGACTGCGAGCTCCAAGAGGTCGCGCCCGGACGCCCGAACCTGGTCGCGCACCGCGGCGGGGTCGGTGGCGTCTTTCTCAACTCTCACATCGACGTCCATCCGCCTCACACCCATCCCGATCCGTTCACCGCCCGCCGGCGGGGGGAAACCCTCATCGGGCGTGGAGTCCTCGACGCGAAGGGGCAGATCGCCGCTCTCGTCGCTGCGGTCGAGGCTGAACCGCATACCCGCGCCTGCATCGTGATCACGTGCGACGAGGAGTTCGGCGGTCTCGGATCCGAGCTGGTCAGCTTCCCCGAAGGTCCCTGGTCGCACGAGGGCGGGCTCGTCCTCGAGCCGACCGACTTCGCCATCTGCACAGCTCAGGCCGGACACATCGACGTTTTAGTCGAGGTCTCCGGCACGCCGGCTCACGCGTACGCCCCCGGGACGACGGGCTCCCCGATCAAGGCCGTGCTATCGGTCGTCGAAGAGCTCGACACCTGCAGCTTCCTCAAGGCGGAGCATCCGCTGCTCGGGCGCGCGCATAGCAACGTCGGAAGGTTGAACGGCGGTGAGCACGCATGGCGAACCCCTGGGCGAGCCAGTCTGGCCATGACACTCGGGGTTGTCCCGGGCACCGACCTCGTCAGCGCCGCCGACGAGGTGCGCACCCGCCTCGACGACCTCGCACGACGCTGGGGCGATCGTGGGACGTCCTTCCTCTACGACATCGCCGATGCGAGCGAGCCCATGGATATCCCGGTCGAACGAGTGCCGATCGCGTCGAAGCTCGCGGCCGCGATGGGTGTGCCCTTCGAGGCGGCCGGGATGCCCTCGTGGACCGACGCCGGGAACTTCCTCGCAAAGCATGCACACCCGTGCGTCGTCTTCGGAGCCGGCGAGCTTTCCTCAGCGCACAGCAACCATGAGTGGGTAAACGTGAACGATCTCGTGAAGCTCGCGGGGATCCTGCGTCGGCTTCTGCGAAATAGCTCGTGATCTCCGAGTAGTCACCCGGCGTCGAGCGCATCGAGGAGCCTGTGGACGTTCTCCTCACGCGCGTTGTGCCCCATGAGTCCGATGCGCCAGCACGCTCCACGGAAGGGGCCGAGCCCGGCACCTACCTCGATCCCGTGTTCGACGAGTAGCCGTTTCCGCAATGGCGCCTCTTCGACTTCGCCCGGCAGCCGGACGCAGTGCAGCATCGGAAGGCGCATGCCTTCTGGAGCGACGTACGTGAATCCACGATCGAGGAGACCAACGCAGAGTTGATGCGCTACTTGCGCATGGCGCGCCCAACGTCCTTCCAACCCTTCGTCCAGCACCACTCGCAAACCTTCGCGGAGCGCCGTCACCATCGAGATCGGCGCAGTGTGGTGGTACACGCGTTCCGTTCCCCAGTAACCGTCGAGAAGCGTGACGTCGAGGTACCAGCTCTGCACGGGCGTACGCCGCGAATGAACCAGTTCGAGTGCGCGATCGGAGAAGGTCATCGGCGAAAGCCCCGGCGGGACGGACAAACACTTCTGCGTTCCCGAATACGCGACGTCGACCGCCCACGCGTCGATCTCGACGCGCATGCCGGCGAGCGACGTGACGGTATCGAGCACGAACAATGCTCCGTGCTCACGCATCATGGCCGCGATCTCCTCGATCGGTTGCGCAACGCCCGTCGACGTTTCGGCGTGCACAAGGGAAAGGAGCTTCGCCTCAGGATGTGCATCGAGTGCTGCGCGCACGTCCTCAGAGTCGACGGGCTGGCCCCATGGCGCGTCGACCCGCACGACCTTGCCCCCGGCTCGAGCGGCCACATCGGCCATGCGTTCGCCGAACACGCCGTTGACGCACACGATCGCCTCGTCACCCGGCTCGAGCAGGTTCACGAGCGCGGCCTCCATCCCCGCGCTCCCAGTCCCGGAAACCGCGAACGTCATCCGGTTCTCCGTCCGGAACACCGAACGTAAGCCCCCGGCTACGGCGTCCAAGATCGTCAGGAACTCGGGATCGAGGTGACCGAGCAGAGGTCGGCCGAGCGCCTCGAGCACCTCGGGTGCCGCATTCGACGGGCCTGGGCCCATCAACAACCGCTCGGACATCAGTGAGGTTCGTCGGCGGGCACGCACAGCACGTGTGAAGCAAGACCCTGACCGACGGCCACGGTCGCGCCGTCGCGAACGACCGTGACACCTCCGTCGGGATCGCGCGCCGTCACTTCGAGTGCGGCGCCCGGAAGCAAGCGGTGGTCTTCGAGGTAACGCAGGGTCTCTCGATCGAGCTCGAGGTCCTCGAGGATGCGGTCGATGCGCACCTGAGCTCCGACATCACACGTATCGAGCGGGACGAGATCGTCGATCGGACGTGCGGCCGCCGCCGTGCCCGGGATGGGGTTTCCGTGCGGGCACCTGTCAACGCCGGCAAGTGCTCCCTGCATCCGTTCGAACACGATGTCCGACACTCCGGGCTCCATCTTGCGCACCTCGTCATCCGACAGGTGCCAGGGCACGCCGAGCACATCGACGAGGTACCGCTCGATCGTCCGGTGTCTGATCGCCTCTTCAGCTGCGCGCTTACGTCCTTCTTCGCTGAGCACGATCGTGCGGTCGTCGGCGAAAGTGATGAGGTCCATTCGCTCCATGCGTTTGACGACTTCTGACGTGGCCGGCGGAGAGACGCGGAACCAGCGCGCAAGACGCGCCTGGGTGACACGCTCCCCGATCTCCTGCAGCTCGAAAACCGCTTCGAGATAGGACTCGATCGTGCTGGTGACGCCTTTCGGAGACCCGGCGGCCGCCATCAGTCGCCCATCAGTCGCTCATCTGTCCACGACGGCTTGGATCAGCGCGGCCAAACGGTCGTCGACCGAACCCGTGAGTGTCTGATAGCCGATGTCGTTGACCTCGAGCAGGTGGACCATGCGACGGTCGATGTCTGCCTGGAAGTCCGGATCCATCGGACGCAGTCCGTCCGCGACGATCCCGAACTCGACGGGCAGGTAGAAGACGTGCGAGTACTGCGAGCGCAGGTTGTGCTTGGCGATGTCGAGGCATGTGTCCCAGAGGGCGAACTCTTTGCGGCGCTCCTGGTTCTCGAGCACCCAGCTGGCATACGCCATGACGTCGACGAGCGAACGGTCTCCAACGAACTCGGAATGCGTCATCTCGTTGTAGGACTGCCGCAGGAAGATCAGGGTCTCGGTCTCGACGGTGGCGTCCTTGTCGAGCTTGAACCCGAGATCCACCACCTCTCGCGCAACCTCCGGCAGCAGCGGGAGCCCGAGCTTCGGAGCTGCCTCCTCGGCCAGGGTGGTCTTGCCGGTCGAGAACGAGCCGACGATGGCGATGCGTTTCCCGATGTGTTTCATGGGGGCGCCCACCCTACCGAGAGCGCCCTTCTCGCGGGGCAGACCCCCCCGCGCCCCTCGGCCGTGGCATCATTGGAATCGACCAGGGGACCCGGTTTCGGGCCTTTAGGCTGAGGAGGTAACGGTCATGACCGTATCTGTCAACGACCTGCGTACGTGGCGCGCGCGCGGGCAGAAGTTCGTCATGGTGACGGCATACGACGCGCTCACCGCCCGGATCTGCGACGAAGCCGGCATACCGGTGCTGCTCGTCGGTGACTCGGTCGCCAACGTGCTGCTCGGCTACCCCACCACGCTTCAAGTGTCGATAGACGAGATGTTCCATCACGCCAAAGCCGTCGCACGCGGATCACGTGACGCGCTCCTCGTCGGCGACCTGCCGTGGGGCAGCTACCAGACGTCGGTGGAAGACGCCATCCGCAACGCTTCTGAATACCTGCGTATCGGCATGCACGCCGTGAAGCTCGAAGGTGCCGGCGCAGCCGTCGACACCGTCAAAGCGCTAACGGAACGCGGCATCCCCGTGATGGGACACCTCGGCCTCACGCCGCAATTCGTCAACCAGTTCGGCGGCTTCAAGGTGCAGGGCCGCGGGGAGGCCGGCGACCGACTCCTGCAGGACGCACTCCGTTTGCAGGACGCCGGACTGTTCAGTGTCGTGCTCGAAGCTGTTCCCGCCGAGCTCGGGAGCCGCGTCACCGAAGCGCTCGATATCCCAACGATCGGCATCGGCGCCGGCCCTGGCACCAGCGGACAGGTCCTCGTGCTCCACGACCTCCTCGGCCTGACCCCGGGCCCGTCGCCACGATTCGTGAAGCGCTACGCCGACCTGTCCTCTCAGGTGAGCGAAGCGGTTCAGATGTTCGCGAAGGAAGTGGCCGAGGGGATCTACCCCGGACCTGAGCACGAGTACAAGTAGCTGAGCTAACCCTTCCTCGTTGCGAGCGAGCGCCCTAAGGGTGAGGACTTGACCGACCGTCTCATATTAGCCTTTTGTAGCGTCTCCGAAGCGCGCTCGTTTTACCTGCCGGGCGTCAGCCGTCTTCGCTGCGCGCGATTGAACGCTTGACGTGGGCCCTACCTACTCGGGGCATGGCTTCGGCTCCTCCAGCGAAGGCGGAAGTGATCCCTTGATCGACTTCTCTCCGGGCCATCTGGGCGAGACGGCTGCATGAGAGAGCTCTCGATCTCCAAGTGGCGCATCGAGGCAGGCTACGGCGACGTCGTTAGTCTGTTTGCCCGGACACAGTCCGTTCCCGCCCGCCTTGTTCTTGCTGAGCGCGGAAAGCGTTACTTTCGAATCGCTCTCGTCAGCCGACATGTGGTCGAACTCGAAGCACCCGCCAGACCGGGCTACCACGAAGAGAGTCCTCGATTCTTGGCGGATGAGCCGCCAGGGCGTGCTGATGAAACCCGATTCGCGGTCAATGGGGCTCGGTTTGGCATCGCTCGAGCACCCTGCTAGAAAGAGGAATCCTGTGATCGCTACAGCAGCGAACCCGTGGCGTTCCTTCTCGCTACTCACACGAAGTGGTCAGATAGTAGATGCACATGCCGAGATCATTCAGCACATACCCTGCGGCATGGAACACCATGTTGTTAGTTCCCGCGCTACTGCCGTGGACGATCCCGGCCACTCTCGCGGTGCCATCGTTTGTTCGAATCCCATAAACGGGGGCCCCGCTGTCCCCATCCACGCTATCGCCATCGATCTCGTAGAGGTGCCTGTGAATGACGCCATTGGTATCAGTCTGATCGAAGTCCGCGAACGTTATCAGGCCGCAGACGCCGCCACTCGTAATTCCGTTGAAGCAAATGTCCTTATCCAGCGTATTGAGGTCGGCCGTCGTATACCGGGGCGCCTTCACTGTTCGATGAGTGTTGGGGCCGGTGTTGATCCTGTTCGTGAGCTGCGAAGAGGTAATCGCGATCCGGACAGCATCGGAAGATGTATCCCCGTCATAAGTGTTACCGCCCGGCTTACCCAGGTTGTCGTCGCCGATGTATGCGTCATCGTTAGGATCGATTACTGCTCCCTCCGCATTGCAATGGCCCGCGGTAACACCGCGCGGTGTACCGTCGGTACGTTTGCCGGTAAACCACGTCGTGCAATCGCCTGACGTTGTGCCGTCGTTCATAACGACACGCAGGCCTCCTTCGTACGGAGGAAACGTGTCACGCGTCGCATGGCCGGGAATCAGGCCGCCACCTTCCCTCAAGGTGTAGGCGTCTCTGGGTACGCCAGATGCCTCAATCTCAGCCCGCAAATCTGGATCGAGCGGGTTTTCTTCGACAAAAACGACTGCACGTCTCGGATCCGTGCCCATCTTGAACATCGCGCTCGTACGCCTCGCTGAACGCTCCACGATTGGAGCGATCTGATTCCGCCAGCCGCCCAACTCCTCAGCCCCGTACTTAATCGCGACGACATCTGTTCGGCGGTCGTTCTTGGTGAGCCTGCGCACGAACGCGCGGTCGTCTTCAGTTGGACCTGCGACACCGAACACGAGTCGGGTCGGGGAAACTGTGCGGTTGTACCAGATTCCTGCGAAGCGGCTTCCGAAGTGCGCGGTAGCATCCGGTCGAATACGCGACGGCGAGTCGACGACTGGCAGTTCGCTCGCGTCGTCATACCAGCGCTCGCTGTGTCGTGAAGCATTTCTGTCGTTGGGTAGCTCGTTCATCCCTTCTTCTGGCCGATTCTGAGCTGAAGCATCGGGCGAATTGCTGACGGTGATTGCTGCAAGCGTTAGCGCCGAAGCGACAGCTAGACATAGCGACCGCTGTGCCTTCAATCTGGTTTTCGCACCCGCCCGATACTGCACCTGACCAGACAGCCCGCGCTGCATACCCGTGCCTCCTTCGCTACGTCCCCGTCCGTCGTAGGTACCCTACCCCCGAACCTGTCACCGTGTCTTAAGTTCGGCGGAGCCTTCGTGTGTCGTGTGAACCGATTCACAAACCGCCCCGGCCTGCAGGACCTGAGCCGTTTGAGATCGCGCAGTGCGTTCGGACGAGCCGGGAACGCCTCCCAGAACCTGCCGTTCCCGAGCGCTGAGCGGCGGCCCGAGGGGTATTACTGCCGCGTTCTGGCGAAAGTAGAGACGGAGAAGCGGGAAAGAAGGGCGCTCCGACAGCGTTCGATGGCCTTTCGCAGCCAGCCGAACGCGCCGGGTCAGATCGCCCGGCCGGATCTCGTTCTGGTCCAGGTAGCCGGAACAGCCCAAGCCGATCGCATGGATCAAGAACACGCGCCGATGGCCAACAACCCGGCGATCGCGTCGGCCCCCAGGTACTCCGATCGTCGATGGCTACGGGCCTCAGCTCTCGGCCCCCAGCGGCCGGATGAGGTGGAAGAGTTCCGCGTACTCCATGCCGTGCGCTGAGCCATTCGTCTTCGTCCAGCCGCGGATCATGTCCTCGATGCCGTCCCAGCCGCCGACCTGCGAGACGTGCGACGTGAGAGCCGCGATCTTCATGTCGATCGTGGTCGTGATATCGACCGCCGTCTCCCCTCCACCAGGCCCGGTGATGTAGATCTCCTTGAGGCCGCGCCACGGCTCGAAACCTTCGTCGAGGAGCTCAGGAAAGTGGCCCGGAGTGGTGCCGGCAGTGATGGTGATATCGAGGCAGGTCTGTCCGATCGCCCGATGGTCGGGGTGGTTCACGAACCAACCGCCTGGAAGCGTCGCCGGATCCATCACGACGAAGCGATGCGGACGCGCGCGCCTGAATTCCCGCGCGATGTCACGCCGCAGATCAAGGGTCGCCTCGACGTATCCGTCTCGATAACCAAGGAAGATCACATCTTCAACGCCGACCGCCTTGGCCGCGGCTATCGACTCTTCGCGGCGGATATCCGCGATCCGCTCGCCGACCAATTCGTTGTCCGTCGTCCCGGTCGAGCCGTCGGTGACGAGCACGTAGGTCACCTCGGCCCCCTCGCCGACCCAGACGGCCACAGAACCGGCGCAGCCAAACTCGATGTCATCGGGGTGCGCGGAAACGCAGAGGACGCGCAGCGGTTCGGCCATGAACCAACTGTACCGACCGTCTTCCGACCGTGTTCGATCGTGTTCAACCTGGGGAAAACGCGTACCCTAGGCGCCCATGGGGATGGCTGGGAACCTGCCGGGACGGGCGCTCAAGAGCCTCGCGCTCATCCGTGCGAAACACCTCGCCGAGAGCGTCACGACGTCGATGCTCCTGATGGACGCCGAGGGCACGATGATCTTCTACAACGAGGCGGCGGAGGGTCTCCTCGGTGCGCCGTTCGCGGATCTTGGGGGGGTTCCGGCATCTGAATGGGGAGAGCGATTCAAGGTCCGTGACCGCCACGACATGCCCTTCCCCCTCGACGCGATGCCCGGATGGATGCAGCTGCAGGGCGAGCGTCCGACCAAGGGACACGTCAGGCTCACTCGGCTCGACGGCACCGACGTCTTCCTTGCGATGTACGCATTCCCGCTCTTCACCTCGCAGCGTCAGTTCGACGGTGCGCTGGTAGTCATGTGGGAAGACGACGATGAGGGAGAGGACTAGCGTGCGCGCGACGATCTGGGGGTGCCGCGGATCCCTAGCCGCGCCTGGGGCGTCGAAGCTCCGGTACGGCGGCGACACGTCGTGCGTCGAAGTGCGCCTCGAAGACGGCACGCTGATCGTGTTGGACGCCGGCACCGGCATCAGAGAGCTGGGCACTCATTGCACCGCCGTTCCGGCGGCGCATCTGCTCCTCACGCATCTGCATATGGATCACGTCGAGGGGTTCCCGTTCTTCTCGTTGCTGTGGACGCCGGGGGCCGAGGTGCATGTATGGGGTCCCCCTTCGCCGATGCTCAGCCTCAAGGAACGACTGGCGCGCTACATGTCTCCGCCGCTGTTCCCGATCGACGTCCATGACGTCCCGTCGAACTGCACCTTCCACGATCTGCCGTCCGAGCCGTGGACGATCGGCTCGGCAACTGTGTTCGCTCAAGCCGTCGAGCATCCGGGCCCGACCGTCGGCTACCGCCTCGAGGAGAACGGACGCACCCTTGCCTACATCCCAGACCACGAACCGGCGGCGCTCGGCGACTTCCGCCGAGAGCCACCCGACTGGATCGATGGGTTCGCGCTCGCGGAGAACGTCGACGTCCTCATGCACGACAGTCAGTACACACCGGAGGAATACGAGACCAGACGAGGCTGGGGACACTCGAGTTACACCGACGCAGTGGCGTATGCGCACGTGACGGGGGCCAAGAAGCTCCTGCTCTTCCATCACGATCCGACGCACGACGACTCAACGCTCGACGAACTCGAACGAGAAGCACAGAAGATATGGGAAAGCAACGCCACGGCGCCGACGCTCGCCGCGACCGGCATGACGGTCGACCTGACGTCGGCGGCGTCCGTTCTGACATAGTCGGTTCGTTGCCGAACGGAGCTATACTCGCTGGTCAGCACCGGGGGCCGTAGCTCAGTTGGTAGAGTGCCTGGATGGCATCCAGGAGGTCAGGGGTTCGACCCCCCTCGGCTCCACCGGATCCCTCGGCTCCACGCATGCACGGAAAGTCGGCGGGATCGGCCAGCTGATCGAGGGTCGCAGTTTCGACGGTGTGGACGTCGTCCGCACACTCGGCGACGACGAGCGGCCTCCAACATTCGTTTCTTGCAGCTTCGTCGGCGCCGCACTCGACGACGCCGATCTGATCGAGGCGCGGTTCGAGGACTGCGATCTGACCGGCGCCGGGTTCATCGACTCCGACCTCACGCGCTCCACGTTCGAACGCTGCCGCGGAGAACGTCCGAACTTCACCGGCTGCGATCTCACCGATGCCTCGTTCACAAGGTGTGAGCTCGTCAATGCTCTGTTCGTCAACGTCGAGGCTACAGACGCAAGCTGGAACGAGTGCAAGCTCCTCGGGAGCACGTTCCAGCATGTGCACGGCATGGGCTGGACGATCGAGAACACCACGATGATGTATGCCAACCTCGCTGGAGTCGGCTTCGCCGGACGAACGCTCGTCGGCCTCGATCTCACGGAGGCCGACGTCAAAGGTTCCGACTTCTCGCGGTGCGTCTTCGAGGACTGCCGCCTGTCCAGAGCGATCTGGACGAACGCCGTCTTCGATGGCGCCGACCTGCGGGGCGCCGACCTCGGACCGATCAGCGACCTCCCTCAGATCGCAGCGCTCAAAGGTGCCGTGCTCTCCGAACGCCAAGCGAAAGCGATCGTGAACGCGCTGGGGATATCAGTGATACCGAGCGACGAGGCTTAAAAGAGCCGCGTCCCTCGAGAACCCACCGAAACGGCGGATCCGCCCTATATTCGCCCCCCTAGTTCGGCCCGTCGGAGGATCCAATGTCCAAGCGCCGCCTGATCGTTCTCGCTCTCACCCTGATCGCCTCGCTCGTGACGTCGGTTGGCAGTCCGGCTTCAGCGGCCGCAGTTTGGGCTCCCGCCGATTCGGCGCCGATCCATCCCGGTGTCCAACTCGTCACCAGCGGAGCCCAGTGCACGGCAAACTTCGTCTTCTTCGACGCAAGCGACGTGTACATCGGGCAAGCGGCGCACTGCTCGAGCCGCGACGAGGCGACCCAGACCAACGGCTGCGAGGCCAACGTCCTGCCACTCGGAACTTCGGTCAGCGTCGGCGGCGCTTCGCGTCCCGGCACCCTCGCGTACAACTCGTGGAACGCGATGCACGCAGCCAACGAGCAGGACGCGGACACGTGCTTCGGCAACGACTTCGCGCTCGTCAAGCTCGATGCGGCCGACCGGGGCAACGTGAACCCGTCTATCCCTCTCTGGGGTGGCCCCCAGGGCATCGCCGGCGGCTCATCGCTCGGAGACGTCGTCTACTCCTACGGAAACTCAGGACTGCGGGGCGGACTAGCGCTGCTTTCGCCCAAGATCGGTCTGGGCATCGGTCAGATGACCAGCGACTGGCAACACGATGTGTACACCGTCACCCCCGGCATCCCGGGTGATTCCGGCAGCGCGTTCCTCGGACCGGACGGCGCCGCACTCGGTGTGCTGAGCACGATCGAGGTCCTCCCCGCACCAGCCAGCAACAACGTGAGCGATCTCGCCCGTGCCCTTGCGTACATGTACGCGCACACAACTCTTGATGGCGTGCAGCTCGCGGCCGGTACCGTACGGTTCTCGCCGCTTCCACTCGCGCGGCTGGCAACGCTGCTCTAGGCGAGGGCCTCGCGTGCTTCGACCAGTTCAACAAGCTCCGGACGTGGCGCGTCCTTCCACAACCGTTCGAGGTCGTAGTACCGACGCATCTCGTCGGTGAAGACGTGTACGACGAAGTCGCCGTAGTCGAGCAGGATCCAACCGCCCTCGGCGCTCCCCTCCGTGCGGATCGGCTTGCGGTCGGAGGCAGTGAGTTGCTTCTCGACCTCTTCTGCGATCGTTTTGACCTGACGCTCGCTCGGGGCCGAACAGATGAGGAACTCCCCGATGATCGCGAGAAACGGCCCCACGTCGATGACGACGATGTCGTTGGCCTTCTTGTCGGCAGCAGCGCGAACGGCGCGACCGACCCATTCGAGAGACGTCAGCGAGCCGATACGCCCGCCCCAGATCGATGAGAACTCACGACCAGCATGATAGCTCCGGATCCACGAACTCAACGGCCATACAGCCCCCGTTTTGTGATGTACGCGGCCACAGCTCCCGGCACCAGGTACCGGATCGGCCTGCCCTCGGCCGCTCGGCGCCTGATGTCGGTCGACGAGATGGCCAGAGCCGGGATCTCGAGAACGACGACGCGATCGGCCACCCCTAGTGAATGCAGTCGCCCGAGGTCGTGGCCGGGACGGGTCACGGCAACGAACGTCGCCAGCTCGAGCGCCTCGTGCGGGTCCTTCCATGTCAAGATCTCGAGGATCGCGTCGGCACCCGTGATGAAGAAGAGCTCGGCGTCCGAACCCGCCTGGTCGAGCACCGTCTTGAGGGTGTCCACCGTGTATGTCGGTCCGCCCCGGTCGAGGTCGATGCGCGAACTCTCGAACGCGTCGTTGTCGGCGATGGCCTCATCGACCATCGCGAAGCGGTGCTCACCCGGACTCACGCTGGACCCAGCCTTTTGCCAGGGGTCTCCCGCAGGGACGAACAGCACGCGATCGAGATGGAGGGCGTGACGAGCCTCCTCGGCCGCAACCAGATGGCCCGTGTGGATCGGGTCAAACGTGCCCCCCATGACGCCGAGACGGGCGCCCATCAGGACCTTACGCGAGCTTCTCGATGAAGCCGGCGAGTTGCTTGAGGTTGCGGCATTCGTGCACCTGCTCGCAATGCTCGGCGTATGCCGAGATCACGGAGTCGCCTGTGTCCCAGTGCTGCGGCGCTTCCGGATTGAGCCACCACACACGCTTGGCGCGGTCCTTGATGTCCTTGAGCACCCACGCTTCGGGGTTGCGGTAGTTCGAGCGCGCGTCGCCGAGGATGAGAACGTGCGACCGGTCGTTCACGGCTTCCAGGTAGTTCTGGTGAAACTGCTTGAAGGAGTGTCCGTAATCGGAGTGGCCGTCGAGCCAGATCACGTTCGCGATCTGCAGAGCCTTCGGGATCGCGTCGGCAGGATCGCTCGTCTTCAGCACCTCAGTCACCTCGT
The DNA here is from genome assembly GCA_964520325.1 of uncultured Actinomycetes bacterium. GTDB lineage: Bacteria > Actinomycetota > JAICYB01 > JAICYB01 > JAICYB01 > CAZFOB01. The sequence continues at coordinate 120,507 of CAZFOB010000008.1, read as the reverse complement.
CGACGGTGTCGATGAACAAGAAAGAACGGATGCGCGGAAACTGCACCTGCAGACACGCCACCAGGAGCAGCGTGAATCGCGTGAACGCGGCCACCGAACCTGAGACGTCGCAGATCAGGACGAGGTCGGGACGCGACCGCGAGCGCATCTTGAACTGTGGCTCGACCATCGCGCCGCCCGTCGAGAGCGACTTTCGGAACGTCTTACGCATGTCGAGGCGTCCGCGCGTGCCTTGCTTGCGCAACTTCGCCAGCCGCGTAGCCATGCGTCGAGCGAGGGAAAAGACCGCGCGCCTGACGTCAGCCACTTCGTCTGATGTGATCGTCGCGAAGTCGCGCTCCTCGAGCGGGACACGCAGGATCCGATCGGCCACCTCCTCGGCCCCGCGCTCTTCGACCATGCGCTTGCGCACTTCCTGCTCGAGGATCTTGCGCAGACGTTCGAGGCGCGACTGCACCTCCATCCGCCAGATCGCGCTCTCCCAGTCGTCGACGCCTTCCTTCTCCGCAAGCCGCTGGAGCAGGCGATCGAGGTCGAGGACGCGCAAGGCGCGATACAGCAGGAAGCCCCCGGACGCCTCGGCCGACAGCCGATCGAGCACCGAACGCGCCAAGCGACGGAGCTCGCCCTCTTTACCCTCTTGCAAAGCCTTGATGACGGCCTCGAGGATCTCGTCGTCGTCGAGCTCGCTCAAGTCCTGCGGCTTGAAGTCGACCTCGAGCTCGAGGCCTTCCGGAAGGAAGAACAGGTCAAACAAGGTGGAGAACACCTCGAGATGCCCCGGGTTGCGGCACATCGCCGTCGCCAGCCCCCACTTGAACTGCTCGCGGTCCGACCAGTCGAGATGCTTGAGGGCCTCCGACGTGACGAGCATCTCGTGGTTGGAAACAGGGACGCCGGCCTCGCGGAGCTTGTCCGCGAAAGCTTGCATCCTGGCGAGCATGGCTAGTTGTTGTGCGGGGACGTCGGCAGCTTGAGCTGCTGCGACACGCGCTCGATGTCCTGCCGGTACTTCAGCACGACATTCAGCGTCTCCTGAGTCGTTGTGGCATCGAGCGTCTCGACGCCGAGCTCGATGAGGGTGCGTGCCCAGTCGATCGACTCGGAGATCGAAGGCTGTTTCTTCAGCTCGAGCTGACGGATCGAACGGATGAGCTTGACGAGCTGGTCGGCAAGGGCCTCGGGAAGCTCGGGCACGCGCGTCAGGATGATGTCGCGCTCGCGCTCCAACTCCGGATAGTCGATATGGAGGTAGAGCGCGCGGCGCTTCAACGCTTCCGACAGCTCGCGCGTCGCGTTGGAGGTGAGGAAGACCATCGGGTGAGTCCTCGCGACCATCGTGCCGAGCTCCGGGATCGTCACCTGGAAATCGGACAACAACTCGAGCAGGAACGCCTCGAACTCGAACTCCGTCCGGTCGACCTCGTCGATGAGGAGCACGACCGGCTCGGGCGAACGGATCGCCTTGAGCAGTGGGCGCTCGAGCAGGAACGGCTCGGCGAAGATGCTCTCCTCGATCTCTTCCCAGTGGTGCTCAACGGCTTCGTCCGACTGGATTCTGAGGAGCTGCTTGCGGTAGTTCCATTCGTAGAGCGCGCGGGCCTCGTCCAGTCCCTCGTAGCACTGCAAACGCACCAGTTCGAGGCCGGTGGCCGCGGCCACCGACTTCGCAAGCTCGGTCTTGCCGACGCCGGCCGGACCCTCCAGGAGCAATGGCTTGCCGAGGCGGTCGGCGAGGTAGACGGCCGTCGCGACCGGCGTATCGCCGATGTAATCGACCTCACGAAGTCGCGTGAGGACTTCTTTGACCGAACCGAAGTGGAAGGGCGCGCTCATGAAGCCAACAGGCTACAGCACGACAAGTTCGTCACGATGGACGACCTCGCGCGCTCCCCCGGTGAGCTCGGATACCTGCGCCGACCCCATCCCGGCGATCTTCGTGAGCTCTTCGGACGAAAACCCCACGATCCCCCGCGCGAACGCGTGGCCTTGTCCGTCGCAGACCTCAACGGTGTCGCCGGGGACAAACGTGCCCTCGACCGCCTTCACGCCGGCAGCAAGTAGCGACCGGTTGCTGTCGACGACGGCGGCGCGCGCGCCGTCGTCGACGACCACGCGTCCTGCCGGCGTGGTCGCGTACGCGATCCACGCCTTGCGCGAAGCGAGCTTGGTCTCGCTCGCGACAAAGAGCGTGCCGACGTCGTCCCCTGAGAGGATCTGCTTCAGCGCGCCCAAGCGGAACTTCGCGATCACGACCGGGATCCCCGACGCCGTCGCGATACGCGCGGCATCGATCTTCGTGCGCATCCCGCCGGAGCCGACCTCCGACGTCGATCCGCCGGCGAAGCCTTCGATCTGTTCCGTGATGCGCTCGACCTCGGCGATCACCGGCCCACCCGCGCCGTCGTGCAACCCGTCAACGTCCGAGAGCAGGACGAGGACGTCCGCCTGCACGAGGTGCGCAACCAGCGCAGCCAGCAGGTCGTTCTCGCCGAAGCGGATCTCGTCGGTTGCCACGGTGTCGTTCTCGTTCACCACGGGAACCGCGCCGAGTGAGAGAAGCCTCCTGAAGGTGTTCTGCGCATTCACGTACTGCCCGCGATGGACGAAATCGCTCCGCGTCACGAGCACTTGACCGCACACGTGGCCGCGACTTTCGAACGCAGTCGCGTACGCGTCCATGAGATGTGACTGCCCCACCGCGGCCGCGGCCTGCAGGCTCGGCATGTCGCGTGGACGCTTCGAGAGCTTGAGTGGTCCGAGCCCGGCCGCAACGGCACCGGAGGTAACGCAGACGAGCTCGTAGCCCTGCTCGAGGAGATCGCAGAGATCGGCGACCAGTCGATCGACACGCGTGGGATCGAGCCTGTCGTTCTTCGTCAGCGACGTGGAGCCGACCTTCACCACGACGCGGCGCGCGCGCTTCAGTCGCTCACGCATCGGGCAGTCGCTCACGCATCGGGGATCCATTCGAAGTGGATGTCGCCGATACGCACCTCGACACCCTCGGTTGCGCCTTCCTTGCGCAATGCATCCTCGACACCGAGCGCACGGAGGCGTTTCTGAAGACGTCGTACGGCACGCGCATTCTCCAAAGGCGTCTGCAACACCATGCGTTCGGCGCGGAGACTCGTGACGCGGAAGGCCGCACCTTCCCGTGTGACGACAACGCGGTCCTCGACAACCGGGCGATAGACCACGAACGACTCCGGCGTCGCGCCGGCCGCGCGCGCGCATAGTACTTCCTCCGCGAAGATCGATCGCAACTCCTCGAGGTTGGAGCCGCGCGCCGCCGAGATCGCGACGAAACGCGAACCGTTGTCCTCCGCCCATGCGCAGACCCCTGAGAGATCAGCGGATGCGAGGTCGGTTTTGTTGCCGACCACCACGCGCACGCGCGCAGACAGGTCGGGGTCGTAGTTCTCGACCTCTAGAACGACTGCTTGAAGGGCGCCCAAGGGATCGGCACCCGCGAGGTCGACCACGGCCGCGAGCACCGCGCAGCGATCGGCGTGCCGCAGGAACCGCAAACCCAATCCCTTGCCCTGCGACGCCCCTTCGATCAGTCCGGGCAGATCAGCCACGATGAACCGATCGTGGTCGTGCTCGGTCACGCCGAGTCCGGGATCGATCGTGGTGAACGGGTAGTCCGCGATCTTCGGGTTGGCACGGGAGATCGCACCGAGCAGCGTCGATTTCCCGGCGTTCGGGGGGCCGATGAGTCCGATATCGGCGACCAGGTGCAGTTCGAGGACGAGGTCGCGCTCTTCACCGGGCTCCCCGATCTCCGCGTAGTTCGGAACGCGGTCCTGCGAGCTCTTCATAGCGGCGTTGCCACGTCCACCGCGGCCACCGCGCGCCGCGACGTACCGCGTGTCGGACCGTGCGAGGTCGGCGAGCATCTCGTTGTCGTCGGCGTCGCGCACGATGGTGCCGACGGGCACCGCGAGCAGGATGTCGGCGCTGTGGGCTCCCGTACAGTTGTTGGATCCTCCGTCCCCGGCGTTCTTGGCGATGTGACGCCGGTTGCGCACGTATGCCGCGAGGCTGCTCAAGCCGGGCTCCGCGACCAGGATGATCGAACCGCCTCTGCCGCCATCACCACCATTCGGCCCGCCCTTCGGGACGAACTTCTCCCGGTGCATGGTCGAGGCGCCCTTGCCACCGTCACCGGCGCGTACGCGTATGCGAACCTGATCGACGAAGCTCATCGCTCACCCACCTCGGGCAGGAACCGGTTGGACCGCTCTACGACGGAGCGTCGACCGTGACGTACTTGCGGCCGCGCGAAGAGTAGAAGCGCACGGACCCTTCGGCCTTGGAGAAGAGCGTGTCGTCGCCGCCTCGGCCGACCTGCGGTCCCGGGTGGATCTTCGTCCCCCGCTGACGCACGATGATCGATCCCGACTTCACAGCCTCGCCCCCGAATACCTTGACGCCGAGGAACTTCGGGTTCGAGTCGCGTCCGTTGCGCGAGGAGCCGCCACCCTTTTTGTGAGCCATCAGCCGACCCCTTCGATCTGGCCGATCTCGACGACCGTCAGCTCTTGGCGGTGGCCCATCGTGCGCTTCCAGCCCGTCTTGCGGTGGTAGTTGAAGACGCGGATCTTCACGCCTCGCTTGTGCCCGAGCACTTTACCCGTGACGGCCACGCCTTCGAGCTCCGCCGGGCGCGCCTTCACGCTCCCGTCGCCGACGACCATCACAGGGTGAAACGACACGTCTGCACCCTCGGCCGCGTCGAGGCGATTGACCTCGATCACGTCGCCCGAGGCGACCTTGTACTGCTTTCCACCAGCCTTGATCACGGCATACATGTCAGGAAGCTCCCTGCGGGAAAGGGACAGTCTAACCGGACTTACCCGGGAGCGCCCCGGGCGCCTGGCGCTCCTCATGGTCGTCGGCAGTGCGGGGGCGATCCGCGGGGCGTCCCCGCCGGCGTCGCTGGGCCCCTTGGCCCCCTTGGCCTTGCTCGCGATCCGGTCGCTGTGGCCCATTCGGCTGAGGCGGCTGAGGCGGCTGCTGCGATTGCGGCCCCTGCTGTGTGTGCTCGTGGACTCCCTCGATGACCACCCCGCGGCCCGAGCAAGTCGGACACGGCGTCCCGAGCGTCTCCAGCAGCCCCTCGGAGACGTTCTTCCTGGTCATCTCGACCAGGCCGAGCGGAGAGATGCCGATGACTTGAGTCTTGGTCTTGTCCTTGACGAGTTCGTCACGAAACTGCGTCAGCACCTGCTCGCGGTTGCGGGCGAGAAGCATGTCGATGAAGTCGATGATGATGATCCCACCGATGTCCCGCAGCCGCAGCTGCCTGACGACCTCGGCGGCGGCCTCGAGGTTAGTTGTGACCACGGTGTCCTCAAGCGACGTCTTCCCGACGAATCGTCCGGTGTTCACGTCGATCACGGTGAGCGCTTCGGCCCGGTCGATGACGATGTAGCCGCCGGATGGGAGCCACACCTTGCGGTCCAAAGACTTGTGGAGCTGGTCGGTCACTGAGAGCGCGTCGAAGAGCGCCTCCGGTCCCTGATGGAGCAACACCTTCGCAGCGAGTTCTGGGGCCACGGCCCCGAGATAGGCGATAACTCGGTCGTAGGTCGCCTTATCCTCGATGACGAGGCGCTCGTAGTCCCGTGAGAACACGTCCCGGACGACCCGTATCACCAGATCCGGCTCGACGTAGATCTCCTCGGGAGCCGAGCCCTTTTGAGCGCGCGCATCGATCTCCTCCCAGAGGCGTACGAGGCGAGACACATCACGAGCCAGCTCCTCCTCCTCGACTCCCTCGGCCGCCGTTCGCACGATGACGCCGTGCCCATCCGGCCGGATGCTCTTGGCGATCTCGCGCAGGCGCTGGCGCTCGTTGTCGTCGAGCCGCCGCGAGATCCCGTATCCGGACCCACGCGGGACGAGGACGAGATATCGACCGGCCAGCGAAACCTCGGTCGTGAGGCGGGCTCCCTTTGAACCCATCGGGTCCTTCGTGACCTGGACGAGGACCGTCTGCCCGCTCTGGAGAACCTCGTCGATGCGCTGCGGCGCCGGCGCCTCGCCTTCGACTTCTTCCTCGTTCATGACCTCGCCGATGTACAGCACGGCGTTGCGCGCCTGGCCGATATCGAGGAACGCCGCCTCCATCCCCCGAAGGACGTTCTGGACGCGGCCGAGGTAGATGTGGCCGATGAAGCTTTGCCGTGAGGTCTTGGTGACGTAGGTCTCGACGAGGACGTCGTCCTCGAGGATCGCTACCTGTGTAGGCGTGCCGCCGATGAGCATCGTGCGCTCAGCGCGGTCGGTTCGTTGCCGCCGTCGCGTATACGGCGGACGCCGTCCGGGACGCCGTCCGCGGCGCCCCCTCGACTTCTGCTGCGACAAACTGCTCCTTACCCCGTGCCCGGAGCCCTGCAGGGGAGTCGCTGCGCTCCATCCTCCGGTCCGGCACGCAAATCTCTGGGGCCGCCCGAGTCTTCGATGCGCGGTTGGGCGCGGGACGGTCCGTCCAATGGATCTAAATCTGCTTCAAGGATAGTCCTTACCCAAGGCTAAGGCAGGGCTCTGGCGAAGCGGCGCATCCTGACCGACAGCAGCACGCCGACCCCGAGCGCCGAGACCAGCAGGGACGACCCCCCATAGGACACGAACGGCAACGGGATGCCCGTGATCGGGACAAGCCCCACAGTCATCCCGATGTTCACGAAGGTCTGGAACGCCATGTAGGACACGAGCCCGGTGGCAAGGAGTGTCCCGAAGGCGTCACGGGCCATAGCCCCCGCACGCAGCCCTCTGACGAACAGCACGGCGTACAGGAACAGCAAAGTGAGACCTCCGACGAATCCCATCTGCTCCGCCACCGCGGTGAAGACGAAGTCCGTCGGCTGTTCCCGGACGAAGTCGAGATTGGTGAGGTTCACCGGGTCACGTTTCGAGAAGATGCCCTTCCCGAACAACCCTCCGTTGCCAACGGCCAAGCGCGTCAAACGGTAGTTGTACCCCTCCCCGAACTGGTCGCTCCGGGGATCGAGGAACGCCTCCAAACGTTGCTGTTGGTAGTCGCGCATGATCCCGAGCTGGAACAGCGACACCACGCCGATGATCCCCGTGAACGTCAGAACGGCCAGATGGCGCCAGTTGGCGCCGCCGATGATCAGCATCGTCAGCAGGATCCACATGAGCACGAGCATCGATCCGAAGTCCGGCTGGACGAATATCAGCACAGCCATCGGGACCGTCAGCAACGCGCACCGAAAGATCTCGGGGAAACCGAGGTAACCCCGCTTGTCCGAGATGTACGAGCCGAGCATCGCCACGAGCACGGGCTTGCAGAGCTCGGACGGCTGCAGCTTGAACAACCCGAGTGAGACCCACCGCTGCGACCCCCGCGTCACGTCGCCTATCGGAGTAAGCACAGCGATCAGCAGGACGACGCAGATGAGGTACATCACGATCGCGTAGACCTTGAAGTAGCGGTAGTCGAAGAACACTGCCGCCACCATCGTGGCTGCGGCGAGTACGAGGAACACGAGCTGGCGGTTGAACAACGCGCTCGAAGCTTGGAAACCGAGAAGCGTGCCCTGCTCGGGGTCGACGGTGGCCGTGAAGATCGCCAACAGACCCATCACGACCAAACCGGCGACCGCCCCGATCGTGATGAGGTCGAGCTCTCGCAGCAGACCACCGCGTCCGCGTCGCGGCGGATGTACACCGAGGGCGCCGGAAAGACTCATCTGCTTCGCGCTCCGCAGTCGCTCATCAGGTTCTCGCTTGCTCCGCGCTGCGCGCTCCGCAGTCGCTCAATCGGCCGCCGTTCCTGCTTTGAATGCGCCTTGTCGCACGTCGAAGTACTGTTCCAGCACCTTGCGCACGATCGGTGCACCGATCAGCGAGCCGCTCCCCGATTCTTCGACGAGCGCAACGACCACGATGTCTTTGTCCTCGGCTCTGGCGATCGCCGCGAACCATGCAAAGGGTTGTCTCGGCTTCATCTGCGCCGTGCCACTCTTCCCGGCAACGTCGATGCGGTCGAGCGGGAACCCCTCGAAGGCAGACGCCGCCGTACCGTCACCCTGCACGGTGCCTTTCATCGATCCCTCCATGAACGACAGAGCTCCCGGAGCGATCTTCACGCGCTGGAGCACCTTCGGCTCAGCCGACTTCGGCACGACACCGCTCTCGCATGACTGGCCCACCACCGTCGGTCGGGAAACATCGAGTTGAGCAAGGCACTTGAGGACGTGCGGCCGGTAGACCGTTCCACGGTTGGCGATGGCCGCGTAGGCGTTCGCCAGCTGGAGCGGCGTGGTTTGGAGGAACCCCTGACCGATCGCGAGGTTGGCGGCGTCGCCTGGGAACCAACGGCGATCGTACGTCTGGGCGTACGAGAAGCGGTTCCACTTCCACTCGGCGTCGGGGACAAGGCCGCCGGGCTCGCCGAGCAGGTCGATATCGGTGCTTTGACCGAACCCGAAGTTTCGTGCGACCTCCTGGATGTGCTCGCCGAGCTTCTTCCGGTCCTGCCACATCTCCACGCCGAGCGAGTAGTAGACGATGTCGCAGGACTCCGAAAGAGAACGCGACAGCCCAACCGAGCCGTGGCCCTTCGGCGTCCAGTCGCGGAACGTCCGGTTCCCGATGCGCATGAAGCCCGGGCACTGGAACGTTCGATCGCGAAGATCGGGCTGAACGTCCCACGCGGCGGCGGCCGTCAGTGGCTTGAACGTCGAACCGGGCGGCACCGCCTCGGCGATCGCACGATTCAAGAACGGGTTGTTCGAATCTGGTGCGTTGAGCCGAGCGAGCTCCTTAGCCGGGGTTGAGCCGACGAACAGGTTCGGGTCGAAGTCGGGATTGGACGCGAGCGCGAGAACTTCACCGCTGCGCGGGTCCAAGGCAACGACCGCGCCTGCCGGCGCCTTGAACTTCTCGCCGTCATCGTCCTTGAAGCCCTTCGCGAGCTTGATGCCCTTCTCGAGCGCATCCTCCGCCGCGTTCTGCACGGCCGCGTCGATGGTCAGGATCGCGTCCCATCCGCGCTGCGGCGGATCGCCCCGCGTTTCCTCGACCGGCTCGCCACGCACATTCACTGCGATCCGGCGAACACCTTCCTTGCCGGCCAGCCAGTCTTCGTAGACCTTCTCGACACCGACCTTGCCGACCAGATCCCCCGGCCTGTACTGACGAACCGTCGTGCCGCCCTCCTTCGCGCGAACACCGCGTTCTTCCGAATCGCTCAACTCCTCTTCACCGATCTCGCCGATGTGGCCGACCAGGTGTGAAGCCAAGGCGCCAAACGGATACTCACGCACCGGGATCTCGAGATGAACTACGCCGGGGAACTGCTCGGGGCGCTCACGAAGGTTGATCACCACGTCTTTGTCGACGTCGAGTGCGATCGGCCGGGGAGTGTGAGGTCCGATGCGCGGGTCGTTCACGATGTCGCGCACTTCCGAGGTCTGCATGTCGAGTTCGGCGGCCAAGTCGCGGATGACCTGATCCTGGCGATCTTCGGGCACTCGCGACACATCGAGAGCCACGGTAAGGGCAGTGCGGTTGCGCGCGATGGCACGCCCCTCTCTGTCGAACATGAAGCCGCGCGGCGCCTGCTCGTACACGAAACGGATCGACGTCCGCTCCGCGAGCTCCTGCGCCTCACCGCCCGCGAGCACCTGTAGGTACCACAGCCGTCCCATGAGGGTGACGAGAAGGGACAACACCAACAGGTTGATCACAGCAAGCCTGATGGGTGAGATGTTCGGACTCACGCTTGTCCTTTGTTCGTGCCGTTCATGCCCCTCCTAATCGACGGCGGGGGCGCCACCCTCGGCACGCACGACACGGCTCAACAACGGCATGAGCAAGGGGGATATGAGCGCATTGTACGCCGTGGTGATGAAGAGCATCCGCGGCAGTGGTGACGCGTCTACCTGAGGGCCTAGGAATACCGCTCCGAGCCCGTACAGCAACTGCGAGACAACGGTGGCGCCGGCAAAAGTCCCGACGACGGGCCCTACTCCTCGCGGGATCCCGATCAGAGCCACGCCGTAGGCGGTAAGGGCGTACGCGAACGCGGACAGACCGGTTGGCGTCGTGAGCAGCATGTCTCGCAGCAAACCCGCAAAGAAACCCGCCATCGCTGCCGTGCGGGGACGCTCGCCGATAGCGAAGCTCGCAACGACGAGGATCAACAGATCGGGACCCATCCCGAGCAATGGAAGCGACAACGTCATCTCGCTCGACACCAGCAACGCAAGAACCGCCGCGAACGTGAAAACAACGTATCGCCTCATCTAATCGGGCTTGGGGGTCGGCGACGTTGGCGCTTCGATGACCTCGGTGGTCGAAACAGCGACCGAGATGATGTCGAGCTGCGAAAAACGCACATACGGCTGCACGGTGATCGTGTAAGACGTGCCGCGCGCAGCGAGTTTCACGTCCTCGACGCGACCGACGGGAAGGCCGGCCGGATAGATCCCACCCTGGTAGCCCGACGTAAGCACCTCGTCGCCCGGCTTGACTGCTCCCTGATCGAGCGCCGTGCGAGACACGAGCTCGAGCTCGAGATTGCGACCACCCGTGCCGCGGACGAGGCCCGTCTCGCCGGACTGTCCGATCCGAACGCCCACCGCCGACTGCGCGTCTGTGAGAAGCAGGATCTTCGCCGAGTTTCCTCCGGCCCACGCCACCCGGCCGACCAAGCCCTCTGCTGCGAGCACCGCGCGGTCTTCGCCGATCCCCGACTGAGAACCCTTGTCGATCGTCGCAGAGCGTTCGAGGCCGGACAACGAGGCACCGATCACCCTCGCATGCACCGCTCGAACGCCAGAGCTGGCTTCGAGCGCGAGAAGTTGTTTGATACGCGCGTACTCCCGGACGGTGTTGGGGTATGTCTCCGCCTGGACACGCAGTCGGATGTTCTCCTGGCGGAGCTTTCGGTTCTCGTCCCGAAGGCTGCCGAGGTCTCCGATGCTGCGCACCACAGATTCAAAGGGCCGGACGAAGCCGCGGATCCCCCGCTCGAACGTCCCGAAGACCTGGGCTGTGACTCCGGCGACCCCGTCCAGGACGCCGGTGCGGAAATCGAGCGTGAGCACTGTGACCGTGGCGAGAAGGAGGAACGCGATGAACAGACGATCGCGCAGAGTGCGCCGCCACACGAGGAGGCCGCCTTAAGGCCGCGTCGACGTGATGAGGACGTTGCGCAGCGAATCGATCTCCTCGAGACACCGCCCCGCTCCGAGCACGACGGCGTGCAGAGGGCTCTCAGCGAGGTGAACAGGCATGCCCGTCTCGTGCTTCAGCCGCTCGTCGATGCCGCGCAGCAGCGCGCCGCCCCCGGTGAGGATGAGACCGCGGTCCATGATGTCGGCGGCAAGCTCGGGTGGCGTGCGGTCGAGCGTGTTCTTCACGGCGTCGCAGATCTGCGTGACCGGTTCCTCGATCGCGCGTCGAACCTCTTCTGCGGAGATGATGATGTTCTTCGGCAGGCCACTGACGAGATCACGTCCACGGATCTCAGCTTGGGGTTCACCGGGAAGCGGGAATGCCGAACCTACCGCGACCTTGATCTCCTCGGCGGTGCGCTCGCCGAGCATGAGTGAGTACTCCTTCTTCATGTAGTTGATGATCGCTTCGTCCAGTTCGTCGCCTCCGGTGCGAAGCGATATCGACGTGACGATCCCGCCGAGCGAGATGACCGCGACTTCCGTCGTGCCTCCCCCGATGTCAACCACCATGTTGCCGGTCGGCTCATGGATCGGAAGGCCCGCGCCGATCGCGGCAGCCATCGGCTCTTCGATGATGTGCACACGCCGCGCGCCGGCCTGGTAGCCGGCTTCTTCGACGGCGCGCTGCTCGACGCCGGTGATCCCCGACGGAACGCAGATCACGATGCGCGGCTTAGCCCAGCGGCGCCGGTGCACTCGATGGATGAAGTACCGGATCATCTTCTCCGTCACGTCGAAGTCGGCGATGACGCCGTCCTTGAGCGGACGTACTGCCTTGATGTGAGCCGGCGTCCGGCCGATCATCCGCTTCGCCTCGTTGCCGACGGCGAGGATGTGACCGGTGTTCTGATTGATCGCGACGACCGAGGGCTCGTTGAGGAGAACGCCCCGCCCCCGTACGTAGACAAGGGTATTCGCGGTGCCGAGATCGACGGCCATATCACGGCCGAGGTACTGGAATGCGCCTTCGAGCACGATGTTGGGTTTCTCCTTCGCGGCCTAGGCTCCGGCGGGAAGACCCATTGTGAACCAGGCCTCCCGCTCGGTCAAAAGGCTGCGACCAGGGTAAACGCGGGCGGGACATCCACCCGTTCCCCGAAGCACCACCCTATCGTTAAACAGGGCAACGTACAGGTTGTCGGCCCACAAGGAGGCAGGGAATGGAAAAGTCCACTCGAGCGGGTAAGGTCTGGCGGGGTTTTGCCGCCGCCTCACTCGTACTCGTTCTCGCTGGGGGCGCGGTCGCAGGACCGGCCTCAGCGGCAAAGCTCGACTCGTTCGCCGGTACGGGAACGGGTTATGCGCTCCGCGTCACCCTTGACGTGCGACCGCTGATCACCGCAGTTCCGGCTCTTCAAGGTGTTCTCGACACGGTGTGGGCCTCGGTGCCCGGCCAGTCGGGCGCCTTTCCCGGCGTGATCGACCAGACGTTCATCAAGACCACAGCGGACGCCGACGCGTCGAGCACCAAGGCGCGCTCAGTTCTCGCCGAGGGTCTGATCGACCTCGACTCGGTCGAAGCGACGAGCGTTGGCCAAGCATTCGAGAAGGTTGTACAGACCGCGAAGATCCCGTCAGCGGACCTTCCCCTCGTCGATGCAGCCGTTGGAACGCTGAAGGCTTCGATCTCCAAGGGCCCCGGCGTGAACGGCAGTGGCACGCTGGCCGACCTTGGCGTTGACCTTTCGCTCGACTCATTGCCCGCGGGTGTGGCGACCGACCTGGTCGATCAGCTCACGGCAACGATCACAGACCTCACCGACGGACTTACGGACGACCTCACGGCTCTCCTTGCGACCAGCGGTGTTGGCGCAGATCTGGCCGACCAGCTCACCGGCACCATCGGTGATCTGACGGGAACGGGTTCGGCCGGGCAGCTCGGTAGCCTCACGAGCGGTCTTGGCCTCGGCAGCGTTGGCGATCTCGACGACGCCGCCGCGGTCGAAGGCGCACTCACCGGTCTCCTCGACGTCGACGCTCTCGTCAGCCAGATCACCGGTCTGCTGAACTCGAGCCTGCTCGAGGGCGCACTCGCCGATCTGAAGGGTCTGGTGAACTTCACCAAGGCCGCTCGCACCAACGACGGCCTTGCGGTTGCCGATTCGGTTGCGAGCATGGCGTCGCTCAACGTGCTCGGCGGTCTTGTGGACGTCGGTCTGCTCAACCTCTCCTCGCACTCCGAGGCGGGCGGCACGAAGGGTTCCGCGAAGAACACTTCCTCGTGCAGCGTCGCGGACGTGAAGGTCGGAGGCGACGCACTTGCGATGTCGCTTGACGGCAAGAACGTCTTCGTGAACGGCACAGCAGTGCCTGTCGCCGGCGACCTCGTTGGTCAGGTCAAGGGCGTTGTCGACCAGGTTCTGAACACTCTGGGCATCGACGTCGGCCTCTGCGAAGTTGCGCAGGTGGACGCCGAGGCCGACGGTAGCGCCGCGGCTCAGCGTGTGTCAGCGCTGCGTGTCGAGGTTGCTCCGCTCGGACTGTTCAACCTGGTGATCGACCCCACCGTCGAGACACAGGCGGCGGCACAGGTTGCGGTTCCTGTTTCCGACGAGCCGGCTCTGCCGCGCACAGGTCCCGTGGCGATCGCGACGATCCTGTTCGGTCTCGGACTCGCCGGAGCGGCGATGTTCGTCAGGAAGCGCTTCGCGTAAACGCCTTACTGCAGGGATATCGAACGGGGGCCCTTCGGGGCCCTCGTTCTTTTGTGTTGGGGGGCAAGCCCCCCGAACCCCCCGGTTACCCAAGCTAGAGGTCGGGGAAGAACAGCCCCAGCTCGCGGGTGGCCGAAGTGGGCGAGTCTGACCCGTGGACCAGGTTCTCGGTGAGCTCGATCCCAAGATCGCCGCGGATGGTCCCGGGAGGGGCATCCACCGGATTCGTCGGACCCATGAGCGTGCGTACCACCTTCACCGCATCCGGGCCTTCGACGGCCATAGCCATCACGGGTCCCGACGTGATGAAGTCCACCAGCTCACCGAAGAACGGCTTTTCCGTGTGCTCCGCGTAATGCTCTGCAGCCAGCTCGCGGTCGATCGTGAACAGCCGCCCGGCCAGCAAGGTCAACCCCTTGCGTTCCAAACGTCCGACGATCTCGCCGACGAGTCCGCGGCGCACTCCGTCGGGCTTCACGAGAACAAGTGTCTTTTGCATAGCCATCAAGATTGCTCCGAAGACTCCGGTGAGCGCAAGAAGTCGCGGGCCTCGGAGGCCGTGTAGAAGCTGCCGAACACGAGGACGAGATCGCCCTCGCCCGCGAGCGAGATCGCTCTGTCGACCGCAGACGGCACTCCATGGATGATCTCCATGTCACCCTCGGCGACACCCGCAGATCTCAGGATCTCGCGCAGGTCGTCCGGATCGGCCGCACGATCGCTGCGCGGGGCGGTGATGACGACGTGATTCACGATCGGCGCCCAGATGGTGAGCACGTCCTCGATGAGCTTCTCTTTGAGCATCCCAACCACGAGGACCAAACGCTTGTGTCCAAACGTCTCCTCCACCGTCGCGCGCACCGCAGAAGCTGATGCCGGATTGTGCCCACCGTCCGCGATGACCAGCGGGTGTTGAAGCAGGATCTCCATGCGTCCGGGCGTCTTCACGCTCATGAGCGCAGTCTCGAGCAATTCCTTGTCGAGCGGCTCACCGAGAAACTCTTCACAAGCCGCAACGGCAAGGACGGCGTTGTTCGCCTGATGCTCGCCGTATAACGCGAACGGAACATCGGCGTGGATAGCGTTCCTCGTCCTGATGGTCAAGAGCTGGCCCCCCACACCCGTCTGGCGCGAGACGAGCTCGATGTCGCGCCCGAGACGGAGCACAGCACGGGCGCCTTTGTCTTCAGCACGCTTGCGGACGATCTCGAAAAGATCGTCCTGTTCGACGCCCGTGACGAGCGTGGTGTTCTGCTTCGCGATCCCGGCCTTCTCCCACGCAGCTTTCGCGAGATCGCCACCGAACTGGCGGACGTGATCGAGCGTCACGTTCGTCAGCACTCCAACGTGCGCGTTCGCCACGTTGGTGGCGTCGAACTCACCACCGAGTCCGGCTTCGATCACAGCTGCGTGCACAGCCCGATCGAAGAACGCCTCATAGGCGACGACAGTGAGGAGCTCGAAGTAGGTGAGCTGTTCCCCGAGATCGGCTTCAACGGTCTCGATGTACGGCAGAAGGTACGTGACGACGTCGGCAAATGACCCCTCGTCGATCGGCTCGAGTGAGAACCCGATCCGTTCTCGGACGTTGCCGAGGTCGGGAGAGATGAACGTTCCGACGGTCATCCCGAACTCCGTAAGGATCGCCGTCGCGATGGCCACCACCGAGAACTTGGCGTTCGTGCCGGAGATGTGCATCACGGGATAGGAATCTTGCGGCCGGTTGAGCGCCTCGACCATCGCCGCGACGCGCTCGGTTCCCGGCCGAATACCGAACTTGATGCGCGACTGCAGAAACTCGATCGCCTCCGCGTAGTTCAGGAGCCGAGCTCCTCGAGCTGTGAGCGAAGACGCAACGCCCGTCCGGAGTGTTCGGCGGCCTGGACGCGCGTCTTCTCGACCACCTCGGGCGTGGCGCCATTGATGAAACCGGTGTTCGCGAGCTTCGCGTTGCCTCGTTCGGCGAGCTTCTCGGCCTCCGCCGCTTCGCGCTCCAGGCGCAGGCGCTCGGCCCCCAGGTCGACGAACTCGGACAGAGGCAGGTACACCTCGCACGCGCCGGCAACCAACCGCGACCACCCTTCCGGACGCTCCCCCACACGAACCTCCCCGAGCACAGCAAGCGCCTTCAGTTCACCGGCGTACGAGCCGACGAGATCGTCGGCCCCCTTGACCACGATCTCGATGGGTTGGCGCGGCGAGATCTGGTGTTCCGCACGGAAGCGCCGTACTTCACCGACGATCGCCTGCAGTTGCGCCATGTCGCGCTCTGCGTTTCCATCGATCCGGTCCTCGCGCACCTCCGGCCACTGCGCGATCATGATCGACTCGGTCGAGCCCTTCGTTTTCGGCAGCTTCTGCCAGATCTCCTCCGTGATGAACGGAATCATCGGGTGCAGCATGCGCAAGCTCTGTTCCAGCACGTTGTAGAGCGTCGCCGAGACGGCTTGTTTACGGGTCGTCGAGCCGAGCTTGGCCATCTCGAGGTACCAGTCGCAAAAGTCGTCCCACACGAAGTGGTAGGCGAGCTGAGCAGCTCCGGCGAAATCGAATCCACCGATGGCCTGATCGAAACTGGACTGCGTTCGAGCGAGGCGAGACAGGATCCACCGCTCTGGGAGTGCGAGGTCATTGTCCGGCTCCCCCGGCGCCTCATCGCCCCATAGGTCGCTTCCGAGGACGAATCGCGAAGCGTTCCACAGTTTGTTGCAGAACCGGCGCGCGCCTTCGATCCGGTCGGGAGCGAAGCTGATGTCGAGGCCGAGCGAACACGCACCGAGGAACGCGAATCGCGTGGCGTCGGTGCCGAACTCGTCCATGACGTCGAGCGGATCGATGGTGTTCCCGAGGGACTTCGACATCTTGCGGCCTTCGGCGTCCCGCACCATCGGATGGATGAACACCTGCTTGAAAGGGACCTCGCCGACGAAGTGCAGACCGAGGAAGATCATGCGAGCGACCCAGAGGTAGAGGATCTCGCGCGCTGTGGAAAGAACGCTCGTCGGGTACCAGTAGACGAGATCCTTCGTCGCATCCGGCCAGCCCAACGTCGAGAACGGCCACAATCCGGACGAGAACCACGTGTCGAGCGTGTCCTCGTCCTGCGTGATGGCTTTCGAACCGCATGTTGCGCAGGCAGTGGCGTCATCCATGGCGACCGTGATGTGACCGTCGGGGCAGTACCACGCCGGGATCCGGTGACCGAGCCAGATCTGCCGCGAGATGCACCAGTCACGGATGTTCTCGAACCAGTCGAGATACATGCGCGTATACGGCTGCTCGGGGACAAACGTGATCTTCCCTTCGCGCACCACGTCGATCGCGGGCTTGCTGAGCTCTTTCATCGAGACGAACCATTGCTCCGAGAGCCACGGCTCGATCTCGGTGCCGCAACGGTCGCAGTGACCGACCGCGTGCACGTATGGACGTTGCTCCGACACGACGCCACCAACGGCGCGAAGCGCCTCCAAGACCTGCTTCCGTGCCTCGTAGCGATCCAACCCGGCGAACGGCCCGCCGTTGTCGTTCACGGTCGCGGTCATGTCGAAGATATTGATCTTCTCGAGTCCGGCCCGCTCACCGATGTCGAAGTCGGTGGCGTCGTGTGCCGGCGTCACCTTGACCGCACCGGTTCCGAACTCCGCATCCACGGCATCGTCCGCGACGATCGGGATCTCACGTCCGACGAGAGGCAGGACGACGGTCTTGCCGACAAGCGCCGCATGGCGCTGGTCCGAAGGATTCACGGCGACACCCGTGTCACCGAGCATCGTTTCGACTCGCGTCGTAGCCACGTCGACGTGACCGCTGCCATCGGCGAGCGGATATCGCAGCGTGACGATCTCGCCGGCGACGTCGGTGTGGTTGACCTCGATGTCCGAGATCGCAGACATACAGCGCGGGCACCAGTTGATGATCCTATTGCCGCGGTAGATGTGACCCTCGTCGTACAACTGGACGAAGACGGTACGCACCGCGTGCGAGAGCCCGGGGTCCATCGTGAAGCGTGTCTTCGTCCAGTCGCATGACGAACCGAGCCTGCGAAGCTGGCCGAGGATCCGACGCTCGTATTCGTCCTTCCACTCCCAGAAAAGCGCCTCGAACCCCTTGCGTCCGAGATCGAAGCGGGTCTTGCCCTCCGCTGCCAATCGCCGCTCGAGAACGTTCTGCGTCGCGATCGCGGCATGGTCGGTTCCGGGCACCCAGAGCGTCGGCCGACCCTGCATCCGCGAGCGCCGGATGAGCGTGTCCTGGATCGAATTGTTCAGAGCGTGCCCGATGTGGAGTGCACCGGTGACGTTCGGCGGCGGGATGACGATGCTGAACGGGTCTCCGGGCGCACCGGTTGGCGCAGCGAAATACCCCTTCTCCTCCCAGAAGGCGTACCAGCGGTCCTCAACGCCTTTGGGGTCGTACGTCTTCGAAAGTTCGGTTGCGGGAAGTTCGGTCATCTCGGGTCCTCGATCCTTACGCCATGGGTTCGGGGTGTTCCCCGGCAGATGGCAACGCCGCGGTGGTGTATCCGGCTGTCAGCCGGATACTCGAGGACCGACGCGCAGCGAGAAGTTCACGCGCTCACTGTACCAACCAGTAGGCTCCGCGCGTGCGTACGCTGACCGAGCAGGCCGCCGCTGTCGCCTCGGGCGAGATCTCGCCGGTGGAGCTCGTCGAGCAAGCTCTGCAGAACATCGCGCGCGTCCAGCCGGTTCTCAACGCGTTCACGCACGTCCTCGCCGACGATGCCATCGCACGAGCAAAAGCTCTTGAGGGGGCCCCTTCTGTCGGACCGCTGCACGGCGTCCCGATCGCAGTGAAAGATCTCTATGACGTCGCCGGAGTGCGAACGACCGGGTGCTGCGCCGCCTACGACGATCGTCAGGTCGCGACGGAAGATTCCGTCGTCACCGCCAAGCTCCGCGCGGCCGGAGCGATCGTCGTTGCGAAGACGAACCAGCACGAGCTCGCGTGCGGCGCAACGACGCTCGTCTCGTCTTATGGGCCGGTCTTGAACCCGTGGGACACCGCCCGCATCCCGGGCGGATCGTCTGGAGGATCGGCGGCCGCGGTCGCTGCCGGCGTCGTCGCGATGGCGATGGGCTCAGACACCGGAGGCTCGATCCGCATCCCGTCATCGTTCTGCGGCGTCACCGGACTCAAGCCGACGCACGGCAGCGTAAGCCTGCGCGGCGCGATGCCGATGTGCCCGACACTCGACACAGCCGGGCCGCTCGCTCGAAGCGCCTTGGACTGCGCACTCGTGCACTCGATCATCGCCGGCTACGACGCGGAGTACCTCTGGTCACGTGCGGGTACGCCGATCGAGCGGCCGAACTCTCTCCACGGTCTACGCCTGGGGATCCCGCGTTCGTACTTCGAGCTCGTCCATCCCGAGACACGTGTCGGGATCGAGCTAGCTGCGCAAACGCTTGCGTCGCTCGGCATGACCGTCGTCGATGTCGCCGGACCGGACATCGCGAACGCATTCGGCACTTTCGCGACGCGCTTGGCCGAGGTCGCCCATTGCTACCGCGACCTGTGGGACAACGACAAGATCACTCCGAACCTGGCGGCCTACATCACGGTCGGACGCAACCTGAGCGCCCCCGATGCTTTCGCGGGCCGGGAGCTGGAGCTCGAGGTTCGTCGAGAGTTCGCCACTGCGTTCGAGGACGCCGATGTCCTTCTTGCGCCGTGCACCGTGTTCCCTGCGCCGAGGATCGACGACATCGAGATCACGGTCGAGGGCGGCACCGTCGACGTCCACGGCGGAGGATGCGCGCGCAACACGCTGCCCGTGAACGTCGCCGGACTGCCGGCTCTCGCGCTCCCGATCGGCTTCTCGAGCATGGGGACGCCCATCGGCGGACAGCTGATCGGCCGCGAATGGTCGGAGGCTGTGCTGTGTTCGGTCGGCGCCGCGTATCAGGACGCGACCGACTGGCACCTGCGCACGCCGGACTGACGCCCTCAGGAAGATCTAGGCGCTGCGTTCGCGCTTCTGGCGGGGCGCGCGGGCGGCTGCGGAGCCACCGCGGGCGACAAGGGTAGGCGGTGCTTCCTTCAGCACCGTCTCTTTTGTTACCACGCACTTCTCGATGTCGGAGGTCGACGGGATCTCGTACATGACATCGAGCAGCACGTCCTCGACGATCGCACGAAGCGCCCGGCAGCCCGTCCCGCGCTTGAGTGCTTCCTTCGCGATCTCGCGGAGTGCGTCGTCGGTGATCTGGAGTTCGACATCGTCGAACTCCAGGAACTTCGAATACTGCTTGATGATCGCGTTCTTCGGACGCGTGAGGATCTCGACGAGCGCATCTTCTTCGAGGTTGTGGACCGAGGTTGTGATGGGAAGGCGTCCGATGAACTCGGGGATGAGTCCGTACTTGAGGAGATCTTCGGGCATGACCTGCTCGAGGATCTCGCCGATGTCCTTCTCGGCGAGCTTGCGCACGTCGGCGCCAAACCCGATGCCTTTGCGGCCGATGCGTGACTCGACGATCTTCTCGAGCCCGGCGAAGGCACCGCCGCAGATGAACAAGATGTTGGTCGTGTCGATCTGGATGAACTCCTGGTGCGGGTGCTTGCGTCCACCTTGTGGGGGAACCGAAGCGACTGTTCCCTCGAGGATCTTGAGCAGCGCTTGTTGCACACCTTCACCCGAGACGTCACGCGTGATAGACGGGTTCTCTGACTTCCGAGCGATCTTGTCGACCTCGTCGATATAGATGATCCCGGTCTCGGCGCGTTTGACGTCGTAGTCGGCGGCCTGGATGAGCTTGAGGAGGATGTTCTCCACATCCTCGCCGACGTAGCCGGCTTCGGTAAGCGCGGTGGCATCGGCGATCGCGAACGGGACGTTGAGCATGCGCGCGAGGGTTTGCGCGAGGTGCGTCTTCCCGCAGCCCGTCGGTCCGATGATCATCACGTTCGACTTCTGGAGCTCGACCTCGCCGTCGGAGCGCTGCTGACCCATCGAGACGCGCTTGTAGTGGTTGTAGACGGCGACCGAGAGAACCTTCTTCGCATGACCCTGTCCCACCACGTACTGATCGAGGAACTCGTAGATCTCCTGGGGCTTGGGGAGCTCCTCGAGACGGGGCTCGGCGGTGTCGGACAGCTCCTCTTCGATGATCTCGTTGCAGAGGTCGATGCACTCGTCGCAGATGTAGACGCCGGGACCGGCGATCAATTTCTTGACCTGTTTCTGCGACTTGCCGCAGAAGGAGCATTTCAAAAGCTCATCCTGAAACTTCGCCACCCTTGCCCCCCAGTCGTAGCGATGCCGGGATCGGCCGAAAGCCGGGCACTACTTCTCCGTCTTGACGTCCGCCTTGTCCGGCTTGAGTTCCGGCTTGACGTCCGGCTTGATGTCCGCCTTGATGTCCGCCTTGCCGTTCCCGCTCGAAAGAGCGACCAGTTTGCGCGCAGTGACGATCTCGTCGACCATGCCG
Source organism: uncultured Actinomycetes bacterium (assembly GCA_964520325.1). Taxonomy (GTDB): domain Bacteria; phylum Actinomycetota; class JAICYB01; order JAICYB01; family JAICYB01; genus CAZFOB01. The sequence goes on along the minus strand of CAZFOB010000008.1, from coordinate 99,183 downwards.
TACTCCTTGGCCTGATCGGCGCTCATGATGAAGTCGCGGTCGGAGTCTTTCTTGATCTTGTCGATCGACTGTCCGGTGTGAGCGGCGAGGATCTCGTCGAGACGAACCCGGAGGCCCAAGACCTCGCGAGCCCATATCTCAATGTCGGCCGCTTGGCCGCCGGCCTGACCCTTGGGCTGATGGATCAGGATGCGCGAGTTCGGCAATGAGAAGCGCTTGCCCTTCGTGCCGGCGGCGAGGATGACCGCAGCGGCCGAAGCCGCCATGCCCATCACCGTCGTGGACACGTCGTTGCGGACGTACTGCATCGTGTCGTAGATCGACAGCAGTGCGTAGATGTCGCCGCCGGGAGAGTTGATATAGATGCGGATGTCGCGCTCCGAATCCTCGGACTCGAGAAAGAGCATCTGCGCCATCACGAGGTTCGCGACCTGGTCGTCGATCGGGGTGCCCAGGAAGATGATGCCGTCCTTGAGAAGTCGAGAGTAGATGTCGAATGCGCGCTCGCCGCGTCCGGTGCTCTCGATCACCATCGGGATGAGCTGGCTTGTCGGTCTGTCAGTCATTGGGCTCCTCTGTCACCGGCATCGGGGGTGGATCCTCGGGTGGGTCCTCGGCGGAAGGTTCTTCCTTCACGCTTACATCGGCCCGGGCGACGAGCAGATCGAGGGCTTTCGACCTGAGTATATCGCCGTCCACCGACTTCCAAGCCTCATTTTCATCGATGGAGGCGCGTACTTCCTCCGGGGGCCTCCCCGTACGGGCGGCAAGACGCTCGATCGCGTCTGAGCGTTCGTCCTCGCTCACTTCGATCGCCTCGGCCTTGGCCACAGCGTCCAGGCCGAGGCGCATCGCCAGGTTGCGCTCCGCCTGTTCACGGAACTGGCCGCGTAGTGCTTCCGGCTCGATGTTGTTCGCCTCCAGGTACGCCTTGATCCCGGCGCCTTGCGCAGCGAGCATCTGGACCAAGCTCGTCAGCAGGTTGTCGATCTCGAGCTCGACCATGCCGTCGGGCAGCTCGACCTCGACCCCCTGATCGACGAAGGCGTCCAGCACATGTTCCCGCAGTGTGTTGTCCGATTGCGACTGATGCATCTCGGTGAGTCGCGTTCGGATATCGGCTCTGAGCTCATCGAGGGTGTCGAACTCGGAGGATGTCTTCGCCAGCTCGTCATCGAGCGCAGGAAGCTTCCTCGTCTTGGTCTCCTTCACGAGGATCCGCATTCCGACCTGCCAGCCCTCGCGGCCACCGAAGCGCTCTGGCAGCGTTGACGTGATCTTGAGGATGTCTCCCTTGCGCTTGCCGAGCAGCTCAGCGTCGAGTTCGGGGACGAACATCTCGGCCCCCACCTCGATCAACACGTCCTTGAAGGTGAGCTCCTCGATGTTCTGGCCGTTGCGATCGGTCGTCAGATCGATCTGCGCGTAGTCGCCCTCTTGCAGCAGCCGCTCGGTGACCTCGAGTGTCGCGAAGCGCACACGCAGACGCTCGATCTGACCGTCCACGTCGTCGTCGCCGACATCGACGGGCGGTCTTGTAGCGGGAAGGCCAGCGTATGTCTTGAGAACGGCGTCCGGGCGGGTCTCGACCACCGCCTCGAACGTGAGATCCGCTCCATCCTCGAAGTGCTTGACGTCGATGGACGGCGGCGCAACGACGTCAAGCTCGGTGGACCTGAGGGCTTCGGCATAGAGATTCGGCAGGAGGTCCTTGAGGGCCTCGGAGCGGACGAAGTCCCTGCCGAGACGCTGGTCGATGATCGCCCGCGGCGCCTTGCCCGGACGAAAGCCCGGCACACGCACCTGATCGGCGAGGCGACGGTAGGTATCGATGAGCACCTTCTCCACGTCGGCATTGGGGACATCGACGGTCAAGCGCACCTTGTTCTTGGCGATCTCTTCGATGGAGGTTTGCATCGGGTGAGTCAGATTACCGGCCAGTGGCGCCCTCCGGCGGGTCCACCCGTAGAATCGGTTCACGGGGTGTGGCGCAGCCCGGCAGCGTGCCTGCTTTGGGAGCAGGAAGTCGCGGGTTCAAATCCCGCCACCCCGACGCTTTGGCAATGGGCCGTTTCCCGGTCCGCTTGGCTCTAGACTCGCACTGCTGCGGGAGTAGCTCAGTGGTAGAGCTCCAGCCTTCCAAGCTGGTCATGCGGGTTCGATTCCCGTCTCCCGCTCTTCGCCTTCCGCCGCGCAGGCTCCTTGGGTGCCCGGTCGGGGGCCCGTAGAATGACAGAGATGTCATTCCTCGAACTTCGCTTGGCGTAAGGGGTTACGGTGCAACGGATCTTGTCGTGGTTGGCGCTGATCATCGCGGTCGCGGTGTCGGTCGTCGCCGTCCTCGAACTCGACAACCGGGCCGAGGACGACGTGGTGGCCGAGGCGACCACCATCCCGTCCCCCAGGTCGATCGCCACGCCGAGGCCTTCCTCGGAGGCAACGGAAAGCCCCGATGAGCAAGAGTCGGCAGCCGCACCTGCTCCCTCGCGAAAAGCGACCCCTGGACGGGACACCACGAAACGTCCGGCGACCGCGGCTCCAGAGCCGCCGAGAACTCCGACGCCCGAGCCCGCCATTGTTGCGGGACCCATCGACACCACGAAGGGGAGGACGCCGCGCACCGGTGGCAACGTCGTCCCGGCCGGTATCGTGCTCGCCGCTATCGCGCTCGTCGCGCGCGCAGGAGTCGTTTCAGGACGACGGCATACTGGGTCGACCACGTCCTCGGGCTCGTAGCTCAACAGGACAGAGCAGCGGACTTCTAATCCGCAGGTTCCGGGTTCGAGTCCCGGCGAGCCCGCGTCCCGATCACAGTTATGTCGCCGCGGCCTTCTCGGTCGCCAGGGCTTGTGAGATATGCGCCTCTGCCTCGTCCATCAGCCGGCGGGCGATGAGACGTGCGGTGTCGCAGAAGAGGGTGTCGGCTGCACGCTTGACGCTCTGGAGGGCCGAACGGTACGCGGCAGCCCTCGGCGTGCCGCCATCGGCCGCCGCAGCCGACGTGTCCTCATCGATGAACTCCGGGGTCGTTGAACGCAGGACGATCACTTTCTCGATCCCGTCGATGTCCATGAGCGCCAGCATGTCTGCGTCGTAGAACAGCTGCTCGATGGTGGACTCCGGACGCGGAAAGTGAAGGTGCTCGCCCGTCCGGACCGCGTGCTTCTCGACCTCCTCTTCGATGAACTTGAACGGACCCATATGACAACGGATGCCACGATCGACGGCGGCGATGAACTCTTCGCTCTTGCCGAGCTCGCGAAGCTTCGCCTCCGCGACCTCGGCTCCCGCCTCGGCGTGCTTCATCAGGTGGGTGTCGGCCTTCGCCGCGTCGTGGAGGATCGCGATCGTCTTGAGGATCTCTCGGTCGGCCTCGCTGCAGCCTTCACCCCTCGCGATCTCCTCGACGTGGGTGAGCACCCGCACGTTGTGGCGATCGAGCGCCGCGACGATGTCCGGAGGTTGGCCGCTGTTGGCGTAGCGGTCGGAGACGAATCGGATCATCGCCTCGAACTCGTCGTCCTTCACGAGCGTCATTTACGCCTCCCCAAGGCCGTCGAGCACCGAGGAGTCAAGGTACACGAGCTCAGACCTCTGGGCCAAGGAGTCAGCTCAGTACTTGGCTGCGCAGACGACCTTCACAACGTCGAGCCGATTGAGCGGTGGCGGGATCTGGCCCGGCGTCGAGCCGGCCAGTGCCAGGGCGCCGCAAACGTCCGACAGGTTCGGCCTCACCGGCGCGATCCCTTCTCGTGGGACCCGCCCCGTCGCGGACCCTCATAGAGGAATACGCTCGAAGGGGTCGTTTCCTTGCACCAGAAGGTCGTCGACGCATCCTCGGTCGACCCCGTCCCGTATCCTTGCGTGAACGTGGTGGCTGTAGCTCAGCTTGGTTAGAGCGCCTGACTGTGGCTCAGGAGGCCGGGGGTTCAAGTCCCCTCAGCCACCCCAGGTCAGGGCCGGTTTTCCGGTCCTGACGGTGACGAGAAATTGGCGTTTGGTCACGGATCGGTCACAGAACGCCTATGGCACGCGTCGTCGGCCTCGAGCAGCAGAAGTTAGAGCGCCTCGCGCGCGAGCTCGTCCTCCAGAACGCCCATTTCGCTCCCGGCGAGGTGGTGCCCGACGACGCGAATGAGCAGACGAAGCTCCTCGCGCTCACCGGTCGCCGTCCGTAGACCGAGGGCGGTAACGTGCTCGGTGGGCGAAGGAGGATGGGCATGACGCGATCGTTTCTCAACAGGCTGGGTGTTCTCGGTGTAGTCGCGGTGTTGTTCGGGTCTTTGCTCCAGACGGCGAACGGCATTCCGCCGAGCGATGGGGGATCGTCGCAGCCGGGACGCATCGACGCGAGAGAGCAACGGCCGTCCGACCGGAGCTTCGACGAAGCGGAAGCAATCGCTTCGAGCGACTCCGGGATGGTGAGAGTCATCGCGGGACTGCGCATGCTGTTCGAGCCAGAGGGCCGGATGAGCGCGACGTCCCAGCGCGACCAGCACCGGACGATCGCAGCCGGGCAACAGGCCGTGCGAGACGACCTCGCGGGCACCCACTACCGCGTAACCCACGCATACACCACGGTGCCGTACATCGCACTTGCGCTCGACAAGAGAGGTGTGCAGGCCCTGCGTGATTCGGACTCCGTTTCCAGCTTGCAGATCGACCGCCCGGAGCCGCCGGTCCTCGCACAAAGTGTTCCGCTCATCGGAGCGACCGACATGTTCAATGCCGGATTCACGGGGGCCGGACAGACCGTTGCGATCCTCGACACAGGTGTCGACCGCAACCACTCGTTCTTCGGGAACCGCGTGGTGGAGGAGGCGTGCTTCTCGAATGCGGGCGGTGCAGGACCGGGCACATCGACCTGCCCCAATGGCCAGCCCACGCAGACCGGCGTCGGGTCGGGCATCAACTGCAGCGCTGCCGTCGACGGCTGTTTCCATGGCACGCACGTCGCAGGCATCGCCGCCGGCAACGGTTCGAGCTTCTCGGGAGTGGCCAAAGCTGCCAACATCATGTCGGTACAGGTCTTCACCCGTTTCGAGTCGCCGGCGGACTGTGGTTCCCAACCAGCCCCGTGCGCGCTGAGCTTCCCCAGCGATGTACTCGCCGGACTCCAGCGGGTCTTCGCCGTGCGAAGCTTGCGCCCGATCAGCTCGGTGAACATGAGCCTCGGCGGCGGAAGGTCCTTCACCAACTGCGACGGCGACGCACTGAAGGCCGCGATCGACAATCTGCTCTCTGCCGGCATCGCTACCGCGATAGCCAGCGGGAATGACGGCTTCTCAGACAGCGTCAACACGCCCGCTTGTATCTCAACGGCAGTGACGGTGGGTTCGTCCACGAAGGACGATCAGGTCTCGTCATTCTCCAACGGCCATCCGACGATCGTTGATCTCCTTGCGCCGGGAAGCGAAATCACCTCGTCGGTTCCCGGCGGCGGATTCGCGGTTCTAAGCGGCACATCGATTGCGGCGCCACACGTCGCGGGCGCGTTCGCACTACTGCGCAGCAGGTTCCCCACGGCCACGATCGCGCAGATCCTGTCCGCATTGAGGATGACCGGGGTGCCGCTCACCGACGCGAGAAGCGTCACGTCCTTCACGACACCGCGCATCAAGGTCTTCGATGCCGCGACGGTGCTGGGCGGCGGCCCTGTACCGACCCCTCCCCCCGGCCCGACCCCAACGCCTCCCCCTATCCCGACGCCCGGCACGATGTTCACGGTGAGCTTCACCGTATTCGGACCGGGAGTCGTTACCGGAGTCGGGATCAACTGCGGTAAATTCAGCCCCGTCGGAGACTGCTCAGAGGCTTACGCCGCCGGAACGCTGCCGTCCTTCACGGCGTTGCGTTTCCGCAAAGCGGTCTTCAAGGGATGGGGCGGCGACTTCGGAACTTGCGCAAGATCCGCGATCTGCACCATCAATGGGATCCAGGGCAACTTCAACGCGAGCGCGCTCTTCAAGAAGAAGAGGCGGCGCTGACGGCTCGCATCACTCCACGAGCGCGATGCCGTGAGGCTGACCCTCGACTCGCCAGCGACCGATGAGTTTCCCTTCGCGATAGCGCAGCACCCATCCCTACTTCGCTCACGGCGTCGAGTTCGTCGCCACGCCGCAAGGCGTGCCCAGCTCGCGGGGCGGCCACCTCCTGCACAAGAAGCATCCAAATGCAGCGGCGGCACGCGCCCCTCGAATCATCAGAGTCCCCTCGCCAGCCCGTGTGCCGAGCAATAGCTCGGTCCCCCGTCCACAGGCTACGCCGCCCCCGCCGCGCCGGGGGAAATTGAGTCCCCTGGCGCGAGCAACCTCGGAGCAAAGCACACACACGCTCGCCAATTGAAGCGTCACGGCTGCGAAAGACCTTTGAGCGGCTGTCGATGCACATCGTTCCTGGACGGATTCTGCTCGAGGTTCGGGTGCGTCGACGCGCCGGTCCGTGCAAACGCTCGTGCTAACGGACGCCCCCGGACACGCCGTTACGGAGCCTCAGTGGAGACTGTGGCTCAGGAGGCCCGGGTTCAAGTCCCCTCAGCCACCCTCTTGGCACTGCTCACCCTCCCTCGAGGCTGCGACGAGCCACGGATAAGGTGGCGCGGTGCTGACCAGGGAACTCGAGCTCGACACGCGAGGACGTGACCTCGTCGATCTGACGAACGAGCTTCGTACGTTCTGCGCCGGATCAGGTGACGGCTTGCTCAATGTGTTCGTTCCGCACGCGACAGCCGGTCTTGCCATCATCGAGCTCGGAGACGGATCCGAGCCCGATCTTGCCGAGCTTCTCGAGCGGCTACTGCCGAAGGACCGCAGCTACAACCACGGTCATGGCTCACCCGGACACGGTGCCGATCACCTCACACCATCGCTCTTCGCGCCATCACTCATCGTGCCCGTCATGAGCGGAGAGCTGCAGCTCGGCACGTGGCAATCCGTCGTGCTCGTCGACCGCAACGTGGACAATCCCATCCGACACGTACGGCTCAGCCTGCTCTCGTCGTGAAACCGCTCACGATCGACAGCACGATCGAGCTCCCGGGCTCACCGGAGCTCGTTTGGACACTGCTCACGGACTGGGAGCGACAGGGCGACTGGATGCTCGAAGCAAGCGATCTCGTCGTCGTGTCCGACAACCGCGAAGGTATCGGCGTGACCGCTGAGGCGACTGTGAAGATCGGCGGCATCTCAACGCGCGACCGCATCCGCGTCGACGTGTGGGAGCCGCCTCATCATCTCGGCATCGAGCACCTCGGCTGGGTTGCCGGGCGCGGAGATCTCAAGCTCATCAAGCTCGACAACGATCGGACACGGCTCGACTGGCGCGAAGAGCTACGTCCACCACTGGGCATCCTCGGCGCAGTCGGCATGCGCCTGTTCGTCCCATTGATGGCCCGCATCTTCAGGCGCGACGCGCAGGTGCTTGCCGACCTCGTCCAACTAGCAGCGGCCGGTCGGTACCCTAAGGACGACTGATGAACAGTCTCCGGCGCCGCGCGGCGCTCATCATCGTGACCGGCGCCGTCATCTTCGTTTCGCTTCCAACCGCGTTCGCGCGCGAGAACAGCTCGTTCGGACTGACTCCACATCCCGAGCGCAAGGACGGCCGCGACCGCACGACCTTCTCGATCCCCCTCGAACCCGGCGCAACGTTCGAGGACGCCGTCCGCATCTACAACCGCACCGACCAAACACTCAACCTGATCGTCTACGCCGCCGACGCCGAGGCCGAGCTCGACGACAAGATCACCGTTGGTTTCAAGACCAGCCGGCCGAAGGGGATCGGCTCGTGGGTTGATCTGGCTCGTGAGGACGTCGCGCTTTCTCCACGTTCGGAGATCGTCGTCACATTCCGTGTGCGGGTGGAGAACGCTGAGCCGAAACCGGATCTCGGTGCGATCGTCGTCGAGAACACCGACACGGGACTTGGTTCCAAGGCTGCGCAGCGTCTGCATATCGTTGCGCGCACGTTGCCGCCCAACACCTCGACGACGTCGGTACGCGTGCGACCCCTCCTCCTTCGCTCGCCGTGGATCGTCCTCGCTTTGATCGGTCTCCTCGTTGCGGGGGCGCTGGTGTGGCTGGCCGCGCGGCGCGCGAAGCGACCGAAGGACACCGTGGTGCCCGTCGGTGAACTCGGCCCAGATGCGACTCAGGACGCATCGCGTCCGGTGCTCAAGCGACTCGGGGAAGCGGGCAAAAGAACATCTGTTCCCGAACGTTCGCGCAAGACACGCGGTCGCGACGAACGACCGCTCATCGACGACGCGTTGCTCGTCGAGGATGAACCGTTGGACGACGACGACGACATCGATCTCGACGAAGCTTCTGAGCCCTTCCTTGACGAGAGCGACGAGGAAGCTGTTCGGCCCAGCACGCCCCGCACGCGGAAGCCTCCTCCTCGGGCGAAGCGGGCCTCAGCGCAGGTAACCAAGCGAAAGCCAAGTGCCTCGAAAGCGAAGTCGAAGGCCAAACCCCAACAGAACTTCATCCCGCTCAAAGACCTCTAGCGCGCTTTAGCGGCGGCGCCGGAAGGCAACCGCGAAGGAGTCGGACGAGAGCGCTTGCCTGCGCTCTTCCTTCCACCCCGACGAGAGCATGGCCCGGGTTAGATCCCCTTCGCTGACCGGCGCGCGGTCATCGCGGCCGACCTTCGGCAACACGAGCCAGAAGGCTCCGTCGTCACTGACGTGTTCGCCGAGAGCGCGGGCCGAATGGACGGGCACCACGCTGGTCCACGCGATGACGGTTTCGGCCTTCGCATCAGCCGGAACTTCATCGACGATCTCAACAGTGGCCGACTTTTCGAGTTCGGGCGGCGGAGCCTGGACAACGACTTTCCCATCCTTACCGACCGCCCCGGCCAACGCTTCGACGAAGCCGTGATCGGGTCCGACGGCGACGACGGTCGTACCGGTACCGACACCAAGCTCGTCGACTGCCTCTGCTGGGTCCTTCGGGTGGCGTGCCATGACGAAAGCGATTGTATGCATGTCATACGTCGGAGCTATGATGGCGAACACATGTTCGTTCTTCGATTCCTCTCGGTCGACCTCGTCGATCGCATCAAGCGATGGGACACGCTGAAGCGTTGGGAACGGAAAGAGATCGGCCAGACGCTTCGCCAGATGGGCCTTTCCTATCGGGAGATCAGCGCCGTGATCCCTGTGCACAAGGGGACGCTCTCGGGATGGTGCAGGGACATGACCATCGACCCCGCGCACCGGGCGAGGCTTCTATGGTAAACGAGGTAACCGCCGCGAACTCGGAACTCGCTTGCGCAAGCGCGCGGTAGATCGCGCTACAGAGGTTCGAAACGCGGGGAGGCACGAGGCCCAGCAACTCTTGTCTGATCCCTTCTGGACCACGGGCGTAACGGCTTACTGGGCGGAGGGCGCAAAGCGCAACAAGGACGTATCACTTTCGAACTCCGATCCTCGAATGATCAGTCTCTTCATCGCGTGGGTCGAGGAATACTTGGACGTCGACAGATCTCAACTCACTGTGAAGCTGCACCTTCACAGTGGCCAGGACGAACCCGAGCGAATGCAGTACTGGTCGAACGTAACAAACATCCCGATCGAGAACTTTCGAAAGACGTACATCAAGCCCGAGGGTACGGGACACCGAACAAACGTCCTCTACAACGGCACCGCGAGCGTTCGAGTGCCGCGCAGCAGCGCCAGTCTTCATCGCATCCTCGGATGGATCGACGCTCTCGCCGACCGATACGCAAAACCTTGCGCTAAACTCGCGCGGGGCGCTAGCTCAACTGGCTAGAGCAGGACCCTCTTAAGGTCAAGGTTCCGGGTTCGAGTCCCGGGCGCCCCACGGCGACTCGCCGCGACCCAGAACCCTACGCAGCGTCCTGTCTCGGGATCCAGGTTTGCGCAACGATCACTTTGATCGACGCAGCGATCGGGATCGCGATGAGCGCACCGACAAACCCGAGCAGCGTCGCGCCGATCAGCGCGGCAAGCATGACGGCGGCTGCGGAGATATTCACCGCGTGGCGCATCACCCGCGGCTGAACGACGTAGTTCTCGACTTGCTGGTATGCGGTGAAGAAGATCGTCGCACCGATCCCGGTGGCGAGACCATGGAAGTACGCGACGATCGTCGCCGGTATGGCGCCTACCATCGCACCGACGAGGGGGATCAGATCCGCGATCGCCACCCACATGGCCAACGGGAGAGCGTACGGCACACCGAGCAAGGACAAACCGACGAACGAGACGACGCCGGCGATGATCGACGTCGCGATGTTGCCGACGATGTAGTTGCTGATCGACTCGAAGACGACGGCAGCACTCTCTTGAACCTTCTTGCGGCGGCTCTTGGAAACGAGCTTCGTAGCTCCCTCAACCAGCCTGGGAAGATCGAGCAGGAAGTAGATGGTGAGAACCAGCACCGTCAGCATGTTGAAGAAGGCCGAACCGACGGAGCGAGCGATACCGAGCGCCCCGCCGATAGACCCCGCAGCGAGCGAGGGAAGGTCGTTCACGGCCGCGCGGACACGGCCGGAGATGTCGAATCGCTCATCCAGATCACCGAAGCTGGAATTCGTATCCGAGAGACGCTCGGCAAAGTCCGGGATCTGTTGAGCCAGCCGAACCGTCTGGCCGGCCAGCGGCGGGATCACGGCCGCGAAGAAACCACCGATGACGAGCAGAGCGCCGACCAACACCATCGCGACGGCAGGACCGCGGCGGGTCTTCAAACGATTCTGCAGGAAACGCACGAAGGGATCGAGACCGATGGCCAGGAAGAGTGCGACAACAACGAGAACCAATATCTGGCGGACGAGGTAGATGCCGTACAGCAACACCAACGTTGCGACGGCGACCACCGTGATGCGGACGATCGTTGCCGTCGTAGGACGCTCCTGCTCCGCCACGGAGTGAAGGTACCTCAGGCTGCGGACAACGGCCGCTAACGCACCGCCTCAGGCCCGATCATGTGAAGGCCGGGCGCTTCGGGAGACTCCGTAGGCGGCACGAGCTGCGAACGGTGCATCGACCGGACTGAGAAGGCGAGAAACGTCGCCGCGGTCGCGATGATCGCGCCCAGGAGGAACGTGTCGTTGTAGGCCGCGGCGTCGCCCACGACCCGTGCGCGCATCGAATGGATCGTCTGCATGCCCTGCATCCCGAGCGTCATGCCGACCATCATCAGCATCTCCTGTGCAGCTGCGGTCGCTCCGAAGTCCTTCTCCTCGACCGCGTTGGCCACGCTCGAGACCAGCCCGGGAAGCGAGAACCCCATCCCAACGCCGGTGAGCACAAGCGCGATCACGATCTGCGACAACGACGACCCCGGACCAACGGCGGCGAGTACGAAGAGTCCGGCTGCCATCGCACCTGAGCCGGCGACCGCGGTGAACCGCTCACCGAACTTCACGGCTGCGTATCCGGCGAGGAGCGAGGCAAGCGAGTTCGCGAGCGGGCGCGGCAACAACGCGAAGGCCGTCCGCGTGTTGTTGTAGCCGAGCACGTCGTGCAGGAGAAAGGGAGTAAGGAAGAACGTGCCCATGTACGGAACGTGCGCAACGGCCTGCAGCACCATCGGGACGGCCACGTTCCGGCGTCTGAAGTACTCGAGGTGCAGCAGCGGATCGCTCTGCCGCCGCTCCACACGAACGAAGAATGCTCCGAGCAGCGGGGTCAACAGCAACGGTACGAGCACTGCCGGCTTGGTCCATCTGCCGTCCGCCGTCTGGTTCAGGCCGAACAGGAGACTGAGCATCGTCAGACCGAGCAGCACGCTCCCGGCCAAGTCGAACTGCGGGCGCTCACTCGGACGGTCGGACCGCAGCACCCATCCGGCGAGGAGCAGACCGGGGATCGCGAGCGGCGGCTGCACCCCGAAGATCCACCGCCAACCGACGAGATCCACCAACGGTCCACCGACGACGAGTCCGATCACCGGAGCACCGGCGCCGGCGAACGACCACCACCCCATCGCCTTCACGCGTTCTGCGGGCGGGAAGGCCGAGAGGATGAGCGCCATCGACGCCGGTCCGGTCGCCGCGCCCGCGGCTGCGCTCAGCAACCGGAAGGTGATGAGCGCGCCCGCACTCCATGACAACGCCGCCAGACCAGAGAACGCGATCGATACCGCCCACCCGAGGATGTACACGCGCTTGCGACCGAACATATCGCCGGCTTTGCCCATCGACGGCATGAGCACGCCGAAGACCAGCATCGGCCCGGTGACGACCCACGCAACCGTGTTGTCGGCGACGTCGAAGTCGCGCGCGATCGTCGGAAGCACCGCGCTGAGGATCGTCACCGAGATACCGGTAGAGAAAAAGCCGAGTAACAGGACGACGAGCGCCCACCAGCGGTAGCGCTCACTGTTCTGCACACGGTCGCGCAAGCCGGTCATCCTCGATGTCTCCTACACTGTCCGCCGGAGACAAACAGGATGACAGACCGACCCGCCGCCAACGACGCAGAGATCGAAGACGCCAATCTCATCGTGATCGCGCGTCAGATCCGCGAAGCACTGCTCAAGGACGGCTCGCTCGAGCGCGCGCTCGCCGACGGACACATCACCACCATGCAGCTCATGCGCTTGCTCAACGCGATATCCGGCGCACGCCGATCCGTGGGGTTCGTGCACCCGTCCTCGCTCGAAGAGCTCCCCGGCGAGGGACGCGTGTCCTGGCAGGAGGGGATCTTCATCCCCAGCAAGCACGTCTAGGTTTCCAGCGTCCTTCTGATCAATCCCCGATAGGCATCGCGCAGACGTTTCGCGACACCGGACCGCCGCAACTCCCGTCCGTCTATCGACCGCGCCGGGTACACCTCTCGCAGCGACGAGGTGAGTACGACTTCGTCCGCGATGAGCAGATCATCGACGTACAGCGGCTCCTCGACGACGTCGAAGCCTTGCTCTCGGGCGACGTCGAGCACGTAGCGCCGCGTGATGCCGGGCAGGATCGCGTCATCGAGGGGCGGCGTTCGGAGTCTGTTGTCCAGGACGACACACAGGTTGGACCCGGTGGCCTCGAGGACGCGCTTGTGTCCACCGAGGAAGACGGCGTCGTCGGCACCGGCGCGCTTCGCGAAGACGCGACCGGCGACGCTGGCGGCGTACGAAGTGGTCTTCAGCCCGGCCAATGGACGCGCCCCTTCGAGCAATGTGGCCAGCGCGGCTCCCGTCTCGTAGAGCTCACCGTAGTCGCGCAGCGGCCAGACGATGACGATCAGACTCGGAGGCCGGTCGGGGTCGGCTTGCACATCGGCGGGTCCGGACCCGCCGGTCACCGTCACGCGCACTCCCGCGTCCGACAGGTTGTTGGCTCGGAGAACGTCATCGATCGCGCCGCTGACCGTTCCGGCCGACGGTGTCTGCAGATCGATGAATGTCCCGCCATGCTCGAGACGCGCCCAGTGGTCGTCGAACGCCCACGGCTTGCCGCCGTAGACGCGCATCGTCTCGAAGAGGCCGTACCCGGACAGCAGACCGCGATCGAGCACAGAGATCTTCGCATCGTCCTCGTCGACCAGCTCGCCGTTCAGCCACAGGATCGCCATGCCACTCATGTTGCCCTACTACCTTGGCCGCATGGAACGCTTCGTGAAGTCGATCTTGGAACTGCTGGCGCGCCTCCCCGTCGGTCCGCTCGTCGCCGTGGTTGCTGTGGCCGGGGTCTACCTGATGAGCGGAACGCCCGACGCGTCCGCGAGGATCCCCCACCTCCTTGGCTTGCAGGTCAATCCCGCGATCGCGAAAGCCACAACGGCCGGCTACTTCACCGAGGTCGTGTTCCGCGCAGGCGGTGGGATCGCGGGAACGGTGGTTCGCCAGCAGCCCGAGACTGCCGTCGTCCGTAACAAGAACACGACGATCACACTCGAAGTGACCCGAGGTGCCGCGCAGGTACGGGTGCCGGACGTGCGACGCCTGCCCGTCGACGAGGCGCGGCGACGCATCGATCGCGGCAACCTCAAACCCGGAACGGTGACCTACAAGAAGGACCCAGAGCTCGAGTCGGATCGTGTGATCTCGACTGTTCCCGCATCCGGCGCGCTCGTGGACGTCAACACGACCGTTCACATCGCCGCCGCGCGGTAGGCCCTCGCCGAAGTCAGAGGCGTTCGAGCTGCTGGGAGCCCCAGATGAGACGCTTCGCCTTCTTGTTGGGTCCCATCACGAACTTCGCCCGCTCCCCGACCGAGTCGTAGTTGAACGGCGACTCCATGACGAAGCTGTTCGCCGTCGCCGGTTTGAGAGTGGTTGCCTCGGCGAGCGGTGAGTGGGTCTGTGGCGCGAACGCGACGAGCTTCGAGCCCGTCCCGACGACGATCTGGTCGCCCCACCGCGAGCGGTACGCACCCTCGAAGCGGGTCTGTCCATGCCTTGCTCCCTTGAAGTAGTCACCCGTGGTGAACCGGTAGATCGTCTCGCGGATGCCCTCGGCGATAAAGCCGGCTGGACTGTCGTTGCTGTTCGTCAGAACGAACACCGCGATGTCGTCATCGAGGTTCAGGGAAGTGCTGGTGATGAATCCCGGAAATCCGCCGCCGTGTCCGACGATCCACTTGCCGTTCTGCTCCATGACCGCGAATCCGAGGCCGTACGCTCCGTCGAGCTTCGACGTCCAGTGCTGCCTGAACATCTCCTTCTTCGATTCGCGTCCAACGAGTGTCGTGACGTTGCGAGCGAGCGATAGGGCCGAGTAGTACTTCGCGAGGTCCTCGACCGTCGACAGGAACCCGGTCGCCGAGGCATAGGCGTGCGTTTTGCAGTGCTCGAACCGCTCGCGCGCCTGATCCGGGATCGAGCGCGAATAACCGGCCCCAAGCCATCCGAGCGATTCTCTCGTGAGGTCGGGCGCAGTCCGCGTCATCCGCAGCGGCTTGATGATGTGCTCGGTCGTGTATGCCTCGTAGCTCTGTCCGCTGACCTTCGCGATGACGGCACCGAGCAGCGCGAACCCGAAGTTCGAGTACTTGAATCGGGTCGCGTTCTCGAAGACGACGGTGGACGGCGACACCGAGCGTTTGAGCTTCGCTGTGGTCGGGAACTCGTCGGAATTCCAATGCGGCGTGTCGCCGTCACGGAAGACGCCTGCGCAATGGGAGAGTGCCTGACGGATCGTGATGTTGGCAGCGTCGCGGTCTCTGGCCTTCGCTGAAAACCAGGGCAGATACGTGGAGACCCGGTCGTCCAGGCGGAGCTTGCCCCGCTCGACGAGCTGCATGATGCAGACCGCCGTGAACGTCTTCGAGTTGGAGGCGATCCGGTATGCGGTCTGCGGTGTCGCCGGGATCTCGTTCTCGGCGTCCGCGAAACCGAACCCGCGCGCGTAGGTGAGCTTGCCCCGGTGGGCGATCCCGATCGTCGCGCTCGGCAGACGGTCGTAGGCGATCTTGAGCGGCATCCAGGCGTCGATGACCCGTCCCGTGTACCGCAGGGCTCTATCCATCACAACCGTCATGTGCGGGCGGAGGGACTTGAACCCCCACGGGTTTCCCCACCGGCTCCTAAGGCCGGCGCGTCTGCCATTCCGCCACGCCCGCGTCCGAACAAGAGTAGTAGGGGCGGGCGCCGAAGCTCAGCCGGCGCAGCTAGCGCCAGCGGCGTTTGGCAGCAAAGCCGACGAAAGCAACGATGCTGATCAGCGCAGCGACGGGAAGCATCGGCGGCGCCAGCAGAAGAGAACCCCAGGTGAGGCCACCGAGAAGGAACGCGATCATGTGCGTTGCCCAAACCGGCCATACGCCACCACCGCCACCGTGGTCGAACTCCGGCTCTCCGGGAGGCGGCGGGCTACCGCTGCCGTCGTCGAGCCTCCAGTGAAGGTCCTCGACGATGTGCCAGAACGTCTGGTCTTGGCGCGTGCGCGTAGCCTGCAATTCGGACCTCCTGTGGTCAGCGACCCCTCTGCTGGGTAGAACGGCCTTACGTGTAATGGAGTTCGTACCCGCCACGAGACAACCTTAGGCTAACGCCGCCTCATCCTTCTGACCAGCCCCCGTAACCCAAAGGTATGACGCCCGGTCTGTCACCAAACGCTTCTTCCCGCGCGCCCGGAGGGCCCAACCTTGACACGGATCACCCAGACCGAACAGCTCGTCGGCACCGTCCCGGAAGCGCTCGAACGGTCGGCGCAGACCACCCGCGGCATCACGCTGGTGGATCGTGACCTGGGGCAACAGCGGTTGTCCTACGCCCAACTCGGCGAAGACGCGGCCCGCGTCGCTCGCTCTTTGCAGGCAAGGGGCGTTGAACCCGGGGACCGCGTATGTATCCTCGGCACGACCAGCGCCGACCTGCTCCGGGTCCTCTTCGGGACGTGGGCCGCCGGGGCCGCACCAGTCGTCCTGTCACTCCCCCGCCGCGTCAGCGACCTGGACGCGTTCGTCGCCGACGTCGTCTCCCGCACCGACAAGACCGATACCCGCCTCCTCGTGGTCTCGGATCAGCTCCTCGAGCTCGCGCCACCGATCGATGTCGCAGCCACCATCTGCTCGCTCGAAGAGCTCGCCGCCGGCGACGGCCCCGCCGGCGTCCCCGATGTGCCCCGCCTCGACGTCGAGCCCGGCCACCTCGCGCTCCTCCAGTTCACCTCGGGCACAACGGGTCGCTCTCGCGCCGTCGTCCTCACTCACCGCCACCTCATCGCCAACATGCAGGCGGCCGGCGAGATGCTCGGGATAGATCCGGAGAAAGACGTTCTCGTGTCCTGGCTTCCTCTCTTCCACGACATGGGTCTCATCGGGATGCTGATCGGCGCCCTGATCTTCCGCACCGATCTCGTCCTCATCCCGACCGAGGAGTTCCTCGGGCGACCCGGCGTGTGGCTCGACGCGATCTCGCGGTACAAGGGCACGATCACCGCATCGCCGAACTTCGGCTACGGCCTGGCCGCCCGCGACATCACCAACCGACCGCGCACGCTCGACCTGTCGTCGTGGCGCATCGCCGCCAACGGCGCGGAGCCCATCGACATCGAGACGTGCGACGGGTTCTGCGACGCCGCCGCGCGCTACGGCTTCAACCCGAGCGCCATGACCCCGATGTTCGGGCTCGCGGAGTCGACGTTGGCCGTCGCGCTCTCGAGCACCGAAGCGCCCGTCCACGTCGAGTGGGTCAACCGAGACGCGCTCGAGGGTTCAGAGCGCGTCGTGCGCTCCACGCCGGGCGTCGAGGGTGCCAGGGCACTCGTCGCGTGCGGGCACCCCATCCCCGGGCACGACGTCGAGATCAAGGGAAGCGACGACCAGACGCTTCCGGTCGGAAGCGTTGGTGAGATCTGTGTCCGGGGGCCGAGCGTCATGCAGGGCTACTGGCGCGACGAAGAAGCAACGCGCGAGACGATCCGCGATGGCTGGCTGTACACCGGCGATCTCGGATTCCTGTCCGAACACGGTCTGGTCGTCTGCGGACGCAAGAAGGACATGATCATCCTCGGTGGCCGCAACCTCTACCCCGAGGACTACGAGTTCTACACGGAGAAGGTTGCGGGTGTGCGGCGCGGCAACGTCATCGCGTTCTCGCTTCCCGAGCGCGAACGGATGGTCGTCGTCGCCGAGACGACGGCATCTCCTGAGGACGCCGATGCGGTTGCGCGCGAAGCGATGTTGCAGCTCCGGCGCTCGTTGCCGCGGGGGCCCGAGGAAGTCGTGTTGATCACAGCCGGGACGCTGCCGAAGACATCGTCCGGCAAGAGGCAACGCGGGACGTGCCGCGACCGCTACACCTCAGGGGAGCTCGAACCGCTCGCCGTAGCTCGCTAACCGATAGTCGAACGGGTTCTCGGCGCGCACGCCTTCGTACGATCGTCCGTCGTTAAGGTCTTCGGTGTAGAGGACGTCGCAATCGAGCGCCGAGGCGCTCCGAACGATCATCGCGTCCCAGAACGAGATCTTGGATCTTCGATGGATCGCGATCGCTTCTATCACATCCCTCGACGTTGGTTCGTGAACGCGCCATGAAGCGTAGTCCGACACCAAACGTTCGACCTCGGAGACCGGAACGCTCCGCGTGAGGTTCACGAAGAACTCCTGAAGAACCTGCACGCTGATCGCTCCGCGCCGAGAGGACCAGAGCTGATCGACGAGTTCGCGAGCTCGTGCGCTGCGGTCACCCGCAGCCCGGTCGTGAGCGTAGATCAGGACGTTCGAATCGACGAATCCACGCTCATCGCTCATGGAGCTCGTCGCGGGTCCACGTCCGCATGCCTTGAGTGCCTAGGTCGAACCCCTTGTTCATCGTCGTCACAGCGTGACGTCGCGCGCGCTCGTAGTCGTCGTCCGCCACGCCTTCGAGCAGGGTCGTGAGGATGGCTGAGATCGACGTATCACGCTCGGCTGCGATCAGCCTCACACGCTTGAGCAGCCGCTTCGGAAGTGCAAGCGTCACATTCTGCTTCTCTTCCACATTCTTCACGTGAACAAGTGTAGCACGTGACCACGTGGAGCGGCTAGACCTCGTCTGGCTTGAGCCCTCAGGGTCATCCCCGAGGCGCATCGGGGCCCCCGCGGGCACAGGCAGGGACCTTCCGGATTGCTTGTGCGATCGTGCCCCGGCAAGCTTTCCCTCATGACCACACCCCGCCCGAGGGCGCGCAAGCCCGCCGCCAAGCGTCCGCGCGCGAAGCCGAAGCCCGCCGCAGAGCCGATCCTTGCGGCGCAAGACCTGGTCAAGGAGTACCGGACGAACGGGTCGTCCACGAAGGCCCTCGACGGTGTGTCCGTTGCCGTCGAGCCCGGCGCCTTCCTTTCGGTCATGGGACCATCGGGCTCGGGGAAGTCGACGCTGCTTCACTTGCTCGGGGGCCTGGACGCGCCGACGTCCGGCAACGTCTTCCTCGAAGGCAAGCCGCTCTCGGGTCTGTCCGACAAAGAGGTCACGCTCGCGCGCCGGGGGTCGATCGGGTTCGTGTTCCAGTTCTTCAACCTCGTCCCTGTGCTCTCGGTCGCGGAGAACGTGGCGCTCCCGCTCGTCATCGCGGGACAGAGCCCCGACTCATACCGCGAGCGCCTCGCCGACGTCATCGAGCAAGTCGGACTCACGGACAGCGCGAAGAAGCTCCCCTCGCAGATCTCGGGAGGACAGCAACAGCGCGCAGCCATCGCGCGCGCGATCTTGCCGTCCCCGGCGGTGATCCTCGCGGACGAGCCGACGGGCAACCTCGACACGCGCACCGGCTCACAGATCCTCGATCTGCTCAAGTCGCTTCAGACCGAACACGGACAGACCATCGTCATCGTCACCCACGATGCGCGCGCCGCCGCGTACGGCGACGAGGTCATCTACCTCGAGGACGGGCTCGTCACGAGCAGCCTCGACCTCACAGCGCGCTCTCGCAATGGTGGAGGTGAGCGTCGTGCGAAAGCTGTCCTCTCTTGGCTCCAGGAGCTTGGCGCATAGGAAAGGACGGTCGGTCCTCACCGGGGCCGGCATCGTGCTCGGCGTCGCGATCCTCTTCGGCGTCCTCGTCAGCAACGCGACGACGCAGAAGGGCGCCGACGAGCTGATCGAAGGCTTCACCGGACGCGCCGACGTCGTCGCCGGACCCGTCGGCGCCTTCGACGCGAAGCTCCCGGCCGGGGCGATCGAGAAGCTCCGCGCGTTGCCCGGCGTCGACGATCTGGTTCCTGAATTCGGATTCGGGACATCGGTCCCCGGCTTCTTTGATGCGGACGATCCCGATGATCCCTTGCAGATCTTCGTTGGCGGCATCGAGCCCGCGCTGGCGCAGAAGATCCAGGACTACGAGCTCGAGTCCGGACGCTTCGCCGCCCCCGGCAAGAACGAGCTCGTCATCTCGACGACGCTCGCGGAGGAGCAGGACATCGAGCTCGGTCGGGCGCTGCCTATCAAGGGACGTCGCGCGCAACGCAACCTCATCGTCGTCGGGATACTGAAGGACGTCGGCGCGGGTGCGGCGGGTGATGGCGGCGGGACGTTCACATCGATGCAGACGGCGCACGTCCTGCAAGGGGATGCGGCCAACGTCTTCAACAGTGCGTCGCTGATCCTTGAGCCCAACACCGACATCGACTCATGGATCGACGACGACCTCACAGCCGTGGCGGGCGTCCGGCTGCAGAACGCAGAGTCACTCGCGGCCGGGTTCAAGGAGTTTCTCACCGTCTTCGGCACGTTCCTCACGTTCTTCGCGATGATCACACTCTTCATCGGCGCATTCCTCATCTACCTGACGCTCTCGATGGCGGTCATCGAGCGAACACGGATGTACGGGACGCTTCGCGCGCTTGGTGCGACCTCGAGACAGGTGCGTCGCGTCGTGCTCACCGAAGCCATCGCTCTCGGTGTCGTATCGACATTCCTCGGTCTCGGACTCGGTCTCCTGCTCGCACTCGGTCTCCTGCAGCTGATCAGCGCGCTCTTCGAGTTGGACATCCCTGGCCTCGTCATCGCTCCCGGCGCCGTGATCGCGGCGGTGCTCATCGGGATCGTGGTCACGACGATCTCCGCGCTCGTCCCCGCGCGACGTGCCGGGCGGCTCGCGCCCATCGAAGCGATGAAGGGTGACTACGCGCGCGACACGAAGCTCTCTCGGTCATGGATGGCAGGCACGGCGATCTTGCTGGTCTCCATCGCCATGCAGTTCGCCGGTGGGAACGCGCTCGGTGCCCTCGGCGTGATCGGGATCCTGCTGGGTGCGGTGCTCGTCGTCCCGGTGCTGCTCCGTCCGTTGGCTTCGCTTCTCGGACGCGCGACCAATCGCATCGCGCGCGGCGTCGGTCATGTCGCCGTGCTTCACCTCACGAAGGAGCGCAGCCGTTCGGCGTACACGCTCGCACTCGTGATGGTCGTCATGGCCATGCTCTTCGCGACCGGCGGTCTGTATCTATCGGTTCGCGCTGGCATCGACGAGCTCCTCGATCGCCAGTTCGGCGCCGACCTCTTCGTCCAATCCGGCTCTCCGGACGACGGGACGCTCGGAGCAGACCTGTCCGCGCAGGCCGACGTCGATCAGGTATCGCCCATCCGATTCGGATTCTCCACTCTCCTCGACGACGGCGAGCGCGAGGAGGTATTCGTCAATACGATCGAACCGGACACGTACTTCGGCGTGTCGAGCTTCTTCTGGTCGGACGGCGACGACGCGAGCGCGAAACAGGCGCTGACTCAGGGCGGGGAGGTACTCATGGCGTCGGACTTCGCGCGAACGCTCGGGGTCGGCCGCGGCGACGACGTGATGATCGAAACGACGAAGGGCAACCGCGCGTTCGGGGTCGCCGGAACGTACGCCCCCAACCCGGGCCCACCAACGATCACGATGGGGATCAAGGACTCACGGTTGTACCTGTCGGCCGGGCGTCCATCGGCGTACGTCCTCCGCGTTGCCGACGGCGCCGACGCCGAAGCAGTCGGCGATGCGCTCAAGACGGCACTGCCTGCCCGCCAGCTCGAGATCTCCACCGCTGCCGAGGAGAAGGAGGAGGCGCGCGGCCAGGTCGGGACGTACTTCCAGATCGTCTACGCGATCCTCGCCGTCGCAGCCATCGTCGGACTGCTCGGGCTCGCCAACACCCTCGCCATGTCGGTGCTTCACCGTTTCAGGGAGATCGGGATCCTTCGGGCACTCGGCGTGACGCGTTCGCAAGCATGGCGCATGGTGCTCGTCGAGTCGGCGACGATGGGCCTGACGGCGTTCGTCCTCTCGATCCCGCTCGGGCTGCTCCTCGCGTTCCTCGTCATCCGCGATACCTCGGACGGCTTCGGCTTCCAGATCCCGACGATCTATCCGTGGGCGTGGGTTCCCTTCGTCGCCATCTTCGCAGTCGTCATCGCCGTCATCGCGGCCATCGCCCCCGGACGCCGCGCCGCACGCCTGCACGTGGTCACGGCGCTGCAGTACGAGTAAGGCATCCTTCGCTGATCCCAGGAGCGCCGAGAGGACCGGCTTGAGCCGAAGCCGAGGGCTCCTCGCCGCAGCACCCGCACCTCGCCTGATACTGGCAGGCACTATAGACGCTACCTATGACATCTAGGACGACGCGGTGAACGTCTTCGAGCTTCGGAACCGGCTGATCGGGGACTACTCCGAGTACGTCCGCAGCTTCATCAACATCCGAGACGAACGCATCCGTTCGTGCGTCGACATCGACATGGATGCTGGCCTT
This sequence comes from uncultured Actinomycetes bacterium, assembly GCA_964520325.1. GTDB lineage: Bacteria > Actinomycetota > JAICYB01 > JAICYB01 > JAICYB01 > CAZFOB01. Next base: position 77,075 of record CAZFOB010000008.1, on the reverse strand, counting down.
CTCTGGCCTGAGCCGCGCATCGGACTCAATCCTTCGTTCGAACCCGGCGGCAGGATCGACGAGCTGATCGACTCCGGACTCCTTCACGAGGAATGCCGGCGGATCTTCCGCATCCGCAAGACTGCCGAAGGCAACGAGGGCGAGCAGATGAGGCTCCACCGCCATCAGGTCGACGCGATCGCGGCCGCCAAGACCGGGAAGAACTACGTCCTCACGACCGGCACCGGTTCCGGGAAGAGCTTGGCGTACATCGTTCCGATCGTTGATCACGTTCTGCGGCAAGGAAGCGGCCGGGGCATCAAGGCGATCGTCGTGTATCCGATGAACGCGCTCGCGAACAGCCAAGCAGGAGAGCTCCAGAAGTTCCTGTCCTTCGGCTACCCCGACCGCAAGGGTCCGGTCACGTTCCGTCGCTACACGGGACAGGAGTCGGACGAGGAGCGCACCGAGATCATGGCCTCGCCACCAGACATCTTGCTGACGAACTACGTGATGCTCGAGTACATCCTCACGCGCGTGAAGGAGAAGCCACTCGTGCGTTCCGCGCGGGGCTTGCGTTTCCTCGTCTTGGACGAGCTCCACACCTACCGCGGCCGGCAAAGCGCTGATGTCGCCCTCTTGGTCCGCCGGACGCGCGAAGCTTGCGAGGCGAATGAGCTCCAGTGTGTCGGCACGTCGGCCACATTGGCGACGCAAGGTTCCTTCGTCGAGCAACGAGCGGAGATCGCGCGGGTGGCGTCGCTGTTGTTCGGCTCCCTCGTCCCGTCCGACAACGTGATCGGCGAAACGCTCAAACGGGAAACAAGCGGGAGTCCGGAAGCACAGGCGCTCAACTCGAGGCTCGAGAGCCGAGCAGAGCCGCCGGACTCATACGAAGCCTTCATCGCCGACCCACTTTCGTCGTGGATCGAGACGAGGTTCGGGATCGAAGAACGGGACGAACGCCTGATCCGTACGCCGCCACGCACGATCGGGGGCTCCGAAGGCGCTGCGCAGGAGTTGAGCGAGCTGGCTGGTGTAGACGCCGAGGTGTGCCGGAACGCGATCGAGCGCCAGCTCCTCGCCGGATATGGCGCAGAGAACCCCGACACGCGTTTCCCCGTCTTCGCATTCCGACTACACCAGTTCGTCAGTCGAGGCGATACGGCATACGCCTCGATCGAGACCGAGGAACATCGGCACATCACAACGCATCCGCAGCAGTACGTTCCGGGTGACCGCGAGCGCTTGCTCTTCCCGCTCGTCTTCTGCCGCGAGTGCGGACAGGAGTATTACTCGGTCCAACGCGTACACATCGACGGAGCGCCCGCGCTCGAGCAACGCGCTCCCGAGGAGCGCATCGTCACCGAGGAGGAGATCCCCGGCTACCTCTACGTGAACACCGCGAACCCGTGGTCTTCATCAGATGAGTCGCGGGTCCCCGAGGACTGGATCGAAGAACGACCGGACGGGAAACGTGTCCGGCTGGATCGTCGCAAGTGGCTCCCGATGGACCTCGAGGTCGACGCGCTCGGACGCATCGACAAAGGTGGCGTCCGGGGGCAGTTCATCGAGGCGCCATTCCGGTTCTGCCTCACGTGCGGCGTGACTTACGGCGGACGACTCAGAAGTGACTTCACCAAGCTCGGCACCCTGGGCTCCGAGGGGAGAAGCACCGCGACGACCGTTCTCAGCCAGTCGGTCGTCCGCACGCTGCGGGAGATGATCGAAGGCATCCCCGAGGACAAGCGCGGCGGCTTCAACGCGAAGCTGCTGTCGTTCACCGATAACCGGCAGGACGCCGCGCTCCAGGCCGGCCACTTCAACGACTTCATCGACGTCGGGCTCCTTCGCTCCGCGCTCTACCGTGCTGTGTCCGCCGCCGGGCCGGGCGGGCTGACGCACGAAGTGCTGACGCAGCAGATCTTCAACGAGCTCGACCTTCCTTTCGAGACCTATGCGTTCAACCCGGCCGCCGAGTTCAAAGCGCGCACCGACACGGAGCGGGCTCTTCGCGATGTGCTCGGATATCGGATCTATCTCGACCTCCGGCGAGGCTGGCGGATCACGTCACCGAACCTCGAGCAGTGCGGTCTGCTCGATGTCTCCTACGAATCGCTCGCTGAGCTGTGCGCAGCCGAACACGTTTGGAGCGGTACGCACGATGCGCTTGCCGGAGCGCCCCCCGACAAGCGCGAACAGGTGGCGAAGACACTCCTCGACTACATGCGCCGCGAGTTGGCGATCAGAGTCAACTATCTCGACGAAACGTACTTCGAACAGCTCAAGCAGGTCTCGAGTCAGCGTTTGATCCCGCCGTGGGCACTCGACCAACTGGACGACCCCGAGCACGCGACAGTGATGCTTCCTCGCTCCCGGCGTCCGGACGACTATCGCGGATGGAGCTACCTGTCACCGTTCTCGCGTCGGCTCCCAAGTCGCTCGTCGCCTTCTCGAAGTCGGATCGGTTCAACGAGGCGGTCGAACGCCTAGCCCAGAAGGAAGGCGAAGCGCAAGACGGCATGAGGAGACGACTGCTACTCGGGATGGCGTCGGCACCCCGACGCTCGACGGGCGAACCGACGCAAGACGATTGGAAGCGGCTCCTCGACGCCTACACCCTGATCCTCGACGGGTGATGCGACGTGTGTGCGGCCGTCACGAACGAAGCCGTTGACCGCATTGCCCGCGCTCTCGAGGAGCTCGTCACTGACGACGCACGCGTCGACCTTTCGTCCGAGGACACCGTAGCCGCGGTCGAACTTCATTTCCCCGACGTCCGCGTACGACCATTGCCACCGGGCTTCGCGCTTGGCGATGAGTGCTCGGTCGACGGTTACTACGAAATGGGCCTTCGTCCACCCGAATGCTTCATCTTGTTCGACCCGACACCGAGTGCAGCGCGAGTGCGGTTCACCATCCTTCACGAACTCGGCCATCACATCCTGCAGACCGCAGGCGCCGACCTCCTTGACGACATCGACGCCGCCGCCGGCAAGGCGCACGCACCCGCGTCGGTCGAAGAAGTCATATGCCACCGGTTCGCCGCGAGGCTTCTAATCCCCGACCGCACCCTCGACGAGTTCGTCGACGTCCCGCTCCTCCCGCGGCACGTGGTCGCTGTTCATGACTCGACCAGTGCCTCGTGGGAAGCCGTGGCGGTTCGCACCGCCGAACGGATGAGAGGACCCGGGGCAATCGTCCTTGTCCGCGACATCGGAGCCGTATCGTTCTGTGCGGGCTTTCGCCTTGAAGCGCCGTGGTGGGCCCGGGGAAGTCGTGTCGATCCAGGAGGCGCGCTCGCTGCAGCGTTTGATCGTGATCAAACGGCACGCCGGGACTCGTTCCGCTATGGCCAGGCGTTCGCGCGCGATCTCTTCTGCGACACGCAACGCGTCCACGACGGCTTAGCCATTGGCGTGCTGTGCGACAAGCCCACCGATGGACGGTTCGACATCCTTGTCGACCCAGAGCCGGCATGGAAGGACCGCGAGGAGTTCTGCGAATGGTGCGACGGAGAGAGAAATGTTGGATGGTGTGATAAGTGTCGCGGTGGTCGCTGTCGTGACTGCGAACGGTGTGGATGCAAGACGCCGGTGAACAACCCCACCTGTCCGAAGTGCGGCATGGAGGCGCCCATGGGCCCTGGCGAAACCGTCTGCGTCGACTGCGCTCTAGGCCGCCGGAACGAGAATCGATCGATACGTGACTAGTCGTTGCACTCTCCTCACCGTTTGACCAAGTAGATGAACTCCTGCTCGGAGAGCGCACACTCGACATCCGAGACTCCATAACTGACGATCACCGCATTCCTGTCCCTGCATCTTGTCCACGGTGTCGACGAACGGCTCGCTCTCCACTTCCGTCGCATCGCGAGCTCGTGGCGGATCAGACGGATCTGTGCATGGTGCGGACTGACGACGAACAACCGATCCCTCCAGAACTCGTCGTCGGTGTCGAGGCTCTTGTCGAGGGGGAAGCCCGGTACGCCCTCTTCGTCACGCCGATCTCGTGGCGTCGACGTGTAGCGCAGGAAACGCTCGCACTCGTGGAAGTAGAACCGCGCGATGCGGTTACGGGCTGAGATTGAACTTCGCCACCGGACCTCCCCGAAAAGCGTAGAGGCTCAGAGTCCGTCGGCAGCTGCGCTTATGGTGCGCGTGCCCCAACTTCCCTCTTCGGGGGCGTTTGTGACTACCCCGAACTTCCCCCGAGGAGGAGGCAATGCGTTACGTCCGACATATCGAAGACGGCGATGGGAACCTCGTTGAGATCTTCTACTACTGCTGCGCATTCTGTTACCACGACGACCGCGACCTAGTAGGGATCCCGGGCGGCTGGTGGCCGTGCCTGGACTCCGAGCTCGCGGGGGCCGAGCCGTGCCGGGTATGTGGTGAATTCATCGGTGTTTCGACGGAAATCGAAACCTGGGAGCCGGACGAACAGGCGGGGGCTTCCACACCTTGTCCGACGAGGATCGATGGCGCTGCCTGATCGCACCTCCACGGAGATGCCGATGGAGATTCACCTGTGCGCGCGCTGAGTCTTCGCCAGCCCTTGGCGGAACTGGTAATGCGAGGGACGATGACGATCGAGGTTCGGTTGGCCTACTTCGCGTGACGAAACTCCGAGAGGCCCCTTTCGACGAGCATGGCCGCCAGTTGGCCGGCCGAAAGGCTGCGGGTTTCTGTGCTGGCGGCCGCTGCTAACTCTTCCAGTGCCTTCCAATCAGCCGCTTTGAACGGGACTTGGCGACTGAAATCCCAGGCGGGATCTGATGGTCGCCCTCCGGACGACTGCAGTCGGCGCTGGGCTTCGGCGCGCAGCGCCAAGAGATCAAGAGGGCCGCGGCTCCGCCCGCCACGAAGGGGCGCAACCTTCGATGAACCGAGCGACTGCGCGATTCGTTCGTCGCCGATTGGTCGGTTTCTGCGACGCGCGGTCATCTCCTCACGATCCTGTCTGTCTACTTGGGATCTGGATCGAACTGTGTGATGCCGTGGTACGTCCCGTCCACGACGATCCCGACCTCTCCTTGGTCGGCGTCGCGCCCGAGACGATGCAGGAACCGTCGGAGCTCGCCGAGCGCTTCGTCGGTGGCATCATCTGAGCTCGCGTACGACGTAACGAGGACGATGTCTTCGAACAGCAGCTCGCCGCCCCGCGCGTCGTCTCGCCAGACGCCACGGCCGGGAGGGAAGGCCGTCGCTCCGCGGAAGAGGCGACCCAAGGCCAGAAGCGCTTCCTCCCGCCAGTAGTCCTGATCGAGGAACGTCCCGTGGCGGTCGGCGCTTGGGATGAAAAGAGTGAACTGGATGGTTCCGCTTGGTGGGCCGGCGCCAAGCAGTTCATGTGTTCTCTCGAGCGGTGACAGGTCGAGCCCCTTCTCATCGGCAATGGGCACGCGTTACTTTCCATACAGAAAGTATACGCAGGCAACGACAGAAGCACGGGAGGCGTTTTCCAGCTCTCCCCGAGGAGGAGTCGTAAGACCTGTGTCACCGCACGGCTACAGCTTCGATACCAGCTCGCGGAGCGCTGCGCCGCGGTGCGAGATCGCGTTCTTCTCTTCGGCGCTCAATTCGGCGACGGTTCGGCTTTCAGCGGACGGGATGAAGATCGGGTCGAATCCGAAACCGTGATCCCCTTGGCTCTTTGTTGCGATGCGCCCTTCAAGGACACCTTCGCCGATCACTTCAGCCCCCGACGGCAGCTTGAGCACGGCGACGATCCGGTAGCGGCCGGAGCGCCTGTCCTCCGGCACACCTTCGAGCAGCTTCATGACCTTCGAAACGTTGTCTTCGATCCTCGCGGCCGGTCCTGCGAAGCGGGCCGAATAGACGCCGGGCATGCCGGCCAGCGCATCAACTTCCAGGCCGGCGTCCTCGGCAAGAACAGCCATCCCCGGTAGCAGTCGCGCCGCAGAATCAGCTTTGATACATGCGTTCTCGAGGTATGTCTCGCCGCTCTCGATGTCACCCAACCAGATCGGCGGTGTCGACACAACGTGTCCGGCGGCACTGAGGATGGCGCGGACCTCTCGCGCCTTACTCGGGTTCGATGTGGCCAGGACGATCTGCACGCTAGGCGCGCAGGGCTTCGCGCTGCGCGGCGACCAGTCGCTCGATCCCGCTTCCCGCCACGTCGAGCATGCGATCGAGCGTGGCACGGTCGAACGACTCCCCTTCCGCGGTTCCCTGCACTTCGACGAAGCTGCCGGCTCCCGTCATGACCACGTTCATGTCGACGTCGGCGCCAACGTCCTCGGAGTAATCGAGATCGAGGCACACCTCTTCACCAAGCATCCCAACGCTCACCGCGGCCACGTGGTCGAGCACCGGATCGGTCTTGCAGTTCAGTGTTCGGATCGCGTCGACCAGCGCCACGAATCCACCGGTGATCGATGCGGTTCGCGTGCCGCCGTCGGCAACCAGACAATCGCAATCGACCGTGATCGAGACCTCCCCGAGCGCTTTCATGTCGATCACCGCGCGCAAGCTTCGTCCGATGAGGCGTTGGATCTCCTGCGTGCGCCCCGACGGACGTCCACGCGACGCCTCGCGCGGCGATCGCTCGGACGTCGAGCCGGGCAGCATCGAGTACTCGGCGGTCACCCACCCCTCTCCGCGACCTTCGAGGAATCGCGGCACGCCCTTCTCGATGGTTGCTGCACAGACCACGCGCGTGCGTCCGAACGAGATCAACGCCGAGCCGGCCGGAAAGTGAAGGTAGTTGCGCTCGATCGTGACCGGACGCAGGTCATCCGGCGACCGTCCGTCAGTCCGCATCAGATCTCGTACCTGTTGCCTTCGAGGGCGGCTTCTACGGGACCATCGAACTCCTCGGCGGCCTCGGCGACCGCAAGCGAGGGGTCGATCGTCGCCCAGATGTGTGTGAGGACGAGACGCTTGACGTTCGCCGCGGCTGCGAGCCGTCCCGCTTCGCGTGCAGTCAGGTGGACGCCGGGCGGAGCGTCGACGCCGTCGACATACGTCGCCTCGCTGATCAGAACATCGGCATCCCGGCAGCGGTCCGGGAGCTCCTCGAACCAGGCCGTGTCCGAGGTGTACACAGCGGTCTTGCCGTTGTCGGACATCCGAAGACCATAGGTGTCGGCGGGGTGCTTGGTTTGGAACGGCTCGAAGGTGATCGACCCGATCGTGAACGGCTCGGAGATGGGACGGAACGCGAAGACGCTCGTGAAGCGTTCCTTCGACGTCCCACCGAGGGGCCACTTGAGCGACGCGACGACGTCCATCGGCGAATGGACCGGGAGAGTGACCATCGGCAGCACGGGATCGAAACCGAGGGCGTACATCAGCGGAAGGACGTCGGCCACGTGATCGGCGTGCCCGTGGGTCAGAACGAGTGCATCGAGGGCTCTGCAGTCAACGTATCTCTGAAGCTGCGCGAACGTGCCGTTGCCGGCATCGATCCACACGTTCGTGTCGCCTGAGCGCACGAGGAACCCCGAACACGCGCCACCTGCACGCGGGAAGGCGGCACCGCACCCGAGCACCGTGATGTCCATCTCGAATCAGCCTAACGGTGCGTGTCCGACCCGGGTGATCACGGGGCCTAAGAACCTGGGCGCGAGACGCTCGAACTCGTTCGCATCACCCGAGGTGAGGAACTCGTGGCGCGGCACCGACGGATCCTCGCGGAGCAAACCGTTGGCGACGAGAACGGTGAAGACGTCCTTCGCGACCTCGTCCGCCGACGAGACGAGCAGGACGTCCGGACCCATCACGTACTGGATCGTGGCCGTGAGCAATGGGTAGTGGGTACACCCGAGGATCAACGTGTCGACACCATTGTCCTTGAGCTCGTGCAGATACCCCTCGGCCACGTCGAGCGTCTCGCGTCCAGTGGTCTGGCCGCGTTCGACCAGAGAGACGAACTCCGGGCAGGCCTTCGTGAACACCTCGACCGGCGCTTTGGTGCGAACGAGCGCCTCCTCGTACTGACGGGAGCCGATCGTTGCCTCTGTGCCGATGATGCCGATGCGGCGATTGCGAGTCAGACGCGCCGCCGTCTGTGCCGGCGGCTCGATAACCGTGACCAAGGGGACCGGCAGTTTCGGACGTCCAAGCTGCGCGAGCGCGGCGGAAGCCGAATTGCATCCGACGACGATGAGCTTCACGTCGCGGGAGAGCAGGAAGTCGATGATCTCCGTCGAGTACCGGTGGATGAGGTCGAGCGGCTTCGGTCCGTAGGGAGTGCGTCCGTTGTCACCGTAGTAGACGATCGACTCGTGCGGGAGCACGTCGATGACCGCGCGCGCGACGGTGAGCCCGCCGAGGCCGGAGTCGAAGATGCCGATAGGCCTGTCGCTCACGGCGGTTAGTGTGCACGAAGCCTTCCCCTACCACCAGATCTGGCCCTCGAGCTCCTTCTCGACCTGCTCGGCATCCTTGGTGTGCACGCCGGTCGAGAGGTACTTCCAACCGCCGTCGGCGAGCAATACGACGGCGTTGCGGGCGCCGACTGACTTGATCGCGCGCAACGCCACGAACAGGGCTGCACCCGACGAGATCCCGGCGAAGACCCCCTCGATCTCGAAGAGGTCGCGCGTTGCCTTGAAGGCGTCCTTCGAGTTCACGATGAACTTCCGGTCGATGACGCTCGGATCGAGGATCGGTGGGATGTAGCCGTCGTCGAGCGACCGCAGCCCCTGCACGAGGTCCCCGGCCGGCGGTTCGGCGGCCACGATCGTGATGTCCGGGTTGTGAGCCTTGAGCGCACGACCGACGCCGGTGAGCGTGCCTCCTGTGCCGAGACCGGCAACGAACATGTCGATCTCGGGCAGGTCGCGGATGATCTCCGCCGCGGTGCCGTGCTCGTGAGCTGCCGGATTGGCCGCGTTCTCGTACTGATTGAGCATCAGATACTTCGCGCTGTTGCGCGTCATCTCGGTCGCCATGCGGATGGCACCGTTCGTCCCTTGATCGCCGGGCGACAGGTGCACGACAGCGCCGTACATCTCGAGCAGACGCCGGCGCTCCACCGACGCCGACTCCGGCATGACGATCTCGAGCGCGAGACCCTTGCCACGGCAGATCATCGCCATGGAGATGCCGGTATTGCCGGACGACGGTTCGAGCAGGATCCGTCCCTCTTCGAGCACGCCGTCCCGCTCTGCAGCCAGGATCATCTCCCGCGCGATGCGATCCTTGACCGAGCCGGTCGGATTCTGACCTTCGAGCTTGGCATACAGACGCGCGCCCTTCGGCGCAAGATTCGGCAGCCCGACCAACGGTGTCTCGCCGATGGAATCGATGATCGACTCGTAACGCACGGCCTCTGAGCGCTCTCTTATCCGCCGGCGACTGCCGGCAGGATCGCGACGGTATCGCCGTCCGAGACCTTGGTGTCCATGCCGTCGAGGTAGCGGACGTCCTCGTCATTGGCGTAGACGTTGATGAACCTGTGCAGCTGGCCGTCGTCCGCGACGACCTTCTGTTTGAACTCAGGAAAGCTCGTCGCGATGTCCTCGATGAGCTCACGGATCGTTCCGCCGCTTGCTTCGACGACGGCCTGGTTGTTGATGTGCTTGCGCAACACCGTTGGGATCTTGACCTCAACGCTCATCGAAACTCCTATCCGACAGGAGGGCCTTGCGGCCCATCCAGATCGACCAGCTCAGATATCTCAGGAGTGGAACCGCAGAGAGCGCAGGAATCATCCCGCGTTACTCGCACGCTTGTGAATCGGACGACCAGAGCATCGCACAGGAGCGGCCCGCGCCGACCGGTCATGTGATCTCGACATCGAACTCGGCGACCTTGCCTTCCCGGATCGTGAATCCGCGAAGGTCCGGGTTGTCCTGATCGGCGAGCGAGACGATGAGGTAGACCGCCTCGGGGTAGTACGCGAGCGACACATCCGTCGATGACGGATATGCGGCCGACCGCGTGTGTGAGTGGTAGATCCCCACGAGCTCAAGACCTGCCTCGTCGATCTCGTTGAACACGCGCAGCTGTTCGGCCGGCTCCATGCGGTAGATGACCGGCGAGCGCTCGGCGTTGGTCATGGGGAACAGTTTGGTCGCCGCGCCATCGGCTCCGGCCACCAGACCGCACGCCTCGTTCGGGTGCTCGGCGAGAGCCTGTTCGGTGATGGCGTCCGCGAACGCTCTCGGAAGTCGAAGTGTCATGTCGTCCCAGCTTACGGGTGGGGACGGCCGGCTTTTCATTTGCTATGCGGGCTCGATCATCACTCCGACGTTTCTCTCGCCCCAGTCGGCGGCGATACCGACGACGCGCTTGCCCTCACCGAGCCTTCGCGCCTGCGCCCGCAGCGCGATGAGCACCGCACCCGTCGAGGGTCCGAAGAAGAGGCCGACCTGGCGTCCGAGTTCCCGGACGGCTTCATGGGCCTCCCACCACGGCACCGGATAGACCTCGTCGATGAGATCCCTTCGAAGCAGGGCCGGGATGAACCCTGGGCCGATGCCCGGGATCCGATGGGGGCCGGGTTTGCCACCGGAGAGCACCGGCGATTCGGCCGGCTCGACCGCGACGACGACGCATCTTGCGTTCTTGGCCTTGAGCACGGCCGCACAGCCCGAGATCGTCGCGCCGGTCCCCACGCCCGCGACGAAGGCGTCCACCTGCCCATCGCACTGGGTCCAGATCTCCTCAGCCGTCGGCGCGTGGGCGGTTGCGGCGGCAGGATTGGAGAACTGACGGAGGACGAACGCACCGTCACGCGCCAAGCGGTCGGCCCGATCGATCGCACCGGACATGCGTTCGGCCGGGTCGGTGAGCACGAGCTCAACACCGAGGGTCTCGAGATTGGCCCGACGGATGTCCGCCATGTCGGACGGCGCCACCACGACAACGCGATAGCCCTTCGCGTGGCCGATCACCGCGAGCGCGGTTGCGGTGTTTCCAGAGGACGCCTCGACGATGGGCTTCGAAGGTGTAAGCACTCCGCGCGCCTCGGCGTCTTCGATCATCGCGAGCACCGTGCGATCCTTGATCGATCCGGACGGGTTGTCCCCTTCGACCTTGAGCCGGATCTCCGCGCACCCGGGCTCGGCCTGGAGGTTCACCATCACCGTGTCGCCGACGACCTCGAGGACGCTCGAGACCACCGATGAGCTTCCGCTGGTCAGCCTGGTCTTTGGGCTCATCGACGGCAGTGTACGCAAGCTTGTCGGTACCAACCGCTAAGGTTCTCGCAACTTCCCCGCACCACTTTCCCACCTTCCCCGTTCTTCCACCACGAACGAGGGAGGTCGATCAAGATGCGCAGGAAGCTCCTCGTACCACTCGTCGCGGGGATACTCGTCCTCGCGGCGGCGCCCGTCGCACACGCCAACCACTTCTACACCAACTACGGGTGGCGCGACAGACACGTGAACTACCCACCGCTCCCCAGCGGCTACTCAGGGATCGTGTCGGTCTTCGGACAGCCGTGCAACAGCCAGAGCAACACGAATCGGACGTACTGGACGGCACCCGACAACGGCTACTCCTACCCCGTGAACTACCACTACAAGCTTGGGGGGTACGGCAAGTTCTATGGAGGAACCGGCAGCACGACGAGGTCGTCGAACCTCAATAACGACGTCCGCGGTCATATCCGCAACGAGCACCTGGCGGAGCAGATCAAGAGCGGGATCTGGGGCTACAACTGCAGGTACATCAGCGGGACGTCCAAATGGTCACCGCACGCGTGGGGCATCGCCGTCGACATCAATGCCGCGTACGAGCACTACGGCAGCGCTCACAAGCACTGCCACACCGTCACCGGCGGTGTCGCCAATGTGTGGAAGAACCACCGCTGGATCCACGGCATCAACTTCGGCGACTGCATGCACTTCCAGTACGCCACGAACTACTAGCCAAGAGCTCTCTAGGAGGCCACTGATGAAGAACCGCACCAAGATCGCTGCAGCGACGGGCGCGCTCCTCGCGCTCGTCGCGATCACGACTATCAGTCGACCCCACGCATCGGCGGAGATCCGGCCGGTCGCGGACGTCGCATCCAAGCTCGGCATCGGGGAGTCGCTCCTCCTCGTTGTCGCCGACATCGTTGAACCGGGCGCAGCCGCGCAGAAGTTGTCAGTGCTCAACGAGCGCTTCGGGCATCTGCAGGGCTTCTACACCGATCCGACCGACGGCTACGAGGTGACCGGGGTCCTTACTCAGGTCACTGCCGACATCACGGAGATCCCCTGCCCGCCGTCACTCGGTCTTTTCAAGACGGTTGTCGGAGGCACCCTTGTCGACATCGAGTGCCCTGATGGCGCCCGGACGGTGAAGGCGCTGACGAAGATCGGATTGGCGAACGTTTCGAAGGACGCCTTCCCGACGTTGACGCTTCCCGCGTGCGCCTCCGATGGGCTCCCACCCTGCCAGTACGACCGGATCAAAGCGCTACTCGGCGACGGGCTGAGCCTCCCCGCCGGGCAGACAGTCGTCGCAACAGGCTTCCGCACGAAAGCGGGCGCTGAGAGCTTCCTCGAGATCGCCCGCTCCATGGGGGTTGAGGATCTCATCACCGTGCAGGTCCGCAAGTCGGCCGGTGGTGACGTCGGACTCGGTCAGGAACCACATCCGGACGGGTCCGGACCACTTCAAGTGCCGCTATCCGACCAAGAAGCATTCCAGCGTTAGGAGAACAACGATGAGACGCCGGACGATCGCTGCTGCCATCTTCATCAGCGCTGCCGCGTGCAGCGGACAGAACCCGCCGGCAGACACCCGCCCCGCGAGCTCGACTGCAAGTGTCGCGCGAACGAGTTTCTCCGTACGCGACGACTACGTCGGGGCAGCAGCGGTCATCCGCGTCGAAGACAGAGCCCTCAAAGACATCGAACTGCTTATCGAGTTCTACGTGGACGGAAAACGGCTCGGCACCGAAGGCGACACACTGCCCTTCTGTCCGAGGGCAACCGATTGCCCCTGGGGCCAGGCGTTCCTCGGCGACTATCTCGAGGGTGACTGGCGTTCGATCGATCGGGTCGATGTCGTCGTCGATAGCGACGGAGGCGCGTACGGCGGTGATGCCGAGATCGAGGAGCTCCAAACCACCGCCGGAGAGTTGGCAACAACAGTCGCCCAGAACGGCAGAGAGGGAACGGCATACCTCTTGGCCTACAAGGGGAAGGTGCCGGTGTTCGGATCCTCGTTCTTCACAAAAGCGGAAGAACGAGGTGATCGCCGCTATCCGTCCGAGTCGTTCCCACGATCCGCAGGAGATCGCCTACGGACGTTCCTGTACCCCGGCCCAGTCCCCGCGAGCGTGTACGGCGCGGCAGACTAGCTCGTCGGCGACGGCCCACTGCTGCTTCTCCCAGCGGTTGTAGAGATCCATCGGTGACGGACGCACCTGCATCAGGTGATCCATCTGCTGGTAGACATCCTCGACGTCGGTGCGCCCGAGGCCTTCGACATCCGCTTGATCGACGTCCTTGACGATCTCCTCGATGGTGCGAGCCATGGATGTCCTCCTCGTGCTGACGGATACCGAGTGTACGTCCGCGTTACTCAGCCGGCCCGGGCGGCGAAGGCGGAAGTATGACGGCGCCCACATCCCCATTGGCCCCATTGGCCCCCTTGGCCCGCTCGGGATTGACTCGCGCGATGTCGTCGTTCACGAAGCGACCGGCGCTCGCGAGGATCGCGCTTCCCAGGCATACCATCGGCGTGAGGAACGCGAGTCCGTATCTCAAGCCCAGCGCGTCGCCGACGATCCCGACGAACGGAAGGGAAACGATCCCGAGAAGTGACGAGATATTGAAGAATGCGAACGCACTCGCGCGCACCTCCGGTGGAGCAACGAGAGAGATCACTGCGAAGCCACCGGCATATAACACCGTGCCGACGATGTTGATCGCGTAGGTGAACACGATGGCAACCCACAACGCTGGGGCGACCGCGATGCCGAAGATGAACACCGCGATGGCTAGCACGGCGAGGCCGATCATGCGCAAGACGCGGCCTGGGTCGGTCGCCATCACTCGGTCGATGACCGGCGTGCCCATGACGAGACCGAAGACGATGAACGGTGCGTCGAAAGCCTGGATCACTCCGCGGGCGCCGGCCGAGACATCGAACACGTCCTTGTAGTAGAGCGACATGATCTGACCGAGACCTATCGCGAAGAACGCGATGAACGGGAAGGCCAGCCAGATGCGGCGGAGCGACCTGACGCTCCACAGCATCGAGAAGGCTTGGCGCACGCCAACATCGCCCTCCACCGTCCGGTGTCCGGTACGCGCAGGCTCGTGCAGCTTCGTTGCCGCCACGATGATGAGGATGAACGTCGGGACGGCGAGGATGACGAATGGAACTCGCCATCCGACTGCTTCCGCGAGAAATCCGGCGACAAGGGGGCCGAAGAACGCGCCGATGTGTTCGCGGCTCGATGGAACCCGAAGACTCTGGCTCGCGCCTGCGGCGGGTAGTAGTCGGAGAGCAGGCTGCCATGCACCGGGTCGTTGACTGCCCGTCCGAGCCCGGCGCCCAGACGCGCGACACCGAGGAGGAATATGGTCGGGACGATCCCGGTAAGGACCGAGAACACGCCCCACATCGAGGCGCCGATGATGGCGATGGGCATCCGGCGGCGTTTGTCTGCTAGCCGCGCGACGGGGAAGCCGACGAGCAGAGCCGCCGGGATCACCGCCGCCGCCAGCGTTGTCACTCCGGTGAGATTCAGTCCGAAGTAGTCGCGGATCTCCGGAAGCAGGAGGCCGAAGGCAGCACGATCGAGCTCATCGACGGCGTTGAGACCGAAGAGGATCCCGAGCGGCAGGAGCGGCGAACCCGCTCCGATGTTTTTGAAGCGCTCACGCAGCTTGGGTGCTCGCCCACTCGCCATCCGGACGGGAGCCTACCCTGTCGTCCCTCCCGTATGGCGCGCCGTTCAGTGGATGAAGTGATAGACCCGCTCCCCGACGAAGAGCGCCAAGAAGGTGGCGGCGGCGAGACCGATATGGCTCAACCGGATCGTGCGCTTGGTTGCGTCGGTCAGTCGCTCGAGCGCCGCCAGCCCCGTCACCGCAACAGCGAGGCCCCCGGCGACGAACAACAGAAGGTGGAGCGCCCGCTCGAAGGCTGTTGTGTGGAGATCCACGCGACCTAGCCTAGGTCAAACGACACGGTTGTCATTCTCGACGTCCGTTCGTCACATGGCAACAACGGCGCGGCGCGACATAGCGTGGCGAGGTGACCGAACCTTCACGGGCCGTGCTCATCACCGGCTGTTCGAGCGGCATCGGTAAAGCAACGGCCGAACACCTCGCCGGGAAGGGCTTCTCGGTCTTCGCGACGGCCCGGCGTCCCGAGACACTCACGGAGCTCGAAGCCAACGGGTGCCGGACACTGGCGCTCGACGTGACCGACGAGGGATCGATGCGCTCGGCTGTGGCCCTTGTGGAGGCGGAGCACGGAGCCGTCGGTGTGCTCGTGAACAACGCAGGCTATGCAGTCGAGCGCGCCGCCGAGACCGTCCCGATGGAGGAGATACGCCGGCAATTCGAGACGAATGTCTTTGGATTGATCAGGCTGTGTCAGCTCGTGCTCCCGGGGATGCGCCGCCAACGCTCCGGCCGGATCATCAACCTCAGCTCGGTCGGCGGGAAGGTGACGCTGCCGGGAGGCGCGTACTACCACGCGTCCAAGCACGCGGTCGAAGCGTTCAGCGACGCGCTGCGCTTCGAAGTTGGCGGATTCGGAGTCCGCGTCGTCGTTGTGGAACCCGGGCTGATCAAGACCGAGTTCGCAGCGAACTCGACGGGAGATGACGCCAAGGACGACGGCACGGTTGACGATCCGTACCACAGCTTCAACGTGGCCGTCGCCAGGAACGTCGCTCAAGCATACGAAGGCGTGAGGGGCAAGCTCGGCGGCGCCGTCGGACCCGAAGCCGTCGCCGAAGTGATCGAGCGAGCGATCGTCCGAGAGCGTCCGAAGACGCGTTACCGCGTCACATCTGGGGCGCGGTTCATCCTGACGGCGCGCAAGCTCCTGCCCGACCGTGGGTTCGATGCGTTCCTGAGAGTGCAATACCCCCGTCCGAAGCCGTAGTCGTGAATGGTCCCGCGTTCGTAGCCCTCGCCCTGATGGGCGTCTTCGCCGTGGTCGATTGGATCGTCGTCGCAAAGAAGGTCAAACAGCTCGAGTTCATCGCGAAGCCGGCGACGATGCTCGCGCTGATCTCAGGTGCGGTGACCTTGCTACCGGCGCGCGAGGGGATGCGGTCGGCATTCGTCGTCGCACTCGTGTTCTCGCTTCTCGGCGATGTCCTTCTGATGCTGCCATCGGATCGATTCATCGCAGGTGTTGCGTCGTTCGCGCTCGCTCACGTGGCGTACATCGTCGGCTTCCGGCTGGACGACTCCTCAACACCGGCGCTGCTCATCGGCGTGGCCGGCATGGTGGTCTTCGCGATGACAGTCGGAGGGAAGGTGCTCGCCGGCGTTCGCGCGAGGCAACCCGAGTTCGTGGCACCGGTGTCCGCTTACATCGCGATCATCTCCGTGATGGTCGCGAGCGCGATCGCCACAACCAACCCCGTCGCAATCACCGGCGCGCTCATCTTCATGGCATCCGACACGCTGATCGCTTGGAACCGCTTCGTCCGGCCACAGACATGGGCGCCCGTGACGATCATGGTCACGTATCACGTCGGGCAGCTCCTGTTGGTGCTGTCGTTACTCCGGAGCTAGCGCGGCACTCAAGAACGCCACGAGCTCGCCCGATGCGCATCGCTTCGCGTCGTCGTCGAGCACCGCCTGCTGCACCGAAGACTCCGTGAGATGACCGATGACCGCCGAGTAGATCGTGAGCAGCGTGAGCCGAGCGTTCTGCCGGCGGATCAGTCCGTCATCCATCCCGCGCTCGAGCCATGCCGCCGCCGAGTCGACGAGGGGTGCAAGCGCCGCGACAACTCGGTCGGAGACTGGTGGTCCGGTTCGCGCGACCTCCCGGATGAGACCGAACACTTCGGGACGATCCGACGCAAGCGACGTCGCAGCGCCGATGAACACCGGGATCCGCTCGAGGCCGCCGGGGTCGTTCTCCTTCAGCGCACCGTCCAGAGCCGAGTACATCGCCTGCGCCGCGTCGGCCGCAGCTGCCGTGAAGAGATCGGCCTTGCTCGGGAAGTAGTAGAGGAGCGTCTGCTTGCGCACGCCGACGTCCGCCGCGACCTCGTCGAGGCTGGTGCCGTCGTAGCCGTTGCCGCCGAAGAGCCGGACGGCCGAGCTGAGCACCTTCGCTTTCGTACGTTCTCCGCCGGTGCGCGCCATTGGACAGGTGCCCTTCTCGTTCCTCATAATCTACCACTTGGTAGATAACGAGGGCGCACCCCCACCGGACTCCGGCCGCGACGCGAGCGCGGGTGGCATCCGCGACGCGTTCGCCGGTGCGCGGGTCCTGATCACCGGCGCCAGCGGGTTCCTGGGCACCGCGCTCGTCGCGAAGATCCTCGCCTCGTTGCCCGGCGTCGAGGAAGTGCTGCTCGTGGTCAGATCCAAGCCGGGGGCTCCCGCCGCCGATCGCGTGCAGCGTCGCGTGCTCGGTTCCAACGCATTCGACACCCTCCGTCGCCGCGCTGATTGGTCGGCACTAGAGGCGAAGGTGCACACCGTCGACGGCGACATGCGCAACGACAATCTGGGACTCTCCGCAGACGATCTGGCAAGGCTCGCCGGCGTCGACATCGTCATCCACTGCGCCGCTACGGTGGCCTTCGACGCAGCCGTCGACGACGCGTTCGAGACCAATCTCCTCGGCCCCCTGCGTCTGCTCGACGCACTCGAGGCGGCCGGGGCATCACCGCGTCGCGTGATCCATGTCTCGACCGCGTACGTGGCGGGCCTCGTGAAGGGACACGTCCCCGAAGCGCCGTGGACGGACACACCGGGACGTCCGCGGCTCGATTGGCGGGCCGAGCTCAGCTCCGCACGTCAGTCGCGTAGCTCCGTCGAAGCCGACTCGCGAACGCCGGAGCGCGCGCGGGGATTCACCAAAAGGGCGCGGCGTGACATCGGGCCGGCCGGCTCACCGGCCATCGCCGCGCGAGCCGAGCAGCAGAGACGCGACTGGGTCTCCGACCGCCTCGTCGACATGGGACGCGGACGTGCGCAGTCGCTCGGCTGGCCCGACGTCTATTCCTTCACCAAGGCGTTGGCCGAGATGGCCGTCCACGAGAAGCGGGATCGGTTCGAGATCACGATCGTGCGTCCGTCGATCATCGAATCGGCTCTCTCCGATCCGGCACCGGGCTGGGTCCGCGGCTTCCGCATGGCGGATCCGATCATCCTCGCGTACGGACGTGGCGCACTCGCCGAGTTCCCCGGTATCGCGGATGCGGTGGTCGACGTCGTCCCGGTCGACCTCGTCGTGAACGCGATGCTCGCAGCAGCGGCGTCGGAGCACGCCGAGCGCGTCATCCACGTCGCGACGGGTGGTCGCAATCCGATGCTCTACCGCGATCTGGTGACGCACGTGCACGACTACTTCCACCAACATCCGTACCTCGACGAGGACGAGCAGCCGATCCTTCCCGACCTGTGGACGTTCCCGGGACGACGTTCGGTCGAACGCAAGATCAAGATCGCGCTCAAAGTCCTCGAAGGCGCCTCGCGCGTGTTCGACCACCTGAAGGGTGAGCGCTTCGCCGATCCGGCGTCTCGCATCGATGATCTCCTCGATCGGGTCAAGCTGGGCGAGAAGTACTCCCAGCTCTACGGCGGCTACGCCGAGTCTGAAGCGATCTTCGACGACGAGCGAACACGCGCTCTCCACCACGCACTCGACGCAGACGAGCAAGCGCTGTTCCCGATGGACGCCGACGCGATCGACTGGCGTCACTACCTCATGGAGCTGCATCTGCCGGAGATCACTCGACGACGCGGTACCGTGCGCCGGCGCGCGCGTCCGTCACCGCGATCGGAAGTCACGCCGGGCGGACAGGATGCGCCGTCGGGCGCCCCTTACAACGGCGCGTCGTCGGGCGCCCCCTGGAACGGCGTTCTTGCCGTCTTCGACCTCGAGGGCACAGTGCTCGGCACCAACGTCATCGACACGTATCTGTGGATCCGGCTCGCGGCCTCACCACGCCGGGAGTGGGCGAGGCGCCTGTTCGATCTCGCACGCCGGGCGCCCGGGCTCCTCGCATCAGAGCAACGGGACAGAGGCGAGTTCCTTCGCAAGTTCTACCGCAGGTACAACGGAGCGCCCGTCGAGGAGATCCACCGGCTGGCGGCGGAAGCATTCAGCGAGGTCGTCCTCCCCAACGCGTTCCCGGAGGGGATGCGCCGCATCCGTGAGCACCGCACTGCCGGACACCGCGTCGTCTTCCTCACGGGCGCGCTCGACTTCACGATCGCGCCGATGGCGCCGTTGGCCGACGTTGTCGCATCGGCTCGACTCCGCCAGGAGGACGGCCGCTACACCGGCGAGCTCGAAGAGGTGCCGTATGCGGGCGACGCACGCGCGTCCTACCTGCGTCGTCTCGCCAAGGAGCTCGGCGCCGACCTTTCGAAGAGCTATGCCTACGGCGACGCCATCTCCGATCTACCGATGCTCGAGTCGGTCGGCAATCCGGTGGCCGTGAACCCCGATCCGCGTTTGCGACGCATCGCACGCGACCGCCGCTGGGCGATCGAACGGTGGAAAGAGGCCGAGGGCAACTCGCGCTTCACCGTCCCGGACAAGATGCGCCATCAGGCGCCCCATCAAAAGATCCCGACATGATCGGCCTCCGCTTCGCGCGCTCGGTCCCCCGATACGCGGCATCCAAGCTCGCCGGACGCGCTGCTCCCGGACTCGTCCCACACATCACGCCGCTGCGGCTCGGTCACTACGACGATCCGGAGATCCCTGGGGACGGCTGGGTCAAGGTGGCGCCGCGCCTCTCGGGCATCTGCGGATCAGACCTCGCGATGCTCACAGGAGATGCGTCCTTCTACTTCTCCCCCATCATCTCGATGCCGTTCATCCCCGGGCACGAAGTCGTCGCCACGCGGCTGGACACAGAGCAACGCGTCGTGCTCGAACCTGTGCTCGCGTGTACGGCGCGCGGGATCGTCCCGCCCTGCGAGGCCTGCACGGCGGGCCAGGTCGGACTGTGCACGAGAACCGCGCACGGCCTCGTCTCACCAGCGCTGCAAACTGGGTTCTGCGAGGACACCGGCGGCGGCTGGGCCACGTTGCTCGTCGCGCACGAGAGCCAGCTACACGCCGTTCCGGACGACCTCTCCGACGAAGCGGCTGTGCTCATCGAGCCACTCGCGTGCGCCGTCCATGCCGTGATGCGCGTGGAGATCGCCACGGACGCAACCGTTGCCGTGTCGGGTGCCGGCACGATGGGGCTGCTCACGATCGCTGCTCTCCGTGCGACACACCCTGACGTCCGCATCATCGCGATCGCCAAGCACGATCGTCAGCGCGCAGAGGCCAAGCGCCTCGGCGCCGATGACGTCATCGAGCCGGCGTCGGCCACTCGCGCATTGCGGCTCATCACACGCGCCGATATGCGCGCACCTGAACCCGGATGGAGCGGAGAGACTCCCCGCGGACGGCAGCCATGGCTCGCCGGTGGCGTCGACGTCTCGTTCGAATGCGCGGGGAACGCAGGCGCACTCGACACGTGCCTGCGTGTCACGAGGGCACGCGGCACCGTCGTGCTCGTCGGCCTTCCCACTCCGGCTCGGATCGATCTCGCACCGGTGTGGCATCGCGAGATCTCACTCGTGGGTGCCTACACCTACGGCATCGAGCCGTCCGGACGTCACACTTTCGACATCGCTTTCGAGATAGCGCGCTCCCTTGATCTCGCTCCCCTCGTGTCCGCTGCCTACCCACTCACCCGCTACGCCGAAGCCGTAGACCACGCGATGGACGCCGGCCGGCTCAACTCCGTAAAGGTGGTGTTCGATCTTGGCCAGAAGTAACCGCCCGGGCCTCGTGCTCGAGGTCGACCGGCGTACGCCGCCGGTGCTGTTCCACTTCGGGGAGGGCTTTCGCCTGGAGAGGCTCCCCTCCGGGAGCCGGATCATCTATCCGCCCGAACCCGTCGAAGCACTGAAGCATCCCGAGCACGCCATCGCGGCCGCACTCGACGAACCGTTCGACTCCGAGCCGCTCAAGGCGAAGCTGCGGCCGGGCATGAAGCTGACGATCGGGATCGACGACATCTCACTGCCCTTGCCTCAGATGAAGCGTCCCGACGCCCGTCAGCTCATCCTCGAGCGTGTACTCACCCTCGCCGCCGAAGCCGGAGTCGACGACGTCGAGCTCATCGTGGCGAACTCGCTCCACCGACGGATGACCGCGAGCGAGATCCGACGGATGGTCGGCGAGCGAGTCTTCCGATCGTTCTGGCCGAACAAACTGCGCAACTTCGATGCTGAAGACCCAGATGACGTCGAGTTCGTCGGCACCACCGACCACGGCGAAGACGTCGTTCTCTGCAAGCGAGTGGCCGACTCCGATCTCGTGATCTACGCGAACATCAACCTCGTTGCGATGGACGGCGGCCACAAGTCGGTTCCGGTGGGGTTCGGCACCTACCAGTCACTTCGCCATCATCACAACGTCGCGACATTGCTCGACTCGAAGTCCTACATGCAGCCCGAGCGTTCGGCATTGCACCATTCCGCATCACGTATGGGCAAGTTCCTCGCCGACAAGCTCGACATCTTCACGGTCGAGACCACGCTCAACAACGCGACGTTTCCCTCGCCGTACGACTTCCTCTCCAAACGCGAGTTCGAATGGTCGCTGAAGGATCAGGCCACCTACCTCGGCGTGAAGGCGGGACTCGCGCGGCTTCCCGATGCCGCGCGCAAGAAGCTCCTGCACTCGATCGAGGCGCCGCACGCGATCGCGAGCGTTCAAGCGGGACGCACCGAGGCCGTACACGCCAAGACACTCGAGAACCTGCTCAAACAGCAGGTCGTCCCCGTGCAGGGACAGGCGGACATCCTCACCGCAGGGATCCCGTACATCGGTCCATACAACGTGAACTCGATCATGAACCCGATCCTCGCGGTGTGCATGAGCCTCGGGTACTTCTTCAACCTCTACCGCAATGCGCCGCTCGTACGGCCCGGCGGCGTGATGATCGTCGCGCACCCGGCCAAGCGCGAGTTTCACCCAGTGCACCATCCGAGCTACATCGACTTCTTCGATGTCGTACTCGCCGATTCGACCGATCCCAAAGTCATCGAAGAGAAATATGAGAAGCAGTTCGCGGAGGACGAGTGGTACCGCCATCTGTACCGCACGTCGTACGCCTACCACGGCGTCCATCCGTTCTACATGTGGTACTGGGCCGCCCACGCCATGGACTACCTCGGCGACGTGATCTTCCTCGGAGGCGATCCGAACGTGGTGCGCAGGCTCGGCTTCCGAACGGCATCGACGATGCGCGATGCGCTCGAGATGGCATCTGACACCGTCGGGTCTCATCCGTCGATCACACACCTCCATTGTCCACCGCTGTTCCTGCCCGAGGTAACTCCTTGAACGACGAGCTGAAGAAGGTCGCGCGCGGGTGGCGATGGGGACGTCCGTCACCGCAACCACGGGGCGCACCGGCGCCGCCCATGAAAACCGAGGGCAACTTCGACACCGACTGGGCCCGCAAGCCGTTCGTCCGCACCGCGCGGGACGTGTTCCAGGAGCTCGTGATGCTTCCGGCGTACCGTTATGTCGCATCGCCGACGGTCCGCGGGGTCGAACGACTGCGGCATCTTTCTCAACCGATAGTGGTGGCGTCCAACCACGCGTCCCACCTGGACACGGCAGCCATCATCGAAGCTCTCCCGCTCCGCTTCAGGCACAGGCTCCTGGTCGGCGGCGCCGCCGACTACTTCTTCACCGGCAAGATCCGCGGCAACCTCGCCGCGCTCTTGATCGGCGCCTTCCCGGTCGAGCGAAAACGCGCGAGTGCGACGTCGGCGCGACTGGCCGTGCGCATGGTCGAGGACGGCTACAACCTCATCCTGTTCCCGGAAGGCGGCCGCTCTCCGGACGGGTGGCTCCAGGAGCTGAAACCCGGTGCCGCGTTCATCGCTGCGAAGGCCGGGCGTCCGCTCGTCCCGATGTGGATCACCGGAACCGAACACCTCCTCCCCAAAGACGCGAAGGGACTACGGCGCGGCAAAGTGGACGTGCTGATCGGCGACCCACTCTTCCCGCTCCCCGGAGAAAGCGCACGCGAGCTCCACGCCCGTTTCGAAGAGGCGCTGAAGAGACTGGGGGCCGAAGCCGCCACCGATTGGTTCAGCGCGATGAAGGCGCCGAGCGAGGACCTCTACGGCCCGGACGCCGCTCGCTGGCGACGAGTGTGGGCACGGGCCCGGGCCCCAGAGCGCGAACATTCGAACTGGCGCTAGTCGTACGTACGATTCTTTGCTATGGTACGTACATGTCTATCTCAGCGTCACGACTGCGGGAGAACATCTACCGCCTCCTCGACGAGATCCTCGAAACCGGAGAACCCCTCGAGATCGAACGTAATGGTGAGATCCTGCAGATCGTGCGCGTGCTGAAGCCGAAAGAGTCGCGCCTAGAGAGGCTCAAGGGAAACGGGCACCCAGGCGCGATCATCGGCGACCCGGAGGATCTGGTCCATATCGATTGGTCGGTCTATTGGAATCCCGATCCTACTTAGACACCCACACCGTCATCTGGCTGCACGCTGAACGATTCGATCTTCTGAGTAATACGGCCGCCGAGGCCATCGACAACGACGAACTCCGGATTTCCCCGTTCGTCCTTTTCGAGATCGAACTCCTCCGAGAGATCGGCCGATTCACCGATCCTGGAACTCACGTCGTTGATCGGCTCGCGTCGCGGATCGGTCTGCTGGTATGCGACGTTCCGTTTGCCCGCGTCATCGACGCCACTCTGGCCCTCGGATGGACCCGCGATCCGTTCGATCGCGTCATCGTTGGACAAGCCATCGCCGGCAACGGCGCGCTGATCACGCGCGACAACAGCATCCGCGAGCACTTCGAGAACGCGATCTGGTAGGCCCTAAGGCGAGCTGTCTTTCGCCGTGATGAACGTCGCCCACCATGTGTTGCCGCGCTTTTCCAGGCCGAGCGCGGCAGACTGGGTCCGGTTGCCCAGATCGAACAAGCACTCGCGGTGACCTTCCTTCGACCGCCTCCACCCCTTGAAGATCACGCGTAGCGCCGCTTCGGCACTCCCTTGTCCGCTCGCGTACGCGACGTTCTCGCAGATGTAGCCGTCGATGCCTCCGTCATCTGCTCGGATCGCGTTCACACGCTGGTCGAAACCGGCGTGGCCGATCGCGCCACGGTCGGCCATGTCGATCGAGTGCGCACGCGCCTCCCGCAGGATCGACGCGTGCTCGGTCAGCACCTGTTTGCCCTTCGCGTCCCTCTTGGTGTTGATGAGGTCGAAGAGGTAGTTCTCATCCGTCGTCTGAGCCGAAGCCGCCGGCGCGACGATACTCACGAGCAGCGCTGCCACCAACCCAACCACAAGACCCCGCATCCCTTTTCTCATCACTGGAGAGTAGCGTCGCGAGCGGCGATCAATGTGATCCACCACTTCTCACCGTCGAACTCGGCTCCCACTGCGCCCGACTGGGTCGTGAAGTCGCTGTCGAAGAGGCAGCGCTTGTGCGGCGCCGACCGCTTCCAGGCACGGTAGACCTTCTCAACCACCGGCCCGATCCTCTCGAGATTGGCGCTCGCACGGAGCTCACAGATCTTTTCTTCGTTGATGCCTGGATCCGCGTTGGCGATCCGGGCCTTGCGAGCCTCGAACCCGGTATCGCTCAGGGCCTGCAATGTAGACATCCTGGTCGAGTGTTCGCGTGCTTGGTCGCGGATGTCCGGGTGTTCGTCGAGCACGTCGAGACTCTGCTTGGCCCGAGCCGCATTGATCCGTTCGAGCAACCGGATCTCGAACGCGCTCTCGTTGTCATCTGTTTCTGCGCGGACGACAGGCGCGACCCCGATCACGGCAAAGATCGCGCCAATGATCGCGATGGCTGCGAGGATCCTTCGATGTGACCGCACGACTAGAGGTTGGCCGTCGCCTCTTCGAGCAGCCACGCGAACTTGCGCTGCGCTTCTTCGCGACGCGTCGGCACGTGCTCGCTCGGGACGTCGGTGGCTTCGTAGCCCTTGAGGATCTGCCGCGCAACGGTCTGGCGGTGCACCTCGTCGGGACCGTCGTAGATGCGTCCGGCGCGAGCGGCTTTGTACATACGCTCGAGCGGCAGGTCGGTGGTGAACCCAAGGCTGCCGTGGATCTGGATCGCTCGGTCGATCGCATCGTGCAGCACCTTGCTGCCCCAGAACTTGATGGTTGCGATCTCCTTGCGGGAAGCCGACGACCCTTCGTTGTCCATCTTCCACGCCGCGTGCAAGGTCATCAGTTTGAGCGCGTGGATCTCGGCCGCGGAGTCGGCGATCCAGTTCTGGATCGTCTGCTTGCGCGCGAGCGGCTCGCCGAACACCGTCCGTGAAACCGCTCGTTCGCAGAGCATGCGGAAGGCGCGGTTGCTCTGACCTATCCAGCGCATCACGTGATGGATGCGTCCGGGACCGAGGCGCTTCTGAGCCAGCACGAAGGCTTGGCCCTCGCCTCCGAGCAGATTGGTGTACGGCACACGGACATCCTCATAGAGGATCTCGGCGTGGCCGCCGGGAACGTCGAGCGGGTGATGTGCTTCGTCCATCGTCCCGATGTTGCGAAGGATGTTCACTCCGGGCGTGCGCGTCGGCACGACGATCATCGACATGCCCTGATACGGGTGCACGTCCGGGTTGGTCACGGCCATGACGATGAGGATGTCGGACGTTGCACCGTTGCTCGTGAACCACTTGTGGCCGTTGATGATGAGCTCGTCGCCGACGCGTTCTGCGCGAGTGGAGATCATCGTGGGATCGGCGCCGGCACCCGGCTCGGTCATGGAGAAGGCCGAGCGGATGTCGCCGTCGAGCAGCGGCCACAGCCATTGCTTCTTCTGTTCCTCGCTGCCGGCGATCGCGATGAGCTCGGCGTTTCCCGAGTCGGGTGCGTTGTTGCCGAACACCGACGGTGCGTAGAAGCACTCACCGAGGATCTCGTGCATGAGGCCGAGCTTGACCTGGCCGAAACCCTGGCCCCCGAGCTCTGGATCCAGATGCGCCGCCCACAGTCCCTGCGCCCTGACCTCGTCCTGGAGCGGACGGATCGCGCGCCGAAGCTGCTCTCCCGACAGATCGAGTACTTCCAACGGCATGATCTCGTCGTTGACGAAGCCGCGCATCCACTCGAGCTTCTGCTCGAACTCGGGTTCGGTCGAGAAGTCCCACGCCATATTCGTTCCTCCTGAAGAAAGATCTACCCTAGAAGCTTCACGACAACGCCGGTATCCGCATCGATGTCGGCGACGACTTCCCGACCCTTCTTGGGAGCCTTCACCAACTTCGCGAAGACCAACACCGTTCCGTCCTCGAACGTCGCCTGCCGCATCGATGCATCGAAGCTCTCGAGCACTCCTGAATACGTCACTCTAGGCGGCTTGCCGCTGACCAAGCCGATACCGGCAATCCAGCGCACCCGCTTCTCGTCGTCCAAGCCGAGATGTACGTACTTACCCTCCCATGAGAGCAGAGCCGTGATGTGATGACTGCGTGTTGCGAAGCTCTCAACGTCGTCCCTAATCTCGTACGTGTCCTTGCCGTCGAGCTGGATGCGATCGAAGGTGACATCGGTCGCGATGCCGGCGTCGGCCGGTATGCGAGGACCGCCGTCTTCCAGGACGCTCTTCTCCTTCGAGCACGCTACAACGGCCAGAGCGACGAAAGCAGCAACAACGAGCGAGCGGGATCTCATCCGGCGCTCGGAACGGATCTCGAGGCGGGTGACGCCACAGGCGAGCCACCGGGGGCGGGACTCTTAACGCCCGGCAGGGCCGGGCCTGTTCGGCCGCCGATGAATTCGAACCCGAACAACGACTTGAGCGCCGGGAGCACCTGCGCGAGGAGGCCTTTCTCGGCGTTCCGGGGGAGTGTCACCGCCACATCACCGATCTTCGTCACCACGTACTCCATCTTCCGCTCGCGCAACTCATCCTGCACGCCTCCCTTCCTCGCTTCGTCGCGCAACTTGAGATAGAACCCGGCGGTTCTCCCTTGCTCCGCACGGCGGAACTCCCGGCGATCACCGATCGAGATCTGCTCCCTGATCTTCACAACCCGCTCCGTTTCGACGTACACGGCCATCTTCCGAAAGTGTTCGACCTGCGGCAACGACTGGCGCTTTCCGCGCTCGGCGGGCGCTGGCAGCGGCGGCTGCGTCAGGTCGTAGCGTCGGAGTCCCAACTCCTCGAGGTCGATCTGCGCATCGGCGGTCCACGGGTCGTCCAGAGCGTTGTAGTCGATGCCTTCGGGATCGAAGCGTTCCATGGCGATTCCGCCGCGCGCGGCACGGTCCGCGTAGTTAATCAGCTGAGCCGCGTCGGTGAAGGGGTCGTCTCCCACCAGACTCGGCCGCCGCAGACCGGATGCCGGATCGTCGGCCGTATCCTCGGATTCGTTCGCGGGGGCAGCGGCCGCGGCGAGCAGTGGTGGAGCGACGGCATGGTCGACGACCCAACGTCGCGTGCGGAGCGCCTCCGCGGTGATCGGATCGGCGCGCTGCGCAGCATCGATCACCGGCTTCGCAGCCTTGAGGTCGAGGATCCGCAGCGCAACCGAATCGTCGCTGACGATCTCCTGATACAGCTTCTTCCCGTTGACGCTGACCGTCCCCGAGTACCGGAGGTCGTCTTGGATCTTCCCTTCGACATCGATCCGTCTCTTCCCGTCGATCGTTTGGTCTATGTAGCGATACGTCCGCGAGTTGTCACGCGTACGGTCAAGGGCGGCCGTGACCTCACGCGTCAGGGCACCGACGCCACCCCCCCCGCCACAAGCGGACGCCAGGGCGAGGAGGCAGCACCAAAGACCGGTGACACGGAGCCTCATACGTCGAGATCGAGGTTGATCAAGCGGCGCAGGAGCGTCCTCGGGAACGTGAAGTCCTTCTGCACCGCGAGGACGAACATCCCGCTTCCCTTGAACCATGTGAACAGGAACTGGTCGGAAGCCGTCGTCGCATACACGCGATCCTCCCCGACGCGGAGTCGCACCGGCGCCGTTCCCCCGATCGTTGCAACGATCGACTCCCGAAAATCCCGATCTCCGGGCCGAGCAGCGCGGTTGAAGCGGTTGACTTGCAGGCTCGCGCGAAGGAGGCCTTCCTCACGAAGACTGAAGACGGCCACGGTATCGACGTAGGGGCGCTCGACCTTCTTGAGCCCTGAGCCGATCTTTTCGGCCTTCACACGCATGCCCACGATCTGCTGAGGGAGCCGAAGGGTAGCCGCCGCTGCCTTCGCGTCCAGCTCCTCCGCTCCTCCCCCACACGAGAACGCAGCTGCGAGGAGGAGGGAGCCAAGCACAGCAACGGTTTTCCGCACCTAGGAGACCTCTAAGATCGCCGTCGCGAAGTTCAGTCCTTCGTCGATCACCTCGTAGGCACCGCTCCCGTCGAACAACCACGTCCACGACTCACCCGGTTTGAGCAGACCGGAATGGAACGAACCGTGCTTGTCCGTGAAGCTCCGGCCCTTCGACCGCTCTGGTGTCGCATCCTGGTTGGTCACCCGTAGCGTCACGCCCCTCCTGATCACGATGCGGTTGCCCGGTTCGTAGTACGGACTGTTGGTGATCAGCGTCACGTCGAAGTACGAGGGCGTCGCCTTCGGTGCCGGCGTCGCCGTTGGCGGCGCTTTCGTCGCACCGCCGACCGTCAAGGAGCTCGGAGTCTTGTCCGGCGCCGCGGTCTTCTCGCCCAGGCGCGGTCCTTTGCGGTTCTGGTCCTCGAACTCGAGGATCTTCTCGGACCCCACTTTCTGTCCCTGGCCACACCCCAAGAACATCATGGTCATCGCGGCAACGGCCATCATCGCGGTGACGCCCCGCCTTCTTCTCATCGTTTCTGCCCCGCCTTCTTCCGACTCGCGCGTGCACCCGACCTCTGGATGACATCCTCCGACGTGCCGAGGTAGGACGCGACAACGCGCTCGTCCTCGAGGACCTCCTCGGGCGTACCGCGGATCACCGTCTCGCCCTGATCCATCGCGAGAAGCTCGTCGGCGAGCTGAGAGATCAGCGGCATATCGTGCTCGATGATCAGCATCGTGCAACCAGTCTCGTATCGGACGCGCCGAAGCAGCGGTGCGAGGTTCTCCGACTCAGACTGTGCGATCCCCGTCGACGGCTCGTCGAGCAGCAGCAGCTTCGGTTCCGTCGCAAGCACGCACGCGATGTCGGTGATGCGCCGCAGTCCCGTCGAAAGCTCCTTCACGAACTTGTCCCGGTACGCACCGAGCTCCAGGAGCTCGATCAACGGCTCCGCCCGACGGCGAAGGCGACGCTCAGCCTGCCGAGCCTGCGGAACCTGCAGCGCGGTCAAGAGCATCGAACGGACTTCGGCACGACGCTCGAGCGCGACGAGGATGTTCTCGTAGACGCTGAGCGACGGGAACAAGCGAGCGTCTTGGAAACGCCTGACGAGCCCGAGGCGAGCACGCTCCTGCGGTGATTTCTCCGTCACATCGGCGCCGTCGAAGATGATCCGGCCGGAGTCGGGAGCCTGGAACCCGGACACCAGATCGAAGATCGTCGTCTTTCCCGCGCCGTTCGGCCCAATCAGTCCGAGCGCACCACCGTCCAGAAGGTCGAACGACACGCTCCTGACGGCCGCGACGCCACCGAAGGACTTCGTGACCCCCTGCACCTCGAGCATCGGACGCGCGCGCTCGAGCGAGTAGCGACGCCGCTCGCGCTCGCCCTTGATGCCCGATCGTCCTCCGCCCGCGCCTCCCGTTCCTTTCACGTAGACGGCACGGAGGATGTCCGGTCTGCGGAGCAGTTCCTCTGTTTGACCGACGAAGCGCACTTCGCCCTTCTCCATGAAGATCGCGCGTTCGGCGAGCGTGAGAGCGACGTTGACCGACTGCTCGACGATGATGACGGTGGTCCCCTGAGCGTGGATGCGCTTGACGAACTCGACGAGCTGGGCGACGACGGACGGAGACAGACCGAGCGAGAGCTCGTCGATCATCAACAGGCGCGGCTTGCTCAGGAACGCCATCGCGAGCGAGAGCATCTGCTGCTCACCACCGGACAACAGCTGCGCACGCTCGTTCTGCCGCTGACTCAGGACATCGAAGATCGAGTAAACCTCTTCGAGGCGCTTCTTCCCGTCCTCCTCGTCCTCGGTGAGCCAGTTCCCGAGCAGGAGATTCTCAGCAACCGTGAGGTCGGGGAACACACCGCGGCCACCGGGCATCGAAACCACTTTGCGCGCCGCGATCTCGTGCGGAGGCATGTGGGTGATATCGCGTCCGTTGAAGACCACCGCTCCCGACGAGGCTTCGTGGATTCCACCGATCGCTCTGAGCAGCGTGGACTTCCCGGCGCCGTTCGTCCCGAGAAGCGCGATGATCTCGCCGTCGTCGACGTCGAAATCGACCCCGAACAGCACCTGAACACCGTCGTATGAGACATCGATGTCGCGGCAGATGAGCAGCTTGCCCTGCCCGGACTCGCGGGCCATCCGCCACGCCGCTGCCGCGGCCTGCGACGCGTAGGCCGAACGCATATCACGTTCGAAGAGCCCGGCGGCGCTGAGCTCGATGACGGCGGAGAGGACGAGGAGAGGTACCGCTGCGTAAAGCGCACCCTGGGTGCCCCACCTGGTGACGACGTACGCGATGATGACGAACCGGAAGATCGTTCCCGGCACGGCCGCGAGGAGCGGGATCGCACTACCCATGGTGCGCACGTGCGCGGGGAGGATCTGCACGTACAGGACACCGCGGGCCGGACCGAACAACGAAAGAGCCGCACCGTAGCCCATCGTCACGATCGCGAGGACCCACAGTGGCGGAGCGGACGCTATCCAGAAGAGGAAGAACGTCGCGACGAGATTGACGACGCCGGTGAACACAAGCACGCGCTGCGGGCGGCGCCGAAGGAGAACGTCGACGATGCCGCCCGCGTAGAACCCGAACGGGAGAGCGAACACGGCGAGACCCGCGAACAGGAACGCTCGCGCGCGGATGGTCAGCCCATATTTCTCGAAGAGAAGGATATTGAAGAAGAGGCCGAAGATGTAAACGCCAATACCGGACGGGATATCGGCGATGAACAGGCGGCGGAGGGTCCGAATGGCCCAGATCGTTCTCCAGGCTTCGCCGAAGCTGACGGAGTCCTCCTCACGCTTCGCGTCCTCCTCGGCCAGACCCAGTGCCTTCCTCTCCATGTAGCCACGCACCGGCTCCTTCAGCGCGAAGAGCGCCCATATCCCGGCGAGGATGAGCATCGGTCCGAAGATCAGGTACGGCAGTCGCCACGACAGCGACGTTGCCGTGATGAGATAGGCGACGATCACCGGCGCGGTGATCGCGAGCACACGCCTGATCACGCCGGAGAATGCGAACACCTTGCCGCGGACCTGCGGCGGGTAGTAGTCGGCGAGCAGCGACGTGGTGGGGACGTCCACGATCTGGCCGCCGACGGAGGCCGTGCCCTGCGTCGCACCGAGGGCGGCACCGCCGCCGGCGCCGGCCGTGCCCATCGATGCCACCCCATGGATCATCGTGCCGATCCCGACGAAGGGCGTCCGCCGCACGCGGTCGGCGATCCACGCCAAAGCGAGACTCAGGAAGATCACGAACAAGTTGACGATGCTGAAGATGCCGATCAACGGGAGTAGGTCGATGTCGAGGTCACGGATGATCTCGGGGTAGGCAAGGCTGAAGACCTCTCCCTCGAGCGCAGCGATCGCTCCGATGGCCGTGAACACCAGCAATGGGCCCATCCCGTACGGCGACCTCGCGATATCGCGGTATTGGGCGGCCTCCTTGAGCGTCTGCTTGAAGCTCTCCCATCCCCGCCGCCGGAATGAGAGATCGCGGCGCGCGCCATGCTGGATTGCGGCCGCCGCGAGCGCCTCGGCCTCCGCGGGCGCCTCAACCGGGTCCGGCTTGCCCGGCCGAGCTGAGCGTTCGGTCTTCATCGAGGCGTCCCTCTCATTCCGTTCCGGCCCCGGCATGCTCTGCGGCGGCACCGAGGAGCTTCGCCTCGTCGTCGCGTCGCGTGGCGCCTTCGGCCGCTTTACCGCGGCGCCCGTAGAGGCCAGACTCGGACGCGTAGCGCTGGTCGTGCGGGAGTGATCCTAATCCGGACCCCGGGATCGGCTCGGCGAGCGGGATCAGACGACTCTCAAGAGCAGCCGGATCGATGTCGGCGAACAACGCGGGCACGACCATCTGACGGCGCTGAGCCACGATCTTGAGGATCCCGTCGCGGATCGAGGTGACCAGCGCCGCGAGTCCGCCCGGAGAGATGTAGAGGACGGCCAACAAACCAACCGGTCCCACGACCAACGCCCAGAGGTCGTTCGTCACGAGTCGTTGCATCGAGAAGTACAGGGCGCCGAGCAATACGCCGAACGTCGATCCGACACCGCCGACGACGGCGTACAGGAAGACGTTGACGCTGAGCTCGAGCGGGAAATCAGGCGCCGTCACAGCGCGCTGATGGTGAGCGATCATCACGCCGGACAAACCGCACAGGAACCCCGACATCGCGAACGCAGTCAGGCGCATGCGCGTCGGGTCGATGCCGAAGGCGCGCAGATTGTTCTCGTTATCACGCATCCCGATGAGAACTCGGCCAGGACGGCTGCGCCGCAGGACCACGACGATAAACACCGCGAACGCGAGCACGATGAGGTTCAGGTAGTACATGCTCCGCCCGTCCTCGAAATCAAAAAAGAAGAGCGTCGGCCTGTCGATCGACTTCGGGAGCAGCCAGCCGAAGTACCGCTCCTCGAAAAGTGCGGATTGGACAGCGATCGCGAATACGAAAGTCGCAACGGCGAGGAACAACCCGCGGATCCGCAAAGCCGGGATGCCCATCACGACCGTGAACGCCGCGGTGAAGAACGGGACGATCACAAGTGCGACCCAGAAGGGAAGGCCGACCCGTGACGTCAACGAGCCACCGACGACCGCCGCAACGCCGACGAACGCGAACTGTCCGAGGCTCGCCTGGCCCGCCCAGCCGGTGAGCACCACGAGTGAAAGCATCGAGACGGCGACGAGGATGAGGTAGCCGGCTTCGTTGATCTGCCCAGGCGTGGCGGCAAGAGGAAACACGATGAGGCCGATCCCGACAACGGCCAGGAGCGCGCGGCGGGCGATCGACACCGAGGCGATCTCCATCAACTCCTTCGGGATCTGCCGTTGCTCCTTCGCCGATTCGAACGACGTCGCGTCCGTCTCCTCCGCGCGCTGCGCGCGTTGACGCGTCAGCAGGAAGGCGATGAGGATGACGGCGAGCAGCCCGATGTCGATCAGCGGCACGTGTGTCTCATACGAGAACCTGATCGCCTCGCGGAGCAGCGTGATGACAAGCGCTGCTGCGACGGTGATCGGGTAGCTCCCGAAGCGCGCGACCGCCGCGGCGGCGAGCGGGACGATGATCAACTCGGGCGAGATCTGACCCGTCGCGAACTGGCCGCGGACCGCGCCGTCGAGGATCACTCCAAGGCCGCCGAGTGCTCCGGCCATCGACCACGTGATCATCGAGAGGGCGATCACGCTTACTCCGAGCATCTTCGCGCGGTCGGTGTTCTCGGCCGCCGCCCGGATCGCCACACCGAACCGGGAGAAACGGAAGAACGCCGTTAGAGCGAGGAGGGCCATGATCGACATGCCGATGGCGAACAGGTGCGCGAAGCCGAAATCGAGCCCGAACGACCCCAACCTGAACGAGAAATCCTCGAACGGGAGCGAGAAGTCCTGTCCGGTCAGCTGCTCCGGCGTCCGATCGGCGACCGGAGGAAAGATCGGGAGCTGGTTGATGAATCCCGTCGCTGTTTGGATAGCCGGCACGGCCGCGATCGTCAGGATCGTCAACGTGAGGCGCGGGGCGTTGAAGAACCGGATCACGAAGACCAGCTGGAAGATCAGCCCGATGAGCGCTGCCACCACTACGCCCGCAGCGAATGCGATGAAGAAGTTCCACCCGAGGAGCGACATCAGGTTCGCGACGAACACGCCCCCCGCGACACCAAGAGCGGCCTGTGCGAAATTGATGATGCGGTGGCTTCGGTAGAGAAGAACCAGACCGACGGCCGTGAGTGAATTGAGAAGTCCGCTCACCAGGCCCTTGAAGAGGATCGCCGTCGGGGTTCCACCGCCGCCCGTGCCTGGAAGGATCAGCTGCGTCAGGGCAAGGGTAACGACCACGGCAGCGAGAACGATCGCACCGCTCAGCACACTCTTGTCGACGCGGCGCAGAGCGCCCGTCGCACCGGCTCGGGATGCCATCCCCATTTACCGCGCCAACTCGGGTGTCATCAGTCGGGATCGAGCTGCCCGATATGGGCGTCCATCTGGAAGGTCACGGCGTCCTCCTGACACTTGCCTCCCGTGTCGACACACGGCGACTCGATGTGCTCGATGATCGGGAGGCCGCCCATGATCGTTGCGATGCCGTACTGGTACTTGCGGCGCGTGGTCTGTCCGTCAGCAGCCACGAAGTCCTGAAAGGTTTCCACGAAGAAGGTGTCCTGCGGCTTGCCGCAGGCGTTGACACGCACACGCTTCGTGATGTTCCCGTCCTGGCGGAGCACCTCGAACGAGACCGGATCGACGCCGACGGAGTCGACCGAATCGCCGAGCACGGCCGGCTGGGGAAGAACCAGGACCGGCGGGTTCGGATTGAACTCGCTGTTCGCGGTCGAATCGCTTTTGTGTATCCGCTCGACCTTCGTGAGGTAGAGGCCGGTGCGGTCGACGGCGACGCCCTGCTCCTGCTTGTCGACATCGCCTTTCCGGTACTCGTAGGTCGTTCGGACGGTGAACTGGGAGCCGACGACCATCTCCCTCTCGACCGTCGTGAACACGGGCCCGTTGCCGACGTTGGCGACCTCACGTACGGCGAATGGCGCCAACTTGACGCGGCCGATCGGCGGTGGAAGGACCTGGAATCCGTCCGTGCGCCACGTGAATTTGCCCTCCTCAGGCACACCCGCGATCGACGCCGGCGCGGTAGGAGGGAAGACCGTAGGCAGGGCCGGCGGGCATGGATCGACTCGGCCGGCCGGCGGTGGTATCGCCTTTGGCAGCTCACCGCCCTCGAGCACGGTGCCCAGAGGTTGCGTCGTCTTCGTCCCTGTGTTCGCCGGTGGCGCAGGCCTCGGTGTCGGCGGGATCCCGTACGTGAGGTCGGTCACGACCGTCTTGACGTTCACCCCGGACTCGGGTGCGTTCCCGCACGCGAATGCGAGGAAGCCGAGTGCGATCAACAAGACGCCGGTCTGCCTATGAACCGATCCGAACACGATCCTCCTCTTCCGCGGTCGCTCGGGGGGTGGCCGGACTGCGCTCGAGGTGATCGAGCATCGGTGCGTAAGGGTACCTGAGAGATAGTCGCGAGATGGCAGAGATGACGCGCAGTGTCCACGGGTGCGCCTGACTGAGGCGTTTGCGGAGCGTGCGCGCGAGCTCTTCGGCGGCTGCTGCGTCGTCCTCGGTGAGGTCGTCACGGAGATCGCCCCACAACCCGCGCGTCACGAGCCACGCCAGCTGCGCGTGCTCGTCATCTGGAATAACGCGGTCGAGGAACATCAGCGGTGTATCGGTTGCGTGGCGGTACCCGAAATCGGTACAGAGGTCTCGCCATTCGGCATAGGCGAGCGCGATGCGCGCCCACGACTGTTGATCGCGCGCCCACGAACGTCTGCGTGTTCTGAGATAGCCCTTGCGGATCGCCGGCCAGAGGAAGTACACGAGCAGGATGAGCGCGACGATCGGCACAACGACGACGAGGATCGCGCGTACCTGTTCGAAGAGGAAGCTCCGTGCATCGGTCTCGAAGGGGACGTACACCTGAACGGCGAAGTCATCGCTCGCGATGATCGATTCATCGGTCTGAGTGGCGTCGTTCCCGAACGAGGACTTCGCTTTACGCGGCGTACCGATCAACGGAAGCCACTTGTATCCGGGGAAGTACACCTCGAGGAACGACGCACCGTGCTTCGGACGCACCTCGACGACGCCGCCGGAAACCTTCTCGCCACCGTCGAAGCCGTACCCGATGCGCGACGGAACCCCAGCCCACCGCGCGAGCATGGCCTGCCCGGCGACGATCTCGAACGGCGTCCCTTCCTTCGAACCGGCGAGCATGTCCTGCACGGTCTCAGGCGGCACGCTGACTGGTGACCCGGCCCCCGATGCGGCCACCGTGTCGAGAATCTGATTGCGAAGGAAGTCGAGCGTCTCCCACTTCGAATCCTTGGGAGCTCGTGCCAGGAGCGCCTGGACCGCCGGCGGAGGCGGCGGAATCTCGAGGAACCGTTCGGCGGACAGACCCTCGATCTCGTCCGGTGGCGATGCGCTTACCTTCTTGAGGTCGTCAACGGACGGGATCTGTGCAGCGGTCACCGTGTACTCGAGACCGGGCTGGATCGTCCCCTGAGACAGACGGATGACACCCGTGCGGCTGTCATGAGCCAGGCTCGGGCCGTCGGCGACGAGCCCGACGAGGTTCGGAAGCCCGGGCAGGACAGCTCCAGACAACCCTTCGACGCTGAACGTCGCCCTGACCCCAGGCTCGAGCTCGCTGTCGATGATGCCGTCCGACGGAACGGGCTTGATGCGGTTGTCGGCGAACGGCGGGAGCCGCCAGTCCTCGCCGTCGTAGACGTCGAGACTTCCCATCCGCCATGGGCCGGTCACCGAGCTATCGGCAGTGAACAGCACCCGGTCCGGAACTTCGCTCAGCGGGATCGCCTTCGGTTTCTGCGCCGACTGCGTCGGGTCGTACAGAGGCCGAGGGAACAGAAAGTCGGCTTGCGACAATCCGATCAACGCGACCGTGAGGATCGCGAGCATCGGGACCGCACGCGCCGCCCTACGCAGCTCGAACGCAAGAGAGCGCTGCCCCCCTTCCCCTTCGAGGTCGACACCGGACAGAAGCCCCAGCCCGAGCGCGAAGAGCACGAGGCTGCCGATGCCAGAACCGACCCTCGCTTCGTTCGGAACGCTGATCGCCGCGACGGCGACGATCGGTAGCGGGATCATCAGCCCGAGCGCCGGTCGCCGGATCTCCATGGCGACCCACGCCGAGGCGAACCCGATCCCCGCCATCAACCAGCCGAGGATCGCGCGCCAGCCGAGGGTCAGCTCCACCGGCGGACGGGTGACGTCACCAGCCGTGACGGCTTCCCGGATGAATGGGCCGAGGTTCAGGATGTCGTTCAAGGCGCCCGCCGGGATCGTCATGACGATGCCGATCGCGGTGATGCTCAATGCGATCGCGACGTTCATGACGATCGGGTTCTTGATCTGGCGGACGCGCGCAGCAGCGACGATGCCGAGGATGCCGGCGATCGACGCCCAGATCCGCGGACTGATCCCCACGAAGACACCACCCACCATCACGGCAGCGGCGAGAGTCGCTGCTCCAGATGCGATGCTGAGTCGGAGGACAGGGATAAGGGGGCGGGACTGTTCCGGGGAGGAACTAGGGACCTGGGACGGCGCCGGCGGTTCGACGCGTTCGATCTCGGCAGTCGCGATGTCGGAGCGCGTCGTCGCCATCAGCGGCTACCGGCTCCGATGTCGTGGCGCAACGCACTCGACAGCTCTTGACCGGGGCTCACGCTCGTCACCGCACACCCCAAAGCCGCGGCGCGCGCGACGCTCAGGCCGCCGCGCTCATCCCACAGCAGGCCGATCACCAGCATGGAGATGCCCTTCACGAGGACGAGCCTGAGCTGCGCGGCCGTCGGCTCATCGAGGTGTGGAGTTATCAGGATCGCGTGGGCGTCGCGCCGCGGGTTGGCGATCATCCGCCTGACAGCGGCCGCGAGAGGTTCACGCGAAAGCTCCACGCGCGCGTAGGCGTCGAGGAGCTCGAGCTGCGTACCTGAGCCGCGCAGCGTCCGGGTCAACTGGCCGGCGTTTGATTCGTTCCGCAGCTCGTAGCCGTCCCTGAGGTGACGGACGGCGAGCGAAGCTGCGGTGCGGACGCCCGTCTCGA
Source organism: uncultured Actinomycetes bacterium (assembly GCA_964520325.1). Lineage (GTDB taxonomy): Bacteria > Actinomycetota > JAICYB01 > JAICYB01 > JAICYB01 > CAZFOB01. Next base: position 38,992 of record CAZFOB010000008.1, on the reverse strand, counting down.
ACGACTCCGAGTGATCGCCGTCCCAGCTGTGAGAACCGCGATCAGTGTCCAGGATGACCATGATGCTGTCGGTGATCCCCTCTTCCGCCTCGCGCACCATGAGCTTCCCCGTGCGTGCCGACGCCCGCCAGACGATCCGGCGCAGGTCATCGCCCGGCGCGTACTCGCGCATCCCGTAGAACTCGAGACCAGAGGGCCACGGCTTCGAGACCGGGGGACGGATCGGCGGGTCTTCGTACCGTCGAGTGAGAGGACGGTCCGCCACGTGCTCGACACGGGGATGAACGAGGAGCTCGAACTCGGGAGCGAGCAGCGTCTCCCGTTCTGTCAGTCCGAGCGGATCGCTCGTGACGGCGACGAGGGGGCCGACCGTGTACACCCCGCGGCGCCGGCACAGGAGGCTGTAGGGATGAGAGACCGTCGCGCCGCGCGCCATCCTCGGGACCGGAACCTTGACGGTCGTTCCGAGCCGCTCAGGGACACGCTCTTCGAGGATGAAGGTTGAGACCCCTCGGCTCGCCGTGAGCTCGAGCTTCACCTCGAGGCGGTCGCCCTGCTGCGCTCGGGGCCGCAGACCAGCGCGTTCGGCTTCGAGCTTGAGCCCCCTCGGCGCGAGGAGGTAGCTGACGACGATAATGAGCAGGGTGCCATAGGCGAAGATATAGAGCGCCTTGCCGGCAACGAGGTAGGCGATGAGCCACGGGACGACGGCGGCGACCACTGCGACCTGGCCGGTCCTCGTCAGGTGGAGCTTGCGCTGCAAGCTGCGCCACCGTTCCCTGACGTTGCCTGCCGTAAGCGAATCGACGATCCGGTCGCGGAGAGTGAGGATCCGGCTGAACCGTCCCTGGCGGACGGGGGTCGCTCGAAGGGCCGGGGTTTTCGGTTTGGACGCCGAATCCCGACGGCGGCGTCGTTCCATCAGCTTCATTGAGGTGTGTTGACCCCTCCTCGACCCAACGGCATCCGGAGACGGGGCATCACGAGACGATACCAAAACGTGAAATCAGCATCCCGTGTCATAACAGCCATACAACGCCCGGGAACTTCCTTCTTCTCCCGAGCGTTCGCAAGCCGGGATCGGCAGTACCCATCAGCGGCTGAGAGAGGCAGGCTGGGCTATGATGCTTTCCGGCAGGGATCTGTAGCGCCCGCAGAGAACAATGGCCGAAACACACACCCCGAAGACTTCACGCCGCTGGCTGCGGCGCTACCCGCCGCTCGTCACGTTCGCGGTCGCGCTCCTGATCATGTTCGTGATCATGCCGTCGGCGCTCAACCTCCCCCAATCCAACCCCACGACCGTCCTTGAGTACGCCCCGATCCCACCCGAGGACGAAGACCAGCCGCCGCCGCAGGAGGGCTCGCTCTCCACGCTCGGGCTGGGGACATCGAACACGATCGAGACGGGGGCAACCGACCCGGACCCGGACCCGGACAAGTTGATCAAGCTCGGCGAGGGCGACGCGCCCATCGTGAAACGTTGTGTGGACCCGCCGGGCGATGTGGGCGCTCGTCAGACCGAGGACCCGAACGCTCCCTCGTGCGTCCCGTTCTTCACGGGCGACAACGGCGGCGCGACATACCGCGGGGTCACGAAGGACGAGATCAAGGTGGTGCTGTATACCGACGCTCGTCAGACCTTTGGCGGCGACAGCGGATTCGAAACGACACCGCCAGCCGGGGAGATCTGCGACGTCGATTCCGAACCGAACGACCCCGAAGACATCGGATGCATGAACGGCGAAGGCACCGCCGACGCCGACGATGTGGTGATCGCCAGAGCACTTTCTCGCTATTTCAACGACCGCTACCAGACCTACGACCGCCACGTGCACTTCTACATCTACTGGTCGCCGGCGAGCGGCCCGACCGGGCGGCGCTCCGACGTCCAGGACATCTACGAACGGATCGGCCCCTACTCGGTCATCGACAACACGGTCTTCGGCGACGCTCCGGCGATGATCGAAGCTGCGATCAAACGCCAGATCACGGTGTATGGGGCTTTCGCGGCTCTCCCCAACAAGACGTACCGGGAGAACGCTCCCTTCCTGTGGGGGTTCTGGCCGGACGTCGAGCACTCCTCCGCTCTGTTCTCCGACTACTTCTGCAAGCGCGTCGCCCCTTACAAGGTCAGCCACTCCGGCAACTCGGCGGACATGGGCAAGGAGAGGAAGTACGGGCTCCTGTACACGACCGACGCCTCGTACTCCGGGCAGAGATACTTCGCGGAACTTCTCAAGACAAAGCTCAAGCAGGGTTGTCCAAGTGGTCCGGTCGACGTCGTCGGCGAGTACACGTACCCGATCAACGGCTACTCGATCCAAACCGATCCGGAACAGCTCGCGAAGGCGCAAGAGAACGTCGCCAGGATGCAGACCGACCGTGTCACAACCGTCGTCTGGCTCGGCGGCTACGACGCCGACCACAGCAAGTCCGCATCAGCCGCGAACTGGTTACCGGAATGGGTCGTCGCCGGCGACCTCACGGGAGACCAGACCGAGGAAGCCGCCACCCAGGACCAGGAGGCGTGGCAGTACGCGTGGACGCACAGCCACTACTTGAGGGAAGACAAGCTCGAGGAGTCCCCGTGCCACCAGGCCGTGCTGGAAGGCGATCCCTACGTGACGGCTGAGAAGGAGCTCGCAGCGTGCGGCATCTACCGCGCGTTCTTCATGCTCTTCCGTGGGATCCAGGTGGCCGGACCCTTCCTCACGCCCAACGCCGTCGACCAGGGCAACCACTCGGTCGGACGTGTGGAAAGCAACGATCCAAGGATCGGTGCATGCTTCTTCGACCCTGGCGACTACACGTGCATCAAGGACTCGCAAGAGTCATGGTGGGATCCCGATGCGGAGAATCCGAACGGTGACGCCACGCTCCGCGGCTGCTGGCGCATGTCCGCAACAGGTGAGCCACCGGTCGGCGGTCGGCGCTTCCTCGCGGGTAAATGGCCATCGGGGGACGATGTCTTCAAACGAGGCGGCGACGTCCCGTGCAACACGGCAAGCGACAACTCCATCACGATCAACTGAAGAAGAAGAAGAAGAAGAAGAAGATGAAGATCCGCGCCTCGTTCCTCCTGGCCCTTGTGGGTCTTTCCAGCGGTCTGCTCGTCGCGCCATCGTCCGCCCTCGATCGGGGAAGCATCGGAACGATGTCGCCCGAGAAACGTCATATCGAGTTCACCGGCACGCCCATCGCCGGCATCTATCCGTACTCCAACGCGCCTGCCGAGCCGTACGCCAACTTCAAACCGACCGCCTGCAGATCGGTGACCTACTGCGACACCGTGGAGTTCGAGGTGGACTACCCGTCGACGTATCTGCGAGAGGTCTTCTTTGGCATCACGATCAGCCTGACGTGGGACAACCCGTACCACGACCAGAAGAACCCCACCGGGAACGATCTCGATCTCTTCCTCTGGGGTAACGACGACCCGGTATCAGGAGGTCCGGCGAGCAAATGTGGCAGCCCGACTGACCCTCTGCCGGGTGAGGAGGGTGCTCGATGCAACAACGTCTTCCCCGAAGTGATCGCGGTCACCGAGCCTCCTAACACCACGGCCGACGACGCGGATCCCGCGGCGATCCTGCTCACGGTCGTCAACGACAAGAGTATCAACACCGGTTACAAGATCGCGATCGACTGGTACACGTTCGACATCGCGCCGCCTCCGGCGTTCACACCGCCAGACCGTGAGACGTCGTTCAGGGACAAGGTGCGGGGGCCGTTCGACTTCAAGGTCACGAAGGCGAAGGAAGGCGTCGAGACGCCCGCGCCGACGCCGCGCACGATCCTCGTCCCCGGTCCCGACGGCAAGCTCCATGAGGTCGAACTGCCCATCTACGCAGCCGGGCAGCGCCTCGGGACCACGGCGGAGAGGAGCAACACCGTCCCGTGGGTCATCGCGGCCGTCGTTGGGGTACTCGCGGTGGGCGCCCTGATCTTCTACCTCATGCGCTTGAACCGACGCGCGATGGAGACGTGACCCTCTGAGACGCGCGCTCGCCTTCTCGCTCCTCGTCCTTCTCGTCGCATCGGCGTGCACGCGTTCGAACACCGCGCAGCCCATCGCTACTGGTGGGAAATACGGCTCGGGCGTCAACCTCGATTTCGAGGACAAACGGAAGGAAGCCGCGAAGAAAGGCGTATCGATCACGGCGCCACCGCAAGGGGGCGGATCGCAGCAACCCGTCGCCGGGCAGCCGGTTCCCCCACCTCCGCGACCCGTAAACCAAGGAAAGAGCGGACCCTACGTCATCGATTTCGCCGGCCTCGGCTCGGGAGCAGCCGGAGTACTTGCGAGCAAGAACCACAAGCAGCTCGTCGTCGAGATCAATGCCGCGCAAGGGTTCGGACCAAGCGCGGACGCACTTACCACTCTCAAACAGCGGCTCGGCGAGGTTGTCGACAAACCATCAGGGGTCAAGTTCCTGCCCGTAAAGACCTTCCCGGCTCCGAAGGACCAGTACACGATGACCGATGTCGCCGCGCTGGAGAAGAAATACCGGAAGGAGAAGTCAGACCCAACCGGACCCAAGGCGGCCCTGCACATGCTCTACCTCAACGGCAGGCTCGATGGTGACCAACTTGGCGTTGCGTACTACGCGACATCGGTCGTGATCATGCAGGAATTCGTCAGGGATCTCGCCAACCCCACGGTGAGCGCCGCAACGATCGAGAAGGCTGTGGTCGTCCACGAGGTCGGCCACATGCTCGGCCTCGTGAACATCGGGTACACGTCGCCCCGCGACCACGAAGACCCTGAGCACAAAGGCCACTCGAAGAACCGAGGTTCGGTCATGTACTGGGCCGTCGACACGATCGACGTACTGACGATCCTCGGCGGCGGACCCCCCGATCGCTTCGACACCGACGACCTGGCCGATCTCGCCGATCGGCGGGCGGGCAAGTACTAACGCTCTATCGTCGCGAGCCGGCTTTCGCTCGCGACCGGCCGCTCGTGCGGGCGGCCCCAAGCTGTTAGCGCCCGTGCCCCGCCCGGGCCAGCTTGCTTGCGCCTGAAGATCCTCGCCATCTACAGCTTGGCCGGCTCCCGTGCCGTACGCCGGCTCCCCCGGCTGCGCGTGCCGGTGGCCGTCGCTCCGCTGGGCGGCTTCACGCGACCGACGACGCGCTCTATCACCGCTTCGACCGTGTCGCCGCGCAGCGTCGCGTCGGGGTTCAAGAACACACGATGCGCCATGATCGGCAGCAGGACCGTCCGGACGTCGTCCGGATACACATCCGTTCGCCCGTCACTCGCCGCCAGAGCACGCGAGGAGCGCAGCAGCGCGATCGACGCACGAGGGCTCGCACCAAGCGAAAGTGCCGGCTCGTCCCTCGTGGCGTGGACGAGGTCGACGATGTAATGCGCGACGTCGGGCGCGACGTTGACGGTCGTGGCGTACGCGATCATCTGCTCGACCGTCTTGGTGTCCATGACGGCTCCGAGGTCCTCGATCGCGAGCTGGACCTGGTTGTCGAACATGACCTCGACCTCGGAGTCGCGGTCCATGTAGCCCATCGTGAGCTTGAAAAGGAAGCGGTCGAGCTGAGCCTCGGGAAGCGGGAAGGTGCCGGCGAGCTCGATCGGGTTCTGTGTGGCGAGCACGAAGAACGGGCGCGGGAGCAGGTGGGTCGTGCCGTCCGCCGAGATCTTGCGCTCGCCCATAGCCTCGAGCAGAGCTGACTGCGTCTTCGGCGTGGCGCGGTTGATCTCGTCCACGAGCAGGACGTTGGCGAACGCCGGGCCCGGCTGGAAGTCGAACTTCCCCGTCCTCTGGTCGTAGATCGAAGACCCCGTGATGTCGCCGGGGAGCATGTCCGGGGTGCACTGGATACGGGAGTCCTTGGCGCTCATCGACTGCGCGAACGCTCTGGCGAGCATCGTCTTGCCGGTGCCCGGAACGTCCTCGAACAGGATGTGGCCCTCGCAGACCAGCGCTGTGAGGGCAAGCCGGATGACGTCGTTCTTGCCTTTGATGACGGTTTCGCAGTTCTCGACGATCTCATCGAACGCCTTGGAGAAGCGCGCGGCGGTCATGCCGCCGACCGAATAGCCCTTCGCCTGCGGCGGTCGAGCACTGCTCTTCCGCGTCGCCGGGGCCCGCCTTGTCCGACTCGTTGCCATGGTCCCCCCTGCTGGATCGACGTCTCAAGCCCACCCGGCGCTGCGCATTCCGTGGCGTGGGCTCGCTCAGGGTAGCAGGGCACGTGCGCCGTCGGCGTAAACGCGGGTAGCCGCCGGTTACGGTCGCCGGCCGGACCGGATATCGGTCAGATCCGCGCGGTCGTCGGCGTCGAAATCCGTTGGGGGGTTCGTGCGCCCGCCGAGCAGCGCCGCCACGCCGACTGAACAGGCCGCCAACAGGACCAGGGCGAGTGCGGCTCGCACGGGAGATCTCACTGGTCCAGCGTCCAAGTACCTGCGTTCCACAACGGACCATTCGAACCACCAAGGGCGTGTGGACCACTGAGGCCGGGGCTGCCGACGATGAACGATCGGGCCCGGACCAGCGGCGCCGCCGTTGCGGCCCGGACCAGTCCGCGCTGTGCGTCGGCCCAGGGCGTTGCGGCCACACCCAGGATCGGCTCCTTCTGCGCGCGATCCTTGTTCACCTGTGAGATCGCCGCCGTGAGAAGGTCGTCGATCGGCGCGCTTCCGGGTTGGCGCGCGGCCGTTTCGTCGGAGGCGGCGTAGGACGCGGCGTCCGGAGCGTCGGCGCCGCGCCGCAAGCGGATCATCGCGGGGGCTCGGCGCTCGCTCACCCACGTGCGTTCGAATGAATCGGGTTCGATACCGACAAGTTCGGCGGTGATCCCGATCTCCTTCAAGCGGAAATGGATGAAGGTCGCGATCCCACCAGCGCCCTCGAAGCGAGGGAAGGCGAGCTGGAACCGAGCTCGCTCGCTTCCCTTCGGTATCCCACCGGCGTCGAGGAGCGCCGCCGCCTGACCAAGACTGCCTCGGCCGGACCACGGCTCAGCCGACTCACGTACGGTGGTGAAGTCGGGCGGAATACCGTTCATCGAACGCGCAGAGTCCTCGAGGATCTCTGTTACCAGAGTCGGATGGACGGCCTCGATCACCGCATGCGCAACGGCAGGCCGCAGACGCGCGGGATCGAGGTCGAGCTCCCACCATGTGGGGCCGAAAGCGCCGGACGCAACTGCTTGCCCGTCGAGCGCTCCGTCAACCGTTTCGATGCTGCGGGCCTTGGCGCGACGGCCGAGATTGGATCCGCCCTCCGAGAAGAACGCATCGAGCCGTTCTGTGTCGCCCCCGCCCGCGCCTCCACCTGTGCCCAAGAGCTGGAAACGGGTCTCGTCGTCCGGTACGAAGACGACATCGATACGCGCGAGCGGCACCACCCCCTGCCAGTAGCGTTCGTTGCGTTTCAACCGTATACGAAGCCCGTCCGTCCACTCCTCAACGACGAAAGGGCCGCCCGACACCGTCGGTCCGCGGTCCCACGTCTTCTTCGAATACTCGTGCTCGGGCAACACCATGTCGTCAACGGAGAACAAAGACCACCACCGGCGCATCGGCCGATCGAAGTGCAACTTCAGCCTGCGGGCGCTCACAACTTCGACATCGCGCAGCACTTCGTAGCGGTAACCGGTCGGGCCGCCGCGGAGCTGCTTCGCGGAAAATCGCACGTCCGCGGCGTCGATCGGCTCTCCGTCGCTCCAGACGGCGCTCCGCAGATCAAGGGTGACGGTGAACGGATCGAAGGAGTAATCGGCCGGTGCAGGCCACGCTGCTGCGAGCTCAGGCACAGGTTTCAAGTCTTCATCGAGCGCAAAGAGCGCAGGCAGCACCGGACGAAGGATGTCGCGGGTCGCCGCCGACCCGCCGCCCGGCGCCAGCGGATCGAGCGTGGCCGGTTCCTGCGGGTAGCCGAAGCGCAGCTCGGCTTGCGTCGCAACGGGGGGGTCGGTTGGTCCGGGCCCCGGAGCTCCGTTGCCGGTGCACGCCAGACAAGCGTGGAGAGCGACGCCGAAGAGCGCACCCAGCCTCTTCAGGGGGGCGGCTTCAGGCCAGCCGGAGGCCGAGGAGGATCGTGGTCATCGCGTAGATGAGTGCGGCGGAGACCGTGATGCGGTCGAGGTTCTTCTCCATCGCGCCGACCGCACCCATACCGCCGGCGCCGCCGCCGAAGACGTCCGACAGGCCGGTGCCTCGCCCGGAGTGCAACAGGATGAAGAGCACCAGCAGCAGGGAGACGACGACATGGATGGCGATCAGAACGATATTCAGCACGTCGGACAGGCTACCAGCGCGGGGGTCCGGGGGTGCAGCGGCCGCAGGCCGCGGAACGCCCCCGGCGATCGGGAGCACGCGGAAGCGCGCGATGGTCGGAGCTCAAGACTTCGCGATCTCGACGAGCATCGGAAGCACATCCATGCCTCGCATGCGCCCGAGCGACCCGTCTGCCGCCTCGGCTTCGGAAAAAGCACGCGCGCCGTCGGAGCTGAGCGTGCTCGCGTAGACCACCAGCGGGACCGGGTCAGCCGTATGGGCCTTGCGCACGCACGACGTCGAGTGGTCGGCCGTCACCGCGAGAACGATCGAGGGGCCGATCTCCGGGAGGAGGGTGCCGAAGTAGCCCTCGTCGATGTCGGAGATGATGTCGCGCTTATCGCGGGCGCGCCCGTCGTGAGCGGGGACGTCGGGGCCTTTCAGATGGATGTAGATGGCATCGTAGGTATCGAGCGACTCGATCGCGCGCTCGGCGAGCTTGGAGTACCCCTCAGCGTCGGTCGGTGAGGTGACGAGGATCGGATGCATCCCGGTGACCTTCGAGATGCCGATCTCCACGGGCATCTCGGCAAAGCACGCGAAACGCATACCGAAGCGGTCCTCAAGCGACTCGACGCGAGGGATGTGGTCGCCGGCGTCGCGGACGAGAACGATGTTGGCCGGCGGACGTCCGCGTTTGTCGCGCGCGCTGTTCACTCCGTGATCGGCGAGGATCGCTCGTGCTTGGTCGCTCCACGCGTTGGTGAACTCAGCCCCCATGCGCGAGCCGTCGGTGTCGTTGAGCGATCTTGCTACGAGCGGATACGGATCGAACGTCTCGAGCGCGATCCCGAGCGGTCCGCGGCGTTCGTAGGCCGGATCGGTGTTCGAGATCTCCGCGTCCATCGGCTGGTCGGCGCGGATGTGCAGGACTCCACGGTGCTCCGATGTCGCGAGGAACATCGCCTCGGCGCCCCCCAGCCTCACCTCGCTATTGATGGCGTCGGCCAGCTCCTTGGCTTCCTCGGTCGAGAGATCTCGACCGGCACGCCGGTCGATCAGCACGTTGTTCTCGTCGATCGTCGCGAAGTTCGTCCGCCAGGCGAGATCGCCTTCGCGCACCTCGATGCCGGAGCCGAGCGCCTCCATCGGACCGCGTCCGGCGTGCTGGGTGCGTGGGTCGTAGCCGAGGATCGAGAACACCGCGATGTCGGACTCCGGCGCGATGCCCTCGCCGACCGTGATCACGTCGCCGGACCGTCCCTTGCGCGCGACCGAATCGAGGTTCGGAGTCTTGGCGGCTTGGAGCGGGGTGAGCCCGTCGAGGTCGGGATGGGGCTCGTCGCCGAGCCCGTCGAGTATGACGTAGAGGATCTTCTTCACGAGATAAGCGCCTCCTGTGCGCAATCGAGTATCGCTTGCACGGTCTGGTCGACGTCCATGTCGGATGTGTCGAGCCAGAGGCCGGGCCGCGGTTCCGGCCATCGGAGCCGCTGCTCGTCGAGGTGGCTCCAGAGCTCGAACACCTGCTTGTGCCGTGCGGCGTCCCTGGCCTCGACAACGTCCAGTCTCGGCGAGAGCTGCACGAACCGCAGCGGGACGGACAGCTGCCGGTACAGGTCCAGCACAGAGGACGACACCACGACATCGTCCATGACGGTCGTGAACCCTTCCGCGACGAACGACTCGGCCAGCAGGCGCACGTTCCGCCGGCGCAACAACATCTGCCGCTCGCTCTCGTCCTTCGGCTCGGCCCCCGGACCGACGAGCCCGCTGACGATGAAGTCACCGCCGATCGCGTCACCCTCGATGTGCACACCACGCTCGAACCGCGAAGCGAGCAGCCGGCCGACTGTTGTCTTCCCGGCGCCGGGGATGCCTGAGATCAGGAGAACTTCCGCAGCCACCAAGGAACGTCGAATCCCTACTTCGGCGCGCGTACACGGAGGCCGCGGACGCGCCGGAAATGTGAGACGTTTCGAGTGAGGACGGTGAGACGGTGCTCCAACGCGGTAGCTGCGATGAGCGCGTCGGGGAGTCGGAGTGAGGTTTCCCGTCGTACACGTCCGGCGCGCTCAGCGATCTCCCGATCCACGGGGATCTCCCGAAGAGGGTCGAGAAGCTCCCGAACCTGCCGCTCGTGCCCCCCGGCGAACAGCTCGGCCCGCGACACAACGGAATAGCTGAGCCGATCCCCGGCCTTGTGCAGTACCTGGGTACCGCGCAAGTGGTCGATCAGAACGTCAGAGTCGACGAGGAGGTTTGCCACGGTCCCATTCGTCCCTCGAGGGAACTTCGAGATCAGGGATCGAACCGAAGCTCACTCTCAGCGCCTCGTCGACATCGGTGCTCTTCGATCCCAGGTACGCATCGACGGCTTCACGGATGAGCGCAGCCAGCGACTTCTTCTCGCGACGACGAAGCTCGTCGAGCTTGGCTCGCTGCTCATGTGTCAGATAGACCTGCGTGCGCGTTGATGGCATATACAGCGCAGTATACAGCGTCAGAAGCGGACGATCATCGCGAACGACTTCGCTTCGAGGGAAGCGCCGCCGACCAGAGCCCCGTCGATCTCGGGTTGCGCCATCAGCTGCGCGATGTTGCCGGCACTGACACTTCCGCCGTATTGGATGCGGACGCCGTCGGCCGTTTTCTGGTCGGTGACGGAGCCGAGCACACCGCGGACGAACCCGACCGTCTCGTTGGCGTCCTCCGGGGTAGCGGCTCGTCCCGTGCCGATCGCCCATACGGGTTCGTAGGCAACGACCATCCCGCCTATCTGCGCCGGCGTGTAGGCGGCGAGGCCATCGCGCACCTGTCGATCGAGCACGGCTTCGGTCTGTCCGGCTTCGCGCTCCTCGAGCGTCTCACCGACGCACACGATCGGGATGAGGTCATTGCGGAGCGCCGCCTCGATGCGCTTGTTCACAGTCTCGTCGGTCTCCCCGAAGTACTTCCGGCGTTCGGAGTGCCCGATGATCACGTGGGTGCAGTGCAGCGACTTCAAGAAGACGCCGGAGATCTCGCCGGTGAACGCACCATCATCGGCCCAGTGCAGGTTCTGGGCGCCGAGGGCGATCGGGATGTACTCGTCTTCGAGCACGAGCTGCACTGAGCGAAGTGCCGTGTACGGTGGGGCGACCACGACGTCGACGCGCTCGTAGTCCTCTTCCTTCAATTCGTAGGAAAGCTTGCGCACCAGTGTGATCGCGTCGATGTGGGTCAAGTTCTCTTTCCAGTTGCCGGCGATGATCGGCTTGCGCATCAATGCCCTTTCGTGAGTGCCGCGATCCCGGGGAGCTCCTTGCCTTCGAGGAACTCGAGCGAGGCTCCCCCGCCGGTCGATGCGAAGTCAACCGAGTGCTCGAGACCGAACCGCGCAAGTGCCGCCGCGGTATCGCCTCCGCCGGTCACGGTGTACGCCGGGCTGTCGGCAACAGCGACAGCCACGAGCTTTGTGCCCTCGGCGAACGCGGGCTTCTCGAAGACCCCCATCGGTCCATTCCAGAAGACGGTCTTGGCATTGCTGATCTCCTGCGCGAACGCCGCCGCCGATTGGGGGCCGATGTCGAGACCGACCATCCCCGACGGGATCCTCATCGCATGCACGACGTCCCATGCCTCCTCCGCCTCGAAGGTGTCGGCCACCACGATGTCGGTCGGGAGCATGAGCGCGTCGTCCCACACGATCGACGCAACGGCGATGTGCGCATCGGTGTCGATGATCGAGTCACCGACCCTCGCGCCACGGGCGTCGAGGAACGTGAAGCACATCCCTCCGCCGATGATGATGCGGTCGGCCTTGCGGAGCAGGTTGTTCACGACCCCGATCTTGTCCTTCACTTTCGCGCCGCCGAGTACCACCACGTAGGGACGCTCCGGCTCACCGAGCAGCTTCGACAGGTTCTCGATCTCACGCTGGAGAAGGAGTCCGGCTGCGGACGGGAGTGCCGCCGGCGGCCCGACGATCGACGCGTGCGCGCGGTGGCAGGCACCGAAGGCGTCGTTGACGTAGACATCGGCGAGGCTCACGAGCTTCGCGACGAATGCGGCGTCATTCTTCGTCTCGCCTTGGTCGAAGCGCAGGTTCTCGAGCAGGACGACGCGCGCGTCGGGGACATCGCCGTTGTCGATGACGAGCGGGACGTCCTCATCGAGGGCGTGCGAGAGCGCCGCAGCAACGGGAGCGAGCGTGAGCTCTTTGTCCGGACCCTTCGGCCGCCCGAGGTGCGAGCACACGATCGCGCGGCCGCCGCGTTCGAGGATGTGCTCGAGCGTGGGCAGGAATGCTTTGATACGGAAGTCGTCGGTGATGGCGATGGCGCCATCGGCGGCAGCGAGTGGGACGTTCAGGTCCGCACGAACGAGGACCCGCTTACCCGCAACGTCCAGATCTTCGAGCGTGGGAAGGCTGGTGCTTATAGCCCGGCCCGGTCCAGGAACCGGCACAGATCGACGAGGCGGTTGGAGTAGCCCCACTCGTTGTCGTACCAGCTCAGCACCTTCACCATGTTGCCGTTCACCATCGTGTCCGGCGAGCTGAAGATCGAGCTGTGTGGATTGTGAACGATGTCGCTCGACACCAGCGGCTTCTCGGTGTACTCGAGGATGCCTTGATAGCGGGACGACCCGGCCGCGTCGCGGAAGGCCGCGTTGACGTCATCCTTCGAAGCCGACTTCGACACCACTGCGGTCAGGTCGGTGATCGACCCGGTGGGAACCGGCACTCGCAGCGCCATACCGTCGAGCTTGCCGTCAAGCTCCGGGATGACCTTGCCGATCGCCTTCGCCGCGCCCGTTGAGTTCGGGATGATGTTCAGGGCAGCCGCTCGCATGCGACGAAGGTCGGGCTTGCCGGAGCGGGTGGCTTGCGCGACGTCAACGAGCGCCTGATCGCTCGTGTACGCGTGCACGGTGAGCATGGTGCCGCGCTCGATCCCGAACGCGTCGTGGAGCACGCGCGCCAACGGAGCTAGGCAGTTGGTCGTGCATGACGCGTTCGAGATGACGTGCTGCGTCGCAGCGTCGTAGGAGTCGTTGTTGACGCCGAGCACGATCATGTTGTCGGCGTCGCCACTGGGGGCCGAGATGATGACCTTCTTCGCGCCGCCCTCGAGGTGCGCTGCCGCTTTCTCGCGCGTGAGGAAGAGACCGGTCGATTCGATGACGACCTGGACGCCGAGATCTCCCCACGGCGTATCGGCCGGCTCTCTGTTCTCGAGCTTCTGCACCGATTGTCCGTCGACCGAGAACCCGTCGTCGGTCGTCTTCACGTCGTGCGGAAGTACACCGCCGACCGAGTCGTACTTGAGGAGGTGCGCCATCACGTCCGGGTCACCGAACGGGTCGTTGACGGCGACGAGCTCGACATGCTCGTTCCCCTCGGCCGCCTGACTGAGGATCGCGCGGAAGAAGCTTCGCCCGATACGTCCGAAACCGTTGATGCCGACGCGAACCGTCATCTGTGCTCCTCTGTTGTTGGTTCCCCTGTTGGTGGTCCTCTTCGGAGTTTATTCCCGGTCCAGGTCTCGGTGATGCACGCGGGCCGGGAATCCGAGACCGCCGAGGCGTCGCGCGATCTCCTCCGTGAACGCGACCGAACGGTGCCGTCCACCTGTGCATCCGATCCCGACGGTCAGGTAATGCTTCCCTTCCCGGATGAAGGCGGGGACGAGCTCTTCGAGCATGTCCTCGATGCGGACCAGATACGACTTGGCGTCTTCATCGCTGAGGACGTAGTCCGCAACCGCCGCATCGAGACCCGAGAGCGGGCGCAGCTCGGGCACCCAGTGCGGATTGGGGATGAAGCGCGTGTCGAAGACGAGGTCGGCATCGATCGGCAGACCGTACTTGTAGCCGAAGCTCACGATCGAGATCTGGATCGCCGCGCCCTTCGTCGCGCCGGCCAAGAAGGTCGACCGGATGCGCTCTCGGAGCTGATGCGGCGTCAACGACGACGTGTCGAGCACGAGATCGGCGTCGTCCTTCAGCACTTCGAGGAGCTGACGTTCACGTGCGATGCCGTCCTGAACGCGTTCGGTCGGTGCGAGTGGGTGAGGACGACGCTTCTCCTCGTAGCGCCGAACGAGCGCTTCATCGGAGGCTTCGAGGAACAGGATGTGAAAGTCGGCCCCCTTCTCGCGGAGGCTCACGAACGCATGGCCGAGGTCCTTGAAGAACTCCTGAAAGAACTCCCGTCCACTCGGACGTACGACCACGGCGGCGCGGGACACGCCGGTGGCCCGGCAGAGGTCGGCGACCTGCTCGATCACCGACGGCGGCAGGTTGTCCATCACGAGGTAGCCCATGTCCTCGAAGCTCTTGACGGCTTCGCTCATACCCGAGCCCGACAGGCCTGAGATCACGACGAGCTCGAAAGGACCCTGCTCGGTAGTCGTCATGCCGATTCCTTCTGCAGTCTTCCGTGGATCGCTTCAGCAAGATGGCGCGGGATCCCGGGGACTGCACGGATCTCGTCGACCGTCGCGTGTTTGATGCCGTCGACGGAGCCGAACCACTTGAGCAACGACGTCTTGCGGGTGCGCCCGACCCCGGGGATGTCGTCGAGAGCCGAGCGACGCAGCGCGGCTTCGCGTCGTTGCCGGTGGAAGCCGATCGCGAACCGGTGCGCTTCGTCGCGAACGTGTTGCAGGACGTAGAGCGCTTCGGAGCTGCGCGGGATCGTGATCGGATCGGGACGTCCCGGCACGTACACCTCTTCGAGACGCTTGGCGAGGGCAGCCACGGGGATGCCGCTGACGCCGGCGTCCTCCATCGCACGCATCGCCGAGTTGAGCTGACCGCGGCCGCCGTCGATCAGCACGAGCTGAGGGCGGTACGCGAACTTCGGCGCTCGCACACCCGGCTCGCGCTCTTTCCCTAACTCCTGAACGTACCGCTTGAACCGGCGATGAACGACTTCGTGCATGGCCTTGAAATCATCCATGCCCTCCTGGCGCTTCACACGGAACTTCCGGTAGTCGCCCTTCTTCGGTGCGCCGTCCTCGAATACCACCATCGAGCCCACAGTCTCGTCGCCCTGAAGGGTCGAGATGTCGAAGCACTCGATGCGGAGCGGCGCTTCGGGCAGACCAAGCTCGGCCTGCAGGTCGGACAACGCCCGCGAGCGCGCTGCCAGATCGGTGCGCCGCTTCGACGACAGCTCGCGCAGCGCCTGGTCGGCGTTCTCTTTCACAACTCCGAGGACGCCGGCGCGCTCACCGCTGCGCGGGACACGGATGCGTACCCTTCGTCCGCGGGTTTGCGTGAGCAGTTCCTCGAGGGTCTCTTGCTCGTCGGGATCGAACGGCACGAGCACCTCGGAAGGCACGTCGTCGCGATCCGCATAGAGCGACACGATGAACAACGTCAAACGTTGCGCAGCCGTCTGCTCTTCGATCACTTCGGCGTGATAGCCCTTGCGTCCGGCGATGCGTCCACCGCGTACGAAGAAGACCTGCACGCTCGCGTCCAGATCGTTCTCGGCCACGGCTATCACGTCGGCATCGAGGCGTGTCTTCGTGACCATCTCCTGGCGCTCGAGGGCTTTGCGCGCAGCCGAGAGCTGATCGCGGCGGCGCGCTGCGTTCTCGAACTCGAGCTTCTCCGCCGACTCGTTCATCTCCCGGTCGAGGCGCGCAAGCGTCGTCTCGACGTCGCCGTCCAAGAATCGACAGAAGGCGTCAACGTTGCCGGCGTAGTCCTCTCCGGTCACCTCGTCGACGCAGGGGCCGGGACATCGCCCGATGTGGAAGTACAGACACGGACGATTCAGGCGCTTGGACTCGTTGAACAGCGACTCCGAGCACGTCCGCATCGGAAACACCCGAGTGAGCAGATCAACGGTTTCGCGGATCGCGTAGGCGTGGGCATACGGTCCGTAGTACCGCGTGCCGCGCTTCTTGCGACCGCGCATGACCGTCGCCTTCGGCCACTTCTCGCCGACCGTCACGGCAAGGTACGGATAGCTCTTGTCGTCGCGGTAACGCACGTTGTATCGCGGCTTGTGCTCCTGGATCAGCGAGTGCTCGAGCATGAGCGCGTCGACTTCACCGCCCACGACCACCCACTCGATGCGGCGCGCAGCCCCCATGAGGGCCTGGGTACGCGCGAAGAGAGACGACGGTGCGCCGAAGTAATTCGAGACGCGTTTTCGAACGCTCCGCGCCTTGCCGACATAGAGCACGCGCGAGTCGCCGTCGCCGAAGAGGTACACGCCGGGACGATCGGGAATGTCACCAAGAGCCGGACGTTCGCCCGCGGCGAAGTCCAACGACTGCAGGTTGAGGTCTTCGATGGCCACAACCCCAGGCTATTCGGCCTCTGTTGCCAGGATGAGGTCGGCGGTCAGTGGGTAGTGGTCGGACGGATACCGATCACCGACGCCGTCCCGGACGATCTCGGCCCCAATGACGTCCCACCGGTCGTCGCACAGGATGAAGTCGATCTTGCCGAGCTTGCCCCGTGACTTCGGGCCCCGGAACCGGTGGTAGGTGAACGCCGGAGCCTCGTCGGGACGTGCGGCCCGAAACGAGTCGCGCATGCCGGCCGCGATCAGGATCGCCAGCGGCTCGCTCTCTTCGTTCGCGTTCAGGTCGGACAAGAAGATCCGAGGAAGGTGCGAAAGCGCATCAAGGCGTTGCGCGACGAGCCTGGCGCTGTGTAGTCGGGCCTCGACCCCCCGCTGGTCGAAGTGCGAGTTGAGCGCGGCGAATCGCCTTCCCGACGTCTTGTCGCGGAAGACCGCCCACGTACACATGCGGACGACGGCGGCGTCCCACGCCCGCACGCGGCGCCCTTCTGGATCGGGTGCGAGCCAGAAATCACCGCTCTGGCCGGGCTCGAGGCGGTCGCCGTCGAAGAGGATCGGAGCGTACGCACCCGTCCATTTCGAAAAAGTGCCCCCGTAGCGTCGGTGGGCGATCGGCCCGTAGGTCGGGAAGGCCTCGAGGAGCTCCTCGAGCTGGAACGGATCTACCTCTTGCAGGCCGACGAGGTGCGGGGAGCGGCTCCGGATGACCTCGAAGACGGCGTCACGCCTCTTGTACCAGCGGTTCTGCCCGTCCAGCGCCCGGCCGTGGCGGATGTTAAACGTCATCACCTTGAGGGCATGACCCATCCGCAGAAGGTACGGGAATCGAACAAGAGCCGATCCGGTTGGTTGATAAGGTCGATGCCGAGCCCCCACATGCCGAGCCCCACATGAGTGAATCTCCCGCGTTCGAGAAGGCTCAGTGCGTCTGCTGGATGGCCATCCGGCTCGCCAACTCCTAAGCCCATGCCCACACCCACAGCAACCCTCACATCGCAGAGCGCTCGGGATCTGATCCGCGAGCGCTCTTTTCCGAAACAGACATTGGATCGCGTTGGTGTCGAGCTCGAGTGGTTCACGACACCGTCCGCGGACCCTCCCACCACAGCATCGCTGCATGCCATCTTGAAAGACCTGGAGCCGCTTCCCTGCGCTTCGGCCATCAGCTTCGAGCCGGGAGCACAGGTCGAGCTCAGCTCGGCGCCCTGCGAGGACTGCGGACAGGCCATCTCCTCGGTGGCAACCGACACCGCCGTCGTCCGGCGAGCTTTGCTCGCACACGGCATCCGCCTCTTCGCTACCGGCGTCGACGCGGATCGATCGCTCGAACTCCGAACCGACCACGAGCGCTACACGAGGATGCGTGCATACTTCGACCACTACGGCGTCCGCGGCGGCCGCATGATGTGCGCGACCGCTTCGATCCACCTCAACCTCGACGCCGGATCGGACGAGGAAGGCAGACAGCGCTGGCTCGCCGCGCACGTCGCCGGACCGACGCTCCTCGCCGCTTTCGCCAACTCTCCACGCGCCGAGGGCGTGGTTACAGGGTGGAAGTCCTCTCGGTTCGACGCATGGAGGTCGATCGACCCCGGCCGGACGAGCCCCGTCGATCACCGCGGAGACCCCGCGGACGCCTGGGCGTCGTACGCGCTGAGTGCGCAACTGATGTTCATCCGCACCTCCCGGGAAGATGGCGACTGGCATCCCGTGGACGAAGCATTGACCCTGGCGGAGTGGGTGGCCGAGGGTCATACACTCGGCTACCCGGACGCCGGCGATGTCGAGTACCACCTCACAACGCTCTTCCCGCCGGTGAGACCGAGGGGCTACCTCGAACTGCGCATGATCGACATGCTCTCCGATCCCTGGTGGCGCGTCGCCGTCGCACTGTCAACCGCGATCGTCTGCGACGAGGAGACGCGGACCTGTGCACTCACCTCCTGTGACGCGACGCAGGGCATGTGGGAGGTGGCTGCGCGTTACGGGTTGGAGGACGCCGCCCTGTACGATTCAGCCAACGAAACGTTCAGCGTCGCGCTGACAGCGCTCGGTCGCATCGGCTGCGATGAAGCAACGAACAACGCCGCTCGCGAGTACGTCGAACGTTTCACATCGCAGGGCCGCACGCCGGCCGACGAACAGCTCGAGCCGCGCGGGATAGTGGAGGCGGTATGACCGACGTGCTCTCGGAACACGATCTGAAAGAGACGATCGCAACCGACCTGGACGCCGGCCGGAAGCGGACGATCGGCCTCGTCGACCCGTTCACCGAGGAGGAGCTGCTCCGGTCTCCGTCCCGGCTGATGTCCCCGTTGGTGTGGGATCTCGGTCATTGCGCGAACTACGAAGAGCTGTGGTTGCTGCGTCAGATCGCGGGTCATCAAGCCACCGATCCGAAGTTGGACGACATCTACAACGCGTTCGAGCACCCGAGATGGGAACGTCCCAACCTTCCGTTGCTGCAGCCCGCGCAGGCGCGCGCGTACATGAACGATGTCCGTGCGAAGTCGCTGGACGTGCTCGAGAAGGTCGAGCTCAGGTCCGAAGAACGACTGCTCGACCGCGGATACGTCTACGGCATGGTCGTTCAGCACGAGCACATGCACGACGAAACGATGCTCTCGACGATCCAGCTGATCAAGGATCGTCTGTATCCGCCGGCGGCCGGCGATGCGCCGCGAGCACGCATGAACGTCCCCCAGGACATGGTCCACGTCGAAGGCGGTCCCTTCGAATTGGGGACTTCGATCGAAGCGTGGGCCTTCGACAACGAGCGTCCGGCTCACACGGTCGATGTGCCGCCGTTCTTCATCGACCGCACGCCGGTGACGAACGGGCGATATCTCGCCTTCATGGACGGCGGGGGCTACGACGATCAGCGCCATTGGACCGAGGCTGGGTGGGCGTGGCGACTGGAAACCAAGTTGACGAAACCCGGCTTCTGGAAACGCGACGGCTCCTCGTGGACGGTTCTTCGATACGGCCGCGTCGTCGACGTGGCTCCTCTCGAGCCGGTGCAGCACGTGTCGTTCCATGAAGCCGAAGCGTTCGCACATTGGGCCGGCAAACGCCTCCCGACGGAGGCCGAGTGGGAGAAGGCTGCATCGTGGGGGCCGGACGTCCGCAAGCGTCGCTACCCGTGGGGCAACGAAGCGCTCGACTCCGAGCACGCGAACCTCGGCCAGCGCTACTTCGGTCCGGCCGAGGTCGGTGCGTACCCGTCGGGAGCGAGTGCGTACGGCTGCCATCAGATGCTCGGAGACGTGTGGGAGTGGACCTCGTCCGACTTCCAGCCCTATCCCGGCTACGAGTGGTTCCCCTACAAGGAGTACTCCGAGGTCTTCTACGGCACCGACCACAAAGTGCTGCGCGGTGGTTCCTGGGCAACGCACATCAGCTCCATGCGCAACACGTTCCGAAGCTGGGACTACCCCATCCGCCGCCAGATCTTCGTCGGCTTCAGATGCGCGCGTAACGCATGAGGGTCGACGTCCATCTCCATCCAGAGGAGCTCACGCGCGCGCTGCGCGAGGACGTGCAGCGGGGCCTCACCGCGACGCCGAAGGAGCTTCCGCCGAAGTGGTTCTACGACGAACGGGGCTCCCTGCTCTTCGACGAGATAACACGCCTGCCCGAGTACTACCCCACCCGCTGCGAGCGCGAGATCCTCGCGGCCCGAGCGGGTGAGATCGCATCGCTCACGGGAGCCGACACGCTCGTCGAGCTCGGATCCGGGACATCGGAGAAGACGCGACTCCTGCTGTCCGCGCTGCAAGACGCAGGCACCCTCACGCGGTTCGTCCCGTTCGACGTGAGCGAAGAGATCTTGCGCGAAGCGTCCGGGGCGGTCGAAGCCGAGTTCGGCGTCGACGTGCATGCCGTGGTCGGCGACTTCGAACGGCACCTCGACGCTATCCCAGGAGGCGGCCCCGCCGGTGGACACCGGCTCGTAGCGTTCCTCGGGGGCACGATCGGCAACTTCCTCCCGCACGACCGGCAGCGCTTCCTGAAGGAGATGTCGTCGATCCTCGGCCCGGAAGACTCTTTGCTGATCGGCTTCGATCTTGTGAAGGACGTCGCTCGGCTCGAAGCCGCCTACAACGACTCGGCCGGGGTCACCGCCGAGTTCAATCGCAACGTGCTCCGTGTGATCAACCGGGAGCTGGGCGGCGACTTGGACGTCGATGCCTTCGAGCACGTGGCGTTCTTCGACCGTGACGAGGAATGGATCGAGATGCGGCTGCGGTCGACATCGCCTCAGGACGTCCGCATCTCGGAGCTCGAGCTCGACGTCACGTTCGAGACCGGCGAGGACATCCGCACTGAGATCAGCGCGAAGTTCCGCGCGCAGGGCGTCGTGCGCGAGCTGGAGGACGCGGGCCTGAGCCTGGCCCGTTGGTGGTCCGACGATGCCGGCGACTTCGGCCTGGCACTGGCCCGCTAGACAAAACGGTTTCGGAAACCGGTGCTCTATCCCCTGAGCTACGGGGGCGTTTGATGCATCGTACGAGGTCGGTCGGACCTGGTCGCGTAGGGTGGGCTTATGCCAGACACGAAGTACGCGCGATGCGGTGAGCTGAGTCTCGCGTACCAGGTCTTCGGCGAAGGACCGATCAACATCCTGTACGCCGGGTCGTTCGTGTCCCACGTGGAGGTGATGTGGGGCTCGCCTGAGATCAAGTCCTTCTTCGACCACATGGCGAACTTCGCGCGCGTCGTGATCTTCGACAAGGCAGGCGTCGGGCTGTCCGACCCTGTGTCCAAGGTCAGGACGATCGAGGATCGGGCGCGCGAGATCGAAGCGGTCATGGACGCCGTGGGCTTCGAGCGCGCCGCGTTGATGGGGATCAGCGAGGGAGGGCCGGCTTCGATCGTTTTCGCTGCGTCTCGGCCCGATCGCGTACAGGCTCTCGTGCTCATCGGGACGTTCGCGTGGACACCTGATGTCACGTGGGACGACGTCGATGTCTCGCCGTCGGTGGTTCGTCAGATGATCGCGGATGAGCTGGGCGAGGCTTACGCACCGGACCTCGACACGCTCGAAAAGATCCGCTCGTTCTGGATCTCTGGACGGAACAGCTGGGGAACCGGCCAGACGCTCGGGATCCTTCTGCCGTCGGTCCGTTCGAAAGTGCAGCTCGGCATGCTCGAGCGCATGAGCGCAAGCCCCGGGATGGCGAGAGCGACGATGGAAGCGGTTTTCCGAATGGACGTCAGGCCAGCGCTCTCTGCCATCACGGTTCCGACGCTCGTCATCCATGCCAAAGGCGACTTCGTGCCCGTCCAGTTCGGTCGCTACATCGCCAACCGCGTCCCCGGCGCTCGGATGCTCGAGGTCGAGGGCGATGATCACGCGCCGTGGATAACCGAGCCCGACAAGGTGATCTCTACCATCGAAGAGTTCCTCACCGGTACGCATACTTCGGTGCAGACGCGACGTGCCCTACGAACGGTCCTGTACACCGACATGGTGGCGTCGACACAACGGGCCGCGTCGATGGGTGACGAGCGATGGCACGCTCTGCTCGATCGGTTCAACGAGCTCACCATGGAGACGGTCGCGCGTTTCGACGGGCTGGTCGTCAAAAGCATGGGAGACGGCCATCTCGCCACGCTCGACGGTCCAGCTCAGGCAATCCGATGTGCAGAGGCGATCCGAACCATCGCCGAACCGCTCGGTATCGAGATACGCGCCGGCATACACACTGGCGAGTGCGAGCTCATGGGTGAAGACATCGGCGGACTCGCCGTCCATATCGGCGCGCGCGTGATGTCTCATGCAAACGCGGGTGAGATTCTCGTTTCGAGCACGGTGCGCGACCTCGTTGTGGGATCAGGAACGGGGTTCGAGGACCGCGGTGTACACGAGTTGAAAGGAGTCCCCGGTGAATGGCGGCTCTTGGCGGTGCGATGTGGCGGAGCCCCGGCGGGATCACCAGAGGCCAACTTGATCACTCAACCCACACCATCGCCCCGTGTTGGAATGCGCCGATCGGACCGAGTGATGGGCCGAGTCGCGCGTAGGACCCCCAGCGTGCTGCGCGCGATCTCTCGACTGACAACGCGAGGCGCAGCGGTATAACCCCTTTTTTTGTCCCGGATGTCTTAGGACTGAGGTTGTGCCCTCCGCGTGCCCGTAGCACCGGACAAGAGCGGTCATTCGCGGTCAATCAGGGACACTGCGAATCGCCGTCTTGAGCTGCACAGATTCTTGTTTGCGCTGGTCAGCGATTCGTGCCCGAACCGAATTAGGAAACCGGTGCTCTATCCCCTGAGCTAGGGGCGAAGGGCGAGGGGCGAGGGGCGACAAGGAGTCGGGGAGTCGAAACGCGGTAAGACTCCAGGTCAACCGACGGAGCGACCGAGAAGGTGCCTGTGACGGCTGACGGGCCCTGGTAGCGGCCTGACGTGAACAACATCACTCGTGATGTCCGCGATCTGAGCCACAGCGCAGGCATTCCCTGAGCCGACAACGACCCACGCTCCCTCGCGGATCAGGGACGGGTCTCGCGCGTCGTCGACGAATCCCCAGGGCAAGCCAGTGTGGTCTTCGGTGTTGAGATCAACTTCGAGGGCGATCTGAACCTCACTCATCAAACGCTCCTCAAGTTTCTCTCACCATGGTACGGATTCGGCCGCTCAACGTACCCGCAGGCCAGCAACCCTCGGGCACCGGCGCCCGCCGGATGCGCGGAATCCCTGCGTCGGCCATCGGAGGACGTTACTGCGACCGCTGACGTAAACCGACGCACCGGCGGGAGGTTAGGCGTGAACAGTCGCCTAGAAGTGCTGGCCCGACCACGGACGCGGGTAGGTCACGAACGCGGCATCGGCGCGGCGCAGCGCGCCGGGCCGCAGTTCAGTGATGCGGCCGGCGAGCGCTAGCTCGGTGGGCGCGACTCCGCCTAGCGAGATCGAGCCGAGGTCGGACGCCGACAGGCTGAGGTCGGCCGTCTTGGATCGGCCATCGCGTTCGCACTTCGATCCGTCGGGGCCGCCCGTCAGCGTGTACGTGCCGCCAAGATCGAGGAACGGATCGACGACGTCCAGCGTGACGTCGATATCGGTCGTGTACGTGCGATCCGAGAGCAGCTTCGCGATGTCGAGTGGACGGACCCACAGGAAGTCTCGATAGGTGTTCGCTCGGTAGGCACGTGGCTCGGTGAGCAGCCATCGGAGTGACTCGTCGACTGGTCGCGACCACGCCTCGATCTCGCGAACGAGGTCGACGTCCAGCAGATAGGACCAGATCCCGATGGTCGCTTCCGGTGTGCACGACGTCAGCTCGTTGACGGTGAGCTTGTGCGCGGGCACGCCCTCGTCCCAGTCGGCCTTCACCGTGTAGCGCACGTAACCTTCCGCCTCCCCGGACGTATTCTCGTAGACGACGTGCGTCTCCTTCTTGTCGCGGTCGGCCGTGATGGACTCCCAGAAGCTCTGTGGACGTCCGATGCCGCCGGCGCGTGAGCGACGCAGCCGGTCGTAGAGCGGTGGGTGCAACTTGTCGGCGGTCTCACCGTCGATGATGCGTGTCCTTCCGTCCACCGGACGCGCGACCGCCAGATGCGCGTTGCGCTTGTCGATCTTGATCTCGTTCACATGCGTGGCCGCGCCATACCCGAACCGTCCATAGATGCCGCCCTCGGATGCGAGCAGGATCGCGGCCGCTTCACCGCGGTCGAGGGCTTCCGACAACTGCGTCCGAATGAGTTGTGTGACGATGCCGCGACGGCGATGCGTCGGCACCGTCGAGATCGCGGTCACTCCGGCAGCCGGTACGAACACCCCGCCGGGGAGCGTGAGCTCGAAGAGATGCGAGTACGCGGTGCCGACGATGGCGCCCGCATCGACAGCAACGATGCTGCGTTCGGTCTTGAACGACTTCTGGTCGCGCTCGAGTTGCGCTTCGGACGGGGGGCCGAAGCCCATCGTCCGAGTGAAGGTCGTATAGAACGCTTCGAGCTCGTCGGGCTCGATCGGCCTGATGTCCATAGCAACCAGCGTACGAAAGAAGGGAGGAACCGGAGCTCCTCCCCTTCGCCGGGTGGGTGCAAGTGGTAGGTGCTAGGCGGCTCGGGGCCGCTCCGTTGCCCCGGCAGGTGCGATGACGGCAGGTGCACGGGATGCGAGTACGAGTCCCGCGATCACGGCAGCCAGACCGATCGAGAACAGACCCCAGGTGGTTCCGGCAAGGCTCAGGCCCAGAGCGGCGTCCAGCGAGTACGCACCGGCTCCGGTGAACGCGAGCGCGGCTGCGATCGTGGCGTAGAGCAGGTCGATCTCGTACCCGGCGAACAGACCGGCCGGCCACTTCACCGTGACCGTCGCATTGATCATCACGCCGATGACGGCGGCCGCAGCCAGGGGCGTGAGGAACCCGGCGGCCAGGAACGATCCGGCACCGATCTCGAACACACTCGCCGCAAGCGCCGCAAGCCTCGGCTGGCGGTAGCGCAATGACGCCATGAATCCGGCGGTGCCGTCCAGTCCCGGACCACCGAACCACCCGAACAACTTCTGTGTTCCGTGACCGACGAACAGTAGGCCGACGATGACCCGCAGGACAAACAGACCGACGTCCATACAGAAAACCTCCTCTCGGCGGCGGCCTCCTCGAAAGGCGGAGCCGCTCGAACTTATGTGAGGTAAGCACCTACCGATCCATAACTATTCCCATGCAAGTTACTAATCGGAGGTAAGCTCGGCCCCATGAGCGAGCAGATGACGCCGTATTGCGCCCAGTATTCCCACGCGCTCGAGATCATCGGACGCCGGTGGACGGGGGCGATCTTGCGGGCGCTGATGGTCGGCGTGACCAGGTTCAACGACATCGCGGAGACCATCCCGGGACTGTCCGATCGCCTGCTCTCCGAGCGCCTCAAGGAGCTCGAGGCCGAAGGGCTGGTCGTGCGGACCGTAACACCCTCGACGCCCGTACGCGTCGAATACACCCTCACCGAGACGGGGGCCGATCTGCTCCCGGTCGTGAAGTCCGTCGAGGCGTGGGCCGAGCGCTGGGTCGCAGCCTGTCCGAGATCCGCCTAAGAAGCGACGGCTTCTTCGCGCTTGCGTTCGAGCAGCGGCGCGAGGTACCGACCGGTGTAGCTCGCATCGCAGTTGGCAACGTCCTCGGGTGTGCCGGTGACCACGATGTGTCCCCCACCGTCGCCGCCTTCGGGCCCGAGATCGATGACGTGGTCGGCTGTCTTGATGACGTCGAGGTTGTGCTCGATCACGATCACCGTGTTGCCCTGGTCGACGAGGCGGTGCAAAACCTCGAGCAGCCGACGGATGTCCTCGAAGTGAAGACCCGTCGTCGGCTCGTCGAGGATGTACATCGTGCGGCCGGTTGATTTCTTTGCCAGCTCGCTCGCGAGCTTCACGCGCTGCGCCTCGCCACCAGACAGCGTCGTGGCAGGCTGTCCGAGCTTCACATAACTCAATCCCACATCGACGAGTGTTTGTAAGTGTCGCTTGATCGGTGGAAGCGCATCGAAGAGCTCGTTGGCCTCTTCGATCGACATCTCGAGGATCTCCGAGATGTTCTTGCCCTTCCACCGCACTTCGAGCGTCTCCCGGTTGTACCGCTTGCCTTTACACACTTCACACGGGACGTACACGTCCGGGAGGAAGTGCATCTCGATCTTGATCGTCCCATCACCAGCACATGCCTCACACCGCCCGCCGCGGACGTTGAACGAGAACCGTCCTTGCGTATAGCCGCGCATCTTCGCCTCCGCCGTCTGCGCGAAGAGTTTGCGGATGTGATCGAAGACGCCGGTGTACGTCGCCGGGTTGGAGCGCGGCGTACGTCCGATCGGTGACTGATCGATGGCGATGACCTTGTCGACCTTGTCGATCCCGACGATCTTCTTGTGCTTCCCAGGCACGATCTTCGAGTGGTACACCTGCCGCATCAGCGCTTGGAAGAGGATGTCGTAGACGAGCGTCGACTTGCCCGAGCCGGACACGCCGGTGACGACGTTGAACGTCCCGAAGGCGAAGCTCGCGTCCTCGCCCTTGAGGTTGTGCTGCGTCGGTTGATGCACGGTCAGTGCGCCCTGGCCCTTGCGCCGCTTGGCCGGAAGCGGGATCTCGCGGCGTCCGGACAGGTACTGCCCCGTCAGCGACGTCTTGTGCTTCAGCAACCCCTTGAGCTCTCCGGCATAGACGATCTCGCCGCCGTGCTCGCCGGCGCCGGGGCCGATGTCCACGACGTAGTCCGCAGACCGGACGGTCTCTTCGTCGTGCTCGACGACGACGAGCGTATTGCCGAGGTCACGCAGGCGGATCAGCGTCTTGATCAGCCTCTGATTGTCACGCTGATGAAGTCCGATCGACGGTTCGTCGAGGATGTAGAGGACACCGACGAGACCGGAACCGATCTGCGTCGCCAGCCGGATGCGCTGCGCCTCACCACCGGCCAGCGTGGCGGCCGCGCGATCGACGGTCAGGTAGTCGAGGCCGACGTCCACCAGGAAGCCGAGACGCTCTCGGATCTCCTTCAGCACGCGCTCGGCGATGTGGCTCTCGCGGTCGTTCAGCTCGATGGCGTCGATGAAGACGAGCGCCTTCTTGACCGACATCGCGCACAGCTCGGAGATGTTGATCCCACCCACGCTGACGGCCAGCGATTCCGGCTTCAGGCGGGCGCCCTTGCACGCCGGACACGGGATCTGACGCATGTACTGCTCGACCTTCTCACGCGCGTACTCCGAATCCGTCTCTTCATGGCGCCGCTGCAGCCACGGGATCACACCTTCGTAGTACGTGTAGTACGAACGCTTGCGTCCGTACCGCGACTTGTAACGGATGTAGACCTGCTCTTCACCGGAACCGAAGAGCAGGATGTCGCGGTGCGTCTTGCTCAACTTCTTCCACGGCTTGCTGTCGTCGATCCCGAAGTGTTCAGAGACCGCCTCGAGCATGCGCTCGAAATACTCGAGGCGTCCGCCAGCCCACGGTGAGATCGCTCCTTCCGATACCGACAGATCGGGGTCGGAGATGACGATCTCCGGGTCGACCTCGAGCTTGTTGCCGAGGCCGGCGCAGTGCGAGCACGCTCCGTAGGGAGTGTTGAACGAGAACTGCCGCGGCGCGAGCTCTTCGAAGCTGATGCCGCAATGTAGGCACGCGAAGTTCTGCGAGAACGAGTGCGATTCGATGGTCTCCGCCTTCGCGTCTACGACTTCGACGTCGACCGCGCCCTGCGTGAGCCCCATCGCCGTCTCGAGGGAATCGGCGAGCCGGGAACGGATGCCGTCCTTGAGGACGATCCGATCGACGACAACCTCGATCGTGTGCTGCTTGTAACGTTCGAGCTTGATCTTCTCGGACAACTCGCGCATCTCACCATCGACGCGAGCACGAGAGAAGCCTTTGCGCGCGAGGTCACCGAGCATCGACTCATACTCGCCCTTGCGTCCGTGGACGACCGGCGCGAGGATCATCAGTCGCGTTCCGTCTTTCCAACCGAGGATGTTGTCGGTGATCTGCTCAACCGTCTGACGCTGGATGGGACGTCCGCACTGATGGCAATGCGGGTGACCGATGCGCGCGTAGAGCAGACGGAGATAGTCGTAGACCTCGGTGATCGTGCCGACGGTCGAACGCGGGTTGCGGGACGCCGACTTCTGATCGATAGAGATGGCCGGTGAGAGTCCCTCGATGATGTCGACGTCCGGCTTCTCCATCTGCCCGAGGAACTGCCGCGCGTAGGCGGACAGCGACTCGACGTAGCGCCGCTGGCCCTCTGCGTAGATCGTGTCGAAGGCGAGGGACGACTTACCCGAGCCGGAGATGCCGGTGAACACGATGAGCGCATCGCGGGGCAGGTCGAGGGTGACGTTCTTCAGGTTGTGCTCGCGCGCGCCCCTGATGTGGATGTTGTCTACCAAGTCTGGTCGCCCTCCAGATGCCCGAACACCAGTTCGTGCTCGGATGTTACCCGGGACCTGCGACAGCCGCCGGGCGGTAGAGCGTACTCCGGTCATAGGACGGAGGGTGTACGGGGTCCGCAGGCGTGGCTAGCCTGGGCAAAGACGCACGTAAGGAGGACGACGCATGAAGGGCCGTGGCGAACCGAAGAAGCAGGCTCAGCAGAAGAAGAAGGGCAAGTCGATCAAGGAGAAACGGCGCGATAAGAAGGAGAAGAAAGAGGGCCGCTAGAGAGGATCGAGCGTAGCGACTCCCACTTATGAGCACACGGATCGGGGTCTTCATCTTCGAGGGGGCCGAGGAGCTCGACTTCGTCGGGCCCTGGGAAGTGTTGACCATGTGGGCCCAGATGTTTCCCGACGACGGCGTCGAGGTCTTCATGCTCGCCCAGGGGGCCGAGCCCATCACGTGTGCCAAAGGTATGCGCGTGATCCCAGACCACACATGGGACACCTCTCCGCCCATCGACGTCCTCGTCTATCCCGGCGGCGAAGGCAACCGCGTACAGATCGGCGACGAGACGTTCCGCGGATGGGTCCGGAAGATCGCCGAGAGCGGTGCACTCATGACGAGCGTGTGCTCGGGCGCGCTCGTCTACGCCGACAGCGGTCTCCTCGACGGCAAGGCCGCCACGTCTCACTGGTCGGTCGTCGACGTGTTGCCGACCCTCGGGAAGGACATCGAGGTACGGAAGGACGATCGGTTCGTCGACGCGGGAAACGTCATCACCGCCGCCGGTGTTTCAGCCGGGATCGACATGGCGCTCCACCTCGTCGCGCGCCTGAAGTCTGTCGAGCGCGCGAAAGAGGTCAAGCACTACATCCAGTACGACCCGCAGCCGCCGGTCTAGTTGTCGCTCCAGTTGTCGCTCTGGCGGCGAACGATCACGTCGTGTGGATGATCAGAACGCTGCAGGGGGCGTGATGTGAGATCTTGTTGGGCACGCTTCCAAGCACGAAACGCTTCACGCCACCCATACCCCGATTGCCGATCACGATGACGTCTGCCTTCGTCTGCTCGGCGATGTCGATGAGCGCATCGGACGGGTCGCCGGCGAAGCAATGCGTCTTGACCGCAACGCCGGCGGCGCTCACCTGCTGAGACATCCGCTGGAGGGTCGCCTCGACTTCGTCCGCGATCTTGCTCTCGGCCTCTTGAAGGACGGCGGACCCTCCGTAGGCCATCGCCTCGAGGCTCGAGGCGGCCACGCTCGCGGTCATCGCAGGCCTGAACGCCGTGACGATGTGCAGCTTGGCCCCATAGGCCTTCGCGAGATCGGTCGCTTGGCTCACCGCTTGGTTCGCTGTATCAGAGAAATCCGTTCCGACCACGATCGTCTTGAACACGCGCCCTCCCCTTTCTAGCTTCGTCGCCTGGACACATCAACCCCCGCACACTGTACCGACCAGAGGGTCCTGCACAGAGCGGTCACTACGGCTAGAGCCCGCCGACCGAAACGAGATCGATCCCGCGGTCCTTCACCGCCCCTTTGACCTCAGCCGAAGTCAGCGCGGCAAGATCGGACACGCGGTACTGCAGGGCCCATTCGGCGTTCTCAGCGGTATCGCTCGCCATGGCGCGGAGCTCGTCGGAGTCGACGGCGCAGTGGCTCACGATGATGTGCTTCCCCGGCCCCATCTGTGAGATGCGTTCGAGGAGGTACGGCACCTTCTCCTCGCTCGGACGCCCGCTGAGCATGTGGATCGAGTCGAAGCCGACGGCGCAGTCACCGATCGGATAGTCGAACGGCTTGCCATAGCGCTCGCACGTGGCCGCGTACGGCTCGGGGTTCACCACTCCCATGTGGCAATCGAAGTACTCGGGCGTCAGTCCTTCTTCGAGGAACAGCTCGGTCTGCGCGGCGAACTCTGCTGTCATCTCGTCCACCGTGGCCTTCTCTTTGACCGCGTCGATCGTGCGCGGGAACCGTCCGTCGTCACCGACGAGCGAGCGGCCGCCCGTCAGCGGCCCCCAGCGGAGGTAGTCCCACTCGGCCGTGAGCGTCAGGTGCACGCCGACGGGGATCGAGTGCTCCTTGGCGAGGTGCGCGGCCTCGCGGAACCACGGACACGGCACCATCACAGACGCCTGGGTAAGGATGCCCTCGTTGAACGCCTGCACGGCCCCGAGATTTCCGGCGTGGCACATCCCGAAGTCGTCGCACTGCACCACAAGCTTGATGTCGCTCTTCATGGGAGTCGCTGCGCTCCATCCATGCCGGGGAGTCGCTGCGCTCCATCCATGCCGTCACACTAGACGAGCGATGGGGTGCGCTTCCTGTGGGCAGGACAACCGGCAGGGCGCCCGGTTCTGCGACAACTGCGGACAGCCGTTGGCTGCCGCCGGCGCCGTGCCGGACGTCCACCTCGCCGTGCCTTCACACCTTGCGGACAAGATCCGCAACGCTCGCGGGGCGGTCGAGGGCGAACGGAAGCAGGTCACCGTCATGTTCGCGGACGTCAAAGGGTCGATGGATCTCTCCGAGGACGTCGACCCGGAGGATTGGCGCCGGATCCTCAACCGCTTCTACGCGATCCTCACAGAAGGAGTGCATCGCTTCGAGGGCACGATCAACCAGTACACCGGTGACGGAATCATGGCGATCTTCGGTGCGCCGATCGCACACGAAGACCACGCGCGACGCGCGTGCTACGCGGCCCTGCATCTGTGCGACACACTCGGCCTGTACGCGCGCGACCTCCGACGTGAGAAGGGCCTGAGCTTCTCCGTCCGCATCGGGATGAACTCGGGCGAGGTTGTGGTCGGCGGTATCGGTCCCGACCTGCACATGGAATACACAGCCGTTGGACATACCGTGGGGCTAGCCTCGCGGATGGAGCACCTCGCAGCCCCGGGGACGGCATACATCACGGTGCGCACAGCGGAGCTTGCGGGCGGCTTCTTCGATCTGGAGGACCTCGGTCAGTTCGACGTGAAGGGCGTGCGCGAACCCGTGCGCGTCTACGAGCTGAAAGGGATCGGTGCGCGACGCAATCGCTTCGACATCGCGACCGCTCGCGGCCTGTCGCGATTCGTCGGACGACGAGAAGAGGCGGCCGTGCTGAAGCAGGCGCTCGACGACGTCGAAGCAGGGGACGGTCAGGTCGTTGGGGTCGTCGGCGAGGCGGGGGTCGGCAAGAGCCGACTGTGCCACGAGTTCCTCGAGCGAGCACGCGCGTCCGGTATGAAAGTCTTCGTCGCGCACGGCCAACCGCACGGGCGAGCCTTCCCGTTCGCCCCCGTCCTCGAGCTGCTGCGCGGATACTTCGGCGTCGCGGAGATCGACGGACCGGTGGCGGCTCGGCAGAAGATCGCGGGAAGCCTGCTCCTGCTCGACGAATCGTTCCGGACTTCGCTGCCGCTCGTCTTCGACTTCCTGGGCGTCGCCGACCCGGATCTCCCGTGGCCGCAACTCGATCCCGACGCGCGACTGTCGCAACTGCACGCACTGACTCGGCGCTTGATCGCCGCACGTTCCGGCCGCGGTCCGGCACTCGTCCTCATCGAGGATCTGCAGTGGTTCGACGAAGGCAGCGCAACGTTCATCCCGCATCTCGTCGGAGCCGTTACGGACACCCGCACCATGTTGCTGCTCAACTTCCGTCCCGAGTACCGGGTGGACTGGACGGCGGACTCGTACCGCCGGCTTGCACTCGGCCCCCTCGACGCCGACGCGATCGACGAGCTCATCGCGCATCGGCTCGGTAACGACACATCGCTCCGATCGCTCGGACCGTACGTGATCAGGCGGTCGGGGGGCAACCCGTTCTTCATCGAGGAGATCATGCAGTCGCTCGTTGGTACCGGCGCGCTCGTCGGAGAGCCGGGCAACTACCGCCTCGTCGGTGCTCTGTCGCAGATATCGGTTCCTCCAACCGTGCAGGCGATCCTCGCGGCGAGGCTGGACCGGCTCGGCGAGCGTGAGAAAAACGTCCTGCAAGCCGCCGCAGTGATCGGCCCGGAGTTCTCGTTCAGCGTGCTCGAGAGGGCTGCCGAACTCGCCGCGTTCGAGCTCGATGCCACACTTCGCGCGTTGGTCAGTGCTGAGTTCATCGTCGAACGCAGCATCCCTTCGGGAGGAGCGCCGTTACATGCATCCCCTTCGATGGGGGCGCCATACGGCGCACCCAAGCCCGACGCCGAATACGGCTTCAAGCACCCGCTCACCCAGGAAGTGGCGTACAACTCGCAACTCGGCGAACGGCGCCGCCGTCTGCACGCCATCGTCGCCTCGGCGATCGCCGAGGCGTACGACGACAGGCTGGACGAGCGCGCGCCGGTCCTCGCTCGGCACTGGGAAGAGGCCGGCGACGCGCATGAGGCGGCGCGCTGGCATCGACGCGCGGCGGAGTGGGCGGCGCAGAACGACACGTCGCTCGGCTTGCGTCATTGGGAGAAGGTCCGGGAGCTCGTCGGTGCCTACCCCGTCGACGAGGCCGAGACGCTTGCCCTCGCCGCGTGTCTCGGCGTGCTCAACCTCGGCCCCCGTCACGGACTGACCGAGATCCAGGCGCAAGCGCTCTTCGACGAAGGGCGTACGCTCGCCGAGCATCTCGGCGACAAACGCTCGCTCGCCCGTCTCTTGCTCGTGTTCGCGCGCGTACGCGGGATCTCCGGCGACGTCGCGCAGGCCAGCGAGCTTTCGCTCGAAGCCGCGAAACTCGCCGACGACGTCGGGTTGCGCGGCCTGCGCCTGGCGGTCGCCGTCAACCTCGCGTCGTGGGCCACGCAATTCGACGAGCTCGGCCGTTCACTCGAGATCGTCGACGAAGCACTGCTCGATGTCCCAACAAATCCGCGCGTGGGGGCCGAGCACCTCGGATACAGCCCGTACATCTGGCTGGTGATGAACCGCGGACGACTGCTCACCTACATGGGACGCGCGGCCGAAGCCGACGAAGCGTTCGACCGTGCATTGCGGCTCGCGCGCGAGCACGGCGAGCTCGAGATCCTGTGCTGGGCGCACCAAGGGTGCGTCGACCTCGCGTGCCTGCGCGGCGATGCCGTTGGAGCCGGCGCGCACGCAGCCCAAGCCGTCGACGTCGCCGAACGGATCGGCACACTCCTCGCGGTATGGAGCTCCTATCACAGCAACGGACGAGCGCTGACGCTTCGCGGGGCCACGTCCGAGGCGATCGGCGCGCTCGAGCGCGCGCTCATGCAGATGAGGGAGCACCGTACCGGTCTTCACCTCCAGCCGCTCGTCCTGGCGTCGCTCGCCGAAGCCCACCTCGAGGCGGACAACGCCGAGCAGGCCGAGCATCTGGCGGCCGAGGCGTTCGAGGGGGGCGAGGGTGCGCTCGCGGTACGCGCGCGCACCCTCCTGGCGAAAGCGCGGCGCGCCCTCGGCCGCGCGGACGCGCGGGCCGAGGGCGCAGACCTCCTCCGGTGCCTCCACGTGCTCAAGCGCACCGGGTACCGCTCGCTCGAGTCTCCGTTGCGGGAGGAACTCGCCGAGCTCGCCGGAGAGCTCGGCGACGAGGAGGAACGCGCGCATCAGCTCGACGCAGCGCGACGGCTCTACGAAGAGATGGGCGCGACGGCGAGGGCGGTCGCACTCGATACGCTGATCGCTCGATGACGGGCGTCGATCGAACCTTCATCTCGTTGGTTCCGCGCAACGCTGCGCGAGCCGGTCACGGGAGCAACCCGTGCCAGGGCGTGTACTACGCGGCGGCGGGCAAGAAACCGAGCGTTGCGCTCATCGCCACGCACTACGAGATCGACTTCAGCGAGCACTACCTCGCGACATTCATGGCCGAGCGCGGATTCGGGTTCCTCGGATGGAACACGAGGTTCCGCGGCAACGGTGCGTACTTCATCCTCGAACCTGCTATCGGCGACATCGGCGCAGGCGTGCGGTGGCTGCGGGAGGAAGCCGGAGTCGAGACGGTCGTCCTGCTCGGGAACTCCGGCGGCGCGTCCCTGATGTCGGCGTATCACGCACTAAGTGACGCTCCAGGAGACCTGTTCATCTCGCTTTGCGCGCACCAGGGACGTCCCGAAGTGCACACAGCGTGGATCGATCCGTCCGTTGTCGACGAGAACGACTTACTGAGCGCCGATCCCGATCTCAACATGTTCGACCCGAACAACGGACCCCCCTACACCAGGGAGTTCATCGAGCGCTATCGCGCTGCTCAGGTGGCGCGCAACGATCGCATCACCGCGTGGGCGAAGGACGAGATCGCACGCCTCGAGTCGGCCGGCGCCTACGACCGGACGTTCAACATCTATCGCGTGTGGGCCGATCTGCGTTTCCTGGACCTCGGCATCGATCCGTCGGATCGCACCGTCGGCTGCTACTTCGGCGACCCGAAGCGGGCGAACTACGGCCCGTGGGGCATCGGCGCGGTGAGCACGTGCCGAAGCTGGCTCTCGATGTGGTCCCTCGCCGAGTCGAAGTGCCGCGGAGCGCCCAACCTGGCGAAGGTCACCTGTCCCTCGCTCGTCATCCAATCGACGGCCGACCAGGGCTGCTACCCGAGCGACGCGCAAACGATCTTCGACGCGCTCGGCTCGGCGGACAAACAGCTCGAGTTCGTCCCGGGCGACCACTACCTCCTCCAGCCAACCAACGGACGCGACACCACTGCGGACCTCATCGCCGACTGGCTCCGCGGACACGTCTCGTAGAACACTTCTCTCGTGCGCGCACGACCAGAGACGCTCGAGTGGATCCGTGGCTACTACGAGCTCATGGACACCGGCCGCCTCGACGAGTGCGAGCGGTACTTCACTCCGGACGCCACGCTGCGCATCGCGCATCTGCCCGAGATCGTTGGATACGACGCGATCGACCGTGTCATGCGTGGCGGTATGGCGAACCCGATCATCAAGAGCATCGCGCACGAAGTGACGCACGCCTGGGAAGAGGACGACGACGTGGTCATCTTCGAAGTCGTCGCGCATTACACCCTGGCAGACGCGCGTGAGATCGATGTACCGGGAATCGTGATCGGCACAGTGTCCAACGGCCGCTTCGCCTCCCAGCGCATCGCCGCCGACCTCTCGACCGTGTACGGCGGCGGATGATGCCGGTCTACCGTCAGGGCG
This sequence comes from uncultured Actinomycetes bacterium, assembly GCA_964520325.1. GTDB lineage: Bacteria > Actinomycetota > JAICYB01 > JAICYB01 > JAICYB01 > CAZFOB01. The sequence goes on along the minus strand of CAZFOB010000008.1, from coordinate 3,437 downwards.
ACATCCCGCATCCGCCGACCGGCGTGCCCGAACACTCGGACGAGGTCTACACGCAGAAGGGGTTCTTCGGCGACTGGGTGCACATCTACCGCCGTCACAATGCCGGCGTTCCGAAACGTTGGTCGAGCGACGACATCATGTACGCAGGGATCAACTCGAACGTCCTCGAACCGTCCGACCTGCATGATCCCGGTGGAGAGCCGATGTGTCTGCTCGAGGGCGACGGCATCCGCGTCCTGCTCTCGCGGCGGTCAAAAGCGATGCCGTTCTGCGAGAAGAATACCGACTACAACCAGATCCGCTTCTATCACCGCGGTGAATTCGCGGTGGACACCGAGCTCGGTCCCCTCACCGCCGCGGCCGGCGACTTCGTGGTGATCGGCAAAGGGCTCGTGTTCCGCGAACGACCATCGACGGACGACAACGTCGTCCTCATCTTCGAGGTCGAAGACGAGATCGCATGCGCAGACGACGCCATGTGGGACGCCGTCGGCTTCGTGAGCATGTTCGTCGACTTCTCCAACATGGTGCTACCCGTTCCGAACTCCGTGGCGCCGGGAGACGGCTCCGGATCCGACGTCGAGACCGACGTGAGGACATGGGCGGACGGCGCGTACCACACGATCACATATGATTTCGATCCGTGCGCAGACGTCACCGGCTGGATTGGCGATCCCGTGATCTTCAAGATGAATGTGTGGGACGTCCCGGCTCCGGGAACATCGCGCGGATTCCTCCCGCCACCGGCGCACGCCGTGCTCATGAGCGAGAACAAGTCGTTCTTCTTCAACGTCCTCGGCGTGCCGCCGTCACCGACGCAACCGGCACCTGACGGAAGCTTCGGGGCGCCGGCGCACCAGAACGACTACGACGAGGTGTGGTTCAACCACGCCTCCGACTTCCTGCCCCACAACCTCGGACATCTGTGGCTCTTCCCACGTACTCTCCCCCACCCCGGTTTCAAGCGCGCACCGAGCCATCCGCCCAATCCGGTGACGCGGTACAACGAGATCAAGATCAACTTCGACACGAAGGCGAAGCTGCGCGTGACGCCGGAAGCCGCCGCAGCCCGGTTGCCCGGCGACGTCCGCCGCAACGTGTTCCTGAGCCTGTATGGCATGCCGCCGGAGGTCGTCGACGTACGAATACCGGGCGAGGAGGGATCTGCATGAAGGTTCGTCGGGTTGTGACGGGTCAAGTGGATGGCGGGAAGTCTGTGTTCGTGAGCGACGACGAGGTCGAGCCCGTGACGGTCACGATGCTCCCAGGAGCAGAGTTCCACCGGCTGTGGGGCGCCGATGCGGTAGTTCAGCTTCCGACGGACGGCACGCTCCCGTCGCAGCATGCATACTTCCCACCCGCGAGTGGGTTCCGGTGGGGGTTCTTCACGTTGCCGCCGGAGAGCCAAGCGTCGGTCCAAGACATCGACTTCGAAAAGGCCTTCGCAGAGCTCGAAGAGAAACTCCCCGGCATGGCCGGACACATGGAGCCGGATGCGCCAGGCATGCACACCACTGACACCGTCGACTTCGAGGTCGTGCTGTCCGGCGAGGTCGTCCTCGAGCTGGACGACGGCGCCGAGGTCACGCTGAGAGCCGGCGATACCGTCGTTCAGAACGGGACACGTCACGCGTGGCACAACCGCGGCAACGTCCCCGTGGTGATCGCCGTCGGGATCATCGGAGCACAGCGGTCTTAGACCGGCTGGCCGTGGATCTCGCGGAGCTCGCGCTTGAGGTCCTGCACCTCGTCGCGCAGTCGCGCCGCGTACTCGAAACGAAGGTCTCGCGCCGCTTCCTTCATCTCCTCCTCGAGCACCATGATCAACCGCTTCAACTCGTCCAGCGGCATCTCCACGGCGTCCTCGCGCTTTCGCCGCCGTGACTTCTTATTCGGCGTCGCTGCGTGGCTGCCGCGCGTCTGGAGGATGAAGTCGGTGATGTTCTTGCGCACCGTCTCCGGCTTGATCCCGTGCTCGGTGTTGTACGCCATCTGGATCTCGCGGCGGCGGTTGGTCTCGTCCAGAGCTTGCTTCATGGAGTCGGTCATGTTGTCGGCGTACATCAGCACCTGACCCTCGACGTTGCGGGCCGTGCGTCCGATGATCTGGATGAGCGAAGTGGCGCTGCGCAGGAATCCTTCCTTGTCGGCGTCCAAGATGGCAACGAGCGTGACCTCAGGCAGGTCGAGACCTTCACGCAGCAGGTTGATGCCGACGAGAACGTCGAACTCACCGAGACGCAGGTCGCGCAGGATCTCGATGCGCTGCACGGTATCGATGTCGGAGTGGAGGTATCGCACGCGAAGCCCCATCTCGAGCAGGTAGTCGGTGAGGTCCTCGGCCATCTTCTTGGTAAGCGTCGTGACGAGTACCCGCTGTTCCTTCTCGACGCGGGTGCGGATCTCACCCATGAGATCGTCGATCTGCCCGCGCGTCGGCCGGACGATGACTTCGGGATCGATCAGGCCCGTCGGACGAACGATCTGCTGGACGACCTCCTTACTCTGCCTGATCTCGTACGCGCTCGGCGTCGCTGACACGAACACGACCTGGTCGATGCGTTCCATGAACTCCTCGAAGCGCAGCGGGCGGTTGTCCATCGCCGACGGGAGCCGGAATCCGTGGTCGACGAGCGTCTCTTTGCGCGATCGGTCGCCCTCGTACATGCCATGCAACTGCGGCACGGTGATATGCGACTCGTCGATGAAGATCAGGAAGTCGTCCGGGAAGTAGTCGAGCAGCGTGTACGCGGGCTCCCCCGCCGATCGTCCGTCGATGTGGCGTGAGTAGTTCTCGATACCGGCACACGAACCGATCTCTCGCATCATCTCGAGGTCGTAGTTCGTCCGCATGCGAAGCCGCTGTGCTTCGAGGAGCTTGTTCTGCGACTCGAACTCCGCGAGGCGAACGACGAGCTCATCCTCGATCTGCCGCATCGCGCGTTGCATCCGTTCCGTCGAGGCGATGTAGTGGCTGGCGGGATAGATCCGAAGGCCGTCCGGAGTTCCGATGACCTCACCGGTGATGGGACCGATCCACGTGAGCTTCTCGATCTCGTCGCCGAACATCTCGACGCGAAGCACGGTCTCCTCGTACGCCGGATGGATCTCGAGAGTGTCGCCGCGCACACGAAACTTCCCGCGCGACATGGCGACGTCGTTGCGCTGGTAATGCAGATCGACCAGCCGCCGGACGATGTGGTCGCGCGGGATCTCGGCCCCCTGGTGGAGGTAGAGCATGTTCTGCTTGTACTCCTCGGGTGTGCCAAGGCCGTAGATACAGGACACCGACGCGACAACGATCGCGTCGCGCCGTGTGAGCACGGCAGCCGTCGCCGAGTGGCGCAGCCGATCGATCTCGTCGTTGATCGAGCTGTCCTTCTCGATGTAGGTGTCGCTCGACGGGACGTATGCCTCGGGCTGGTAGTAGTCGTAGT
>CAZFOB010000007.1:0-150156 GCA_964520325.1 uncultured Actinomycetes bacterium | reverse complement strand
TTTCATCCCCGCGAGGGTGGCCGCGAACAGCGGCCATGGAAAACTGGACTCGAATAGGCGTCTCTTTCATCCCCGCGAGAGTGGCCGCGAAAGCGGCCATGGAAAACCTCGGACGACGCGCGGGGCGCGCATACTGCCAAATCCATTGCCACTTTCGGTTCCTTTTAAGGAGAACTCGGTTCAGGAAACTCCATCCACGAGGTCAAACTCGAAGCTGTCCAAAGGTGGCTGCAACCGCTCGTCTTCCCGATACGCGCGTGTTACGTCATCGAACGACGCATCGCCCGCGATCAGTTCGGTGAGGGCATCGAACATCGGATCGAGCGTGGCGTGCGGCTGCTCCTTGTCCTCGAGGGATACGTCCGCCGTGCGTGCGTCCCATGACCGTGAGACTCGCGATCGACGGGATCAACTTCTCGGCGACGTTCGTGACGATCCGCGAGTATGCGTCGAGAGCATCGCTTTCGTTGAGTCGACCGGCCGGTGGCTGAGCGCGTCCATGTCCTAGCCCGTGAACTCGACCGTGATCGACTTCTCTTCAGCGCCCCGCAGGAACCGGATCTCGAGCTTCTTCGAGCTCGCGGACGCCTCGAGCGCGGCGAGCAGGTCGTCGCTCGTACGAAGAGCCTTGCCACCGGCGGTGGTGAGCAGATCGCCTTCGCGGATCCCTGCGGCCGCTGCAGCGCCATCCTCTTGCACGCCGCGGACGAGCACGCCGTCCACCTGCGGCAAGCCAACCGAACGCCGCAACCGCGTCGCAACCTCGCCGCTCGCGAGCGCGACTCCGAGACGGAGATACGTCGGCGCCTCTCCCCGCGCCAGCGCATCGATACGCAGACGCAGTTGTTCGTCGGCGGGGATCGCGAGATAGAAGCCATCACCGAGACGGTGCGTGTTGACGCCGAGCAGGTTGCCGTCGTCATCGACGATGGGACTGCCCGACGAACCGGGCAGTAGCGGTGCCGTGTGTTCGATCGACCCGGCGATCTGACGACCGCGCGGCCCGCGGAACGCGCGCTCGGTGCCTGACACCAAACCGAAGGTGACGCGGAGTCCCCGTCCGCCTGGGTTGGCAACGGCAAAGACGGCTGCGCCGATCTCGACTGTCGATGATTCCTTCTGCACGATCGGCCAGGCGATCGGCTCGGCGTCCTTCGTGTCGGCCTCGAGCACGGCAACGTCGCCTTCGACGTCCACGCCGTCGGCCTGGGCCTGCTCGGTGCGGCCGTCGGAGAACCTCACCTCCACCGCGGAGCCCCACAGGTTGTGAGCGTTGGTGAGGATGCGGCCGGGCGCCACAACCAAGCCGGACCCCTCCGACCGACGCCCCGCTACACCCACCACACTTCCGCCAACGCGGTCGGCGATCGTCCTGACCGTCTCCTGCAAACCTGCGATCGCTGTCATTCGGTCCTCCTGGCTGTTAAGTTGTAACTTGCAACTTACTACTGACATTCCCCGAAGAGCAACCGGAGGTCAAACCCATGGCGGATCCACTCGTCAGAGCGTTGGAACGGGTGGGAGACCGCTGGACGCTACTGATCGTCGACGCCCTGCTCGCCGGCCCTCGGCGCTTCGGTCATCTGAGCCACGACGTCGAAGGGATCGCGCCGAACATCCTGTCCGGACGGCTGCGCCACCTCGAGCGCGAAGGCATCGTGCGCGCGCGCCCCTACTCCCGCCGTCCGCTGCGGATGACCTACGCACTGACGGGCAGCGGACGAGAGCTCGTCGGGGCGCTGCGCCTGCTCGCCGAATGGGGCGCTGGGACCACACCGGGGGCCGAGGCGCCGCGACATGTCGAGTGCGGGACGCCGATGGAGGTTCGCTGGTATTGCCCGACCTGTGCGCGGACCGTCGACGAGGACGGTCGTCCGGGTGAGTCGGCCGACGACGTCCGCTACGTCTGAGAAACGTCGGTCCAACGCACGGCGAGCAAGTGTCGCGGCTGGGCCATCCCCTTCAATGGACGCAGACCTTTGTCCTCGAGTTCGAGCTTGCCGACCAATTGATCCGCCACGGGTTCGGTGATCAATATCTCTCCCGGGATCGCTTCGTCGGTCACGCGTGAAGCGAGGTTGATGACGCGTCCGATGAGATCTCCCTCCTCCTCGACGGCGTCGCCGGCGTGCACACCGATGCGCACCTCTGGGACGAAGTCACTCGTCTCGCGCGCTTGCCCGAGCTCGGATTGGATGTCGATGCCGCAGAGCACCGCATCCGCCGGGCTCTCGAAACGCGCGAGCATCCCGTCGCCCTGAGTTCCGACCTCAGTCCCCCCACGCTGCGAGAGCGCGGCGCGCGCGACACCGCGGACATGTGCGAGCACTTTGTGCCACGCCTCGTCTCCGAGTCGTTCGTTGTGGGACGTCGACTCGGAGATGTCGCAGAACATCACCGTGACCCATCTGCGCGTAGGCGCCGTCGGTGACGGCGCTTTCGTCATCTCGCGACCTTCGTTTCGCTTGTCACGCCGAGCATCGCGGACCATCCGCCGCTCGTGTGCCTTGTCGATCGCGCTCACGACCTCTTTCGCAAGCTCCTTCGCGCCGGCGGCAGCTTCTTTCCGTATCTTCCTGCGCCTCCGGCCGGCGCGGTCACCGAACATCACTTCGGACATCGCATTGCCTACATGAAGAATGAGCAGCAAGCTCCACCCGAGGAGCGGGAAGATCGGCCAGAACCCAAGGGATATCGACTCGCTTGGGTCATCGAGGACGGCCTTGAGCTTCTCGGTGCTGCCTCCGGCGACGACGACCCAGATCGCGATCAGGAACGCGTTGACGGCGACGTACGCGATGACGTGTTGGAAGAGTTTGCGCACGCTGCCAGCATCGCGGCGCACACCGCTTGGCGGCAAGACAGCTCGACCCATCATGATGTGGAACATGCCGAGCGCCGAATTCGAGAACCTCGCCCAGATGTTCAAGGCCCAGCGCCCTGTGGGGATTGGCGAACGCCCCTCGGTGGCCGAGCTTCGGAGCGCATTCGACTTGCTCGGCCAGATGATGCCGGTGGCCGAGGGCGTCGACGTCGAGGACACCAAGCTCGCCGGCATGCCGGCCGACAGGCTCAGTACGCCGGACGCCGACCTGAGCGCCACCCTCCTTTACCTTCATGGAGGCGGCTACTGCATCGGCACGCGCAACTCGCATCGGCCGCTGGCGTCGGCGCTCGCATCGGCGCTCAAGATCCCAGTGCTGTTGCCCGAGTACCGGCTGGCCCCCGAAGACCCGTTCCCTGCGGCCGTCGACGATGCGATCGCCGCCTACAACGCGGTCATCGCTGACATCGATCCGCAGCGGGTCGTGGTCGCAGGTGAGTCCGCCGGGGGCGGCCTCACTCTCGCGTTGCTTATCAGCCTCCGCGATGCCGAACTTCCGCTGCCGGCCGCAGCGGCCGTGCTCTCACCGTGGTGCGACCTCACCGGACTTGGCGAGGTTTCGGAGGCCGCGATGGACATCGACTTCCTTCGTCCGGAAGCCATCGAGGTGTTCGCCGAGAGCTACGTCCCGAGCGGCGATGCGAGCGGGCCGCTGGCCTCACCGGGCAACGCCGACCTCACCGGCCTGCCCCCGCTGCTCGTCCAAGTCGGAGAGGACGAGATCCTTCTCGACATGGGACGCCGGCTCGCTGCCCGGGCCACGAGCGACGGGGTCGACGTCACGTTCGAGATCGAGCCGGGGATGTTCCACGCCTGGCACCTGTTCACGCTGCTCCCCGAGTCGGGGGCCTCGGTGGCTCGCGTGTCCGCGTTCCTGCGCGACCGGCTGGCTTAATCCTTCGCCAGAGACTCGAAGAGCTCGATCCGTTCGCGGATCACATCAAGGCTCGCGCGCCAGAAGTCCGGTGTCCTGATATCGATGCCGAATCGCGCACAGAGCGTCGCGGCGTCGGCGCTTCCCGTCGAGGCGAGGAGGTCGTCGTAGCCGGCCCGAAAAGCGTCCGGCTCCTCTTCGTAGCGCTTGTAGAGACCGAGGCCGAAGAGCAGCCCGAACGTGTACGGCCAGTTGTAGTAGGTCGACGAGTAGTAGTGCGGACTGACGCACCACATGTACGGGTGCGTCACGTCAGGGTCCAGCGCATCGCCGAAGCACTCGATCTGTGCGTCCGACATGGCCGCGCAGAGTTCCGTCGCCGACAGCTCGCGCGTCCTCCTCGATTCGTAGACGTGCTTCTCGAAGAGGAAGCGGCTGTGGATGGCGACGACGATCATGCTGTCGCGCACGAGATCGCCGTTGAGGATGGCGAGCTTCTCGCCGTCCGACGCAGCGTTGAACATCGCGCGAGAGACGATCGTCTCGCAGAAGGTGCTCGCCGTCTCCGCGAGCGCCATCGGCGTCCGGCGCTGGTAGGGCGTGCGGTCGGCCAGGTTGATGTTGTGGTACGCGTGGCCGAGCTCGTGCGCCACGGTCGCCACACTCATGAACGTGTTCGTGTAGTTCACGAGGATGCGAGACACGTCGCGGTGGACACCCATGCAGAACCCGCCGTCGCGCTTGCCTTGTCGAGGCTCGGCGTCGATCCACCGTTGACGGAAGGCTCGGTCGGCGAGTGAAGCGAGTCTGTCCGAATACGTTGCGAACTGATCGACGATGAACGTCTCCATCTCGTCCCACGGGTAACGCTTGACCTCACGCCCGACCGGCGCGCCGAGATCCCACCATGGCAGCCGCTGCTTGCCGAGCAACTTGGCCTTCGCCTTCATGTACCGCTGAAGATCCGGGAAGGACTCGACGCACGCCGTTTGCATGGCTTCGAGAGTCTCGCGATCAACGTTGTTGTTCTCGAGCGCCGGTTGCAGCGAGTCTGAGAAACCGCGGCGGGTACTCAGCTCGTTCTCCCAGCCCTTGATGCTGTTGAGCGCGGCCGCCAGCGGCACCTCGACCGTCGGCCACGTCTCCATCTGGGCCTTGTATGCGGCTTCGCGCACCGCGGAGTCCGGATCGTCGCCCATGCCGCGAACGGCGGCCATCGGCAGGCGTTGGACGCTGCCGTCGGGCCTGCGGAGGTCGGCCATCACTCGCGACGTGATGTTGCCGTGCAACCGTCCCCAAGCACCTCGCGCCGACGGTGACAGGCTCGATGCCAGGTCTTCCTCGATCTCGCTCATCTGAGTCTCGGCGTCCCGCTTCGCTTTCCGGACGGCGAACTCGTGGTCTGCCGCGACCTGTGATCGCTCGATGAGCGCATCGACATCGAGGCTGCCCACCCAGGCGACGAAACGCGTGCTGATCTTCGCGAGCGACACGAGCATCATCTGGAGCTCGGAGCTCTTCGCCTGAGCGGCGTCGTTCTGCGCTTGCGTGGTGATGAACGAATGGAGATAGGAGGTCACTTCGCGCGATCGGTCCCCGATGTCGTTCAGGCGGCCAAGCACGTCCTCGAAAGTCACGGCCGTGTCGTCGGTCACCTCGGACGAACCGGCTTTACGGACACCCTTGGCGTCGACAAGGGCCACAAGCTCGTCGAGACGCGAGATCAGCTCGTCGTATGCGGTGGCGAACTCCGGCGAGTCGAGCGCCGGGAACACCGTGGTCATGTCCCAATGCGGAAGCCTCGTTGCAGTCTCGGTCACGTTCCCCTCCCGATCGGCCCCTTGGCCCCTTGGCCCCGGCTCAAGACAACAGAGGCTACCGGCTCAACATCTCCTCTGAGGTAACCGTCGGGCGCAAGTGCCTTTCGATGTGCGCGACGATCGTGGCGGTATCGTCCGGCCAGAAGGCTTCGGTGAGGTCGCGGACGAGCGCGCACGCCACGCCCCATCTGAGCATCTGACGGATACCGAACGGGCGGTCCAAGACACAGATGTCGGTATGGACGCCGGCGTAGAAGAGTCGGTCGACGCCGAGGCCCTTCACAGCGCTGTAGATCTCGATCTCATCATCACTGACGCCGTCATCCTCGGAGATGTCGATCGCCGGATGTTGTCGTGACCACGACCACTGCCGAACCAGACACGGAGGATCGTCCGGACATCCGAGATGGGGGGTCTGCGGCGCCTTCGGTTCATCGAGCTCGCGTTCAGGCGGCGGGTCGAGCCGAGGGAACGCCTGCATGCGGTTCCGCGGAACCGTTTCGGCGTAGAACGGCATCGTGTCGGAAGGCGCATGGATCACGAAGACGCCCCGCCGCCGCAGGCGCGCCAGAACGCGATCGATGCGCCGGGCAAGCTCGCCGGTGCGGCATGTTGCTGCCTTGCACCAATGCGTGTCCCACACGTCGCAGATCAGAAAGGCCGTCGTCATGTCTACCCTCAGGAGACCATGAACCTCGGCACGCGCATCTCGGTGATCGGCAGCTCCGGCTCCGGCAAGTCGTGGACCGCGTCACGTCTGGCGGAGCGTCTGGCCTTGAGCCACATCGAGCTCGACTCGATCAGGCACGGACCCAACTGGACCGAAACTCCTGACGATGAGTTCCGAATCATCGTCGAACAACACGCGCTGGCCGACCGATGGGTGATCGATGGGAACTACACGTCGTTCGTCCGAGATCTGATCTGGGATCGGGCGACCGGGGTCGTCTGGCTCGATTATCCGCTGCCGACCGTGATGCGTCAGGTGATCGTGCGCTCTGTCTCCCGCGCACTCTTCAAGACCGAGCTCTGGAACGGGAACCGAGAACGCTGGCACTTCTTCCTTCAAGCGGAGCACCCCATCCGTTGGTCTTTCTCGCACTACACGCCCAACAAAAGGCGGGACGCCGAGATGCTCAACGAAGATCGCTACTCACACCTTGTCGTGGTGCGGTTGACAAGCCCGGCGCACACGCACCGCTGGTTGGAAACGCTCTAGTCATCACTTCGCGCGCATCGCAACGTGTCGCTCGTCCCAATCCGGCTTGGGCTCCGGCGCGTCGGACCGGAAGTGCACGCCGCGGCTCTCGTCGCGCTCCTTCGCAGAGGCCACGATCAAGCGTGCAGCCGTTGCCGCCGCGCGGAGCTCACCGGGCGCGTCCGACGCAACCTCCTCCGCCACCGCCGAAGCAGCAGCGAGGCTCGACGCCGAACGGACGAGTCCGGCTCCCTTCGACATCGCGGAACGCAAGCGCGTCCAATCGTCACCGCTGATCGTCCGGACGGACGTCACATCCTCCGGTTCGGTCAAGTCGCCGACGGGCGGCGCCTCCAGCTCGTCTTTCACCATCGCGATCGCAGCACGGCGTCCGAAGACAACCGCTTCAGCGAGGGAGTTGCCGGCCATCCGGTTCGCACCGTGCACGCGCGTGGCGGCGCACTCACCGGCCGCGTACAGGCCACGCAGCGTCGCGCGTCCCCAGACGTCGGTCGTGACGCCGCCGAGGAAATAGTGAGCGGCCGGCGCAACCGGAACAAGCTCGGTGGCGAGATCGAACCCGGCTTCGGCGACCGCCGCGGAGATGTTCGGGAACCGCTCGCGCACGTGCACCTCGCCGATCGGTCGAGCGTCGAGATATGCCTCGCCCGACTGCGCGATCGCGCGCGCGATCGCCCGTGCCACGACGTCACGGGGGCCGAGCTCGCCGTCGGGGTGCGCGTCGAGCAGGAAGCGTTTGCCGTCGCCGTCGACGACGATCGCCCCCTCACCGCGCAGCGCTTCGGTGAGCAACACCCGGCGCAGGCCCCCCACCGCGAGTGCCGTCGGATGGAACTGCACGAACTCACAGTCGGAGACCTCGGCCCCCGCGTGGAACGCGAGCGCCAACCCGTCTCCGGTGGCCGCAGCGGGATTCGTCGTTGCCTCGAACAGTGCGCCGCAGCCACCCACGGCCAGCAGCGTCGCCGGCGCGAGAACGTCCACGTCACCGTGCTTGGTCTGCACGCGCACTCCGTCGCATCGATCGCCCGACGAGAGCAACCGCGTCGCCGTCCCGACGAAGCGGCGCGCGCGCTTGCGGGCGGCGTCGACGACCACGCGCATGATCTCCCGTCCGGTTGCGTCGGCTGCGTGAACCGAACGCGCAACGGACTGTCCACCTTCGCGATTGAGATCGAAACCACCGTCGTCCCGCCCGTCGAAACGGCATCCGAGCCGCACGAGCTCGTCGAGTGCGTGCGGTGCTTCCTCGACCAGCACGACGACGGAGCTGAGGTCGCAGGCTCCGGCCCCCGCGCGCAGGGTGTCGTTGGCATGGAGCTCGGGCGAGTCGTGCGGACCGACGGCTACTGCCATCCCACCCTGGGCCCACGGCGATGACCCGAGCTCGGGCCCCGAGCCCTTGTCGATGACGAGCACGTCCCACTCGTCGGGCAGGTGCAGCGCCGCCCACAGCCCAGCCAGGCCGCCGCCGACGATGACGGCATCGGCGCGCAGAAAGCCGGTCTCCTCGCTCATGCGATGAAACTACCGGCGCCTGCGGAGGGGAACCTACCCGGGAGGAGGCAGCGGGAGCGGGAGGGTCGGCGTCGGCGTCGGGGTCTTCCCCGGCTTTCCGCCGGCGCCCGGCTTCTTGGTCGGTGTAGACGTCGGCGTCGGCTTCGGCTTGCCCCGTTTGGTGTTGCCATCGGCTTGCGCGTCGGCACGCACGTCCTTGAAGAGCGCATAGGCATCGTCGCTGAGCACCACGACGCTCTGGTCGCCGGCCATCTGCGCCGAGCCCGGTGCGACTTTGTTCTTCAGGTCGGTGGGAGAGATCTGCCGTGCGAGCTTCGCGAGACCGAACGCGTCCTTCATCGACATGTTGAGCTTCGCGTACTTGTAGAGGATCTTGAGCCAATTGCGGATGCCGTCCTCGTTCTTCGTCTCATTGCGGAGCTTCTCGAGGGTGTGAAGGATCACGCGGCCGTGGTTCTCCGAGCGTCCGAAGTCGCCGCCGGGCACACCGTGGCGCGCCCGCGAGAACGCCAGCACCTGTTCGCCGTTCATGTGCCGCAAGCCCTTCTTGAAACGGGCGCCGGAATACGGGTCGTCCATGTCGTAGGGGACGTTGATGTCGACGCCCTTGAGCGTGTTCGCGATCTTCACGATCCCCTCGAAGGCCGTGATGGCGTAGTACTCGATCGGCATGCCTGTGAGCTCACGGACCGTGCGCACGAGCAGGTCGGGCCCGCCGAGCGGCAGCGCGGAGTTGATCTTGCGCTTGCCGTACCCGGGGACGTTCACGTAGCTGTCCCGGGGCAGGCCGATCACCGTTCCTTCACGTGTCCGCGGATCGACGGCCGCGATATGGATCGAGTCGGCGCGGGTGCGCATCATGTCCTGTCCCGGACGCGCGTCGCTCCCGATCACCAGAAAGAACTTCAGATCCTTCGGGACGTCGACTTTCCCGTCGTAGGTGGCCGGCTTCCCGTTCCCCGAGCTCGTCTGCGATAGGACTATCGGTTCTGGATTGAGCTCCGGTGCGTCGATCTCGGGCAGGCCGGGCTCGATCGCAGCCGCAGCCAGCCCCTGCTCATCGGCGGCAAGCGCGGTCCTTCCGATCACGATCCGCGCGTCCGAGTTGCGGTTGTTGAACACCAAACCGGCGGCGGCAAGCGTCACGATCAACCCGGCCGCAACGAACACTGTAGGTCTTGAAAGGCGCTGGCTCATTCCCTGCTCCCTGCTCCCTGCTCCCCGATCAGGGGGAGCCTACCGTGAGAATCAGCGCCCCGTTGACACGCTCGACGCTCATCCATAGGTTGGGTGCGCATCGCGACTGGCGTAGTTGAAGGTGGACCCAACCACCGGGGAGCGATGTGAGGGCTGCCAGCCGAACGCCTGGGCGCCGAGGCAGCGGAGATCAAGGAGGCGCCCGTGACCGTGAGCATCGATCAGCGCACCGCTCTTTCCGGAACCGACCCCGAGATCGCGCAGCTCGTCCGCGACGAGGAGCAGCGTCAAGCTCAGAAGATCCGCCTGATCCCGTCCGAGAATTACGCCTCGAGGGCCGTTCTCGAAGCAACCGGGACGGTACTGACGAACAAATACTCCGAGGGCTACCCCGGACGTCGGTACTACGAGGGTCAGCAGGTCATCGACCAGATCGAAACGATCGCGATCGAGCGCGCGAAAGAGCTCTTCGGCGTCGAACACGCAAACGTTCAGCCCTACTCAGGCTCCCCCGCGAATCTGGCGGTGTACTTCGCGTTCTTGCAGCCGGGCGACCCCCTCATGGGCATGGCGCTGCCGATGGGCGGTCACCTCACGCACGGCGCGGCACCAACGCTGTCGGGGAAGTGGCTGCGGCCGGTGCAGTACGGCGTGCGCAAAGAGACCGGTCGCATCGACATGGACGAGGTTCGCGACCTCGCCCGAGAGGAACGACCCAAGATCATCGTCGCCGGTGGAACGGCCATCCCGCGCACGATCGATTTCCCGGCTTTTGCAGATGTGGCAGAAGAAGTCGGCGCCATCCTCATGGCCGATATCGCACATATCGCCGGACTGATCGCCGGAGGCGTCCATCCATCACCCGTTGGACATGCTCCGGTCATCACAACGACCACGCACAAGAGCTTGCGCGGTCCGCGTGGAGCGATGATCCTCTCGACGGAGGAACACGCGAAGAAGATCGATTCCGCGATCCTCCCCGGGCTTCAGGGCGGCCCGCACAACCACACCACCGCCGCGATCGCTGTTGCTTTGAAGGAAGCTGCCACCCCCGACTTTCGCGTATACGCGGCCGCGGTTGTCGCGAATGCGAAGGTGCTCGCGGACGAGCTTCTCGCGCGCGGCTTCGACCTCGTGTCGGGCGGCACCGACAACCACCTGATCCTCATCGACCTCACCAACAAAGGCATACCGGGCAAGCGCGCCGCGAAGGCGCTCGATCGGGCCGGGATCGAACTGAACTACAACGCAGTCCCATTCGACCCGCGCAAGCCGTTCAGTCCGTCCGGGATCCGTCTCGGGACACCGGCGATCACGAGCCGTGGCATGGGGACCGACGAGATGAAGCACGTCGCCCGGTTCATCGACGAAGCCGTCAACGCCGCGAAGGCAAAGGACGAGGACGCCATCGACCGCATCTTCGGCGAGGTCAAAGAGCTGACGAAGAACTTCCCGGCGCCGGGCATCGAGCGCTAAGGACTTGCTCATCCCGGTCGCGTCACGGTTCGCCGGAGATTCACCGCTGCAGCGGCGATCAACACCGCCGCGAACGCACCGAGGACCAGCAGTGGCCGCGCGAGCTGCGTGATCCCGCCGCCGTTCAGCAAGACGACGAAGGCGTCCATCGCCCAGGCGTGAGGTGTCACGTGCCCAACCGTGCGAACCACGCTTGAGACGTCCTCGAGCGACCACATGCAGCCTCCGAGCATGGCGAGCGCGATGCCGACGGGCGCGGCGATCGGCACGGCTTGTTCCTCGTTTCGAAGGACCGTGCCGAAGAGCAGCCCGGCTGCGGTGCTCATGGCAACGAAGAGGAGGACGACGGCCGCGAGCCCGGCAGGATCGCCCCAATCCACTCCGAAGACGAGGGCCCCAACGGCGAGCAGCCCGACGGCTTGAACCAATGCGATGACGAAGCGGCCGGCGGCCTCGCCTGCTGCGATCGTTGCGGGCGAGGTCGGCGTGGCCAGCATCCGGCGCGTGAGTCCGAGGCGGCGGGTCGCGGCAAGCATGCCGCCGATGGCGAGGGTATTGACAAAGGTGAACAACACGACGTTCGAGGCCGACGTGTAGGCGAACGGCGTTGGAGCCGGAGACCCCATGTCACCTGTTCTCAGGACCGTCGTCCGGACGCCGGGCCGAGGCAACGACCCGGCCCGTGCATCGCCGGCGGCGATCGTCGCCGCTGTCAGCCGCGAACCGTCCCGGACCGCCGCCGCAACGGCGCCCGCTTGTTGCTCGACGACGTCCCCAACAGCGCCTCGCACGACACGAGTTTCCACGCGGCCCTCTTGAGTGATCAGCACCAGCTCGGGCGCAGAGCCGGCTCGTAAACGCGAGTCGTATCCGGCCGGAACGATCAGCCCCGCCGACATTCGTCCTCTCCTGACCTCGCGGCGCACCGTGTCGGTGTCCTCATAGGTCTTGACCTTCAGGTCGGGCCGAGCCTCCAGTCGTGCGAGCAGGTCTCGTGCGAGCAGACCGCGGTCGATCGATGCGACGCCGACCGGCACCTTTGTGGCAGCCGACCCGAAGATACTGCCGACAAGGAAGATGATGAGCACCGGGACGGCGAGGGCGAAGAAGAGAAGACGCGGGTCTCGTGCGGCCCGGCCGGCGTTGCTCGCCGCGATGGCCCAGGCCTTGCCCAAGTCGACGCCGTGTTCCATCACGCCTTCGTCGTCCGGGTGGTCAGTCCGGCGAAGCCCCACACGCCGAAGAACAGTCCAACAACCAGGAGGACGCAGACCGCAGGGAGAACCTCACCGAGCGAGGCGTTGTCGATCGACAGGCGCGCGAAAGCCTGGAGCGCCGCTCCGTTGGGTGTGAGTCTCGAGCCCTTCTCGAACAGATCGGGCAGAGCGCCGGGTGGAAAGAAGTTGCCGCCGAGCAGCGCGAGGAGGAAGGCGATCATCCCCGTCGCGGCGTCTGCGGACGCTTCGTCGCGTGCTCGCGCTGCGATGAGAGCCGCGATCCCGGCGATGGCAACGACGGTCGCGCTCGACACGACCAGTACACCAGTGACCGACCCCCAGGATGCGTCGAAGATCACCATCGTCGCGATCCAGAGTGCGAGCATCCCTGCCAGCGCGACGACGAAAATCGCGGCGAGCTTGCCGGCAACGACCGCGCGGAACGCGATCGGCGCCACACGGAGCCTGGCCAGCGTGCCCTGCCGCCTCTCGGCGAGCAGATTGCGTGCACCGGATCCCAAAGAGAAGTACATGAAGAGGATCGCCATGGACGGTCCGAAGTACCCGAGCGGGCTCGAGTCTTCGAGCGTCGGGTCGTCGACGACGCGGGCGGACTTGATCCCACCGGCAGTTCCGGTATAAGTCTGCGCAACGACCTTGTTCGTGACGACCCGCGCCGCTGCCTGAGCGGCTGCGGATGCCAGCGGCGCCTTCCGTGTCGCGATGACGATAAGCGCGAGCGGTTTGCTCCCCGACACCTCTTCACCGAAGCCACGAGGGATCACGATGGCCGCGTCGGCGGTGCCGTCGGCAATCGCGGTCTCGGCCGCCGCCGTGTCTCGCACGGTTCGCACTGTTTGGTCTGCACCATCGCGGGGTCGCAGGTCGCCGGACACGATGCGAGCCGAAAGCTTGCTGTGGTCTTCGTCGGCCATAACGATGCCGACCTCTTCGCCTTCGCCCGACAGCGCGAAGCCCATGATCGAGGCCAGGACGAACGGCGCGACGAGGCCGAGGATCAACACCGAGCGATCGTGCAGCCGCAGGCGCAGCTCGTGGATGGCGATCACAACGGCTGCCATCACTCGTCCCGCAGGACTTTGCCGGTGAGGTGAAGGAAGACGGCCTCGAGGTCGGGCTCGACCACCTCGACCGAATCGATCGCCGCGCCGACGGCGTCCGCGGCTTCTATCACGCGAGCCAAGATCCGTCGCCCGTCTGAGGCCAGCACTTCGAGTTGTGTCCCCTCACCCGTGCGTGACGAGACAACGGAATGCACGCCTGCGATCGTCCGGCACTTGTCGGCGAAGGTGGCGACATCGCCAGAGACAGCCAGGACAAGCTTGTCCTGCTGTCCCACCGAAGCGGTGAGCTCCCGCCGAGTTCCCTCGGCGACGAGCCGGCCCTCGTCCACGATCCCGACGCGGTGACACAGCCGCTCGGCTTCCTCCATGTAGTGGGTTGTGTAAAGCACGGCCAGTCCGTGTTCAACCAGTTCTGCGATCACTTCGAGGATCGCGTTGCGGCTCTGCGGGTCGACCCCGGCCGTCGGCTCGTCCAAGACGAGAAGCTTCGGGGAGTGCAGCAAACCGACGGCGATGTTGGCGCGTCGCCGCATGCCGCCCGAGTAGGCGTCGACCTTCTCACCAGCTCGGTCGCGCAGACCGACGGCCTCAAGCGCCCAGTCGACCCGGTCGGTGAGGAACGCTCCGCGCAGACCGTAGAGGCGCCCGAAGAAGCGGAGGTTGTCTCGCGCCGATTGCCCGGGGTAGAGCGCGATCTCCTGCGGCACGTACCCGATGGCGGCGCGCGCAGATATCGAACGCCCGTCGATCGGCCGTCCGTCCACGGTCACCTCTCCGGCGTCACGGTCGAGCAACCCGCAGATCATGGAGATCGTCGTCGTCTTGCCGGCGCCGTTCGGGCCGAGGAGGCCATAGCACTCGCCCGGACGGATCTCGAAACCGATCCCGTCGACGGCCACGCGGTCCCCGAAACGTTTGCGCAGTCCCGTGCAATACAACACCGGGACCGCAGCGGTTGTCATCGTGGACGCGCGGCAGCCTCAACGAGGCGAGCCGACACCAGGTCCGCCATGGACCAGGACGGCTTCAAGCGGGCGACCATCCCCGTCTGCACGATGAGGACGCGGCCGATCATGATCAGCTCGTCCGGCAATTTCACAAGTGGGTCCTCGCGAGCGGCGGCGATCAGGCGACCCCATGCGGCTTCGCGGTCGTCGTCACCGGTGCCACCGCGGTCTGTGTCCGCGTCGAAGAGGCTTGCCCAGGCGACCAGTGATCCCACATCGCCCGAGCGCGTACGGAATCCAAGCGCATCAAGCGCAGCAATCGACTTGGCGACGTCCTGCTCGATGCCGGCAGCGTACAGGTCGCACAGCGCAAGGCGCGTCGACTCAGACAAAGCGGCGCACGCGCCGAAGTCGACGATGCCGAGGCGCGGGCCGGGCTGGAGAAGGAAGTTGCCGGGATGGGGATCGGCATGGACGAACCCGTCCACCAGGATCTGCTTCAGGAACGCGTCGACCAGAAGCCGGAGTGCTTCCTCTGCGGTCTCGTGGTCGACCTCACGAAGTGCGTGTCCGAGATTGCGGCCGTCCACCCAGTCCATGACCAGTACGCGGCCGCGGGACAACTCCCGATGGACCGTCGGCACCTCGATGTGGTCGTAGGCATCGAAGTTCGCGCCGAAACGATCGATGTTGGCGGCTTCGTGCACGTAATCCAGCTCCGACAGGATGATCCGTTCGAGCTCGCCGGCGATCGTCTTGAGGTCGACTCCCTTAACGAACCGATCGACCAGACCAAGTAGCCGGCGCGTGTCCTTCGCCTCTTTCGGGACGATGCGCGCCACGTTTGGGTACTGCACCTTGACTGCCACTTGGCGCCCGTCGTGGAGGACTGCCTTGTGGACCTGTGCAAGAGACGCTGCGGACGCCGAGTCGGCGTGAAACTCGGCGAAGAGATCGACAACCGGGCCGAGGTCCTCCTCGATCACCGCTTGAACGACGGCAGCCGGCGCCTGCGGCACCCGGTCTTGCAGCTTCGACAGCTCACGGACATATGCCTCGGGGAGCAGATCGGGACGAGCCGAGACGAACTGGCCGAACTTCAAGAACCCACCGCGCAGCTTCACCGCCGTCGCGTACAGATCACGCGCACCGGCCTCGTGCACGCGCTCGATCGGCCCGTTCTTACGGAACGGCACACGCCGGGCCGCGTACCGCAAACCGATCTTCGCCGCGGTGCCGTAGATGGCTGCTCTGCGCGCGATCGATGATCCGGGAAGCCGCCATGCCGCTTCGGCGTCGATGCTCTGGTCCTGAGTTCCCGTGGTCACAGTGATTCCTCTCGTTTTCCGTGACTATTACGAATTTCGTACGAGAGTATATCGAAACCCTTACGAATTCAAGCGGACCTAGCGACGAAACCGTGCCTCGAGTCGGGCCCCTCACGGGTGGCGTAGCCTGCGTGGCGTGCATCCCGACCCGGCGATAGTTCCGAGCGCCGACGAGATGGTCGGCTGGATCAACACCATCTGCGCGCAGGGAATACGGCGTCCCGGATACACCGCCGACGCGTGGTCTGAAGGCTTCGTCGCCGATCGGTTTCGGGGGTTCGGCCTCGAAAGCGTACGGTTCGAGCCCCTCGAGCTTCCGCGCTGGGACCCCGGCACGTGGTCGCTCGAGGCCACAAGCGATGACGAGCATCTGACGATCGACTGCTTCCCACTCCCCCACACCGCTCCGGCCCGGAGCGGCATCGAAGCGCCGCTGCGCATCGACGACGGCTTCGAGGAGATGCGGGGTGCGATCGCGCTCGTGACGGTGACGCTCAACTCATGGCCGCAGAGCTTCGTCCGCGACCGCATCGCCTTGCGCGCCGTCGACCCGACCAACGAGTTCGACACGATCTCGCAGACACTGCCGTTCGGCGCGCAGCTCCAGGCCGTGATGGAACCGTCGATTGAGGCCGGGGCGATCGGGTTCGTCGGCATCTTCGACGCGCCGTGGGAATCGTGCGAGTACTACGTCCCCTACGACGGCATCGAACGGCCGATCCCCGGCGTATGGGTCAGCCGGGCGGACGGCATGAAGCTCAAGGAGCTCGTCGAAGCCGGCCCGGTCACTGCGCACCTGACGGTCGACTCGACCCGCGAGATGGTGACAACGCACAACATCGTTGCGACACTCCCGGGTGCATCTGACGAGTGGGTGATCATCGGCTCGCATCACGACGGTCCGTGGGTCTCCGCCGTCGAGGACGCATCGGGCATCGCACTCGTGCTCGCTCAAGCGAAGTACTGGGCGCAGGTGCCGGAAGAGCAGCGTCCGCACAACCTGCTGTTCGTCGTGCAGGCCGGACACATGGTGCACGGCGCCGGATGCAGAGCCTTCATCGACGACCATCACGACTTGCTTGATTCGGTCGTCCTCGAAGTGCATCTCGAACACACCGCACGCGAGTCGTGGGGCGAGGACGGCAAGCTCGTCACCGGCAACGCGCCGGAGACATCGTGGTGGTTCACCAGCCGCAACGAGGCCCTCATCGACTCGGTCGAGAACGCGCTCGTCGCAGAGGGTGTGCAGCGCGCGTTGATCATGCCACCGGACGCCTTCGGCGAATGGCCGACGACGGACGGCGGTTTCTATCACACCGCCGGCGTACCCCTCGTCAACTTCCTCGCCGCGCCGATGTACCTCTTCGACGCCCAGGACACGCCGGACAAGGTCCACGAAGCGAGCATGGAGCCGGTCACGCGCGCCGCGATCCGCATCATCTACTCGACGCGCGGCACAACCGCAGCACAGATGCGCGCCGGGATCACCGGCTAGTCCTTTTCGGCCGCACGGACCGCGGCTTGCGCTTCCTTCACCTTGGCTTCGGCGCTCTCGACGTCGCCTTTGCGGGCATCAGCCGCGCGCTGGGAGAAGTCGGCGGCTTCGCGGGCGCCTTTCGCGCGACGTTCGGCCTCATCGGCTTCACCGCGAAGTCGGTTGGCCTCCGCCGTGGCCGTTTTCAACACGTCGCGCGCATCACGGAGTGCTCCATTGAGCTTCCCGAGCTTGGTGCGCGCTTCCTGCACAGCGGTCGCATCGACCTCGGAGCCGTCGTCGTCATCACGTGACGCCGGCACGAGCGTGAGTCCTCCGACGTCCACGAACGCACCGACCTCGAGCTCTCGCTCGAGCTGGCCCTTACGCATGCGCGCGGCCCCTTCCTCGTCGGAGGCGACGGCGACGAACGAATCTCGGATCGCCGCCAGCGTCGGGGCCGTCGCCGCGTGGCCCGCATCGCGCAAGATCTTCCCGGCGAGCTTGGTCAGCGCACCGACGAACTTCGAACGCTCGTCGGTCGCCTTCCGCAGCTCGCTGGCTTTTCCACCGGAGAGAACGCGCCGCTGTACCGTGCGCAGCTTGTTCGTCGCGTCGAAGAGCTGCGCGATGTCGTCCGGCCGCCCGCGTGCGAGCTGGTTGATCGCCCACGCCGCAAGGTTGGGCTTCTTCAGCGCCTTGATCCTGACGCCCTCGCCTCCCCCGAGCTCCTTCGCCAACTCGTTTCGCGTCGTCGTGAACTCGGCGAGCGGAACCGCGTACAGACGGTCGAGCGCTTCCTCGCGGTCCATAACAGGGATGATAGGTGGCTGTGTATCGCTTCGCGTTGAGCCCCAAGTGGATCCTCATGCACGTGGTCGTCCTGTGCATGGTTTCGCTCTTCGCTGTCGCCGGTTTCTGGCAGCTGCACCGTTTGGACCAACGCCGAACGGACAACGCGCTCGTCATGAAACGCCGGACGATGACGGCCCTTTCGGATCTCGAGACAAGAGACATCGTCCATCGGCGCGTGATGCTCGAAGGACGCTACGACACCGAGCATCAGACGCGGCTGAGCGGCCGCGGGTCGAACGGGCGTCCGGGAGATCACATCCTCACGCCGCTGCGGATCGGCGGCACTTCGGTCGTCGTCGACAGGGGCTGGGTGCCCTTCGAAACACCGCTCGATCGCGCTACTCCGTCGGCAGAGTTGGTCGAGGTCGTTGGGTTGCTGCTGCCGTCGGAGGGGTCCGGGCCGTTCGTCGGTGACGCGAAAGCCGCCGGCACGCTCTCTCGCATCGACCTCGCTCGCATCGCCGGAGCGCTTCCGTACGAGATCGACGAGCGGGTCTACGTCCTACTGAGCGGGCAACGTCCGCCGCAGGTCGGCATCCCCGAGCCGGTGCAACCCGCCGAACTCTCGGAAGGGTCGCACCTCGCCTACGCGGTGCAGTGGTTCCTGTTCATCGCCATCGCGCTCACCGTCTACGTGCTGCTCGTGAGACGAGAAGCCGCCAAGCCGCCTCAGCTCGAGGGCGGGAAGTCGAGGTAGCCGGCCTTCCTTGTGCGTCCGAGGTCGCGACAGGTCGCGTTCTCGTTCTGCAGATCGGCCGTCGGCATGCAGCCGCGTAACTGACGCTTACCGAGCGGCTCCTCGAGAACGACCTGTGCGTCGACGATCGCGAGCTCTTCGGTGCACGGACGGCCGTCGTCAACGAGCACCGACTTATTCGCGGTGATCGTCACGCCCTCTTCGTCTTCCGTCACACGCGCGATCCCTTCCTTCTCGCACCCAGACGCGACACCACTCATCGTGTAGACGAAGGCGACCGTGGCGCCGTCGATGCGCTTGACGTACCAGTCGGTGGCCACGTCCCGACGCTCGAGCTCCGGACTTGCCGTGGGGTCGGTCGGTGTTGGATCGGCCGTCACGCGAGTGGCCTCCGACGAGCACGCGCCAAGCGCGATCAGGGTGGCCACGACGATCGCGCGCTTCATGAAGAGATAACACCACAGCCCGACGGCCGGTTCGTCGCTCTTGCTAACGCCTGCGCATGTCCGAGATCACTCATCGCACCGTCAAGACCAACGGGATCGACATGCACGTCGCCGAATGTGGACCCGCCGACGGCAAGCCGGTCATCTTCGTCCACGGATTCCCCGAGCTCTGGCGCTCGTGGCAGCACCAGCTCAACGCCGTTGCCGATGCCGGTTACCGCGGAATCGCGCCCGACATGCGCGGCTACGGACAAACCACAGCGCCAACCAACGTCGAAGACTACGACGTCCACCATCTGACCGACGATCTCGCCGCGCTCGTCGACGATCTCGGAGTCGAGAAGGCCGCGTTCGTTGGACACGACTGGGGCGCGTGGGCGATGTGGTTCATGTGCATGCTGCACGCAGACCGCGTCCATTCTCTCGTCAACTTGAGCGTGCCGTTCATGCCGCGCGCCGAGTCGCCCCCCGTCCAATTCATGAAGCAGATCTTCGGCGACAACTTCTTCTATATCGTCTATTTCCAAGACGTCGGCCCGCCCGAGCAGGAACTCGAGAAGGACGTTCGCACGACCGTTCTTCGCTTCGCCTGGTCGGTGTCGGGTGCCGCCGCGGCTGACTTCGGCGAACGGAACTTCGCGGTGCAGAAGTACGGCGGCGGAGGATTCCTCGACCAGATGTCCGATCCACCGGACGGAATAGCGTCGATGCCATGGTTCACCGACGAGGACTTGGAGTACTTCGTCGGCGAGTTCTCCCGCACCGGATACTTCGGTCCGGTCTCGTGGTACCGCAACATCGATCGCAACTGGGAGTTGACTCCGGAGCTCGCCGGTCAGGCCCCGCAGCAACCGGTGTTGTTCATCGCCGGAACCAACGACGTCGTGATCCGGATGTCGCCCCCGGACGGGATGAAGGACACGGTCCCGAACCTGCGCGGCATCGAGATGATCGAAGGGGCCGGTCATTGGGTGCACATGGAGAAGCCGGAGAAGGTCAACGCTCCCTTGCTGAAGTTCCTGAAGGACACCGGATACTGAGACAGACATCTCGTGATGTAGTTCCGCTGGGCGAAGCGACTCGTGCGTGGTTCCGCATCTCTTTGCAGACGTTCGGGGGCCCGGCGGGTCAGATCGCCGTGATGCAGCGCGCGCTGGTGGACGAAAAGCAGTGGATCGGACAGCACCGTTTCTTGCACGCCCTGAACTACTGCACGCTGTTGCCCGGGCCTGAGGCACAGCAACTCGCGATCTACGTCGGATGGCTCCTGAACGGAACGGCCGGCGGCTTGATCGCAGGCACGCTCTTCGTGCTACCGGGTCTCGTGGCACTGCTCGCACTGTCGGCCATCTACGTCGGCTTCGGCTCGACGACAGCGGTCACGGGGCTATTCGTTGGCCTCGGCCCTGCTGTTCTCGCCATCGTGATCCAAGCAGTGGTCAGGGTCGGGGGGCGGGCGCTCGGGCACCCTGCCCTGGTCGGAATTGCCGTTGCGGCGTTCGCCGCGCTGGCACTCTTTGGTGTCCCATTCCCCGCTGTTGTGGCAGTAGCCGCGACGGCAGGATGGGCGCTGGGTCGGTACGCGCCACAGACGGTGCAACAGGTTGGCGGCCACGCCGTTGCGGGTGGACCTCCTCCGCTCATAGCTGACGACGCCCTGCACGGAGAGCGGCCCACCGCCCGTCGGGCCTTTCGCGTACTCGCGATCGGCCTCGCACTCTGGGGACTACCTCTGCTCCCGGTGATCCTGCTCACCGGACGCAACAGCACGCTGTCTACCGAAGCGTTCTTCTTTAGTGGAACAGCATTGGTCACGTTTGGCGGTGCCTACGCTGTGCTCGCGTTCGTGGCACAACGCGCAGTCGAGGTCTACGGCTGGTTGAGCGCACGCGAAATGGTCCGCGGTCTCGGCCTGGCGGAGACGACGCCGGGGCCGCTCATCATGGTCGTTCTGTTCGTGGCGTTCCTGGGCGCGTATCGCAGTCCTGGCTCGCTGCACCCGTGGGTCGCCGCAGTCCTCGGGGCGCTGCTCACGACCTGGGTAACGTTTGTCCCCTGCTTCGTGTTCATCTTTCTTGGCGCGCCTTACGTCGAGCGGCTACGCGGCAACCGCGCCATCCGCTCAGCGCTCAGTGGCGTAACCGCCGCGGTCGTGGGTGTCATCGCCAACTTGGCGCTCTACTTCACTGTGCACACACTCTTCCGACGCATCAACGAGGTAGAAAGTGGGCCGTTGCATCTGATCCTGCCGAGCGCTGATTCCGTACGCCCGGTTTCAGTGTTCATCGCCGTAACCGCCGCATTGTTGATCTTTCGCTTCAAGTGGTCCGTCCTTCGTACCCTCGGTGTCTGCGCCCTTCTTGGTCTAGCCGCCGCCCAAACGCCGCTCTCTCTCGCCTAAAAACACGCGACCCATTTTCACGAGTGGCCCGGATGTCATCGACCGGACGCCAACGTCGACCGCCTTTGAGGGTCATCTCCCCCACCCCGACCGTGACCGACACCGTCGGCGATGGTGCCGATCAGTCGCCGGCTGCGAGGCGGCGGTCGGTGTCCGTGGCTTCGACCACCGGCAGGACCTCTCGCGCGAATAGCTGCTGATTCGCCGTGGCGTCCACGTCAGCCATGTCGCCGAACGAGCTGACGGTGACGACACCTGCGCCGTCGATCATTCGCGTGATCTCGATGAGCTGCTCGGTGACCTCTGCGGGTGTCCCCGATACCTGGAGGTCGGCGAGGAAGTCGACGAACGTGTCCAAGCCGTGCTTGGCGAGTGTCTCGTTCAGGCGTCCGTAGTACTCGTAGCCGGGCACCGTCGCGAGGTGATCGTTGCCGAACTCGTAGTGCGCGACCACCGACCGGTAGTAGGCCTTGGTGTGTGCCTCATGGAGCTCGGCGGCTCGAGCTTTGTCTTCGTGCACCGTCGAGAACACCAGCACGATCGGCTTCGGCGGTTCGAAGTTGTTCACCTTCACGAACAGCTCGCGATAGTCGGCGATCTCGTCGACGACGGTCGCCCACGGCTTCTGCGGGATGATCATCAGCCCGACACCGAGCCGAGCCATGATCTCCATCGACTCCGGCGAGACGGCCGATGCGTATGCCCGGCCGCGGAGCGTCGCCAGTGGCGCAGGGCGGATATCGATCCGCGGCTGTCGGTAGTACTCACCGTCGTACTCGATGTATCCGACATCGAAGGCCTGCATGATCGCTTCGGCGTGCTCGACGAAGCGCTTGCGTGACTGACCCATGTCGAGGCGGAAGCCGTCGAACTCGATGCGACCGAGCCCGCGTCCGATCCCGAGGACGAACCGGCCTCCGGACATGTGATCGAGGACGGAGATGTCCTCGGCGACGCGGACCGGGTCGTGCCAAGGGAGGACGACGACGGCGGAGCCAAGCCTGATCCGTTCGGTTCGTGCGGCGACCCATGTCAGGAACTGCAGGACGTTCGGGGACATGGTGTATCCGTCGAAGTGATGTTCGGTGCACCAGATGGAGCCGAACCCGAGCATCTCGGCGGCATCGGCGCGAGCCAGCTCGTTCCGCCACACGTCGCGGTCGGTGAGGGAGCCGCCGAGGTTCTGGAACAGGGACGCGTACCCGACGTGCATCCCCCGGACGCTAGCATGCCGCCATGCCTGAGCAACTCGTCGTCGACCGGCCGAGCGACACCACGCGGGTGGTGACGCTGAACCGTCCGGAGGCAAGGAACGCGCTCAGCCGGGCCCTGATCGTCGAGCTCGGCGAAGCGCTCCGGGTCGTCACGACCGAAGCCGGCGTCCGTTGCGTCGTGCTCACGGCTGCCGACCCGGCCTTCTGCGCAGGTCTCGACCTCAAAGAGGTCGCCGAGAAGGGCATCCGGACGGACGGCGAACGCGAGGGCGGTCCCAACCCGTGGTTCGTGCTGCTCGACTCGCCGGTGCCGGTCATCGCCGCCGTCAACGGCGCGGCGATCACCGGCGGCTTCGAGCTGGCAACCGCATGCGACTTCATCGTGGCGTCCGAACGCGCGGTGTTCGCCGACACGCATGCGCTCGTCGGCGTGCACCCCGGTGGCGGGCTCACGGCAACGCTCATCGAAGCGGTCGGCGTGCGGAAAGCGCTGGAGCTCAGCCTCACCGGCGTCGTGATCGACGCGCAGGAGGCCGGACGGATCGGCCTCGCGAACCACGTCGTCTCACACGAGTCACTGTTGCCGGTCGCAGTCGACATCGCCGAGCGGATGGCCGTTCCCGGCGAACAGATTTCCCGCACGATCCGCGACACCTACCGTGCCGGGAAGAACTCCCCGTCGCGCGCCGAACGCTTGCGTCTCGAGATGGAAGCGTTCGCGGGCGGCACGGTCGACCGCGAGGACATCGGCGCCCGGTGGCAGTCGATCCGCGAAGGCAACCGCGAACAGATCACGTAGACCCCCGCTGCGTCACGTGTTCTGTGCGGTCATCCCGCCGTCGACGGGGACGACAACGCCGACTCGGCAGCCGGGTCGAGGCGATCGTTCGTGATGCCCATGGCGCGTTTCATCGTGCACTACCGAGTCATGACGCCTTCGCCGTCACGATCCAGGTCGCAGCCGGCAAACGATACAAGCCGTCGGATCGGAAGGGCTCAGCCGCCTCAATCACGGCGTCGAGCGCACGCTGTTGCGTCGCCGCATCCGATTCCGCGAAGACAGCGCCAAGCGGACCCATTCGCGACACGAAGCCGAGCCGCTCGCGGGCTTCGTTCACGGGCGTATCCATTGTGGTCCTGAAGTCCTGGATGTTGATCCGGTCAAATCCCGCGTCTCGCAAGATGTTCTGCAGGAGCTCTCCGTCGCCAAAGCGGAAAGGGCCGGGAGCGTCTGGCGGCGGGGGCGGGGGCGCGCCGAGCACTGACGCTGCCGCCATCGACGGAACCGACATCCACTGGTTCAGCTGAGGATGCTGCCAACACACGAAGGCGAATCTGCCTGTCGGCCGCAGAGCACGACGGAGGTTGGAGAACGCGGCGACCGAATCGTCAAAGAACATCACGCCGAAACGCGAGAACAGTAGATCTGCGCTTTCCGCAAATGCATGCGTCTGCGCGTCCGCCTCCAAGAGGTCAACGTTCGATAGGCCCGCCTCCGTCACGCGTTCGCGCGCACGTCCGAGCAATAGAGACGAGATGTCGACACCGGTGACCCGACCTTCGTCGCCCGCACGTTGCGCGAGATCCACGAGCGTCGTACCGGTCCCGCATCCGATGTCGATGACGGACTCTCCGTCGCGTACGGCGGCGGCATCTATCGCCGCCACACCGAATTGACCCGCGGACTTTTCGAGCAGCGCCTCGTTGGCTAGCCACACCGGCCCACCGGTCTCCGTCCAGAACTTCGCTTGCTCCTCGTTAGCCATTACGCCTCCTCCTGCACGACCGCGCCCGATTCCTTTCCATCACGCGCTGTGAAGCTGTGGTTCACGCAGATCGATGAACTCGATCTCACCGGCGTTGTCCTGGAACTCCCCCATGAACGACGCGAGCTCGGCGGGAATCTCCTCCTTCTCGCCTTCTCGTGCGGCATCTTCGGACGTGAAGTAGTTGGTCTGGATGACTGTCCCGTCAGTCGCATAGGCCGTCGCCGCTCCGATGAGGTCTGAACGGATGGCGATGAGCTTCTCGTCCTGGGCGGCGAGCGCGCGGGTCGCGGCGACGTTCTTCGGCTTGTAGATCATCAGCTGGACGAACCCTGCGGCGTCCGAACCGCCCTGGCCCATCACATCGACGTCGGGACAGTCGTAGAACGTGATCTCTCCATCGAAGTTCCCCGAGTTCTCCGCCGTCCATGCAGTCTGCTCCGGCCGTTCGCTATTCGCCCGCGCATCCGCCTCCGACGCGAAACGGACGACAACGATGAATGTGCCGTCGTCGGTGATCCCGGTGGTCGAGCCGAGGTATCCCGTCGCACCGGGCTTCAAGTCTGTCTGCCAACGCTCACCGGCGGCCGTTGCGGCGGCTGCATCTTTGACCTTCGCACGGAGCACCTGGGTGAACATCTCGCGTCCTCCCTTTCCGATCGGCGACAGTTGCCAGGTCTTGCTTCTGACGTGACGCTTCGGTCGCTTAGCCTACGCCTACGAGGTGTAGTCCCGACTCCGGACGGCGCGTTACAGCTATCCTCGCCCGCGATGCTGGACGATCACCGCAACGAGCGCTGGTTTCGCTTACCACACCTCGATGCTTCGGCTCGCTCGCATGTTCGTCGGGAATCGCGCTGAAGCGGAAGACGCTGTTCAGGAGACATGGCTGGAAGCTGGGGCGCCTGGTGCTCCGACCGGCGCGCGTCAACCTCAACGCTCTCACCTCGTACGATGCATCCGTCGCCGCCCCCGTAGCTCAGGGGATAGAGCACCGGTTTCCTAATTCGGTCCGGCCGCCACCTAGAGCCTGCCACCCCTTTCAGGAGAATTCCGCCAGCCGCGCGCGAACATCTGCGGGGTCGACATCGAGAGCAGCGAGGAGTTCGGCCGCGGGGTCCGGACGTTCGCAGGACAGCAGCGCAAGCAAGAGATGCCTCGACTGCGGCCGCCGCGTCTTCCGCTCGTGAACCATCTCCTGAACGCTGCGCCGCATGACTGAACTCGCGCCGGACGTCAGGGCCGGACGGAAGCGGCGCTTGCTCGGCCGCAACGGAGCGTCAAGATCGACCTCGACTCCGATCGCCGACAACGCCTCCCGATCGAGAGCAACAGAAGCGGCGCGGGCCGAGTCGAGGGAAACATCGAGGGCACGAGCCGCATCGGAAATCGGATCGTTCAGGAGGCCGATCAGCATATGTTCAGTACCGATCCGCCGGTCGCCCCGCTGCTTTGCTTCGTCAGTCGCCGCGATCATCATCTGCTTCAGGTCCTCACCATGGGATCTCTTCGTCATCGCTTCCTCACTTTCCATACTTCGCGTGCACGGACTGCCGGGAGACACCAAGCGCATCACCGATCTGCTCCCACGACCAGCCCCGCTCGCGAGCGAGCGCCACATACTTCGCCTCCACTTGCTCGGCCAGACGCTGCAGGGCGCCGACGGCGCGGAGACCTACCGTCGGGTCATCGGAATTGACTGTGGTCGTCACATCGCTTGGTGTCATGCTGTCAATCTAGCCTGACAGTCAGAGTTCTGTCAATCCAAACTGACAACCCGGCTGGGCCGATGAAGCGAACGAGGTTCGGCAGACTCGATCGAGTCGGTCGGTTCACCCAAGACCGCTATGAACTCTGCTAAGGGTACGCGGAGGGCACGAGTTCAGCCGGCGTGACCGATCACTTCGTCCTCGAGCCGGCTCCCTAGACGGTCGCTCTCGACGTCCAGGTCAAACTGCGACTGGAGATTGAGCCAGAACCTCGCAGACACGCCGAAGTACTTTGAGAGTCGGAGAGCAGTATCGGCCGAAACAGAGCGCTGGCCGTGAACAATCTCATTGATGCGGCGGGCTGGAACACTGATGTCCTTCGCCAACCGGTACTGACTGATCCCCATCGGGGACAAGAAGTCCTCGAGGAGAACCTCCCCAGGGTGCACCGGTGCAAGTTTGTTCGTCGCCATTATGCCCTCCTAGTGATAGTCGACAATCTCGACGTCATACGCATCGCCGTCTCTCCAACGGAAGCAGATTCGCCATTGGTCGTTGATCCTGATGCTGTGCTGACCTTTTCGCTTCCCACTGAGTCGCTCCAATCGGTTACCCGGGGGAACACGAAGATCGCCGAGCCCGGTAGCCGCATCCACCAACCGGAGTTTCCGAAGAGCAACGCGTTGTAGATCCTTCCCGTATCTCCGAACTGGTTGCCGTTCGAACAGCCGCCCGGTGTCCCGGTCACGGAAGCTCTTGATCACGCTGTATAGTAACGCGTTGCGTTAATAACGTCAAGCGCCCCTATCCGTCCGGTCCGCGTCGGAACGGCGGAACACACATTGCTGACCCGCGATGACCCAAATCGACCTTTGCTACGGGCACGCGGAGGGCACGCTCGTAGCGTCCCTTCGGCCTAGTCGATCTCCACGAGGTCGGTCGCAATGGCTTCGTCGAGGAGGTTCAGGGCCAGTCGAGCGGTCGCTGACGTCGTGAGCTCACGACCGGAGTCGACGGCATGGGCGAACGCGTCGGGCCCAAGGCGCCGTTGGATCTCCGCGAGGGCGGGGTCGAGACGCGCGTCCGCGAAGTTCGCGCGCATGACGGGGCGATCGACGATGGCTCCGTAAAGTTGCGCCAGCCGGGCGGTCGCATCGGCCGGTAAGAACCGAACGAGGGCAGGCATCGACCACAAGGCCGAGTTGCGAACACGGACGTCGTCGCCGGCTCGTCGATTCGTGTCGAGCGCGTCACGAGCGTGCTGGAGGTCCGCTGGAGGATCGCCGTTCTCAGGCGATAGGAGGATGAGCCACATCGCCGCGACACCTTGGGCCCATGCGGCCTCGACCGACGCCGCGATACGAGCACCGTCGAGAGCGATCCGGCGGGCTTCGGCCGGATCGTCGTCGATGTGGGTCATCGAGAGCACCACGCAAGCCATCGACATCAAGCTCGGACACTGCTGAGCCTGCGCTAATTCGAACGCCTCGGCCGCGTGGATGATGCCAGTCTCCGCGTTACCTTCCATGAACTCGTGCGCTGCGTTGTCCGCGAGAACGTATGCGAGCCGATATCGGTCGCCGGCCCGGCGGGCGCGCTCGATCTCGATGCGTGAAGGCTCGAGACCGTCGCTCTGGGCCAACGAGCCCTGGAAGAACTGCGCATGCGCGAGTACGTCGTGGAGCCATCCACACTGCGTCGACGTGTGGCGTTCCGCACGCAGCCCCCGGTCGGCGAAGTCGATCGCAGCTTCGAACTCGCCGGCGATGCATCGACCCCAGCCCGCGGTCACGAAGAGAACTGGCGACACGGGATGCAGCTCCGCTCCAGGCAAATCGAGAACTCCCTCGGCCCAGTCACCCAACTCGAACCGCTGTCGCCAGATCGCGTAGTCGTGAAGGGCCGCAACAAGTCGGGCGCTGTCGTCAAGGCGTCCGGTGCTGACCCCGTGACGTATCGCAACTCGAAGGTTCTCGAAGTCGGCATTGAGGAGACGCACCCAGTCGGCTTCCCTCGGCCCTCTGATGGCGATCATCGACGACTCGGCAAGATCCCGGAAGTAGATGAGATGCCTGCCCGCCAGCCGAGCCATCTCTGCTTCGTCGAGACGCTCCAGCGCGTACTGGCGTAGCGGCTCCAGCATCACGTACCGGGTGGTGCCTTGATCATCGTCCACCTGGATCAACGAGCGGTCGACCAGTCTCCAGACGAGGTCGGCAACATCCGATGGCGCAACGTCCTCGGTCGTACACACCGCCTCAGCGGCCTCGAGGGTGCATCCGCCGAAGAACACGGCCAAACGGGAAAACATCCACTGCTCGTCAGTCGCAAGCAATCGATACGACCAGTCGATCGTCGCGGCGAGCGTGCGATGCCGCTCCGGTGTGTCGCGTCGAGTGTCCGCCGGAACGCCGAGACCCGCCTGAAGCCGCGCATACATCTCGCCGGGGAGGATCGCTCTCGCACGACTGGCCGCCAGCTCGATCGCCAGCGGGATGCCGCCGAGGAGGCGACACAGTCGACCGATGATCGGGGCCGTGCTCTCATCGAGCTCGATCTCTCGTCCCGCCTCCGCGGCGCGGGCAAGGAAGACTTGGACGGCCGGGGAAGCCGCGACCTCCGGCGTCACCGCGTCGTCGTCCGGTACAGCAAGTGGCGCAACTTCGGAGCATCGTTCCCCACTCAGCCCGAGCGGCTCCCGGCTGGTCGCCAAGATGGTCACGCGGCTGCAGCCGTGAAGGATGGCGGCGATCACCGCGGAGGCCTGTTCGACGACGTGCTCACAGTTGTCGACCACGAGCAGTGCGCACAGATCTCGGTACGAGGCGACGACCGCGTCGGTCACCGAGAGGTCGCGCTGTGGATGCACACCGAGTGCCGACGCGAACGCATGCGCTACTGCGTCGCCGGAATGCAACGACGCCAGCTCGATCAGCCACACGCCATCAGGGAAGCGCAACCCGATCTGAGCGGCGACCGCCTCGGCCAGGCTGGTCTTGCCGATGCCTCCGACTCCGATCAGCGTCACAAGTCGATGTTCATCGAGATAGCTGGCTGCCGTCGCCCGCGCCTCGTCCCGCCCAACGAGGCTCGTCATCGCCGCTTTGAGATTGCCTGCGGTCTTGGCGGGTGCGCGCGGCGTGATCGCGGGTCGTCCCGGGTAGAGGAGATCGAACAATCGTTGCGGTCGTCGCAACCCCGGCAGGTGCTGCTCGCCCAGGTCTATGAGCGGCGGGATCCCGTCAACGTCCCGAACAAGTTCAGCCGTCGTCGACGAAACCAAGACCTGGGCACCCGCGCTCGCTCCCTTGATGCGAGCCGCTCGATTCACCGCCGGTCCGAAGTAGTTCCCCGAGCGTTCGTGAGCTTCACCCGTGTGGAGTCCGAAGCGGACGCGCAGAGGAGTCGGCACAAGCCACGACTCCGAAACCAATGCTTCCTGGGCTCGACAGGCTGCCACAACAGCGTCCTCTGCTCGCGCAAACACGGCTGCGAAACTGTCGCCTCCTGTCGAGAACATTTGGCCTCCGCGGCCTTCAACCGCCTCGAGCATCAATGCATCGTGTCGCTCCAGCGACACCCGCATCTGCTCGGGATGCATCTCCCAGAGCGAAGTTGAGCCGACGATGTCGGTGAATAAGAAGGTGACCGTCCCAGTCGGCCGCCGAATCCCTGCCGACTCGTCGGAGTCACTCTTCCCGAGGACGGACCGAGCTGTCGATCCGAGCTCCCGACGATCTGCGGCACCGAGCTTCCGCAGCAGCGAAGACACGTGACTCTCGACGGTTCGCTCCGACACGAACAGCCGTGACGCGATCTCGGCGTTGGTCAGCCGCTCGCCGAGAGCCTCCAGCACCTCGACTTCCCTGCGCGTGACACCACGCTCGCGGAGCAACGATGTCGACGCGGTTGACCCCTCCGCCATGGACGTCATCATCGCACCGGATCACACGGTTGGGCGCCGGGCAGCTGCAACCACTGCAGGGTTCGGGATGCGCGCAAGACCCGCAACATCGGCGCGTTCGCGGACCGCGGAGTCGAGCGCGTCCCGTATCGCTTGGCGCGTCGCGGCGGGCAGTCGGCTGAGATCGAAGTAGCGGTCGAACCCCTCGAAGACACTGCTGCCATCGGTCAACTGCCACGCCATGTCGACGACGCGAGCCGACGGGTGCTCGAAGCCCTGGCCGGCGAGAAGGATCTCGTAGTCGCGAAGCTCGTCACCGATCGCTGCAGCTTGAAGAGACGGACCGTCGTCGAGCACTGCCAAGCGACCGATGGTCTCGAACACCAAACCGAAGAGCTCGAGACGAGATGCCGGCGCCCAGACGGAGAAGGCGACCCGGCCCCCGGGCCGCAGCACTCGCTTGGCCTCAGCGAGCGCAGCCTCAGGGTCGGGGATGTGATGGAGGCAGAAA
Source organism: uncultured Actinomycetes bacterium (assembly GCA_964520325.1). Taxonomy (GTDB): domain Bacteria; phylum Actinomycetota; class JAICYB01; order JAICYB01; family JAICYB01; genus CAZFOB01. The sequence continues at coordinate 119,614 of CAZFOB010000007.1, read as the reverse complement.
CCCATCGTGACGGCATCGAACATCTCGTCCTCGTAGGGGAGCCTGTGGGCATCACCGATCTGCACATCGACATTGGGGTGTCTGACACGCGCCGCTTGGACCATCTGCTCCGACAGGTCCACGGCGCGAACCATGGCTCCACGATCCAACGCGGGCCCGATCAACGTTCCGGGACCCGTCCCGACGTCGAGGAGGATAGTGCCTCGCCCGACTCCCGCGCCGTCCAACAAGGCATCGGCTGCTCCGATAGTGAGCTGTTCGAAGGCTGATGCATAGTTCGCAGCCGTTCGTCCCCAGACCTCGCGGTTGTGGTCCTTGAGCGTCTCGCGCTCGACCTCCGACATCGTGTCCATTCGCTGCCTCCTTCGTGTTCGTCCGTCGATCCGAAGGATGCGATGGATCCACCGCTTTGCCATCCGTACCGGGCACCAAGGTCTGTACGGAAATCATTAGTGGGGTAGAACGCGCCGAGACCGGATCGTCTCACTGACCTCATAGGATGCGCTCGCGGCCCCGTAGTTCTTGGGTAGGAGCCTTTTTCGTTCCGAAGGAGGTCGGATGCGGACGATTTGGATCGGTGCGGCGGGATTTGCCGGCGCCGTTGCGCGCTATGCCGTCGACGGGTGGGTCTCTCGACGTACTACGGGCCCGTTCCCGTGGGGCACTCTCGTAGTGAACGCCACGGGGTGCTTCCTGCTCGGCTTGCTGTTCACGCTATTCACCGATCGGTTCCTGCCGCATCCGGCGTTGCGCGCCGCGCTGACGATCGGGTTTGTGGGCGCCTACACCACGTTCTCGACGTTCTCGCTGGAGACGGTGCGCCTGGTCGAGGACGGCGCGCTCATGTACGCAGCGGGCAACGTCGTGGGAAGTCTTGTTCTTGGGCTCGCGGCGGTCTACGCGGGCATCTTCGCGGGGAGGCTGGCATGAAGCTGGAGGGACGCGGAAAGCTCTTGCGAAGCTTCATCGGCCGAGATCGGACACGTGGCACGGCAAGCCGCCCTATCAGGCAATCGTCCAGAAGGCTCGCGAGGAGGAGATGGCGGGCGCGACTGTCCTGCGCGGCATCGAAGGCTTCTGTGCGCGCGGCCGTCTGCACACCGCACGCATCTTGCGATCGTCCGAAGATCTGCCACTCATCATCGAGATCGTCGACACAGAGGAGGAGATCGCGGCCGTGCTGCCGGCCGTCGAGGCGGTCAGCTATGAGGCCGCAGTCCTTAAGGCAGGCGAGGTGACCCGAGACGTTCAGCTGCGACGACCCGACCTTAGACTCTGAGCGGCGCGAGGAAGGAAATGAGAGACAACCCCGGGGTTCGGCTCGCGGACGTGCAGGCCATATACGACGGCGCCCAAGCGCAGCTGTACGAGCTGTTCATGGGTCGGCAGATCCACGTCGGGGGTCTTCAATCCTCGCTCGAGCTCGCGGAGCTCGCCGGCGTCGGCGCCGGCCTGCACGGCGTCGAGCTGTGTTGCGGGAGTGGCGCGACGATGCGCGCTCTCGTCCGTCTCCTAGGGGTCGCTTCGATGACCGGCGTCGAGGCGGCCACGTCCCCTGTCGAGCGCGGACGACAAGCATGCGAGGAACAAGGCCTTGCTGACAGGATTCGGTTCATCGTCGGCGATGCGACGGGCACGCGGCTTGCGGACGGCGAAGCCGACTTCGTTTGGAGCGAGGACGCCTGGTGCTACGTCCTCGACAAGCCGAGGCTCGTCGCCGAGGCCGTTCGGTTGACGCGACCCGGAGGCGTTATCGCCTTCACCGATTGGATCGAGGGGTCCGCTGGCCTGTCAGATGAAGAAGCCGAACACGTCTTGCAGATCATGTCCTTCCCGAGCGTCTTCAGCATCGACGCGTATCACGAGGCGTTCGAGCGCGAAGGATGCGAAGTGATTGTCGCCGAGGACACCGGGCGTTTCGGTCCCGCGTTCGGCCTTTACGCGGAGATGATTCAAAAGCAGTTGACCTTCGACGCCTTCGAGATCCTCGCCTTCAGCAGGGAGATCGTCGACATCGTCATCGAGCAGCTGCGTGGATTCGCACGTCTGGGCAACGAGGGGAAGCTCGGTCAGCTCCGCTTCGTCGCGCGACGGCCGTCGTAAAGGTAGCCCTTCTCGCTCACGTTCCCCTCGGCGCGTACATGATCATGGCGACGCCGATGAGACAGATGATCGCCCCGACGACGTCGAAGCGGTCCGGACGGAAGCCGTCGAAGGTCACACCCAACAGCAGTGAGCCCGCGACGAAAATCCCGCCGTAGGCGGCGAGGACTCGGCCGAAGTTGTTGTCCCGCTGAAGCGTCGCCACTAAGCCGTAGATGCCGAGCGCTATGACGCCGGCCACGATCAGCAGACGCCCGCGACCCTCGCGCGCGCCTTGCCAAACAAGATACGCACCGCCGATCTCTGCGACGGCGGCAAGGACGAAGAGACCGATCGACCGAGCGATGTCCACGGCCTGATTCTTCCTTCTGCTGCCGACGCGCCCGTCAGGCGGGCACCGTCGGGTGCGACGCCCGCCTGTCCGAATCGCGTCACGCCATCCGGCGCCGAGCTTCCACGACGCCGAGGAGCGCGGCGAGACCGTGGCCACCGGCGATAACTTCGGCGAGCACGGCCAAAGACGTCCCGTCTTCGTCCAGCTGGTAGCTCAGGGGATAGAGCATCGGTTTCCTGATCCGGTTCAGCTGAACCGACGTTTGTCCTCGGCCGCGTAGGTCGCGACCGACGAGTCGGCTTCGACGGTCGCGCGCAGCTTGTCCACGACTTCGCCGAGGCGCGACGCGGGGATCGCGCACGTCATCTCGTCGGGCTTCATCCCGGTCCGCACCCGCGACAGCGCGCAACCAACGCTCGCAGCCACCTCACCCTTCGCGGCCATCGGCACGATGTGACACTGCGGCTTGCCTTCGACCTTGAGGCCCGGCAACGCGTCGGACAATGTCATGAGCTGCTTTCCGTTCACGCGGACGAACACGACGTCGGGATCGACCGGCGTCTCCGCGAGCGGCCCGTACGTGATCGCACCCGGCTTATGACCGAGCGTCGGGATCCGCGGGAAAACCTCCGGCGCCACCCAGCCGACCTCGACGAGCGCAGCGACGTCGGCGCGCGTCGCCGCGGTCTCGAGATCGATCAACCCGTGAGTGAGCGAGCCGACGCTGCAGTTGCCGTGATCCTCCGGGACGGTTGAGAACGTGCGATCGGCCCCTTTCATCCAGAAGACGCACCCGGCGGCGACCCGTCCGGTGCGGCCGTCCGGCGTCGGCTCGGGCATGGGGGCGTCGTAGGCCTCGACGCCCGTCGGACGTTCGTCCGAGAACGTGATCCCGATCGGGGGCGCATCGAGGCGCAGCAGCGACGTCAGCTCCGAGCTGAGTTGGCTCCATCGGGAAGCCCGGCCGTTGGTGGTCATGAACTTCCTCCTATGAGCGATCCGAATTGTGCGGTCGTCGGTTCGGCACAACAGAACCACGGCTCGGTGAGCCGCGGCACGTCGGTCCGGACGCGCGCGAGCACTGCTGCACGGTCCGCGAAAGGCAGACCCGCGGCATCGTGCACGGCATCGCGCACGTCACAGAAGATCTCGGCTGCCGGGACGTCTGCCGCCTGGCGTTCCTCGACCAGCTGCGCGATGCGTGCCTGCAACGCCACGGTGCGGGGGTCGGCGGCCGTCCATCCGTACGAGAGTGTCTCGACGTCGTAGCTGCCGATGTACGGCGCGATGTCGGGGATATCGAGCATCAGCGACCCTTGCGGGACCAAAAGTCTGATCGTGAGCTGGACGGGGTCGACGGAACCGACGAGGTCGTGCTCGACGATGAAGTCACAGATCGCGACGACGTCTTCGACAGTGGTCCACGGCATGAACGGAAGCCAGGACGGACGCGGTTCGATCCCGCTCGAGCGCAGCAACCGTGTCGCCTGCGACGCGTCGGCCGCGGTGTGTCCCTTGTCGAGGTAGCTGAGGATCTCGTCGTTCACGCATTCGTACGCAGAGATCACGAAGAGGCACCCCTGTTTGGCCAGCAGCGGGACGAGGCTCGCGTAGCGCAGCAGGTGCGAGATCTTCGTGGTGATGTCGAACGTGATCTTCGGATGGCGCTTGTGCAACAGCTCGACGATCTTCATCCCGTGGGCCCACCGGTTCAGGAAATCGGGGTCGCCGAAGGTGATGTGCCGCGCGCCCGCCGCGACAAGCTGGTCGATATCGTCGATCACAACCTCCGCCGCGACTCGCCGGGTTCGTCCGTCGTAGACGACGGGCACCGGACAATGTCGGCACCGATGCGCGCACCCATGCGTGGCCTCGACGTAGCCTGCCAAGCGCTCCTCGGTACCGACGGCGAGCTTGGCATACCGATCGAGCGACGGAAGACCGTTGCGTACCGGAAGCGCGAAACGGCCGCGGCGAAGATCGATCGCGCCATCGGCCGGTAGGAACCCGTTCGCCCACGCTACGAGTCCGGCCTCGTACTCCCCCGCTATCACGTGATCGACGTCGCGAGTGCTCTCGGTGTGCGCATAGAGCCCGTACAGGCAGACCGGCAGATCGGGACGCTGTGCCTTGACAGCCGCAGCTGCAACGACCGCGAGCCGCATCGCGGTGTGCATGGGAACCGAGAACGCGATAGCACCGGCCCAGTCGACGAGCGTCGGATCCCACGGCTCGACCGAGATGTCGAGCATGCGGACGTCGTGTCCCGCTTCGCCCAACGCGGCTGCGGGCGAGGCGAGGTGCAACGGCTGATGGCCGAGCTCGTACGTCGAAACCAGCAAGACTTTCACCCCCCCACCGTAACGTGAACGAAACCTTCCATTGACCCGGCCGCAATGGAGCGCAGCTAGCGTCTTCGTATGACGCAGATACGAACCGGAAGCGATGCCGATCCGGCCGGTCTCGACGGACTCGTCGTCGGGATCCCGGCGGCGCGCAAGGCGGCGGATACCGCTGCGCTCGTCGAGCGGTTCGGCGGACGTCCGCTCGTCGGGCCGACCGTTGACGAGACGAGCTCCGCCGATGCCGACGTCGCACAGGCGACATCGTTCATGACGCGGGTCCGAGTCAACTGGTCGGTCCACCTGACAGGTACGGGAACCCGTCGATGGATCGACATCGCCGATCGAGCGAATCTCAAGACCGAGCTCCTCGCTACCTTGAGCAAGGCACACATCGTTGCCCGCGGACCCAAGACGCGCACTGCGTTGCGCGAGTTCGGTCTTGAGCCCGTGTGGATGCCGTCCGAAGAGTCATCGCACGCGATCGCTGAGTGGCTGGCGCCGCAGATCGGCATCGCCGACATGGTGGTCGTGCAGCGGCACGGGGATCCCGTTCCGCAACTCATCGACACCTTTTGTGCGACAGGCGCGCGCGTCGCCGAGATCGCTCCGTACCGATGGGATCTGCCGGCGGATCTCGGCCCGGCCAAGGGTCTGGTTGCAGCGGTCGCCTCAGGTGAGGTGGACGTGCTCCTCATCACGAGCGGTCCGCAGCTGCGCCATCTGCTGGTCGTCGCCGACCAAGAGCGATGTGGAGAAGCGGTCCGATCGGCGCTCGCCGAGCGGGTCTTCATCGCCGCGGTCGGCGAGGTCGCGGCGAGCGGGATCAGCGACGAAGGACTCGTTGCCGACCTCGTCGCGTATCCGTACCGCCTCGCGACTCTCGTGCGCTCGGTCGCGGCTGCACGGGATCAGGTGCTGGCGAAACGCAACAGAGCTGTGGCGTAACGTCAGCCGGGCGTCTCGATGTCGAAGCGCAGAGCGGCATGTGCGGCGCGGAGAGCGAGTTCGACGTCGTCCGAGCTCTGACCACTCGCGAAGATGAACCCGAGGTACCGGTCGCCCTCGGGGAGTGCTTGGACGGCCTGACCCTTCGGGATCGTGATCTCGATGCCGCTCACACCGTCGACCGTGCGCGCGTCGTCCAGTCCTCCGATGTTGCGCAGCACTCCGCTGTGCGGGATCGGGATCATCATCACGCCAGACGCGTTGCGCTCACGGGTCACGTCACCGAGCGGTAAGCCAAGGGCGTGGCGAAGGATCACTTCTTCAAGCGAGATGCCGGCGCCGAACTTCAATGTCCGCGAACACAATCCGCCGATCGAGCGCGCTGCGCATTCGAGCACGACCGGACCTGAGCTCGGCAGGCGCACCTCGGCATGGACGGGTCCTTCGACCAAACCGACCGCGGCACACGCATCCGCGATAGAGAGCTCGATCGCGTGCTGAACGTCGCCCGCCAATCGGGAAGGCGTCACGTAGATCGTCTCCTCGAAGAACGGGCCCTCGAGCGGATCCGGCTTGTCGAAGATCGCGAGGCATATGAACGCACCGTCGTCCAGCAAGCCCTCGATGGCGACTTCGGCCCCCGGGATGTACTCCTCGACGATGACCGGGGCGTCGTCGCCGGCTATCGCCCGCACCCGCGCAAGAGCCGCCTCGAGCGACGCATCGTCGTCTGCGCGGATCACGCCGCGGCTCCCGGACAGTGTTGTCGCCTTCACCACACAGGGGAACCCAACGTCGCCCACCGCAGGTTGCGGCAGTCCGCCCCGCGAGAGCGCCTCACGAAGCGCAACTTTGTCCCGCGTGATCGCCACGGCCGCCGGCGGGTTGTGCGCGAGCCCGAGCATCTCGGCCGCCAGAGCCGCCACCTCGACTCCTTGCTCGTCCACGCCGACCACCGCGTCCGGCTTTGCCGAGTGGCGGACGATGGCCCTCGCAGCCGCCTCCGGGTCGCAGAGATCGACCTGCAGGAACCGATCTCCCATCGTCGAGGCCATCGCCTGTCCCTCTTCGGACGCCACGACCACCTCGACCCCAAGGGCTCGGGCGGCGTCCAGGAAATCGGTCGCCCGGTAGGTGGACGTCGGCAGCACCAGCAAGACTCTTCGCGCTTTTCTCATCCGGCTCTATGATGGAGGTCCTATGGCTGAAGAGCGCATCGTCACCGTCACCGACCGGGCGCGCAACCGTGCACTCGGTGTCCGCATGGAGGAGCCGGACGGCGACAAGCTGGTCCTCTTCCTCGAGGTCACCGAGCCGAACGGCATGGAATACGGCTACGACCTGTACTTCGACGACGAAGGTGCGATCCGCGACGGCGACCTCGTCCAGGACGAAGGCGAGCTCAAGGTCGTGGTCCCGGCCGGATCGGTCGACAAGATCCGCGGCGCAACCCTCGATCTCTCCCAGAACCTGCTCAATCCGGGCTGGGTGGTCGACAACCCGAACTCACCGAGCCCGGCCGCCGGCGCGGCGCCACTGAGCCCAGAAGAGCTGACGGGGACCGTCGAAGAACGGATCGCGATCGTCCTCGATCGCGTCATCAACCCCGCGATCGCGATGCACGGCGGCCAGGCCAACCTCGTGTCCTTCGAGGACGGAACGGCGTTCGTACAGCTGTCCGGCGGTTGCCAGGGGTGCGGGATGGCGAAGGTCACGCTGTCCCAGGGCATCGAGGTATCGCTCACGGAAGCTATCCCCGAGATCCAGCGCGTCGTCGACGTCACCGACCACGCCGAAGGGTCGAACCCCTACTACCAGCCGGCCAAGAAGTAACCAGCACGGTCTGTGACCGAGCAACGCAAACGGCTGAGCGGTTTCGTCCTCGCGCTGACGCTTCTCCTCGCTGCATGCGGTCGCGACGTTGCGCCGCTGGACTTCGACAAGGCGCGTCCGGTCGCTCCAACGCCGACGGCCACAATCACGCTCCAGACGTCCAAACCGAGATCGACGGCAGCCGCGCGGTCGAGCGCCGTGCTCGCCGCGCCCACGAAAAGCCCCGGCACAACGCCGACGCTGTCGCCTTCGGGAGCTTCCGTCGCCGGCTGTCCGCTGTTCCCACAGGACAATGCCTGGCGCCAGGACGTCTCGCGCGCGAAGGTCGACCCGCGCTCGGACGCTTACATCGCGAGCATCTCGAAAGACGCTGAGTTCCTCCATCCGGACTTCGGCTCCGATCCCGGATACGGGATCCCGTACACCGTCGTCCCGGCGGATCAGCGACGAGTCAAGATCACCTTCGACGAGTACGGCGACGAGAGCGACCCCGGGCCCTACCCTATCCCCGGCAATGCCAAGGTCGAGGCCGGAGGCGACAGGCACGTGCTTGTCGCACAAGAGGAGAAGTGCAAGCTGTACGAGCTCTATCACGCGAAGAAAACGGGACAGGGCTGGACGGCCGGCTCCGGTGCGGTCTTCGATCTGCGTTCCAATGCCGTGCGTCCCGCCGGGTGGACGTCGGCCGATGCGGCCGGGCTCCCCATCCTTCCCGGCCTCGTCCGTCGCGACGAGACGTCGGCCGGTGCGATCGAGCATGCGCTCCGGTTCACCGCGTCGTCGACGCAGCGGGGCTATGTCGACCCGGCGCGCCACTTCGCGTCGAGCGACGACGACACCGACCTGCCGCCGATGGGATTGCGCGTGCGTCTCAAGGCGTCGTACGACATCTTGGGCTTCACCGGAGCGTCGCGCGTGGTGCTGCAAGCCCTCAAGACCTACGGCATGATCCTCGCGGACAACGGCTCGAGCTGGTTCATCTCGGGGAGCAACGACACCGGCTGGAACGACGAGGATCTGGAACAGCTCAAGGACGTCCCGGGCAGCGCCTTCGAGGCCGTGCGGCACGGAGCGATCCACAAGTGAACGTCTTCGAAGCGATCTACACCTCGCGCGCGTTGCGTCGATTCAAACCGGACCCGGTCCCCGAAGACGTCGTCTTCCAGCTCATCGACGCGGCCATCCGCGCGCCGACCGGACACAACTCGCAGGACTGGCGCTTCGTCGTGGTCACCGACGTCGGGTCGTTGGCCAAGATGCAGGAGTGGTCCGAGCGCGCGTGGACGCTCGCGTTCCCGGCCTATCAGGACCAGGCCGCGATCGACGCGCTCCCGCGCACGCAGCGCCTCTCGATCCAGAGCGTCAAGGACATGGCGCACTCGTTGGCGTCGGTTCCGTTGATCGTCGTGGTGTGTGGACTGAAAGGGAAACACAGCTCCCCCGGCGGCTCGCACTTCCCCGCCATCCAGAACATGCTTCTGGCGGCTCGCGCGCTCGGGCTGGGTGGCTCGATCTTCAACCTGCCGATGGTGGGTGGCCCGGGTGGTGAGTCGATGCACGAGCTGCTCGCCGTCCCGGAGTCCAACGAGATCTACGCGTGCGTACCGATCGGATACCCGACCGACAAACCCGGCCCCCTCTCACGCAAGCCGGTGAAGAAGGTCGCGTACAAGCAACGCTTCGGCCAAGAGTGGGCGTTCGCAGCCGAACAGCCCGACGAAGGCTGGGGCTCACGCCACACCTAAGTCCTGCCTCCGCAAGCTCGCCTCCACCTCACTCTGGCCCACTCTGGGCCGGCCCAGTTCCGCACCTCGACCTTGAACCGGCCTCAACGCGGAGCGACCGTCGAACCCGCTACTTTGGGCCGGTTGAAGCCCGCATAACGACGCTGAAGCGGCCCAGAGCGAGGAGACGACGTTGAGCTACGAGCAGATCGACTACAAGGTCGAGGACAAGGTCGCAACGATCACCTTGAACCGTCCCGACCGGCTGAACGCATTCACGTCGCGGATGGCCAACGAGCTGCTCGACGTCTTCGACGTGATCGATAACGACGACGGCGTACGCGCCGTCGTCGTGACCGGAGCGGGCCGCGGCTTCTGCGCCGGCGCCGATCTCGGCGCCGGCGCCGGAACATTCGACAACCGCGAGCGCGGGGGCGCCCAGGACATCACCGAGCACCGGGACGGCGGCGGTGTCGTCACCTTGCGCATCTACGAGCTGACCAAACCGATCATCGCGGCCATCAACGGTCCGGCCGTCGGCGTGGGCATCACGATGACGCTTCCGATGGACATCCGCCTCGCCGTGCCCGACGCGAAGATCGGGTTCGTGTTCGCGCGACGCGGGATCGTCCCCGAAGCGTGCTCGAGCTGGTTCCTGCCTCGCGTCGTCGGCATCGGCAGGGCGACCGAGTGGGTGTACACGGGCCGCGTCTTCCCGGCGACCGAGGGCCACGAAGCCGGGCTCATCCAGCACATCTGTCAGCCCGATGATCTGCTGCCCAAGGCCTACGCGATCGCGCGGGAGATCGCCGACAACACCTCGGCCGTCTCAGTTGCGATCTCGCGCCAGCTGCTGTGGAAGGGGCTCGGCTACGACCACCCGATGGAGTCGCACAAAGCCGACTCGCAGGCGATCTTCTGGATGGGACAGTCGGCCGATGCGGCCGAAGGCGTGACCTCGTTCCTCGAGAAGCGTCCAGCGTCCTACCCGATGAAGGTGCCGAAGGACCTGCCCGACTGGTACCCCTGGTGGGACGAACGGAGCTTCAGCTAAACATCTCGCGGGCATAACGCCCCGGTCCTTACCACACCAAAGCTCGAGCATGGGAAGACCCATACGCTGCTCGTGCGAGCCCAGATGCCGCGGGCGTACGAGCAAGACTGACGTCCGTCAAACGTGAGGATCGAGCCGTACATCAAGCCGTTCGCAGACAGTCACGAGCGACACATCGACGAAGCCGAGGTCGGCGTCCGCGTAGCGCGACTCGAGCTGCGCCGTCCTCAACATCAGAAGAAGGAGTAGCTCAGCAGTCGATAGCTGATCGCACGGCCGAGCAGATGGCAAGAGTCGCCTCGGGCGCGAGTCCACCCATTCTCCGAACGAGCATCGACTTGGGAAACGTAAGCAGGTTGTCACATGAGGCGACCGACGCTTGCGGCAGGCCTTCCGCCCGACCAAGGGCCACCTCCGTGGCGATGCCCCGGATCGTTCGCGTGACGGGAGCGACCAGGATCGCCCGCAACACGGGGATCGCCTCGTCCCTGGAAAGGATCAGATAGGGACGGCCCTTCTCGTCGGGGGCCTCGCCCCACCAGACCTCACCGCGGCGGGGGTCGCCGCCGGTCACCAGGGCTCCTCGTGGATCGATCGGATGGCTGCGGCCCGGGCCGCGTCCAGTTCCTCGTCGCTCTGCGGGATACTTCGGTATCCGTCGGCGATCCGCAGGCCTATGCGACGCCTGTTCTCCGAGTCGATGAACCATTCGATCGCTGCCCGCACGGCAGCCGCTCTCGATCGAAACCCGCCCGCGGCAACGAGTTCATCGAGCCCATCTGCCAACCGATCTGGTATGCGAATAGCTATCTGTTCTGTCATGCAGAAATCATACCAACCTGCATCGCTGCTGCTGCCCCGCATCTGGCAGAAGGTCCAGCTCGTCAGCTGATCCGAGATCGCCAGACGAGAATCCTCGCTCGAAAGCGGTTCCGCGGAACCGCTTCGCTATCATTTGCGCCTTCCAAGGGAGACTCCGATGTCCCAGGCGTACGACGAGCTCATCACCAAGGTCAGGGATGCCTCGTTGCTCGGCACCACGGCCGGACTGCTCGGCTGGGACCAAGAGACCTACATGCCCGCGGGGGGCGTCTCGCATCGCAGCAAGCAGATGGCGCAGCTCGCCGGACTGATCCACCAGCGAATCACCGACCCGCGCAATGGTGAGCTCATCACCGAATGCGAGGCCGACCCCGCGCTGACCTCCGATCCGCACAGCGACAGTGCCGCCAACGTGCGTGAGCTGCGCAAGAGTTACGACCGCGCGACGAAGCTGCCGACCGATCTCGTCGAGGAGAAAGCGCGGACGCGCCCGGTCGCCGCACATGCATGGCAGGAGGCTCGGGAGAACGACGATTTCGACCTCTTCCGTCCGTGGCTCGAGAAGAACATCGAGCTCTCGCGCCGCACCGCCGAGTGCTACGGATGGGAAGACGGAGAAGAAGCGTGGGACGCGCTCGCCGAAAGCTATGAGAGCGGCATGCGCGCGAAGGACATCGAAGCGGTTTTCACTCCCCTGCGCGACAAGCTCCAAGCGCTCATCTCGGACCTCGTGGGCGGACCTCGTAAGCCGTCCGCGGAACTCGCAAGCGTTGTATTGCCGATCGACGCGCAAACATCGTTCGTCCACGACGTCGTCGAAGCCATGGGGTTCGACTTCTCACGCGGACGGATGGACCTTTCCACGCACCCGTTCTGCGGCGGCACATGCGTGGACGACGTCCGGCTCACGAACCGCTTCCGCGACGACGGCTTCATCGATTCGCTCGGCGGCGGGATGCACGAAGCCGGACACGGGTTGTACGAACAAGGACTTCCCGCCGAGCACGACCTCACACCGCTGGGCAGCGCCACTTCGCTCGGCATCCACGAGTCGCAGAGCCGGATGTGGGAGAACTTCGTCGGACGCTCTCAGGCGTTCTGGACATGGGCGACGCCGAAAGTGAAGGAACACTTCGGCGACGCGGTCTCACATCTGAGCGAGCAGGACATGTACCAGGCCATGAACCAGGTCGAACCGAGCTTCATACGCGTGGAAGCCGACGAGGCGACCTACAACCTGCACATCATGGTTCGCTTCGAGCTCGAACGCCTGATGATGTCGGGCGAGCTCGATGCGAAGGATCTGCCGGACGAATGGAACCGCCGGTACAAGGAGTACCTCGGGGTTGACGTCCCGAACGATCGCGTCGGCTGTCTCCAGGACATCCATTGGTCGGGCACCGCGTTCGGCTACTTCCCCACATACACACTCGGAAATCTCTACGCCGCGCAGCTGTTCGAGAAGATCCTCGAGGACGTCCCGACGCTGTACGACTCATTCGCCCAGGGTGAGTTCGCGCCGCTCAAGACGTGGCTCAACGAGAACCTGCATCAGCATGGGCGCCGCTACAGCGCGTCTGAGCTGTGCGAGCGCGCAACGGGCAAGCCGCTGTCGCCCGAGCCATTACTGCGCCACCTCGAAGGAAAGCTGCGACCGCTGTACGGCGCCTAAAAGCGGGCTTCTTCCGGACGAACTTATTCGGTGGACCTCGTTCGGGTCAACGGTCTGTCGTAGCCTGGGGACCGATGAGCGATACCAAGATCGCGCCGGGGCGCATCGACGTCCCCACCGGCGAGGAGGAGCTCGAGCGTGCCAGGCCGTGGCTCGTCGTGGTCCACAACGATCCGGTGAACCTCATGTCGTATGTGACGTGGGTTCTCCAGCGTCTGTTCGGCTACGACCTCGCGAAAGCGCACAAGCTGATGATGGACGTCCACACGAAAGGTCGCGCGATCGTCTCGTCCGGACCCCGCGAAAAAGCGGAATCCGACTGCTACCGTCTCCACGGTTACGGCCTGTGGGCAACTCTCACGAAAGACTGATGGCCGAGTTCATCCCAGTAGTCAACGGTGGTGCTCGCGTGGTGCTCGACGACGCGGAGACCGACATCATCCGCGGGCTCACCAACGAGCTGCGGACACTGCTCGCCGACGGTCGCGTAGACCGCGGTGATCCCGTCTACGAGCGGCTGTTCCCGTCCGCCTACGAGGACACCAAGGACGAGGCCGCCTATCGCGATCTCATCGGCGACGACCTCCTGACGCACAAACTCGCAGCGCTCGACGCGGTGAGCACCGCCCTCGGGCCATCCGAGTCGAGTAGCGAAATCACCATCACCGACGACGCGCTCGATGCCTGGCTTTCCTGCCTCACCGATCTGCGTCTTGCCATCGGTGTGCGCATCGACGTCGACGAAGAACGCATGGCGGCCGGATTCGACCGCGACGATCCCGACGCGAGCTCTCTCGCCGTCCTGCACTGGCTGGGATTCGTCCAGGAAAGCGTGCTCCGCGCCTGCTCGACGCTATAGCCGGACCCTCGTACGGCTTTCAGTCGAGCCGGAACCCGATCTTCACGGAGACCTGGAACTCGGCGACCTCTCCGTCGTCGCCGATGGTCCCGCGGACGTCGCCTACCTGGAACCAGTCGAGATTGCGGAGCGTGCTGCTCGCGCGCTTGATCGCGTTGCGTACCGCCTGTTGGATCGAATCGTCGGACGTGCCGACAACCTCGGTCACTCGGTAGGTCTTACCGCCTTCGGCCATGTCACTCTCCTCGCTCGATGTACGCACACTCAGAGGTAGTGTTTCCCCATGAGCCTGGTTCCAATCGACTGGACAGCGATGCTGCGGTCGCTCGACCGCGCCGCACGTCGTGTCGCCGACCTGCTCCGCTCGGCCCCCGACGGCGACGCGAAGGTCGCCGGACTCGACTGGACCGTCTCGGAGCTGGGCGCGCACCTCATCAACGAGGCCGGACGGTTCGAACGATTCGCGCGCGGAAAGAGCGAGCCGCTCGGCGACGTGGCGCAGTACAACGCCGACGAGATCGCGACGATCACCGAGCGCAACCCGGCCAAGCAGGCGGACACCTTCCTTGCCGAGCACGCGAAGTACATGGACTTCGCCAAGCAGCACGACGGCAACGAAGCTTCCGTGTGGTTCGAGGTTGAGCTTGAGCTGGCCGAAGCCGCCGGCATCTACCTCGGCGAGTTGAGCGTCCACGCCGTCGATATCGCACGAACGATCGGAAGCAAGGTCAAGATCCCACGCGAGGACGCGTTGCTCGTGGCAGCCGGCCTCGTCACGATCCTCCCCGGATTCGTCGACCCCGAAGCAACCTTGGGGTTTTTCGGTTCGTACACATTGAAGCTGCGTGGTGGTCCGTCGATCGTCCTGCGCTTCACCGACGGTACGCTCGTCGTCGAGGCGAAGAACGGTGAGCGCACCGACTGCACGATCAACGCCGACCCCGAAGCCTTCCTCCTCGTCGGGTACGGACGTCTCCCGCAATACAAGCCCATCGTGACCGGCAAGCTGATCGCCGCAGGCCGCAAACCGTGGCTCGGGCTGAAGTTCGGATCGCTACTCGTCAACCCGTAAGCGCGCCGTTCGCGCCTTCAGGCGCGCAGGCTCTCGACCATCGTCCACAACACTTCGGTCATCTCCCGCGTGGCCAACTCGGCGTCATCGGCACGCGCGACCTGGATCGCGGCCTCTGAGAGCGCGGCCAGGAAGAGCCTCGCGAGCGGTTCGGCAGGGCGCTTGCTCAGCACGCCGGCCGCCATCGCGCCCTCGAGGCTCGCGTGCACGAGCGCGAAGCCGTAGCGTTCGTCGATCTCCTTCCACGTCTCCCAGCCGAGAACCGTCGGACCGTCGAGAAGGACGACGCGCTGCGCAGCAGGATCCTGGCAAGCCAAGAGGAACGCCTGGATGCCGAGGCGCAGGCCTTCGAGGGCGTCCGATCCGGCTGCGGCTGCCGCGATCACGACCTGCTCGACCAGTTCCTGCTCGATCTGCTCGAAGACGGCCTGGTAGAGCTCCCGCTTGTTCTTGAAGTGGTGATAGAGCGCGCCCTTGGTCACGCCGGCCTGCTCAGCCACGAGATCGAGCGGAGTCTCCGGGTAGCCGCGCTCGGTGAACAGTCCGCGGGCAACGCGAACCAGCTCGGCCCGCGTGGCCTCCGACCGTTCCGATTGTGTCTTCTTCGAGTGTGCCATTGACATTCCGACCGTAGGTATGTTACATACCTTCCATCGGTATGTTAAGGGCTATCTCGAAAGAGGAGGTCGAACTGTGGGAACCGTAACGAAGCAACCCGTGACCCAGCAGCGGATCGCCGACGAGCTCAAGGCCGAGCGCGAGAACCTGACCGCCTACCTGAAAGCCCTCCCCGAGGGCGATTGGAACAAGCCGTCGTTGTGCGCGGACTGGACGATCAAGGACCTCTTGCCTCACGTCGTGGGCATCGCCTCAGACGTAGCCAACCGTCGCCTCGACGACGTCGGATCGGCCGTCCAGAACCAACGCCAGGTCGACGAGCGCAGGGACAACTCCCCCGCCGAGCTTCTCGAGGAGTGGGCTCGCGAGGGAAAGCTCCTCGAGGACGGCATCCTGCCGCTGGAAGCCGACTTCTGGAACGCGCCCTACAGCGAGAACTTCACCGTCGGTCAAGCCCTGCAGCGCATGGTCGAGGACATCTGGGTGCACACCCAGGACGTCCGCATCCCCCTCGGCGAGGAACCGGCCACAGGGCCGGGCCTGATCTCGACGCTCGAGGTTGGCTCGCGCGACCTGTTCGCGCGGCTTCCCCAGTTCGCACCCGAGGTGGGCACAGTGACCATCGTTACCGGCGACTTCTCGAGCACCGTCGAGGGTCCGGGTGAGGTTGCTCTGGCTCTGACGGGCGACCCCGTCACGCTCGGCCTCGTCTCGACCGGCCGCATCACCCTCGCCGGCGCACTGACAACCGGCAAGCTCACCGTCTCACCCGACGCACCAGCCGGATTCGCCAAAGCGATCAACATCTACGCAGCATGAGCGTCATGACGGAGATCGAGATCAACAAGCTCATCCCACTCGCGTCTCACCTCGGCATCAACGTTGACAGCGTGACGCCCGGCGAGGTGCGCGGAAGCCTGGATTGGAAGCAAGAGCTGTGCACCACGATGGGCGTGCTGCACGGCGGCACGATCATGGCGTTCGCCGACACCCTCGGCGCTGTGTGCGCGTCGCAGAACCTGCCGGAAGGTGCGTTCACGACGACGATCGAGTCGAAGACGAACTTCTTCCGCGCGGTGACGGAAGGAACGGTCACGGGCATCAGCACTCCCCTTCACGTCGGACGCCGGACGATCGTCGTGCAAACGCAGATCCTTCGTCCGGACGGAAAACCGGCCGCACTCGTGACGCAGACGCAGGCGGTCATCAGCAGTGACTGAGGTCGCGACGTCAGCTGGTATCATCGACATCGTCGAGCATGGCTCGGGCGATCCTGTTCTCTTCGTCCATCCCTTCGTCACCAACCACCGTCACTGGCGAAAGGTCGTTCCACACCTCGAACGGCACATGCGCTGCATCACGCCGACCTTCCCGCTCGGTTCCCATACAACGGCGATGAATGCGGACGCCGATCTCACACCGCCCGGTATCGCGCGCATCGCGATCGACGTGCTCGATGCCCTCGGCATCGAGCGGGCAACCATCGTCGGCAATGACACAGGCGGCGCGATCGCACAGATCGCGACGGCCAACTACCCCGATCGCGTGTCCCGGCTCGTGCTCACGTCGTGCGACGCCTACGACGTGTTCCCGCCGCGGATGTTCTCATACCTCAAGGTCGTGGCGGCGATCCCTGGTGCAACCGCGGTGCTCGCGCAGTCGATGCGGTTGCCGGGCGTCACGCAACTGCCCATCGCCTTCGGATGGGTGGCGCGGGAGCGCATCGACCGCGACGTGATGCGGAGCTACGTCGCGCCGCTACGAAACAAAGACGTGCGGCGCGATGTCGTGAAGGTCATCAAGGGATTCGATCCGCGCCACACGATGGAAGCGGCCGAGACGCTGCGCAGCTTCGACGGTCCGGTGCTGATCGCCTGGGGTGAGAAGGATCGGTTCTTCCCGCGCCGACTCGCCGAGCGGCTCGCACAACAGATCCCGCGCGCACAGCTCGAGCTCGTCGACGGGGCGAGAACCTTCGTCCCCGAGGACGAGCCCGAGCGGCTCGCGGAACTGATACAGAAGTTCGTTCTCGCTAACCGACGGTGATCGTCCGCTTGTCCATCACCGGCGGGTCGAAGGCTTCGTGTAGTCCATCGCCGAGCACGACCCAGATGATGTGCTCGCCCGTCTCGAGACCTTCGATGGTCACCGACTCCTCGAACGTGTGGAAGATCTTCCCGTCCTCCGGCGGCGCGATCACTTCGCCGGCGACCGGCGGCACCTTCGGATCCACCAGCACGTGGTAGTGACCCGACTCCTTCGAGCTTGCGCCATCGGCCTTCACGATCTCCACGCCCTCGGACGCAAGATCGACGACGGCGTCATCGTCCTTCTCGATGGTGGCGGGCACGGTCCCCCACACCGATGGCCCCTTCACGTCAACGGTGACCGACTCTTCGGCGCCGGGCTCGATCCGCTCGTGTACGCCGTTTCCGAGCACAACGGTGAACTCGTGCTCACCGGGCTCGAGGCCCCAGATCTTGATGGGGTTGTCGGCAGAGTGGACGATCCCGCGCTCTTTCGGCATGGTCTCGCCGACCGCAACCGGCTCCTTGTCCACGAAGATGTGGAAGTGTCCGCTGTCACCCGAATCGTCGCCGTCGGGTTTGATGATGTCCACACCCTCGACGGTGACCGGGATCGTGACGACATTGCCCTCGACCGTGCTCGGCACCGAGCCGAGCGCCAGCGAGACCTCTTCGTCTCCCGGCTGATCGTTAGCTCCCTCATCGCTCGTGCCGCACGCTCCAGCGAGCAACGCAACTGCGATCGTTAACACAACGACGCGCTTCCTCAAAGCCATGCCTGCCCTCCTTGATCGAGAGTCTCTCTTGAGTCTCTGCCCCGGTTATAGCGCGTTGTGCGTCCCGGAAGCGTTACGACAGAGGCCTAGGCCCCGTGCGCCAGGGCGGATGGCCCCTGGGCCGACATGCGCAGGTTGTCCGAAAGTGCCATCACGATGGTGACCAAGGCGAGGACCGGTGGGAAGTAGATCCAGATGAACGGCAGCATGGGAAGAGCGCCCGTAGCGATCATCCAGTTCCCGGTCCGCCGATCGCGGAGCGCCATGCCACCGAAGATCAATGCCGCGAAGGCGCCGAAGACGACGAGCGCGAAGACGTTCTCCTTCTTCGGATCGTCGATGAGCTGACCGATCCCCATCCCGGCCTGCATGAGTCCGAGGACGCCGGCTGCCACCCACCACCAGCGAAACCCGCGAGCCCGATGGTCGAGCTCCGCCCCCCTTCGTCTCCTCGCGGTCAGCATGGCAAGACCGTAGATCGCTCCGATCACCGCGAGGACGCCGAACATGAACAAGAGCGACCTCACGTGGAAGATCGCTCCGGTGACCAGCATGGTCCCTCCCACAACACCGACTGCGATGAACGAAACCACAGCAAATTTCGTCCGCATCTCTCTCATCCCTTTCGCGAGAGCCTCTCGTATGCCTGTTGGCCCGGTTATAGCCGTGGTGCGTTCCGGAAGCGTTACGACACGGCCGGTTCGCGCGCGGGAGCAGGCCGGGCCGGCTCTTGCGATGGTCCGCCGGGGGCGGTATCTCGGGGCGGACCGCCCGGGATGAACCGGTTCGCGATCACGCCGGCGCAGATCACGACGACGCCGGCCGCGAGGAGTGCGAGCTGGAACCCGTCCAGGAATGAGTTGGCGAATGCCTGCTGAACGGCGATCACGTTGGCCGGCGCGAGCCCTTGCAGCACCGCAGGATCGAGGCGTCCGTGCGCTGCACTTTCGATGATCGCTTCCGCGCGCCCCGGATCGAGGTTCAGACGCCCGATAGCTTCGGTGATCGAGCCGCGCAATTGCGTCGTCAGCAGGGTCCCGAGCAACGCGATACCGAACGTGCCTCCGACCTCGCGCGAGGTGTTGGTCATCGCTGAGCCCAACCCCGCCCGTGCCGGACCGACGGCGTTCATGACGGCCGCGGTCATCGGCGCCATCGTCATGCCCATCCCGATCCCCATGATCGACAACACCGGCGCCATCTGCACGTACGGGGTGTCGATGCCGGAACGGCTGAGCACGAGCAGACCAGTCCCAGCCATCAACGGTCCGACCGTCATCGGCCATCGCGAACCGTGCCGCTGCGCAAAGCGTCCGGCCAGTGGTGCGACGAAGAAGATCATCCCGGTGAGCGGTAAGAAACGAACTCCGGCCTGCAACGCGCTGTATCCGCGGACGAACTGCATGTAGAGGCTGAAGAAGAAGAATGTGCCGAACATCCCGAACGAGATCGAGAACGCGACGGCGTTGCCGGCCGAGAACGCGGGGATGCTGAAGTACTCGAGCGGCATCATCGCCCCCGGCGTCGCGTACTCCCACGAGATAAAGGCGCCGAGCAGGACGAACCCGACCGCGAGCGTGCCGACGATGATTGCGTCCGTCCAGCCACGTTGTGTCGCCTCGATGAGTCCGAAGACGAGAGCGAGCAAAGCGGTCGTCCCAAGAGCGAGGCCGACGAGGTCGAGCTTGCGGGCATCGGGTGCCTCCGACTCCCGCACCACGCGCGAGGCCACGATCATCGCCGCGATGCCGATGGGGATGTTCAGAAGGAAGATCGACTCCCAGCCGACGTGCTCGACAAGCAGGCCGCCGGCCGTTGGACCGAGTGCGAGGGCGAGACCCGAGACACCGGCCCACATGCCGATGGCCTTCGCGCGCTCTTCGGGCGGGAACGTGACGGTCAGGATCGAGAGCGTGCCCGGGAGCAGGAACGACGCGCCGATGCCCTGCAACGCGCGGAAAGCGATGAGTTGTTCCGTGGTGGCCGCGAGACCGCAGAGCAGCGAGGAGAGGGTGAACACGAACAGCCCGAAGATGAAGACCTTCCTGCGTCCGTAGCGATCGCCCACGATGCCGCCGGTGAGCAGTAGCGACGCGAAAGCCAGGACGTAGCCGTCGATGATCCACTGCAGGCCGCTGACACCGGCACCGAGCTCATCGCTGATCGTCGGAAGAGCGACGTTGACGACGGTGTTGTCGAGCATCGCCATGAACAGCGCGAAGCACATCGTCAGCAGGACGGCGACCTTCCGGCGCGAATCGCCGGAGAACATCGGACTCATCTTGTGCTCCTACGCTTGCAGGCCGCGACAGATCGTATCGATGCAACCCTCGATCAAAGACTCTTGTTCCGGCCATGGAAACACCGGCTTGGAGATCAGCAGTGAGGTGATACCGTGCACGCCCGTCCACAGTTGGCAGGCGTATAAGAAGGCATCGCCGCCGCGGAAACGTCCCGCGTCGATGCACCTCTGGACGGCGTCGACGAGCTGTGTGAATCCGGAAACGTGACCTATGCGTTCGATAACGTGATCGCGCGTCCATTCGGGAGTCTTGACCATGAACAGGATCCGGTATTGCTCGGGATGCTCAAGTCCGAACTGGACGTAGGCGCGTCCCATCGCCTTGAGTGCGTCGACCGGATCGTTGATCACTCCGGCTTTGGTGCGCGTGTACTCACCGAGCGCATCGAAGCCGCGCTCGCACACCTCGATGATCAGCTCTTCCTTGTTCTCGAAGTGGATGTAGATCGACGGCGAGCTCACGCCGACGGCTTCGGCCACAGCGCGAACACAGACCGCGTCCGCATCGCCTGTCCGCAACAGCAACGCCTCTGTCGCGTTGAGGATCTCCTCGCGCAATCGATCTCCCTCACCGCGACGCGCGCGCGAGCGGCGCCCGATCCGCGTTGCCATCAACGCTTCACGACGGACTTCCGTGCGGCCGGTTTGGCCGACGCTCCGCTCGTTTTCCGCGCCGGCGCAGGCTTGGCCTTCAAGACCGGCTTGCGCGTTGACGGCTTGCGCGTTGACGGCTTGCGTTTCGCGGCGGGCTTGCGGACCGGCGTCCTGCTCTCGATCGGCCCGTCGTTGTGAGGGACATCGGGTGCGATCTCAGACGACTCTTTGATCTGCAGGCGCGCGTAGATCGGCTTGAGGAACCCGGGTAACCACCAGTTGGCGTTGCCGGCCAGGCGCATGAACGCCGGGACAAGCGTCCCCCTGATGACGAAAGCGTCCATAAGCACAGCCAGCGCCATCCCGATGCCGAACAGCTTGATAAAGCGGATCTGCGACGTGCCGAACAACAAGAAGGTCACGGAGATGAGCACAGCCGCGGCCGTGACGATCCGGCCTGTGAGCTCGAGTCCCACAGCCACGGAGTGCTCGTTATCGCCGGTCGCGTCGTACTCCTCCTTGATGCGGGACAGGAGGAACACTTCAAAGTCCATCGAGAGACCGAACGCGATGCAGAACATCAGGATCGGAGAGGAGATGTCCAGAGCCCCGGTCGCCGTGAAACCGAGCAGACCGGACAGATGCCCGTCCTGGAAGATCCACACCATCGCGCCGAAGGTGGCCGTGAGGCTCAAGAGATTAAGGACGAGCGCTTTGATCGGCACGAGGATGCTTCCGAACATCAGGAACAGCATCACGAACGTTGACAGCGCGATGATGCCGAGTGCGAGCGGCAGCTTCGTGAAGAGAGAATCCTTGGCGTCGACGAGCTGTGCCGACGTCCCGCCGACGATGACGTCGAACGGCGCACTCCCGTCACGGATGCGTCCGGCGAGATCCTCTGCCGTCTTCGAGAATGGGTCGACGGACGGGATGACCTGGAACCACGTGGAGTCGGCCGCGGCGAACCGCGCGCTGAACGGGGTCGGCGCCGCCGAACGCACGCCATCGGTGTACTTGCCCGCCAGCGAATCGACGGACGCAACGTTGTCGAGCTTCGACAGACTCGCGGCGTACACGGCGATGTCGGTCTTGCGCGCGATCGGATTGCCGATGCCGGCTGCAACGACGCGCGTCGAGTTGACCTCCTCGGTCGGGAAGTCGTTGCGCAAGATCTCGTGGACCTGACGCGTCTGCGCCCCCGGCGGCAGCACGCGCTCGTCGGGAAGTCCGAGATTGACGTGGAGGAATGGTGCTCCAAGGAACAGGAGGAAGGCAACGACGACGCTGCCTACGATGATCGGGCGCCGCATCACGAACACGGCCAGGCGGTGCCAGAAGCCCTCACCGACCTCTTTGTGGTGCCGATCCTGCCAATCCGCCAGCCGCCGAAGCCAGAGGAAGCGTGGTGAGTAGTTCACGCGGGGGCCGAGCGTGGCGAGCATCGCGGGAAGGAACACAACAGCACCGAGAACTGCGGTAAAGACCACGCCGATGCCCGCGTACCCGAACGACTTGAAGAAATAGAGCGGGAAGACCAGCAGCGCAGCCAGCGATACGGCGACGGTGACACCTGAGAACACAACCGTTCGTCCGGCGGTGCGCAACGTCGTCACGAGTGCGGCTTCGGTGTCCGCCCCCTTGCGGAGCTCCTCGCGGAAACGCGAGACGATGAACAGGCTGTAGTCGATCGCAAGACCGAGACCCATCGCGGTCACCATCGAGAGCGCGAACACCGAGACGTCGGTGATGCTCGACAGGATCCGCAGGACGAGGAACGTACCGAGCACCGAGATGATGCCGATCGCGAGCGGGAGCGAAGCTGCCACCAGACTGCCGAACACCACGATGAGCAGGATGAGCGTGATCGGGATCGCGATCGATTCGGCCTTCGCGAGGTCTTTCTCGATCGTCGCGCTGACCTCGGCGAAGATCGCTTCGAACCCGCCGACGCGCGATCTCACGGAGACGGTGTCGGTCGTGTACTTCGCCATGAGGATCTCGGCGATCTCTGCGCGCGTCGAATCGTCGCCCTCGATCTCGGCAAGGACGATCGCGTGCGTCTTGTCGCGACTCTGCAATGGGGAGGTCGGCCCGAGGGACCAGTGCGAGAGCACCTGTCCGACGCCTTCTTCACCGATCAGCTCGTTCGTGAGCTGGACACCTCTGGACTTGACTGCGGCATCGTTCACGGTTCCCTGCTTGGCCGTGACGAGCAGCAGGAGGTTCGGCGGCGCCTGGTTGAACTTCTCCCCGAGGAGCTCTCCGGCGCGCTGCGATTCGACGTCCGGTGAATCGAAGCCGCCCGACTTCAGGTATTTTGCGACGTTGCCGCCGAGCGCACCCGACAGCATCACGACGACGACGGTGCCGGCGAGCACCCACTTGCGTCGGCGGTATACGAAGTGTCCGAGTCGCTCGAGCATTGATCTTGCCTCCGAGAGTCTTGAGTTAACGCCGTTAACTTACCGACGCTCACTCACCGTAGTCCACGGCGGGGGCCGAGATTGAAATATTTCACACTTCGCCCGGGGGAAAGGCCCGTGGTGCTACAGTGCTGTAGTGCTATGACCCGTCGATACACACGACTGAACGTCTACCTCGACCCCCCGGAGCTCCGGGATCTCGTCCGGACGGCCGCATCTCGCCGGGGCGAGACCGCCAGCGCGTGGTGCGTCCAAGCGATCGTCCAACGGCTGCGTTCGGAGGGTCTCGTTTCGGCAACGACAACCGACGTAGAGGCGCATTCTGCGGAGCTCGACCAGCTCCGTACTTCGATCGGACGTCTTGGCGTTCCGGTCCGCGAGCTGATCGACGACGGGCGCCCACGCTAGGTGAAGGGCGATATCAGCTGAGTAAGCCCACTGCGATCAGTCGAACGGGGTGAGGAAAGCTTTCTGGGCCGCCCACATCTCGTCGAAGAGTGACGAGATCTCGTCGAGCGAGCACGCAGCGGCGGTGAGGGGGTCGAGCATCAGCGCATGCTTCGCTTTCGTGCGGTCGCGTTCGATCAACGCCTGGACCATCAGCTCGTGGACGGCCATGTGCGAACGGTTCAGCGCAGCCATCTGCTCGGGCAGGGGGCCGAATGACGTCGGGTGCAGGCCGCGCCCGTCCACCAGACACGCAACCTCGACGCAACCGTCCTGCGGGAGGTTCGAGATGAGCCCCGTGTTGCGGACGTTGCCGTAGATAACCCGAGGCTTGCCGAGCACCGCCGCCTGCACGATCGTCGACGCATACTCGGCGCTGCGACGCGTCGGGATCTCCTTCTCCCCCGCGAGCATCGCGCGAACCCAGTCGTCCTGCTCGGCCCGCCAGCGCGGCCAGTTGTTGGCGTAGAAGCCCGATTCGCCCAGGTACCCCGGACGCGTGAACTTCTCGATCAGCTCGCCACGCTTGCGGAAATACGGGACGTACTCCGAGAAATGTCCGCTCGACTCGGTCACGAAGTAGCCGAGGTGGCGCATAACCTCGAAACGCACCGGGTCCTTCTCGTAGACGTCTTTCTCGAGGGCGCGCTCGCGCAGACGCGGATACATGTCCTCGCCGTTGTGCTCGAGCCGCGTGAACCACGCGTTGTGGTTGATGCCCGCGCAGTCCCACACGAGCTCGCCGTACGGAACGTCCAGATACTGAGAGATCTGCCACGACGTTCCTTGCACCGAGTGGCACAGTCCGACGACCTGCAGGCTCGTGTGGCGTAACGCAGCCAGGGTGAGGATCGACATCGGGTTGGTGTAGTTGAGAACGATCGCGCGGGGGCTCAGTCGTTCGATGTCCTCGCAGATCTGCAGCCACGCCGGCCCGGTACGAAGGGCCTTGAAGATCCCGCCCGGCCCGATCGTGTCGCCGATGCATTGATCGACTCCGTACTTGAGCGGGATGTCGTAGTCGTGGCGGACGTTGCTCAATCCCGCGACCTCGATCGAGTTGACGACGAAGTCGGCGCCGTCGAGCAGACCGCAGCGTTGCGTGGACGACGTGACCTTCCAGTCCTTGCCGCTGCGCTCGATGAGCTTTTCGACCAGTTGGCGCGCGAGGCCGAGCCGTTGCTCGTCGATGTCGACCAGCGCGAACTCGCCGGAATCGAGACCGTCGACGGCGAGGATGTCGGTGATCACCTGGCGACAGAAGGCGCCGCTTCCCGCGCCCATGTATGCGATCTTGGTCGGCAATCGACTCAAACCTGCCAGCGCCACTTGGTCGCAGTCTCTGCGAACGAGTCGTCCTCTATGAACGCGAACGCAACGCGCGGCTCGACCGCCCATTTCGGACCGTCGTCGATCTTGTAGTCGTACTTCCTCTTATAGTCCGCGGCGAATCCCGGGACCTCGTCCATCTGCACGACCTTCGCGATGCCCTCGAGGATGACGGCTTCGTGTCCGTCGTCGACGGTGATCACGCAGTCCGGGTTCGCCAGGAGGTTCTTCGACTTCGTCGACGTGATCGCCGTGCTGAAGACGAAGAGTCCGTCGACCCACGAGCCCCAGATCGGCATCACGTGGGGACGCCCGTCCGGCTTGGTCGAGGCGATGAAGTAGTTGCGGCACGCGATGAGGCGCTCCTCGGCCCAGCTCCACGGGAGGGTGCCCTTGGCCTCGCCCGGGACGCCATAGCCCGGCATGTGCGGACGTCCGGCGAGCGGAGTGGTCATGGAGCTTGAGTTTAGTTGGGCGCTGCGAGATCGACCTCCTCTCCGCCGAGGATCGTTCGCTCCGCCATCGCGAAGAAGACGATGACGTCCCACGCCTGCTTCAGATCGGCGACATCGACGAGGCTGATGACGGCGTCGTCCTCTGGTTGCGGGATCTGGTCGAGCGGATCCCAGATGCGACCGACGCAAGGTCCGCAATGCAGATCGTTGACCAGCCGGCTCTCGATCGGCACGAGCGTCCCGTCGAGGCAGAGCTGTCCCCACGCGATCCAGCCATCGCGACGAAGGTGAGCGTGCGACGGATCGCTGAGCAGAACACCGAGTGCAAGACCGAGATCGAATGCCGCCGGATCTCCGTCGATCGGCGTGACTGAAGTCAGCCGGCCGGTTGGAACGGCGAAGCCGGCGTTCGCGATGGCCGCGCGAACCCGATCCGCTCGCTCTGGCGAATCCATCGACCACTCTGGGGGGCCGGGATCTCTCGACATCCCGAGTTCTGCGATCCGTTCTGAGGTTGGACAAAGCACTCTCGAATACACGTCTTCCCCTTTCTCTATCTGCCTTTGGGGAAGGTCTGCCGAACATAGCTCATGGTGCCGACAAGAAACGAACGTGTGTGCGTCTCCCAGGGTTTCTGTGGGTCGCCGACAAGAGGTTCTCCCGGCTGACCTGCACGGGCACACCTCATGGCCCAAAAAGCGAGACGCGCACGTGTCGTGACCCCCTCCTACGTTCCCGGGTGTCGATACCGGAACGTCGAGGAGGGCGAGCGTGCGCGTCTCTACCGCATTCAACAAGATGTTGGCGATACCGGGTGTTTGGGTGGCGTCGGTGACGTTCACCCCAGGTGGGATCGTCGTCGGTCTTCGTCGACGACGAGGCACGCTGCGCTGTCCGTGTGGCTTCGAGAGCCGGTCGCGCTACGACACAACAACGCGCCGCTGGCGTCACCTCGACCTGGGCGCGTGCAAGCTCTTCCTCGAAGCTGAGATCCGTCGCGTCGACTGCCGACGCTGCGGCGTTCGTACCGAAGACGTCTCTTGGGCCCGGCCGCGGGCACGACACACGCGCGACTTCGAAGACGTATGTACCTGGATCGCGCAGCGAACCGACAAGACGACGGTGGCCAAGCTCTTGCGCTGCTCGTGGGAGGCCGTGGACGCCATCGTCTCGCGCGTGGTGTCCGATCAGCTCGAGACAGCCAGACTCGACAACCTCTTCCGCATCGGTGTGGACGAGATCTCCTATCGCAAAGGTCACCGCTACATCACCCTCGTGGCTGATCACGACAGCGGGCGGGTGATGTGGGCAGGGCAAGGCCGCAGCAAGACTCCGTTCCTGGCCTTCTTCGACGAGCTCGGCGAGCAACGTGCTCACCAACTCGAGGCGATCTCGATGGACCTCGACGAGGGCTACCAGCGCGCTGCCGGTGAACGCGCGCCGCAGGCCGCGGTGTGCTTCGACCCTTTCCATGTCGTTCGCATGGCGATGCTTGCCGTCGATGCCGTCCGAAAGGACACCACAGGCCGGCTCGATATGTCGACGCAGCAACGCCGGTCATTGCGATGGGCCATCCTCAAGAACCGGGATCGGCTGACGCCGGCGCAATACGCATCGCTTCGCACGTTGCGTCAGCAGCGCCACGTCCTGTTCCGTGCCTGGGAGCTGAAGGAGTCGTTGCGCGATCTCTACCGACTCGACGATCCCGCCGCCGCCCGGGGCTACCTCAAGGCTTGGATCACGCGCGCGTTGCGCAGCAAGATCCGGCCCTTCGTACTCCTCGCTCGTCGATTCAAGGTCCGCTTCGAAGGGATCGTTGCTGCTGTCGAACTCGGTCTATCGAACTCGCGGCTCGAGGGCATCAACGCCAAGATCCGCCTCATCAACCGACGCGGCTACGGCCTTCACAGCGCACAAGCACTGATTGCGATGACGTACCTGTGCTGCAGCGGAATCACCGTGACGCTACCCACAGGAAGGTGAGGAGTCGCACGTGTGTTCCTCTTTCCGTCACTACCAGGCGCTACGCTTCGTCCATGGATGTCACCGCACTCTCCAAACGGCCCCCCGCCGAGCTCACCGACGCCATCACTCAGATCCACGCGATCGGCAACTCGTTCCATCGCAAGCAGCTCGCCTTCGTCGCGGCGTACGACATCGCGCAGGCGTGGAAGAAGGACGGAGCGACGTCGATGACGTCATGGCTCGCCGGCTGGCTGAGCCTCGGTCGCGACACCGCTGCCGAATGGGTCCGCGTCGCGTATGCGTTCGAGAACCTTCCGGCGATCGCCGACACCTATACCCAGGGTCTGCTCTCGTGGGATCAGGCGCGCGCGGTCACCGAGTTCGCAACTCCGCAGACCGACAAGCACTTGGCCGAAGAGGCCAGACGATTCTCAGCCGGACATCTCCGGCGCATGGCACGGCGGTTCAAACCGGTTCCGGCGGTGGTCGAAGAGGAAGCCCACAACAACCGCGAGCTCCGCATGCGCTGGGACCTGCGCACCAAGATGCTCACGCTGAGCGGACGACTGCCGGCCGCGGAAGGTGCCATCGTCGAGAAGGCCATCGAGCGCATCCTTCCGAAGGTCATCGATCCGAACCGACAAACGACGTACGACCACAACAGGTACTGCGCCGACGCGCTCGTCCATCTGGCGAGCACGCACCTGGCTACCGATGGAGACGCCGACCGAGCCACCGTTGGCGTCCACGTGGATGCGTCCGTTCTGACCGGCGGCAACGGGATGGCCGAGCTCGACCGTGCCGGGGCCATCACGATGGAGACCGCGCGCCGGCTCGCGTGTGATTCGCGTTGGTACATCGTCGTCGACGGCCCCGAAGGCTTGCCGCTCGGCATCGGGCGGACGAGCCGTCAGATCCCGCCATGGCTTGCACGCGAGATCCGCCACCGCGACGCCGGGTGCCGATGGGTCGGATGCGAACGCAAGGGCTGGACGTCGATCCATCACATCGTCCCGTGGGGAGAAGGCGGACCAACCGACTACGAAAATCTTGTGATGCTATGCGGACTCCACCACCGGATGGTCCACGAAGGGAACTGGAAGATCGACGGCGATCCCAACACGGAGCTGCGCTTCATCGGCCCCGACGGCCGCGAGTTCTCGCAAGGGCCACCGGGCCTGAGCGACGAAGTCCGCGAACGCATCGTCAAGATGACTACTGAGGGCCCGAGCGTCGCCGAGGCCGACCCGTAGCACTCGTTACGCTGGGCGGACGTGGAGAACTTCGGGGACAAGGTCAACTTCATCTGGTCGGTCGCCGACCTTCTGCGCGGCGACTACAAGCAATCCGAGTACGGACGAGTCATCCTTCCGCTCACCGTGCTCCGCCGCCTCGATTGCGTGCTCGAACCAACGAAGGACAAGGTGCTCGAGCGTCTCAAGAAGCTCCGCGCTCAGGGCGTGAAGAACGTGGGACCGGTCCTTGAGGGCATCACCGGCGGCTCGATGTACAACATCTCGAAGTTCACGATGAAGCGGCTCCTCGACGACCCCACCAACGTCGCCAAAAACCTCCGCAACTACATCGCGAGCTTCGACGAAGGCACACGCGACGTGATCAACCGCTTCCGATTCGACGAACAGGTCCAACGCCTCGACAAAGCGAACCTCCTGTACAAGGTCGTCGGACGTTTCGCAGACATCGATCTTCATCCGGACGTCGTCCCGAACACGACCATGGGTCTGGTTTACGAAGAGCTCATCCGCAAGTTCTCCGAGATGTCCAACGAGACCGCCGGCGAGCACTTCACGCCACGCGAAGTGATCCGCCTCATGGTGAGCCTCCTCTTCATCGAAGACGGCGATGCGCTCTCAAAGCCGGGGATCGTCCGGACGATCTACGACCCAGCCTGCGGCACCGGCGGGATGCTGTCGGTCGCGGAGGACTGGCTGCGCGAACACAACCCGCGGGCGCGCCTTCGCGTGCACGGGCAGGAGCTCAACGACGAGACCTACGCGATCTGCCGCTCCGACATGATGTTGAAGGGGCAAGAACCCACGAACATCTACCCGGGCAACTCGTTCACCGAAGACGGGACGCGTGGTGAGACGTTCCACTACATGCTCGCGAATCCGCCCTTCGGCGTTGAGTGGAAGAAGTACGCCGAGCCGATCAGGGACGAGAACCAGACCCTCGGCTTCAAGGGACGCTTCGGCGCCGGCGTCCCCCGCATCAACGACGGCTCGCTGCTGTTCTTGCAACACATGCTCTCGAAGATGAAGGACCCGGCCAAAGGCGGCTCGCGCGTCGCGATCGTCTTCAACGGCTCGCCCCTGTTCACGGGACAAGCGGGGTCGGGTGAGTCCGAGATACGAAGGTGGATCATCGAAAGCGACTGGCTCGAGGCCGTTGTTGCCCTCCCAGATCAGCTCTTCTACAACACCGGCATCTCGACCTACTTCTGGATCCTCACCAACCGGAAGTCGCCAGAGCGCCGGGGAAAGATCCAACTCGTCGACGCCCGCGGCTCATGGGAGAAGATGCGCAAGTCTCTCGGCGACAAGCGCAAGCAGTTCTCGGACGAACACATCACCGACATCACGCAGCTCTACGGTGCGTTCGAGGAGAGCGAGCGCTCGAAGATCTTCCGCAATGAGGACTTCGGGTTCAAGCGGATCACGGTGGAGCGGCCATTGCGGTTGCGCTGGGAAGTGTCGGACGAGACTCTGGCGCTGCTCGATGAAGAGCTGGGGGCCGCGTTACGCGGCCTCATCGGGACGTCAACGACGGACAGGGACGCGATGCTCGACAAAGTGCGGTCGGCGATCGACGGGAAGCTGTCGACCGCGGTCGCGAAGAAGGTGCTCTCGGCTTTGTCCGTCCGAGGGGCCGACGCGCCCGTCGTCGAGGACAAGGACGGCCGTCCGGAGCCGGACCCTGAGCTCCGCGACTACGAGAACGTGCCGCTGACGGAAGACGTGGACGAGTACGTGAAACGCGAAGTGCTCCCCTGGGTCCCCGACGCCTGGTTCGACGACTCAAAGACGAAGCTCGGCTACGAGATCCCACTGACGCGGCACTTCTACAAGTACGTGGCGCCTCGGCCGCTGGAAGAGATCGATAGGGAGATCAAGCAACTGGAGGCCGAGATCCTCGAGCTCTTACAGGAGGTCACCGATTAGCAAGTGGCCCAAAGTTCGGGCGAGGTTCGCCTTCGACGAGATCGACGAGAGGCTCGGAGCTAGGATCGCCCCTCCACTCTTGGCCGTATCGATCCATCACGGGGTTGTCCCGAGAGACTCGATCACAGATCGACCGGCTCGCGCGGACGATCATTCGATCTACAAGTTGTGCGCTGAAGGCGATCTCATCTTGAACCGCATGCGGGCATTTCAAGGCGCAGTAGGCGTGAGCCCCTCTGAAGGCATCGTCAGCACAGACTATGCGGTGCTTCGGATGCAGCCAGAGTTCGAGCCACGTTTCGTTCACCACCTCTTCCGATCTCACTGGTTCGTTGGAGAAATGAGCTCGCGCCTTCGAGGGATCGGTACTCCGGAACAGGGAAACGTCAGAACTCCGCGAATCAACGTCGAAGACTTGGGCGACATTCGCATCGCTTGGCCACCACTCGCAGAACAACGTGTCATCGCGGACTTCCTCGACCGCGAAACCGCTCGCATCGACGCCCTCCTCGAACGCAAGCATCGAATGGCCGACCTCGTTCTCCAGCGACACCGCAGACTC
Source organism: uncultured Actinomycetes bacterium (assembly GCA_964520325.1). Taxonomy (GTDB): domain Bacteria; phylum Actinomycetota; class JAICYB01; order JAICYB01; family JAICYB01; genus CAZFOB01. The sequence continues at coordinate 88,168 of CAZFOB010000007.1, read as the reverse complement.
ATTGTTCAGGCGACGGTCACAGGCGAGTACAACGGACCCCCACCCTCACCAAAACATGACTGGTCCTCGTCATTTCCTGCGACTTGGCAAAGGGTGCGTCTGCGGAACCTAGTCGCAGAAGTCCGCAACGGAACGTGGGGCGAGGAGCCCGAAGTGCCGGGTGAGGGAATCGCTTGCGTGCGCGCGGCTGACTTTGACCGCGTTCGGCACCTTGTGTCGCAGGCGCAACTCCCTCGTCGCACGATTTCCTCAGTTGATCTATCAACGCATCGCCTTGCTCACGGTGACATCGTGCTGGAGAAATCTGGTGGCGGAGACAACCAGCCCGTCGGCGCCGCAGTGACTTTCGACCTTCCGGTAGACGCGGTAGCGACGAACTTCGCCGCGCGTGTCAGGCCGGCCCAGGGAATCGATTCCAGGTTTCTGTGCTATGTACTTGCAGCGACGTACGAACTGGGACTGAACCAGCGATCAATCAAGCAAACGACTGGGCTCCAGAACCTGGATACGCAGTCTTACCTTTCAGAACCTTGGGCCGTTCCACCGCTCGAGCTTCAAGAGTCGCTCGTTCGGGGCCTCGATGCTCGTACAAGAGAACTCGATGAGCTGAGGGCCTCCCTCGGTGCTCAGTGTGAACTAGTTCTTGAGCACCGGGCGGCCCTCATTTCCGCCGCCGTGACGGGCCAAATCGAGGTGCGCGGCGTGACCGCGTCAACAAACAGCGGTGCCTCCTAGACTAGTCGCGGTTCGTGGTATCACCCAGAGAGACGTCGAACCCGAACGGCTGTGTCACCCGCCGCAATCTCGACACACGCTCGAGCCCCGAGCGAACTGCGCGGAACCCTTGATCATGTAGCAACGGGTACATGCCTGTTCGAGAGGCGGAGGAGCTCCGCATCCGCATTTGCCACAAGACCGGCAAACCGGGTCGCCGCACAGATCGCATGCCCGGTAGCCCCAAGAATTCGCGCGGCAGTGTCGGCACGTCCCCGACAGAGCAATTCCTCGAGCCTGCGTAACGGCTTCGGTCTGTTTTAGGCTGAGCCCTTCGGCGGCCCAGTACCTATCCTCGGCGAATACGGCGACGACGACCGATCCATCGAAGACAGCGTCCAGCCACAGGTTCTTGCGGCCGCCGGGCCAAATGACTTCGCCCTCGCCGCGGTACGCCGTTTGCGAAACAGCTCTCCAGGCGGGGTGTGTTGCCGGCAGTTGTGTGCCCCTTCGCCACCAGTACGCGGTAACGCTGGATGGCGACGCGAACCTGACTTCACGTCTTGGGTGATCCAAGAGCGCCACGTAGCCAAGGCACGGGATCCGCTCAGCCAACCTGACGGCACACGCCTCACGAGAGGCAATCGACTCTTTGTACAGAAGGAGGAGATCGTTGGCTTCGGGTCGCCGACCAGCAAGAACACCGTCAATAAGGTCGTCCGGTACCAACAGTCGGCCGGCGAATGAGTCACAGACGCGTTCCTCGGCGCCGTCATCCATGTCTGCAAGGTCGGACAGTAGTTCGTCGTCGGAACGAATGAGGTAGTGCCCGAACTCATGGAGCAGAGTGAAATTCTCGCGGCGGCTCTGTGTGGCCGTATAGCCGATGGCTGGGGATGGGAACGGGTAGAAGACGCCGTCACAGGAGCAATCGTCCGTTAGAGCGGGCACGGCGAGGGGAAGGACCCGCACTCCGACGCCTTGGATCGCCAACCTCGGGTCGGTGGCGAGGCGGTTTCTGAGATTTTGGCCGAGACCCGCTTCAAGGCGGCGCGCGTAGTCGTTGAGACTCGCGTTCATTCCTGGAGGATCACTCCCGCGTAGAAGTCCAGGAGCCTACGCCAGTCTTCCGCCGACAGATCGCCAGAGGCCCTTTTCGGGGCGACCGCGAGGAAGTCAACGACTTCGACTTCGACCACTTCGGGCGATCGGCCGGCTTGTTCGGCAATCCTGCGAACGCGCTTCGCGAAGTCTTCTCCTCGGACAAATCGGTTCAACGAGGGCGGGAGCAATCTGGGCCCGGATCCGACGGCGGGCGAATCGCCAATCAGGTCGGCGACGTCGCACTCGAGGGCCTTCGCCACGGCGGAGAGCGTTTCGAGCGTCGGGTTTACACCCAGCCGCCGTTCAAGATCGGAGAGGTAGGGCACCGACAGCTCGGTCGCCTTCGCGAGGTCTTTCAAGGTCCAACTCTTCCGCTGTCGGCGGGCACGGATACGCTCGCCCAGCTCATTTTCCAAGCGGACCACCTCCTGTACGAAGTCCCACGACCGGATTCTGTTGACAGCAGAACCAGGCCGTCCTAACCTGGAGCCATTCTGATGGCAGCAGAGCTTCGCGTCCAGCTTCAGAGCAATGCGAAGAAGTTAGCGTCCCCGACTGACATCGACTGAGGAGGAATCTGAAACGTGTCGATACCGGACCGTCGCGATGTCTGTCGCAAGCTACCCGTCGGACCGGGAGTCCGGAGGCATCCGCTCCGGCCTCGAAAGTCAAGCGAACGGATCACTGCGTAGTCACCTGACCGAGGAGGTATCTGTGGCCGAGCTTGTCGGGCAGTTCGAGGAGGCGTGTTCGAACGTCGAGCCGGAGGACGAAGACAAGGAGAACGCCGCCAGCGCCCACACCGATGTGCGCGAGCAGCTCGAGAGCGATTCCGGCCTGTGCGACGCCGGGATCGACACCGTCCTGATCGGGTCATACAAGAGGAACGTCTCGATCCGACGGGTCAAGGATGTTGATGTCTTCTCGAAGATGCCAGACATTGACCCGGATATGAAGGGAGCCGAAGCGCTCGACGTCGTCGAGAGCGTGCTGCGAGAGGCCTACGAGGACGAAGACACCGATCACGAGCGTGTCGAGCGTCAGGATCGCTCGGTCAAGGTTGAATTCCCCGACTACGACCTGCACGTCGATGTCGTCCCGGCCAGGCCCGCCGGGGCCTACTGGGAGATTCCGGATCGCGACGGCGGATGGCAGCTGACCAACCCTGAAGAACTGACCGAGCTCACGTCAAAGATGAATGCGCGCACCGCCTACAAGGGGTTGTATGTGCCCATCGTGAAGCTCGTCCGACAGACCAGACGAGAGGCTCTCGGCGTCGAAAAGCCCGGCGGCCTCTTCTTTGAGATCCTCACGCATCACGCCTTCGACGGCGGGCTCGGCGGCAGCAACCTGCCCACGCTCTATGTGGCCGCACTCCGATCGATCGCCGGTCAGCTCACGAAGTTCGCCAATGGAGACAACGTTACGGACCCGACGATGGCCGGCGCGGTCATGAAGATCCGAGCCACTGAGTCTCAGAAGGCGTCGGCCGCTTCGAAGTTCGCCGCGATCGCTGACAAGGCTGAAGCGGCACACGCTGAGAGCGAGCTCTGCAAGGCGGCGAAGTCCTTCCAGGAGATCCTCGGCAGGAACGCCGACGGCGACTGGGTATTCCTCATGCCCGACTACTGCAACGCAGACGGCACGCCCAAGGAGAAGAAGACTGCCGGCGACCGGTCCATTCCGGCAGGGAACCGTCGATTCGCGTGACCCGCTGGGACATCGAGAACCAGCGCACACGAGACGAACTCCTCGAGGCGCTTGCGCGCGGCGGGTACGACGTTCGCTCGTCAGAACTCGCACAGGGCGAGGTGAACATCGGCCTCCGTCAGGTGCCCGTCGACGTCACCATTCCACGAGGCTTCCCGTATGAGGCTCCCAAGGTTCGACCAATAGATGGGTCGGGTGGACTTTCGTGGCACGCCGATCCCGATGGCCACCTCTGCCTTTGGGCAGAAGAGGAGAGCGGGGACCTCCCGTGGTGCACTCTCGAGGCGATCGAAAGCCGCGTCCGCACGTGGTTCCAAAACGCGGCAGCGGGATGGGTAGGAGATTCGCCCGACCTCGATCTCGAGCGGTACTGGCCGCGGACAAGCGGATTGGTCGTTTACCGCGACCTCGACGCACTCGTGGGCCGAATCGTACGACTCGATCGCGGCCGGAACGGAGTGTGGTACCTCAAGCCAGGACCGCCTCCAAGGCAGGGCAAGCAGCGCGCCGCGGCGGTCATCGATGTGGGCGAACTCGATAGACCGTTGCGCACCTTCGGTGATGTCCTTGACCGCGCCGGAGAGATCCGTGAACGGTTAGAGCGCGACGTGCGCCAGGGTCGTATCGCCGCTCTCTTGGTGCGCTACACCCGGAGCGGGATCCCTGCCGTTGTCGCCCTCGTCGTCAGGGAGCAAAACCCAGTGGACCTTGCCGCGTGTAGCGCAGCGGACGCCGGCGACGAGACGCTCAGCCTTCGGACCGGCCCTGACAAAGCGCTTCTCGCGTCGAAGCGTGTGGCGATCATCGGTCTGGGTGCAATCGGTTGCCAAGTTGCCGATCTCCTCGCCCGCGCCGGGGTCGGCGACTTCACGTATGCGGACCCCGACGTCGTCCGACCCGGAAACTGCATCCGGCATCTGGTGACCATCGACATGGTGGGCCTGTCGAAGGTGCTCGCGGTTCGTGACACGTTGGCGGCCCGCGGCGTTGTCTCCCCAAACCGAGTCACGCTGAGATCAGAGCGCGTTGTTCAGTCGGATGACGCAACGAAGCTTCTGCTCGACCATGACCTCGTCGTTGACGCAACCGCGAACGGGCGGGCCACCCGTCTTCTACTCGATGGCGGCCAGCACCTTGGGCGACCCGTGGTCTCGGTCTGCCTTACTCAGAAGGGACGTGTCGCGCGTATCGACCGCGTTCCTCTGCTCGAGGGTGAATCCCATGCGGAGTCCGCGCCCGAGCCCGCCGACGGCCAACTCTTGCGAGAAGGTGGCTGCGGCGACCCGGTGTCCCCTGCGCCGATGTGGGCCGCGGCCGTCGCAGCCGCGCGAGCAACCGGCGTCGTGGTCGATATCCTCACGGGTCGCCGGCAGCACCCCGCTTCGACTGTCGACATCCTCGTCGCCGGGGAATTCCCGTACGACGTCGTCGGGACGGTAGGGTGATGCGACTCGCCCGCACGCGGCGGCGACGCGTCGTGCGGCTTTCTCGGATGGGGGCGAGCGACGCTAGCCGATACGCGTCACGTGCGGTTCCGCATGAGACTGGCGGCATCCTATTGGGTTGGAGAACCGAGGAAGCGATTGAGGTCGTCGATGTCTTGGAGGTTCCGGATCCCAATGCGCGGCTGACGTCGTACGAGCGGCGTCATCAACCTGCAGAGGTCGCGCTCGCCGCCGCCCTCGACTTCCTGCCGTCCGAATCGGAGGTTGGATACGTCGGCGAGTGGCACAGCCATTGTGCGTCTGCTCGCCACAGCCGGCAGGACCGTCGCGAACTTCGAGCGCTGTCCGTCCTCTCAGAGAATCCCCTCGCATTGATCGTGTTCGCTAGGCACCACGGCATGTGGGTTCCGCACGCACTGTCGGCGCGTGGAGGCAATGTCGCGCGGGCGATCGTAGTTGAGACAATCCCGATGGTGGCTCGACACAATCAATCGAGGTACACGCGATGACGAATGACGGAGTTCGACGAAGCGCGAGCGGGGCACGCCGTGCGGGTGACGACTATCAGGACCTCGTTGCGTGGAACCGAATACTGCGGGGGTTGATGCCGGGGCGGACGATTCTGTCCGTCGCGCTTGAAGCAGTCGGCGCTGGCAACCTCGATGACGTAGTCGTTCGGTACGACGGTCACCCCGACGAGTTCACCCAAGTCCGGTTCGCTGTAGATCTCACGACTCCGCTCGACACCGACTACCTTTTCGCCAAGTCGAGCGAGGCCGGCACGAGCATGCTTCAGAAGTTCCACAAGACATGGCTCGAGCTTGGTCGCGATGCCGAGCTGCGGATGCAGCTCGTGACCAACAGGGCGCCTGCGCATGACGATCCCCTACTGGCTCGCGTCGATGGGGTCTCGGGCTTACTCGTGCCGGCGATCACGCGTGGCGGCCCACGCACCGCGATCGGGAAGCAACGATTGAAGTGGGCTCAACATCTCGGCATCGAGGAGGACGAGCTCATCGCGATGCTGTCCTGCATCCGCTTTCGTTTGGGCAGACAGTACGACGTCGAGTTCGAGCACGCTGGCGACCTAATGTTGAGTGCCGGCATGCGTAACGACGCCAATGCGGTCCGCCTAGGCACCGATCTCGTTGGGCGTTGGATTGTTGAAGGGAAGGGTCGCCGAGAGCTATCAGCTCCCGAACTCCAAGACGGCATCGATGCGCTTGGCTTGCATGTACGCGATGCAGGGGCGACCGTCCTGATTCAGGCGATCGACCACGTCGAGAACGCTGACGACGCCGACGAGGTACTGGACTGGGTCGCCTTCTACGAAGCCAAGGAGCCACAGGCGCGACGTCGTGTCGTAACCCCGAACGGCTATCGAGTGATGCAGGACCAGCTACGGTCGGCAACGAATCGACTCATGATCGCCGGGCACCGTCACGTCGTTGTGCGCGGGCCGATGCGACTACCGGCGTGGTTCGCCGCAGGTGCTGCGCTACCAGAGACGCGCGGAGTCCGACTCACGTGCGGCCACATAGGTCAACCGTGGTCCACGGACGACGCCGAGGTTCCCGTCACACTCGACGCATCGACCGTCGACATCGGGAACGGGCCCGAGCTGGCTGTCGCGCTGGCCTTCGCCGCTGACCCCGTTGATGACATCGTCGCTTTCGCGAGGAACTCCGGGTTGCCTATCAATCGCATCCTTCGACTTGGGCTTCCCGGCGATCGCCGGATCTCGTGCGGCGGCGAAGCCGTCGCCATCTCCAGGCAGATAAAGGAGGAAGTTCGCCGAGCGCTCCGAGAGACCGACGCCAAGCAGGTCCATGTCTTCCAGGCTGGGCCGGCGGGACTCGCACTACTGCTCGGACATCAATGGAACCGCATCGCTCCTACCCTTCTATGGGAGGACCTCGGGATAGATGGCTATGAGGAGGCCTTCGAGATTCCGAGCTAGCTGCCGGTCAGAATAGTCAGTCCAGTTTTCCATGGCCGCTCCTCGCGGCCACCCTCGCGGGGATGAAATGGTGGGTGCCTCAGTCGTCTACAAGCGCCACACAAGCCCTCACATTCAACTTTTTACAGGACAGCCAGTGAACAAGCAGAGGCAGCAGGTTCGCAGATCAGGTTCGAGTCAAGGTGTCCCGTCTGGTCCCCCGCCGAAAAGGGCCGGGTGTCGACCAATTAGAGGCGCCCCCTCGATGGTTAATTCGTGGCAATCCATCGTGGCTCCCGTGGACACCTGGACAGAGCGGCCGGCACAAGTGACACTGGCCTCGAGCACGTTCGCCGCGAAGCTACGGCTCCGCGAGGCGACGACCCGAGCGATCAGGTGCTCGGAAAGCCCTACTTCGCGAGCTCGAATCGCAAGGTTGGCGCGTGACCCGGGAGCGGAAGTACCACCGGATACGCTGTCCCTGTCCGGAGAAGCACCAGTGCATGGTGCATCTGACGCCCAACCGGGGATACGCCTGGCGGCGGAGGCGATGGCTCACATCGAAGACATGCTTCAGGAGCAAGAGATGAACTACGAGGTGACGCTCGAGGCGGTTCTCTGTGATGAGACCTGCACCGACGATCAGGTCAGCGGAACCTTTGATGCGGTGATGGAGGCGTTGGTCGCCCTCAACGCCACCGATCCGTTCGTCGGAGGCTCGCTCGCTACCCGACAACTCGAGATCACGATGGTTGTGGAGGCGGTTACCCAGGACGAGGCCTTCAAGGCAGGTGGCCAAATCATCACTCGCGCTCTCGAGAGGGCGGGCCTCCATCTCGGCGCGCCGCCGACAGCGTCCGCTGCTTTGTCCTGGTCGTCAACATCGGTGAGGCCGGCCGTCTGAGCGCCATGTGCACACGAGGCGAACCTTGAACCGTAAAGATCGGCGCCGACGGAGCCGGGAGGTCGAGAAAAATCGTCCGCTCAAGAACGCGCACGAACCGGTGGAACTTCAGGATGGTGCCTTTGGCATCTGGGCCGATCGAGAAGACATGAAAGAGCCAGCGAAATGGGTGCACGAACTGCGCAGACGTCGCCTCACGCGGTAGTCATCGTCCGGAGCAGCGCTCATTCGATGAGGTTCAGTGACTTCTCGACATCGCTCGACTTCCGGACCAGCCGCAAGGATCTCGTCGTTCGACGGAACCCGAAGCGCTCGTAGAAGGACGCCGCGCCCTCGTCGATCGCGTCGACCACGATCAAGCGGCCACCCGCGAGCCGAACTGCCGCCACCACTCGGTGCAGCGCGTCGACCAGTAAGCCTTGACCGACACCCTTTCCTTGCAGGCGCTCGTCCAGAGCGAGACGCGCGATCAGGATCGACGGGATCGCGTCCGGCGCACCGTGGGACAGCGCTCTCGGTAACCCGGCTCTCAGGACGAGATGCGGAGCCAGCGTGTAGTAAGCGACGACCTCTTGACGTTCGGACGTCCACACGTACGTCCTTCCCGTGGACATGCGATCGGCGTTGAGCGCGCTATCGCGGAGCCACAGATCGAGTTCGGGTCGGCCGCAGCTGAAACTACCGAGGACGTGCTTTGCGTTGATCCGCTCTGCGACGAATGACGTAGGAATCGCCATCGCCCGTCGCTAAACGCTCGAACTGCCGCGCGGCACGTTGGAGCCGAGACATGACCTCGGGGGGCTCATCCAACGCTGCCAGAAGCCGGTCGAAGTACTCGGCAGAAACGACTGTCTCCGACTCGCGTCGCAGCACTCGTTCGGCACGATCGACAGCGGCATCGACCATGAAGGCGCTGGCCGATGCACCCGAGAGCGCTGCCGCCTTCCGGATCTTGTCGGCATCATCGGGTGCGATCCTTGCTTCGAGCCTGTCGGTTCGGTTAGCCATCGGTCGGTCGTCCTCTGTACGGTAGACAGCCGTACCGTACATCCGTACGAAACGAGCGTCAAGCGGTGATCACCTGTAGCGTGCACCGAGGGGGACGAGGAAGCTGTGACGGGGATCACCAAAGAACGCGCTTTCGAGGACGGCATCGAAGCCCATCTGCTTACCCACGGCTGGGAGCAGGGCTCGCCTCCCGATTACGACCCCTCACTCGGCCTCGACACACGGCAGCTCTTCACCTTCATCGGCGCGACTCAGATCGACGCTTGGAACACTCTCGTCCAGCTCCACGGAAGCGATCAGGACACAGCCCAGGCCAGATTCTCCGACCGCCTCGCCAAGCAGCTCGACAAGAGGGGCGCGATCGACGTCCTGCGTCACGGCGTCGACGACCTCGGTGTGCACATCGACCTCGCGTACTTCCGCCCGAGCCACGGACTGAACCCCGAACTGCGACAGCTCTACGACGCGAATCGCTTGAGCGTCACGAGACAGCTCCGGTACGCGGGCGACATCAAGGCCCTCGACCTTGCGCTCTTCTGCAACGGCATCCCCGTCGCAACAGCCGAGCTCAAGAATCACCTGACGGGCCAGAACGTCCACCATGCGATGGCGCAGTACCGAACGGATCGCGACCCGAGCAACGTCCTGTTCGCGAAGCGCGCGATCGTCCATTTCGCCGTCGACGCGGCCCTCGTGATGATGACGACGCGTCTTGACGGTAAGGGCACCAGGTTCCTTCCCTTCAACAGAGGAAGTGACCCGCAGCAGCGGGGATGCGGCGCCGGCAATCCGGCAAACGCCGTGGGCCACGCGACGTCGTACCTCTGGGAAGAGGTCTGGAACCGCGATGCGTGGCTCGACCTCCTTGCGCGTTTCGTCCACGTCGCTCAGGACGATCCCGGCGCGAAGGCGAAAGCCAAGCGCAAAGGCGTCACGATCTTTCCGCGTTACCACCAGTGGGACGCCGTCCGTCGCCTCACTTCCGACGCTCGCGCAAACGGTGCCGGACATCACTACCTGATCGAGCACTCGGCCGGCTCCGGCAAGTCGAACACAATCGCGTGGCTCGCCCACCGTCTCGCGTCGCTTCATGACATGCTCGACGCGAAGATCTTCGACAAAGTCATCGTCGTGACGGACCGCGTCGTCCTCGATCGCCAGCTTCAGGACACCGTCTATCAATTCGAGCACGCCCACGGGTTCGTGAAGAAGATCGACGAGTCCTCGAAGCAGCTCGCCGAAGCGCTCGCGAGCGCTGAAGCGCAGATCATCGTGACAACACTCTGGAAGTTCGCGTTCGTCGTCGAGGAGCTCTCCAAGCTTCCGGACCGGCGTTACGCACTCCTCATCGATGAAGCTCATTCGTCTCAGGGCGGCGAAGGCGCCGCGGAGATGCGGCGAGTGCTCGGCCGCAACCAGGACTCGGGCACAGACGAGCTTCCCGAGGAGGACGCTCGCGACTTCGTCGACACCCTCGTCGAACGCGCCGCAGTTGCACGTGGACGTCAGGACAATCTGAGCTTGTTCGCGTTCACCGCAACCCCGAAGCCGAAGACACTCGAGGTGTTCGGAACGCCAACATCGGAAGGGCACAAGGGTCCCTTCCATCTGTACTCGATGCGCCAGGCGGTCGATGAAGGTTTCATCGTCGACGTCCTGCGCAGCTACACGACGTACGCGACGTACTACAAGGTCGCGAACACGTCGAGCGCGGATCCCGAGGTCGATCCGAGCCGCGCAACAGCAGCCATCGCGCGGTTCGTCCATCTACATCCAGAACACGTCGCGCAGAAGGCGCAGATCGCCGTGGAACACGTCCGCAACGTCACGATGCAGAAGATCGGCGGTCGTGCGAAGGCCATGGTGGTGTGCCGCTCACGGCTGAGTGCCGTCCGGTGGAAGCTCGCCATCGATTCGTATGTCAACGAGCACGGGATCGCCGGCTTGAAAACACTTGTCGCGTTCTCCGGCACGGTCCCGGACAGCGGGATCGACCACACCGAAGCACGCATGAACGGCATTCCCGAACGCCAGACAGCTGAGACCTTCGGCACCGACGACGCGGTCCGGATCCTCGTGGTCGCCGAGAAGTTCCAGACGGGATTCGATCAGCCGCTCCTCCACACGATGTTCGTGGACAAGAAGCTGTCCGGAGCCCATGCGGTCCAGACGCTTTCACGGCTGAACCGGATCCATCCAGGCAAAGAAGACACGTTCGTCCTCGACTTCGCGAACACCACCGATGAGATCGAGGCCGCGTTCGAGCCGTATTTCGACGTGACGCTCGCGGCGCCGACCGATCCCAACAAGCTCTTCGACGCTCGCGACGATCTTGAACGGTTCGGGTGCTTGAGAACCGACGAGGTCGACAACTTCGCGAAGGCGTACTTCGCTACGAGAGCCGATGACCCCGCGGGGAACGCCCGTCTCTACGCCTACCTCGACCGCGCTGTCGGACGCTTCGACGACCTCGAACCGGACGATCAAACCTCCTTCAGGAGCACGTTGAAGCGGTTCGTCCAGCTCTATGCGTTCATCTCGCAGATCATGCCGCTGCACGACACACAGCTCGAGAAGCGCTACCTCTACTGTCGCTTCCTCGAGCGCCGGCTCCCAAGGCGCATCGCCGGAGCGCTTGATCTCGGAGAGCTCGAGCTGACCCATCTCCGTCTGCGCAACTTCGGACGTGAACGGATCGTACTCGGAGACGACGTACAGGAGCCTCTTGTCGCGTTTCCCGGCGGCGATGGGCAGAGTGTCCTGCCGGGGATGGAACAACTGTCGGCAGTGATCGAGCGCGTCAACCAGGCCTTCGGGCTCGGCCTCGACGAGAGTGATCGCCTGCACATCGAAAGCGTCATGGCAGCGATGGCCGACGACGAAGGAGTCCAGATCATCGCCGGAGCGAACACAGAAGACGTCTTCGCCGGTGAGTTCGACAAGCGGATGGTGGGCGCGTTCGTCGACCGCATGGATGCCGACGAGAAGCTCACCCAGCGGATCCTCGACGACGAGTCGTTCCGTTCCCGGATCGGGACGATGATGATGCCCGCCGTCTACGAGCGCGCGAAGGTCGGATGGCAGAAGCACAGCCCGATCGGCGACCTGCTGTCACGCATCGAGGATCAGTACCTCGAATTCAAGTCGACGCTTCGCTTCGATCTCGAGCGGGGCGAGAAGTCCAAGCTGATCGAGTCGGCCGTCATCAAGACCATCGGTGCGTTCCTGAACTCAAGCGCCGGAGGGACGCTCCTCATCGGGGTCTCCGACGGCGCTGAGGTGACCGGACTCGAGCCGGACTACTCGACCCTCCGCCCCAAGCACAAGGATGGCAAGGACGACCGCGACCTCTTCCAGCTCCACCTCATGCAGATCGTCGCGAACGCGGTGGGCCTCGCGGCAGCGGCGAACGTGTTCCCCGAGATGCTCCACGTCGACTCCATGGATCTGTGCCGCGTGCATGTGGAGCCGTCCAGTTATCCCGTGCGCGCTGAGGTGACGAGGGTCGACGGGAATGGCCAGTTCTCGACGCATCCGGCGTTCTTCGTCAGGATCGCCAACGGAACCAAGGAGATCGTCGACGAGGCCGAGGTTGAACGCTACGTAGCCCAGCGCTTCGGCCGGGCTACCTGAGCACGGCGAATGCGGTGGCCCAGGCGCCGCTGACGATCACCGACCACGCTCCCATGATCGTGATCATGCGCCAGGTCAGCTTCTCGACGATCCGGGTTTCGAGCGCCACGAGCCGAAGATCAAGGTAGTCCTTCGTGACCAGCGAGTCTGGGTCGGCCGCTAGGGCCAAAACCAACCGCCGGGCAGGTTCTTCGTCGAGCTTGGGCTTCAAGAGGTCGTAGAGCTCAAGCCTGTCTGCATCCATCGCTTTCATAGTAAACCTCCCGTCTTCGGGGGAAGGGTGGGAAGGCGAGGAAACGTTAGCCCCCGGCAACGACGATGTCCTTACCTCGTCCCATGATGGAGTGCTCACATGGACACAGATCGCGTGGCACTCGACGAAGCCCAGGCCCGGGTCGTCTCACACGACGGGGGGCCCCTGCTCGTGCTGGGGGGGCCGGGGACCGGCAAATCCACCGTGCTCGTCGAGCGCTGGGTGCGCCTGGCGAAGGAGGTGACCGAGCCACATCGCGTCCTGCTTCTCGTCCCGACGCGTGAGCGCGCTCTCGCCCTGCGTGACGACCTTCCCTACCGTTTGTCGCAGGACGCCGTGCTCGAGGTTCCCGTCCACACCTGGCACGCGCTGGCCTACCACCTCGTGACCCGGTACTACAGGCGGCTCGGCTACACGCAGCCGCCGACGCGTCTGACCACCGCCGAGCAGTGGTCGGTCGTCCGCGACCTGCTCGCCACCGAGGACGTTGCGGTGTGGGGACGCTACGGCGAGCACCTCACCACAGAAGCCTTCACGAGCGAGGTCGCCGACTTCTGCGTGCGCGCGGGCTATCGGGGCATGTCGGACGATGACCTTCGCACGATCGGCACACAGCGAGAGCACATGCCGATCGCCGACTTCGCGCTCCGCTACCGACGGCAGCTGCGCACCGAGTCGTTGCTCGACTACCCGGAGCTTGTGCTCTCGGCTGCGCGGCTGCTCGGCTCCGACGACGACATCAGCGCAACCGTCAAGCGACGCTTCTCACACGTGCTCGTCGACGACGCGCAGGAGCTCGCGCCGGCACAACTGCAGCTGCTCGCGTGCCTGAACATCGACCAGTTGGTCTGCGCCGGCGACCCCGACTCGGCGATCGAAGCGTTCAGAGGCGCCGACCCGAAGTGGCTCGAGCGTTTCGTCTCACTCGCACCGGACCATCAACGCTGCGTGCTTCCGACGAGCCACCGATTCGGCAAAGCGATCGGGGAAGTCGTCATCGATCTCATCGAACACGGCCGGCGTGCAGATACGACCGACCATCGGCCCGTCGCATTCGCCTCGCACGACAGCACGGCGGAGACGCGATGCTACGCCACGATGGCCGGCGAGATCGAGGCGGCGGCACGCGTGGTGCGAGCAGCGCACATCGTCGACGGCGTCCCGTACGAGCGCATGGCGATCCTTCTTGCCCAGCCGGGCACCTACGTCCATCCGCTCAAGCGCGTACTGGCTTCGCTCGACGTTCCGTACCGGATCGACTCGGGCGACCGTCCGCTTGCCGACGAACCCGGCGTGCGCGCCGCGCTCGATCTCTGCAGAGTGGCGCTTGGCGAGAGCGCGGACGACGAGCTCGTCAAAGCTGTGCTCAACTCGGCACTCATCGGCTTGCACCCGTACGAGATCCGAGAGCTCGAGCGGGACGCCTTCCGTGGCGACACGAAGCTCGTCGATCTCCTGGACGAGAAGGACGGAGCCGGCGCCGGGGGGATAGCCGAGTTCCGCAACTTGCGCGACGTTGTGCGGCAGGCACAGAACGAGACGGCCGACGCAACGTTCGCCAAGATCTTCGAGAGCTCCTACTGGATACAAGGCCTCGTCGACCAACGCGCCACCGATCGCGACGCCGCGCATCAGCTCGACGCGTTGATCGCGTTCTCCCGCGCGCTCGCGCACTTCGCCGAACGCCAACCGACCGCAACGATGGCCGACTACCTGGAACGGTCGAGCGACGCTGCCGTCGGCGGCGACACCTGGGTGCCGTCCTCCGATACCGCGATGCATACCAAGGGCGTGCATCTACAGTCGTTCCACTCCTCGAAGGGGGCCGAGTGGGACGTCGTCTGCGTCATCGGCGTCGCCGAAGGCCTCATCCCGCGCGCGCACCGCGCCCAGGGGCTCTTCGATCCCTGGGCTCTCGAGGAAGGATCGCCGGTCGACCGTGCACAGGCGCAGCTCGCAGAAGAGCGCCGCACCTTCTACGTGGCTCTGTCGCGAGCCCGCAACCAACTCGTCGTGAGCTGCTCACCGGGCACCCGCCGGGCGACACCCTCGCGGTTCATCGAAGAAGCATTCGGAAGCGTCCCTGAACCGATCGTGCCGGGTGACGATACGCCGCCGCTCACGCTTACCGAAGCCGCGGCTCGCCACCGCCGTACGCTCGCATCGCCCGACGCAAGCGAAGCAGAGAAAGCAGCCGCCGCGGCCGCGCTCGTCGCGATCCCAGCCGTCGATCCGTCCGCGTGGTGGTGGCGACGCGACTACACGCACGGGCAACCGCTGACTCCGGGTGGAAAGCTCACGACCTCGTACTCGCGCATCGGCACCTACGACAACTGCCCGTTGCAGTACGTCCTGCAGTCGGTGCTCGGCCTCGATCCGGCTTCGACGTACCAGATGAAGTTCGGCTCGCTGATCCACCGCATCTTCGAGCGCGTGGACGAAGGCGAGCTCACAACCATCGAAGAGGTCAACGAGACCTACAAGCGCGAGTTCATGGAGCACCACCGCGAGGACTATCCGAACCGCCAGTTCGCGCGCACCTACTACACCGCCGGGGCGAAGATGCTGAACCTCTGGTGGAAAACAGAGCGTTCGCGCGGCGAGGTCGTGGCGATCGAGTACTCGTTCAATGATCTGGACGTCGAAGGCCACACCATCCGCGGACGCATCGACCGCATCACCAAGAACTCGCACGGCCTCGTGCTCACCGACTACAAGACGTCCAAGAGCGCGCTGTCCTACGACGACGCGCGTGAGTCGCTGCAACTCGCCATCTACTACAAGGCAGCGCTCACCTACGACAACCTCAAGGAGCACGGAACGCCGTACCACATGGAGCTCGTTTACCCGGGCATCGAGAAGAAAGCATGGGACAGTGAAGAGTCCGGCTGCGACAGACGGGTGCAGCGTCCCGATCAAGCCGAGGAAGCGCTCAAGAAGCTCAACGTGTTCCTCGACGATGCGACGGCGGAGAAGTTCGATCCGTCACCCGAGGCCGACTGCACGTGGTGCCGCATGAAGATCCTGTGCCCCCGTTTCGCTGAGGGGAAGGAGATCCCGCGATGACTCTCTCCTCGCGGCCTCCGGTGAGTGGTGCGATGCGTGCGGCGCTGCGCGACAACGAACCGTCCGACGAGCAGTGGGACGTCATCACCGCCGATCTCGAGCCCGTCGCGATCGTCGCGGGAGCCGGATCCGGCAAGACCGCCGTCATGACCGCACGCATCGTCCACCTCATCGAACGCAACCTGTGCCGGCCGGCGGAAGTGCTCGGCCTCACGTTCACGAACAAGGCAGCGAGCGAGCTCGAAGAGAGAGTGTCGGACGCGCTGTCCGCCATGAGCCCGCGTCCCCACGAACACCCGACGGTGATGACATACCACGCGTTCGCGAGCAAGCTCGTCCGCGATCACGGCCCGCGCGTCGGCGTCGATCCGGAAGCGGGATTGCTGTCCGCGGCGCAGAAGTGGCAGCTGCTGCTCGGCCTCATCGACGAGTTCCCGAGCTTCGAGGAAGTCGAGCTCCGCCATCCGCTGTCGTTCATCCCACAAACGCTGTCGCTCGCCGATGGGCTGGCCAATCACCTCGCCACACCCACCCAGCTGATCGCGGCCTGCACGAAGCTGCTGGACGTCGTCACCGACGACTGGTCGATCAAGGCCACGAAGAAGCGCCGCGACTTCGCGCAGATCATCGACAAGTACCAGACCAAGAAACGGCAGTTGCGGCGCATCGACTACGGCGACCAGATCCGCATCGCCGTCGAGATCCTGGACACCTTCAGCGAGGTCGTCGACGAGCTCCGCCTGCGCTACCCCGTCGTGCTGCTCGACGAGTACCAGGACACCGACCCCGCGCAGAAGATCATGCTTCAGCACCTGTGCCCGCAGGGCTCCGCGGTCACAGCCGTGGGCGACGCGCGACAGACGATCTACACGTGGCGCGGCGCGTCGATGTTCAACCTCATCAACTTCACGCACGAGTTCCAACGGACGAACGGGCAGCCGAGCCGGCAGGCCTCGCTCTCGATGAACTTCCGCAGCGGTGCTCGCATCGTCGCGCTCGCCAACCACGTGATCTCGAAGGTTCAACCGGAGCACCGGCCCGGAGCCGACCTCGTCGCCGACCCTCGCAACGGCGAGGGCTGGGTCGGGCACGGACTTTTCGCCGATCAGGAGGCCGAAGCGATCTACATCGCCGACGAGATCGAGCGTCTCCATGGCCTTGCCGAGGGCGGCCTGCAGTGGCGCGACATGGCGATCCTCGTCCGCAAGAAGCGCTACATGGATCGGATCGCCGCCGCGCTCGATGCGCGCGACATCCCGGTCGAGATGCCCGAACTCGGGGGGCTGTTGAAGATCCCCGCGATCGTCGACACGATCGCGTGGCTTCAGGTGTTGTCGGAAGAGGGTCCGTCCACCAACCGTTGGGCGGCGCGCATCCTCATGGGGCCTGCCTTCCGCATCCACTACAGCGACTTAGCTCCGTTGACTCGACGGGCAGTCGATCGCAACTACGAGCTGATCAAGGAAACCGCCACGCTCCTCGGCATCGAAGAGCCCGATCCAGGGGAGGTCGCCTACTCGCTCGTCGAAGCATTGCGCGAAGCCGGTGAGATCGACGCCGTGAGCGACGACGCCAAGACGCGCATCGCCGAGTTCCTCACGGTGGTAGATGGATTGCGTCCGTTCATCTCTCGCGGGCTCCAGGAGCTCGTCCAGACGGTGATCGACCGCACCGGCATCGCCGATGCGCTCATGGCATCGACTTCGCGCACCGCTGCCGCGATGCGCGAGAACCTCAACGGATTCGTCGGCGTGTGCGCAGAGTTTTCTCCGCTCGAGGGCAACGCCAACCTGAAGACCTTCCTCGACTTCCTCGACGTGGCGGAGACATCGGAGGACCCGATCCCGCTCGCTGCGACGGCGTCGACCGACTCGGTGAAGCTCATGACGGTGCACGGCGCCAAGGGACTCGAGTTCGACACCGTCTTCTTGCCCGTGCTGGCTGCATCACAGGAGATCAACCGCTACGACGGCAACCGGAAGGCGTCCGTGTTCCCGGATGTGCGCGCAAGCTCACCGCTGAGCTCAACGACCGAGCTGCCGACCAACGTCCGGCGCGACGCGATGTTCCTGCCGCAGTTCTCCGGCAACAAGTCGAAGTACCTGAGCGAGCTCAAGAAGCGCGCAGAGGAGGACGAACGCCGTCTCTTCTACGTCGCGATCACGCGCGCGAAGCAGCGTTTGTATTGCACGGCGGCGCACTGGTACGGCGTCGACGAGAAGAAGGGTCCGTCGATCTTCCTGGACGAGGTCGCTCAAGCCGGCGGTGTTCCGGCCGACGGTGTCCAGGGAGGCATCGTCGAGCAGATCCGCGACGATGAGCCATCCACGGACAATCCCGTTCTCGAGGCGATGCGCGCCGACCTGGTGTGGCCGCTCCGCCAACCGCACCATAGCGCCGACGTCATGGATTGGATCGAACGCGTCGAAGCGATGCGTTCGGGGGCACTCGATGTGTCCGAGGTCGTCGCCGAGACCGGCGCGCAGCCGCTGTACGCCGAACATCTGAGAGTGATCGAGGCGCTCCTGTCGCCGGCCGAGGCGCCGGAGCAACCGACCACCGCCCGGCGGGCTTTCGCTGCCACTGCGGCGGTGCGCATCGCCGGCGGCGTGGAGCCCGCCGATGCGGTGCTCAACCCGCTCCCGCGGGCTCCGACCCAAGCGCAGCGCCTCGGCGTCGAGGTGCATTCATGGATCGAGGAGCTGCATCGAGGACTCATCGGCTTGGCCGAGGAGGAAGCGATCGACGAGGCATCGCTGCCGCCCGACCAAGCAACCGTGGCAACGCTGAAAGCGAACTTCGCCGCGATGGGTTTCGAGGGCCGGGCCCCCTACGAACTGCCGGGCGGGGAGCCCGCGACCGAGGTGCCTTTCACACTCAGGCTGGCGCCGGACCCCAACGGCATCGTGGTCCGGGGACGGATCGACGCGGTCTACGCCACCGACGAAGGTCCACTCGAGATCGTGGATTTCAAAACAGGGGCGCTGCCGCAGACGCTTGACTGGGGCCAGTTGGAGCTCTACGCCGAGGCTCTGGCAGCCCTCGGGCTGGTCACCGGGGAGACGATCCTCACCTTCGCGTTCCTCTCTGCCGCCACGTCAGAGCGAAAACGCTATACCCCGCGAGGCCTTGACCGGCTGCGCGACGGCCTCGTCGAGCACGGCTCCGCTCGAGGTTAAGTTCCACCGTTCTCAGAATCTCAGGACCTAGGCTGGTGTCATGAAGAAGGTCCTCCTGGTGCTTCTGATAGCTCTTGTGGGAGCTGGTATCGCCTGGGGAGCGTCGTCCGCCCTCTTCTCGCCCTCCTCCGAACAGAGCGCCGACATCGAGCCAGAAGGCCTGATCGACGATGTGGTCACCGATGACGCTGGCAGCCCGGAGCCATCGGCCACGCCGAAGGCCAAGGCGAGCCCCAAACCCGCGGTCGACGCACCGTTGAAGGCGACGTCCGCCGGCCCGGCAGCTACTGAGGTTCCTCGCGACAGCAACGGCGTACGGATCCCTCGCTCTTCATCCGGTGAGCAACCCACAGGCGGAACCAGCGAGACCGTCACTCAAGGAGAGGTCTCGCAGCCCAGCACCGGAGGATGCGACGAAGAGCAAAGCGACCGCGAGCGGGAGCAATGTGAAAACGAACTCGAGCGGGATGCCGACGAAGCCGAGGCTGAAGCCGACGAAGACGAAGAGAAAGCCGACGAAGAGGCCGACGAAGACCGCCGGGACGAGCGGGACGACAACGCCACCCCGTAGCGGTCCTCCGGCGCTGGAACCCGGCCGGGGTTAGCCTCAAGTAGTACCCATGTCGAACCCCCAGCCCGCAACCATCGCACCGCGCAGCGCGACCATCGTCGCCGTTGCGATCGTCGTGCTCGCCGGAACCCTCCTCTACCGGAACAACGTGCCCGAAGAGATACCCCCCGACTTCAGCCGAGGCGGCGCATTTGCCGGCGACCTCGTCAACCCCGGCCTCGACGGCGATCTCTCGATCTCAACGCCCGCCCCGCGTCCGGCCGCCGCGGCGCGATCGCACGCAACGGTCCGCGCGCCGAAGGGCGCGGCTGTCGCGAAGAACTTCGTCGATCGGCCTCCATTCCCCTCTCTCGGCACTTACGTCTACGCCGTCACGGGAACCGAATCGGCCTCGCTGTTCACCTCTCGCGACTATCCGCCGGAGATGGAGATGACCGTTCACCGTCCCGAAAGCTCCATCCAGCGGCCTGGCCAGCAGTCTGGCGCGCCGCTGGCCTCGGACGAGCTCGTCTTCGATCTCTTCTTCTCGCAAGACCACGAGGAGCGAGAGATCGTCGCCTACGGCAAGCACGGCATCGCGTTCACGTTCGAGGGCGGGTCGATCACCATCGGGACGGACGCTCAGACGACCGAAGCGACGTACGACCCGCCCATGGTGCAGATCCCCGTCCCGCTCGCACAGGAAGCAACCGTCGAGGGCACCAGCCGCGCGATCGCCCCGGATGGGTCAACCGTGCGAACCGAGGATTGGAGCGTCACCGTCACAGGAGTTGATCAGTTACAGGTCATGGACGAGACCGTCGAGACCTTCGTCGTCAAGATCGAACGCCAGAGCCAGCCGGGCTCGGACGAACAGCTGACCCGAAGCCGAACGTACTGGGTCGACCCGGCCCGCAGCATCTGGGTGAAGTTCGAGGAGCACTCGTCCAGCAGCCGGGGGTCGGGGCTGTCTGCGTCCTCCTACAGCTCCGACTTCACCGCGACGCTCGACAGGATCGAACCGCTCTAGAAGAACGAGTATCCTGGCGCCTTCGGCGGCGTGGCCGAGTGGCTAGGCGCTGGACTGCAAATCCAGTCACCGTGGTTCGATTCCGCGCGCCGCCTCTGGTACTGCGCGCGCCGCATGGAACTAAGCTAAGCAAGACTCTCAGATATCCGGATCGATAGGCCGGGCGGCGCCGCAGTTCCAGCAGTCAGTAAATTGCGCTTCGAGCGTCTCACCACACTTCGGACACGTCCATGACGGACCGGAGGTCTGCTCACCCTCTTCGAAATCCCTAAGCACATCCGCCACCGTACCTACATCAGACTCGAGCACCCAGACCGATGGGAGGAAGTCCGACGAAACAGGAATCTCACCACGGGCACCGAACAGATGCTCGTTTCGGATCTCGCACGAGATTCCGGCGCCCTCGAGTAACCCCCGGATGAAGTGCGCTTCGGCCGGATTCTGGCCGACGAATACCCGCCTTTGCTGCGGAGAACTGTCATCTTCTAGACGCATCTATGCGTACCGATCTTCGCAGGCGCATAATCCGTCAGGGACAGGCGGCAAGAGGATCCCTCGGCTGTGCAAAATGTTCGGACAACGATTCTACGTCGAGAAAACGAACCCGGGCATGAGTTGACTCGCAAGTCAAGGGTGGAGTACCGTTTGCGCTGCTTGGGTGCTTCTGGCGGGAATACGAGAGGTTGTAGGGCTCAGCGCTACGCAAGCTTGCGCTACCTCTCGAGGACGGGTGCAAACCCAGAGGGGGGATGAAACCATGGTTGTGGTCGTTATTGCAATCCTGCTCGTACTCCTGCTCATCTTCTGCTTAGCGGAGTTCGGCGGTCGGTGCCCTTCGTAGTCGCGACGATCTGACTAGAACGCGGTATCGGTTGCTAGCGTAAAGGTCGAGGGGTTCGGCCTTTGTCAGTCAGATGTCTTTGGGGGATCTTTGTGCACTACTCGCCGTTTCGAGGGAAGGGCCGCGCTGTTCATGCCTCTCTCTCGATGCGCCTACCGTCGTGACGATCGGCTGCAGGGTGACCGGTCGTCCTAGCATCCCTGAGCTGCGATACACGGAACCGACAGGCCGTTGGGCGCAGAAGTCCTTCTCTTGATTCAGGTCACAGCTATCCATAAAAGCTTCGGTGATAACGAGGTTCTGCAAGACGTTAGCTTTGAGGCGGGGACCGACGGAATCACGGGGCTGCTCGGCCCCAACGGTGCTGGGAAAACTACGACTCTCCGAATCCTCTCCACTCTGCTGCGACCGACCAAAGGCCGCGTTGCTATCTGCGGTCACGACTCAAGTCGGGAACCGGAGTCAGTTCGAAAATGTCTCGGCCTCTTGACCGAGGAACCCGGGCTCTACGATCGACTTACGCTACGCGAGCAGCTTACTTTCAGTGCTCAGGCGTTCGGCGTCCGCCAACGCGCGATTAGGGAACGCTTTGCCGATCTCGTCGAGATGCTTAACTTGTCGGCCTATGCCGACGCGCGAGCCGCAACCCTGTCCAAAGGAACCAGGCAGAAGGCCGCCCTCGCCCGTGCGCTGATACATGATCCGCCCGTTCTGCTCCTAGATGAGCCAACCGCTTCTCTCGACATTGAGTCGACGCACCGTGTCCACGAGTTTCTGCGCAGCGACCGCTTTATGGAGAAGACGGTGCTCTTGTCGACGCACATGATCGAAGAGGCGGAGCGTCTGTGCAAGAACATTGTGTGCATCTCTGGAGGCCGTGTAGTCGCCAGCGGACCGACTCAGAGCGTCGTCGATGGCGCGGGCGCGCCCGATCTTCGTGCAGCTCTGCTGAGCCTAGTAATGAAGAACGATAACGGTGACTAGATTGACTCAGCTCCGCCAAGAGGTCTGGCCACTAATCCGACGTGATTGGTTGGATCTCAAGAGACAGAGACGGCTTTGGTTCTATCTCATCCTTCAGCCCTTGTTGTTCGCACCGCTCATCCTTTTCTTTCCGCTCTATGTCGGAGAACGTGAGACGAGCCAGTTGCTCGTCGAACGGCCTGTTATTTATGTCGAAGGATCGGCGCCGCGATTCTTGTCGGCTCTGGAGAAGCAGGGAATCGATGTGCGACGCACCGACGACGCCGATAAGGCGGTACTTCAGGAAAAAGGAGCTGGCTTAATCGCGTCTCCGAGCCTGGAAAAAGCGTATCGACAGAGAGCGCCGGCTAGTGTTCGAATCCTGATCAACGCCGCCCGTCCGAGTTCAGTCTTTCGCTCTTTCGCGCTCCGCAGCGCGCTTACGTCGATGTGGGGTGGCGTTGCGCCCAAGGTTGATGACCCATTCGGTGATGCCGGCCAGCTATCCATCACGTTGGACGACGTCGGTAGAAGCTCGCTTGCTGGGCGCCGGTTCCTCGCAGCGACGGTGCCGCTCTATTTATGGTTCCCCTTCACGATGATGATGATGTTCTCCACATCAGTCCTCAGTTCCGAAAAAGACGCGCGCACATTCGAGTCGCTGTTGGCCATGCCGCTAACGAGGCTACGGCTAGTGGCTGCAAAGTTCACCGTCGCTTTCTCGGGTGCCGCGATGCTTCTCGTTGCCACGATCCTTCCGGTCGTCGCTCTCAACTGGTTGCCAGTCGATATTGGTCAATCACAGCTACTTTCCGGATTTGGCAGCGCCCTACTCGTCCTAACGCTCGCCGGTATCGGGACAACCTTTGCGGCGGTTTCGATTGGCCTTCTTATTGGTGCTTACACACGATCAATGCGAGAGGCGAGTTCGCTAATTGGTTTGGTCAGTCTTCCCCTGGCGGGTGTCGGTGTGACGTTTCTCTTGGGGGCAGATGTGAGCAGTGCGGCTTCACTTGGCCCCCTTCCTGTCCTCGGAATAATTGCAACGGCCAAACAGGCGCTAGAGACCGGCGGTTCGCTGAAAGGTCTAGCGTTCGCGGTGATCTGGAATTTGGCAGTGTCCTTCGTCCTGGTTCTGATGGCCGTATTCTTTGTTCGACGGGAGCAAAGCATTCTCAGATCTCAAGCCTGACAACAGATCCCGACGGGCACGGCGGTGATTTTGGTTCCGGCTACACGGCTGCCCGAAGGGAAGCCATTCGCGAGAGTCTTGCTGCCGCTCATGAACGTGCAGTGCGAGCAAACGCTGCCGAGATTGACGGCAGCCACTCCGAAGCAATTCGTTTTTGGCGCATTGTGCTGGGTGATGAGTTTCCTGCGTACGGATGACGGAACCGATCTCTCAAGCGACTTTAGGCGGTCCGTCGCCTGCGTCACCGAGGGCTTCTGCCCACTATGCGAGTCACGCCTCGTCCGATCCCGAGGATGCACCATGTGCGACGTTCGATGGGCGATTGAGACAATCGACACACGTCCACTACTACTGCCATCGCGATCTCGTCGGCGGGACGAGATACGACAGCTCTTCGCGGGCGAAGCGAGCCTCGATTCGTAGCTAAGTAACTATGATGGAGCGTGTTCGGACTGCCGCGTTCGGTGCGCCGCGTCGTCCTTCTTCTGATCCTCCTGCTCGTCGTCGAGTACCTGGTGCTCCCACAGATCGCGGGTGCGCGCCGGTCGCTTCATCTCCTCGGCGACGTCAACCTCGCCTACGTTCTCGTTGGCATCCTCTTGGAAGTCGCGTCGATCGCGGCCTACGCACAACTCACGCGCGGCGTGCTTCCGCGGACGGGGGACAAGCCCGGCTTCTGGACGCTGCTGCGCATCCAGCTCTCGACACTCTCGGTAAGTCATGTGCTCCCCGGGGGAGCGGCCGCCGGTAGCGGGCTCGGCTTCCGGCTGTTGAGCAACGCCGGCGTAAGCGGTCCCGACGCCGGCTTCGCGCTCGCGACTCAGAGCATCGGGTCGGCAGTGGTGCTCAACGTCATCCTCTGGCTCGGCCTCGTCGTGTCGATCCCATTACGCGGCTTCAACCCCGTGTACCTCACGGCCGCGGTGATCGGACTCCTCCTGGTCTCCGGATTCTCTCTTGCGGTCATCACGCTCACTCGCGGCGAAGACCGCGCCGCACACGGCCTTGCTGCGGTGGCGCGCCGTGTGCCGTTCCTCGACGCCGAAAGCGTGCATCGCCTCATCCATAGGATCGCGGCACAGCTGAGGACGCTGACCGGCGACCGTCCGCTCATGTTCCGAACCATCGGCTGGGCCGCGGCGAACTGGCTCTTGAGCGCCGCATCGCTGTGGGTCTTCATCCTCGCTTTCGGTTACAGGCTCGGCATCGACGGTCTGATCGTTGCCTATGGCCTGGCCAACGTGCTCGCGGCGATCCCGATCACACCGGGCGGCCTCGGAGTGGTCGAAGCCGTGCTCACCACGTCCCTCGTCGGTTTCGGCGTCCCCCGCGACGTGGCGATCCTCGGCGTCATCTCCTACCGTCTGGTGAATTTCTGGCTCCCGATCCCTCTCGGTGCAGCGGCCTATCTCACGCTCCGCCTGCAGCCGGACCGGCCAAGCTCGGACGAGCTTCGTCGGATCACCGAGCAGTCGGCACGGGAAGCTGAAGGCCTGAAAACGTGGGCCGAGCGCCACGGCGTCAAGGTGGGACAGCCCGGACGGGGCGAACAACCCCGGCAGGGAGCGCGCTAGAGCGCCACCTGTAGTCTGCTCGCATGAAACGGCGGAGGGTCGTGCTGATCGCATTGGCGACGTGTGGGCTGCTCCTCGGCATCTGCGCGATCGCGATCTCTGCCGTCCGGGGGCCCGAGAGCACTCCGGCCGGCGAGCGCACGACGATGCAACGCATCGAGCGACGGGTCCCTGAGGAGCCGAAGACACCTGAACCCACCCCTGCACCCTCCGAAGGCCCCGGCCGATCGGGATCGTCAGAGGGCAGCTCGCGGCAGGCCGATTCGGCCCCGAAGACCGAGCGCCACGAGATCCACGGCAGCGGCACCATCGGCGTGGTCAGCGGGACTGTCGATCCTGGGAAGAAGACCGGCGGCGGCTACGTCGTCGGCAGCCCAAAGCCGGCCGGGCCCTAAGCTCCGCGACTCTGCCGCCAGTGACGACCGCTCGTGCGATCGACATCGTCTCCGGCGACTTCTGGGGACGCGATCCGCACGACGACCTCGCGTGGATGCGAAGCAACGCCCCCGTCTACTTCGACGAAAGAAACGGTGTGTGGGGGATCACGAAGTACGACCACGTTCGCGAAGTCGAGACGAACCCAACACTGTTCTCGAGTGCCGGTGGGATCAGGCCGGATTCTCCGCCCAATCCGATGATGATCGAGATGGACGACCCGGCCCATGCCCGGCGGCGCGAGCTCGTCAACAAGGGATTCACTCCCAAGCAGGTTCGTGCGCTGCAACCCGTGATCACCGACATCGTCGACCGTCTTCTCGACAGGATCGAGAGACGCGAGACGTTCGATCTCGTCCTCGATGTCGCGGTGTGGCTGCCGTTGATCGTCATCGGCGATGCGATGGGTATGGACGAAGCCGACCACCCGGATCTCCTCGAGTGGTCGGACGATCTCATGCGCGGCCTTGGTGTCACCGATGCCGAGCTGCTCACGAAGGCAGTTCAGGCTTTCGACGGCTGGCAGACCTTCATCCGAAAGGTCATCGCGAAGCGTCGGCTCGAGCCGAGCGACGACATCATCAGCGCGCTCGTCCACGCCGAGGTAGACGGCGAGCACCTCGGCGACGAAGAGCTGGTGTTCGAGACGCTCCTGATCCTCATCGGTGGCGATGAGACAACGCGCCACGTGATGACCGGTGGGGCCTACCAGCTCCTCACACACCGCGACCAGTGGGACCGGCTGCGCACCGACCGATCGTTGCTGAATCCGACGGTCGAGGAGGCGCTGCGTTGGGTCAGTCCGATCAAGAACATGGCGCGCACGGCTACGCGAGACGTCGAATTCCACGGACAGCAGGTCCGCAAAGGCGAGAAGCTGATGCTCCTGTACTCGTCGGCCAACCGGGACGAGGACCACTTCGTAGATCCGTTCCGCTTCGACATCTCCCGCACGCCGAACGATCACATCGCCTTCGGTGCCGGGCCGCACTTCTGTCTGGGCGCCTCACTCGCGCGTCTGGAGCTACGGGTGTTCTTCGACCGGTTGATCGACCGTTTCCCCGACCTCGAGCTCGTCGATACCACAGAGCCGGCGCACCGTCCGGCCAACTTCATCAGCGGCTACGAATCGATGCCGGTGAAGAGGGGCCGGTGAAGAGGGAAAGGTCAGGCCTCACAAGCCGCTGACGAGATTCCCGCTGCAGTCAAAGCGAGAAGCGGGTGACAACCGTCTGAACTTACCGCCCTTGACCTCGAGGAAGATGCTGCACGTCGACAACCGCTTCGCACCGATCTCATGCGGCGCATGGAGTCCGTTCGCGCCCCACTCTTTCGTCGCTTTGAGCGCAGCCATGAGCTTCGGACGCGTCAGATCCGGTCCGATATCGGTGGCGAGCTTCTGGAACAGGCGATACGCACTCCAGGCGTAGATACCGAAGTAGTCGGGGACCGCACCAGGGGAAGCCCGCTGCAACCACTCGGTGTAGAGCTTCATCTCGGCGTTGCTGTCCGCTTCCTCGAACATCGAGGTGTCGATCGACACGAGCGAGCCGTCGACCGGCTCCGCCTCGCTCAGGTAATCGGGATCGTAGGCGACCGAGTCCCAGTGGCGCACCTGCGGGACGTAGTTCTGCTGACGAAACGATTTCTGCAGACGGACGATGCTCTGGAAATCGGACACCATGTTCACGTACTGCACACCGCGGTTGCGCATCTCCTGGACGAAGCGGGTGTAATTGGCTTCGAGCACCTGCACCTCGGTCGAATACACGTATGTGAAGCCCACTCTCTCGTAGGCCTTCATCCGCTGTGTCGCGTTGTTCTTCGTGACCGCTTGGTTGAGCCACAGCTGTGCGGCCTTCTTCACCGCGTTCGGGAACCTCTTCATGAGGTACCGGGGTGCGGTGCTCGCGATAAGGCCGCCTCCGTTCGGAGAGATCGGGTATGTGTTGGTCGCTCGGTACTTCGGGGCGTTCGTCGTGATGGCTGTGATGTCGGGGATGCCGCATGACTGTCCGGGGGCCGCACTCCCGTCGTCGAAGGCCGACATCGAGCCGGCGACGGCATACGCCTTGTCGCATGCGTCCAGCATCGCGGCGCGGTTGCCGCCTGAATCAGTCTTGCTGTCAAGGAGCAACGGCTCGACCTGGCGTCCGCAGATACCGCCCTGGCTGTTGATGTACGCAGCAGCTGCTCGCGCCGCCTGGTGAGCCGACTGGAACAGTCCCGGCTGAACACCGCTGATGTCGGCGAGCGTGGCAACAGTGAGCTTGTTCGCGGTGACGCCGGTGCCGCCTGCCTTGGTGGCTTTCGCGCACGTCTTCGTCCCTGCGTTCGCCGGACCCGATGGCCTCGTGCCCGCGTCATCTGCAACCGGACCGCCGGCGTCCGTCGGTTGGTCGCCGGAAGGCTGCTCGCCGGACGGGATGTCCTCAAAGACCGGGCCGGTCGCGCTCGGACCGGTCGGTGTGGTGGCTTGCGAAGCACCGCGAGTGCGCGCGAGCGCGCTGATCACGGCCGCCCGGTCCTCTTCAGACAGGCGCGACCCGCAGCCAACCGACACGAGCGCGAGCACGCAGAACCATGCCATCCCCGTACGCAGCTTCACGAACTTGCCTCCCCTAGGTGGCGCCCCCTTCGGCGACCACCTTCGTCTCGAGATACTCCTCGAATCCGAGGAGCCCCATCTCGCGACCGATACCAGAACCTTTGTATCCCCCGAAGGGTACGTCCGCTGAATACCAAACGCCGCCGTTCACACTCATGGTTCCCGTTCTGATCTTGCGCGCGATGCCCCATGCGCGCTCCGGGTCGCCGCTGTGCACGGCTCCAGACAGCCCGAACGGCGAATCGTTCGCGATCTCGACCGCGTCGCCATCGTCCCCGAAAGGGATCGCAACGAGCACTGGTCCAAAGATCTCCTCACGCGCCACTCGTGAGGAGTTCTCCAAGCCGACGACGAGGGTCGGATCGACGAAGAATCCCTTCGGTCGATCGGCCGGACGCCCGCCGCCGGTTGGAAACGACGCGCCCTCCTCCCTTGCCAATCGCAGATAGCTCTCAACCCGCTCGCGATGTCGTCCGGAGATCAGTGGCCCACACACGGTGCCGGGGTCGACGGGATCACCGCAGCCGATCTTCTCGAGTGTCGCCGCCGTGGCGTCCACCGCATCCTCGAAGCGCGCGCGGGGGACGAGCAGGCGCGTCGTGATCGCGCATCCCTGGCCGGCGTGGGTGCACACCGTGAAAGCGGCGATGGCACATGCTGCCGCGATATCGGCGTCGTCGAGGACGATGAATGCCGACTTGCCCCCGAGCTCGAGAAAAACGTTCTTGAGGTTGCGGGATGCTGCGGCCATGACCGTGCGTCCGGTGTCGGTAGAGCCGGTGAACGACACGAGATCGATCCGCTCGTCCTCGGCGATGCGCGCGCCGATCGCGTGGTCGGACGACGTGATCACGTTGACCACGCCGGACGGGATGTCGGTCTCCTCGGCAACCACACGCGCAAGCAACGCTGCGCACAACGGCGTATCGGGCGCCGGCTTCAGCACGATCGTGTTGCCGGCGCCAAGCGCCGGGCCGATCTTCGCAAGATTGATCTGGTGCGGGAAGTTCCAGGGGGTGATCGCACCGACCACGCCAACGGGTTCGCGCAGCAACCACCGGCGCGACGCCACCCCCATCGGTTCGGCGGCGCCGAGGTCGCGCTGCCAGACGAACGACTCGGTGAGGTCGGCCACCCAACCGAGATCCTGGATCGGCGTGTCGAGCTGCGGGCCATGGGTGAGGAAGACCGGGGTGCCGACCTCCGCGACCGTCAGGTCGCGGAGGTCGTCTACGTGAGCGAGCAGTCCCGCGCGCAGCTGCCGAAGGCAGCGCGCGCGGAACGCCGGATCAGCCCAGTCGGTCCGCTCGTCAAACGCCCGCCGCGCAGCGTCGATCGCCCGGTCCAGATGGGTGGCGTCCGCGTCGGCGGCATGGCCGACGATCTCCTCTGTCGCGGGGTTGATGGATGCGAACGTGCGTGAGGCTCGTTCGAGCGTGCCGTCGATGAGCAGGACGTCGAGCTCGGTCAACTCCGTTCACCAGATCCGTGGTCGCCAGATCCGTGCTCGCCAGATCTGTCCTCGTAGGCGAACGCGGCCCCCGTGGACAAACGGGTGACCGCGACCTCCCTGGCCTCGCGCCTCGGCTCCTCGTCCAGTTCGAGCGTCCAGCTTGTGCGCGAGGTCTTGTCGAAGCGAGCTCGCGGATCGACAGCGTGCGCGATCGCGTCGAGCGGTTCGCTGCCGCCATCGGCGAGAACATCGGCCCACGTGTATCCGGGGCGGTCACCGATCGCCGCGCAGTCGTTCAGCTCGATCGACAACCCGTCGACGCGGACGTCGATGTAGTTCCGCGGGTGGAACGCGGGGTGCAGGTCGAGGACTGTCGCTACGTCGTCGGTATGAAGGGCCGCGCTGATACGACCCGCCGCCACCCCGGCGATCCCGGTGAACTGCTTGCGCACGATCTCAGCAGCGGTAGCCGTATCGGAACGCCGCTCGACGGCATCAGCGAACGACAGAGTGAGCAGATGTCCCTGGAGCGCAACTTCGTTCAGGAGCGCGATCAGGGTCCGGCGCGAGAAAGCTTCGAAGCGCAGATCCGCTTGTAGCGGCCCCGCATAGTCGTCGGCGACCTCGGCCAACTCGACGCAGGCCGCCCGCGTTGTCGCGATGCGCTCGGCTTGAGGGGGCTCGGGCAGCGGCTCGGACTCTTCGTCGATCGCCACCGTCCACCGGCAGTGCGGCACGCGCTCCGTTGGTTTCCGCGGCGGACGATGGATGGGCCGCATCCGCGCGCGCGGGTTGGTTGCCGCAGCTGTTGCGTCGAACGTGGGGTCCTCGATGTGGTGACACATGGTGACGACGTACTCGTCGCCGAGCGGCTCGACGTCCATCAATGCACCGCAGCAGTCGAGCCAGAACTCGCCGTGATGGTCGTCCGTGACTTCGTAGCGGAAGTCCATGAACTGCGGCGGCGCTCCGATGTCGATCTGCATGCCCTTGAAGATCGTCTCGACCGTGTCCCCTTCGAATCCGAGGAGCTTCTGGATGCGGCGTGTGTAGATCGGGCTCGCGCCCATCCACTCGTCGATGGCGACGTCCCGCATGCCCTCGAGCCCGAACCTGCCGACGACGTGGGGCATACCCGACCGGTCGATGAGATGCCCGCACAGCAAGTACTCGCGCACGAGTGTGGCGAGAGTTGTGTCGTCGAGGGGATCGAACGGAGAAGTCACTTCTGTTTCGCGATCATCTTTTCGACGATCGAGTTGAGCTTCGCGCCGCGCGGCCATCCCGCGTAATGCGTGAGGAAAACCACGATCTCACGCAGCTCGTCGGCATCGAGCTCCTTCAGACGCAGCGCAGCGTCGATCTGGAGCTCGACGACGTCATCCAGTCCCCCGGCGACGAGCAGCCCGATGAGCAGCAAACGACGATCGCGGATCGACAGACCATCCCGTGACCAGATCTCGGCGAACAAGTGGTCGACCGTGAGCTCGGTGAAATCGCCGTCAACAACCGGCAGGTCCCATCCATAGACCTCGCGCATCTTCGCGAGGCCCTTCTGTCGACGATCGTCACTCATGGGCAACCCCGAGCCCGGCGGCAAGTCGCTCCGACGACAGACGTGCCACAGGGAGGTCGACTCCGAGCTTCTCGGCGAGCTCGAGCGCCAGACGCAGATCCTTCTCGCCGAGGTCCCGTGTGTGCAGCAGAACGTCGCGCCAAGGATCGTCTTCGGCTACAGGAGCCGCGGTCGCGCGGAACATGATCGCGCCGGGTCCGCCGGTGACCTTGTCGGAGTGGCGGACGACATTGCCGAGCGCGACAAGATCGACGCCGGCCGACTCGGCCAGACGCTGCGCCTCACCGACAGCGGCAAACGACGCGAACGTGATGAGGTTGCGCGCGAGCTTCATCCGCGTACCAGATCCAACCTGGCCGGCATGGACGACGAGCGAGGCCCACGGTGCGAACGCGTCCCGGCAGATCTCGAAGGCCGCCGGAGCGCCGCCGATCATGACGGCGAGTGTCCCTTCACTCGCGCCGATCGATCCGCCACTCACCGGCGCGTCCAACACAGCCACACCGTGACGCGCTGCCTCCTCCGACAGCGCTTCCGCGGTACCCGACACGATCGTCGAATGTACGGCGACGACGATGCCGCCGCGGCGGGCGGCGATGATCTGCATGACGACGTCACGCACCTGCTCGTCATCGCGCACCATCACCGAGATGACATCAGCACGCCGCGCGACCTCTTCCACGTTCGATGCGGGGTCCGAGAACCCGTCCATCGCTTCCTCGCGCACGTCGAACACCACCGGCGCGTCGAGACGCTTGGCCATCGGCCGGCCGATCTGCCCTAGTCCGATGAACCCGAGTCTCACGAACAGAACGCTTTCATCGGAATATCTGGCCCCCATCGACGTTGAAGATCTGCCCGGTGATCCACGACGCCTCGTCGGATAACAGGAACAGAACTAAGCCCACGAGGTCGTCGGTCGTGCCCACCCGCTTGAGCGCAAGGCCCTTGATCATGTGGTTGATCATCTCGGGCGGGACCGTGGAACGGGTCGCCTCGGTGTCGATCGGGCCCGGCGCGATCGCGTTCACCCGGATCCCCCGTCCACCGAGCTCCTGCGCGGTCTGCTGTGTGATGCCGTTGATGCCGACCTTGGCCAGTCCGTAGTAGCCGGCGTACATCCACGCGGCCGTCGACGACTGGTTCACGATCGCGCTGCCCGTGCGCATGTGTGGTGCGCAGGCCCGCGTGCACAGCAGTGCGCCGTCCATGTTCACGGACATGAAACGCCGGTAGTACTCCCAGTCGACAGTCAGCAGCGCGTCGATCTTCATGCCTGCGTAGATCGCAGCGTTGTTCACCAGGAGATCGATCCCGCCGAAGCGATCGACGGTGGCCGCGGCCATGGCCTGCGTCGATGCTTCGTCAGAGACATCGACGCCGACGAAGGCTCCACCGATATCCGCGGCGACCTTCTCCCCACGCTCGGCGTCGAGGTCGGCGACGACGACGCTTGCACCCTCGTCGGCGAGGGCGCGGACGTACGCCTCGCCGATCCCACCGGCCGAGCCGGTCACAATCGCGACCCTCCCATCAAACCTCACGCGGGCCCCCCGAATCACTTGGCCAGATCCCGACGGGAAGCTCGCCGCGGCGGTAGTGGCCGGGAAGGTCGCCCTTCACAGATCGCTCCATGCGCTTGGTCATCCCCTCGGACAGCGTGTTGTCCTTCATCATCTCCATGAAGAGCGCGGCGGCGTTGCCGAAGTCGAAGAAGTCACGCTGCCACGACCACTGGAAGTTGCCGCCGTAGCGGAACCAGCTGCCGCCGATCCCGAGCACCTCGTAGGGCGTAGCGTCCGCACGTTTCGCGTCGGCGACCTGCTTCCACAAACCGATGACTTGGCCCCTGCGATCGTCGATCAGCACCTCTTGGTACGGGTAGCTCCAGCCATCGAGGCCACCCATCTCCATGCCGAGCGCGATGTCGCGGATCTGGTCCCGGCCGACGGCCATGAAGTCGCCGCCGGGGCCGAGGTTCCATCCGTAGGTCGCGTCCTGCGTGAACAGCTCCGCCAGAGGACGCCAATCACCGATCCGCTCGCAGTGCGTGTTTGTGTCGAGCCACTTCTGCACCATCTCTTCGAGCTCGTCGCGCGGGTATGCCGGCATCAGTCCTCCACGATGGTCAGGGCTTGCGTCGGACAGTTCTTCACGGCTTCGACCACCGTTGCACGCAGTTCCTCCGGCGGGTTGGTGTCGAGCACCTCAACGACGTTGGCCTTCGAGACCCGGAACACCTCGGGTGCCTCCGACTCGCAGACACCGTGGCCCTGGCACAGACCGAGATCGACTTCGATCCGCATCAGTCGCACCTCGAGTAGCGCGCGAGGCACGGCTGCTGCAGCTGGACGACCATCTTCGAATGGTCGTTGCGGTAGGTGTCCGGAGGCTGGGCGAGCTGGAGGTCCCACGTGCGGAGCAACACTGAGAAGATCGCTTTCAGCTGCATCATGGCGAACGGCGCACCGACGCAACGGTGCTTGCCGGCGCCGAAGGGGATCCACGTCCAGCGGTTCTCGACGTCTTCGTTCCGCGGGTCGAGATACCGCTCCGGCTTGAACGCTTCTGCGTCCGGGAACGACGCCTCGAGCCGGTTCGACACAGCAGGCGATGCACCGACGAGCTTGCCGGGTTCGATGCGGTAATCCCCGCTCTTTGTTGAGATCAGGATCTCCTGCTTAGCCGCGCGCAACAACAGGATCAGCGGCGGATGCAGGCGCAATGCTTCTTTGATCGAAGCTTGCAGTAAAGGCATCTCGCGCAATGCCTGGTAGCTCACCTCGTTCCCGGTCGCGAAGAGCTCATCGAGCTCGGCCTTCACCGCGGCCATGCATTCCGGATGGCGCAAGAGCTCGATGAGCGTCCACGCCGCGGTGCCGGAGGTCGTGTGGTGACCGGCGAACATCATCGAGATGAACATGCCGGTGATCGTGTCCGCCGAGAAGCGGGGTGTTCCGTCCTCGTGACACAGCGACATGAGGACGTCGAGCAGATCCCGGTCGTCGTCGGCCAGGCCTTCGGGATAGCCAGGTTCGCTCTCGCGTTTGGCGATGATCGCTTCGACGAGCAAGACAAGCCCAGCACGCGCTGCGTCCCGCTTGCGGAAGCTCTCTATCGGCGCGTACGGGTCGACGAACGCGATCGCGTCGGTCCCGCATTCGAGATCGTGGTAGAGCTCGGCGAAGCGGCGATCGAGATCTCCACGGAAGCGGCGCCCGATCAAGCACGCGGACGATGTATAGATCGTCAGCTCCGCGAACCAGTCGAGCAGGTCGATCTCGCCGGAGTCACCACCGCGCGCAACCATCTGCTCGACCTCGTGCTGGATCGTCGTCGCGTGTCCGCGCATGAACTTGTCCCGCAGCGCCTGGTTGTGCAGCATCTCGCGCCGCCGCTCGGGCGGCGCGTCGAACACGACGCCCTCGCCGAAGATCGCTTTCATGAAGGGATACGCCTCCGCCTGGTCGAGTTCCTCTTCGCTCGCACGGAAGAAGACCTCGTTGGCCTCAGCCCCGCTGACGAGCACGACGGGACGCTGTCCCAATCGGAACTCGCCGACGTCACCGCACTCGTTGTGCACCCGCCACATCAGCCCGATCGGGTCGTGGCGGAGCTCTTCGAGATGGCCGTCCGGTGCGTCACCGCCGGAGACCTTCGGCGGCTCACGCAGTCCCGCAGTCGTCATGTCGAACCTCCTTGCAAGTCGTCCGGTCCAGGTGCTTCCGGTTGCACTTCGATCAGAGCGATGCTCGCGCCTCGCGGCATCCCGACGACCGTCGCGATCGCCGTCGCGATGTGTTCGGGACGGAGGAAGCAGTCGTGCCGTGCCATACCCCACTTGGTCCACTCGTCGAAGAGCGGCGCGAGCGCCTCGGGGTCCCAGTCCGTTCCCATCTCGGTTCCCGTCGGCCCCGGACGCACGATCGACGCGCGTACTCCTGTGCCTTCGAGCTCCATCTGCAAGATCCGGGCATAGCCCTCGAGGCCGGCCTTCGCCGTGAGGTAGGCGGCCATCCCGGGACGCGGTGAGTGGACGCCGTCCGTCGTCACGAAGACGAGGTCGCCGCGGTGACGGTCGACCATCGATGGCGCGATGTGCGACACGAGTTGCTGTGTGCCGAGGAGATTCACCTGGATCTGGAGCGCGAAATCGCCCGGTGGCGTCGTGATGCCGTGGCCGAGCTGCGTGTCGCCGGCGTTGGCGACAAGCACCTCGACCGGTCCGAAGATCGCCGCGCTGCCGGCGAAGTCCTTGATCGATCCGGGATCGGCCAGGTCGAGCAGCACGGCCACCGCCTCGCCCCCGTGCGAACGGATCTCACCGGCGATCTCTTCACAACGTTGCGCTCGCCGCGCTCCGAGCACGACCGGGTGTCCGGCCTGCGCGAGTGCGACGGCTGTGGCGGCCCCGATGCCGGACGACGCGCCGGTCACGATCGCCGGACGCCGGCGTGGATGCGGTGCGAACCGCGCCATCAGCGCACCTCCACCGTCGTCGGTAACGACGAGAACCCACGCACGTTCACCGAGTGCACGCGCCCGACGTTCGCGGTGTCCACCTCGTAGGACTTCACGCGCCTCGTGAGCTCACGCAAAGCGACCCGGCCCTCGATCCGTGCGAGGGCTGCGCCGAGACAGAAGTGCGGACCGGCGCCGAAGCCGATCGATGCGCTGGTGTCGCGGTCCACGTCGTAGCGATCTGCCTGCGGGAAGACGTCGTCGTCGCGGTTCGCAGAGCCGATGAGCAAGAGAACCCGGTCGCCCTCCGCGATCTCTCGTTCACGAACTTTGACGTCGGTCGTCGCCGTGCGCGACACCATCTGAGACGACGGATCGAACCTGAGCGTTTCTTCGACCCAGCCCACGATCTTCGACGGATCGCCGAACACCTTCGTGCGTTCGTCCGGGAAACACGAAGCGTAGTACCACGCATTCGCGAGGAGCTTCGCGGTCGTCTCGTTGCCGGCTACGACCATCAGGAAGAGGAACCCGATGATCTCGGCATCCTCGAGACGGTCATCGGCCATGGAGTCATCGGAGAGCTGCGCATCAAGCAGTGCGGAAGTCAGGTCGCTGGTGCGCTTAGAACGTCGCTCGGAAACCATGTCCGAGAAGTAACCGGCGAGTGTCAGCGCCGCCTCGGCGGCTGAGCGCGGCACGTCCAAGACGTCGGCCTCGCGATGCACCAAGAGGTCGGCCTGCCGCCGGACTTCGTCCCGATCCGCTTGCGGCACGCCGATCATCTCGGAGATGACATCCATCGGGAGCTTGCCCGAAAAGTCGCGGACGAAATCGAACGACTCGCCGTCGATCGCCGGTTCGAGATAGAGCATCGTGAGATCGCGCACGCGTTGTTCCATCTCTGCCACGCGGCGCGGCGTGAACCCCTTCGAGACAAGCGTGCGCATCCGGTCGTGACGCGGCGGATCCATCGCAAGGAACGACATCGTCTTGTACGCGTGCGGTCCGCTCGCGGCGGGCTCAAGCGATACGCCCATCGCGCTCGAGAACCGGTCGGTGTCGCGAAAGGCTGCAACGACGTCGGTGTGACGCGACAACGCCCAGAAGTTCAACTCGTCGTTGCGGTACAGGGGCGCCTCTGACCGCAACCGTGTATACGTCGGGTAAGGATCCTCGTGGATCTCATAGTCGTACGGGTTGTAGCGAACTGCACTTGCGATGCTCATCGACGCTTCTCCAACAGCAGTTCGGCCACCTCAGCGATCGCGGCCGGCACGTCGGCATGCGACATATGCCCGGTACCGGCGCGCAACAATGCGCCGGTCATCGCGAACTCGAGTGCCGCGAGAACGCGGGGATCGGCGTCGTCGCCCAGCGCGGTCGCGAGCCGCTCATGGATGCCATGGGCGACCCGATCGCGCAGATGACGGACGTCCGGATCGTCGGCCACCATCGCGACGGTGCACGCCGCGACGAGCGCAGGCTGCTCAACCAACAACTCGGACATCCCGGCCAGCGCTTCGAGCACACGCGCCCCAGGCGCGCGCCGACCGTCCACCCTCGGTTCCTCGAGAACGGACAAACGCCGCCAGAACGCCTCGGTGACGAGGTGTTCCTTTGATGCGAAGTAGGTGTACGCAGTCGCGGGGGCCACACCGGCGCGCTTGGCGACACCCCGGACGGTCATCCGGTCGAAACCGGTCGCCTGGAGCTCGGCAACGGCGGCCTCGGTAAGACGCTGCACAGTCTCCGCCTGCCGGAAAGACAAGACCCGCCGGGTCGATTCGGTCGGTGGTGTCGCAGGGTTCTTGGACATCTGTCTGGACGATAGTCCAAGGTCCGTTTCGATCGCAACATGACGAGCGACTCGAAAAGGCGTCTCCGTCCGGAGCGCCGCCCGCGACCCCTCGCATCTTGTCGATTCCCAAGTACAGTCGGTCGCATGAAGCAAGACGTGCTGATCCTCGGTGCCGGGTTCGCAGGTCTCGAGCTCGCGACGCGGCTCTCGGAATCGCTCTCCGATTCGGTCGAGGTCACCCTCATCGATCAGAACGACTCATTCGTCTTCGGTTTCTCTAAATTCGACGTCCTGTTCGGCAAGAAGACACCCGGCGACGTCCGGATGCCCTACCGCGACATCGAGAAGGACGGCATCACGTTTCGCCGCGAGCGCGTGACGTCCATCGACCCGGCGACGCGTCGCGTCGTGACCGAGGACCGCATGTACGATCCCGACGTTCTCGTCGTCGCGCTCGGTGCGGACTACGACGCTGCCGCCACTCCGGGTTTCGTCGAAGGTGGCTATGAGTTCTATTCGCTCGCCGGTGCCGAACGACTCGCCGATCGGCTTGCGACCATCGAGGCAGGACGGATCCTGCTCGCCATCCTCGGGACCCCGTTCAAGTGTCCGCCCGCCCCGTATGAAGCGATGTTCCTTCTGCACGACTACCTCGTCGCGAGAGGAGTGCGCGGGGCCTGTGAGCTGTGCGTGATCACTCCGATGGACTCGCCGATCCCCGTCTCGAAGGACACCTCTGAGGCCATCGTGAACGGGCTCAAGGAGCGAGGCATCGACTACACACCTGGTGCGAAAGTGACGAGCATCGATCCAGCGTCGAGAACGGCAATTCTCGGCAGCGGTAAGAGCGTGGCGTACGACCTCTTCGTCGGTGTGCCGGTGCATCGCGCGCCGGCCGTCGTCGAGGCATCGGGACTGACTGTGGGAGGCACCGATGGCTGGATCGCGGTTGACGCGGAGACTCTCGCCACACCGTTCGCTAGCGTCTACGCCCTCGGCGACTGCGCCGACCCTCCCGTCCCCAGAGCCGGCGTGTTCGCCGAGTCGGCCG
Organism: uncultured Actinomycetes bacterium; assembly: GCA_964520325.1. GTDB lineage: Bacteria > Actinomycetota > JAICYB01 > JAICYB01 > JAICYB01 > CAZFOB01. Next base: position 49,678 of record CAZFOB010000007.1, on the reverse strand, counting down.
CGCGCGTGGTGGCCGAGGGCATCACAGCGCAGATCCGCGGCATCGCGAGCGAGAAGCCCAAGCCGTACGACGGTTCGGGAACGTGCTATCTCGAATTCGGTGGCGGCCAAGTCGGACGAGTCGATGTGAACTTCCTTGGCGGCCCTCAACCAGTCGCACGTTTCACGGCTCCCTCATCTGAGATCGCACGAGAGAAGGAGCGGTTTGGCGCAACGAGGCGCGCGCGCTGGTTCAACGCCTGACGCCGAGCACGCCCGTAGTCTCTCTCCCCCGTAGTCTCTCTCCCATGGAATTCAGGCGGATCAACGACCTACCCCCGTACGTTTTCACGATCATCGATCAGCTCAAGGCCGCCGCTCGGCGGGCGGGCGATGACGTGATCGACCTCGGCTTCGGCAACCCCGACATCCCCTCACCGGACATCGCCGTCGAGAAGCTCGCCGAGGCGGCGCGCAACCCGCGCAACCACCGCTACTCCGCCAGCCGAGGTATCCCCAAGCTCCGTATGGCCGTGGCCGATCTTTATCAACGGCGCTTCGGCGTCAACCTCGACCCCGATAGCGAGGTCGTCACGACCATCGGCGCCAAGGAAGGGCTCTCGCACCTGATGTGGGTGCTCCTCGGCCCAGGCGATAGCGCGATCGTGCCGTCGCCGTCCTATCCGATCCACATCTACGCACCGCTGTTCGCGGGGGCCGAGGTGCATCGGGTGCGGCTCGGGCCCGGTGAGGACTTCTTCGCCAACATGCTCGAGACGTTCGAGAACCAGTCCACTCCGCCGCGCGTGATCATCATCTCCTTCCCGCACAACCCGACGACCACATGCGTCGATCTCGACTGGATGCAACGCATCGTCGACTTCGCGAGACAACGCAACGTCGTGCTGGTCCATGATTTCGCGTACTCCGACACGGCGTTCGACGGCTACCAGCCTCCGTCCGTGCTCCAAGTTTCAGGGGCCAAGGACGTCGCCGTCGAGCTCTACACGATGACGAAGTCGTTCTCGATGGCCGGATGGCGCGTCGGGTTCCTCGTGGGCAACGCAGAGATGTGTGCTGCTCTCGCGAAGCTCAAGAGCTACCTCGACTACGGGACGTTCCAGCCCATCCAGATCGCGGCGACCGTCACGATGAACGAGGCGCCGGACTACCCGAAGGAAGTCAACGGCATCTACCAGTCGCGTCGCGACGCGCTCATCGAGGGACTCGCACGCATCGGCTGGGCGATCGACAAGCCGAAGGGGACGATGTTCGTGTGGGCTCCTATACCAAACGCGTATGAAGCGATGGGCTCGCTCCGGTTCGCCAAGTTCCTCGTTCAGGAGGGCAAGGTGGCCGTCTCTCCCGGCGTCGGATTCGGTCCCGGCGGTGAAGGCTACGTGCGCTTCGCGTTGATCGAGAATGAGAAGCGCATCGGGCAGGCGGTACGCAGCTTGCGTAAGACGCTCACAAAGATCTGAGGGTCGCCGGCCGGGCGCTCACGATCACTTCGGGCATCCGGTCGCGTATGGTCGGCACCGCATGAAGAAGACGCGTGTACTCCTCGTCTCAACACTCGTGCTGCTCGTCGCGTTCGCGTTCAGCGCGGGGTACATCGTCCGCGACCGAACGCGGGCCGAACCGGAGCCGACCCCGACACCGTCGCCTGTTGATCAGGGGGCCGAGGTTGCTCGAAGACTCACGCCGTCGACCGTCTTCGTGCGCAGTGGCGAAAGCGTCGGTTCGGGATTCATCTACAACGCGAGCGGCTTGATCCTCACCGCGGCCCACGTCGTAGGCGCGCGCACCGATGTCACCATCCGCCTCGCCGACGGCACTCCTCTGCTGGGCAAGGTGCTCGCACGGGACGTTGCCCGCGACGTCGCTGTGATCAAGGTCAAACGCACAGGACTGCCGGCCGCAAAGCTCGCCAACGGCGTGCGTCTGCAGGTCGGACAATTCGCCGTAGCCATCGGCAGTCCTTTCGGTCTGGTGGAATCGGTCACCGCGGGTGTCGTGAGCGGCATGGGACGCACGCTCGAGACCGCCGGCGGTGCCGTCGACGCCATCCAGACCGACGCCGGGATCAACCCGGGAAACTCGGGCGGGCCACTGGCCGATCGTGAGGGCCGAGTGATCGGCATCAACGTCGCCACGCATCGCAGCGGCGCCCAGAGCATCGGCCTCGCCGTGCCGATCGACGTCGCTCTTGATTCGGCCGAGTACCTCGAAAAGGGCAAGACACCGCCCCCTCCGGCGTTCCTCGGCGTGAGCACAGCCGACCCGGCGGGAGCGCACACCGGCGCCCTTGTCGTCGAGGTCACATCCGACAGCGCAGCCGGACGAGCCGGCATCAAGAAGGGCGACCGCATCACCGACATCGACGGCAAGCCCATCGAGGGCAGCCTCGAACTGGCGGCGGCCGTTCGCAAACACGCCCCAGGCGAGACCGTGACCCTCACGCTTGTCCGTGACGAGAAGAAGATGGAGCTCAAGGTGAAGCTCGGAGGATTCGATTGACAGTGGCCGACGGCGAGAGCAACGAACTCACATATCTGCTCCGCAGCGTCGGTGTAGCAGAGGAGCAGATCGACGCCGCCAAGGAGCGCGGCTCCGGCGCGCTCGTCGCGCTCTTCGCGGATCACGCTTTCGTCCCCGGGACTGAACGCCTCACGCGTCGAGAGGTCGCCGAACGATCGGAGATCAGTCTCGAAGATGCATCCGCATTCTGGCGCGCGCTCGGTTTTGCGGACGTCCCCGACGAAGCGAAGATCTTCACCGAGACCGACGTAGAAGTCATGACACGCGTGGCGCTTCTCCTGAAGTCGGGGTTCGTCGATCGCGAGCTTGCACTTCAGATGACTCGGGTGATGGGGCGGGCCCTCGCGGGGGTGGCAGCCGCGCAGCTGGAGACCGTTCGGCGCGTGCTCGATCCCTCGCAGATCGAACAGTTGCCCGCGATCCTGGAAGGGGCACCCCGCCTGATCGAGGACATCGAGCGCTGGCTCACCTACGTCTTCCGCCGTCACTTCGCGGCTGAGGTTAAACGAGTTGCCTTGCAGCTCGAGACAGGTGAGTCGGGAGTGACCGTTGTCGGCTTCGCCGACCTTGTCGGATTCACCGGGATCAGTCAGCAGCTCGACGAAGCAACGCTGGCGGCCGCAGTCGCAAGCTTCGAGTCGACGGCCATCGACATCGTCGGCGCGCACGGCGGTCGGATCGTGAAGATGATCGGCGACGAGGTGATGTTTGAAGCACCGTCGATCTCTCTCGGCGCGGCGATCGCACTCGATCTCGTCGAGACGATCGGCGACGACGACGCACTGCCCGACATCCGGGTCGGCCTCGCGGCAGAACCGGCGATCCGCAATCAGGGTGACCTCTTCGGAACCGCTCCGAATCTCGCCAGCCGTCTCGTCGACGCGGCCTACCCGGGAAGCGCGCTCGTGTCAGAAGCGGTTCACGATGCCCTCGTCGACGAGCCCGGCCTGGTCTTGAAGTCGGTGCGCGCACAGCACCTCAAGGGCTTCGGCCGGACGCGCTTCTACAAGCTCATCCGGGAAGGCACAGAAGAGAAGCGACGTCCCTGGCGGATCCCAGTGATCGATGACATCGTCGAGACGGTCGGTGCGGTCAGCCAAGAGCTCCGGAGTCCCGAAGACCCTTGATGCGCTCGTCGTCGTAGCCGAGCACGTCGCGCAACACGTCTTCTGAGTGCTCCCCTACCGTCGGCGCCTTCGTCGGTACCGGCAGTTCTCCGTCGACGATCTTCACCGGCGACGGGAGCTGCTCGGCCCCCAAGCGCTCTCGGCCGATCCAGTCGATCCGCGCCTTGAACTGCGGATCGTCGCCGATCGTCGCCGCAGTGTTGACCGGCGCGATCGGTGTATTCGCCTCACCGCCGAAGACAAGCCACTCCTGCGAGGTCTTCGTCTTGAAGATCGCCTGCAGCTCGCGCTGCAGAGCCTTGTTGCCGATGGCGTGGTCTGCGTACCTCGACCCAGGATGCTGCTCGAACAGCTCGGGACGTCCGACTCCTTCGCAGAAGTTCTTCCAGAACTCGCGCTCGGAAGCCATGAACAGGACGTGTCCGTCCTTGGACTGATAGATCTGGTATCGCACGCCCTCGCGCATGCCCGCGGTACCCGGCGCGCGGCGTCGGTAGTCGTCTGACTTGTTGCCGGTCACCTCACCCTCGGGACGCTCGTACGCCTTGAACGACTCGGACCGGTACCAGTCGAAGGTGGCCGCCGCGTCGGACTGCGCGATCTCGAGTTGGGTGCCAATGCCCGTCTCACGCGCGTGCACGATCCCGGCCAGGATGCCGATGGCGCCGTAGAGGGGGGCCGCGTTGATGCCGATCGAGATGTGCTCGGGGATCACGGTGAAGCCGTTCTCGTCGATCTCGGGCTTCACCACGCCGGCCCAGGTGTCGTAGGCGATGCCGTGGCTCGGATAGTCCTTGTACGGACCGGTCGTGCCGTAACCGGAGATCGTGATGAAGACGATCTTCGGATTCACCTCCCGCAGCTTCGTATAGCCGATACCCAGACGCTCAAGAGCGCCGGGACGCATCGCTTCGACCACGGCGTCGGCGCGCTTCGCAAGCTCGACGAAGAGCTCGCGTGCCGCCTCTTTCTTCAGATCGAGCGTGAGGCTGCGCTTCCCACGGTTGACGTGCAGATGCATGAGCGAAACGCCATCGACGATCGGCCACGTCATCTCACGGATGTAATCCCCCGCCGGCGGCTCGATCTTGATCACGTCGGCACCGAGATCGACCAACGCAGATGTGATGGCTGCAGGACCGAGCATCGAGCACTCGATGATGCGGACACCGTTGAGCGGGGCGGTCATGCCCCGTTATCTATCAGGTCTTACGACGCGCCGCGACGCAGCGGACCCTTGCGGAACATGGGCCACGGCCCTTTGCCGACGCCGGGCGTCGAGACGATCCAGACCTTACCGCGGCGCGGGTTCGTCGAGTTGAAGAACATGAAGCTGGGCGACCTCGTGCTCCCTCAGGTCCGCTAACGCGGTTCGAGGATCACCAGCGGGATGACGCGTTTCGTCTTGGTCTGATATCCCGCGTAGTTCTTGAAGTTCGTCGTGATCTCGCGCCAGAGCTCTTCGCGCTCTTCGTCCTTGGCGATGCGCGCGCTCATCTGAGCTCGCTTGCCTCCCATCGTCACCTCGACGTCCGGGTTCTGCCTGAGGTTGAGGTACCAGGTCGGGTGCCGATCGTCGCCGCCCCACGAGGCCACGATCACAACGCGGTTATCGTCGTGAACCGGTGAGGTGAGCATCGTCTGTCGCTTCTTGCCGCTCTTGCGTCCGGTGGTGGTGAGCATCAAGGCGGGCATGCCGAGGAACTTGCCCATCAGCCGTCCGTTCGTGCCGTTGAACACCGAGCGGTGGATGAGATTGCCGATGCGCGCGACGTAATCTTTCGGTTTCATCGTCACACCGTAGTCGGCTGACGCACATCGGTGAAACGCACGGGCAGGTGCTTGATGCCGGAGATGAAGTTCGAACGCAACCTCGAGATGTCGCCGACCGACTCGATCCTCGTCACGCGCTTGGTCAACTCCTCGAACAGCACCTTGATCTCGAGACGAGCGAGATTGAAACCGAGGCAGAAGTGGTGCCCGTGACCGAAGGCGATGTGCTCGTTCGGGCTGCGCCGGACGTCGAACCGGAAAGGCTCATCGAAGACGTCTTCATCGCGGTTGGCCGAGATGTACCACACGCTGACCTTGTCGCCCGCCGGGATCTTCTGCCCCCGGATCTCGGTGTCCTGGGTGACGTTGCGACGGAAGTACATCACGGGCGATGCCCAGCGCACGATCTCCTCGACGGCGAGATCGATCACCGATGGGTTCTCCACGAGGACGTCGTACTGTTCGGGGTTGTCTAGCAACGCCGCCATCCCATGAGAAACGGCGTTGCGCGTGGTCTCATTGCCGGCAACCGACAGGAGCAGGAAGAACAGGTTGAAATCGAGCTCGGAGAGCGAGTGGCCGTCGACCTCGGCCTGGAGCAACGTCGTCATGATGTCGTCACGTGGGTTCGCACGCCGGTCATCGGCGAGTTCCTTCGCGTACATGAACATCTCGATCTGAGCGTTGCGTGTGTGCTCCTCGCTCACTGCGTACTCCGGGTCTTCGCTCCCGATCATGCGGTTGGACCAGTCGAAGAGCTTGTGACGGTCGTCCATCGGCACCCCGAGCAGCTCTGCGATCGCCTGCAACGGAAGCTCCGCGGCGATGTCGGTGACGAAGTCGCACTCACGCTTCGCGATCGCATCGTCAAGGATCTTGACCGCGCGCTCACGGATCACCTTCTCGAGGGCCCAGATCATCCGTGGTCGGAAACCGTCGTGCACGATCTTCCGGTACAGCGTGTGATCCGGTGGATCCATGTACAACATCATGTTGCCCTGGATCGCCGCCGCCGCCTCGAACTCCTGGCGACGCTCGGGCGGCGGATCCTCGAGGCCGACGACGCCGCCGTACTTCGCGGCCGACGAGAAGGTCTTCGCGTCGCGTCCCACGATGCCGACGTCTTCGTGCTTGCTGATCACCCAGAAGCCCGGACCGTCCGGCTCGGGGTGCTTGTACACGGGGGCGTTGTTGCGCAGATAGGTGAACCACTCGTGCGGCACGCCCTCGGTGAAGATGTCACGAGAGAGGAGATTGATGTCACTCAGTTCCATAAACGGTCTCCAGAAATAGAATCTGTTCTAGTTTCCTCTCGGCAATGACAATCGGTCAACCGCCCGATCCGAGAGTCTGCGCATCTACGCCGGTTCGTTCGCCAGTTCGCGGCCGAGCGCAACGAGCTGCTCGGTCGCGCCACCGAATGCGAACTCGATCCGCTTCGCGGCTGTGAAGTAGCGATGGAGGTGATAGTCGAGGTCGATCCCGATGCCACCGTGGACGTGCACTGCAGTGTGGGCGATTCGGTGTCCGGCATCCGATGCCCAGAACTTCGCCGACGCGATCTCCGCGTCACACGGCAGACCTTCCGACAGACGCCACGCGGCTTGCCACATCGTGAGCCTGATCCCGTGGACGTCGATGTACGCGTCGGCCAGACGTTGCCCAACCGCCTGGAACGTCGCGATCGGACGGTCGAACTGCACGCGCTGCTTCGAGTACTCGGCAGTGAGCTCGAGTGCTCGCTCGCATATCCCGAGCTGCACAGCGCACAGCCCGACCGTCATGTGCCTGACGAGCCAGTCGACAACCTCGCAGCCGCCCAACGCTTCACCCGTCGCTTTGTCGAGTGAGAGAAGAGCTTCCACGTCGGTGTTCGTGACCTTCTGGTGAGTCAGGGTCACGCCGGGTTCTGACCGGTCGACGAGGAACACGGCTACACCGTCTTCGGTGGTCGCAGGAACCAGGAGCACATCGGCGATCGTCCCAGCGGGCACCGTCGTCTTCTGACCGGTGATCGCCCAACCCTTACTGGTGCGCTCGGCCTTTGCCGTCGGAGCCGCCGGATCCGGATTCAGCTCTTCGGTGAGCGCTGGGCTGAGAACTTTCCTGCCCTGCGCGGCAGCGCGAAGGTGCGCTTGTTTCTGCTGGCGGGTTCCGAAGCATGCGATCGCCCCAGCCGCGACCACTGACGGGAGCACCGGTACCGGCGCAACCACTCGTCCGACCTCGACCAAGACACGGCATTGCTCGATCAGTCCGTAGCCACCGCCGCCGAACTCGGTGGGCAGGGCCACGCCGAGAACACCAGCTTCTCCGAGCTGCGGCAACAGCTTGTCGTCGAAGCGGTCGACGGTCTTCTCGATCACCCGCATGCGCTCCTCGGGTAGAGCGCGCTCGAGGATCTGCCGCGTGAGAGCGGAGAGCTGTTCCTGCTCTTCGGTGAATGCCCAGTCCATCAGCACGCCCTCATCGTGGTGCCCTCGGCATCCCGAGCCCGACCATCGCGATGATGTCGCGCTGCACCTCGTTGGTCCCGCCGCCGAAGGTGAGGATGAGCGTCCCTCGGTAGGCGCGCTCGACGCGCCCGGCGAGGATCGCACCGGGCGAGGAGTCCCGGACGACGGCGTTCGCACCCATCACTTCCATGAGCAGGCGGTACGCCTCGGTGAAGAACTCCGTCCCGTAGACCTTCGTCGCCGACGCGTCGGCCGGGCTGAGGCCCATCCCCACGCCCCAGGCGATCCGCCAGTTCATGAGCTTGAGGACTTCCGCCTTCGCATGCACGCGCGCAAGGTGGACCTGGATCCACTCCTGGTCGATCACGCGCCTGCCGTCGGCGAGCTTGCTGTTCTGAGCCCACTCGCGTACTGCGCGAAGAACCTCGATGACACGGGCCGCCGAGGTGAGGGCGACTCGTTCGTGGTTGAGTTGGTTGGTGATAAGCCGCCAGCCGCCGTTCTCCTCGCCGACGAGGTGGTCGATGGGCACACGCACGTCCTCGTAGAAAGTTGCGTTCGTGCTTGCACCAGCCATCGTTCGGACCTGCTGGTATCGGAAACCGTCGGCAGCCGTAGGCACGATGAGCATCGACAGGCCCTTGTGCTTGGGCACATCGGGGTCGGTGCGGACCGCGAGCCACACGTAGTCGGCGTACTCCGTGAGGCTCGTCCACATCTTCTGGCCGTTGATGACGTATTCATCGCCGGAGCGCACCGCTCGCGTCCGCAGCGATGCGAGATCGGTGCCCGCTTCGGGCTCGGAGTACCCGATCGCGAAATGGCAGTTGCCGGCGAGGATCGGTGCGAGGAACCGCTGCTTCTGGTTCTCTGTGCCGTATTTCATGATCGTCGGGCCGATCGAGTTGATCGTCAGGAACGGCACGGGAGCATTCGCGATCGCAGCTTCGTCGGTGAAGATGAGCTGCTCCATCATCGTGCGGGCTTGTCCGCCGTACTCCCTGGGCCAGCCGATGCCGAGCCAGCCGTCTTTGCCCATCTGGCGGACGGTCTCGCGGTACGCCACCCCATCGCCGTAATCGCCTTCGCCATGGACGAGCGATGCGCGGCGATCCGGCGTCATGAGCTTTCCGAAATACTCGCGAAGCTCGCGGCGGAGATCTTCCTGCTCGGGGCTATAAGCGATCTGCACGATCAGGCCCTGCTCGCCGGCCGCTCCTCGCGGGCGGTGCCGGGGCGGCCGAGGCGCTCCTCAAAGTCTTGGAAGCGCCGCTCGGCACGCTCATCCGCCTCTTCGGAGAACCGCTGGAGCATGCCCATCCAGAACGCGCTCGCCAGCAGCAGCCCGCCGATGAACACCATCGCCATGCCGATGATCCCGCCGGAGATCAGGTAGGGCACCTGCTCGACTTCGCGCGGCGAGCGGGACGCGCCGTACCAACCGAAGAACATGAACACGAAACCACCGACGACGAAGAAGGCGCCGGGCCACAAGAGCATGCGAAGCAGCTCTGTCGAGCGGGCTCGTTCAGACAGGCGCGCGACCGCCACTCTGAATCTCGCTCGACGCGCAGCAACGAGCTGCGAAACACCCTCCGCTCTCGAGCTCATGTGCCGCCTCCTACGTCTGTCATATATCGCTGGGCGTCGCACTCCGTGCGCCGCCCGTCGTCTCAGCTCCCGGGCGTGCCAACAGCCCGGTGTACGCGTTGCGGATATACCGAGAAACGAGCAACGAGAGCAAGAGCAAACCGATGATCAACCCGATCGGGAGTCCGCCGAAGCGATAGTCGCTGCGTCGTTGCTCTAAGCCATCGAGACTTTCGACCGCACCGAGCGGGCCTTCCGCTGCGCCCGACAGGTCGTCGCCGATGTTCGACACCGTCTCCCCGCCTACCTCGGCACCGCCACCGAGGGAGATCGACCCTCCATCGGTGGTGGGCATTTCGGATCCGGTCGTCGATCCACCGGTGCCGCCTTCGCTTGGTCCGTTGGCCCCCAGCTCGAACGGCAGCGTCGCCACAGACGACGCCGAGGTGGCCGCGAGGAAGATGTCGAACCTGCCCGGCGGGATCGGCCCGGTCCCGCCGGCCGGGTTGTTGACCGAGACGATGACACCGGGCTGCGTCTGCTGAGCGCTGCCTCCGGTCACCTTCGAGACGCTGTTAAACAACGTGATCCGCGCCCCGAGCGATTCGAGGATCGAGTTCACGGCCTGCTCGGGCGACTGATTCGGGAACGGCTCGTCGCCCGTTCCGGGCGCACTCGAGGAGGGCGTCCCGGTCACGCGAAAGCCGTCGTCGGTGACGGAGACCTCAAAACCACCGATCGTCAGACCGAGAACGTCGACGTCACCGCTTGCCGACGCGGCGCTGCCGATGCTCGACGTCCGCGAGATGCTCCGGATCTCCTCGGCCTTGATGAACCCGGCGAGGAGCGACACCCCTTGCAGCTTCACGATGGCCGTTGACGTCACACCGCCGTCCGTGACGATCGAATTGGATGTTGACGCGATGTTCTCGACGTGGACGATGCGCGGGATGTGGATGTCTGCGATGCGTGAATCACCGTCCGCGCGATCCTTCGCGCCGAACGCACGCATCGTCGCGATGGGTGGCGCACCGGTAACGACCTCGCCGTCGTCCTGGTTAGCTTCGGCCTGGAGCGGCCATTTCGGGACCAGCGACCCAACTTCCGGCTCGCCGAACGCGATACCGAGCACGGGGCCGAAGTCGGCCGCCGTCGAGCCCGGCCACACGAGCGCTCCGCGCCCGAACGCATTGCCACCGGACTTCACGCGCGAGGTCGACAACGCGAACGAGCCCTCGAACGGCACGTCCCCTGTGGAAACCAGCGCAGGAAGGAAGGGCTGGAAGGAGATCGCCGCCCCCGACGCAAGCACGTCGTAACCGCCGAGGTTCTCGCCCGGGGTGTCGTCGCCCGCAAGGGCGGGTGAGCCGGCGAGCAACAGCGCTACCAGCAATGCGAAAACGCGACGCTTCATCGAGGCCTCCTCCGGGGCGGCTTCGCCGCACCCGATCCCAGATACGCGGATTCGATCTCGCCCCGAACCTTGTTGGGCGGACCTGAAAGTCGAACCTTCCCCTGCGCCATCAATGCGACCGAGTCTGCGAAATCTAGAACCACGTCTGCGAACTGTTCGACAACCACGATGGTGACTCCCGTCTTCGTCAGATCACGGACGATCCCAAAGAGCGTCTCGACGATCAGCGGAGCAAGACCCATGGAGACTTCGTCGAGAAGGATCACCGCGGGGTCGGTCGAAAGCGCCCGGCTCAGCGCGAGCATCTGCTGCTCGCCTCCGGACAACGTCCCAGCCACCTGTTCGCGGCGATCGGCCAGAGCCGGGAACGTGGCGTACACCGAGCTCTCGAGATCGCCGGAGGAACGAGTCCCAACGAACGTGTCCATCAGGATGTTCTCGCGAACGGTGAGATTCGGGAAGATGCCTCGGCCCTCAGGGATCAAGCAGACGCCCGCGCGCGACAGCTCCTCAGCACTTGATCCGCTCACGTCGTATCCCTCCAGAAGGACCTGTCCGGACGACGGCCTCATCAACCCGCTCATAACACGCAGCGTTGTGCTCTTGCCCGCACCGTTGGGGCCGAGGATGGCGACGAGCGAACCACCGGGGACGACGAGATCGACATCATGGAGTACCTCGACCTTCTCGTAGGCCGCGCGGATGCCGCGAAGCTCGAGCAGTGGGGAGTCGGCCGTTTGTCCGTTACGGTTAGCCAACGGAACTCTCCGCGAGCACGGCCGTGGATTCGGCCTCGGCGGCCACATCATCGGTGCCGGACCACCACAGGAAGCGTGGCAAGCGATGGACGAGCGGGCGAAGCTTCTGACGAAGCTGTCCGGCGAGTCCCTCCTGCCGTCGGGCTGTAGCGATCGCGAGCAGGCCGATGATCAAGGGCTGGAGCGCCAAACCACCCGTCGCGTCGGACCCGCGCGTGACCTCCGGGAGTACCACGAAGAACAATGCGCCGAGGAAGGCGCCAGACATGCTCGTGATCCCGAAGATGGTTGCGACGAGAAGCACCGACAGAGAGCGGAACCACAAGAAATCCAGCGCACCGATGCGCGACTGCAAGCCGCCCAGGAACGCACCGGCCGCTCCGGCAAGAAGCGCGGACAACGCGAACACCTTGAGCTTTGCCACCGTGATGTTCATGCCGAGGGTCTGAGCTGCGTTCGGCGCGTCGCGCATCGCCGCGAGCATGCGCCCGAAAGCACTTCTTCGAACGGCCAGGAAGACGTTGGCAAAGACCACAGCCACGACGACGAGCACCACGAAGAGCGCTCGCTCGCTTTCGAGGTGCCAGCCGAAGATGTCGGGACGCTCAACCGCGAGCGTCGTTCCTCCACCGAGGACGTCCTTGTTGCTGAACACGAGGTTGTCCATGAGGATCGCCAGGGCCAGCGTGAGCAGGCCGAGGTACAACCCGCGCAAACGCAGCGCAGGCAAAGCCACCAATCCGCCGACCACGCCGACCGCGATGGCGGCGATGGCAAGAGCGAGGAGCCATGGGAGACCTGCGGGGAGCTTGGCGAGGAACACAGCACCCAAGCCGGCGAACGACATCTGCATCAACGAGACCTGTCCGGACAAACCGGTCAGGAGCACGAGGCTGATGGTCAGTGCGGCGAACACCAGTCCCTTGCTTCCGATCAGCAGATGCTGCGGCTTCAGTGCACCGGAGAACGGGATCGCCATGAGAACGGCCACCGCACCGATCAACCAGGTCGCGCGGGAGGTCGGTGGCTCGGGGTCCGAATGAGTGCGGACGCGCTCCGGCAGGCGCAGCTCACGTCGTGCAAGCAGAGCGCCGAAGAGCAGCACGAACGGCAACGCAGGACGCAGGTTCTGCACGAAATTGTTCTCCGTGGGCAGGTAGGCCACGATCATCGACTGCCCCACGCCAAGAGCGAGGGCGCCAACGAACGTCGCCGGGAGGTTCTGCAGGCGACCGACCACGGCGGCCGCGTATGCCGACACGACCAGGATGCTCAGCGTGTTCACCTCGAGGTTGAGGCCGGGCGCGATGAGGATCGCGGCCAGCCCCGCGAGCGAGCAGCCGATCGCCCACGACGCCGCCGTGACGACGTTCGGATTGAGTCCCTTCACGGCGCACAGCTCGCGGTTGTCGACGACCGCACGCATGGCCACGCCAAGACGCGTGTATCGGAAGAGCGCGCGGAACCCGAAGGCTACCGCCACGGCCGCAAGGATCGTCGTGGTCTGATCCCACGTGATCGTGAGGCCAAAGATCGCGTACTCACGCTCGGGCCCCCAGATCCCCGGGAGCGTCCGCAGCTCGATGCCCCAGATCGCGAGTGCGGCTCCTTGGAACGCAAGGAGCAAGGCGACCGTCACTACAAGACGTGTCGCGACGGACGCACCTCTGAGGAGCGGACGCATGACGAAGACGTCCAAGAGCGCACCGATCGCCGGTGCGATCACGAGGAGGGTCATCGCGAGGGCGAGTGGCGCGGGCCATCCGCGATGCACGCGAAGCTCCCAGTACACGAACGCGAGGAACATCCCGATCGCACCGTGAGCGAAATTGAAGACCCCGGACGTGATGTAGGTTACGACGAGGCCTGTGGCCGAGATCGCGTACACGGCGCTGATCGCGGCACCGATGATGAAGAAGACGAGGAACTTCTCCACTAGATCGGCGACCTCACTTGTACCGGAAGAGCTCGCCGATGTTGCATTCGTAGAGCCCGTTCGTCGGATACTCGCGCACCCAATGTCCGCCCTTGTGCACCGCCATGTTCCAGCAGGCGCCGCCGAGCCCCGTTCGCGGGTCGACCGTGGTTTCCACTCCGCCACCGTCGAACTTCGGAACCTTGTACAGGGCATCGATCAGCGCTTCACGAGAGATCGTCCCCTGGATCTTGCTCATCGCCTCCGTGAACAACGCGGCACGTCCCCAACCTGACACCGGGAACAGGTCGAGTTGTCCCCCTGGGAACAGGCGCGCGTTCCAATCGATGAACTTCGCGAGATCGGGCGAACGCGCACGCTCCTTCGGGTCGAGGAACAGGAGGTGTGTCCCGTGGTTCTCCCACCCATCACCGTCTTTGCCGAGGAGCTGCGAGAACCGCGTGTTGAAGGCGATGTTGGCGCCCTTGATCTCCGGGTCGTAGTTCTGCTGGCGCATGTTGCGCACCATCCGGACGTGCATGTTCACCTCGAACGCGAAGAGGTAGAAGAACTCGACCCCGGCGTCCTGCGCTTGCCGGACCTCGGGTGTGAAGTCGGGCGAAGTGACCTGCGACCCCGCCGTGTACAGAAGGTCGAATCCGGCCTTCTTGATGGCAGCCTCGAAGCCGGGGACGTTCGCTTCCACTCCACCGATGGCTGCGTACAGCGCCGCGGCCTTCTTGACCTTCGGATGCTGCTTCTTCCACCACACGAAGGGACCGGTGTTCACGAGGCCCTCTGCGACCCTCGGCATCACGTTGCGCGGTCCGCGACCCGCGGGGTCGATGACGAGGGCAACCCACGGGACCTTCGTCGACTTGATCAGGTTGATGAAGCCGGAATCGGCAACGGCGAACGACCCAACGAACGCCAAGATGTCCGGCTCGAGCCGAAGGAACTCGCCGCGCGCCTTCGCCGGGTCGAGCCCGTCGTCGCCCTTGAGGAGGGTGACCTTGCGCCCGCAGATTCCGCCCGTGGCGTTCACCATCGCGAAGTACGCAGCCGCGCCGCGGAACGAGCCCTCTGTGGCTCCCGGGAGCGGCCCCGAGTCGGTCACGATGCTCGCTACTTTGATCTCGTCGTCGGTCACGCCGGGGGCGTTGGCCTTCAGACCGTTGCACTTCGATGCCGTCAAGACTCCCCTGGTTGGTCCACCGTTCGTGGATCCAGTGCTGCTGCCGGCGGGCCCGCTTGCGACGGTTGAACCGCCGGCCGGGATAGAGGGCCCCGTGTTGCTGCCGGCCGTGCCGGCCGTGCCGCCCGTGGTCGTCCCGTTGGCTGCCTGTGCGGGGCCGCCGACGGCGGTGCCACGGGCGTCGATCGATTCGAGGACGTCATCGGGCAGACGCGACCCGCACCCGGCCGCGACCAGCACAACGACGAGACAGCCGATCAAACCCCTGGATCGGCCGTTCACAGCGGGTGCCCTCGACGCATCGACCCTCTCCCCGTGTCGGCGATCGGTGAACAGACTAGAACGTGTTCTCGAATTGTGAAAGCCGGGACGGCGGCCTTCTTACGGGTCAACGCGGACCACCCCCTCAGGGTTCGTCCCGACGACCCAGATCGAGGTGCCGTCTGTGGCCAGGCCACGCGGGTGGACGCCGACGTCGATCGGCTCTCCGATGGGGGTTCGTGCCTCCGGGTCGATCCGTGTGAGCGTCGCGTCCTCCTGGTTTGCGACCCACACGATGTCGTCGGTCAGTACGACCGCGACCGGTGCCCGCCCGACGGGGATCGGCTCGGACGCCTTGGACGTGCGGATGTCGATCGCCGACACCGTCGCGTCGTCGCTGTTCGCGACCCAGAGTGTCGTTGCCGAGCCGGCGAGTCCGATCGGACCCATCCCGACCCCGATGACGTCTTCCACGGCGCCCTGCGCCACACGCGTCACGGTGTTCTCACGGTTCGTGGTCCACAGATCCCCGTCGGCAGCCACGCGAACGGCGCCATCCGGGATACGGATCCGGTCGGTCACCTTGCGCTCGCCCGGCTCGATGCTGACGAGATCGTCGTGCTCGAGATCCGTCACCCAGACGAGTCCGTCGTAGTCGATACCGGTGAGTGAGCCGCCGACTTTGATGGCGCGACCCGCTCGGCGCGAACGGATTTCGATCGGCATCACGCGGCCGCTGGCGTGTGCGACCCAGACGGAGCCACCGCCTGCCGACAGCGCGATCGGGTTCCTCGAGACCTCGATCGGTCGTCCGACCTCCTTACCGGTCTTTGCATCGAAGGTATGGACGGAGTGATTGCCGTCATCGGCGACCCAGACGAAGCCTCCGGCAACCGTGACCGCGGACGGGTGCCCGTCGATCGGAAATGTGATGACGCTGGGAACGCTCCGACCGCAGGCGGACAGCGTGGCGAAAAGCGTTACCCCAACCGCCATGGCGAAGCGTCGCGTCAACGGGATCCGGATGCGCCGGAGGCGCCCCCATGACCGGATGCGCCGGAGGCGCCCCCATGACCGGATGCGCCGGAGGCGCCCCCATGAGAGGACGAACCGAGGTAGGCCCGCTGCACCGCGGCACTCCGCTGGATCTCCTTCGCCGTTCCGACAGCGAGGATGGTCCCGAAGTCGAGGACGTGGATCGTGCTGCATACACGCATCACGAACGGGACGTCGTGTTCGACAAGCAGGATCCCGAGGCCCTGGGAGCCGAGCTCCTCCAGGAGCTCGGCGAGGTCATCCGTCTCCTGCTCGTCGAGCCCCGAAGAGGGCTCGTCGAGCAGCAACACCTTCGGTTGCACGGCGAGAGCACGCCCAACCTCGACGAGGCGTGCCATCCCCGTCGGGAGTCGATCGGCCCGCTCCCGCGCGACGTCTCGCAAGCCCACGCGGTCGAGCACCTCGTCCGCAACCGTCGCCGGATCGGGAGCATCACGGTTCCAGTCCTTCAGGATCTCGGCCGCGACGCGGATGTTGTCGCGGACCGTAAGGGAGCCGAAGACCTCGAGGCGCTGGAACGTGCGTCCGATGCCGCGTCGCGCACGTTGGTACGGCTTGAGATCGGTGATGTCGTGCTGCTCGAGGACGACACGGCCTTGGTTCGGCACCTGAAGTCCGGACACGACGTTGAAGAGCGTCGTCTTCCCCGCACCGTTCGGACCGATGAGGCCGGTGATCGACGCATCGTCCACCGACAGGTCGACATCGGTCAATGCGTTCACACCACCGAACGAAACCGATACACCCTCGACCGCGAGGAGGGTCACGGTTCCCGTGGGTCGAGCAGAAGGTGACAGGCCATTGCCATCACGCCATGCATGTGCTCGACGTCCATGCGACCCCTCACCCAAGCCAGCAGTACGGAGTACCAGATGTGACCGAGCACTTCGCGGATGCCCTGTTGATCCTCCGCAGGGAGCCCTTCGAGGACGTCGACCATGATCCGCGTCATCCAGGAGGCAACCTCGCGCTGGTAAGCCGCCGCGTGCGGATCTGGGGACGCAACAGACATCACGAGTGCGGAAGCCAGCCGGGGACGTCGCTCCAATGGCCGCGTCGCGCGGCGCAGGAAGTCGATGGCCCGCTCCGCGCGGGAACATCCCTCGAGGGGCCGGCCGCGCAATCTCAGTTCAAGCGCCGCGGTCCAATCCGCCCAGACCGCAGCGAGTAGCTGGTCTTTCGATGAGAAGTACCGGTACACGGTCCCAAGGGCGACGTCGGCTCGCGCCGCGACGTCCCGCATCTGCACGGCTTCGTATCCGCCTTCGTCGGCGAGTTCCCATGCCGCGCGGATCACGCCCTGCCTTCGTGCGGTCTGTTTCGGAGTGAGCGTTTGCATCATGTCGTCTCGGTCGCCGGCAGCGCATCCGTGAAGAACTCACGGGTCATCCGGTACCGTCCACCGCGGAGCACCGCAACCGAAAGGGCATATGCCGCCGTCACAACGCCGGCGATCACCATCGACGTGCGTACGCCGTGCCGGCTTGCCACGATCCCTTGCCACAGTCCGGCGATCGGAACGAGTCCAGCCCAGCAGATCACGAAGAGACTCGAGATCCGTCCCCGCATGTTCTCGTCGACAAGGAACTGGATGAGGGTGTTGAGCGTCGTCATGGCCGAGAAGTAGAACACTCCCGTGATGACACTGACGACAAGTGCTGCGCTCCACGTCGGTGCTTGCCCGAATGCAGCGACACTGAGTCCGAATCCGGTCACGAGGAACGCCGCGGAGCGCAGCGTCGGCATGCTGTCGCGAAACGCAGTCGCCAGCGCGCCGATCATCGAGCCGAATCCGGCCACCGCTGCCAGCGTTGCAAACCCGGTCGGCCCTCGACCGAACTCATCGTTCACCATCACCGGGAGAAGCGAGAGGTAACCGGCCGCGAAGAGCGACGACATCGCAAGAACAGAGAGCGCAGCGAGCGCCGGTGGACGATCACGTGCGTGGTCGAACCCACGACGGACGCGCCGGAGGAAGCTCCCGTCGTCGGCCTCCGGTGTGTACGGCGACAGATGTAGCCGGCTCAGCAGAACCACGACGGCGACACTGGCCACCGCGTACGCGGCGAAGGCAGCGCCCTCGTCCCAGAGCACGAGCAGCGGAGCGGCGATCGTCGGGCCTACCACACGTGCGAGCTGCGCTCCGCCCGACTGCAGCGAGATCGCGCTCGGTAGATCGAGGGACGGAACGGAGTGGGCAACGATGGCCTGGCTCGCCGGAGCATTGAACGAAAAGATCGATCCGATCCCGAAGGCGAACGGGAGCAACCGCACCGGCGTGATCTCGCCGGCGAACGTCGTCACGGCCAGTGCCGTCATGAGCAGAAACATCAGCGAATAGCTCGTCATGAGGATGCGCTTTCGCTCGAGCCGGTCGGCGACCACGCCGGCGATGGGCGTGAGGAACAGCATCGGCGAGAAGTTGCAGAAGAACAGGATCCCGAGCCAGGTGCCGTCCGCGTCGGTCAGCCGCGACATCAGTGCCTGCAGAGCGATGAAAGCGATCCAGAACCCGAACTGGCCCACGATGAACGTGCTCCATACGACGCGGAACTCGCGGTGACGAAGCGCGCGGAACGCCCTGGCCCCGCGCGACGGGAGTGGTCCATCGAAGGACGACGGCGCGTTCTCGTCGAGATGGAAGTCGTGTCCGGCAGGATGCGAACGTTCCATCACGTCAGCGCGGCACTCTCGGCATCCCCAGGCCTGCGGCGCCGATGATCTCGCGCTGAACCTCGTTGACCCCGCCTCCAAACGTGCCAACGATCGCACCTCGGTACTGCACCTCGAACAGGCCGTCGAACAGCGCCCGTGGAGATCCCTTCTGGATAGTGGCCTCCGGTCCGAGCACCTCCATGAGCAGCGCTGTCGCCTCGATCCGCAGTTCCGTTCCGAACACCTTGAGCGCAGATGCATCACCGGCCTTGAGTACGCCGTGCTGCTGCAACGCCGCGATACGCCAATTCATGAGGCTGCATGCCTCCGCCTTCGCGCGGACCGTCGCGAGGTTGATCCGCACCCACTCCTGGTCGATCATGCGGCGTCCGTCCGGAGCATTGGTCTCCTTGGCCCACGCCGTCACAACGTCGAGTCCCCGAAAGATCCGTCCGGCGGGGCCGAGCGCAACGCGCTCGAAGTTGAGCTGCGTCGTGATCATCCGCCAGCCCAGATTCTCCTCACCGACGAGACGGTTACGCGGCACACGGACGTCCGTGTAGTACGTGGCGTTGGTAAATCCGCCAGCCACGGTGTGGATCGGCGTGTGCGAATACCCGGGGTCGGTCGTGTCGACGATGAGGATCGAGATGCCGCGATGCTTCGGAGCGTCGAGGTCTGTTCGGCACGCGAGCCAGACGTACTCAGCGACGTGGCCGCCGGTTGTGAAGACCTTCTGTCCGTTGACGATGTACTCATCACCTGTGCGCACAGCCCTCGTCCGCAGACTGGCGAGGTCGGTTCCCGCCTCCGGTTCGGTGTAACCGATCGCGAACTGGATCTCGCCGGCGAGGATCTTCGGAAGGAAGAACGCCTTCTGCTCGTCGGTGCCGTATTGGGCAAGCGTCGGACCGACGGTGTTGATCGTGACGAGAGGGATCGGCGCACCGGCACGTCCGGCCTCTTCGTAGAAGATCAGCTGGTCGATCGGTCCCCGCCCCTGGCCCCCGAACTCCTTCGGCCATCCGATGCCGAGCCACCCGTCGGAGCCCATCTGAGCGACCATCTCCTGCCAGGAGTCGCCCATCTCCTCTTCCTCGTCGGTCTCCATGCGTTTCTCAGGAGTGACGAGCTTCGCGAAGTACTCGCGCAATTCGAGCTGTAGTGCCTTCTGTTCGTCCGAGAGGTCGATGTACATCAACCGTCTTTCTGTGGGGGCGCCTGCGGCGCATCCTGCTTTGGGGGCGCCTGCGGCGCATCCTGAGCCAACGATGCGCCGATCTTCAACAGTTGCGGCGTCGCACCACCGAGCGTGAGCTCCAGCTCCTTGGCCCACAGGAAATAGCGATGGATCGCGTAGTCCGTGTCGACACCCATGCCGCCGTGCAGGTGCTGGCAATTGTGGACGACGCGCTGCCCACCGTAGGCGACCCAGTACTTCGCGATGGCAAGCTCGTCGTCCACGGAAAGGGCCGAGGCCAGACGCCAGATCGCAGACCACGTCGTTGCGCGCACCGCCTCGGTATCGATATACGCGTCGGCGGCTTTGAGTGTCGCGCCCTGGAATGTCGCGATCGGACGGTCGAATTGCTTACGCTCGGAGATGTAGCCGGCGGTGATCTTCACCGCTTCGTCGAGCACGCCGACCGCGGTCGCGCACATCCCCGCGATCGCGTGGCGGTGCAGGAACAGCAGCGCGCTCGGGTCGAGTAAGACATCCTCTTCGTCGACGATGGCGCCTTCGAGCACGAGGTTGCCCTGCACCTGCCGGTTCGTTGATCGCGTCGGCTCGACCGTGACTCCGCGGGCCGTGGGATCGAGCAGGAACAGGGCGGATGCGTCAGCGGCCGTACGAGCACTCACGAGGATGCGGTCGACCAGCGGGGCGTGCGGCACAGCAACCTTCACGCCGTCCAACCGCCAGGACGATCCGTCCCGCGTCGCGATCGTCGCCGGCGCCAGCGCGTCGTGGCGCGCGCTTTCCTGGAGGGCAGCGGTGAGCAGTGACGTGCCCTCGAGGACGGGGACGAGGAACCTCTTGCGCTGCTCGATCGAGCCGAACTCGGCGATGGGCAGCGCTCCAAGAACGAGCGTGGACAGCAACGGGATCGGCACGACGCGCCGACCTACCTCTTCGAGCAGAACACAGAGCTCCATGATCCCGTGGCCGCTGCCTCCGACATCCTCGGGTAGCGCAACGCCGAGGATCTCCGACCGCGCAAGCTCGGCCCACAGCTCGCGGTCGAGGGCGTCGTCCGTGCGTTCGATCTCGCCCACACGAGCGGTGGCAGCCATCTCGTCGAAGACCATGCGAGCGAGGACGTGCAGATCGTCCTGCGTCTCGTTGAAGGTGAAGTCCACGGTGTTAGAGCCTTTCGATGATCGACGCCGTCGCGAGTGCACCACCACAGCACATCGAGATCAGTGCGAATTGACCATCGCGGCGCTCAAGCTCGTGCAATGCAGTCGTGTAGAGACGGCTTCCTGTCGCGCCGACCGGGTGACCGAGCGCGATCGCGCCGCCGTTGACATTCAGCTTGTCGATGTCTGCACCGGTCACGGTGGCCCACGAGAGTGCGATCGACGCGAACGCCTCGTTGACCTCGTAGATGTCCATGTCGCCGATCGCCATGCCGGTCTTCTCGAAGACGCGAGCTGTTGCATCAGGCGGTCCGTCGAGATGGTAGTACGGGTCGGACCCGACGAGAGCCTGCCCGACCAATCTCGCTCGCGGCTTCAGCCCGAGCGACTCGGCCCTATCCCTCGACATCCAGAGCACGGCCGATGCGCCGTCTGAGATCTGTGATGAGGTTCCAGCGGTGTGGATGCCATCGTCGGCAACCGGCTTCAGATTCGCGAGCCCTTCCTTCGTCGTCTCGCGCGGCCCCTGATCCTTCGACACGACCTGCTTCTCCTCGGTGGGACCGTCCGCCGTCATCACCGGCGCTTCGATGGAAGCGATCTCGCGATCGAACGCGCCTTCCTGCTGCGCGCGGATGGCCTTCTGTTGCGACGCCAGACCGAGAGCCTCGATGTCGGCCCGCGAGAAGCCGCGCTTGACCGCGATGCGTTCGGCTGCACCGAACTGGCTCGGCATGTCGTACGGGAACTCGCCCGGAGGACGCGACGTGCCGGGACCGTTACGCACGTTGGAGCCCAACGGAACCCGGCTCATCGCTTCAACCCCGCAGCCGATACCAACATCGATCGCTCCGGCAGTGATGAGGTTCGCCACGAAGTTGTTCGCCTGCTGGCTCGATCCGCACTGGCAGTCGACCGTAGTGCACGCCGTCTCGTAGGGAAGTCCGGACGACAGCCACGCGTTGCGCGTGATATTTGAACCCTGTTCGCCCGCCTGCGTCACGCATCCGCCCACGACTTGTTCGATGAGCGACGCGTCGATGCCGGCGCGCTTCACGACATCAACCTGCACGGCAGCCAGGAGCTCAGCGGGATGGAGTCCGGACAACCATCCGTTGCGCTTGCCGATCGGCGTGCGAACGGCTTCGACGATGACGGCTTCTGGCATCGTTTCCTCCTAGTTGAGCCCCAAGATCAACCCACTCGTCGGCACGCCCGTTCCGGCGGTTACCAGTACGTGCTCGACGTCCTGCACCTGATTGACCGACGTCCCACGTAGCTGCCGGACGCCTTCGGCGATCCCGTTCATCCCGTGGATGTACGCCTCGCCGAGCTGACCGCCGTGGGTATTGATCGGCAGGTCGCCGCTGAGCCCGAGCGTGCCGCCGGCGATGAAGTCCTTCGCTTCGCCCTTCTTGCAGAAGCCGAGCTCTTCGAGCTGGACGAGGACGAATGGCGTGAAGTGGTCGTACAGGATGGCGGTCTGGATATCGTGCGGCGCCAGCCCCGACTGTTCCCACAACTGGCGCCCGACCAGCCCCATCTCGGGCAGGCCGTTGATCTGCTCGCGGTAGTAGCTGGTCATCGACTCTTGATCGAACGAAGCGCCTTGCGCTGCGGCTCGGATGACCGCGGGCGTGTTCTTGAGGTCGCGCGCGCGTTCCACAGACGTGACGACGATCGCGACACCGCCGTCACTCTCCTGACAGCAATCGAGCAGCCGCAACGGCTCCACGATGAAGCGTGAGCCCTGGTGGTCCTCCATCGTGATCGGCTTCTCGTAGAACCACGCTTTCGGGTTGGTCGCTGCGTGTTGGCGGTCGGCCACGCTCACCACACCGAAGTCCGCGCTCGTCGCGCCGAACTCATGCATGTAGCGCTGCGCGAACATCGCGACCCACGATGCGGGCGTCACGAGCCCGAACGGCGCGTACCAGCTGTAGTCCATGCCCGGCGCGGCGCGGTCGGTGCGGCCGAACCGGTTGCCCGACCGCTCGTTGAACGCACGGTAGCACACCACGACATCGGCAACTCCCGTCGCCACAGCCATCGCGGCTTGCTGCACCGTTGCGCACGCAGCACCGCCACCGTGGTGGATGCGGCTGAAGAACGTGAGCTCGGGGATGCCGAGGTTGCGCGCGATAGAGATCTCGTCGTTGCCATCCATCGTGAACGTGACCATGCCGTCGACGTCCGACGGCTGCAGACCTGCGTCGTTCAGCGCATCGACGGTGGCTTCGCAAGCGAGCTGCAGCTCCGAGCGTCCCGAATCCTTGGAGAACTCGGTCGCGCCGATGCCGGCGATCGCAGCTCGGTCAATCGAGGACGTCATGGGCGACGTCATGAGGGGAGCACCAGCGTTACCGAGCCCGTGACGTGATCGCCGAGTGAGTTTGCGCCCCGGACCTCGATCTCGATCGTGCCATCGCCGTCGACCACGTCCTTAGAGAGCACTCGGCCGTTCAGTGTCATCGTGTCGTAGGCATAGTTCGGAGCGCCGAGGCGGATGGCCACCTTCTTCAAGAGCGCCTCGGGTCCCGTCCAGTCGGTGACGAACCTGCCGACGAAGCCGTTGGTCGTCAGGATGTTCATGAAGATGTCCTTCGACCCCTTCTGCTGCGCGAGGTCGCGGTCGTGATGGACGTCCTGGTAGTCGCGTGTCGCGATAGCGGTCGAGACGATCATGAGCGGCGTGAGATCGAGCACGAGCCGAGGGAGCTCGTCACCCACGTTCACTTCGTCGAACCGTTTGGTTACGAGCGTGGTCGCCACTGCGGCAGCTTCCTTCCGCTCTCGTTCTCGACGAAGACGACGCGCACCGGCATCCCGATGTGCACGTCGCTCGGTGCGCAGCCGACGACATTGCCGACGATACGTGTGCCTTCCTCGAGCGCAACGAGCACAACGGCGAACGGGTGGTCTCGTCCCGGCACTTCGGGGCGATGGTGCACGACGTAGCTGTAAACCTCGCCGTTGCCGCTTGCGACGACATGATCGTGCTCGAGGCAGAGACATCGCGGACACATCGGACGCGGCGGGTGCCGGAGCTTTCCGCACCCACCACACCGTTGGATACGGAGCTCGCCGGCTTCGACGCCTTCCCAGAAGAATGCCGAGTCGATCGGAGGAGGCTGGACCTTCGTCGGCCGTTCTGCGTCAGGTGTTTGCGGCTTGAACTTGAGGATGCGGAAGCGCATCTCTCCGACGACATCGTCCTTCTGATCGCGGTAGGTCTGCAGTGTGGTGATGAAGTACCCCTCACCGAGCCCGGTTGCCTTCGGCCCGACGATGCTCTCGACCTCGGAGGACACCGTCAGCAGGTCGCCGGGACGCAGGTAACGGTGGTAGACCTGCTCGCAGTTGGTCGCGACGACGCCGACGTAGCCCTCGTCGTCGACCATCGACATGAGCTTGGCCTGCTCGTTGCTGGGATCTGACGGACGTTGCGCGAGCCCGGGCATCGTCCACACCTGGAGCGACGTGGCGGGCGCCACGATGCCGCCGTGGATCGACTGCCTCGCGAACTCCTCGTCGGTGTAGACGGGGTTGCGGTCACCGAGCGCATCCGTGAGGTGACGGATCATCGGCATGTTGACCGGATCGCGTCCGACGCTCGGCCCCCCGTAGGGCCTGCCGACGAACTCCTGGAGCCGGTCTGACAGAGAAGGTGCGTTCTTGGTGTCGGTGCCGTCGGTCAAATCGGGGGCCCCCAGACTAGAACACGTTCTAGAACGGTACCCTACCGACGCGCGGGCCCACGCGCTGGCCCACGCACTGGGGGGACACGACGAGCACACCGAAGACGAAGCCGTTTGTCGACTGGGGACCGCACGGGCGCAAACCCCTGGTGCTGCTCGCGCTCGTCGCACTGATCGATTCGATCGACCGTCAGATCCTTCCCGGCGTCTTGACGCTCGTACAAGAGGACCTCGGCTTCAGCGACAGTCAGGCCGGTGTGCTCGGCTCGGTCTTCGTGCTGATGTCGTTCGTCGTCACGATCCCGGCCGGCTATCTCGCCGACCGCGCACGGCGGACGCGCGTGATCGCGATCGTTCTCGCGTCATGGGCTGGGATCTCCGCGCTCAACGCCGGCGTCCAGAACTTCACGCAGTTCCTCGGCGTCCGTGCCGCTCTTGGAGTCGGCGAGACGATCGACAATCCGGCGTCCTCATCCCTGCTGGCCGACTACTACCCCGCCAACCTCCGCGGCCGTGCATACGGCTGGACCCGCGTCGCACCGACACTCGGCACAGCTGTTGGACTCGCCACCGCCGGGATCGTCGGTGATCTGCTCGGCTGGCGCGCGGCTTTCCTCGTCGTGGGCGTTCCCGGATCGTTACTCGCGTTTGCTGTGTGGCGCATGGCCGAACCGCGCCGCGGCGAGAGCGACGGACAAAGCGACGATGGCGAACTGCTGACCATGGCGTCCCGGCGCGGCCCGAAAGCCCTGTGGCCGGAGATCAAACTCGCCGCGAGTGTGCCGTCGCTGCGCGCGCTCATGGTCGGCGGAGCGATCTCGGCCGGTGCCGTCGGCGGATTCGCATTCTGGGCAGCTGCGTTCTACGAGCGGCACACCACGCTCGAGGTGAGCGGAGCCGCCAGCCTCGTCGGGGCCGTCATCCTCGTCGGCGCCGTCGTCGGAACGATCCTCGGCGGCCGCATGGCGAGTCTGGCGCGTCAACGGGACGTGGGCGCGCCGATGCGTCTCGCGGGCCTTTCGCAGTCGATCTCCGCGGTGATCTTCTTCGTATCGTTCCTCCCCGTCCCGGTGTGGGTTCGGCTCCCGGCACATGTCGCAGCCGTCGCGTTCCTCGTCGCCGGCATCCCCGCCGTCTCCGCGATGATCTCGGAAGTGGTGCCGGCGGCGATCCGCGGCATCGCGTTCTCGGTCAGCGGCTTTCTCGGCGCCCTAGCATCGGCTGCATCGCCGCTTTTGATCGGAGTGATCGCCGACCGGTTCCCGATCACGGTGGACGGGGCCCAGAAGGGCAACCTCGCCGTCGCGTTCGGCTGCGTGACACCATTGATCCTCCTCGGCGCGCTGGTCGTTCTCAACGGACGCCGACACGTCGAAGGCGACATCGGCAACGTGGACGCGCTGGCACGTAGGCTCGCTACCAACGAAGGAGGCAGGGCATGAGCGTGATCACGAAGGACAAGCTCTTCATCGGAGGCGAGTGGGCGGCGCCCGCTTCGACCAACCAGATCGAGGTCATCTCCCCGACGACCGAAGAAGTGATCGCGCGGGTCCCGGACAGCTCCAACGCGGACATCGACCGTGCAGTCGCCGCCGCGCGTCAGGCCTTCGACCGTGGACCGTGGCCGCGCATGAGTCCGAGCGAGCGAGCCGACATCATGGCCAAGCTCAGCAGCCTCATCCAGGCCCGCAGCTCGGAGTTCGCGTCAACGATCACGGACCAGAACGGCTCCCCCATCTCGTGGTCGCTTCTCGGACAGGTCTTCGCCGCCACGATGGTTCTCGACTTTTATACCGGGCTCGCGCGCGAATACCGATTCGAGGAAGAGCGTCCGGGCCTCATGGGTCCCGCACTCGTGCGCAAGGAGCCCATCGGTGTCGCCGCCGCGATCGTCCCGTGGAACGTCCCGCTCTTCGTCGGGATGCTGAAGCTCGGTCCGGCGATGGCAGCCGGTGCAACGGTGGTCGTGAAGCCGTCACCGGAAACGCCGCTCGACTCCTACCTGCTCGCAGAGTGCATCACGGAGGCCGGCGTTCCCGAAGGCGTCATCAACATCGTTGCCGCGGGGCGTGAGGTCGGCGAGTACCTCGTCACACATCCGGATATCGACAAGGTCGCGTTCACCGGTAGTACCGCCGTCGGACGCCACATCGCGACCCTGTGCGGCGAGCGCCTTCGCCGCTTCACCCTCGAGCTCGGCGGCAAGTCGGCGGCGATCATCCTCGACGACGCCGATGTCGCAACGGCGATACCCGGCCTCGTTCCGGCGTCGATGATGAACAACGGCCAGGCATGCGTCGCGCAGACGCGCATCCTCGCATCGCGCAACAACTACGACGCCGTCGTCGAGGCGCTCGTCGAAGAGGTCAGGAAGCTCAAACAAGGCGACCCACGCGAAGCGGAAACGCAGGTCGGTCCCCTCGTCGCGAAGCGCCAGCAGGACCGCGTGCTCGGCTATATCGCGAAGGGGATCGATGAAGGCGCGAAGGTCGCGCTCGGTGGCGGCAAGGGCATTGACCGCGGGTGGTTCGTCGAGCCGACAGTGTTCAGCAACGTCGACAACAAGATGACGATCGCGCAGGAAGAGATCTTCGGGCCCGTCGTTGCCGTGATCCCCTACGACGACGTCGAGGACGCCGTCCGCATCGCGAATGACTCGATCTATGGACTCTCGGGTTCGGTGTGGAGCGCGGACAGCGATCGCGCGCTCGAGATCGCGAAGCGGATCCATACCGGCACGATCTCGATCAACGGCTTCACGCTCGACTTCAGCTGCCCATTCGGCGGCTTCAAGGCTTCGGGCATGGGACGCGAGCTCGGCCCGGAAGGACTCGAGGCCTACCTCGAGTCGAAAACGATCAGCTTCCCCGGGGGCCGGGTCAGCGCCGTCGCGAGCTAAAGGGTCAGACGGGATGGCGCGCCTGCCGATCGTCGACGCGCACCTCGACATGGCCGGCAACGTCCTCGCCGGACGCGACTACGACCTCACGGCGCTCGAGCTTCGTGCGCTCGAACAGAAGACCACTGAGCAGGTCATGGTCACTCTTCCGGAGCTGCACCGCGGAGGCATCGCGATCACCTTCGGAACGCTTTACACCGGTACAAGGAAGTTCGACGACGACGGGGTCGGCATCTACAAGACCCCTCCGGACGAGGATGCGCGTCGCCAGCTGGACATCTACCTCGAGTGGGAACGGACCGGACGCGCTCGGATCCTTCGGTCCCGCAGCGACCTCTCCGCTCACCTCGACGCCTGGCAAGACGACGGACTGCTGGGCATCGTCGTCCTGATCGAAGGCGGCGACTCGATCACGTCGCCGGACGACCTTCCGGCGTGGTGGGACGCCGGCGTCCGGATCATCGGGCCCGCCTGGAGCCGTACGCGCTACTGCGGTGGCACGCGCGCACCCGGCGGACTGACCAAGCTCGGCAGCGAGCTACTTGAAGGGATGCGCAAGCTCGGTTTCATCCTCGACGTCTCGCACATGGCAGAGGAAAGCTTCTGGGACTCGATGGGCTCCGGCTTCCATCGAGTGATCGCGACGCACTGCAACGCGCGGACGTTCGTTCCGGACAAGCTTCCGGACCGTCACCTATCGGACGAGATGTTGGCCGAGCTCGCCGAACACGATGGCGTGGTCGGCGTCATCCCGGCGAACCCGTTCTTGGACGACGCGCACTTCGGTCCCGACCCCGGCACTCCACTAACGCTTACGGCCGTCGCGAAGCATCTTGAGCACATGGCACAGATCGTTGGCTGGGAACGGGTCGGCATCGGCTCCGACCTCGACGGAGGCTTTGGTGTTGAAGAGACGCCGGTCGAGCTCGACTCGGTCGCCGACCTCATCAAGATCGGCGACCTCGTGCCGCCGAGTGCGCGAGCAGGTGTGCTCGGCGGCAACTGGCTCCGCGTGCTCTCAGAGTCTTTGCCATGATCCACCACATCCAGCCCGAGCCCGGGTTCGTCCACTTCGACTTCGATCGCGATCGCGCCCCCGCGCTCACGATCGATTCGGGCGACACCGTCGTGTTCCGCACGCTCGATGCCTCCGGGTATCTCGAACCACGACGCGCCGATGACAAACCGGTCAAGCAGTTCGAGCCGCGCGGCAACGGACATCAGCTCTGCGGTCCCGTCGCGATCTCCGGTGCGAAGGCGGGACAAACCCTCGAGGTCGACATCCGCGACGTCCGCGTCGGCTCCTGGGGTTGGACGGTCGCGGGCGGATGGAGCACGGCGCTCAACGACCGGCTCGGCGTGAGCGACCAAGGCGTTCTCTTGATCTGGACACTCGACGCCGACGCGTCCACCGGCGTCAACCAGTTCGGACACATCGTCGACCTGAGCCCGTTCATGGGTGTCCTCGGCATGCCACCGGCGGAGCTCGGAGCACATCTCACGTTCCCGCCCCGCTACTGCGGCGGGAACCTCGACTGCAAGGAACTCGTTGCTGGATCGAAGCTCTACCTCCCGATCGCGGTCGACGGTGCGCTGTTCTCGCTCGGCGATGGACACGGGACGCAAGGCGACGGAGAGGTCTCGGGCATGGCGATCGAGTGCCCGATGGACCGTGTCGAGGTGAAGCTCACCGTCCTCGACCAACCGAAGCTGACTATGCCGCGCGCACGGACGTCCGAGGGCTGGCTGACCTTCGGTCTGCATGAGGATCTGAACGAAGCCGTCGCGGTCGCACTTGAGCAGATGCTCGACCTGATGAATGAGCTGATGGGTCAACCACGAGCCACATCACTCGCGCTCGCGAGCCTCTTCGTCGACGTGCGAATCACGCAGCTCGTGAACGGCGTGGTCGGTGCACACGCCGTGCTCCCGCACGACGCCATCGCTTCTTAGTTAGGCGCGATCACCCGTCGGCGAGCCGCTGCATGAAACGGATCAGCATGTCGATGCCGCCGTAGTAATGATCGAGGTACAGACGCTCGTTCGGACCGTGCGCAGCGCCGTCCTTCGTCGCGACACCGCCTACGATCATCGGAGCGCCGATCGCTTCACTGAACGCGGTGCATACAGGGATACTCCCTCCGCTCCTCACGACTACCGCCTTCCTGCCCATCGCTTCTTCCCACGCTTTCATCGCGGCTTGCGCCGGAGCGTGCTCGGCCCCGAGGAGCACGGCCGGACTCGATGTGTGTGCCTTGACCATCACGGAAAACGCGGGACCGATCAACGACTCGGCGTGCGCTCGCAAGGCATCGAGGATCCTGTCCGGGTCCTGGTTCGGCACCAGACGCATGCTGACCTTCGCGTGGGCTCGCGCCGCGATCACGGTCTTCGCACCAACGCCGGTGAACCCACCGATGAATCCGTTGACCTCGAGCGTCGGGCGCGTCCACGTCCGTTCCTCGATCGAATAGTCGTCCTCGCCGACGAGCGCTTCGACGCCGAGGAGCTTCTTCAGTCCGGCCTCACCGTCCGGGTCGCGGTGCCAGAGCGCCATCTCGGCGTCGGATGGAGTGAGCACGTCGTCGTAGAACCCCGGCACGGTGACGCGGCGACGCTCATCGTGGAGCTTGCCGAGCATCGTCGCCAGCGCGTCGCAGGAATTCGGTGCAACGCCTCCGAACCCGGAGTGGACGTCGGTCTTTGTCCCCCGCACCTCGATGTCTGTGTAGAGGAGACCGCGGAGACCGACGCAGAGGCTCGGATGGTCGTCGGACGAGAAGCCGCCATCCCACACGACGATGCAGTCCGTCGCGAGGTCGGTGGCGTTGTCGACAACGTAGCGTGGGAGCGACTCACCGCCGATCTCTTCTTCGCCCTCGATGAGGAATCTCACGTTGACCGGTGGACCACCGACGCTCATCCAGTGCTCGACGGCTTTGAGCGCTGCCATGTGGTTGCCCTTGTTGTCGGCGCAGCCTCGTGCAAAGACGACATCGTCGCGGACCACCGGTTCGAACGGCGGGCTGTCCCACTCGTCCAGCGGGTCGGGCGGCTGGACGTCGTAGTGGCCGTAGAGCGTGAGCACCGGCGCACCGGGACGTCCCATCCAGTCGGCGCGAAGCACGGGGTGACCGCCCTCGACGACGTCGGTGAGCGAGGTCGATAAGCCAATAGCCTCGAGGCGGGCGATCAGCCACTCGGCGTTGCGGCGGCAGTCGTCGCGATGCTCGGGCAGGGTCGAGACCGACGGGATCCGGAGCTCTTCAAGGAGGTCTGCGAGATCCTGGTCGCGAGCGGCCTCGGCCGCCGCAAGTGCTTGTTCGAGCATCTGACGATTATTCGCTATCCGTCGCCGGTGCCGATCGTCTGCCCTTCTCGGCATCGTCGAGATACAAACGGACGTCCACAACGCGAAGACTCGGATCCGCACGCAGCCGATCGACCGAGATGAGTGGACCGAAGCCTTCGACGTGACCTGTAGCCATGCCCTTATCGTTGCACGGTGCCAAACCTGACCGAAGCAGACGTCCGCAGCGAGGTCCAAGACTGGCTCTCGTCCAACTGGGACCCCGAGCGTGGGATCCGCGAGTGGCGAGAGGTTCTCGTCGACTCGGGGTGGGCGTGCCCGTCATGGCCGGCCGAATGGTTCGGCAAAGGTCTGTCACGCGAGCTCGGAGCAGTCGTCGGTGAGGAGTTCGCACGCGTCGGCGCCGTCGGTCCTGCCATCGGCGTTGGGATGGGCCTGGCAGCTCCGACGATCCTCGACCACGGCAGCGACGAGATCAAGGGACGCTTGTTGCGCCGGACGATCACCGGTGAGGACAAGTGGTGCCAGCTCTTCTCAGAACCCGGATCTGGGTCCGATCTCGCAGGCCTGACCACGCATGCCGAGCTCGTCGGCGACGAATGGGTCGTCAACGGACAGAAGGTCTGGACGACCGGCGCGAAGACCGCCGCCTACGGCCTGCTCATGGCGCGCACGGATTGGGACGTCCCCAAGCATCGCGGCATCACGTATTTCGTGCTGCCGATGCAGCAGGACGGCGTCGAGGTGCGGCCCATCCGGCAGATGAACATGCACGCAAGCTTCAACGAAGTCTTCATCAGCGATGCGCGCATCCCAAAGGACAACATCGTCGGGGGCGTCAACGACGGATGGCGCGTGGGACTCACGACACTCGCCTACGAACGCGTCGGCATCGCGCGGATCTTCACTCCCCCAGCCACCGACATCCGCGGGCGAACGGCGCGCGAGGCCGCGGAAGAAGCAGCGGCCTATCTCAAGACCTACATCTGGTACCCGCAGCGGATGGGACGTCCGGACCTGGTGATCTCCCACGCGCAAGCCGCCGGCCGCTCGAAGGACCCGAAGATCCGCCAGCGCATCGCGCACATCCAGTCGCTCGTCCACATCGAGAAGTGGACACAACAACGAGCGCGGGCCGCGCGTGAGGCGGGGGGCAAGCCTGGACCTGAGGGATCGATCGGCAAACTTCTCACGTCACGCATCGCGCAAGCATCCGCCGCAGCACACAATGCGATCGCCGGAGCGCAAGGATTGCTCGGCAGCGGCGAGGGCGCCCTCGATGGTGTCGTCAGCGAGATCACGCTCTCCTACCCCGCGCAATCGATCGCCGGCGGCACCGACGAGATCCAGCTCAACATCATCGCGGAGCGCGTCCTCGGACTCCCGAAGGAACCCACGATCGACGCCGAAGTGGCGTTCCGTGAGGTACGCAAGAACACGCGATGAAAGCCGATCGGATGGACCCACGCGACGTGGTTCGCCGCGGCTACGAGCGGCTTGGGAACAAGTACTGGGAATGGAGCCGGGACAACGACCCGAAGCATCGGGAGCTCTATCTCGCCCATGCTCTCCAACACCTCGAGCCCGGGTCCGTCGTCGTCGAGCTCGGTTCCGGATCCGGCGTGCCCACCGCGCAGATCGTCGCCGAGCATCATCGGGTCGTATGCGTCGACTTCGCGCTCGCCCAACTGAAGCTGGTTGCCGAGAGCGCGCCATCGGCCAAGCGCATCTGCGCGGACATGAGCGCGGTCCAGTTCGCTCCGAGATCTGTCGACGCAGTCGTTGCGTTTTATTCGATCATCCACGTGCCACGCGATCGTCAGGCCGAGCTGATCACGTCGATCGCGAACTGGCTCCGGCCGGGCGGGGTGTTCGTCGCATCGATGGGCGCACGCGACAACCCAAGTGAGGTCGAGGAGTGGATCGACGGTGTACCGATGTACTGGAGCATCTTCGATGCGGACACGAACCTCACGCTGATCCGCGACGCCGGCTTGACGGTCGAACGGAGCGAGATCCTCCTCAACTTCGAGGACGGACGCGAGGTGCGCTTCCTCTGGGTCCTCGCACGCAAGCCGATGTAGATCTGGTCGGCACGCGCGACTAACCAAGTCGTCGGACGACGAGCGGTCGAACCTCCGCGATCCGGTCGAAGTCTGCGTCGACGTGGACGACGCCAAGGCCGTGATGAAGTGCCGTCTCGGCGATCAGCAGATCGGGGATCGGCGTGCGATGCCAGAGACCGTGATGGTGAGCAAGATCGCGCTGGAGGACAAGGGCGCGCTCGAGGATGTCGGCCGGCGCTGCGGCCATCGGGAAGTCTCGTCGGAGGTCCGCCTTGTGCCGGTCGTATTCCGCCGCGGAGCGGGCCGAGTAGAGCTGTTCAAGCTCACCCACCGGACATACGAAGAGAGACCCTGCGAGCTCCGCGAGCTGCGGGCCCATCACCGGGTCGCGCGAGCGGGCCGCGGCGCTCTTGTCGAGCAGCCATCCGGCTACCGCCACATCTCGCCCGATGCGAGGACTTCGAGATCGAGGTGGTCGCCGAGACGCTCTAGGAACCTCATCTGGCGCGCCGCTCGCTCTTGCGCCGCATCCTCGGCCCCCTCCGAAGCGCGGCGCAGAGCTTCCTCCACGGTTGCTCTCGTCGTCTTCGCCCCGAGCGCGTGCTTCGCGCGAGCTAATAGCTCCTGGTCGATCTCTATGGTCGTTCGCTTGAGCATGCATACACACTACCACAGCACTGTGTACACATCATAGCTAGCTGCCCGAGTAATCGGGCTCGCGTTCGTCAGCCCGCGCTGCTCTGAACTCGGCGAAATCGTCGCTACGGTTGACGAACGTCTGGTAGATCATCTCGTCGCTCATCGACCGGCGGACCTGCGGAGTCGCGAGATGCCGGATCACTTCCCGCGCCATCTTCACCGTCACGGCGGGAAGCGACGCGATGTGCTCAGCCATCTGTTGCACTGTCGCATCGAGGTCGGCTTCCGGCACTACGCGACTCACGATCCCGTGGCCGAGCGCCTCTGTGACGTCCATTACGCGGCCGGTAAGGACCAGGTCGCTCACGACGCCATGCCCGCACATCTGGTGAAGCACAGCTACTCCCCCGGTGTCCGGGATCACGCCGTACGTCGCTTCCGGAAGGCGAAAACGAGTTCCCTCAGCCGCCACACGGATGTCGCAGAGCAACGCGCGTTGGAACGATCCACCCATCACCCACCCTTTGCACGCCACGATCACCGGCGCGTCGAGCTCCCACAGCTGCTGGATGCCGCGGTGGCCGCGCCGCATCAGCTCGTGATGCGACATCGCGATCTTGACGTTTCCTATCGCGGCGACGTCACGGCCAGAGGAGAACGACTTGCCAACGCCCCGCCAGATGACGGCACGCACGTCCGGTCGTGCCTTGAGCTCCGCGAAAATCTCGAACAGACGCGCGTCCATCTCGTCGTCGAAGGCGTTGTGCTTGTCCGGATTGTCGTTGGTGATCGTCGCGATCGCGCCGTCGACCTCCAAACGGACGCGACCAGAGCCAGAAGGGCTCATCTTCGTCCGAACAAGTCACGCTCGACGGCGAAGTGATCGTCCACAACCGCTGAGGTGTCGTCGAAGAGTTTCACCGCACGCCGGTTGATCTCATAGGCCGGCCAGCCGGCGTCTCCCGTCCTCACGAAGCTCACCCACGCGCCGTGCATCTCGTCGGCGAGCGCCTGCGGAGGGTTCGGACCGATCAGTCCGTCCTCGACGCGTTCGGCATCGAGGTTGTCGAACGCGAAGGGGATGTCGAGGCAGTGCGCGGCCCCCGCGAGCCCGTCATACAACGGCGAGGGACGCTTGTACTCGTAGGCGAACGTGCTACCGACACGTTCGGCGCCCGTGGCGGCACGGTCCTCGAGCGTCTGCGCGAGCGGTCCGCGGAACGCGCGATCGGTGGACGCCTGAGCCAGCGCCGCGACGGGATTCACGGCACCGGTGTGCCCCATGTATCGATCGAGCCGCTCGCCGATGAGTCCCATCGCACCGATCGCCTTCGCGGCCGTCTCCTCGTCTACCTGCATATGGATCACGCCGTTGATCTCGTTGCTCGTGGCCCCGGTGAGGAGATCGATCTCGCGTGTTCCACCGTCGGCGATCACGCGGAACGGATGATCCCGGATCACCTCACCGTCGACCGCCGG
This sequence comes from uncultured Actinomycetes bacterium, assembly GCA_964520325.1. Lineage (GTDB taxonomy): Bacteria > Actinomycetota > JAICYB01 > JAICYB01 > JAICYB01 > CAZFOB01. Next base: position 14,507 of record CAZFOB010000007.1, on the reverse strand, counting down.
CTTGAGCGCGGGCGATCGCGGATCGAAGGAGGCACCGAGCGCTTGTGCGGTGAACGGATTGTGTCCAACGGCGTCGTGGGCATCGATGAGATCGTTCGGCGTGAATCGCGCGAAGTCCTCACGCGTTGCGCACACGCCCAGGTGCGCGGCCATCTTCTGTCCCAGTTCGGTAAGCGCTTCGCGCGGCATGCGCGTATCGGACGTGCCGCTCATGGCGACGACGCGTCCGAAGAGGCCGTGCGTAGCAGGGTTTGCCGCCAGCGTGAGACAGGCCGCAGACCCGGCGGACTGTCCGCCGATCGTGACGTTGCTTGGATCGCCGCCGAAGCTCGCGATGTTCTCCTGCACCCACTCGAGTCCGGCTATCCAGTCGAGCACGGCGCGGTTGCTCGGGGCGCCGACGAGATCGATGAACCCCTCGACGCCGAGCCGGTAGCCGATGTTCACGAGCACGACGCCGTCACGCGCGAAACGCGTGCCGCGATACCACGGGCTGCGGTTGCATCCCGAGACGAATCCGCCTCCGTGGATCCAGACGAAGACCGGAAGCGACGCAGCACCGAGATCCGGTGTGTAGATGTTGAGGTTGAGGATGTCCTCCCCGGGTTCCACCGGCTCGGGGATGATCGTGGCGACCGGGTCCTTCTGTGGAGCGGTCGGCCCGTGCTTCAGCGCATCGCGCACGCCGTCCCAGCCCTCGACGGACGCGGGAGCAGCGAACCGGTGCTCGCCGAAAGGCGGAGCGGCGAACGGGATCCCGAGGAAGACCCGAGCGTCTTCTTCGATGAAGCCACGGACCTTGCCTGAGACCGTCGTCGCGATCGGTTCCATCCACAAGATGCTACTTGGGCGCGAGATGGTACCGGCGCGAGATGGTACCGGCGCGAGATGGTACCGGCTACTGCTCGCGCCAGATCTGGGCGGCGATGTCGTCCCGCTCGACGAACGGTTCCCACTCGTCTCGTCCGAGCCGGTCGACGATGATGCTGACCGCGGCCGGGTTGTGGATGAGTCCGCTGTGGCTCCCCCGCACGACTACGATCTCCGTCCGCGAGGATGGCGTCGGCAGGCACAAACGCCACGGGACGACGCCGTCACTCTTCGTGACGATCGCGGTAAGCGGGACGGGCAGCGGCTGCAGCATCCGATCCGGATCGGCGCCTTTCACGCGATCACTGTGCATCGGTGAGAGTGCTTGGAAGATCGGTGCCGCAGCACTACCCTCCCCCGATCGGCCCGTGGGACGTCGCACAGGTGAACCGAGGGTGATCACCTGACGCACCGCGTCCGGCGCAGAACGTGCGATCTCGCGCGCGTAGACGCCGCCGAGGCTGTGTCCGATGAGTGTGAGGGGTTGTCCGTGCTCTTCGAGCAACGCGCGGACACGGTCGCCGAGTCCGTCGATGATCCGATCGGTTGGTCCGATGTTGCGACCGAGTCGCCATGCGTGCATGTGGTAACCGAGACCGCGAAGGAGCCGACGAAGAGCCAGCGTCGACCCGTCGCTACCCATCAGGCCCGGCATCACCAGCACCGGACGGCCGTCACCGCGGATTCCAGAGCGCAGCTTCCGACGCGCGAGCACGAACGATCCGAACTCTTGCGCCGCACGGGGAACTTCTCGGGCAAGCAGGGAACCTCGTCTACGCCGCGCCATCAGTCCTTGAAGACCGGCTTGCGCTTCTCTTTGCGCGCGCGAACCGACTCTTCGAAGTTCTTCGTCGTCAGCCGGACGAACAGTTGCGCGATCCCCTCGTGATGGATGTGCGCACCGAGGCTGCTTGCATCGAGCGAGTCCCAGAGCATGCGCTTGGTGAGTTCGAGACCGGGACGGCTGAACCCGATCATCCGCTCGGCGTATGCGTAGCACGTGTCCAGCAACTGATCGGCCCCCACCGTTTCGGACACCAGACCGATGCGCGAGGCCTCGGCCGAATCGACGTCGCGTCCCGAGAGCATGATGTCGAACGCACGCGACGATCCGATCGCTCTCGGCAAGAGGTAACTGATACCAAGCTCACTCGCCGTGAGACCGTTGTTGATCCCGGCGGCACGGAAGTACGCGGCCTCCGATGCGATGCGCACGTCGCACGCCAGCGCAAGGCACATCCCGCCGCCGATCGCTGCTCCGTTCACCGCTGCGATCACCGGCTGGTGGAGCTTGCGGATGGTGGCGATGACATCGTCGAGCAGCTCCATCGCCCGCAAGGCGATCGTCGGGATCGTGAGTCCGTCGATGTTGGGCACGATGCCGGCGTCCTCGTGATCCGCGCCCGAGCAGAAACCGTGCCCGGCCCCCGTGACGACGACGACGCGTGTGTCGTTGTCGCTGCCGATCTCGGTCAACGCCTCGCGGAACGGGATCATCACGTCGAACGCCATCGCGTTCATACGCTCCGGACGGTTCAACGTAACGAGCGACACATGGTCGCGTGGCTTCTCGATCTGGACGAACGACATCGGGCCGAAGCGTCGCACATCACGCTCCGTGCTCGCTCGCCGACCGGCGGTTCAGTTCTCGGGCGCGCTCTCGATCTTCACCCAGCGCATGTCCGGGTAGCGGTCACCCACCGCAGCCGCAACGTTGTCGTCGAGCCGCGTGAGATCATCGGCGGACAGAGTCACGTCGAATGCGGCGACGTTCTCCTCGAGGTAGGTTCGCCGCTTCGTCCCCGGGATCGGGAAGACGTCGTCGCCCTGCGCGTGCACCCACGCGAGAGCGAGCTGTCCGGCGGTAACGTCCAGCTCGGCGGCCATCACTTTGATCTGATCGACGAGCTCCAGGTTCTTGTCGAAGTTCTCACCTTGGAACCGCGGCTGGAAGCGCCGGAAGTCATCGGCCGCGAAGTCGTCCGGACTCTTGATCTGGCCCGTGAGGAACCCGCGGCCGAGCGGGCTGTAGGCGACGAGCGCGACACCGAGCTCGCGGACGACCGGCAGGATGTCGGCCTCCAGGTCGCGCGACCACAGCGACCACTCGCTCTGAAGTGCGGTGATCGGGTGCGTGGCATGCGCGCGACGCACAGTCTCCGGACCGGCCTCCGAAAGGCCGAGATACCGCACTTTGCCGGCAGCGATCAGGCCGGCCATCGCGCCCACCGTTTCCTCGATCGGCACCGTCGCGTCGACCCGATGCTGGTAGTAGAGGTCGATATGGTCGATGCCGAGACGTCGGAGCGACGCATCGCAGCTCGCGCGGACGTAGTCCGGCGAGCCGTCGATCCCCCGTCGCGTGGGATCGTCGAGGTCGCGGACGATGCCGAACTTCGTCGCGAGCACCACGTCGTCGCGACGTTGTCGGATGACACGCCCGACGAGCTCCTCGTTCTTGAACGGTCCGTAGACGTCGGCGGTATCGAGGAAGTTCACACCGAGCTCGATCGCACGTTCGATGGTCGCGATCGACTCGCCTTCGTCGGCCTCGCCGTAGAACTCGCTCATCCCCATGCAGCCGAGCCCCTGGGCTGAAACGACGAGGCCTTGGGAGCCCAGCGGCCTCTGAGCGATAGGCGACATCAGAACAACACCACGCTGCGCAACACTTCGCCTCGCTGCATCTTCGAAAACGCCTCCTCCACGCCGTCGAGCGGGATCGTTTCCGAAACGAACCGGTCGAGCGGCAATCGTCCCTGCAGGAACAGATCGACGAGCATCGGAAAGTCGCGGGACGGCAAGCAGTCGCCGTACCACGACGGCTTGAGCGCGCCGCCTCGTCCGAAGAACTCCTGCGCAGGAAGCTCCCACGTCATCGTCGGATCCGGGACGCCAACCTGCACCATCGTTCCCGCGTGATCGCGCGCATAGAACGCTTGCAGCATCGTCTCGGGACGACCGACCGCTTCGATCGCGACGTCCACACCGAATCCGCCGGTGAGCGCTCTGATCGCCTCGACGGGATCGCCCTTCGAGGCGTCGACGACATCGGTCGCGCCGAAGTCCCGCGCCCATTCGAGCTTTCGGACGTCGAGATCGACCGCGATGATCTTGTGGGCACCCGACAGCGAAGCCCCCAAGATCGCCGCGTCTCCCACACCCCCGCAGCCGAACACGGCGACGGTGTCGCCGGTGCTGACGCTGCCCGTGTACATCGCCGCGCCGAGGCCCGCCATCACGCCGCACCCGATCAGTCCGGCGACTTCGGGGGGCGCCGACGCGTTGACCGGCACGCACTGAGCGGAAGCAACCAACGTGAGCTCGGCGAACGCGCCGATGCCGAGCGCGGGCGAGACCTCGGTCCCGTCATCGAGCGTCATCTTCTGCCGAGCGTTGCGGCTGTCGAAGCAGTACCACGGACGTCCGCGCCTGCACGAACGGCACGTGCCGCAGGGCGCTCGCCAGGCGATGATCACGAAGTCACCGACGGAGATGCCGTCGACGTCTTCGCCGACTTTCTCGCCGACCTTCTCAACGACGCCGGACGCCTCGTGTCCGAGGAAGAACGGGAAGTCATCGTTGATCGCGCCATCGCGATAGTGCAGGTCGGTGTGGCAGACCCCGCACGCCTTGATGCGCACGAGAGCCTCGCCCGGGCCGGGATCGGGCACGCGGATGGTGACGATCTCGACGGGCGCACCCTGAGCCGAAGCGATCACTCCGCGTACGTCGTTCAGGGGACGAGCACCACCCGGCCCGTGACCTTCCGCTCCTCGAAGTCGCGCAGCACGTTGACGACCTCGTCGAGCTTGGCAACCGTCGGCGTGGCCGGATGCAGTCGATCCGATGCAACGCGCTCGAGGATGTCGCTGATGAGTGCGCGGTTGTCGTCCGGGAAGCGCATCGCCCATGCTCCCCACTCGATGCCGATCACCGTCCGGCTGTTGAGCAAGATCTGGTTGAGCGGAAGCCGCGGGATGCCGGCGACGAAACCGATGACGAGGTAGCGTCCGCCCCATCGCAAGCTCCGCAGCGCCGGCTCGGCAAGCTCACCGCCGACGGGATCGATGACGACGTCGACGCCGCCTCCCGAGATCTCTCGCGCGCGAGTCTTGATGTCCTCCAATGGATCGATGGTCGCAACGGCGCCAGCATCGATCGCTGCCTGACGTTTCGCGTCGCTCGAGCCGACGCCGATGACGCGACCACCGAGGCTTCGTGCCACATCGACGCATGCACGTCCGACTCCTCCGCCGGCGCCGAGGACGAGCACCCAATCCGCTTCGGCGATCTGCGTCCGGTTGGTGAGCGCGTATACCGCAGTCGCGTAGCTCTGGACGAGCGTCGCGCCCAGCTCGAAGGACACAACGTCGGGGAGCGGGAAGAGTGAGCCGGCGCCGACGGCGATCTGCTCGGCGAACCCGCCCAGACCGCAGGACGCGATCACGCGAGCACCGACGGCGACCCCCTCGACACCGCCACCGACGGACGAAACGACACCGGCGATCTCGCCGCCCGGCGTGAACGGCGTCTTCGGCTTGATCTGGTACGCGCCCTTCACGAACAGTCCGTCCACGAAGTTCACACCGGACGCCTTCACAGAAACGACAACCTGACCCGGTCCGGGCAACAGATCCGCTGCGTCCTCGATCACGAGGTTCTCGAGGGCACCCGCTTCGTGACAAACGACGCGTCGCACGGATGGAGCGTAGCGACTCCCTCCGAGGGTCGGAGCGTAGCGACTCCCTCCGAAGGTCGGCAGCCTACCTCGTCGGCTCGTCCTCCTCGCCGAGGATCTCGTACGCGGCGACCCTGTCGTTGAGCGTTTCGTACGGGACCGGCGACAACGCAAGCCCAGCGAGGCGGCTATCGCCTTCCGGGATGCGGTACGCCCGGAACACGGCGGGGCTCGGCCCGAACCGACTCGGGACGACCCATGGGCTCACGTACTCCCAGACGGTCTCGCCCTCAGCCGTCACCTCGAACAGCCGGCCGGTTGCGCCCTCCGTGATGAGCGTGTTGCCGTTGCTCAGCCGTTCGCAGCCGCTGATCATGAAGCTGTAGAACGCGAGGATCACCTCGGCCTTGTAGCTCCAGACGACCTCCTTGGTCTCCCGATCGACCTCGACGATCTGCGAGAACGAGGGGGCCTCGCGACGATGGCAGCCGTTGTCGAAGATCAGGACGTTGCCGTTCTCGAGCCACGTCGCGTGATGTTGATGTGAGAGCGTGTCCGGCCCCCATCTCCACCGCACGTCACCCGTCGTCCCGTCGACGATCGCGACCGTGCTCGTGAGACGGAAGCTGAGCAGCCAGTCGCCCTCCGGCGTGAGCTCGATCGAGTTGAGGTGCGTCCATTCCTTCCGGCTCTCGAGCGGACACTTGATGTGATGATCGACGGACAGGTGCTCCCACGACCGCCACTCGGCAACGGTTGATCCATCGGGAGCGATCTCGCGGACGACATCGCCCCACATCCAGTCCGGATCGTCGGGGGAGACATGGCCGCCTTGCACGCGCGCGGCGAAGTCGGGCGGAAGCTTCGCCCACCGCGCGACGAGCGTGTTGCCGTTGCTCAGACGCACATAGTCGTGGTGCATGTACACGTCGCGGTACTCCCACACGACGTTGCTGTCGTGATCGAGCTCGAAGAGTGCAGCGGAGCACCCACCGATGTTCTCTGCACCTTCGGCGTCAGACGGCGGCAACGCGTGGATCAACAGGTTGCCGTTGCCCAGCAACTTGAGGTGCTGGACGCCTTCAGGGTGATGCCATTGGTGGACGATCCGGCCTTGCTCGTCCAGCAGGTCGGCATGGCGACCTCGCACAGGACTGAACAGCGTGTAGCCCCCGGACGACTTGGCCTTGTCCCGGTAGACCAGCCCGAGCGGTCGGTTCCTGATCCACGCCATGCCGTCCTCCTCTGGCCGTCCTCCTCGCCGGACAGGCTACGCCGCGAACGTCGGAGCCGGACGGCGCCGCGCGCGCAGCGTCAAGCGGCCAAGCGTCGAGGCGAGGATCGCAGTCGGAACGATCGGCAGAAGCAGCCAGAGCGGCCTGTAGGCCCACCACCCTCCGTCGATGTTCGGCGACTGCCCGGGCAGATCCGCGAGGCGCCACAAGCCGTACGCGAGCGCGTACCCCGGTGCGTGCCACAAGAAGATGCGCATCGAGTTGCGTGCGGCGAAGGCGACGAAGCGGCTTCCGGTCTCGGAATGCGCCCATCTGATGATGCGTTCGCGAGCGAGCAGCAGGACGCCGACCTGGAAGATCGTCAGCGCCGCGATCGCAAGCGTCGGTGGTGCCATGTTCGAGATCTCCTCGCCCGGCACGCCGACCATCGACCGGGGATACAGGCCCATGCTCGTCAGTCCGAAGAGCGCGAAGAATCCTCCGAACGCAAGTGTCGAGGCGAAGCGCCGCGGCGCTGCGGCGAAACGTTCGTATTCGAACCCGAGCTGATGCGGAAGTGCCCAGACGACGACCATGTTGACCCACTCGATGCCGGCGATACGATAGCGGAAGCGCAGGACGTCGACGACAACCGCCACACCGACCATCCACACAGGCACGAGCTCACCGAAACGCTCGTGAAGCCAGAACCACAACGGCGCGGTCGCGACGAGCATCGCGTAGACGATCAGGAACCACAGCGGGGAGAGCACGAGGACGACACCGGTACCAACCCAGTCGGCCTCCGGCGCGACCTGCCGCGCGGCGATCCAGATCGCGAGCCCGACGACCACTAACGCGAAAGCCGGCGCCCACAACCGTTTCAGACGTTTCACCACCCACGTCCACCCGCCGCCCTCCGCTATCCAACCCCGCTTGTGGACGTAGCCGCCGGCGAAGAAGAAGGCGGGCATCACCTGCAGCAGCCACGTCACGAGCCACAGGCCGCGCGTGACACCGATCGGATTGGATGCATGGGGTCCGTCCGCTTCCCAGATGATCGTCGTGAAGGTCCAGTGATAGACGACGACGACGAAGAGACTCAGCGCACGAACGGTGTCGACGAAGACATCGCGGCCACCGTCTTCAGCAGATGCCATCCCTGCACGACGGTACACGCGAGGTACAGGTTCGAGGGTGCACTCGCTGGGTACATCGGGACTAGTGGGGGCCGACATCCATGACTGAATCACCACGGTGACGACCAAGGCTTTGGTGGTCGTCGAAGACGACGCCGACATGCGCTTCATGATCCGCACGATCCTCGGACGTGACCCGCGACTGGAGATCATGGGCGAAGCAGCCTCCGCAGCCGGCGCTATCGAGGTGGCGAAGAGTGTGGATCCAGATCTCATCGTGCTCGACCATTCGATCGAGGGTGACGTGATGGGCCTGGCTGCGGCACCGCTGCTCAAGGCTGTCGCACCGAACGCGAAGATCCTGCTGTTCAGTGCGTTCGACATGCACGCCGAAGCTCTGGCCGAGCCTGCCATCGATGAGTTCCAATCCAAGACACATGTCCGTGAACTGCTCCCGACGGTGCGCCGGATGCTCGCCCTGCCTCCCCTTTAAGCGCTAACGGCCCTTGAACTCGGGCTTGCGCTTCTCCATGAACGCGCGGGGACCTTCTTTCGCGTCTTCTGACAGAAAGGTCTCGATCCCGAGCGGCGCTTCGATCTTGAACGCGTCGACCTCGGGCAGGCACTCGGTCTCACGGAGCGCCTTGAGGACGTTCTGCACGGCGACCGGCCCGTTCGCGGCGATGAGCTCGGCGATCTCCTTCGCCTTGTCGAGCGCACCGCCGTCCGGCACGACGTAGCCGATCAAGCCGAAGTCGAGCGCTTCCTTCGCGGTGATCCGGCGTCCCGTGAGCAGCATGTCGGCGGCGACGGTGTATGGCATCTGTCGGCGCAGCCGCACCGTCGAGCCGCCGAGCGGGAAGAGTCCCCAGCGGACCTCGGCGACGCCGAACTGCGCGCTCTCTCCCGCGACGCGGATGTCGGTGCCTTGGAGGATCTCCGTCCCGCCGGCGACGGCGAAGCCTTCGACCGCAGCCACCAACGGCTTGTCGAGGAGGAATCCTTTCAGCAACGGCTTGAGCACCGTCGGATCGAACGTCCCTTGCCGTTGTCCTTCGGCCATCCCGTCACCGGGTGCGCTCGCGGCGAAACCCTTCAGGTCGGCCCCCGCGCAGAAGTGACCGCCGGCGCCGGTCAGGATCGCGACGCGGATGGCCGGGTTGGCGTTCACTTCGTCCCACGCCTCGGACATGACCTGCATCATCTCGCCGGACAACGCGTTGCGCGCCTCCGGACGATTCATGGTCACGATCAGCGTGTGACCCTCGCGCTCGACGATCGCTTCGGGCATCCGAGGTCTCCTATCGATTGCCGTACTGCTCGGTCTCCGGACGTTCGAGCAGTATCGCGTGTGCGGTGTTCTCGGCGACGGGACGATGCCGCACACCCTTCGGGACGACGAACACGTCGCCGCGCTTCAGCGGAACCGCCTCGGCCCCCTCGAGCTCGATGACGAACCCGCCGTCCCAACAGAGGAACAACTCGTCCTCGTCGTGGACGTGCCACGGGAACTCACCCTCGAGCCGTGCCACACGGACGATCGCGTCGTTCACGCGGACGACGTCGGCCGGCCGCCACGGACCGGGAAGCGCCGCGAGCATGTCCGGGATCGAGATCGCTTCCGTCATTCGCCCGTCGTTCCGTCGATGCACTCGCGCAGCAGGTCGGCGTGTCCGTTGTGGCGCGCGTACTCGTTCAGCATCTTCACGAGCCAGAAGCGCAACGGCAGTGCGCTGTTGCCCTCGTCGGTCAGCGACGTGGCGCGGTAGATCACCTCGCGCGCACGACGGATCTCCTCGCGCCAGTCGGCGAGCGGGTCGTCGTCCGCGACCGATGAGTAGTCCGCGTCCGCATCTTCGCGGAAGGGGTCCTCCTCGAACTGGATCGCGGGGACGTCCTCGTCCGCGAACGTCCGCTGGAAGTACGTCCGCTCGACCTCGGCCATGTGGCGCAGCAACCCTGCCAGCGACAGCCACGACGGCGGCACGGCACGCTCGGCCAGCTGTTCGGACGTCAGGCCCTCGCACTTCATCGCGAGCGTCTCGCGGTGGTACTCGAGCCAACCGACGAGCATGTCCCGCTCGCTTCCGTGGAGTGGCGGCTCAGCGCGTGTCATCAGTGGATGATATGAGTATCATATGGTCATGGCTCGCCGCCAGACGCTCGTCCAACTCACCGACGACCTCGTGGAAGTCCTCGACGCGATCGCCGCGAAGCGCGGCGAAACGCGGTCGGCCCTCATCCGCTCCGCCCTCGAAGGCTTCGTGAAGGACGAGGACGAGGCGGAGAAGGATCGCCGCATGGTCGAGGGATACACCAAGTTCCCCCCCGGGACCGAGGACGACCCGCCGGAGTGGGGCACGCTCGAGGCGTGGGCTGAGCACAGCCTGCGCGAGGCGCTCGAAGAGGAGTCTTGGGGGCCGAGCGAGCGATGACGCGCGGCGAGGTGTGGTGGGCAGAGCTGCCCGGGCTCGGACGACGCCCGGTGCTCATCATGACGAGAGACATCGCTATCCCGCTGCTGCGATCGCTCACGGTGGCCCTCTTCACCCGTACGGTCCGGGGCGTCCCGACCGAAGTGCAGCTCGACGAGCGCGACGGGTTGCCTGCTCCATCGGTCGTGAACTTCGACGACATCCGCATGGTCAAGAAGGATGCACTCATCTCACGGCTGACGATGCTGTCCGACGCCCGGCTCGACGAGGTTTGCGAAGCATTGCGTTACGCAGTCGACTGTTGATCAGGGCTTCTGGTCCCGGACGACCCACATCGCGAAGAACTGCGCGGCGCCGCCGTACGCATGCCCCACTGCCGTCCTCGCGTCTTCGACCTGGTGCTCGCCGGCCATCCCGCGCACCTGAAGCGCGGCTTCGAGAAATCGCAACATGCCGGAGGCGCCGATCGGATTGGACGACAGCACACCACCAGAGACGTTCGTCGGGATCCGTCCACCGAAGTTGCTGTCGCCCTTCTCGACGAGCTTCCAGCCCTCACCCTCGGCAGCGAAGCCCAGGTTCTCCAACCACATCGGCTCGTACCACGAGAACGGGACGTAGCACTCGAGCACGTCGACGTCGTTGATCGGATCTGTGATGCCGGCTTGCGCGTACACGTCCGACGCGCAGTCCCGTCCCCCTTGTGGGTCCACCGGATCGCGGCCGGGGAACTGACCGAGCTCGCTCCGAATGGCCGTGCCGTGGATCCATGCCGGGTTCGTATATCCGGCGGCGCCCTTCTCGTTGGTGAGCACCATCGCGGCCGCGCCGTCTGACGTCGGACATGACTCGAGCCGTCTGACCGGCGCCCACACATACGGGCTGTCCATCACCTGCTCGATCGTGATGTCGGGGAGCTTGAGGTGCGCGTACGGATTCTTGAGCGCATTCAGACGGTCCTTCACTGCGACGGCCGGACCGATGTAGTCGGGCGCGCCGGAGCGGTCGATATACGCACGCATGTGCGGCGCGAAGTAGCCCCCGGCGCCGACGCTTCCGCTGCGGCCGCCGCCGAGGCCCCAGGTCGAGTCGCCTTCCGACTGCTTCTCGAACGCGACGGTGAGGACGCGGTCACGAACACCGGACGACACGAGGTGCGCCGCAACGACCGCAGTCGATCCGCCGACGCTTCCTGCCGTATGCACTCGCATGATCGGCTTGCCGGCAGCGCCGAGCGCGTCGGCGAGGTAGACCTCGGGCATCATGACCCCCTCGAAGAGGTCGGGGGCCTTGCCGATCACCACGGCGTCGATGTCCTTCCAATCCATGTTCGCGTCGGTCAACGCTCGCTCCGCCGCCTCGCGGACGAGCCCGGCCATCGACAGGTCGTCGCGCACCTTCTTGTGGTGGGTCTGACCGATCCCAACGACAGCCGTTCGCTCGGCCATCTATCTCTCTCCGCTCGTCGCGCCTGCGGCGCTCCGGTCGTCTCTCTCTCCGCTCGTCGCGCCTGCGGCGCTCCGGTCGTCTGCCTCCATCACGCAGACGAGGTTCTGCTGCAGGCACGGACCCTGCGACGCGTGACCAAGCGCGCGGGACGCGGAGCCGTCCAGGATGCGCGACGCGGCTTCGCCGATGCGGATCAGGCCGGTGACGATGAACGGGTTTGCCTCGATCGCCCCGCCGGACGGATCGATGTCAACGCCACCAAACAGACCGAGTGCCTCCTTCAAGATCAGCTGCTCGTGCGGGAAGATCGCCGACAGCTCGGCAACATCGATCGGGGCCTTGTCAACGCCGGCTTGCTCACCCGCGATGCGCGCGGACGCCGACATCGTGAGGTCGCGCACGCCCGGATAGTGCGGATCGGTCCGGTGGTCGATCCCAGAGATCCACGCGGGTCGCTCCACGAGCTCGCGTGCCCTGTCGCCGGCAGCCAGCACGACACAGGCGGCGCCGTCGACGATGGTTGGCGGCGAGAATCGGCCGTCCCACTTGCCGGCGTCCGTCAACGCTTGGGCCTGGAGCGCGCCGAACGAGACGTGATCGACCCACAGCGGCATGAGGTAGTAGGGGTCGTTCTGGATCGCCGTCACTTCGCGCAGATCGCAACGCGTCGACATCCCTGACGCGAACACCATCGCCACGTCGATGTCGCCGTGCTGCAGACGGACCCACGCTTCGTAGAGGGCCCATGCACCGTCCATCTCGACATGCGACTCCGAGATCGGCGGCCACGCACCCGTCACCTCGAGGTTCTGCACGAATGCGAAGGGGGCCCCGGACAGGTAATCGCAGGAGGCCGAGCATGTAAAGCCGATGTCGTCGCGAGTGATGCCCGCACGCTGGAGCGCATCGTTGACGACCGGCAACAGCAATTGCGTCTCGGTCTCCTCGATGCCCTCGCGAAGTTCGCTGACCGCATACGAAACGACCGCTACGTCTCTCACAGGATGTGCTCCTGGAAATGCGCACGGTCGACGTCCGGCTCGCCGGACGGTTCCCAGTGCTTCACCATCGCGCCGACGCCCCAGCCGCGCATCCCGCCGCCCCCGCCCTCGTCCTCGCTATCGTCGGGCGAGTTCCAGACCGCTCTCACGCGCATGCCCATGCGTACCTTGTCGTTGGCGATCCCGCCGATGCGCTGCTGGCCGATCGTCGAGTCGGCGCCGTCGAGTAGGACGTTGGCGAGCACGTACTCGTCCTTCTCCTCCTGGCCGAGGTACTGGATCGGCGTGATCACAGTGAACGACGTGACCACGGCCGTGTCCTTCACGTCCGTCTCACAAGACGTGTCGGTAACGACGCAGCACAGCGGACAGAATCCCTTCGGTGGCACATAGACCTTCGAACACGACGGACATCGCTGACCGACGATCCGTCGCTCACGCATCTGCGCGTCGAAGCGCCTGTGCACCGGGGACGTGCGGCTGACGAAGTCGAGGCTGACCATCTGCGACATGAACGCCACGGGACCGCTTTGATCTTGGGTCACGTCCCGAGCTCGAAACACTCGATGTCGGTGATGTGACCCTGACGCTCCTCGCGCCAGCGGATCTTCACGCGTGCACCCTTGACGGCCAGCTCACGTGAAGCGTCGAGTGCGTGGAGGATCGAGGTATCAGCGCCATCGAGCTTTACAAGCGCCCACGCGAACGGGGTCTGAAGCGGGTGCTTGCGCAACGGTTCGCTTACCCAGGTCGCAGTTTCGACCGTCCCGGACGACGCGACCTCGACGAATCCGTCCTGCACCGCTTCGCCGCTGTCCGGGTCGTATTCGAGTGGAGGACACAGGACACGGCCAGCCAACGTCGTCGTCCCGATGACCTGCTTGTCGCGAAGCGCGGTGAAGAACGCCCCGACCACCGGACCGAGGCTTCGGCGATACGGGAACTCGAGCGTCCAACTGGCTTCCGCCGCTGTCATGCGGCGGAAAGTAGAACACATTCTCGTTCTGAGGCTCAACCGCGGACGCGTCCAACTCGCTAGGCTCGGAGAGGGACCTGGCCGGGAATCTGGAGACTGTGTCTATGCGAATGCTTCTGCGAGCGCTTTTGGTCGTGTTGGTCGTCTCGACCACCGTCTTCGTCGGCGCCAGCGCACAGGCCTGCCACCAGTACCTCGTGACGGCGGCGTCTCCAGTCACCGAAGGCGAGAAGGTCACCGTACGCATCGAGCGAGACAGCGCCGATCAGGACTCATCGGTCCAGCTGCGCACCGTCGATGGCTCCGCGAGGGCGGGAAGCGACTACAAGTCGACGGTCGAGCGGATCACGTTCACGGGAGCGGAGCAGCGCAAGGAGATCCAGATCCCGACCATCGAGAACACGAAAGGCGAGCCCACCGAGTCGTTCACGATCAACCTGTCGGGGGCCCAGGGGTGTTCGATCAGCACGGACTACGACTACGGCAGCCCCGAACCGGTCAGCATCAAGGACGACGACTCCTTCAAGCCCGCAGCGACGAAGGCCCCGGCCACGACGGCTCCCACTCCGGCCCCAGTCGCAACTCCAAAACGAAGCGCCGAACCAACGACCGAACCGAGCGCCGAGCCCACCGACTCCGCGGAGCCAACTGCGCTTCCGACGCCGGAGCAGACCCCATCCAGCACGCCGAGCTCGACGCCGGACGACGATGACGACCTCTCCCCTGCTCTGGTCGGACTGGC
>CAZFOB010000006.1:112453-154690 GCA_964520325.1 uncultured Actinomycetes bacterium | reverse complement strand
TATCGCAACGCAGGCACCGTCGAGTTTCTCCTCGACGAGAGCGGCGACTTCTACTTCCTCGAGATGAACACGCGCTTGCAGGTCGAGCACCCGGTGACCGAGGAGATCACGGGGATCGACATCGTCCGCCAGCAGATCGTCGATGCGCTCGGCGAGCCGCTCGACTTCGTCCAGGAGGACCTGTCGATCGAGGGCCATGCGATCGAGGCACGTCTCAACGCTGAGGATGCTTCCAACGACTTCCTGCCCGCGACCGGAACGCTCGTCCGGTGGGATCCCGATGAAGAGGTCGATGTGCGCGTCGAGTCGGGCGTGCATGCGGGCAGCGTGATCGGCACATCGTTCGATCCTTTGCTCGCGAAGTTCATCGCACACGGCACGTCGCGTGGCGAAGCGGCCGCGATGCTCGCGCGCGCCCTCGAGTGGACGACGATCCAAGGTGTCGTCACGAATCGCGATCTGCTGGTTTCGCTCCTGCGCGATTTCGAGTTCCTCGAGGGCCGCACGACGACCGACTTCCTCGACCGCGTGCCGCTCGAGCCTCGCCGTCATCTATCCGACGAAGAACGCTCGGCCGTGCTCGCGGCGGTTGCCATCGCGGGAGACGAAGCCAATCGCGGCAAGGCGAGGTTGCTGCAGACGTTCCCGTCCGGTTGGCGCAACAGCCGGATGCCTGCGCAATGCCGTACGTACACGATCGACGGGGAGGAGTTCGTCGTCTCCTACCGCCACACCCGCGACGGAGGTGTGTTGCTGGACGCCGGAGGCGGCGAGCAGCTGGCGTGGCTGGGCACCGGCGGTCGCTACGAACGAACGCTCGAGTACGGCGGGCGTGCTTACCATCTGACTGTGGCGCGCGAGGGCGGGTCGTGGTGGGTGCACGGGCACTGGGGCGACGTCGAGGTGATCGAACGTTCGCCGTTCCCGTCCTCGGAGATCGAAGAGGCGATCGGGTCGCTCGTGGCCCCGATGCCGGGCTCGGTCGTTTCGGTTGCCGTCGCGGTGGGAGACGAGGTGGCGAAGGGCCAGACCCTCGTGGTGCTCGAGGCGATGAAGATGGAACACCCCATCGGGGCGCCGGCGGACGGCGTGGTCACCGAGGTCAAGGTCGTGGCCGGCGACCAGGTCGAACGCGGCACGATCCTCGCGGTGCTGGACGGGGAAGAGTGAGTCGTCCTGAACCTGGTCAACTACCGGCGCTGATCTTTGCGCCCTGGGGGGCCTTTTGGCACCCAGGGCGCAACGGACTTCTCGCGGAAGGCCTTCATGCCGGCTGATGCCTCTTCCGAGGAGAACAGCTCGGCGGAGAGGGCGGCCATCTTCTCGAAAGCGATGGGGCGGTCCATCGCGGGGACTTTGTAGACCATCGATTTCGCGGCGGCCAGCGCCCCCGGTCCGCCCTGGACGAGCTTGGCCACGATCCCGTGCACCGCGTCGTCCAGAGCATCGGACGGCGCCACGTGATTGATCAGTCCGACCTCGGCTGCGCGCTCGGCCGGGATGCGTTCACCGGACAGGAACAGCTCCATCGCGTCGGCTCTGCGCATCTTCGGGAGGCAGACCACGCTGATGATCGCGGGCGCCACGCCGATGCGGACCTCGGTGAAGCCGAAATTCGCATCCTGAGCCGCTACTGATATGTCGCATCCTGCGGCGAGTCCCACGCCGCCGCCCATGCAGTGGCCGGCGATGCGTCCGATGACGGGTAAGTCTGCGTCCATCATCAGCTCGAAGATCTGAACGAGGCTGAAGCGAGACCCCTCCGCGGAACCGCCTTTGAGGTCGGCACCCGCGCAGAAGGTATTGCCTTCGTTGGTCAACACGATGATCCGGACGTCGTCCGACGACAGGGCCTGCGTCAGGTTGTCGCCGAGGGAGTTCATCAGCTCGATCGACAATGCGTTGCGGTTGTCCGGACGGTTCAGCGTGATCGTGGCGACCCCGCTGCCGACCGAGTACAGCGTCGCGTCGCTCATGAGAACTGGCCGGGCTTTCGGCCCGGACCGGCTGGTCCGGCGAAGGCTTGCGCGATCGACAGCCACTGATCGGCCACGTCGCCCGAAGCGACCAACGCGGTGTCGTCGCGGTGACGACGCTGCGTCACGACGAGCGCGAGATCGAGCGCCGGGCCCCGCACGACGTTTGACGCATCTTCGGGTCCCCACGTCCAGGTCTGGCCGGAGGGCGACGTCACCTCCACGCGGATCGGCTCCGCCGGCATGTCCAGCTTGTGCACGTTGTACGACCACGGGATCGCGGTGACACCGATGTGGACGATGTGCCTCAGGCGGTCGCTCGGCTCCCGCGGGCGTCCGAGTGCGTCCGCGACGTCCTGTCCGTGGGCCCAGGTCTCCATGAGTCGAGCGGTCGAAAACGACACGGCACTCATGTCCGGTCCGAACCACGGGATGCGCAGCTTCGGATCGAGCGGCGCGAAGGCTTTGAGCATCGCTTCGCGGCCGGCGCGCCACCGTTGTGACAGTTGCGCGGGCGTGAGCGTGCGGCCGAATGCGATGTCGCCCTCAACGCCGGAGCTCGGACGCAGCTCCGCGAACGCGCCACCCTTCACCCACTCGCGGAAGCCGTCCGGATCGACGACTGCGCGCAGAGCCGCGTCATCGAAATAGTTGAGATGACTGACGGTGTCGCGGATCGTCCAACCCTCGGCCGGCGTGTCGGCGTCCCACGTGCCGGCGTCCAGCGGAGCGACGAGCGCATCGAGATCCTCGTGCTCGGCCAGCAGGTCGAGGCAAACATCGTCCATCGACGGCATCAGTTCTCCTCCAGCAACGACGACGGGACGTCGACCACCTTCGCGCGAAGGTACTCGCCGAGCGCCTTGGCTTGCGGATCGAGCCGGACGGATGACGAAACTCCTTCGCCCAACAGCCCGACGATGACGAAGTTGAGCGCGCGGATATTCGAGAGGTCGTAGCGGACGACGTCCAACCCGTTTGTCTCGGGCATCAGCTCACGCAGACGACCGACATCGAGGAAGGAATCGAGCCAGGCGTACGCTTCTTCAGAGCGTGCCCATACGCCGAGGTTCGCGTTGCCGCCCTTGTCTCCGGAGCGCGCACCCACGATGCGGCCGAGAGGTGCGCGCACGGTTGGACCGGTTGGTTCCTCGACGGCTGCCGCCACGACCGAACGCGACGAGACGTCCGTCGTGAGCAACGTCCTGACCGATGGAAGCGTCGGATCGACGCGCGTTCGCTCGCCGTCCATGACGACTTCCTGCCAGATGAGCTCTGCCGGCACGAGCGCAGGCCAGTACACGCCGTAGCTCGACGGCGCACCGAACTCGCCGCCGAAGAATCCCGGATAGGACGCGAGCGCCATCTCGATGACCTTGCGGCTGATCGTGCGTCCGAACTTGGTCTCGTCGTGGTCCTTGAGGACGAACCGCAGCTCCGCCACCGCTTCTTCGTTCGTGGCCGGGTCTTCCTTGTCGGTGCGAAGCAGTTGGACATGCGCTTCCTCGAACGCGTTCCTGCCGCCGTGGATGGCCGACCAGATCGTGCGCTCGGCAAGAGCGGCCTTCGCTTCGATGTCCAGGCCCGTGAGCTTGAGGGAGAAGCTCTGCCGCAATCCACCCGCGAAGTTCATGCAGACCTTCGTGGTCGGGGGCGGCGGCACGCCTCGCACTCCGGACACGCGAACGCGATCAGGACCGTCGTCCGACAACGTGATCGTGTCGAAGCGCGCGCTGACGTCTGGGTTCAGATAGAGCGGGGGGCCGATCTCGTAGAGCAGCTGCGCGGTGACCGTGCCCACCGACACGAGCCCACCGTGACCGTCGTGCTTGGTGATGACCGTTGTGCCGTCCTCCGAGATCTCGGCGATCGGGAACCCTGGGTGCTCGAGACCGGGCACCTCTTGGAAGAACGCGTAGTTGCCACCGGTGGCCTGCGCACCGCACTCGATGATGTGTCCGGCCACGAGCGCGCCGGCGAGGGCGTCCCAGTCGTCGCGCTTCCATCCGTGCTTCCACGCCGCGGGGCCCATGACGACCGCAGCGTCGGTGACGCGTCCGGTGATGACGATGTCGGCACCGCGCCGGAGCGCCTCGACGATGCCCCAGCAGCCGTTGTACGCATTGGCCGTCAGCACCGGTGCCTCGCCGAGCTCAACGCCGGTGTCCATGTTGGAGAATCGCTCGCCCTTGGCGCGCAGGTCGTCGAGGTACGGCATCAGGTCGTCACCTTCGACGTATGCGACCCGAGGCGAAAGGCCGAGCTTGGCGGCGACCTCTTGGACGGCCGCGGCGCACGATGCCGGATTCAAGCCGCCGGCGTTCGACACCACCTTGATATCGCGATCGAGGCAGGTGCCCATCACCTGCTCCATCTGACGGATGAAGCTACGCGCGTAGCCACGCGACGGATCGCGCAGCTTGTGACCGGCGAGGATGAGCATCGTGAGCTCGGCCAGCCAGTCGCCGGTGAGGGCGTCGATCGGCCCACCCTCGACCATCTCCTGCGCAGCGGCCATGCGGTCGCCGTAGAAGCCCGAGCAGTTGGCGATTCGGAAGCCGGCGTCCATCAGGCGACTACTCTCGTACAACTCCGGCTGCCGAGGCGAGTCAGGCGGTAACGGTGCTCCGGTTCTTCGCGAGGAACGGCGCCACAACGGCAGCGACCGCGCCGACGTCCTGCATCTCGAGCGCGTGGTTTAGACCGGGAAGGGTCACGAGCTCCGCCTGCGGGAGCCATGAAGCGATGACGCCGATCATCTCCCGGAACATGTCCACATCGGGGTTCTTGATACCGAGCTTTGCGAACACCTCGCGGTTGGGGATGACGCTGTCCTCGCCGAGCACCAGCAAGGTCGGACACGTGATCACGGATGACTGTTCTGGTCCGAATTCCCAGGCGCCGAGGGTGGTGAGGTCCCCGGCGAACGCATCGTCGGCGTCTGCTTGCACCTGCGCCCATGCGGCGGGTCCCACGCCGTCGTCGATGATCCGGCGGTAATCGCCTCCAAAGATCAGCTTGAAGAAGCCATCGAGCGCCTCGTCGGCGTTGCCTTCGAAGAACGGGCCGATGATCTGAGGGAGGGCTTCGCTCAGTGTGTCGGCGCTCGGGACGGCCATCACGGCCGGTTCGAGGAGGCTCAAGGACTTCACGCGGTCGGGTGCGGCTGCAGCCAGCGCGATCGCGGTAGACCCGCCGTACGAGTGACCGACGATGTGAGCGGATGAGACCCCGAGATGGTCGAGGAGCGCGAGTGCGTCGTTGGCATGACCAACAACATCGGTGCCCGGCTCGCCGGCGGACTCACCGTAGCCGCGCCGGTGGTACCAGATGACTTGGTTCGCGGCGAGGGACGGATGTCCTGCCAGTGGTTTGAAAGCGTCCGCGATGAATGCCCCGTGGATCAACAGGACGGGCTCCCCGTCGCCGCGTACCTCGTATGCGATGTCGACGTCGTTGATGCGTGCTTTCTCCATCGATGCCTCCTTCGGTCGCTTACGGTGAGGCTACTCCTGGGACCCGCGGCCTTCCAGGTCGAGGGGCCGGTTCAGAGTTCGTAGACGGTGCCGCCCTCGCCGGTGCGGACGCGCACGGTCTCGCCGATGATCGACGTGCCCGAGAGCTTGGCGGGGATGGTGGCTTCGGCCGGGACGGCGACGACGCGGCGGCCGTCCTGGAGGGTTGCGTAGAGCGGCGCGCGCACGGGACCTTCCGTGCGGTCGTGCTCGACGGTGAAGGCATCGACGACCGCGTCGCCCTCGCCGTCGGATGCCACGGTCAGAGCCGTCGCCTCGATGCGCTCTTGGGCTTGGCTCATATCGGGATGTTGCCAGCCCTGCGGCGGAGGAGTCGCCGAGTACACGCCGAGTGCGTTCTTCGTCACGTACCACGAGATACCGGTGACGAGCCCGATGTCGGAGGGGTTCGCGCGCAGGCGCTCGGCGAGCACGGCGATCGAATGCGTGACGTAGTTGTTGCCCGGCCCCCCGAAATACGGGAGTCCGCCGGTGAGCGTGAGTCCGCGTGGGTCGTCCAATGCGATGCCGAGTGCGTTGGCGCCCATCTGTACCGCGGACGGGAAGCACGAGTACAGATCGATGTGCGCGATGTCGTCGGCGCCGATGCCGGCGGCCGCGAAGACCGCGCGTCCGAGTTCCTCGATCGCGACCGAGCGGTCGAAGTGCCGACGCTGCGCGAGGAACCACACGTCGTCGAGCTTTGCGCCGGCCCACGGGAAGACCCACTTCTCGCGCGGAACCCCCGCCGCTTCGGCCGTTGAGGCCGACATGAGGATCAACGCCGCACTCATGTCCACGTTGAGGATCGAGTTGAGGTTCTTCGTATACGGCTCGGCGACCATGCGGTTGTCCGCTCCGACGTCGGAGAGTTCGCCCGACGTACGAGACGTCGGGAACCACGCCACGTCGGGGTGCGACGCGGCGACGTCGGTGAACGGAGCCATCAGCTTGCCGAGCCACGTGCGTTGCGCGTCCGGAGTGCGTGCGTCCCGGTGTGCGAGCGCCTGCTCGAACATCGGGTAGATGGACGCCGGCGCAACCAAACGGGCCGCGAGCTCTTCTGGGCAAACCGGTGAGCGGTCGTCGCCCATCACGGTGTCGGGCGCGTATGCGTCGTCGCGTCCCCGGTCGTAGGCATGACCGGACTTCTCGGCTCGTCGCGTGGAGTCAAGTGCCTCGCAGCCGACGATCAGTACACCGTTGACCTCACTGGCTGCGATGCGATCACAGGCTTGATTCACCATCCACTGCGGTGTCGATCCGCCGATGGTGCTGAGGAGTCGTTCGCCGTTGGGGAGGCCGAGTCGTTCGGCGAGGATCGAGGCGGGGGCCGGGCTCCGCCACGAGATGTTCTGGACGACTTGGAAGGAATCGATGTGCGCGAAGGCCTTTCCCCCGGCGTCGAGCTCGGCGGCTCGCGCGGCTTCCTCGAGCAGGTCGGAGGCGTGCGCGATGCGCTCGCGCCGGTTGGTGACCTGTCCGACGCCGACGAGCACGGGTGTACGGGGATTCATCTGAACGAGTCTAATGAGACAGCGCTACTGACATACAGCGCCGATGACAGCGCCAATGACGGCGGAGGGATCGATGATGCTCGAAGGCAGGGTCGCGGTGATCACCGGCGGCGGCAGCGGTATGGGACGTGCGACGACGCTTCGTTTCCTGGACGAAGGAGCGTCGGTGATCGTCGCCGACTTCAACGCGCAGACGGGGGCCGAGACGCTCGCGCTCGCCAAGGAAGCCGGCAAGGAGAAGCACGTCCGCTTCATCAAGACCGACGTGGCGGAGGAGTCCGACGTCGAGGCGATGATCGCTCTTGCCTTGGAGGAGTTCGGCCGTCTCGACGTCGTGTTCAACAACGCCGGCGTCGGCGGTGCGTTCGGGCCGATCACCGATGTCGAGCGCGAAGACTGGGACTACACGTTCGCCGTGCTCATCCGCGGTCCGTTCCTCGGGATCAAGTACGGCGCCCGCGCGATGATCGAGCAGGGTGAGGGTGGGTCGATCATCAACACGGCATCGGTTGCCGGCCTGTCCGGTGGTGCCGGTCCGGCGGCGTACTCAGCCGCCAAGGCTGCGCTCGTCAATCTCACGATGTCGACGGCGGTCGAGCTCGCCAAGCATCGCATCAGGGTGAACGCCATCTGTCCAGGTGGGATCGCCACGCCGCTCATCTCGATGGGTCAGGACCCGGCGGTGATCGAGCCGCATCTGGAGACCATCCAGCCGCTGCCGATGGCAGGACGTCCGGAACACATCGCTGGTGCCGCGCTGTTCCTCGCCGGCGACGACTCCGCGTTCGTCACCGGCCATGCGCTCGTCGTCGACGGCGGTCTCGAGGCCAAGGGACCGGGCCTGTTCGGTGAGCGAGCTGCCGAGATGGCCGGCATGAAAGGCGTCAGCCGCGGGACGACCGGACAGGACCCGATCTTCCGTTGATCAACGCCAGGAACCGCCATGACGAACGGGCGATCGCGTTCTTCGGGACGTGGATGGTGTTCGGCCTCTTCCTCGACGGCTGGGCGCACAACACCGAGAAGCCGGAGACGTTCTTCAGCCCGTGGCATTTCATCCTGTATTCGGGGTTCGGAGCTGCAGTTGTGTATTTCATCTTCCGAGAGAGGATCCTCAAGAAGCGCTCATCACCGGATCGCTTGATGACCGTCGGGCTCGTGGCGTTCATCGTGGGTGCGGTGGGTGACGGTATCTGGCACGAGATCTTCGGCATCGAGGTGGATCTCGAAGCTCTGCTGTCGCCGACGCACCTCGCGCTCATGATCGGCGGGCTCCTCATGCTCGGCGCCGGATTCCGCGCGGCCTCCGCCGACCCTGATCAGCATCGGGCCGACTTCGCAACGATCGTGACGATGACACTGAGCGCTGCCGTGGTCATGTTCTTCACCCAATACCTCAACGCGCTCCGCTTCGGTGGCCTGTTCACCGGCGCGGGTGATGAGGTCTGGCAGGTTCAGGCCGTCGGCGCGGTCTTTGTAACGAATGCCGTCATGCTGACGATGACGTTCTTGATCGTCAGACGCTTCGGCGCCCCGCGCTGGGCGTTCATGTTGAGCTACGGAGCACTCGCACTCGCCCTGGTCGGACTGAACGGACGCAGTGGTGCGTTGCTCACCATCCCCGCGATGGCCATCGCGGGTGCGATCACCGATCTTCTCGTCGCGCGCCTGCGGCCCTCCGGCACGAACGTCCGCGGCGCGCGGATCTTCTCGGCTCTCGTTCCACTCGTGATCTGGGGATCGTGGTTCGCCAGCATCCACGTGATGAGCGGCGTCCGGTGGGCGGCCGAGCTGTGGACGGGAACGATCGTCCTCGTCGTCCTCGAGGGGATCGCACTCGGCCTACTGGCGTTCCCGACGAAGACGCCAGAGCGGACGATGGGACTCGAACCCGCGACCCCCACGTTGGCAACACGACTCCCGCAGGTCAATAGCGATTAGCCATCGTCAGCGTTTGTAAGCATATCCGCAGGTCAGGGCCGGTTTCCACTCGATGACCTGCGGAGAGGCCGGATCGAGGCTGCGCAAGCGGGACTCAGCCTGCGAACCAGCGACTCTCATGGTCGGCCGCGAAGCGCTCTTTCTCAGCGGCGAACTCGGTGGACGGGCCCGCGAACGGCACGACGGGGCTCGGTCCGCCGAGGAAGTTCGCCTCGACCTTGCCGACGAGGCCGCCGCCCATCTCCAAGTAGCACGTACCCATGCCTTTGTACGCGGTGTCCGTCGTCGTTCCGCGGACGGAGGCGATGATGTGCTCGGCTGCCGTCCGGGCTGCGTCCTCGGCGAACACACCAGCACGCGGCACGGGAGCGTCCGCACAATCGCCGACCCCGTACACGCCCGGATACGGCGTGGCGAGCGTCTTCGGGTCGACCGCGATCCAGCCGTCTGAGCCGCCTTCTGTGAGTCCCGACGCTTTCACGACGTCGGGGACGCGATGAGCAGGGATCCCGATGAACAGGTCGTAGGGAACGCCCTCACCGCCACGCAGGTGCGCGGTGTGTGTGGCCGGATCGATCGAGTCAACCCACGTCGACGGACGGTAGGCGATCCCTCGCTCGTGCAAGGCGCGCACGATCACCTCTGACGTCTCTTCGGATACAGGGATTGGCGAGGGCATCGGCGTGATCAGCGTCATCTCGTGTGAGACGCTGCGCTGCTCGAGGAGATCGCGGATGAGGAACGCGCCCTCGTAGGGCGCGGGCGGGCACTGGAAGGGCGGCTTGAGGATCGCGATGACGACGCGTCCTCCGGCGAAGGCCCTCAGGTGATCGCGAAGCCGTTCGGCCCCCTCGAGGGAGTAGAACTCGTACCCGTCCTCGACGAAGCCGGGTGTCGCTTCGGGTGCGTAGTCGGCGCCGAGCGCGACGACGAGGATATCGGGGTCGTAGGTCGCAGCCTCAGTGACGACATGACGCGCCTGCGGATCGATGGACGTGATCTCTTCGCGCTTGAACGTGATGGCCGGTGCCAAACGCGAGTACGGCACCTTGATGTCGGCGGAGGTGCGGCGTCCGAGGAGGACCTCGAGCTTTGAGAACCCGAAGTAGAAGGAGTCGGACCGGTCGATCATCGTGACGTCAACTTCGTCGCGCAGCGTCGCCGACAGGATCGTCGCGAGCTCCAGACCCGCGAAGCCCGCGCCGAGGATGAGGACTCGGGTTTTCATGTCTCCTTAAGTGATACCTCGGTATGGCCGGCACGACCAGTAGCCGGGGCGCCAAGTGGAGCGCGTAGGGTTTGTGCGCGCGAAGTCAGCGTTCTGATAGTCCCATGAGGGGAGAGTGTCAACAGTGACAAGGACGACCGTTCTTGCCGGTCTCGTAGGTCTCGCAATCGGTGCGGCGGGCACGTTCGCGGCCGTGTCGCTTGCCGATGACGACACGGTTGGTCGACAGCGAGGAGCCTCCGACACGATGAGTCGGATCGATATGTCCGGCGAGATGCATCGGATGACGGAGCAGCACGCCGACATGCTGAAGGAGATGCGCCAGGACATGACACCGCGGATGCGCGACCGGATGGATGACGACGTGATGTCCGAGATGATGATGTCCGGCGAGATGCTCGAGATGATGGAAGAGCATCAGCTGGAGATGGGCGGCATGCATCGGTAGGAGAGCCGCGGAACCGACGTCGTCCTACGCGCGCACAACGGTCGTCGGTTGTCTCGTTGCTCCGCAGTGGCCCTCGCCCTTGCTCCCGTAGTGGTCCCAGACGACTACTCGTGAATCAGGCAGACGACGAGCGAGTTCGGCCGCGCAAGGCCTCGACGGGGCGGCATGGGTAGCGCGTCTCGGGTTCCTGCAGTTTGGCCTCGGCGTCTTCCGGCTCAGGCCGTTGCGGCGCCTCGGTGGGGCCACATCGGCGCTGCCTCGCATCGGGATGCAGATGTTCCCTGAGGTCACCGGTGTGCTGCAGCGAGCGATGTTCGGCGTCGCCTACATCTGGTACGGGCGGGAAGCGATGACTGCCCGAGCGTTCGCCGCTCCGCGGTCATCCGGAGGCGACGAGTGAGAGCGTCGAGGTGACGACGTTATCTGGAGAAGCGGCTGTCGCTACCTCCACGGCCTCCGGCCACGGATCCATCGTGGCAGCCATCGCCTGGCTGACGTCCGCATCGGCGTCGGATGGATCGCGCCCGTCCGCACGACGCGCCCGCATCCGTTCGGCGGCGAGACCGGCGTCCAGCACGCATCTGATCCCGATCAGATCGGACGAGGTGTCGTTGGCAAGCGATCCGGCTGCCGCGCGCGTGCGGTCGTCGACCCAAGACGCGTCGAGGATCACTGATACGCCACCTGCGAGCAGCACGTGTGCGCGCTTCAGAAGCTCTTCGTACGCCCGGGCCGTCACTTCGCTCGCGTACGTGCCCTCGCCGAACGCGTGCGGGATGTGCTCGTCGTGCGCAACGCCGGCGATGTCCTTGCGGACCTCGTCGCTGCGCAGGACGGCCCACCCCGTCCGCGCGGACAGTCCTTCGGCGAGCGTTGACTTTCCAGTTCCCGGCAGTCCGCCGACGAGGACGAGACGGATCCGCCCTAGCGCCAGCCTCCGATCGCAGAGCTCCATCAGGACTCGCGCACGCTCCCGCGAGGGTTCGTCGCCTTGCTCGTGCTTGAAACACGCGACCTTCGCGCGGACCGACGCGCGGTAGGCGACGTAGTGGTCGACGAGGCTCTGCGGATACGACTCGCCGGAGAACTCCCGGTACCAGGTGAGGAAGCGATCGGCCGCATCTGACGCGCCGATCCGCTCGAGGTCCATCGCCAGGAAGGCGACGTCGGCGACGACGTCTCCCCAGCGCAGACTGTCGTCAAACTCGATGCAGTCGAGCGCGCGCGGACCGTCCTCGAGACAGAACACGTCGTCGGCGAGCAGGTCGCCGTGACCATCTCGTGCGTGGCGCCGCTGTGCTCGGGAGGCGAACAGGGGGCCGCGTCCGTCGAGGTAACGGTCGGCAGCAGCCTTCGCGCGGTCGAAGACGTCGCGATCGACGACCGGACCGACGAACCGTTCCGTCTCTCCGAGGTTGTCCGACCACAGCCGTCGGACGTGATCGCGAGATGCATACATACAGATCTCGTCCGATGTCTCTGCAGACGCATGGAAGGCCGCGAGGTTGTGCGCGAGCTGGCGGAGGCACCGGTCGACGTCGGCGCCGGCGAGCACGAGGGCCGACAACCGTCGGTCGTCCGGCATCCGGCGCATCTCGACCAGGTGGTCGACCGGCTCACCGTTGGCGCCGACGACGTCGAGCACGCGGAGGTATACGTCCGGCGCGAGGCGTCGGTTGAGTGCGACCTCACGGTGGCAGAACCGCTCACGCGCTTCCCGCGTGGATTGGTCGACGAACGGGAAGACGAGCGGCTTCTTGAGCTTGTACGCGCGGTCGCCGACGAAGAAGACGTATGAGATGTGCGTTTCGCTGACGCGTGATCCCTCCACATCGAGAGCGTCGCACAGGTCAGCCCCTCGTCAGCGCCGCGACGCCATCGGGACGGCCCTTGGCGACCCACGCACGCCAGAGATAGAGCGATACGACGGCAGATGCGGTCAGCGAGAGAAGAGCACACCCGAACTCACGAAGAAGGTGCCTGCGAGGAACTTGAATACGTCGCGCCGGCTAGGCCTCGTCACTCGGTCCACTTCCTCTGCGGCGCTCGGCGAGCTGCACGTTGGCGAGACCATCCGCAGCCAGTCGTTCGATCGCTGGGAACAACTCGTCCTCCTCGAAGCGGATGTGGCTGCGCAGCATCTCCGAAAGCTCGCGCATCGTTTCGGGTAACGGAGCACCTGACGCCGTCTCCTCAGCGAGCTGCCGGACCAGCGCGTGGATCTGCACGTGCTCGTTGAGGATCCGCGTGATGCCTTCGGAGGGCGCACCCGAACGACGGATCACGATAGGGAAGATCTCTTCCTCCTCCTCGCGGAAGTGCCGCACTGAGTGGTCGCGGAAGAACTCGCCGAACGTTAGGACGGCTCTGACACGTTCGTCGTCGGTTGCGTCCGACGCCTCCCTGAGCAACCGAGCATGACGCAACGCGTGGTGGTGGTCGTGCGTGAGAGGTATCAATGCATCGTGTCGTCGCGTCATCCTCCCACCTCGAGCCGTTCGCTCTTCGGCGTGCGTGCGGAATGCCAGAGGCCGAGCAAGGCCAACACGATGAGCAACGCCGCGCCCGCAAGGAAGGCGATGGACGCCTGCTCGGCCTTCTCTCCGAGAGTCCAGAAGGCGTAAGTCGTCAACAACAGGCCGCGCAGCGTTTCCCCG
This sequence comes from uncultured Actinomycetes bacterium, assembly GCA_964520325.1. Classification (GTDB taxonomy): domain Bacteria; phylum Actinomycetota; class JAICYB01; order JAICYB01; family JAICYB01; genus CAZFOB01. Next base: position 141,408 of record CAZFOB010000006.1, on the reverse strand, counting down.
CGGAACGCGGTCTGTACCTTGCCGGCCAGATCCTCGTTGTCGGGGTTCGCCCGTGATTCGGTGCTCAGCTCGGAATAGGTCTTGCCGCCGAGGCTCTCGCGCAGGTGGAGGCCGATGAACTGGTTGGCGTATACCTCGGCTTGATCACCGGTCGTGACGCGCTGCCCCGCGTACTTCACCACTCCCGGCTGCGCCTTCTCCTCCTCAGACAGAGCGCTCGCCGGGGGGAAGGAGATCTTCTGCGCAGCAAGCTGACCACGAACGTTGTCCTTCGCGAACTGTGCGTTGGACCGGAAGACGAGGCCGGCGACCATCAGTACAACAGCGAGGAGCAAACCGGCGAGACTGACGAGTAGATCGAACGTCCGTCGTTGCATGGGGCGCCTCCTTAGTGCTCAGGGTCGAGGGTGTGGCGTGCCGTGTCCGGGATCACCCAGATGGTCACGATCGATGTCATGAGTGACCGCCTTCGACCAGACCGGAGTCGGCGGCGAATCGCATCAGGTCCGCGCGAGCGCGGAGGCCGGTCTTCTGGATGATGTGCGCCTTGTGCGTCTCGACGGTGCGCACGCTGAGATAGAGCTGGTCGGCGATCTGCTGGTTCGTGTAACCGGCTGCGAAGAGTCGCAGCACGTCGACCTCACGTTCGGAGAGCGAGATGCCGTAGGCCGTTGTCGGCGGCTCATCACCTTCGAGCTGGGCGGCGAGGAGCTCGGCCCCCAGCGTCGGATACAGATACCGTCCGCCTGACGCGACGGTGCGGATGGCATCGACGACCTCGATGTCGGCCGCCTCCTTCAAGACGTACCCCGCAGCGCCGGCGGCGAAGGCCTCCCGCAGATACGCACGATCGTCAGCCATCGTCAGCGCAACCACGGCGACGTCCGGCCAGTCCTTCTTGATCCGGCGCGTCGCCTCGATGCCGCCGATCCCCGGCATCATCAGATCCATCACTACGACGTGTGGATGCCGCGACGCTGGTCCCGCAAACACCTCGTCCAACCCTTTGATCGCATCTTCGCCCGAGGCGGCGTCCCCGACGACTTCTACGCCCTCGGTGGCATCGATGACCATGCGGAGTCCGGATCGGACGACGTTGTGGTCGTCGACGATGAAGACGCGGATCGCCTCGTCCGTGCTCATCCGTCGTCCTTGCGCGGGACCTCGAGCGTCACCGTCGTTCCGCGGCCTGGGTGCGAGACGACGGTGAGGTGGCCGCCGACGAGCTCGGCGCGTTCGCGCATGCCTCGGATGCCCAGGCCGGACTGCTCGCCCTCCCAGGTGTTGAAGCCGGCGCCGTCGTCGGTCACGGACAGCACGTATCTCTCGTCGTGTGCTCGCACGACGACCTCGATGGTTCGGGCGCCCGCGTACTTCACGACGTTCGTCAGCGCCTCTTGGGCGACCCGGTACATCACCGTCTCGGCCTCCGGGTCCAGACGCGCGCCGGGAAGGTCGATCGATGCGGTGACGGATAGGCCGCGCTCTCGGAGGTCATTTACATAGCGATTCACGGCTGCCGCAAGCCCGAGATCGTCAAGGATAGACGGGCGGAGCTCCCGGACCATCCGGCGTACCTCGCGGCTGGCCTCGGCCACGATCTGCCGGAGCTCGGCGACGCGCTCGCGTGCGCTCTCGAGCGATTGCTCCTGTGCCACGACCTTCAGGCCGAGAAGCATCGAGGCGAGCGCTTGGCCCGCCGAATCGTGGAGTTCGCGCGCGATGCGTTGGCGTTCGTGCTCTTGCGCCCTGATGACGGCCTTTAACGTCTGATCGCGGAGCTCGGAACGCACGCGCGTCTCAGCGAGCTCGCGCTCGATCTCCACGCGCTCGCGTTCGTCCTCGTACAGACGCGCGTTCTCGACGGCGACTCCGGCTTGCGCGGCGAGCGCGACGGCCAGGCGTTCGTCCTCCTCAGTGAACTCGACACCACCGATCTTCTCCGTCAGGTAAAGGTTGCCGAACACCTTGCCCTTCGAACGCACGGGGACGCCGAGGAACGAGTTCATCGGCGGATGATGAGACGGGAAGCCGACACTTCGAGGATCCCGAGACAGATCCTTCAGGCGCACGGGGCGAGGATCGGTGATGAGTGCGCCGAGCAAGCCGCGGCCGACCGGAAGCTCGCCGATCTTCGCTCGATGGTCCTCGGACAGGCCCCGGAACACGAAGTCCGACAAACCCGTCCCTTCTTCGTTGAGCACGCCGAGCGCGGCGTACCGGGAACCGATGACGTCCTTGGCCGTTTCGACCACGCGGGCAAGGACCGCGCGAAGATCGAGCTCCTCAGAGAGGAAGACACCGGCCTCGATCAGCTCCCAGAGCCGGCCGGCCAACGCCCGAACTTCGCCATCCGATCCAGTCGTCACCCTTGCAAGGGTGCCAGCTTCTACGCCTCGGCGATCCTCGGCCGCCTCCGCCAGAGCGTGCTCCAGCCGCGCCTACGCATCGACATGACTTCGGCGTGAGTGTCCATCGCTTCGAGCAGATCGCGGGACGAGATCATCCCCACGACCTTCGTCCCGTCGACGACGGGCAAGTGACGTGCGTGCAGCGCGCGCATGGCCAGCGCGGCCTGCGACACGTCAGCGTCGACCCAGATCGTCGAAGGACGTTCCGTCATGAAGGCCGCGACGGGAGTGCCCTCGAGCTCAGCGCAATCGATCGCAGCGAGCATGACGTCGCGCTCGGTCACGATGCCGATGAGCTTCGAGCCTTCGAACACGACCGCCGACCCCACATCGAGGTCGCGCATCATCTTGGCTGCGTCTGCCATCGTCGCATCCGACTGAACGCCCGCAAGGTCCGCGTGACCCAGGTCACCCACCTTCATCGTCGGCCGCTGCATCTCTCTCTTCGCCATTGCCTCTTCTCCCTTCTGTCTGCCCACAGTCGAACGTTCGAGGAGCTCGAAACGGATCAGCTCTGGGAGGGTGCTCAGCTCGTCGGGCTCCAGGACGATCGCTGGGTTACCTGGAGGCATCGCCAACGCTTCGGTGATTCGCACGGTCAGCAACCGGCCGCTTACTCCTGACGTCTCCGTGACCGCGACATCGGCATCGGGGAGCGCCGGATCCGGTGCGCGGACCGCGAAGTCGACGCGAAACCCGCTCGTCTCGAGGTAGTTCCGGACGAAGCACCGCAGGCGATCGTTGCCGATCACGAGGCCGACCCCGACGCGTTCGCTCACGACGCCAGCCCAGCTGCCGCGACGACGGGGATCCGCCGGCGGATGTTGACACCGTCGAGGAGATCGCGGAGCGCGTATCTAAACTCCGACGCCGTCGCGTGACGTGCGATCGCGTGGAGGCCGTCGTCGGTGATCGGCCCGGGCAGTCCGTTCGGACCGACGAGCGCAAGCACGGGGATGCCCAGACGCCGGTAGTAGAGGACGAGGTTCGTGGACGGGACTCCGCAGCGTTCGGCGTCGCTGTCGAGCCACCCGTCAACGATGACGGCGTCCACACGCTCGGTCAGCGGGCAATGGTCTCCGCGGCCGCCGGCGCAGACGAACGTCGGGCGGCGAGGTCCTCCGCACCACACGACCTTATGACCCTCCACGGCGGCCATCGCCTCAGCGCGCGCGCCGACCTCTGCATCCGCTGCGACCACGAGTACTCGTGCCATCTGCTTCCTCCTCTTGTTCTCTGCTTGTTCTCTGGCCGAAATCTAGGTCGCGAGCAGCGGCTTTCCATCCGCAGCGGCTACGCGAGCGGGCTCAGTAGCCACTACTGAGAGGCGCTGCGGTGCTCGCGTACCGCTTACGGACGACTTCGCGACCGCGCAGACCTACGCTTCGGCCATAGGAGGTGATCCAGATGGCATCGGTGCTCTTGGTGACGGATCGGCACTCGGTTGAGAACGCGTTGGCCCCGGTGCTCGAGGACGCCGGACACGAGGTCGTGGCGTGCCCCGGCCCCCAGCCCGGGGGCTACATGTGCATGGGGAGCCGCTGCGGACGCTGCCCGCTCGCGGCTGTGGCGGACGTCGTGGTGCTGGATGCGGACGTCGCCGGCGACCGAGTCGGCGGCGGCACGACCAGCCACGACCTCGTTCGGCTCTACAGAAGGATGGAGCGTCCGGTCGTGCTGCTCGCCGATCCCGTCAAGCTCGCGGCGTGGCGCGGGGACTCGGGCGTCGAACTCCTGGATCCCGCAGCCGGACCGCGAGCCGTACTCGAGGCCGCTTCACGGATGGCGAAGCGGCCCCGCAGCGCGGAGCTCCGCGAGTCCGATCCCGACGAGTTGGCCGGCCCGAAGCGCTGGTACGCCGGCACGAACCTCGTTCCAGGGCAGCTCTGAAGGCCATGGCGACGACAACGCTCCTCCGCGACCGTGAGGCAGACGCCATCGATGAACTCCGCGCACGAGCAGAGGCGCTCATGCCGATCGTGAGCGATCCGAGCGACGCGATCTGGGAGGCGTCAGACGGGACACTCCGGACACTTCCCGACATCACTGACCACACGGCGCTCGCGGCAGTGACCGCTGCGCGGGCATGGGCCGATGATGACCTGGCTGATCCAAATTCGACGCAATTTCTGCGGGACGCACTGGTCCGGCTTGTGCAACGGCTCGAGCGCTCGCTCGTCTCTGCGGGCGGTCGTCCGTGACCAAGGGAGGCGATATGTCGCTCACACGGATGGAGGAAGCGGCCGAGGCCGAGTCGGTCGGAGGGGAGGCGCGATGAGCAAGATCGTTGTTGGCGTCGACGGGTCGGAGCATTCGCACCGGGCGCTCGCGTGGGCGGCGCAAGAGGCGAAGCTCCGCGGCAGCACACTGCATCTCGTCCACTCCTGGCAGTTCCCGCTGGCCATGCCGGACGCGGGCGGCGGCATCGCGCACATCGACTTCGAAGGCGCGGCGAAGGAGATCTTAGAAGAGGAGAGGTCGACGATCGACGGCGACGTGTTGGTCGAGACCGAGATCGCGAACGACTCGGCCGGGCGCGCACTGATCCGAGCCTCCGAGGGAGCGGACATGGTCGTCGTCGGAGCTCGGGGACGCGGTGGATTCAAAGGACTCCTCCTCGGCTCGGTCTCCCAGCAGATCGCGCACCACGCCCGATGCCCGATCGTGATCGTGCCGGCGGACCGGTAGGTAGTTGAGACGTGAAGGTCCTGCTCGCCACCGACGGCTCTGACGCCGCGAACCGTGCCGGGAGATTGCTGGCCGATCTGCTTCCATCGAAAACGTGTGACGTCAAAGTGCTCGTGGTTCTGTCGTACTCGGACTATCCCTACCACGAGAGTGATGACGCAGATGAGCGTGCGCAGCACCTGCGTGCGGTCGACGAGGCCGTGAAGAGCACCGCCGAGCAGATCAAGACGCCGACCGAGGAAGCGGGTCACAAGGTGACGCTCGCCAGGCGCTTCGGCTTCCCGTCTGACGAGATCGCAGAGGAGGTCGAGGAGTGGGAGCCGGACCTCGTCGTCATGGGACGGCGTGGGGTTCGCGGCGCCGCGCGCTGGCTCGGAAGCGTTTCCGAGCACGTGCTTCATCACGCGAAGGTTCCAGTGTTGCTCGTTCCATGAGACCGAAAGGAGACGAATGAACGCCGTCGTCGTCTACGAGTCGATGTTCGGCAACACGCGCGAGATCGCATGTGCCGTGGCCGAAGGCCTTGGCGGACACACCAGGGTGATCCCTGTGGAGCAGCTCACGGACGACGCGCTCACGGCCTGCCAGCTGCTCATCGTCGGCGGACCCACACACCGCGGGCAGGAAGCCAGGGAACTGAAGGAAGGGAGCCCGCCATGGCGATGATCAAAGGAGACCGAACTCAGCAAGAAGCGCAGCCGGGGCCGCCCGAACGCCGACCTCCCGACTTCTCGGGGATGATCCGCTCTGACATCTGGAAGATGTTCGTCACCGCGGCGGTGGTGCTCGCGCTCGTGGCGTCGTTCGTCGCGTTGCGCGACGACGACAGCTCGATGGGTACGACCGCGGCGCCCGGCGCCGACTTCGGCGGCGCGGAGATCGACGCGAACGCCAAGCCGGCTGCCGACTTCGAGCCGTACGACCCCGCGCTCAAGCCGGCTCCGGGCGCGACGGTCCACAAGATGACGCTCAACGCCACCGACCGGGTGATGGAGGTCGCTCCCGGCGTGAAGCAGCAGATGTGGACATTCGGTGACAAGGTTCCCGGCCCTACGCTGCGGGGGAAGATCGGTGACGTCTTCGAGATCACACTTGTGAACAAGGGCAAGCAGGGACACTCCATCGATTTCCACGCGAGCAAGGTGGCGTGGGACGACGAGATGCGCACGGTCAACCCGGGCGAGAAGCTGACCTATCGCTTCGAGGCCAAGCACGCCGGCGCCTTCATGTACCACTGCGGCACCGCGCCGGCCATCCACCACATCGGCAACGGGATGTACGGCGCGATCATCATCGACCCGCCGAACCTGCCCAAGGTCGACAAGGAGCTCGTGTTCGTGCAGTCCGAGCTCTACCTCGGCGATCAGGAGGAGGTCGGCGACTACGGGAAGATGATGGCCGGTGCCGACGACGCGGTGGTCTTCAACGGCTACCACAACCAGTACATGCACAAGCCGATCAGCATCGACCCGAAGGATCGGGTGCGTGCGTGGGTCGTCGACGCCGGACCGTCGGAGAACTCGTCGTTTCACGTCGTCGGAACGATCTTCGACACGGTCTACAAGGAAGGGGCGTATCAACTGCGTCCCGACGATGGAAAAGGTGGCGCGCAAGCGCTCGACCTGCAGCCGGCGCAGGGCGGCTTCGTCGAGTTCACGTTCGACGAGCCGGGACAGTACGTGCTCGTGACGCACAAGTTCCGCAACGCGAGCCGCGGCGGCTTGGGGATCTTCCAGGTCGGCAAGAGCAAGGGCGGGACCACCGCCGGTCATTGAGCTGTTGCTGGGAGACATCGGTGGCGGTGCTTCGGCACCGCTGCCGGTGCGCCCGGCTCTCTAGACGAGCCAGAGCGGAGGAGGCACATGGCGGCGGGCAGCGCACAACCCTCGAACTACTCGAAGATGCTGCGTTCGGACCTTTGGAAGCTCTTCGTTAGCTTCGGCGTCCTGATGGCGGTCGTCTTCTCCGCGATCGCGGTCTGGCGGACCGAAGCGCTCGGCATCGGTGGTGGCGGTGGGTCTGGTGCTTTGAAGGTCCAGCTCACCGAGATGAAGATCGAGCCCGGAAACCTTGAAGCCGAAGCGGGCACTCCCATCTCGATCACGGTCGAGAACGCTGGCGCGACCGTCCACAACCTGGCGATCGGCGGTGCCGGAGCGACGGAGATGCTCAACGCCGGCGACAGCACGACACTGAACGCAGGCCCTCTCGAAGCCGGCACCTACGAGTTCTTCTGCGAGGTCGCGGGTCACAAGGAAGCGGGGATGCGCGGAGATCTCGTCGTCGGCGGTGACGGCCAGGGCGAGGGCGCGTCCGGTGGTCATCAGATGAGTTCCGAGGATATGGACGAGTCGTACATGGCCGGGGTGAAGTCGTTCCCGGCCAAGACGAAGGGTCTCGGAGGGCAACCGATGCGTCCGAAGATGGATGGCGATACGAAGGTGTTCGATGTCACGGCCGACGAGATCAAGTGGGAGGTCTCGCCCGGCGACACCAGAGAAGCGATGGCCTACAACGGCCAGGTCCCGGGCCCTCAGATCCGCGTCAGAGTTGGAGACCGCTTGCGCGTCGTTCTCCACAACAAGCTCGAGGAGTCGACCGCCATCCACTTCCACGGCTTGAACGTCCCGAATTCGGTCGACGGCGTCGCCGGTCTCACGCAGCCACTTGTGAAGCCGGGCAAGTCGTATACCTACGACTTCAACGCGCCCAACACCGGGTCGCACATGTACCACTCACACATGAACGGCGCGACGCAGATCCCGATGGGGTTGCTCGGAGCGTTCATCGTCGACGGGGACGACGAACCGGATGTCGACATCGACCAGGCGATCGTCCTCAACGATGGTCCGCTGGGTTTCACGATCAACGGGAAGGGCTTCCCGGCAACACAACCCATCGCGGCGAAGCCGGGACAGCGCATCCGCCTTCGCTACATGAACGAGGGACTGCAAGGCCATCCGATGCACCTGCACGGAATGGAGCAGCTCGTCATCGCGAAGGACGGGTGGGAGCTCTCGCAGTCGTATCGCGCCGACACGATCTGGGTCGCTCCCGGCGAGCGGTACGACGTCATCGTCGAGGCCAGGGCCGGTCTGTGGGCGTTCCACTGTCACATCCTCAGCCACGCCGAAGGTCCAGAAGGGATGTTCGGCATGGTGACCGTCGTGGTCGTCCAGTGATCACTCGCGCTGCGGAAACGCGCCGTGACTGCGGGGACTGGAGCGGACGACGGTGCTTGAGTTCACCAGATAGTGGACACCCGGCGCGGGTGATGTGTCCAGACATCGTGGACACCTCGCACAAGGGGGTCTGCGATGGATCTGGGCAGGTCATCCTCGCCGCACTCAAGGGCATGATGGACCGCGCGGCGGACTTCCTCAGTCCTGTCGGGCTAGATCCTAGTGCCCAGGTTGAAGGTGGACAGTCTCGGAAGTTCGAACACAAAGAAAGGAGCCACCCGCATTGCACGTCCAGGCCCATGTGCGTAACGTTTTGTCTCCACGGCTGATCCACCTCCGTGTGTGGCTCGGCCCGCCGCCAGTCCGCGGGCACACGCAATCTTCACTTCGCGGAAGGACCGGCCGTCTCATCGTGACTACTTGAACTCGTTCCGGGAACTCGCTGACCAGGTAAGACTCGTGCGACGCGGGTTGAAACGTGACTCAATAATCGACTGACAACCGCTACGTCTGGCGTTAGTGAACCCACGTCGCTCTCCGACTGATCGTCTACGGCAGCGGCTGCGTCTTCTCCGCAGCCGCAAACGCGGCGTCGAGGTCGACCGCGCCGCCTGCGGTTTACTACAACGACGAACGGGAGCGGCTCAGATCGACATCACCGGGAGGCGATGTACTGTCCCCACGTGAACCGCGAGCATCTGGAGCGCCTGACCTCGGACGAGTGGCGGAAGTCGCTCGAGGAGTTCGTCCTGCCGTACACGCTCGGTGTGCGCACATACGCCGACCTCGGCGACGACGTCCTCGAAGTGGGGCCCGGACCTGGTCTCACGACCGATCTCCTGCGGGCCGGGGTCCCACGACTCACCACGATCGAGGTCGACGAAGAGCTCGCCCACGCCTTGAAGCGGCGCCTCGCCGGCACGAACGTGGAGGTCGTCAACGCAGACGCCACGGCGATGCCGTTCGAGGACGGACGCTTCAGCGGCGCAGCGATGTTCACGATGCTGCACCACGTCCCGACGCCCGACATGCAGAACCTGCTGTTCGCCGAGGTGCTTCGCGTCCTGCGTCCCGGAGCGGCGCTGTTCGCGATGGACGGGGTGGCCGCCGACGACTTCGAGGCGATGCACACCGACGACATCTACAACCCGGTCGATCCCGAGGGGCTGCCGGACCGGCTGTCCGGACTCGGCTTCATCGAGGTCGACGTGCGATCGAACGCCTTCGCATGGGCGTGCCACGCGCGCCGTCCGGCCTAGATCAACCGCCCCGCGTTCCGCTTGGCCGACTAACGAACGCTGACGTCAGGCCACGGCCGTCGCTTCGAGCTCGACCATCAGGCCGGGGAAGGCGAGCCTCGTGACCCCAAGGAGCGTGCTGGGCGGCATGACTCCGGCCGCGCCCGTCCGCTCCGCTAGGATGCCGGCGTTCTCGAGTAACGCGTCCACGTCCGTCGTGTACATGTTCAGACGGACGACGTTGGCAAGCGTCATGCCGGCGCCGGCAAGCACAGCTTCGACGTTGTCGAGCGCCTGCGTGATCTGTGCAGCCATCTCCCCCGCGTGCTGAACGCTCCCGTCACCGTCGACGGACGTCTGACCCGAACAGAACAGGACCTTGGTGTGCCCCTCGACGACCTCGGCCTGGTTGAAGCCGAAGTTCAGCGACCACGACCACGGATTGACCGGTGTGCGCTTCATACGTCTCCTCTTTTTTTGGACGGCAGTCCCGACGGATGGTCTATCACACATGCGGCGGCCATCGACATTGCCAACGCGCGCTACACGTTCGTATAGGACACGGCCCGAGCGAGCTTGAGAGCAAGAGCTCGTACAAGAGTCGCGGCTCGGTCGTCACGAACAGCTTGCGGCTCCGCCGTTTCGACGCGAGATAGGTCGCACAGCCGGGCTCCTTTAGGACGGGGATGCCTCGTATCCGAGCGCGCGGATGGCCTGCCGGATCTGGTCGAGATCGACGCGAGTCTCGTCGAAGACCACTTCGGTTAGCTGCTTGCGGTACGACGTCTTCGCTTCGCTGACGCCGTCGAGCTCTTCGAGCCCCTCGTCGATGTTCATCGCGCAGCTCCCGCAGTGCATCCCCGTGATCTTCAGCTTCTCCTTCGTCATCCCGTCGGCTCCTTCTCGTCCACGATCGCGATCGTGCCTCCGTACATGCCCATCCCGCAGGTGTATCGGATCTCTCCTGGGTCTCGTGGTGGAACATCGACCACCGTCTCACCTTCGATCTGCACGAGCTCTCCTTCGAAAACGAGCGACAGCGTGCAGCCGCCTCCCGCATCGACGAAGACGAGTCGCGCCGGCTTCCCGGCTGCGATGGCGACCCTCCCCGGGGAGTAGCCACGTGGTCCGGCCTGGATACGCGCTTCTTGGGTCCCGTCCGACGCGGTGGCGGCGGGGACTGGCTTGGCGGCCGCGACGACGCTGTTCTTGATCGACGCGAACGTCACGGGCGAGTTCGCGAGCCGCAGTCCCGCATCGAGCGTGAGGAGCGCGATGGCGCCGATGCCGATCGCGGCAAGCTTGGTGAAACGACTGTGCATGATGTCCCCGAGCTTGGTTGCGAAGAAGCCGAGCATGAAGAAGAGCGGCGATGTCGCGAGCGTGAACGTGAACAGCGTTGCTGCTCCGGTTACGGGACTCCCCGAGTTGATCGCAAGGATCATCATCGCCTGGGTGACTCCACACGGAAGGAAGACGGTCATCGCGCCCAGAGATGCGGGTGCGAAAGCACCTCCGCCCTTCGCCTGACGGCGGATCCGTCGGGTGATGAAGCGCGGCGGCTGGAGGACCACGTATCGGAAGATCGGGTGGACTCGCAACAGATGCAGGGCCGTCGCCAGCATGAACAGGGCCGTGAAGATCTGGATGAAGGCCCGAGCAGTGGGACTCGGCTGCACGAGTCCTCCCATGGAACCGAGCGCTGCGCCGAGGAGCGTGTAGGTCGCGACCTTGCTGCCGAGGAACCACACCACCGGCTTGGGGCTATGGCCTGGGAGTCGCGGCTCGTCGACCTCTCCGGCGATATATCGGAGCCGCAGCGCATCGAGGTCGGAGTCCTCCCGCTGAGCGACCGCCGTCGCCAGTAGGCCGCCTTGAACGGCGAGGCAAGACAGTCCTCCCGCTGTGATGCCGGTCACAAAGACGAGAAGGAGGTTCAAGCGGCCCTTCTCCGATTCCGGGACGGCCGGCGAGAACCATGCAGTGATGACGACCACGGCTGCGATGCCGACCAGGAGGAATGCAATCAGGCGCCGTTGCTTGCGCTCGCGCTCCGCGATGAGAGTCTCGAGACGCCTGCTGCGCTCGCGCCGCTCGTGTTTCGCAGCTTTCTGCTCGGACGTCGGACGGTGTTGACGACGACGCTTCAGGTGCTCTCGTTGCTTCTTCGTTCTTGCCACGGCGGCTCCCACCTCGATGACCCGCGATGCATCGACCGTTATACTACGCGCCGTAGGAGTCCGTGCCACGACTGAGGTCGAGGCGGCTGCGACGGTTGAGGGCTAGGACATGCGCTTGGGGGTCGTCCGATGGTGAGTTTCGAACAGATCATCTCGGACATGTGGTGGTTGGGCATACCGACCGCGCTGTTCGCCGGAGCGATCCTCGCGGTGAACCCGCTCGCGCTCCCGATGCTCGGGACGACATTGGCACTCGCCTCGACGGGCGAGGCGTCGGCGAAAGGGGCCGGAGTCCGGATGACGGCGGCATTCGGCGCGGGGATGGTCGTCGTCTACACCGCCTTGGGCGTCGTCGCCGGCCAGGTCGACGAGATCACGACGACGTTCCTGCGGCCTTATGCAGGGATCGGATACGTCGTGCTTGCCGTCGTCCTCATCGGGATCGGTCTCTTCCTGCTCGCGCGTCCGAAGCGGTTCTGTTCCGCATGCGCCATGCCGACCCGCAGGAGCCCCACACTGTTCGGCGCGTTCCTCGCCGGTATCCCGGGAGGGTTTGTGAACTGCCCCGCGTGCGCGGCCATCGTCCTCGGGATCGCGACGGCGTCGGCGACCGTCGGGAGCCCCGTCTACAGTGCCGCGGTGATGTTCAGCGTCGGGGCCGGACACGCCGTGATGCTTGTCGGGTTGATGTGGTGGGCGGTTGGGAAGCGCGACCTCTTGACCTTCCAGAGGTTCCTTCGACCCGCGAGTGCGCTCATGCTGCTGCTGGTCGCGGTGTACTTCTTGTGGCTCGCAGGGGTGAACGGCTTGGATCCGACGGCCCCGAGACTGCCGTAAACGGCGCGCCTCGCGGTGCCTTCACGACACGCCCACCTGGTTCCCACGCCCGGTGATGCGCAACAGCTCACCCGGACGCAGATCGCGAAGCTCAGCAAGGAGCCGCCGCAAGCTCCTCTCGTCGATGGCGCCGATCCATCGACCGACGATCCTGCCGTCACCGCTGACGAAGACCGTCTCCGGGATCCCCGCGACGCGGAAGTCGCGGAATCGACCGCGTACGTCCCAGGCGTTGGGGTATCCGATCTCGAACTCCTTCAGGAACGCGCGAGCTTCCGTCTTCGAGTCGAGGATGTTCACGCCGACGAATGCGGGAGAGGCGTTTCCACGTCCGACGACCTCCGCAAGCATCGGTGCCTCCTCGCGGCACGGGATACACCAAGAGGCCCAGTAATTAAGGACGTACGGCTGCCCCTTCAGATCGGCGGATGAGAGGCGGCCGGGCGCGTCCAGGCGTTCGAGCTCCCACGCCGGAGCCGGGCTGCCCACGTCGCGAGCCCCAGCCCGGAAGGCGGCGTAGCCGAAGATCCCGAACACCGCGACGGCCGGCACGAGGAAGAGTGCCATCCGTCGAGCCGTTCGCACGGGCCGCTCTTCAACCGATACGGGCGAAGCGTTCGGGTCGACACAGTCCGGGGCGTCATGAGATCCCACGCCGCGATACTACGATGTGGGGTAGTAGAGTCGAAGACGAGGACTTGGATGAAGAACACACCACATCTCGGCGAGCTCGAACTCGCCATCATGGAGCATATCTGGGGGCATGGTGGCGAGGTCGACGTGCCTCACGTCCACGAGTGCCTTCGCCGTGATCGCGATCTCGCGTACACGACCGTGATGACCGTCATGACGCGTCTGTACGAGAAGGGCTTACTCGAGCGATCCGAGGAGAAGCGCCCGTATCAGTACCGGCCGGCGGTCTCACGTGAGGACTATTCGGCAGGGCTGATGCTCGACGTGCTCGAGGAGTTCGGGGACAGCGCCGCCGTGCTGGCGCGTTTCGTCGAGCGCATCCACCCCCGGGACGCGGAGATCCTCCGGAAGATCGCGACGAGAACGAGGAGGCGAGCGCGATGACGCTCGCTCTCTTGATCGGATCTTGGGTCGCGCTGGCGCTGCTCGTTCGGCCCCCAGGAACGCTGTTGTCTAGGCTGACTCCTCGGTCCCAAACCGTCATCAGCCTGACCGCGAGCTGCTCATTCGTAGTGATCCCGATCGCCATCGCGGCAGTCGTCCTCTCTCGAGGGCTGTGGGAGATCGGCGGAGTGAGCTTGCGTGGCTGCGGGCGTCTGTTGGGGGCGATCCTCACACAACCCGTGGCGCGACCGGATATGACCGTGGCGCTCCTCGTGCTCGTCCTTGTGCCGGTGCTCCTCGTGCGCGGCATGGTCTGCGCATGGCGGTCGCAGTCCGCGTCTCGCGCGCTCTCGCGCCGCGCTTGGGAACCGCTCGTCGTGGCCCCCGCTCGAGAGTCGTTCGCGTTCACGACGGGCTTGTTTCGCCCGCGGGTCGTCGTTTCGCGAGGTCTGCTCGCCTCGACCGATCCGCGATTCACGGAAGTCGTCCTGGCTCACGAGGAGGCGCACCGCGCCGGCCGTCACCCGCTGCTCCTCTTCGTTGCGGGATCGATGGCCCGAGCGTTACCGCTTGCACCGCTCCGTTGGGCGTCCGACGCGCTCCGGTTCGCGCTTGAGTCTCTGGCCGACGACCGGGCGGCCCGCGAGATCGGCGACCGGCAGCTCGTCGCCGAGGCCGTCGCCGGGCTGGCCCTCGCGATCGTTGAGGCGGCGACGGCGTTCGAGGGTGACGAGGTCAGGAGGGTCCGCAGGCTGCTCGAGCCGCGACGCCGGTCAGGATTTCGCGGCGCGACCGCGATCGCGGCGGTGTTCGGGATTTTGCTCTTCGCCGGAGGTCACGGAACTCATTGCGTCGCCGGCTCGCTGGACTTCCTGGCCACCGCGCAGTGCAGGTTGCACTGACGGTCTGAACGGCTGTTAGCGCGGCGGCCCTTCGCGCTGCGAGCGAGGCAGTCCGTCGCCGCCGTCGCTCGCAGGCGTCTCGATCGCATCCAGGCGCTCGATCTCGCTCTGAACCACCTCTTGCTCCGCGCGAGCGCGGGTCAGCCTCTCCTTCAATTCGGTCGCCCGGTCGGGAGCTACCGTCGCTCCGGAGACTGCGGTAGCTTTGGAGTCCTCCTCATCCGATGGACGGTGCATCGCGCGCATCATGAGCACCATCGAGAGCGGGCAGGCGAGCAGGAACAGGACGGGCAGGATCGGGCGGATGAGTTGTGGCTGCACCAGCCAGATCACGAGCCCGGCGGCACCCAGCCCGATGAGCACCTTGGGGTTGAGGCAGTGGCGCAGCATGCTCAGGACCCCTTGATCCTTCGCCCCTTCGTTCGACGCGGTCATGATCTCCTCCTCTCGTCTCACTACGGCGCGTAGTATATACAGGTTCGTCTCGTTGGCGAGTCGTCCAGGTCAGGGGCATCCCATGAAGCAGATCGATCGGCGGGCCTTCATCGTCCTCTCGCTCGGCGGCCTCGCCTGGGCATGTGCTCGTCCGAAGCGCGATGACGCGTCGCCCGCGGCGGCCGAGGCAGACGTGGCGCT
Source organism: uncultured Actinomycetes bacterium (assembly GCA_964520325.1). Taxonomy (GTDB): domain Bacteria; phylum Actinomycetota; class JAICYB01; order JAICYB01; family JAICYB01; genus CAZFOB01. The sequence goes on along the minus strand of CAZFOB010000006.1, from coordinate 126,257 downwards.
CGCCGTCGCGTCCGTCGAGCACGCGATCGGAGACCACCGGCTCGCGATCGGCTATCTCAAAGGCGGCGTGCCGACTCCGCCCGTGGACGCGAAGGCGACGCTGCGTCCGCCGAAGGGCGATGCCATCGAGGTAGAGCCCCGGATCGTGAGGATCGGATTCCGCGCCGGCGGCGATGCGTCGAAACCGAGCGACGTCAAGACCTTGGTGATCATCGATCACCCCTTCGAGGACCCCGGGACCTGGCAGGTTCAACTCACAACGAAGGACGGACGTTTCTCGGCCCCCTTCAACGTGGTCGAGGGCAGCGAGAGCCCGATGGTTGGCGAGAAGGCCATCAAGTCGAACAGCGCCACCAAAGACGATCCGCGCGGGGTGAAGCCGCTGTGTACGCGAGACCCCGACTGTACTCAGCACGACATGACGGTCGCCGAGGCCGTCACGTCCGGGAGGCCATCGGTGATCTCCTTCGTCACCCCGGCCCTGTGCGTCTCCCGCACGTGTGGCCCGAGCCTCGACGTGATCGAAGAAACGAAGCAGAAGTCGGGCGACGGCGTCAATTTCGTCCACGTCGAGATCTACGCCGATCCCGGCGGCAAGCGCCAGAGCAAACCGGTGAAGGAATGGCGCTTGCCCGGGGAGCCGTGGATCGTCTTCGTCGGTGACGACGGCAAGGTGAAGGCGCGCTGGTCGGGTGCAGTCGGACGCGAGGAGTTCCCGGGTGCGGTGGATGCCCTTCGACGAGGCGAGCTCTGAGGCCATGTCGAGCCTGATCGCGTGGGCATTCGGTGCCGGGGTCGTCGCAGCGGTCAATCCGTGCGGCTTCGCGATCCTTCCCGGATACATCGCTCGCTTCCTGGGTGAGGACGAGCCGACGGATCGCCGGCGCAGCGCCTTGCACGGCGTGTTCGTCGGTCTGGCGGTGACGGCCGGGAAGCTCTCCGTGTTCGCGGTATTGGCGGCGATCATCCTGGCCGGCAGCCGGACGATCGTGCGCGTCGGACCGTGGGCGGGTGCGGTCATGGGAGGGTTGCTGGTACTCATCGGGCTCTGGACGCTCGCCGGGCGAGCGCTTCACGTTCGCGTGCCCGTCCTGCGCGTTCCGCATGCGACGGGATACCAGGGCGCGTACCTCTTCGGCGTCGGCTACGGTGCCGCTTCGCTTTCCTGCTGCTTGCCGATCTTCATCGGGGTCTTCGCGGGCATCGGCGGCGGGATCGCCGGCTCCGTTGCCGAGTCTGCGACGCTGTTCGGCGCATACTCGCTCGGGGTGGCCATCCTGATCGTCCCGCTCTTCGGGGTGACGGGACGGCTACGGGACACGATGGTCGTTCGCGTCCGACGATTGACCCGCTACGCTGCGCCGCTGAGCGGCGTTCTCTTGACGGTGGCCGGCGTGTTGTTGCTGGCGGCTTGGGTGCCGGTCCTCAACGGGGATCTGCGCGTGAGTCCACTCGTCCGGTTCGTGCTCGGCTGGCAGTCGTGGGGCCAGCGCATCGTCCTTCGATTCGGAGCGGGATTCTGGCTTGCGTTGGGCGTTGCGATCGTTTCCGCTCTCGTCCTCCCCGTTGTTCTGAGACGCAGGAAGGGCGGCACGTCGGAGCGGGTAACACGCGGATCGGAACCGGTCACCCTTCCCGAGGTTCGGTCGTGAGGATGCGTGATCGGCTCGTATACTACGCAGCGTCGTGAAGGCCCTCCTGAGCGCTCGACTCATCGTCCTTGCTATCGCCTTGGTGGTCGTGGCCGCTGGATGCGACGGCGGGGGTGGGACCGATGACCTTCAGATCCTGCACGTCCACGGTCTGGCCGTCGACGGGGACAAGCTTTACGTCGCCACGCATCACGGCCTCTTCGTCCGGGACGGTGAGACGTGGTCGAAGCGCAGTGAGGACCAAGCCGACCACATGGGCTTCTCGTTCGTGTTGGACTCCATGGCCTTCCGGAGTGGTCATCCCGAGACAGGGGGCAATCTCGGCGTGCAGCGTTCGACCGACGGCGGACGAACGTGGTCCTTGGCATCGGCCGTCCGCGACAGCCCGGTCGACTTCCACGCGATGGCCGCGGGACAGGGTTCGCCTCCCGCGCTGTACGGGTGGTCTCAGGGCCTCTTCCGTTCGCTGCGAGACCCGAAGCGTTGGGAGCCCGTTGACGCCGATGGCCTTCCGCCCGCGGTCGGGGCGCTCGGCGTCGGGAGAGAGGGTGTTGTGTTCGCTTCGGCTACCGGAGGCGTCTACCGATCGAAGGACGAAGGCGAGACGTGGAAGCAGGTCTCCGACGAGAGCGTTTTCGCCCTCACGACTGCTACGGATGCCGACGTCGTGTACGCCGCGAAGGCGGAGGAGACCGGGGTCCTGCGGTCAACCGATGGCGGCAAGACGTGGACGGACGTCAGCGACGGCCTCGGCGCGACCGGTGTGATCGTTGCGCTCGGCAGTTCGAGCGACGGGCGCACCGTGGTGGCAGCCGATCAAGAGGCTGCGATCTGGACGAGCGAGGACAAGGGAGATAGTTGGACGCGCGTGCCGACTCCCTAGGAGGTTTGCGTACAAGCCACACCACTGAGAGATCAGTGCGTTCCGTGATCGCGATCCTGCTCGTGAGTGTGGCGTGCGCGAGCCCGGGCACCGATCGCGGTCAGACAACGTCAGGCAGCTCTACACCACGTCCGGACAAGCTGTTCTCCACGACGCCGGAGCGATTCGACCGCATCATCCGGTCATCCAAGGGCCGGCCGACTGTTGTGAACCTGTGGGCCTCGTGGTGCATCCCGTGCCGCGCGGAGATGCCACGCCTCGTGAAGGCCGCGAAGACGTACGCAGGCGACGTGCGCTTCCTCGGTCTGAACACCCAGGACGACGACGCGTCGGCGCTCGAGTTCATCGACGAGTTCGATATCCCGTTCCCGAGCGGTACCGATCCAACCGGGAAAGTGGCAAGGCATCTCGAGGCCCTCGGTCTGCCTGTGACCTTCTTCTATCGTCCGGACGGTGAGCTCGCCTTCCTCCACAACGGCGAGATCGGCGCCAAGGACCTCACGGAAAAGATCGAGGAGCTGATCCGGACGTCTCGACGAGTGAAGTGAAGCTCGTTCGCGCCGCGATCACGGCGCTTGTTCTCGTGCTCCTTCTCGCTCCGCGCCCGGCGCAAGCACACGCAGCGCTTGTGGAGTCGACACCAGAAGCCGCAACGAAGGTGTCGAGCGCACCGGGATCCGTCGTCCTGCGCTTCAGCGAGCCGATCAACGTGAGCCTTTCGAGGGTCGAGGTGACCGATCCGTCCGGCCGCGCGTTCGCGCAAGCATCGGCGACGGAGCGGCGGATGACCGTGCAGCTCCGGTCGAACGTCCCCGGGGTCTACGTCGTCCGGTGGAAGACCGTGAGCCCGCTCGACGGGCACACGCTCCGCGGTTCCTTCGAGTTCGGGGTCGGGGTGACCCCGAAGGCAAGGGCCGAAGCGGAGCCACCCGGTCCGCGCGGGGTCGATCTCCCGATCGGCGCAGCAAGGGCCGTGCAGTACGGCGGTCTGCTCACAGCCGTGGGCATGCTGCTGGTGATCGCTCTTGCCGCTCGATCGCCCAGGCTGGAGTGGGCCAGTCGGCCGAAGCTGTGGGTGCCCCTTGCGCTCGCGCTTGCCGGCGGCTCGATCGCGACGATCGGTGAAGCGCTGATTGCGGCCGGCGGGCTATCGATCGCAGACGTCGCCGGCTATCTCACCACCGGGCTCCCTGGTATCGCTCGTCTCGTGCTCGTGGGGGCCGAGGCCGTCGCTCTCGTTGCCTCGATCCGCGACTCGACGCGTGTGCTCGACGCGTTGGCTGTCGCCTTCCCAGCGCTGGCGGCGTCCGGGCATGCGGCAGCCGTCCGTCCGGTGTCGTGGGGGATCGGTGTCGACACGGTGCATCTGCTGTCGGCCGGACTGTGGGCGGGGACCATCGTGGCGCTCGCGACGCATCGTCCGGTGGGCGGATACCGCGGGCCGGAGGGACGCGAGCTCCTGCATCGGTTCACGCCAGTTGCGATCCCAGCTTTCCTCGTCACCGTCGGGACGGGGAGTCTGCGCGCAGCCCACGAGCTCAGCGCACCGTCCGATCTGGTGTCGTCGGCCTACGGACGGGTCCTTTCGCTGAAGCTTGTCGCTGTCGCGATCATGGTTCCCCTGTCCGTCCTTGCTTGGCGGCGTGTTGCGACCTCTCTGCGCGCCGAATCGGTGCTCGCCGCGGTGGCGTTGGTCGCAGCGGCGGGCCTTGCCATCTACCCGCTGCCGCCGGGGCGGGCCGAGGGGGCCGAGGAGGCGAAAGATGAGACCGCAGCCGCTGGGCCCGAAGGCGCGCTCCCGGGTGCCGATGATCTAACCCTCGCCGAGGCCGCTGGGGAAACGTTGGTCGGGCTGACGATCCGCCCGGGGCGCCCCGGCCGCAACGACCTCACCGTCTTCCTTCTTCCGACGAGCGGTGTGCAAGGAGCGAACGACGCGTCGGTTGAGCTCTCGATTGGCGAGGAGGAGTTCCCGACGGATGTTTGTGGCCTCCAATGTCGTCGAGTCGTCGTCCCGCTCGATGGTGGTGAGCAGGCTCGGGTGCGCGTGGGAGGACCGGAGGGCGGCGTCGCACAATTCGACATCCCCGAGCTGCCTTCGGCCGACGGTACGCGCCTGATCCGCGTGGCCACCGAGCGGATGCGAGACCTTGAAACCTTGCGCGTCGACGAGTCGCTTCGACCCGGCGATCCGGTCGTGCGCAATGCCTTCACCTTCCGTTCGCCGGACAGGATGAGGCTACGGGCGATCGGCCGGTTCGAGTCGGTCTCGATCGGCAAAGTGCAATATCAGCGCGCTACTCGGGACGCGGAGTGGACGGTGAGGCGAGATAACCCGCCGATCGATGTCCCCCTGCTGACATGGTCAGGGCTCGAGGTTCGGTCGGCGCACGTCGTCGGAAGAGAACGCATCGAGGGAACGAATAGCGACATCGTGTCGTTCTTCACGGGAACAACGGAGAATCCGCTCTGGTTCCGGCTTTGGATCGGTGACGACCACTTGGTCCGGCGCATGGAGATGCGGGCATACGCCCACTTCATGGACCAACGCCTGTATGCCTTCGACGCACCGATTACGATCGAGCCGCCGGTGGCCTCCGACGAGACGACAAGACGCACTCGGCGAGGAGGTGAAGCATCGTGATCGCCGCGATGTGGATCTTCCTCGCGCTGCTCGTGCTGGGCGTCGCGATCGCGGCGTGGGCGCTCGTACGAAGCGCGGATGGCGCGTCACGGGCGCAGTCCATCCTGGCAGAGCGCGGCGAACTCTCCCCGGACGAATACCGTGAACGGCTCGAGCTCATCGGCAGGAAGTCCAGTCGAGGAAGAACGCTCATTCCACTGGGCGCTGCCCTGATCGTCCTGGGTCTCGTTGGTGCCGTTGCCGCCGTCGGGATTGCCATGGGCCGCGGCGAGATGGGCTGGATGACGGGCAGCGATATGGGCGACATGATGATGATGGGCGGAGACTCGGGACGCTGGGGCGATGAACAGAAGGAGGGCGCGCAAGTGCGAGAGATCGAAGCTGCGGATTTCTCGTTCAGCCCGTCAACGATCCGCATCCCGGTGGACGAAACGGTGAACATCTCGCTCCACAACGCCGGCGCGAGCTTTCACGCCTTCACTGTTCGGGGACTCGATTTCGAGCTTCGAGCCCAAAGCGAGGAGGAGATCGCGGGATCGCTGCGCGCCTCGAAGTCGGGGCGGTACCTCGCGTTCTGCACGGTACCCGGCCACGAGCGCATGGGCATGACCGCGACGGTCATCGTCGAGGGAGAGTAGTCGTGATGCGCGAGAAGCTCACCGAGGCCGATCGCGAAGAGCAGAACGCACGTCGGCGGCGCGCGTGGGATAAGCAGGCCTCGAAGTACGACAAGCAGATCGGCTGGTTCGAGGGGCATGTCTTCGCGACAACCGGAGTTGGGCATGCGGTCGCGCGCGGGGTGACGTCCTCGAAGTGGCTGTCGGAACGGGGTTGAATCTGCCGTTTACGACGCACAGGCGAGGGTGACGGGCATCGACCTCAGCCCGGAGATGCTCGACATCGCCCGCGAGCGGGCGGCCGATCTCGGTCGCGAGGTGGACCTTCGCGAAGGCGACGCTCACGAGCTTCCCTTCGCCGACGTTCGACTCGGTCGTCTGCACCTACTCGTTGTGCAACATCCCCGACGTCGACCGTGCGGTGAGCGAGATGAAGCGAGTGCTGAGACCGGATGGACAGCTGATCCTCGTCGACCACATCCGGAGCGAGACCAAGCCCGTCTTCTGGATCCAGAAGATCATCGAGTTCTTCTCGATCCGCATCGATGGCGACAACATGACTCGAAGATCTTTTGATCAGGTAGCTGCCAACGGTTTCACGATCGAGGAGCAAGACCGCTTCAAGCTCGGCGGCATCGTTCTGTGCTCGATGTCTCCCTGCCCGCAGGCAAGCTGAACGGATGACGGCTCCGGGAGTCTTCGCCGTCGGCGGGTTCCGGCGGCTCTTCGCCGCCCAAACCCTCTCGCGGTGGGGCGACACCTTCCATCAGGTCGCGCTCGTGATCCTCGTCTTCGAGCTGACGGGCTCAGGTCTACGAGTCGCGGGAACCGTTGCGTTCGAAGTCGTCCCCGTCCTGTTGCTGGCTCCCTTCGCCGGCTCAGTCGCCGATCGGCTCTCGAAGACACGCGTGATGGTCTTCGCCGACCTGGGTCGAGCGCTGTTGCTGCTGACGCTTGTGCTCGGGCCGCACCACCTCGCGCTCGTGTACGTCGTGGCGTTCGGTCTCGCCGTCGGTTCGGTGTTCTTCAATCCGTCTTCGTCTGCGTTGTTGCCGACACTCGTGAACGAGGACCAGCTCGTCGCCGCGAACTCGAGCCTGTGGTCGGCGGCTGTGACGTCGCAGATCCTCCTCGCTCCCGTCGCCGGCTTGCTCGTCTCCGGCGTCGGGCCGCGGCCGGCCTTTGCGATCAACGCGCTGAGCTTCGTGCTGTCAGCCGCGTTCCTGCGTCGGTTGCCGCCAGGCGAGGCAACGCCGACGCAGGACAAATGGCGAAGGTCGGTCCTCCAGGGGTTCGCACTCGCACGGAGGAACCCGCTCGTTCGACTTCTGATCGTCGTGCAAGCCTTGGCCGCGCTGTCCGCGGGAGCCACGTCGGCCATGCTCGTCGTGCTCGCGCAAGACGAGCTCGGCCTCGGGCCATCGGGCTTCGGTCTGCTGCTGTCGGCGATCGGGATCGGTGCCGCTGCCGGACCGCTCCTGCTGCGCTTCCGAGAGCGCAGAGAGGTTTCGGTCGGGTGGCTGTTCGGTCCCTACGCTCTGCGCGGCGCCGCCGACCTCGTCCTCGCATCCACTCGCGAACCGGCCATCGCCGGCGCTGCGCTCGGGCTGTACGGCGTCGGTACATCGACGGGGATGGTGACCTTTCAAACAGTCATGCAGACGAAGATCGAGTCCGCCATGCGCGGACGCGCGTTCTCGCTGCTCGACGTGACATGGCATACCGCGCGGCTCGCCTCACTCGTCGCCGGAGGCTTGTTGGCCGACGCCATCGGGATCCGGGCCGTCTACCTGTTCGGCGGCGCCTTGCTCCTACTCGCAGCTGCTGTCGGCTTCTTCGGCTCTCGTACGCTGCGTAGAGATTGACGTCTAGCCAGCGCCCACAAGCCCGTCGCGCACGAGGACTAGGGAAGCGAGGTAACCCAGGACCGCGGCGCCGAGCGTGGCGAGAACCACCGCGCCCGACCAGATCTCAGCGGGCCACGCCACCTCACCGGCGGCCAGCGGGACGACGAGATAGACCGTTCAAAGCACGGCCTTCGAAGTTCGGCTCTTGCCCGTACTCGATGTTCCCTTGACCGTACACGACACGGCTTGTCGAGCAGGCGGCTGGTGATCGCGAGGTAGACGGTCGCGGCCAGGCGATCCTCACCAATTGCTCTCGAAGACGAAGACCTTCGTCCCGACGGGGATCTTCTCGTACAGCTCTTCGACATCGGCCTTCCTCATCCGGAAGCAACCGCGGCTCGAACGTTGTCCGACACTGGATTGATCCGGAGTTCCATGGATCGCGAGGAGGTCGCGGTCAAGTCGCAGCGCGCGCGTCCCGAGAGGGTTGCGCGGCCCCGCCGGGACGAATCGCGGCATGTCCCGAGACCATGACGCCCCTGGGTTCCACCAGATGGGGTCCTTATCCTTCGACGCAACCCGGTAGGCGCCAGTGTGACGGTGGTAGGCGATACTTCCGACACCAATCGGATAGCTCTGCCGGAGCTCTGCACCCTTGTACACATCGAGTCGGAAGTCAGCTATCGTCACCACGACGCCGAGTGGAACCGGTGCAGGGACGTTCGAGACGGACAATCTCAGTCCCTCTTCACCACGTGCAGCTCGCTCGAGCACAGATGCCATCGCGGGACGATCGAGCGCACGACCGTCTCGCCCCGGCCGATACACGATCGCGCCGTTGCGAAGCTCATGCGATCCTGCGGTCGGCGGGACGTAGACCGCTTCGGACAGACGGTTCAACATCTCGTCGATCTGCCGACCGGCCACGCCGACCGGCTCGAGCTCCGATGCTTGTACGACGACATCGCCGCCCGGCGTCGTGATCGTGATCGTCTCGGGCCGGTCCGCTGGGAGCGTCCGCGCGGCGACGACAGCAGTCGCTGTCGCGAAGATCGCCGCCGCGAGTACGCCCGCGACGAGGACGATCCGATGCTTCGGCGCCGCCGTCTCCTCCATCGGAGCAGCGGGACGTTCCGTCGGGGTTCTTATCGCCATGGACGGTCGTTCGATTCCTGCACGTGCCACAACCCCTCTGTAGTGTCGGGGCGGTAACGATATGCGATTACTTGTGGAGTTTCCGCTGCGATGAACCTGGAGGAGCGGCTTGGTCGCCGCCGGGCTGTTCGATCCCGACGCCCCGGACGCCGACGAGCGAAGAACGCTCTTGCAGGCGCTCATCAACCGGGGGCTGTCGCTGGATGAGATCGCGGCAGCGCACCATGACGGGCGTCCTCCCCCTCGACGCCGTTCTCGAGGCGTACGCCATGGCCAACTACTCCCACCATCGTGGCGAGGTGCATCACCGCCACCTCGCGGACCCGGTGCTCGCAATGCTCCTGCAACGAGGTGGTCATCTCACCGGGCCCATGCGGAGCTTCGGAGCATGATCGGCGACCTCATCAGCGAGGCTGCCAAGCTGGGTCTCGTGCGTGCCGCCGGATCACCCGCAGAGCTCGCGAGCTACTGCATCCATGCGCTCGAGGCGGCCAGCACTCTGACGTCGATGGCGGCCGTCCGCCGGCTCGTGGCGGTTACGCTCGCCGGGCTTCGCTCTCCGTCCTGACCGTTCGTGCTGCAAGACGGTCTCAGGACCTTCCGAGCCGTCTCCGCCCCCGTTGTCGCGAGTTCCTCGCCTGCATGGCGGCGGCTCCGTAGGCTCTTGGCAGGCCGGACTGAGCATGTGGGGATCACGATGAGAGACCAACCGAACGGGCTTTGTGCTGCCTTCTTCCTCGGGTTGGTGCTCGTCCTGACATCGACGGTCGCTCAGCCTTCCGCCGGCGCGCAGTCGACGAGCGAGCGCCTCGAGGTGTCGCGTAACCGCGTCGGTCAGCTCAAGACAGATGCCGAGCGGATCGCGAACGCACGCGCGCTCAGCGAGCGGCGACTGAACGACACGACGATCGAGATCGCGGACACGAAAGCTGTGATCGATCGGATCGGAAACGAGATGACGGCAGCGCGCATCACGCTCGAGGCGCGGATCCGCACGGCGTACAAGATGGGCGGTATCGGACTCTATGCGGTCCTCTTGGAGGCTCGCTCGCTCCGAGAGTTCAGCATCCGACTGACGTCGCTCACGCGTCAGACGCTCCGGGATGAGAAGCTCATCCTCGGGCTCCGCAACGCGCGGTCGGAGCTCGAGCTGCGCCGGGATCGACTCGATCGCCAGCAGCTGGACCTCGAGTCGCGGACGCGGTCGTACGAAGCGGAGAGCGGTCGTCTGTCGGAGACGCTCGAGCAGGCCAATCGGACGATCCAAGAACTGACCGACCAGCGAAGCCGCGAAGAGCTCGCGCGCACGTTCACGATCAAGACTCCGAAAGCGAGCAGCGACCAGCCCCGCGAACCGACGGCAAGCGAATCTCCGGACGCGACCAGCCCCGAGGCGGACGACACCACGGTGGAACCGCCTTCAGGCCGCGTCGTCCCGATGGCGTCGTGTCCGGTTGACCCGCCGAGGGCCGTGTCGGACTCCTTCGGTGCACCACGAGACGGTGGTCGCGGCCACGCGGGCAACGACATCATGGCACCGAGAGGGGTCGCCATCCGCGCCGTGAACGCTGGCACGATCGGCTGGACGGGCAACGGTGGCAGCGGTGGTGTGTCGTTCTACCTCTCTGATGGGTCCAACGAGTACTACTACGCGCACCTGGACACGCTCTCGGTAACGACGGGCCAGAAGGTTGCCGCTGGTCAGATCGTCGGGACGAACGGCAACAGCGGGAACGCGAGCGGGGGACCGACCCATCTGCACTTCGAGATCCACCCGGGTGGCGGCGAAGCTATCGATCCGTATCCGACCCTATCGGCGGCTTGTTGACGCCTTCGGTACATTCGCCGCCCGAGGCGTCAGCGTCGAAGGCGACTATCTCGAAAGATATGATGCGCGTTGACGTTCAGCGAGATGGGTCGGTGGCGGATGCCGAGATCGCATAAGAGACGGAAGCGTCGCGAGCAGCAAGCGCGAGCCACGCAAGCCCAGCAGAGTAAGGCGGAGAAGAAGCGGTTGACGCCCGCTCAGTACATGAGGCGGCGCGCGTTGGGTTGGGGGCTCGTCGTCGTGACTGGACCCACAACTGCGTCCACGATGACGCGACACGTCACACGGAGCGGACGATGGGACTCGAACCCACGACCCCCACGTTGGCAACGTGGCGCTCTACCAACTGAGCTACGTCCGCGTTGTCCCCATGTTATCGACGTCCCCCGTCGATGATGCGGAGTCGCCGGTCCACTGCGGCGGGGGACTGTGTTCGAAAGGGCGCACCCCCTCCTTCGCAACGCGCTGACGCAGTTCGGAAGGCTTGAGCAGCAGCCACGCTGCCGGCACCCCGAGCGCGTCGCCGAGCAGTACGAGGTTTGCGAACGAGATGTAGTTCCGGCGCTTCATGATGTTGCGGAACGCCGCGTCGTTTAGACCGGCGCGACCGGCCGCGATCCGGGGCCTGATCTTCCAGACCTTCTCGCAGAGCCAGTCGACGTTCTCGATGAGGAACGTCCTGTGCTGCTCGACGGGATTCAGCTCCCGCTTTGCGATTGCCATCTCCGGACCCCCAGTGCGTTGAGTGACCAGGCAAAAGTCGTGCTGGTTGAGGATGCCACATCTCAGAACACTGGACAACGGCGGTGTGGGGTGCTAGAAATCTGACACGCAACACGCGCGGACGGGAGGGCAACAGGGATGCGAAACCTTAGGACGGGGGCCGAGCAGCGTTCGAGTCGCCCACCCAAGAGCAACCGGACTCTTCATCCGGCCTCCGTCCTAAGGCTCCGATGATGGAGTACCAGGGCCGCGGACCTTGGACCATCCAGACCTCGGGCGACGGGTCGTTCCACGACATCGAAGCGCCATACGGCGAACCCGGTGAAACGTTCACGGTCGCTCGCGTCTTCGGGGTAAAGCTCGACAACGCCCGCCTCATCGCCAACGCGCCGGACATGCTCCTTGCGGCGGAAGACCTCGTTGCCGCGCTGCTGGCCCGGTCCGCTGTCTCTCTCGACGATCTCGATGATCTCGCCGGCGAGCTCGGCGAGTTCGCTTACGGGCCGTTCCGCACGCTTGTCTCGATCATCGATTCGGTCCGAGGCCTATGAAGTTCTCCAAGGGCCCGTGGTCCACCCGAGGAACCATGGAGCTCGGGCACCGCATAGAGATCCACTCCGAGGCCTACGACGGCGTCACCGTCGCCGAGATCCGCCACAAGCCCGGCGTCGGTGAATCTGAGGCCAACGCCCGGCTCATCGCCGCCGCACCGTCGCTACTCGAAGCGGGACGAGCACTCGTCGACGCGCTGGGCCCCGAAGGTACCGACCCCGAGACAGCCATCGCCGCCCTGCGCGCAGCGGTCGGTCGTGCCGCAGACGTCCCCGACCCCACCAAGGGCTGAGAGGAAACCTCCATGCAGACCTCAGAGGACCTCACACGGCCCGACGAATCACATCCGCGAAACTACGACGGGGTAGTACCCCCCCCGACGCCCACCACGCTCGCTGAACGGGCTCTCACGGCACATCACGAAGCCCAGGCAACGCAACGCGCCCACGTCCTCAAGCGAATGGCCGCAGACGACTGCGTTCTCAAGGAGCTCGTTGAGACCGTCCTGGGCGCCGACGCTGAAGTCAACGGGCGACTCGCGATCGTCGGCCACTTCCGCTTCTCGTACCGGCTGATAGCCCTCGAACCGCGCCTCTTCGCGTGGTGGAAGTGCGACCGCTGCAACGACTACGGCGACTGGCGACAGATCACCACCGTCGCCGACCTCGGCGCCGTCGAGGACGAGTACCGCAAGCACAAGCGCATCCTCTGCCGTCCGTGGGCGCGGCAACGATGAACCCCCTACGGCTCTCTCTGCTTCGCCACGTGCGCGCACTGGTTATCCCTCGCTGCTCCAACAGGAATGGGCATCTTGCCCTCCTTTCGGGTGAGCGGAGGGCGCGTTGAACGACGAGCGCCTAGCCCGCTATGCGACACGCACCATCGAAGAGATGGAGGCCTTCGTCTCCTCGTGGTTCGCCACAGAGATCGCCGCCTTCGGCACGCAGTGGAAGGACGTAGCCGAGCAGACGACGGACCGATTCGAGGCAGACCTCGGTATCACGAGCGTCGCAGAACGACGACTCGCGGCCGTTTCTATCAGCTTTGCGTACGTCGCGATGAGGACCTCCGCTGTCAACTGGGTCGGACTCGCGATCACAGCTTCCATCGCATCGCGTCTATGGACGCGCGCAAAGGCCCACGAGGAAGCAACGGCCGACCTTGGTGAAGCGTCGTGAGGCCCAGCGACATGGTCCCGCCGTCGCCCGCACCACGCATCGTCTACATCCCCACCCGTAGAGCCGACTTCCTCATCGTCATACTCGCGATCGCCGGTGCGTTCGTCATCGGAGCAGCAACGGTCATCACAACCGGCCCCGCATGGTTGGCCTGGACGTCCGGTCTGTTCGCTGGGTTCTTCTCCGCGGTCCGCGTCACGAGGGATCGGTGAAGCGCGATGCAGCAGACAAACGATGGTCGCGAGCAGTCCGGAATCGGGACGACTGCACGTGCCGACGGTGCGGGAAGCCCTACCCACCCAACGCCTTCGGACTGCACGCCGCCCACATCTTCTCCCGCGGCATCAAACGAACACGCTGCGACGTCGACAACGGGATCTCCTTGTGCTGGGGCTGCCACGCCTGGTTCGACAACCTCGACAAAGCGGACAAGGAAGCGTGGGCCCGCGCGCAGATTGGCGACGACGTCTACGACGCACTGAAAGAACGCGCACGCAACCCAAGGAAACGGCAACCCGTCGGTGCGACCTGAGAGCAGGAGGGGTGGAGTGGGAATAGAGGTAGAGGTCAAGACCCAAAAGCAGCTGGACGAGCTTCCGCCCGGTGACATCGCCGTCCTTAGGGGCAAGGGCGAGTTCACCGTCAGCAAGAACGACGTCGTGGCCTACGACTCGGTGACGGTGAACGCCTCCGGCTCGGTGACGGTGAACGCCTCCGGCTCGGTG
>CAZFOB010000006.1:103859-112353 GCA_964520325.1 uncultured Actinomycetes bacterium | reverse complement strand
GCCTACGGCTCGGTGACGGTGAACGCCTCCGGCTCGGTGACGGTGAGGGCCTACGGCTCGGTGACGGTGAACGCCTCCGGCTCGGTGACGGTGAGGGCCTACGGCTCGGTGACGGTGAACGCCTCCGGCTCGGTGACGGTGACCACGGCGTCGAACAAGCGTAAGGAGTGTGGTGGTGGCCTGCACTTCGTGGCCCGTCCCTTCGAAGGTCTGGCGTACGACGTCAAGCGCGTCGAGGCTCCGGGGTGCCTCTTGAATGACGCCGCCGTCGAATCGCTGATCGCCGCCCGTCACAGTCTGCCGGACGACTGGGAGCGCGTTGCGTTGTCCGTCCGCGGTAGCGGCCACCACTACGTCTACGAGGCGCGCTTTCTCCACAAGACACCGACGGACGTCTGCGGACCGTTCTTCGACCATGACGGTGTCGGGACGCGTGTCACGGAACCAGAGTTCCTCCAAGACGAACGGACGTGCCGTGGATCGATGCGGGGACTCGCCGCCTTCAGTGACGCGCTCAGGTTGACGCAAGCCTTCACGGGGGCCGAGCCACCGCGCTGGCCCGAGCACTACTGCGGCCGCGCTGCACACGAACCGCACATCTACGCCATCCCCGGCGGAAAGCGCTACTGCCCGGGAACGCCAACCACGTGACGCTGACGGTCACGGACCTCTTCTGTGGTGCCGGTGGCTCGTCCATCGGCGCAGAACGCTCCGGAGCTCGGCTCCGCATGGCGGCGAACCACTGGGCGCTGGCGATTGAGACGCACAACTCGAACTTCCCAAACGCCGACCACGACTGCGCGGATGTCTCCCAGGTCGACCCACGTCGGTATCCGCGCACCGACATCCTGATCGCGTCTCCCGAGTGCACGCATCACTCGCAGGCCCGGTCGAAGAAGCATGACGCGGACCTCTTCAACCCGGGTGGAGACCCAGCGGCCGAGCGATCGCGAGCAACGATGTGGGACGTCCCGCGCTTCGCCGAGCACCACGGCTATCAATGTGTCGTCGTTGAGAACGTCGTTGAGGCAGCAACGCGGTGGCCGCCGTTCCCTGCATGGCTTGAGTCGATGCATCTGCTCGGCTACGAGCATCAGATCGTCTGCCTCAACTCGATGGTCGCTCACCCGACGCCGCAATCACGGGACCGGCTCTACGTCGTCTTCTGGAGGACGGGGAACACAGCCCCGGACCTCGATATCCGGCCGTCGTGCTGGTGTGAACGTTGTGGAGAGGTCGAAGGTCGGCAGGCCTGGAAGAAGCCCGACAAGCCACGCGGGAAATATCGGCAGCAGTACATCTACACGTGCGCTCTCTGTGGCGATCGCGCGCTTCCGTACGCGTGGCCAGCCGCGGCGGCGATCGACTGGTCCATTCCGTGTCCTCGTGTTGGTGACCGGACTCGACCGCTCGTAGCCGCCACGCTGCGACGTATCCGTGTCGGGCTCGAGCGGTTCGGGCCGGCCGCCATCGTCCAGAAGTCCGGACACACCTTCGAGCGTCCGGGCTACTCGCGCGCGTGGAGCGTCATGGCACCGATGGTCACGCAGACCACGGAGATTCATCACGGCCTCGTCGTCGACACGGCGTACGACGGCGAGAACCGAGCGTGGCCAACAGGCGAACCCCTTCCGGACGCAGACGGCCCGTCAGTCGCTCGCGTTCGTCATGGACGCTGGTCGTGCACGCGGCACGCGTCGGAGCCCTGGTGTGTTCCCTTCATCGCCGAACTTCGGGGCGGTGGAAGCGACGTCCGGAGCGTTGGGGATCCGACGGCGACAGTCACAGCGCACGGCAATCATCACGCGCTCGTTCTCCCGGCCGGAGGACGCGAAGCCGCCGCACGACCGACGTCAGACCCGATGCACACGCTTGTTGCCAGCGACCGTCTCGCCCTCGCAACGCTGCCCTTCTACCTGAAGAACTACGGCGACGGGAACGACCCGTCGATGGCGCACCCGATGACCGATCCGCTCGGAGCTGTCACCACCAAGGATCACCACGCCATCGTTGCGCCGGAGATCGCGGTCGAGGACTGCGGCTTTCGGATGCTCGAACCGCACGAGATCGGACGCGCGATGGCGTTCCCCGACTCCTACAAGGTGCTCGGAACGAAGCGTGAGCGCGTCAAGCAGTACGGCAACGCCGTCACCCCACCCGTCATGGCGCTCCTCGTTGAGCGCTGCGTTGAGAGCTTGTCGTGACGGACTACCGAACCTTCCTCGAATCGAAGGCGAAGCTCGCCACGTCGACGGGCCTCGATGTCTCAACGTCCGACGTCAACCCCATCTTGAAGCCGCACCAGCGCGACACGGTCGTCTGGGCAATCCGCGGAGGACGTCGCGCAGTGTTCGCGAGCTTCGGCCTCGGGAAGACGCTCATGCAGTTGGAGATCGTCCGGATTGTCCTGGCCAAGCTCGGCCGCGGCCGCGGACTCATCGTGCTCCCGCTCGGTGTCCGCCAGGAGTTCGTCCGAGACGCTGGCCTACTCGGGCTGACTGTCACGTTCGTCAGGAGGACGGAAGAGGCCTCGGACGACGGCATCTACCTCACGAACTACGAGAGCGTCCGTGACGGGAAGCTCGATCCTCGCGGCTTCGAAGTGGTCAGCCTCGACGAGGCGGCCATCCTTCGTGGCTTCGGAGGCTCGAAGACCTTCCGGGAGTTCATGCGTCTGTACGAAGGGTCCGCTCACTACCGCTTCGTCGCGACGGCCACGCCGAGCCCGAACGAGTACATCGAGCTTCTTGCCTACGCCGCGTTCCTCGATGTCATGGACGTCGGTCAAGCGAAGACCCGTTTCTTCAAACGCGACTCGACGAAGGCCGACAAGCTCACCCTGCATCCGCACATGGAGCGCGAGTTCTGGCTCTGGGTTGCGTCGTGGGCGATGTTCCTGCAGAAGCCGTCGGACCTCGGCTACTCCGACGAGGGGTACGTCCTCCCGGAGCTCGACGTCCGCTGGCACGAGATCGAGACCGAGGCGCGCGTGGACACCGGGACGGTCCATGATCCTCGCGGCCGGCTCTTCCGCAATGCCGCGCTCGGTGTCCAGCAGGCCGCGGCCGAGAAGCGCGAGAGCCTCGACGAGCGCGTCGCGAAGACGACGGAGATCCTTCTTGCAGAGCCGTTCAGCCACTTCGTGCTCTGGCATGACCTCGAAGACGAGCGACGCGCCATCCAGACCGCCCTGCCCGGCTCCGTGGCCGTGTGGGGCTCCCAGGACCTCGACGAACGAGAACGCCGCATCATCGACTTCTCGGACGGACGCATCAGCGTCCTGTCGACCAAGCCCGTTATCGCCGGAAGCGGGTGCAACTTCCAGCGGCACTGTCACCGCGCGATCTTCGTCGGGATCGGCTTCAAATTTGCCGACTTCATCCAAGCCGTCCACCGCATCCACCGCTTCTTGCAGACCGACCGCGTCCGCATCGACCTGATCTACACCCAAGCCGAGCGGGAGGTTCGGCAGACACTCGAGAGGAAGTGGACTCAGCACAACGAGCTCGTCGCGAAGATGGGCGCGATCATCGCGGAGTATGGCCTGTCGCACGAGGCCATGACGCAAGCGCTCACTCGCTCGAGCGAAGTCGAGCGCCAGGAAGCGCACGGCTCCAGCTACTACCTCGTGAACGCGGATGCCGTCGAAGAAACGGCCGCGATGAAGGACGACAGCGTCGACCTCATCGTGACGTCCATCCCGTTCGCCACGCAGTACGAGTACACGCCCTCGTACAACGACTTCGGCCACACCGAATCAAACGCTCACTTCTGGGAGCAGATGGACTATCTGACGCCCGAGCTCCTTCGGGTGCTTCAACCCGGCCGCGTCGCCGCGATCCACGTCAAGGACCGCGTGATGCCGTCCGGACTCAACGGACTCGGCTTCCAGACCGTCACGCCGTTCCACGCCGAAGCGATCTTCCACTACCAGCGTCACGGCTTCGCGTTCCTCGGGATGAAGACGATCGTCACCGACGTCGTCAGGGAGAACAACCAGACCTACCGACTCGGGTGGTCGGAGCAGTGCAAGGACGGATCGCGCATGGGCGCCGGAATGCCCGAGTACCTCCTGCTCTTCCGCAAGCCGCCGACAGAGTCGAGCAACGGCTACGCCGACGTCCCGGTCGTCAAGGACAAGACGACGTACTCACGATCGCGCTGGCAGGTCGACGCCCACGGCTATATGCGATCGAGCGGCAACCGTCTGCTCGCCTCCGCTGAGTTCGCGGATCTCCCACATGAGAAGGTCTACAAGCTCTTCAAAGCCCACGGCCTGGACTGCGTGTACGACTTCGAGGAACACGTCGCGCTGAGCGAGCAGCTCGAAGCGAAGGGACGTCTCCCAACCACATTCATGCTCCTGCAACCGGCGTCGTGGCATCCGGATGTGTGGGCCGACGTCACGCGGATGCGAACGCTCAACATGCTCCAAGAGCGCAAGGGCCAGCAGCAGCACCTCTGCCCCCTCCAGTTCGACATCGTCGACCGTCTGATCACGCAGTTCTCGATGGAGGGCGAAACGGTCCTCGATCCGTTCGGCGGACTGATGACGGTCCCGTACTGCGCCGTGAAGCTCAAGCGCCGCGGCGTCGGCATCGAGCTCAACCCGTCGTACTTCGCTGACGGCGTTGCCTACGTCGAACTCGCCGCCCGCGAGTCCTCGACGCCGACGCTCTTCGACCTGGAGTCCGCATGAGCGTCGTCACCGGCCACGACATCTGGCGTGAGTACGAACGGCTCAAGGGCATCATCGGCGAACTCGAGAGCGAGCTCATGGCGTCCACCGCGGTCCTCGCGGAGTCAATCCGCGCATATCGCGACGGGAAAGCCGCTGCATGGCTCGTGTTCGCCGACGAGAAGAGCGCCGCCGCTCGGCGCGACGCGACCGACAACCACGTGTCCCACCTCAAGGGCGCGATGGAGGCCGCTGAAGTCATGCACAACACGATCCGCGAGCGCGTCTGGAACACACGCGCGCAACTCGGCCTGATCGACGACGTCGCCGGCGTCGTGCGATCAGAGATCCGCATGGGAGGTCAAGGTTGAGCCACACCCTCAAGCCGTTGTTTACATGGAGGTCGGCGATCGCCGACAAGGACTCCGGGCTGACGCCGGCGCAGCGTCACGTCGCGCTCACGCTCTCGCTGCACATGAGCGACAAAGGCGACTCGTGTTTCCCGGCGAGCAGGACCGTCGCCGAAGAGACCGGCCTCGCACGCTCGACCGTCATCGAGGCACTCCGCGCGCTCGTGGCGAAGGGCTTCCTTACCGCAGGAAAGCGCGGCGGGGGACGGGGTCTGGTCAACGAGTACAGGACCGTCATCCCGCAGCAGGTCATCGACGTGATCGCTGCGCGCGAGGACTGGAAAACGGTCCGACCGTCGGACCCATCGTCCGAGGGCTTGAAAACGGTCCGACCGTCGGACCCATCGACCGGAAACGGTCCGATGGACGACGAGAAACGGTCCGATAGACCCACCGGAAACGGTCCGCCCATCGGTCCAGAGGACGTAGATCTTGAGGACGTAGATCTTGAGGACGGGGAGCCGCCGAAAAATCCGGCGGGCTCCCCACCCGCCGATTGGACCGGATTCGAAGACATCCGAACCCTGCTCGGCTCGCTTCGGTGGCGCCACCGAACGCTCCTCGAGACAGACCTCGACGACCCGGACTACTGGCGCGACGTCATCGACTCCGCGACGACCAACACCCGGATCTTCTACGACGACGAGCTCCGGACCTACGCGGGCTGGCTCAACACCCGAGAGCCCTCCTTTCGCCGCACCAACCACCGCAGAGGGTTCCGCAACTGGATCGAGAAATCGAAGTCACGTGAAACGTGGGCAGACGAGAGAGAGAGGAGCAAGCGTGCCAAGACGAGGTGAGGAGCAGTCACAGGCCTCGGGGAAAGCGTGGTTCGTGCAGGTCATCACGTACGAGGGGAGCTCATCATCAGCAACGGCGCCGCAGCGCGCCGAAGACGAGCAGGACGCACGGTCGAAGTTCTCGCGCCAGGTGTACCACAACACGAACGAACGCCGGACGGTGATCCTCACGACGCAAGAGTGGTCGCGAGGCCCGGACGGCTTCGTGACCTGGAAGTCAGCACCGGTCGAAGTCGAGCGGGAGGACACACCGCGCGAAGTCGAGCACGCCTCGGTGACGGCATGAAAGTCCGCGACAAATGCCTCCCGGCCGCACCGCTGCAACGTCTGATCCGGCGCCACGCCCTCGCCTATCGACCGAGCCCCCAAGCGAACGACCAAGAGTTCGGCAAGTTCGCCGAGCTGGCGCGCGTCGTCGCACTGCGTCTCGGAAAGCCCGAAAGCTGCATGGACCGCGCGCTGTGGAGAGTGCTCACCGCCGAAAGGATCACGTTGAAAACGGCGGACGAATGGTGCACGGCGCTCAGCACCCACGTCGGAGATGTCTTCGGCTGGGACGTCTACGAGAACCCGTTCAACCCAGATGAGGAGGTCGCATGATCGAGCTCGGCAGCAAGGCAAAGGACACCATCAGCGGCTACACCGGCATCGCAACGGCGCGCTACGAGTACATGAACGGCTGCGTGCGCTACGAGCTCTCCGGCACCGACAAAGAAGGCCGGCCCCTGTCGTACGTGTTTGACGTCCAGCAGATAGAAGTGCTCGAAGCCCCGAAGGTGAAGAAGCCCCGCCACCGCGCAACCGGCGGCCCCCGTGACAACACCCCGCTGCGAATCCACGGCACCCCAACTGATTCGCTCATAAGCTGAATCCAAAGGGCGAGCGTGAGGGTGAGTGTTCCGTCCACCACAAGGACGGCTGGACCGCCCTCGCGTTCGCGAACCGGATGGACGACCCGACGGCCGGGCTCGAACTCCCGTCTTCTTCTTCGATGAGGAACTGGACTTCGAGAACGCGGTCAAAGCGGCGCTCAGGACGTTCCCCTGGGTGTGCGAGCGTTTCACGTTCGAGTTGACGCTCGCGAAACAGAAGCGTGTGACGAAGCTCTACAACAGGAGCGAGTCGGTGTCCTCGCTTCTTTCACCTACCGCGACGACGAGCCATCGGCTGTTTGAGTGTCGGGACGAGGAGGGCCACGTCGGCCCGCAGTGGGCAACAGACCTCGGCAAACTTCTCGCAGAAGCGGCAGCGGATTGGCAACTCCGCGAGCCCCGAATGAAGTTCTACGTGATCGGCGTTGACGACTCAGAGTTCGACCGTCTAGTTGAAGAGGCGTCCAAGGTCGTCGGGTGGGCGCACAAGAACCTCCAGGGCGAAAAGGACTGGTTCAGCGGAACGGCTGAGTGGTGTGTGCAGCGCTTCATGACAAAGGCCGTTCCTTCAAGCACCACGAGTCAGGGGGACGAGTGAAGGACCGCGAAGAGAAAATCACCCGAATCGCTCGTGCGCTCATGGAGCATGACGGCGTTGATCCCGGGGATGAGTACGAGGCCACCGTGTACCGGCGCATCGTTCGGTTCGTCATCGAGCGGTGGGAGGCCGAAGATGGCGACTCGCTGGCATCTGTCCGAAGACGAGACGACGGTAGAACCGTCGTACTCATGCGACCAGTAGGGACCCGAATGAACATCTACACGGCACGCTTGCAACTTCTCTTCGCTGAGTTGTTGGTCGAAGAGTCCGAAGAACGTGTCCGCAAACTCTGGCGGTTCTTCCCTCTCTGGATCAGGCGTTCCCCCGGCTGCACCGTCTCTTATCCACGCCCTGAGACGGAGCAGTCAGGGGGAGTTCTCTCACAACCAGCGGAAGACGCTCAGTCACAGTTCACCAGCCAAAAGGGAGGGTCCACGGAATGACGCACCATCTGGATTTGACCAAGCTCAAGCTGAGCAAGGGCAAGCACGCCGAGAACGCCGACTACGAGATGTGCGTGATGGAGGCTGTCGCGTTCTTCGCGCACGAGCCCTGGTCTGACTCCCCGAAGTGCGCTTCCCCAGTCCTCACGGCGTTCTGCATGAACTGGAACGACGCGATGAACGACGAGGATCGTCAGAAGCTCACGCCCTTCATCCCGCGTCTCGTTGGCACACGGGGAGACGCTGCATCCGACGAACGTCGCGCATGGATGGCGACCGACTGGCTGGTCCGGGTCCACACCCCAGCATGGCTTCGTCTCGCAGGTCTGGACGACCAAGCCGCCGCCCTCGAAGGACTGCCCGCGCTCCTCCAAGCGGATCAGGTTCCCTCCATCAAGCCCGTCCTAGAGGCGTGCCGAAAGGACGCGGACGCAGCGAGGGCCGCAGCGAGGGCCGCAGCGTGGGACGCAGCGAGGGACGCAGCGAGGGCCGCAGCGTGGGACGCAGCGAGGGACGCAGCGTTGGCCGCAGCGATGGCCGCAGCGAGGGCCGCAGCGAGGGACGCAGCGTGGGCCGCAGCGATGGACGCAGCGAGGGACGCAGCGTGGGACGCAGCGAGGGACGCAGCGTTGGCCGCAGCGAGGGCCGCAGCGAGGGCCGCAGCGTGGGACGCAGCGTTGGCCGCAGCGG
>CAZFOB010000006.1:0-103759 GCA_964520325.1 uncultured Actinomycetes bacterium | reverse complement strand
GAGTCGCAGCGGGAGTCGCAGCGGGAGTCGCAGCGGGAGTCGCAGCGGGAGTCGCAGCGGGAGTCGCCCTCCGACCTACGGTCGTCGGGCTTCAAGCATCGGCGCTGGAACTGCTCGACCGCATGATCGACGCGAAGGTGAGCGTGGATGCGGAGACGGAGCAGTCAGGGGGAGTTCTCTCACTGCCAGAAGTAGAGGGCAACGTGCAGACCGAGGACCGGACGTGGCACTACGTTTGTGGTGTGAAGTGGGCACATGAAGCCCGCGACGTTCTGGGCTGGTGGCCTGACATACCGGCAACGGACGATGCAGGAGCGGACGGATCGTGAGCGAGACGTACGAACTGATCTGCGCCTCGTGCCATCAGGGGTTACCGGTTTCCGTTGTGCGGCAACGTCTTGTTGAGCACGTCACAGCCTGCGCGGAATGCCGCAAAGGGTTCACCTGCGCTGCTGGTCTGCGGTACGCGAGAGCGCTGAGTACAAGGAAACGGGCGAAACCTTGAATAGCGACGAGGCTAATGAAAGGGTTCTTGCACCGGCTCAGGGCCAAGGAACGGACGCCGATGCAGTCGGCGAACAGACCCGCATCCGTGACCATCTCATCTCCGGCTCCGTTCCACACGTTCAGGAGGCAGCGAGGCAACACGGTGTGACGGCTATGCCGTGGGGGATGGCCCGCGATATCGCAGCAGCCGTCATCAACAGGCTTGCAGGGATGAAGCGCGTCCTTGAGACGTTCGATTCGATGGAGCGTTACGGGCAAGCCCGCGACCGTTCCGGTCCACCGTCCGCTGACGGTCCATCCGCTGACTGGAACGAAGCTCGCGGTCTGGATGACGGCTGGCTGGCCGAAGCCATCTCGAAGGTGAAGGAGGTAGGGCTCACCCACGCCGAGGCTACGCGAGCGGTTGACCGGCTGGTCTTCTCCGGTTGGCTTGAGAAGCCGCAGGAGAACGCCGTAGCGACCGACCGCTACGAGCGGTTCTGGGTGGCGATCGCAGAGAACGACCCGTGGGTGCTAGACCGGGTGCGCTGGGGTGCGCTGTTCAAAGTCTGCTATTGGTGCGGCGTTCGGAAGGAGAGCGAAGGCGTCCACGAGGCCGATTGCATGTGGGTGCTGGCACTCGCTGACTCGAACACATCGGACGCGAGATGAAGGCTCGCGAGGGCGGTTACATCGGCGGCGACCTCTCGTGGGAGGAACGCTACAAGCGGTACATCAAGCCCATCCTGAGCGAACTGCGGGTCATGGACAGCGGCAACCCGAGGGACCAGTGTCGCTGCGGGACTACGGGCCGCGTGAAGTACCGGGGTCGGTGGTACTGCCCGCGCTGTGGAAGACGAGGCACGCCTGAGGCGGCTCGCCGTGTCGGAGAAGCGTTCGATGCCGCGATGTCGTCCGTTGGCGATGCAGTCTTAGGTCGGCCCCAGCACTTCTGCGAAACATGCAGGGAGATCCACGACCCGGACGAGGATTGCCCTAACCCATTTGGGCTTGAGCGGTGCCCAGCCTGCGACGGCAAGGGGTGGACCATGCAATGCCGGAGCTGCGAGAACGGCTGGGTGCCAGCGGACACAGAACCAGCCAGTCCTTACGAGGGACGCCTTACCGAGCCGGAGACGGGGGCCACTCTGGGCGTGGAGTCGAGCGCCCCCATCCAACGCTGCCGCTTGGCCGAGAGCCGCCTTGCTGGTGAGTACGCGGGAGTTTCCGAGTACGCCCATGCTCCACATCGGTGGATGGCCGGAGGAACCGACATGTTCTGCGACGGCGAGACAGACGACACAGACCTCACGCCTATCGAGCGCACCGTTAAGCCGGGTTACATACCGCTGGGGGTCGGCGCATCCGTTGACACAACCTTCGAGGCGATGGTCGGTCGTGCTGTTGCCGTCGTTGTTGAGTTCAACGTCGAGATGGGCGAAGAACCAGTCACCGAAGAGGATCGCTACTGGTGCGAAATTCTGACTCGGAGGGTCTTCGACGCGATCGAGCTGGAAGAACTGCTGAGCAACCGATGACCGAACCAATATTCAAGACCTCGATCGGCACGCAGACCGAAACGGTCAACGACGACCGCCTGTGTGATCGGTGCGGAGAACCACGAGAACGCTTCGACCCGACGCTGCAAGGTCCGGACCCGGACCGCCCCGTGATCACGTCCACCCCCGGACGACCCCGGTCGCGCCACTGCCACAAGTGCACAGTCGCGCAGATCAGCGGTACAGACCCGTTGGCCCGCCAAGGTGAAGGAGACGTCGCCCCAGAGTCGTACGTTGCCACGTGCGAGGAGTGCGGGGATCCGATGCTTCCCGCTAAGGGAAAGCGCCAACCAAAGGTGTGCGGGGAGCGGTGCAAGAAAGCGAAGTGGCGCCGCCGAGAACCTGCCAAAATAACACGCTTGTAATTCAGGGGACAAGCGTATAGGATAGTAACGTAGGGACAAGAGGCTCTCCACCCGAACCGGGTTGGGGGCCTCTTTCCGTTCCAGCAAGGAACCCCTCGTCGCCAGTCGAGGGAAGAACCGCGCGCGCGAAAGGGAGCGGTAGCTCCCCCGGGCTTGAACCTCAGCTACCGCTCCTCCTCGCGCGCCGCTATCGCAGGAGGGAACCGCCTTGCTCGCCAAAGGCACGATCCAAGGCCGTGTCTACTCAAGCGACGGAACCTACGTCGACCGAGGACCCAGGCCAGCCCAAGCCGCAACTCCCCTTGACTCGATCGACGACGGTCGTCACGAGTGTCGTCACGAGGAAGAGATGAGGTTCTGCGTCACGTGTGCCCAGAACGCCGAAACCGGGAGGCTCGAGCGACCCCTGCCGACGATTCCAGGTTCACTACGCTCCGCTGTCGCATGATCCCCGACCTATCAGTCCTCGTCCTCGTACTCATCGCCGCAATCGCCATCGCCGTTCTCTGGCGCCGCGATGCAGCACTCATCTTCCTCCTCGTCATCGCCGTCCTGTGGTTCCTAGGCGTGTTGCACTAACGAACCGTAATCGTCCTTGCTGTCCACCTCTGTCCACTTGGTGCACGCGCGAGGGCTCAACCGGGATCGCCCAAGGGCAGGGCATCGGCTACCATCCCAGAGATCCGAGATGTGCGGGGTTCGAGTCCCCGCTCCCGGTACTACCCCCACCCCACCCCACCCCACCCGAGCACGGGGGCCATTGCTGACCCCCGTGCTTGATCTAAAAACCAAAGGGGGGCACGTCCAAGAGACCCCCCCACCCCCATGACTCCCCGCCCCTGCATCACCTGCGGTACACCCACCACCAACCAACCGGCCTACTGCCCCGCATGCACAACAGTGCAGAACCGGAAGAAGAAGGCCAGCCAGCCCCAGTACCGAGGAAGCTGGGACAAAGACAGCAAGACACTGAGAGAAGCGTGGATAGCCCAGCACGGCCCCCTCTGCCCAGGCTGGAGAAGAGAACCACACCTCGTCCAACCAACAGACCTCGTTGCCGATCACGTCATCGCAAGAGACCCGACACTGCTGCGCATCCTCTGTCGATCATGCAACTCCCGCAAGGGGAACGAGGAGCGGAGAGCACACCCACCCGCTACCCCACCACACACCCAACCCTGATGTACCGCGTGAAGGTTCCAAACCATCGACCTCACGCAACACTCAACTCATCGCAACACACAGACCGGAGGGTAGGGGGGAGGGGGTGCCTCGAAGGACGTGGCCTGCGCAGCAGGACCCGTTCCCATCTCTCTCGCAAGTCAGACGGGTTCAAACCATTAGAGGAGTTGACGCACGATGGTTAGTGGAGGCGCTCGGACTCGCTCTGGTCCGGCTCCGGACCCTAATGCCCTTCGTCGCGAACGAGACCAGAAGGAATGGATTGATCTGCCGGCCGCTGGCCGCGGAACGCCCGCTCCGGAGTGGCCGCTGCCTGAGATCACGCTCGGCGAGGCCGACATGTGGGAGCGCGAATGGAAGCGCCCGCAGGCCGTCGAGTGGGAGCGCAACGGCCAAGAACTCGAGGTCGCCTTGTACATCCGAGCGATCACGGTTGCCGAGGCCCCGAAGGCTACGGCTGCCGACCGCAACGTCGTGCAGCGCAAGATGAACGACCTCGGGCTGACCGTTCCGGGGCTCCGAGCCAACCGCTGGCGCATCGTCGACGTCATGACGGTGAAGCCGCCGGTGCCGAGCAGGACCAAGTCCCGTCGATCCGCGCGCGAGCGACTGAAGGTGGTCAAGGACGGTGACACGTGAACACCGGTCGATGCTCGTCGCGTGCGAGTGGGTCGAAGCTCACTGTGTCATCCCGGACGGCTTCCGCAAAGGGGAACCGTTCGAGCTCTACGACTACCAGCTCCAGTACCTAGCGAACTTCTACCTCGTTCGCGGAACGGCGAAGTTCGATCCGAAGAACCCGATCCTTGCTCCGGCGTTCGTGTACCGCCGCGGCCTGTTGATCGGACCACAGAAGCTCGGCAAGGGCCCACACACCGCGGCGCATATCTGCCTGGAGGGCGTCGGTCCCGCGCTGTTCGCCGGCTGGGCTGAGAAGAACGACGGCTACGCGTGCCGCGACTGGGGCTGCGCGTGCGGCTTCGAGTACGCCTACGCCAAGGGCGAGCCGATGGGGATGCCGTGGCCGACGCCACTCATCCAGATCACGGCGTTCTCCGAAGAGCAGACCGACAACATCTACGACGCGCTCCGGCCGATGATCGAAGGCGGCCCGCTCGTGGACCTCGTCCCGAGAACGGGTGAGGAGTTCATCAGACTCCCGGGCGGGGGACGGATCGACACGGTCACGTCGTCGGCACAGTCCCGGCTCGGACAACGGATCACGTTCGCGCCTCAGGACGAGGTCGGTATCTGGACGCCGCGCAACAAGATGACGAAGGTCGCCGACACGCAGTACCGCGGCTTGTCGGGGATGGGGGGCCGAGCGTCGCTCACGAGCAACGCGTGGGACCCGTCGGAGAAGTCGGTCGCACAACAGCAGTACGAATCCCGGGCGGCCGACATCTACCGCCAGTTCAAGCAGCCCCCCAAGGGCCTCTCGTACAAGAACAAGCGCGAGAGGCAGAAGATCCACTCGATCGTCTACCCGAAGGACACGCACCGCCGACACGGCGGCCACGTGGACCTGAACGCGATCGAGGCTGAAGCGGCCGACCTCGTCGTACGCGATCCCGAGCAGGCGATGCGCTTCTACGGAAACATCATCGCGTCGTCGTCCGGCGCCGCCGTTGACCCGACGCGCTGGGCCGAACTCGCCGCAGTCCGAACCGTCGCCGGCAAGGAGCGGATCGGGCTCGGCTTCGACGGATCGATATCGGACGACGCGACCTGTTTGGTGGCGTGCACCAAGGAAGGGCATCTCTTCGTTCCGGAGGTGAACGGCCAGCCGACGATCTGGATGCGACCCGAACACGCACCGGCCGATTGGCGCATCCCGCGTCTCGAGGTCGAGCGCGCGGTCGAAGCGGTGTTCGGTCGGTACGACGTCGGCCGGCTCTTCGGTGACCCGCCTAAGTGGCAGACCGAGATCGAGCGGTGGGCCGAGCGATGGAACGCCGGGCTCGCCGACGCCGACGCGATCGTCCTGTTCTTCGACACGAACCAACCGAAGCGGATGTCCGCGGCCTGCGACCGCTTCACGACGGCGCTGAAAGAAAAGGCGCTCTCGCACGACGACAACTCAACGCTCACGGACCACACGCTGGCGATGGCGCGCAAGAAGGCCTACGTGAAAGCCGCGGACGACTCCGACGGGCGAGTGCCCTTCGTGTTCACCAAGGGCGAGGACGGCAGGAAGATCGACGCCGGTATCGCCGGCGTCCTTGCCCTGGAGGCTGCGATGACGATGCCCGAGAAGACCCAGGAAAGCCGGGTCCCGTTCGTGAGCTGGGCGTAGTGGCCTGGCCGTTTCGGCGCCGCAAGGCGTGGTCGCAACCGCCGTTTTGGGCAACGGATCAGCTCATGTTCCCGGCCGGCGCCGGCGAGAAGGAGCGGATCGAGAACTCCTTCACCGACTACGTCCGACAGGTCTACAAGAGCGACGGTGTTGTGTGGGCATGCGTGCTCGCACGTCTGCTGCTGTTCTCCGAAGCGCGTTTCCAGTACCGGAGCTACACAAACGGCCGGCCAACGGACCTCTTTGACGATCCCTCGCTCAGGCTGCTCGAGAAGCCGTGGCCGGGCGGGACGACAGGTGAGCTACTGGCACACATGGAGCAGGACGTCTCGCTCGCGGGGAACTCGTACTGGACGAAGATCGAAGACGACGCCGGCGAACGGCTGCGGCGGATGCGTCCGGATTGGGTCACGATCGTCACCGGCTCGAAGTCCGGCAGCCCATACGCGCTCGACGCGAAGCCTGTCGGGTACCTCTACGAACCGAAGGGCGTGCTGGACAAGCAGGAACCGGTGCTGCTCCTTCCGAATCAGGTGGCGCACTACTCGCCCTACCCCGACCCGGAAGCGCAGTGGCGTGGGATGTCGTGGCTGACACCGGTCCTCCGTGAGATCCAGTCGGACCAAGCGGCGACGGCGCACAAGCTGAACTTCTTCAAGCGCGGCGCAACGCTGAACCTGGTCATGAAGCTCGACAAGAGCGTCAACACGGACGACTTCGACGCATTCGTCGAGAGGTTCAAAGCACAGCACGAGGGCGCGTGGAACGCGTACAAGACACTCTTCATCGGCGGCGGCGCCGACGTCACGCCGGTCTCGGCAGACATGCGGCAGATGGATTTCAAGCGCGTGCAAGGCGGGATCGAAACGCGCATCGCGGCCGCGTCCGCCGTCCCGCCGATCGTCGTCGGGCTGTCCGAAGGCCTCGACGCGTCGACGTACTCGAACTACGGACAGGCTCGACGGAAGTTCGCTGACCACTACGCACGGCCACACTGGCGCACCGCTTCGGCGTCGCTTCAGACGCTCGTGACGCCGCCGAAGGGCGCGGACCTGTGGTACGACGCGCGCGACATCGCGTTCCTCCGCGAGGACGCCAAAGAAGAGATCGAGATTCTCAAAGACCGCATGCTCGCGATCGAGTCGGGCATCCGGTCGGGATACACACCCGAGTCTGTCGTCAAGGCCATCGAATCCGGCGACCTGTCGCGGCTCACGCACACCGGGCTGTACAGCGTCCAGCTGCAGCCAGCGGGTGTCAACACACCCACCCCGGAACCCCCGCTCGAACCCAAGTTCGGCGAACCGCAGTTCAAGGGATGAAACGTTGCGCACGATGCGGAACGACGAAGCGCAAGGCGGCGTTTCCGAGCGATAAGAAGAACAAGGACGATCTCCACTCGTACTGTCGCGAATGCTGCACCGAGCTAAGCCGAGAGGACTACCGGAAGCATTCCGAACGCCGAAGAGCTGCTCGCCGAGCGTGGTCAGTGCGAAACCCCGACAAGGCTGAGAAGTACCGCCAGGCCCGGCGAAATGCTGAACTCCAACGAAAGTTCGGCATTTCAACCGTCGAACGAGATCGCCGAGCAAGAGCGCAGAAGAACTGTTGCGCGATCTGTGGGAGAAGCGAGAGTGAGGCGACGCTCTCAAGGCTAGTGGTCGATCATGACCACACGACCGGGAACCTTCGCGACCTGCTGTGCGGACACTGCAATACCGGGCTCGGACATTTCCGAGACAACC
This sequence comes from uncultured Actinomycetes bacterium, assembly GCA_964520325.1. Classification (GTDB taxonomy): domain Bacteria; phylum Actinomycetota; class JAICYB01; order JAICYB01; family JAICYB01; genus CAZFOB01. The sequence goes on along the minus strand of CAZFOB010000006.1, from coordinate 96,126 downwards.
CGGAACTCCTTGACCGCGCGGCCGCCTATCTAAGGCGACACACAGAGGACCCATTGAATGAAGACAAAGCTATTTAGCGGCCTCACGATCAAGGACGCCGCGAAGGGTGAAGTGTCCGCGGTGTTCGCGACCTTCAACACGGTGGACGCGGACGGGGACTACACGCTGTCGGATGCATTCGAAGCCGGCGCCGGAGTCGTCATTTCGGCGTATGGCCACAAGTCTTGGGAAGGCGCGCTCCCCGTCGGCAAAGGCACCATCCGCGTTACCGAGACGGAAGCCATCATGGATGGTCAATTTTTCCTGAACACGACGAACGGACGCGAGACCTTCGACGTCGTCAAGGAGTTGGGCTTGCTCCAAGAGTGGTCGTATTCACTCCACGATGTTGTCTCCGACCGCGGAGAGGTCGACGGACGCACGGTGAACTTCCTGCGGAAGGTCCGGGTCAAGGAGACGTCCCCCGTGCTGATGGGCGCCGGCGTCGCGACGCGAACCATCGCGGCCAAGAACGCGAAGGCGTGGGCCGAGATGGGGACGTTCGAGGCAGACATCGAAGCGATCCGCACCGCCATCGAGGCGGACGTCGTCCCGGACGATCTCGGGTCCGACGAGTACGCATACGTCTCGATCGCCGGAACGTTCACGGACCACGTCGTCGCCACGTTCCGACGCTCGGGCGAAGACCCGGTCACCTACCAGTACGGATGGTCCCGCTCCGACGCGGGTGACGTCGAGCTTTCCGACCGCACCGAGGTGGACCTCACGATGACGGTCACCGGCAAGGACACAAGGTTTGCTGACCACTCCGAGCGCCTGCTGCACGGAGTGAAGGAGTACATCGACCGCGCGGCCGCGCTTGCTGCGCTGCGGGTCAACGACGGCCGCGCTGTGTCGGCGGCCAACTGCAAGCGATTCGAGAGTCTCGAAGCGGCCCTTCGTGAAGCGGCCGACGAGCTCGGACCGCTGAGCGTCACGACGGCAACGGCGAACGCCGAAGCCGCACGCGAGTTCGTCCGCTTCATCTCGCTGACGCAAGCAAGTTAGGCGCTGGCCCTTCGGGTCCGCCTTCGACCCGCGAACACCTTCGGTGATTCGCCGCACAACAGGAGAACCACATTGGACTTTCCCGCACTCAAGGAAGCGAAGGCCAAGCTCCACGCCAAGCAGGACGAGCTCGCCAAGGTGTTCGCAGAAGCCGGCCCGGACATCGATCTCGCGAAGGTCAAGTGCATCCCGGGCACCGACGCCGAGAAGCTCGCGCTGATCCAGATCGCCAACGCCGAGATCAACGAACTCGGCAAGGAGGTCCAGGACCTCGAAGTCGTGAAGAAGGTTGCAGTGGACACCGCCGCGGGCATCGAGAGCCGCGAGACCGGCGACGAGAACGGCGATGGCAGCACGCCGAAAAAGCACCGCTCGATCGGCGAGCTCCTCGTCGAGTCGGATGCGATCAAGGGCTGGAAGGGCGGCCAGGGCCCGACGTCGTTCGTCGACGTCGACCTGAAGACCCTCTTCGAGACGGCTGCCGGCTGGGACCCGTTCGACCCGCGCACCGACCGCGTCCAGGAGTTCGCGACCCGGCCCGCGCCGGTCGTCGTGAACTTCATCCCCCAGACCACCACGGGCGCCAGCACCGTGAAGTACATGGAGGAGACGACCTTCACGAACAACGCCGCCGAGGCAGCGGAAGGCACAGCCTACGGCGAAGCCGCGCTGGTCTTCACCGAGAAGAGCTCGGAGGTCCGCAAGGTCGCCGTGTTCATCCCGGTCACCGATGAGCAGTTCGAGGACGAGCCGCGAGCGAAGGACTGGGTGAACAACCGCCTGCCCTTCATGCTGCGCCAGCGCCTCGATCTGCAGATCCTGGTGGGCAACGGCACCGCGCCGAACCTCCGCGGCACCGAGAACGTCGCCGGCATCAACACGCAAGCGCTCGGTGTCGACAGCATCCCGGACGCGATCTACAAGGGGATGCGGCAGATCCGCGACACCGGGTTCTCCGAACCGTCGGTCGTGTTCATCCGTCCCAGCAAGTGGGAGTCGGTTCGTCTGCTGAAGACGGCGAACGGCGACTACGTCTGGGGACACCCGGCGCTGCCGGGTCCCGAGACGATCTGGGGCGTTCCGGTCGTGCAGACGACCGCACCGACGGCCACCAAGGCGGTCATCGGCGACTACCGCAACCAGTCGGAGCTCGCCGTGCGGCGCGGCATCGACGTGCAGGTGTCCAACAGCCACTCGACGTTCTTCATCGAGGGCAAGCAGGCACTGCGCGCCGACGTTCGTTGCGCGCTCATCCACTACCGCCCGACCGCCTTCACGGCCGTTACGGGTCTGTAGACCCCCGGCTTTCCGGAGGGGGAGCGTGTGCTCCCCCTCTTGGAGCCCATGAATCCAAGGAGACGCAATGGCTGAGAAGGCTGCAGGTACACGAAGGATCCGCGCCGGCGGTGGTGGGATGGGCCAGACCAAGGCGGCCCGCGGCCTGTACGACTTCGACACCGACGGCGGTGTCGCCGGAGACATCATCCTCCGCGGCGACTCGTTGCCATCCGGAGCGATCATCCTCGACGCGCTGCTTCACGTGGACACCGTTCTCACGTCCGCCGGCGCGGCGACGGTAGCCATCAAGGTCGAAGGCGCGGCGGACATCAACGCCGCGGATCTGATCTCGGATGCGCCGTGGTCTTCGGCAGGGGCCAAGCGCGGCGACTTCACGGCAACGACCGCGCCCGTCAAGACGGGCGCGGTACGCGACATCGTCGCGACCGTTGCAACGGCGGCCCTGACGGCCGGCAAGTTCTCCGTCGTCATCTTCTACGTCGAGCTCGAGTCGCAGACGTAGGCCAAGGGAGGAACCGGAACATGGAGACAGTCACGATCGACCGCCACCTGTACCTCACCGAGGACGGCTCGAAGGTCGTCGAGGAAGCCGACCCCGAGGGCCGCTTCCTGTGGGCCGCTCCCGGGGATGAACGTCCTCTCGACGAGGCCGAACGTCTCGGCGCCGTGAAGTCGCGCGGCAAGTCGAAGGACAAGGCCGCGGACAAGCCGAAGAACAAGGGCACCGAGAAGCCGAGCAAGAAGCCGCCCGAGACACCGGATGAGACGTCCGAGCAGGGGGCCGAGGGGAACAAGCCCGCGTGAGCGATCCGTACGCGACGGTCGCCGAACTCAAGTCGCGGATGCAGATCACGGTGAACTCCGACGACACCCGGTTGTCGGAAGCCCTGAACGCCGCGTCCCGGGACGTCGACAAGCACTGTCGCCGCACCTTCAACAAGGACACCGCCGCCACGGCGCGTATCTTCAAGACCGATACGCCACGCCTGGCCAGGGTCGATGACTTCCACACGACCGCCGGGCTCGTCATCCAGACCGACGGTGACGACGACGGAACCTTCGAGACGACGTGGACCGCCGCCGAAACCGACTACGAACTGCGTCCGCTGAACGGCGTCGTCGAGGGGGAGTCGGGTTGGCCCTTCTCGCGCATCTACGCGGTATCGACCCCGACCTTCCCGACCACGAACAAACGCTCCAGCCTGCGCGTGACGGCGCAGTGGGGTTGGGCGGCCGTCCCGGCAGGCGTGAAGGAGTCGACGCTCATCCTCGCAGAAGGCCTCTTCAAGCTCAAAGACGCGCCGCACGGAGTGGCAGGCTTCGACGGCTTCGGCGCGGTCCGCGTTCGCGAGAACCCCTACGTCTGCATGCTGTTGGAGAAGTACCGACGCGACACGGTCTTGGTGGCCTGATGGCGTCCATCACACAGATCCGAAGCGGCCTCAAGACGTGCGTCGCAGCGGTCTCAGGACTGGAGGCCCACGCTACGCGTCCAGGTCAGGTCAATACGCCGGCGGCCGTCATCAGCCGACGGCATGGTCCACAACCAGCCACGCTCGGTCCCGCCGATCACGACTACGTCTTCGCCGTGACGCTCCTCGTATCCCTCGCGGACGACACCGCGGGCCAGGACAAGCTCGATGCCTATCTGTCGCCATCGGGCGCGGGCTCAGTGGTCGCGGCGATCGCGGCCGACGAGGACCTCGGGGGAGTCGTGGAGTACGCCGTTGTCACCGACGTCGAACCGGACCAGCTCATCGAGTGGGCCGGACAGAGCTACCTCGGCGCCGACATCATCGTCACCGTCGGGTCGGTCTGATGCATCCCGCCGCATACGAGTGGGTAGCGCGGTTCGGAACGACCGAAACCGTCCGGGTCCTCGACATCGGCGGTCGCAACATCAACGGCTCATGCCGATCGATCTTCCCGGGGGCCGATTACACGGCCGTCGATCTGTACCCAGGACAAGACGTCGACGTCGTCGCAGACATCACGGAGTGGGGCACCGACGAGGTCTTCGATGTCGTGGTCTGCGCCGAGGTGCTCGAACACGCAACCAACTGGAAGGCGATCGTCCGCACCGCGTACAAGCGCTGCCGTGAGGGCGGGACGTTCGTCATGACGTGCGCCGGACCGGGACGAGCTTCCCACTCCGGCATCGACGGCGCGGGCCTCAAGGACGACGAGTATTACGGCAACGTCGATCCGACGGAGTTCGAGAAGGAACTCGTCGCGATCGGCTGGACGAGCTTCATGGTGAACGTCGCGGGCTGCGACCTTCGAGCCGTCGCCGTCCGATAGATGCGCGCACTCCTGGTCCACCCGGGGTGTGACTTCTCCGTCAGCGACGTGCACGACGGATGGCTCAAGGGCCTCCGCGCGAACGGCGTCGAGGTCGCAACGCTCAACCTGAGCGACCGGCTGAACTTCTACGGCGGCGCGAAGATCCAACACGGCGACGAGTACATCGCCGCGTTTCATGGATCGGACGTCGCACGGATGGCGGCGATCGGCATGAAGGCGGCGGTCTACGACTGGTGGCCCGACGTGATCATCGTCGTGTCGTCCTTCTTCATCCCGTCCGACTTCTACCCGGTCTTCCGGGACCGCGGACACAAGGTCGTGATCCTTCACACCGAGAGTCCGTACGAAGATCCGAAACAGATCGAGCGCGCCGAGCTCGCCGACCTGAACATCATCAACGACCCGACGAACCTCGACGCGTTCCAACAGGTGGCCCCCACGGCCTACATCCCGCACGCCTACGACCCCGACAGACACCACCCGCGTCCAACGGATCCGGACTGCGAATCGGACTTCTGCTTCGTGGGAACGGGATACGCGAGCCGCATCAAGTTCTTCGAGAGCGTCGACTGGAACGGCATCAACGCCCGGTTCGCGGGCAACTGGCAACAGCTCCCGCAAGACTCGGAGCTCCGGGACTTCCTGGTGCATCCGGTCGACGAGTGCTGCCCGAACGACGAGACGGTGAGGCTCTACACCTCCTCGAAGGTCTCGGCCAACGTGTACCGCAAGGAAGCGATGCGACCGGACCTCGAGCAGGGCTGGTCGATGACACCACGAGAAGTCGAGCTCGCGGCGTGCGGGGTGTTCTTCCTGCGCGATCCGAGACCGGAAAGCGACGAGCTCCTCCCGATGCTCCCGACGTTTCAGGGGGCCGAGGAGTTCGGCGATCTCGTGCGCTATTGGTCGGCGCGCGACGCGGAGAGAGAGGCGGCCGCTCAGGCCGCGAGAGCCGCGGTGTCGGACAGAACGTTCGACAACCACGCCGCTCTGATGCTGCAACAACTCGGGCTCTAAGCCCGACAACCCCCAGGATTCCGCGCCCTCCCGCGCGGACCACAAAGAAGGAAGGAAAGGCCTCATGGGTCGTATACACGGACGTAAGGGACGGCTGTACGTCGGGCTCGCCAGTGACACGGCCGCGGCCACACCGGTCACGTTCCTCAACCAGTGGGACATCAAGTTCGCGACGGACAAGGAAGACGTCACCGCCTTCGGTGACGAGAACAAGGTCTACGTGTCGGGTCTGGTGGACGCGCAGGGCTCGTTCGCGGGCTTCTACGACGACACCTCGCCGCAGCTGTACACCGCTGCGCGCGACGGTCTCGCACGCAAGTTCTACCTGTACCCGACGACCGCGTCGACCGCGACGTACTTCTTCGGCACGGCGCTGTTCGACTTCAGCCTTTCCGGAGAAGTCAGCGGGTCGAACAAGATCTCGGGAGGCTGGGCCGCAGCGTCGACGGTCGACAAGGTCGGCTAAGAGGGCAATCAGTTGCCCCAAGCGACGGTCAAGGTCGAAGGCCTGTCGGAGTTCCTGCGCGCCCTCAAGCGATACGCGCCTGAGGTGCGCAAGGAATTCAACAAGCAGGCCCGGGGCGTCCTGTCGGTGATCGTCGCCGATGCGAAGGCTCGCGCTTCCTGGTCCCGCAGGATCCCGGGGGCCATCACTCCAACCGTCACGACGCGTTCCGTGGGTGTTCGCCTCTCGAGGAGGAAGGGCGCACACGGACCACTGTACGAGCGTGGCAGCAAGGGAACACCCGGCATCGTCCGGCACCCGCTCTTCGGGAACCGAGCCTTCTGGTTCACGTCGCCTGTTCGTCCGGTCATTCAGCCGGCGGTCGACGCTCATGAGCGGAAGGTCACGGAGGCGATGTTGCAGGCCATCGAGGACGCCAAGAGAGGAGTGGATCTCTGACCATGGACGACAACGTCCTGAACATCGATCTCGACCATCTGACTGTCGGCGAGATCGAAGAGATAGAGGAGTTGACGGGGCAGCCGATCGAGGCCATCGGTGATCGGGACAGACCGAAAGGAAAGCTCCTCCGTGCGATCGGGTTCGTTGCGCGTAAGCGCGTCGAACCGAGCTTCACCTGGGAGGACGCCGCGAACCTGAAGGTGAAGCTCTCGGAGGGCGAGGCCCCTCCTACCAACGCCGCCGGCTGAAGACGCTGGCGGCGCTCCTGCACTTCTACCCCGGGCTCTCGTGGTCCGCGGTCCGCTCCCTGAAGACGTGGGAGTGGAACGGACTGGTCAAAGAGATGAACCGGGCGAACAGTGACCCGGACGACGTCGACTTCGACGAAGACCCCACCGCAGCGGATGAGCTCATGCGCGACAACGACGGCCGCGAGTGGGCGAGCAACACCCCCACCTGGGAGTAACTCCCGCCGAAAGGACATTCTGTGGCCGGCGACATCATCATTCGCCTTCTCGGCGACACGCGGGATCTCGAGAGGAAGTTCGAGAGCGTCGGTTCCAAGCTCAACAAGATCGGCGATAAGTTCTCCTCGGTCGGTAAGAGACTGACCATCGGCGTCACCGCTCCTCTTGTCGCGGGTGGTGTCGCGGCCTTCAAGTTCGCATCCGATCTGGGCGAGTCGATGAACAAGGTCGACGTCGTTTTCGGCAAGGCCAGCGGATCGGTCAAGCGGTTCTCCGCCGACGCGGCGAGGTCGCTCGGGATCTCACAGCAGGAAGCACTCGCCGCCGCGGGGACGTTCGGAAACCTCTTCACGGCGATGGGGATCGGTGAACAAGCTTCGGCGAACATGTCCACGAGCCTCGTGGAGCTCGCCGGCGATCTCGCGAGCTTCAACAACGTCGACCCGACCGAAGCTCTGGACGCCTTGCGTTCCGGATTGACCGGCGAGACCGAACCCCTCAAGCGGTTCGGTGTGAACATCAACGAGGCGACGCTCAAGGCAAAAGCCCTCGAGCTCGGCCTGATCGACAACACCTCGGCCCAGAAGTCGAACAAGGCGTCCTCGGAGGCGCTGGCAGATGCACACCGCGGAGTCGCTGACGCTACGCAGGACGCAGCCGACCGGACCGAGTCCGCGGCACGGGCCGTCCGGGACGCCGACGAAGCCGTGTCGGATGCCGAGGACCGTCTGCGCGATGCGCAACGGGACGCGAAGGCCGCACAGGAAGCGCTGACGGACGCACGGAAGGCGTCGAAGGACGCGCTTGTCGACCTGACCGCTCGTGTCGAAGAGAACGCCGTTCAGGAGCAGCGGGCTGTCCTCAGGCTCGAAGACGCCCAGAAGCGTCTCAACGAAGCGCGCGAGTCGGGTGACCCCCGGGAGTTCCTCGAGGCCCAACTCTCGCTGAGGGAGGCCGAGCTCAGCCTGCAGAACACGCAGCGAGACTCGCAGCGTGACCAGGAAGAGCTCAACAAGCGACGGAAGCAGGGCGTCAGCGGCTCGAAGGAATTCAAGGACGCGCAGAAGCGGCTGGCCGAAGCCAACGACAACGTCAAGGAGTCACAGGAAGGCGTTTCGGACGCCGAGGAGCGAGCAACGCTCGCCCGCAAGGAACAGTCGCGCACCGCCGAGGACAACGCTCGCTCGATCGCCGATGCCCAACGCGCTGTCGTCCGTGCGCAGGAGAAGTCAACGTCGTCCCTGAAGACGGCGACGGACGTCCTCTCTCCAGCCATCAAGGCGCAGGCCGCGTACGCGCTCATCATGGAGCAGACGAAGAAGACGCAGGGTGACTTCGCGAGGACCTCCGACGGCGCCGCGAACAAGCAGCGCATCCTCACCGCCGAATTCAAGGATCAACGCGACGAGATCGGCAGGGGGCTACTCCCTATCGGGCAGAAGCTCCTCGACTTTTTCAGCGGGCTCCTCGAGAAGTTCTCGAGCCTGTCGCCCGCGAACCAAGACCTCGTCGTTCAGATCGCCGCGATCGCTGCTGCTGCAGGACCCGTGCTCATCGCCGTCGGAAAGATGATCTCGGTGTTTGGTGCGGCCGGGAAAGCCATTACGGTCCTAATGGCGAACCCGATCGTTCTCGTCATCGCCGCGATCGTTGCCGCTGTGATTCTCCTCGTCATCCATTGGGACACGGTCAAGGCCTTCCTGCTCAGAACGTGGGAAATCATCAAGGCTGCGGCGAGCGCGGTCTTCAACTTCCTCAAGGAACTCTTCCTCAACTTCACCCCGCTCGGTCAGATCATCAAGCACTGGGACACGATCAAGGGGACGCTCGGCGACGTTTGGGAGGGCATCCAGAAGAACGCCTCGAAGGTCTTTAACTTCCTGAAGGAACTGTTCCTCAACTTCACCCCGCTCGGTCAGATCATCCAGAACTGGGACCGCATCCTCGGGTTCTTCGGCGGCGTGTGGGATGGGATCAAGACCGGCTTCAAGGAAACCTGGGGCTTCGTTGTCCGCGTGTTTAAGAGCGCGATCAACCTCCTCATCGACGCGTGGAACGCGCTCGACTTCGGGATACACATCCGTCTTCCGAAGTTCCTTGGCGGCTTCGGGTTCGACGTCGACGACATCTTCCCCGACATCCCACGTCTGGCGAAAGGTGGAGTCGTCACCCGTCCCACGCTCGCGCTTATCGGAGAGGAAGGCCCCGAAGCCGTCGTCCCGCTTAATCGCTTCGGACGCGGCAATACCCCGACGGTCGTCAACATCACGATCAACATGCCACCCGGCTCGGACGGAGCCGACGTCGTTCGCGCGATCAACGAATACGAGAGGCGGAACGGCGCGGGCTGGCGCGCGAGCGCATGACGGTTTGAGACCGACGGGCTTCGATGCGCCTGCTCACCAGTCCAGAGGAGGACGAACCTATGACCACCAGTCCAGAGGGAAGGACCGCACGCAAGGCGGGAACGGACGAGTTGCTCTGCGTCCGGCTCGGCAACACCTCAGCGATCGAGATGCCGGAAGGGCTGGGGGCCACAGAGATCGGCGAAGAGCCGGAGGTCGTGCGCCTGAACGGAAACCGCGTCACCTCCGTCACGTTCCCCGAGGGGGTCTCGCTCGGTGAAGCCTTCACCACGATCACCGCGCCGGGCGGGGCGTGGTCCTCGCACTCCGACAAGCCGCCGGCGTGGGTGGAGACGAGCTCGGGGGGCCTGGATGCGCTTTTGGCCGAGCACTTCGGCTGCGAGATCGGCGCGCCGGCCGACCTCGAGGACGCGTACCACACCGAGAACGGGCCGCCCGGAGTAGGCGCAACCGCCAAAGAAGGCGAAGGAGGCAACAAGTGAGGGCGATACTGCTCGCGCTGTTCGCGCTGATCTCGCGCACGTACCTACGGACCAACGCCGGCGGCGACTGGCAGTCGCGCGTGCTCGGCGACACGGCGTCGACCGGGACGGGGCTCTACGCGTCCGCGACCTACGTGGCGCTCACCGAGTCCGCCACCGCGCCGGCCCCAGGCGATACCGTGCTCGTCGGCGAGCTCGTGGCCGAAGGGCTGGCTCGCGCGCAAGGTGCCTACGCGCACACGGTGGGCGCCAGCTCCTACACGATCAGCAAGACGTTCACCAAGACGGAGGGCGTGGTGCGCACCGTCGCGAAGGCCGCCCTGCTCAACGCAATCGCTGCTGGAACCATGGCCTTCGAGAACCTCGTGACGCCGGTCGCGGTCATGGACGTCAGCGACCAGCTCGCGCTGACGTGGACAGTATCCATATGAACCGTCGTGCCATTGCAGACCTCGAAGCGCGATGTATTGAGGCGCGCGGTCGGGTCGTACATCCGTTTGCGCTGTCCGCCGCGGGCCACGCTCGCCGAACTCTACGAGAGGGAGGGTTCGATCGAACGCGTCGCTGCCGCGCCTCGTTACAGCACCGTCGAACGTCCAGTTCTGGATGAAGCGCCTCGGCATTCCTGCTCGGAGGTCGCCGTCGTGGCCCATCAACATCTGACGTAGCCGAAGGGGACTAAGCGTGTCGTTCACCTCGCTGCACCTCGACGACGTCAGTCGGGGGAGACTCGACACGGCGACACTGGGCGAGGCCGCCCAGATACACAGCCGCAACCCAACGAACTCTGCACCAGCGTCGGCCACGCTCGATCCGCAACAATCCGTGCAGCGCGCTGCAGCGAGCGCGGCACTGGCAACCTCGGCACTCGACGGGCGCGGGACGTTCGCCCGCGCGGGAACCGACACGGCCGCAGCGATCGCCACACTCGGTCTCGTACAAGCGCTAAGCCGCAACCCAACGAACTCTGCACCAGCGTCGGCCACGCTCGATCCGCAACAATCCGTGCAGCGCGCAGTGTTGGCGGCCGCACCCACCACGTCATCGCTCAACCGTCTTCTGAGCTACCACCGGGCCGAGTCGAGTGCCGCACCGGCAGAGGCCGTCCTGATCGGCATCGTCGGCGGTCGCACGATGGCGCGCGCTCTGACGGAGATCGTCACCGGGTTACCACCTGTGCTTGACGGCCTCGGCATCTATCGTCGAGGCGTCGTCGCGAACGCACCGTCGAGCGCTCTGCTGTCCAGAGGTGCGGGAATCATCGCGCGCGCAGTAGTGAACGCCGCACCCGCTTCGTCAGCGCTCAACCGCGCCGCGGACCACCTCTCGGAATGGAACAACATGCCAGACGTCATCCCCGAGGTCGGATTCACGATCGGCGCGAGCACGGGAACCTCGCTGCACCTCGACGACGTCAGTCGGGGGAAGCTCGACACGGCGACACTGGGCGAGGCCTTCACCAACGTCACGGCCGACCTGCGCACATTGACGCTCAAGCGCGGCTCGTCACGCGTTCAGGGACCGATCGTTCGCTACGAGGCCGGGACGGCAACGGCTGTTCTCAAGAACGTAGCCCGGCAGTACGACCCGACGAACCTTTCGGGCCCCTATGTGTCTGACGGCAAGACCGAAGTCGAGCCGATGCGCGCCGTGCGCTACCGCGCGACGTGGGCGGGCGTCACATACAACCTCTGGCGCGGTTACGTAGACAGCTGGAAGTTGGGATACACGAAGAAGCGCAACTACTCAGAGGCCGTCCTCAACGCGACGGACGGGTTCAAGGTGCTTCGGAACCAGAAGCGGCCGGCCCAATCCGCGCAGGGCGCCGGCGAAGACTCGGGCGCGCGAGTCACTCGGATCCTCGACTCGACCGACTGGGAACCCTCCGACAGGGTGATCGCCACCGGCGATACGACGCTTCAGGCGACGACCCTCGAAGGGGACGCCCTCGCGGAGCTCCTGCTCGTCGCCGACACGGAGCTCGGGGAGCTCTACATCGACGGAGCCGGCCGTGTGGTGTTCCGCAATAGGAACGCGATCTCCGAAGAGACGAGGTCGAACACCCCGCAGGCCACATTCGGTGACGACCTCCCGGCGCAGCTCCCCTACAACGACGTCGACGCGGAGTACGACGAGGTGCAACTCGTCAACCAAGCTCGTATCACACGGGTCGGGGGCACCGAACAGGCGGCCGACGACGCCGCGTCGCGGGACGAATACCTCACCCACTCATACGAGCGCTCCGACCTCCTCATGGAGAGCGACGGCGACGCGCTCGATTACACCCGCGCGCTGATCTACTTCTGCAAAGACCCGGAGCTCCGCTTCGCGACGCTCGTGATAAAGCCGCTCCGCGATCCGACCAGGCTCTTCCCGCAGGTGCTCGGTCGCGAGATCGGGGACCGGATAACGGTTGAGCTCCGGCCGCCGGGTGGCGGGACCATCAGCCGCGCCGTGTTCATCCGCGGCATCGTCCACGAGATCACGCCGACGACATGGAAGACGACGTGGACCCTCCAGTCCGCGACCAAGTTCTCGTTCCTCGTCCTGGATAACGCGACCCTCGGAACGCTCGACGACAACAACGCGCTCGCCGCGTAAGGAGACCCCGCAGATGCCCACGAAGACCTTCGTCGCCGGTGAGGTGCTCACCGCCAGCGACGTCAACACGTATCTCCGGAACGGCAACTTCACGGACAAGCGCATCCCGTTCTCGAACGGGTCGGGAGTGTTGGTTGATTCTGCCAACTTCGCGTGGGACGACTCCGCGAACAAGTTGGAACTGGGCTCCGCGTCTAAAGTCAGGTTCGGCGGCGACACCGAGATACACCGTGCAGGCGCCGGCATCGTCGGCGTCAACGAGTTGGAGTTGACCACCACTCTGCGTTGGCTGTCCTCAGCCGTAAGGTCGACGACAGCAACCGCGGGAACGGCCTCTGCGCTGCCGGCGCTGCCATCCGGTTACATCACGCAACGGATGGACGGCGCGAACATCAAGGTTCCCTACTACGCACCATGATGAACGGACTCGCTCTCGTGATTAACCGGTTGGGCGAGACGATCGACGCCCTCGAGGGTGAGATCGCCGAGCGCGACGCCCTTCTCACGAAGTGTGCTGCTCGCATGGAGGAGCTCGAGAAAGAGATCGAACAGCTCCGCCGTAAGCGGGGCCGGTAGGCCGTGCCGTACCAGGGTCCGGTCCACGAGTTCCGCACAGACGATGGACGCGTAGCAGGGCGTGTCGGCCCGACGTACCTGACCGGCGAAGAGACCGCTCGCGCGCTGCTGCGAAAGGGTTTCCCTCGCTCCGAAGGCCCCACATGGCTCGCCGTCTTCACCGAAGAGAGCCTGCTTTCCCCGGACGCCGAGGGTGACCTTCTCAGGCGTAACGAAGAGTGGAACGCGTCCCTGAACATCGCGCAGATCCGCTCGCGCAACGACGAGAGGGGCACGGGTACCGGCCGCGACCCCGAAGCCCTGCGCGGGATGAAGGGCCTGGATCACGCGCTTGACGTGGCGAAGGCGATCCACGCCGAGGACGGCTGGCGTCCGTGGGGGGCCTACACGTCCGGCCGTTACCGCAAGCACATGGCACGGGCCGAAGAGACGTTCGCGCAACTCGAAGGAGCACACGTGACGACACCACAGGACATCCTCCGGGAAGCAGCGAAGGAGATCGGGTACCGCGAGAGCCCGTCCGGCTCGAACCGCAACAAGTTCGCACCGACGGTCGGACACGCCAACGGTCAACCCTGGTGCCGGAGCTTCACGGCCGCGATCGCGAAGCGCTGCGGACTCGTGCTGCCGAACACCTCCGCGTACACGCCGACAGCGGCCGATGGATACCGCGCACTGAAGCGCTTCGACCGGACACCGCGCGTCGGCGACGAGGTCTTCTACGACTTCCCCGACTCCAAGAACCGTATCCAGCACGTCGGGTACCTCGAGACGTTCGGGACGGCCTCGTGGGGTCCGTGGGTCCAAACCATCGATGGCAATACGTCCGACGGCAACGGCAGTGAAGACAACGGCGGCGGTGTCTACCGTCGCGTCCGCCCCATGAGTCATGTCGTCGGGTTCGGACATCCGGTCTACGAAGAGGAGGACATCTTGGCGAAGCTCACCGAAGACGAACAGCGCGAGCTCCTGGCGAAGACGCGCCTGATCTACAAAGCGTGCTGGGACGAGAAGGGCGGCAAGCTCATCAACGTCATCGACCAGATCAAGGAGGACGTCGCGGAGCTCAAGGCCAAGCCGTGAAGCGCCTACGACGAGGGGGCTGGCTGGTCCTCACGTACGCGATCATCCTCCACGCGACGTGGGGCGTGCTCCTGGTGACGTCTGACCACAAGCTGAGAGCCACGCCGTTGACCTACGTCCTCGAGGTCTTCGGCCAACGAGCAGGAGGCCTCGCGTTCCTCGCCGCGGCCGCGGCTGCGTTGTGGGGGATGTTCAGACCGGGCTGGCGCGGCTTCTATGCAAGCGTGCCGCAGAACGCCATGCTCTTCCTCGCCGCGTCCGCCGGCATCGTCGCCGTCGCCTCCGGGCACTACCCGGACGGAGTCGTGAGGCCGCAGGAGTTCATCCTCGCCGACCAGATCCCGATGATCCTCATAGCCCCACTGCACGCAGCTGCCCTCGCCTTCTATCACGGTGCGCCGTGGGGGCGGCCATGGACGCCACTGTCCTAAACATCTTCATCGCATCCGGAGCGACGGTTGCCACCTGGCTCGCGGCGTTCTTCGTGAACCGCAAGCAATCCAAGCACTTGATGCATATGGACATGGGCTCGCTCGTCGACAGAGTCGCCGTCGAGAACAAGCGCTTGACGGATGAGAACACGCGACTCCGGATGCACAACGAGCAGCTGATGGCCGAGCAATTCGCGCTCCTCCAAAAGCTCCTCAAGAACGGCCACTCCTAAGGAGGTTCCGTGTGTCACAGCACTGCAAGCACCACAAGGGCCAGGTTGTGAAGACCCGGACCGTCACCGTGATCCCCGACAACCGAAAGGTGGAGACGATCTGGTGCCCACGCTGCGAAGCCTTCCCGCCCGAAGGAACGCCCATGCCAAAGGTCGAACGAACCGCGTGAAGAGTCTCTTCGTAAGAGAGCCAGCCGTCATCATCGCGTCCGTCGCTGCCATCACCGGCTCGGCCATCGCGCTCGCCGGATTCGTGCTCGGATGGTCGGCCGCCGCCACCGTCGCCGGAACGGCGTTCGTCACAGCCCTCTCAGGCGCCGTGACGCGTCTGTTCGTCTCTCCTGTACCCGGAGACGAGAGGGGCTTCTGAGTGCCGCGAGGTAACGTCATGCGGATCATCGGCTTGACCGGTCACAAGCAGTCCGGGAAGGACACCGTCGCCGACGTCCTCACCGAGGCCGGCTTCGAACGCACCGCATTCGCCGCCCCCCTCAAGGCGGTGGCCACGAGCATCGGCTGGGACGGAACCAAGGACGACCACGAGCCCTGCGGCAACTGCGGGATGCTCCAAGGCCGCAGGCTGCTCCAAGTGCTCGGTACCGAGGGCCTCCGCGAGGAGCTCTGGCGGACCGTCCTCATCGACGCGCTGCTCCGGCGGCTTCCGTCTCAGAACACGGTGATCACCGATGTCCGCTTCCCGGACGAAGCGGCCGCCATTCGCAACTGGGGCGGACACATCTGGCGCGTGAAGCGCCCGGGGTACGAGGGCGACGGACACGAGTCGGAGTCGTTCATCGACGAGATCGCCCCCGACCTCACGCTCCTGAACAACGGGCCTGTGTCGACACTCCGTGCTCTCGCGCGCAAGACGCTCAAGGAGATGCACCCATGCCCGGCGTGATGGGCCTCATCGCCTACATCGTCGCCTACGACGTCTACGCGAGGCTCCGTCGCTGCCACACGATCTCGACGGCGTGCTGGACGATCCAACGCACTCCGCTCCGCCGTGCGCTGTTCTTCGCGTTCTGGGCAGGGCTGACGAGGCACCTCTGGGGGCCGAGGAGGAGGGCTGTATGAGCAAGGTCGCGAGCAAGGTAGATGCGCTGCTGGACGAGGCTGTCGTCGCGAAGTGCCGGCACGGCGTCCATCGACTTCCGGACGACGGCCTCGAACTCATGAGACGAGCTCGTCAGCGGAGCGAAGCGGGCGAAAACATCAGCGCCGCGGGCCTCGAACGAATCCTGAAGCGAGAGTTCGGCGTCCCGGTCACCGGCGCTTCGATCAGGAACTACCTCCGGTCCGGATGTTCATGCGATGAGTAAAGCCGTCGACGCGCTGATCGACGAGGCCACCGAGCGCGGCGAGCTCAGACGCCGGCTGGCCGACGAACGCGAGCGCAGCAAGGCCCTGGAAGAGGCCCTTACCGCCGCACGCAAGTCGCTGGACCTCATGGACGGCGTCTCGCACGCCCGTCCGTGCCCGCCGCGCTGGGTGGCTTCGAAGGCGAAGGGCAAACACCCGGCAACGCCGGCGCTGCTCTTCACCGACGCACACTACGACGAGGTCGTTCGTCCGGAGGAGATCCTCGGCCTCAACAAGTACGACCGCGAGATCGCCTACCAACGAACGGACCGAGCGTTCAAGGGCGCCGTCAAGGTCTGCCGGGACTACATCACCGGCCACACCTACGACGGCTTCGTGCTCCTGCTAGGCGGCGACAACCTCACCGGCGACATCCACGAGGAGCTCAAGGAAACCAACCAGGCGACGGTGATCGAGAGCCTGATCTATTGGCTCGAGCCGATGCTCGCGGGGATCAAGATGCTGGCCGACGAGTTCGGCAAGGTGCACATCGAGAGCGTCCCGGGCAATCACCCCCGGACGACGCGCAAGCCGAGAGCCAAGCTCCGCGCGAAGGACAACTACGACTGGCTCATGGCCCAGCTGATCGCGCGCGAGCTCAAGGCCGACAAGAGAGTGACGGTGAGAGTCACGGAGTCGGCGGACGCCCTCGTGTCGATATACGACACGAGAATTTTGCTGACGCACGGCGATCAGTTCAGGGGGGGCAGCGGGATATCAGCGGCGCTGTCGCCGATGCTCTTGGGCGAGCACCGCAAAACGAAGAAGCACGCGTCGGCCGCGCGTCATGGCGGCGAGGACATGACCTACGACCTGATGGTGATGGGCCACTTTCATACTCGCTACATTCTTCCCCGGGTGATCGTCGGTGGGTGTCTGGTCGGCTACAACGAGTACGCCTTCTTGAGCAACTTCGAATTCGCGCCGCCCTCGCAAGAGCTGATGCTGATCGCGCCGGAACGCGGAGTGATCGTGAATGCGCCCATCTGGGTTGCAGACCGGGCCAGCGAAGGTTGGTGAGCGGGGGCCGGGTCGCCTACCCTGGCCCACATGAAGCGCATCGCCTTCGGCCTACTGCTCGCACTGTCGGCTTCCTGCTCAACATCAACTCCGACGGAGACCGTCGACCACGTCGCGAACGCTTGCGCGGAACACCGCAAGCTGATCGCCGACTCGATGGGCGGGCTCAACAACGCGGAGGAGTGGCGCTCCGGTCTCAAGACGATGCACGACGAAGCTGCGGCCGGCAACGACGAGCCTCTCACGACAGCGGCGCGTAAGATGCTCGCGGCGGACACGCGTGGCGGCGTTTCCGAGTCCCTGCAGAAGTCCGGTGCGGTGGCGGACGCTTGCGACGCCGCCGGGCATCCGTTGCTGGATGCGCCATCGTCGCCTTAGGGGGCCCCCGGCGCAGACCAGGACTCGGTGGTAGCTCCCGTTAGTTTTCTTCGGCTTGGACGCACACGCGAGACTGCTCGTAGCCGTCGTCGGACCTCGAGAAGTCGGTACGGCCTGCGGTTCCCCACGTGGAGAACTCGCGTGCGACCGCTCCCACGGCGAAGATCATGCCGGGATCGTCGACCTCCGGTCGGTTCGCTGCCCACGTCCCGATGGTGCCGGACGGCAAGCCCTCGCCCGTGATCTGCGCCGAGACGAAGTAAACGTGCTCGTAGTCCTTCGAGCGGACCATCCGGGCGTGCTGAAGACGCCCACCACCGCTGACGGTCAAGCCTTCTCCGACGTTCCGTACGAAACCGGTCGGGACGTCCTCACAGCGCGAGAGATCATCCGGTGTGGGACCGGACGACGAGCTGCATCCGGCAACGATCGCGGATAGGACGAGTGCGGTCGCGCGCATCATCGGACGGACTTGTCGGAGCTTCGCCATTTTGGACCCCCCTTCCGAGGGGAAGAAGCATACGCGCGCAAACGGGCGGCCCCGCCGCCCAGCCTTCCCTACAAGGTGTTCATCAACGTGACGAGCTTCTCGCGCTTCCGACGCGTATAGCCCGCTGTGATGGAGAGGCTGTTCTTCGAGTGCCCGAGGTACTTAGCCGTCCCGTGGAGGTCGTCTGTCGCGTCCAGCATCACCCCACCTGCCGTGTAGCGGAGCATGTGTGGCGTGACGCGCCCGAGGCCTGCTCGTTCGCCGGCGAGGCGCACCCAGGTGAGGACGGTGTTCGTCGCGACCGGGGACGATATACATCGCCCGGGCAGCATCCACACCGAATCCCTCAAGCCGTAGCAGCGATCGAGAACGTCTCGGAGATCGTCATGGATAGGCACCGTGCGTGGCTGAGCGCCCTTCCCCATGACGTTCAGGTCAGAACCCTCGTCGGCCGAGCGCGGGAGCGTGGCCGTCTCGGCACAACGCAGCGCCGCGAAGTAACAGAGAGCCGCCGCTGTCTCGGCTCGTAGGTCGATCGACGCCGCGGCCGCGATCAGAGCGCGGGCTTCCTCGGCTGAGTCGAGCCCTCGATAGGTCTGCTCCGGACGCTTGGGACAACGGACGGAGTCTCCTGGCGACGGCGAAGCCCCCCGGCGCAGATGCAACCTCCAGTACGCGTTGAGGGTCCGGATGAAGGTCTGTTGGGACGCGTAGGTGAACGGAAGCGCGTCGGCGTAGTCCAGAACGTCTGTCACGGTCGTGGCTCGCGCCGAGAGGCCGCGAAGCCGGGCCCAAGCGTCGAACCTACGAAGCGCGCCCGTGTAGAGAGTCCGGGTTCGGGGCGCGTACTTGTTGGCGCGGAGCGTATTAGCGAACGCAAAAACCTCAGTTGCGTGGGCATCCATGCGTCGTCTCCCCTCGATTCCCGATTCCTTCTTCCCCAGGGAAGCGCTGACAGTCGAGGTATACCCGGAAGGGTGTGGACGGTCTGTGGATAACGCTACGTTGGTACTGTCGTCCGTTCGGTTGACAGAAGGAGCATCCACAAGCGTCAGGCGGCAGAGTGTTGGCGCTGGTAGGAGAGCTGTGTTTGCAACGTCCGCGTCAAGCAGCGCTCAGTATACGAGCGCCGTTCGAACCGTTAGCTACCGCGTGATCCCCGCGGCGATCTTCGTCATCTCGGCTTCCGACAGGCCGTTGCCCTCGACCTGATATCGGGAGCAGCGTCCGCGCGCGATGCGTATGCGCAGGACGTTGACGCCGTCGATCTTGTTGAGGCGCGCGATGCCGCCGAGCACGCGGACGACCCTTCCCTTCGGGTCCTTGCCCTTCTCGTACTTGTGACGAGCGCCGCCGCGGAAGACCTCGATGTACTTCGCCTCGGGACCCTTGATGTGGTAGGCGACGCTTGTCCTCACGCCGTCCTGACCGGGAGCCGGCCCATCTTCGAGCGACTTCGAGAAGCCGGTGGGAAGGCTGCCGAACTTGAACGGCAGGCCCTCAGAGCATGCCTTGTTGCGGTCGGACGCACCCGCTTTCTTCGCCGCGTCGTCGCCGCCGCACGAGGCGAAGACGGCCAACGTGATCGCGCAGATGACGAGCCGGATCACGAGCTTCCTGGCGGGCATGGCCGGGACTCTACCAGCCCGAGCTGCCGGGGGCGGGTCCGTTGCGTTCCCGCGATACGAGCAGCGCCATGGGCACCGACGAGAGCAGGACGAGCATGATCGCGGGCATGGCGGCGCTCCCGAACGACGCCGCGGAGGCCGCGTCCCAGACCTCTGTGGCCAGCGTGGAGAACCCCGCCGGCGCGAGCAAGAGCGTCGCCGGAAGCTCTTTCATCACGGTGAGGAAGACGAGCGCGTACGCCATCAATGCGCCGCGGCGAACGAGCGGGAACGTGACGCGGCGACGTACCTCCCATGGCCCTGCGCCGAGCGAACGCGCCGCTTCTTCGACGCCCGGATGGATGCGTTCGATGGACGTGCGCAGTGTGCCTGTCGCCTGCGGGAGGAAGTGCACGACGTAGGCGAAGATGAGCATGAAGACGGTCTGATAGAGCAGCGGCGTGTAGCGGGCGCCGAAGAAGACGAGCGCAAGTGCGATCACGAGTCCGGGAAGAGCGAACCCGAGGTTGGACACGGTCTCGATGACTCGCGAGAGTCTGCTTCGGTAGCGCGACGCAAGCAACGCGACCGGCCAGGCGCAAAGAAGCGTCGCGGCGGCTCCGAGCAGCGAGGCATACATGCTGTTGATGGCCGGATGCAGTGCCGGCCCGAGCGGCACGCCGGCGGCGACGCCGCGGACGAACCAGATCGTCGTTACCCCAACCGGCACGAGCAGTGCGACGCCGACGACGACCGCACAGAACGCGAAGGCCGGCCAGCGCCAGCGGCCGAGCCGGGAGACCTTGGCAACTCTGCGCGTGCCGCGGTGGGTTGCGTGATGTACTGCGCGTCCGCGCGAGCGCGATTCGGCGATGAGCACGAGCAACGCGAGACCGACGAGCACAAGCCCGAGCAGGGCTGCTCCGGTGCGGTCAAAGGTGCGGTAGCTGCGGAAGATGACGAAGGTGAACGACTCGAACCGCAGCAACGACACCGCGCCGAAGTCGCTCAAGGTATAGAGCGCCACCAACAGCGCACCGGACAGGATGGACGGCCGAAGCTGCGGGATCGTCAGCCGGAACATCGTGGACAGGCGAGTGCGTCCGAGGGCTCGTGCGGCTTCTTCGAGGGACGGATCGAGCGAGGCGATGGCCGCTCGGATCGGGAGCAATGCCAGAGGATAGGTGAACAGCGACAGGACGAGCCACGCGCCGGGGAATCCGTAGAAGGCGGGCAGACGCTCGACGCCGAGGGGAGCGAGCCAGCCCTGCAGAAGACCGCGGGGGCCGAGGGCGGCAACGAACGCATAGCCGCCGACGAAGCTCGGGATCACGAGCGGAAGCGTTGACGCGACGACCCACAAGCGACGCCCGGGCAAATCGCTGCGGACGGTGAGCCACGCCATCGGCAGCGCGATGGCCACCGCGGTTGATGTGACGGCCGCGCACAGCAACACCGTGCGGAAGAGCACGGTGAGAAGGCGTGGATCGATGAGCGTGTCGAGGAGGTCATCGGTGCCGGCCGAGCCGGCACGGATGACGAGGTAGCCAACCGGAAGGGATGCTGCGGCGGCAACCGCCGCCGCAGCAGCCACCAACCCGGGCCGGGGCCTGAGCCGCGCCTCGACGGGACCTGCCATCAGGCCGCCCGTTAGAGAACGCCGGCTTCGCGCATGAGGTCGAGGGTGCCTTCGAGGTCGTCCAGGTCGGACAGGTCGACGTCCGGCTGCTCGATGTCGGCGAGGTCGGGCAGGCCCTTCGGTGTCTTCAGACCTTCGACGAGCGGGTACTCGAAGATCTCTTCGTCGAAGTACTCGGCGGCCGTGCGTGAGAGCAGGTAGTCGACGAAGGCATGCGCGTTGTCCTCGTTCTCCGCGGTCTCGAGGACGCCGGCGCCGGCGACGTTCACGAGACTCCCGGCGTCGCCACCGGGGAAGTAGTGGTTGGCCGCGTTCTTCTTGACCGCTTCGTCTTCTGCCCCCATCTCGAGGATGTAGTAGTGGTTGACGAGGCCGGCGTCGATCTCACCGGAGGCGACCGCGGTCACGATCGCCGAGTTGCCGTCGTATTCCTGGACGTCGTTCTTGGCCATGCCTTTGAGCCAATCGCGGGCGCCGTCCTCTCCTTCCACTTCGCGCAGCGCAGTCACGAACGCTTGGAACGATCCGTTCGTCGGGGCCCAGCCGACCTTGCCCTTCCACGCGGCATCTGTGAGATCGAGGACGGAGTCCGGCAGATCGGACTCATCGACGTTGCCGGTGTTGTACGCGAGCACGCGCGCGCGTCCCGACGTACCGACCCAGAAGCCGTTGGGGGAGCGGAAGCGGCTTGGCACCTTGTTGACCGTCGCCTCCGGCAGTGGCGCGAAGAGATCTTCCTTCTCGATCGCGCCGAGCGCGCCGGC
The DNA here is from genome assembly GCA_964520325.1 of uncultured Actinomycetes bacterium. Lineage (GTDB taxonomy): Bacteria > Actinomycetota > JAICYB01 > JAICYB01 > JAICYB01 > CAZFOB01. The sequence goes on along the minus strand of CAZFOB010000006.1, from coordinate 74,053 downwards.
GTCCTGCGCGAAGAAGACGTCGGCTGGCGAGCTGTCGCCCTCCTCGAGGATCTGGGCGGCGAGCTCGGCTGTTTCGCCGTAGCGGACGTCGACCTCGATGGCGCTGATCCTCTCGAAACGCTCGATGACCGGCCCGACGAGCTCTTCAGACCGGCCCGAATAGACGGTGAGCGAGCCGCCTGCTTCACCGGCCGGGTCCGCCTCCTGATCGCCGGGGGTCGCACACGCGCCCGAGCCGAAGAGCAGGACGCCGGCGGCGAACGCGGCGATCCTCCTGAGCATTAGGTCTCCTTTACTCGCGATGTTAGGGCACCTTAATAAAACCAACGGACGTGAGATTAAGAAGCGGACCGTGGCCGTGTCAAGAGCCCTACTCGGACGAGACGGGGAAGGCGAGGACTTCGTCCGGGACCACTGTGATGCTCACGCGGTCGCCGGTGTCGAAGAACCGGGACGTGCCGGTGCGTGCGTCGACGATCTCTCCGTCCGAGAGCGTCACCTTCACGGCCTGGTCGTGACCGTAATAGGTGCTGCTCTGCACCACAGCGTCTCCGTCTGGGTCGGCACGCAGATGAAGGCTCTCCGGACGGATCACGAGCGTCACCTCTCCATCGGACGGCGAAGTGAGCGGGCGGAACGTCCCGAGCGGACAGACCACGTGCCCGCCGGTGACGACCCCGCCGACGAGGTTGGCTCGACCGACGAACGCGGCGACGAACAGGTCGGCCGGCCTTGTGTAGACGAGCTCGGGGGTGGCGATCTGACGCAGCCGCCCGTCGGCCATGATCGCAACGCGGTCGGCCAGGCTCAGCGCCTCTTCCTGGTCGTGGGTCACGAAGATCGCCGTCGCTTCTGCGCGGCGCAGGATGTCGCGGACCTCTGTGCGCACGCGCTGACGCAGCGTCGCGTCGAGGTTGGAGAAGGGCTCGTCGAGCAGGATCAGGTCGGGCCGCGGAGCGAGCGCTCGCGCGAGCGCGACGCGCTGCTGCTGTCCGCCGGAGAGCTCGTGCGGGAACCGGTCGGCTTGCCCACTCAGCCCGACGAGGTGCAGGACGTCGCGGATGCGGGTGTTGCAGTCTGGGCCCTTGATGCCGAAGCCCACGTTGTCCGCCACGCACAGGTGGGGGAAGAGCGCGTAGTCCTGGAACACAACGCCGACCCGTCGCTTCTCCGGGGCCACGAAGGTTGCCCCCGATGCGACCGGACGATCGCCGAGGAGGATGCGTCCGTGGTCTGGTCGTTCGAAACCGGCGATGAGTCTCAAGAATGTCGTCTTCCCGCACCCCGATGGTCCGAGGAGTGCCAGGATCTCGCCGCGCGGGACGTCGAGGGTCACGTCATCGACCGCGATCACCTCGCCGAAGCTCTTCGACAAGCCTTCGACGGCAACGGCCGTGCCCACCGAGACTCGCCTGGCGATCTCCGCGGAACGCCGGCCCTTGCGGCCGCTGAAGAGCTTCATCTCAGAATGAGGATATGGACGTCAGGGCGCATGTGTTCGTCTCGGGGATGGTCCAGGGCGTCGGTTTCCGCTGGTACACGACACAGCAGGCCCGCGCCCACGGAGTAGGCGGCTTCGTCCGTAATCTCTGCGACGGCCGGGTCGAAGCGGTCTTCGAGGGGGCAGAGGACGCGGTGAAAGCCCTGGTCACGTGGTGCGAACACGGGCCGCGCCACGCTTCAGTGAGCGGTGTCGAGGTGGCGTGGGAGCAGCCTGAGGGAGTAAGCGGTTTTGGTGAAGACTTCTAGTTCACCGCTGGCTGTCCGTCCCGCTCGTATCCTTGCGTCCGATGCATCTCCGCTCCATCACCCTTCGCGGGTTCAAGTCGTTCGCCGACCGGACGACCCTCGAGCTCGAACCGGGCCTCGTCGGCATCGTCGGACCGAACGGCGCCGGTAAGTCCAACCTCATCGACGCTCTGATGTGGAGCCTCGGCACCCTCTCGGCCCGCACGCTTCGCGCCGAGAAGATGGAGGACGTCATCTTCACCGGCACCGAGGAGCGCAAGCCGCTGGGCATGGCCAATGTGATCCTCACCTTCGACAACACCGACGGCACCTTCCCGCTGAGCTTCCCCGAGGTTCAGGTCGGACGAACTCTGTTCCGCGACGGCGCGAGCGACTATTCGATACAAGGCACGACGTGCCGCCTGCTCGACGTCCAGGAGCTGCTGGCCGAAGCCGGTCTTGGACGCGAGCTGCACGCCGTCGTCGCGCAGGGCCAGGTCGACGACATCGTCGGCAGCCGTCCCGAGGAGCTGCGCGCCTACGTCGAGGAAGCGGCTGGTATCGCGAAGCACCGCCGCCGGAAGGACCGGGCGCTGCGCAAGATTGAGCAGGTGTCACAGGACATCGACCGCGTCGCCGACCTCGCCGGTGAGCTGCGGCGCCAGCTGCGGCCGCTGCGCGCGCAAGCCGAGCAGGCGAAGCGTCACACCGAGATCACCGATCGCCTGCGCGAACTCCGCATCACCAAGCTCGTCGGTGAGCTCGAAGTGCTCGACCTCGATCGCAAGCGGGCGCTAGCCAGCCGCGAAGGCGCGTCGGAGACGATCGGCGATCTTCGTGGCCAACTCGACGCACGCCGCAACGAACGCATCGATGAGCAACGCCGGCTCGACGGCTCTCGGCGTGCGGCATCGGCGATGCGCAAGGGGCTCGAGCATCTGCGCTCGGCCCAGGCGTCGACGCTCCGCGGTGTGATCGTCCTGCGCGAACGCGCACACGCCGAGCCCGACGTCCGGCGGCGCGACGCGATCGTCTCCAAGCTGATGGAACTCGATGCGCAGGAGACCGAGGTGCGCGCCACCCTCGATGTCGTTGCGCGCGATCTCGACGATCACGACAGGCTGATCGCCGATGCACGCCGGCGCTCCGACGAGGTGCGCGTGAGCGTCGCGAGGCAGGACGAACGCGTCTTGGAGGTGCGCGGCGAGCTCACGAACATCGACGCGCAAGCGCGCGCAGCAGAACAGTCCGAGATCACCGCGCGCGCGGAAGCCAGCGCGTCGACTGAACGCGTCGACCGGTCGGGGAGCGAGATCGGACGGCTGTCCGACCAGGCCGGAGTCGTGCGGCGCGAGATCGAAGATCTCGACGCCTCCGACGGACGAACGTCCATGACCGTCGATCGTTTCGAGGCGGAACGACGCGAAGCGTCGTCCCGTCTCGAGGAGGCCGACAAGCGGCTCCGCGCGCTCGAAAGCGAGCGCGCGATCCTCCAAGGCCGCGCCGAATCACTGCGTGTCGCGCGCGACCTCGCGTCACAGCGTCGTCAGGGAGCCGAGTCGATCGGACGCGACCACGGTGTCGAGCTCGGCGCGCGTGGAGTGCTGGGCGAGTTGATCCGTGTTCCGTCCGGACTCGAAGCTGCGGTTGAAGCCGTCCTCGGCCCCCTGCTCGATGCACTCGTCGTGTCCGGTGCGAAGGTTTCCGAAGCCGTTGCGCGCGCCGAAGCCGAGTCGTCCGACGTGCTTGTGGTTCCGACGCTGCCACCGTTGGAGCCCGCCGCCTCGATCTCCGTCGCGCGTCCGCTCTCTCAGCTCATCGATGGACCGTCGTGGCTGCGTGGCACGATCGACGTCCTGTGCGAGAACACCTACCTGTGCGACGAGCCGGCACGAGCGCGTGCGCTCTTCGCACAGCACCCGGACAAGACGTTCGTGACCACCGCGGGCCGTGTCCTTCGTGGGCGCGGCGCCTCCCGACCTGCCGTCAAGCGGCAGGAGGCGCGGCTGGCGCTCGAGACCGCGCTCGAAACGACCGAAAGCTCATTGCAACGCGTCGACGCCGAGTGCGCACGCTTCTCGGCCGAGTTCGAGCGCTTCAAGAAGCAAGTCGGGTCGCTCGACCAGGAGTGCAACGTTGCACGTTCCGAACTCTCCGAGATCGAGGGACGCATCGCCGCCGCGGCCGATCGGCTTCGCGAGATCGAAGCGTCCGAGCGCGCGACGTCACTCGAGCGCGATCTCGCGCAGACCAACCGCGACGAGCGATTGCGCCGCGCCGAGGAAGCAGCGCACGGACGTTCACAGCTGATCGAGCGACGCGAATCTCTGCGCACGAGCGAGGAAGAGATCTCCCAGGCTCTCACTGAGGCGCGGGCGGGGATCGTCGCGATCGAAGACGAGTTGCATGGCTACGATGCGGCGCGCACCGATCTGCTCACTAGCCGGGCATCACTCGACGAACGTGTACGTGGTATCGCTTCCATGCGAGCAGAGCTCGAAGGTGAGCGAAGCGACGTCGAGGCCGGACCAACCGATCCCGAGGATCTGAAGCGGGGTGAAGACGCACTCGGAACACTCGACGCGTTCGTCACCACGGCCGAGGTACGCGTGCGCGAACTCATGGACGAGGAGGAGCAGGTCGAGGGCGAGCTGCGCGTCTCGAGCGAGGATGCCTCGCGCCTCGAGGTGCAGATCGCATCGCTCGAGCCCCGTTCACTCCACGCTTCTGAAGAGATCGCGCGCTTCGACGTCCGGATCGAGGAGATCGGTACGCGGCTCGCGCACGACTTCGACATCCCGCCGGCGCGAGCACGCGAGGAGTTCCCACCGTCGGGCGAGACCGAAGCGAGCGCGCAGGAAGAACAGCGTCTGGACCGCGAGCTTCGTCGCATGGGTCCGGTCAATCCGCTGGCCGCCCGCGAGATCGTTTCGCTCGACGAGCGGAGCACGTTCCTCGAAGGCCAGCTCGAAGACCTTCGGAACAGCCGCCGTGACCTGATGAAGGTCGTCCGGGCCGCCGACGTCGAGATGCGGGAGCTCTTGGTGCGCGCGACCGAGGATGCCAACGCGGCGTTCCAGGACGTCGTCGGTCTGCTGTTCCCCGAAGGTGGCGGACGCATCAGGCTCACGGGCAACGACGACCCGCTCGAGGCGGGCATCGAGATCGAGGTGAGGCTCGGTCGCAAGGGACACCGCAAGCTCTCGTTCCTCTCGGGCGGGGAGAAGGCGCTGGCCGGTCTGGGCTTCCTGTTCTCATTGCACCTCGCGCGCCCGACACCGTTCATGGTCCTCGATGAGGTCGACGCACCACTCGACGACGCCAACCTCGGTCGGTTCCTGCGGCTGCTCGACTCGCTCCGCACGCGGACGCAGGTCGTCGTGATCACCCACCAGAAGAGGACGATGGAGCGGGCCGACACGCTGATCGGTGTCACCCTCAACCCCGATGGCAGCTCACGCGTCGTCACGCAGCGCCTACGCGAGCACGCCGAACACGTGACGTCGGCCGGCTCGCTCGACGTGCAGCCCGCAACGTAAGACGGTCGCTCGCAAGCACGCAGGTAGCCTGGGGTGATGCCGGAGACCGTGGAGCAGCTCGGCTTCGCCACCGTCGCGCTGGCGCTCTTGATCCTCGGGGTCGTCCTGTTCGAACACCGCCGCAGCGGTACGGAAGATGGCACCGATGCTCTGATCCTGCTCTGGCGCCGGTTGTCCGGTCGCTCGAAGCACGTCGGTGCGCCCGCCACTCCGGTGCCGAGATCGAGATCGAAGGCGGCCCCGGCGCGAAAGAAAAAGCCGGCGGCCCCGGCGCGAAAGAAAAAGCCGGTGGCCAAGCCCAAACCCAAGGCCAAGAAAACCGTCGGAGTCCGGCAACGCGCCCAACGTCCTGTACCGTCGGTGTCGCATGAAGCCGAACAGGATGTCGCTGCGCCGCGGAGGCGCCCCCGGGTGTCGAGGCGACGCTCCGTGAGTACAGACCACGACGATCACGTCCCCCTGGCTGCAGCTCGCGACGAGAACGAGCGTCCAACCGAGCCGAAGATCTTGTTGCGCCAGCGATTCCGCCGCGGGCTGAAACGCACGCGTGACCGCCTGGGCTCCGAGATGCGCGAGGCGTTCACCGGCGGCGCGACTCCGGAAGCATTCGACAGGCTCGAAGAAGCACTCATCGCGGCCGACGTCGGCGTCGCGACCACGACGGCGCTCGTCGACGACCTCCGTCAGCAGATCGGCCTGTCAGACAAGACGGTCGGCAGAGCCATCAAGGACGTGATGACCGAGCAGTTACAGCAAGCCGACCGCCGTCTTCATCTCGTGCGCGGACGACTGTCGGTGTGGGTCGTCGTCGGCGTGAACGGCACCGGCAAGACGACGACGATCGCCAAGCTTGCCAACCGCGCGAAGGACCTCGGTCTGCCCGTGGTCCTCGCGGCTGCCGACACCTTCCGTGCGGCCGCGGTCGAGCAGCTGTCGGAGTGGGGACGACGCCTGGATGTGCCGGTGATCAAGCAGGATCAGGGGGCCGATCCGGGAGCCGTGGTCTTCGACGCTCTCGCGCATGCGAGAGCCAACGGGACGCGCTTGCTGATCGTCGACACCGCGGGGCGTCTGCACACGCGCAAGCCGCTCATGGACGAGCTGCAGAAGATCTTTCGGGTGATCGAGCGCGAAGAGGGCGCCGTCGTCGCGGAAACGCTTCTCGTGATCGATGCGACGACAGGTCAGAACGGCATCGCGCAAGCGAAGGCGTTCAAGGACGTCGTCCCGGTGACCGGGCTTGCCATCGCCAAGCTCGATGGGACGGCGAAGGGCGGTATCGCGTTCGCCGTCGAGCGCGAGCTCGGCGTGCCGGTGAAGGCAGTCGGTGTCGGCGAAGGCGCGAAGGACCTCGTGCCGTTCGATCCAGCCGTGTTCGTCGACGCTCTCGTCGGCAACGACGACTAGCCCGCGCAGCGACCGGCTGATTCGACACCCAACGTGTCCGACCCTTGAAGCGGTGAACACTCGCTGATGGCGAAGAGCGTCGCACGGTTGTTTTCGTGGCTCCCTCTCGCGTCTACTCGAACCCGTCCTGACGAGGCACGGTTCTTCTGGGGTTGATTCACTGATGGTCCATGGGTACCGGTCGGAGAGGAACCCAGGAAGGAGAACGTCATGGAAGAACGACCGATCGTGTCGCCGGAGGCGTGGGAGACCGCCCGCCAGCAACTGCTCGTGAAGGAGAAGGCGTTCACGCGCTCGCGTGACGCCCTGGCCGCCGAGCGCAGGCGGATGCCTTGGCTGGCGGTGGAGAAGGAGTACGCATTCGACGGCCCCAAGGGCAGGGCGAGCCTGCTCGATCTGTTCGAGGGCCGTCGTCAGCTCATCGTCTACCGCGCTTTCTACGATCCCGACGTGTCCGGCTGGCCCGAGCACGCCTGCATCGGTTGCTCGATGTTGGGCGACCAGGTCGCCCATGTCGCCCATCTGCATGCGCGCGACACCACGCTCGTTTTCGCTTCGCGCGCGCCACAGGAGAACATCGAGCGTCTGAAAGCGCGGATGGGCTGGGAGATGCCGTGGTACTCATTGACCGACGATTTCGACCGCGACTTCGGCGTGGACGAGTGGCACGGCACGAACGCGTTCATCCACGACGGCGACCGCGTCTACCTCACCTACTTCATCGACGCCCGCGGCGACGAGGCGATGGGGAGCACGTGGAGCTACCTCGACATCACCGCGCTCGGCCGCCAAGAGGAATGGGAGGACTCGCCGGAAGGCTACCCTCAGACGCCGCCGTACCAGTGGTGGATCTGGCACGACGAACCGAAAGCAGGCGCCGCCGGTTAACGGGCGCGGCGGTAACGGCAGACCTGTGCGCCGGTCTTCGCTTCGGCTGTCGAAACGAGTTCCCATGTCAGCGCCTGGCCGTTGTCAGCGAAGATCGACTTGCCTCCGCCCAGGACGAGAGGACTCACAGCAGATCGGCGATGACGCGCATCAGCGTAAGGTCGTCGATCGGTGAAGGCTCGAAGTCGTGATGGAGGTAGAACCGACGAGCCTCATCGTCCTGCGCGTGGACGAGCAACAGCCGCGCACCGACCACATCGGCAACCTCGAGCGCCTTGACGACGAAGTGCTTGAGCAGCGCACTGCCGAGTCCTCGACCGGTGAAGTCGCGGTCGACTGCGAGGCGAGCGAGCAAGACGGCGGGCACGTCCTCGGGTTGATTCCGGGCCGCTCTCGTCGTGACCGCCGACCTCATGATCGACGCCGTAGCCGAAGCGTAATAGCCGACTACTCGTCCGCAATCCTCGTCCGTGACGACCCAAGTGCGTGACGCTCCGCTCCGTTGGTTAGGAAGCGCACGCCGAGTCAGCCACTCGTTCAGCGTCCGCGTGCCGCAGTCGAAGCCCACGAGGACGTGATCGGGGCCTAGGAGTTCAGGCCCCCGCAGCGTCACTTCCTCTCGAGGATGGACCGCTCGCTCAAGAGGCGGCGCAATCGGGCGGCGGGCTGCGGCGGCCGGTTGAGTGCCTCCTGGAGCCGACGCCATGCCTTATCGTCGACCACGAACACCCGTCGGTCGGCGAGATCGGTCTCGGCCGCCTCGACCGCGTGGCGAAGCACGTATTCGCTGACGGCCTCCCCATGCGCATCGGCGGCTCGTCGCAGGACGGCGTCCTGCGCAGCAGTCAGCCGAATGTTCAAGCGCTCGGACTTGGTTGCCATGCCAAGAAGTGTACATCTCTTGTACGTACGCAGCAACGCCAGAGTGCCCTAGAAACTGCCTACAAGCTGCCTCACCTGTCTCCGAGGTCATCGGGTCGGAAACGCTATCTGACCTGCAGATATGCTTACGACCGCTGATGATGGCTAATCGCCTCTCACCTGCGGAAGTCGCGTTGCCAACGTGGGGGTCGTGGGCTCGAGTCCCATCGTCCGCTCTCTGTGATGTGTCGCGTCATCGTGGACGCGACCGCTACCCCTGGCGATAGTTAGTGAATGTAATCTCGAGGTGAGCGCGAACTGGAGCGACCAATCCGGTCTTGAGGTCGACCTTCCACGACCGAGAATCATCAGTAGGTACGCGAACGTCGAAGTTCTCTTCAGCCTCAGGCGTGAATGGCCATCCGGCGATGCCCTTCGATCCCAGCTTTGCGTTTACGTGGATGTCGACTGGGTAGGGATCACCCGTAGCGGCCGCTGCACGTTGTGCCGTGGTCGTGACATCCACTCCGTAACTTGAGTCGATCGTGGCGCCCCAGTGCGCGCTATTCCGATTTCCTTCCGCGGACCCATAGTTTCCGAGATGGATGAGTTGGAAGTTCATGGCAGGGTGGTCCCACCAGTCTTTCCCGAAGGTGTGTCTGTTAACCAGATCCGCATGCCCGGTTGTGTGAACGATTCGATTTTCACCCGGAGGGTCGTGCATTTCGAGGGTAGGTAGACGGGCTGTTTCTCCGAACGTGACCTGTGCCTCCATCTCGCCCTCGATGTACCAAGCAGGCTGTCCGCCTGGCTGCGGCAGATAGGCTCCCGCCTTGAGCATGTAGAGCCCCGCCGGTACCTCCATTTGATAGAACCCGTCGACATTCGTGAATGTGCTTCGACACGCAACGGTCACGCGAGCGCCGTCAACCGGCTCTCCGCCGTACCTCACGAGCCCCCGGATTCTGCCCGGTCCCGCGCTGAAGGCTCGGATGCTGGTCCGTCGTAGCTCGTAATGACCCGGGCGGAAGATGGCTTGCTCGTTGTAGCCGTACAAGCCGTGAATCTCGTCGTGCTGCGTGGTATCGAGTGGTGCTAACCACGATCGAATGATGTTGTCCGGGCTCACAGAATTCGAAGGTGGCGGATGGTGCCAGCTGTCGTCCTCCGTGGCGGTACTCGGGTCGCATTTGTCGAACGCAAAGGCGTTGCAGAGTTGATTCGAGACGTCATCTTGCATATCTGAAAACCACTCGTAGATGTCCCCGATCCACGACAGGTACCACGGGAGACTGTTCTCTTCCTCAGCGATTCCTCGCTTGATGGCTGCCGCCAACGAGATTGCCGCACGTGCCGTTTGGCGCGTGTCGTAGTCAAACAGTCCATCAACGACGTCGGGCACATCGCCAGCCGGCGGCTGATAGAAGGGTGTGCAGTTGTGCCTAGGACTGTGATCAAGGGGGTGCGTCAGGAATATTCCTGGACCTTGTCGGCGTCGATTCGCTTCTTGCACGGCTTCCCAAATGAACGTCGAACACACCAGCGGCAGTGAGTGGTCCCAAAGCGCGGGCTTGTCACACAGCCGGTCTGGGTCGGGGCTCCCCGCGTCGTTCACTATCGGCCCGTACGCACTGGCTCGGCCAGCCATTTGCGCGTCGACGTAAGCATGAAATCGGTAGTGCCCGATAAGGTACTCGGCAGCGGCCGCCACACGCTCGAGAGCGTTAACGATGTGGGGCGGCGAGTTGTGGGAGCACGGCTTCACTACGAGCGGCCAGAACACGTCCCAGGTAACACTCGCGTTCTTCGCGACCCCGAACAGGACACTTGCGGGCAAGCCGGCCGCGATTGCATCAAGCATGGCGTCGGCGTCTGCAGATAGCGCGACCGGGGCGATTACGGGCTCGAAATCCAGCCCTTTGACCGCGAGAGGATCACCGAGAACGCTCGAGTCCACCTTCGTCGACGGGATGTGAGTAGACAACGCGGGATAGGCCGGATCGACGAGCAGATACGGGACGTCGACACCGTCGTGCTGTCCTCGGGAGGATCGGTACGCCACCTCGATCGGTTGAGTCACCGTGCCTGGCCAGCCATAGCGCAGCGCATCTTCGGTGAATCCATCTGTCGGATTGCCCATGAAAGGCGGAGCGCCTTCATCTGGATGGGCCTTGAGGTAGTCGACACTCGCCGTGCAGTGACGAATCTCGACGCGGTCGCGAGTCATGATTCCCATGTGCGTGTAGTGCTGCGCTGGCACTAGAGCCGCCAAAAGGGCGCCAACAGTACCGCTACCGTCTCCGGGCACCATGATCAGGTGTCCTTTGTCGGCGTTGACGATCTGCGCGGGTACCCAGACGGGCGCCTTGCCCTTTGGCGCTAGCTGGCAAGTGACATTTGGGTGCGGTGAGCACTGCTCGCAGGGCTCTTCCGAGCATGGCGTACCGAGCAAATCACGTGCGTTCTGGGGGAGGTCTTGCTCTGTGGGCGGGCCAGGCACGGCTTCCCCCTTATCTCGAGCAGATGCTCACAAGGTTGACATGATACTTCCCCGTCTTGCACGACAGAGATCATGCATTGCATTGCCGACGACATCGAGCGACATCCCGGCCGAGGTTACCGGCCAACGAGGCGCGACCTTGATCAACTACGCGTGCCGAGGGAGCACCTAATCCGCCTCCACGAGCGTGGTCTCGTCGAGCGTGTTGGGCGAGGGCTCTCTGTCCTGCCAGGGAGCTCAGCGGGGAACGCCAGACACTCCCTGGAAGTGCTCGAAGGACCGGCGGAGTGAGAGCGAGCGATTGCCCGATGGCCATGGCCGCAGCATGGCTGAGCACAATGACGCAACCGTGGACTCGACCGATTACTTCAGCAGTCTAGAGATAGAGTCCGGTACCGCTGTCCGTTGCTTCAGACGCGACCGCGTGAACCTCGCGCTCGCGCAGCAGGACGTAGTCCTCTCCGCGGATCTGCGCTTCGTAGCCGGCCTCGAGGCTGACGAGGACGTAGTCGCCGATCTCGATGCTGCGCACGTTCGGTCCGACAGCGACGACCTCGGCCCACGCGCAGCGCTTGCCGGTGTCTGCCGCGGTGGCGGGGATCAGGAGCCCGGCCTTGCTCTTGCGATCCTCGGAGCCGGGACGAGCGACGAGGATGCGATCGTTGGTCATCCGGATCGACGGTCGTCCCTCTGCGACTTCGGTCGGGCGCAGCGGCCTTACGTTCGGCGTGTCTTTGGTCATGCCCTAACGATACGGCCCAAAGTCGGGATCGCGTTTCTCGTTGAAGGCCTTCACGCCCTCCGCCGCCTCTTGGGTCTGCACGAAGGTCTCGAGGGCATCGAACGAGAGCTGCGAGATCCCGGCGATCCCCTCGTGCTCTGCGTTGAACGAGTGCTTCAGGAAGCGGATAGCCGTCGGCGACTTCGCGAGGATCTCTGTTGCCCACGCGCGTGCTTCGTCCATCAGGAGATGGGGCTCGACGACCGCGTTGACCAAGCCCATCTGCAAGGCCTGACCGGCGGTGTACTGGCGACAGAGGAACCACATCTCCCGTGCTCGCTTCTCGCCAACAACGCGTGCGAGGTACGCGGTGCCGAAACCGGCATCGAAGGACCCGACTCGAGGACCGCTCTGTCCGAACGTCGCGGTCGACGACGCGATGGTCAGGTCGCAGATCACGTGCAGGACGTGTCCGCCGCCGATCGCGAATCCGTTGACGGCTGCGATCACCGGTTTGGGGATGTCGCGGATCACACGATGGAGCGCTTCGATCTCGAAGAGACCGGTCGCCGACGGTCCGTAGTCTCCGGACTCGGCACGTTGCTTCTGGTCGCCACCCGTGCAGAACGCCTTCTCTCCGGCGCCGGTGAGGATCACCACGCCGACGGACTTGTCGGCCCACGCCGTCTTGAAGCATCCGATGAGCTCGTCGACGGTGTGCGCGCGGAACGCGTTGTACCGCTCCGGACGGTTGATCGTGATCGTTGCGATGCCGCCGGAGACGTTGTATCCAACGTCGGTCAGCTCCATAGTCGCCAGGCTACTTGCCGGGCGACTCAGAACGTCGCGACAACCTCCCGCCTGATCAGCGCGCCGCTCTTGCTCAGCGTGCCGGTGGTCTGGGCCGCACCCTTCATCGCGGCTTCGACGTCCGACGCCGTCGCTGTCGTGTGTGTCGACAGGAAGAGCGCTCCGCCCCCACCCACATGGGGAGAAGCCATGGACGTCCCCGACATCGTCGTCGTGCCGCTGCGAAGTCGCGTCGAGACGACATTCACACCGGGGGCCCAGATATCGACGCACGATCCGTAGTTGCTGAAGGACGCTTCCCGGTCGGCGCTGTCGGTCGCAGCCACCGTGGCGATGCCGTTGTTGGCTCCGCCGCCCGCGCGAGCCGGTGAGTAGTTGCACGCATCCGCGCCTTCGTTACCAGCGGCCAACGCGTAAAAGACGCCGCTCGCTGCCGACGCGATCACCGCATTGTCCATGGACTGACTCGCGCTACCACCGAGGCTCATGTTCGCGATCGCAGGCTTGACGGCATTAGCCGTCACCCAATCGACGCCGGCGATGACCCCGGACGTGTAACCGCTTCCGTTGCAACCAAGCACCTTCACGCCCGTGATCGGTGCACCCGGTGCGACGCCGACGACATTGCTTGTGTTGTCCTTCGCTGCGATCGTTCCGGCGACGTGAGTGCCGTGACCATTGCAATCGGCGTTCTTGCCTCCGGCGAAGTTCACGTGACCGGCGACGTTGAGATCCGCGTGCTTCGTATCGACGCCGGTGTCGATGACGTAGACGCGGACGTTCGATACGGTTCCGCTTCCGTTGCCGGCGAGCGTCGAACTGACGTCGGCGCCGATCTTGGTGATTCCCCACGGGGTCGTTTGCGCGACGGTGCTGACCGCCTGATCGAGCTCGACCAGCTTCACTTGCGCGTCAGATCGGACGGAGGCCACGCGGTTCTCAGGGATCATCGCCGAGTAGCCCTTCAGCGAGTGTTTGTAGGTGAACCCGATCTGCGCTCCGTAGCGACCCGCGTGGTCCTTGGCCACTGCTTCCGGATCGGACACGGTGTCCTTCAGGACGACGATGTATCGACCGGCGGCGTCCGCGTGAGCCTGGGGAACCAGGCCAAGGCTTCCGATGCACGCCGAAATGAGAAGCCCAACCAATGAGCGCCGCACGATATCGTCCCCACTCTTTCTATCGGGCCCCACCCCGGGGGCGTGATCGCTCGTCCTCCAGCAAACGCTGTATCGGCCGGCGGCGGTACGGGTTGACTCCTGCGACCCAAGGCCCGCTCCGGCCACTGGTGCGCTAGGCGTTCGTTAGGCTGCGCATCGGATGTTCGAAAGCCTTTCAGACCGACTCGAGAATGCCTTCAAGCGCCTCCGCGGCAAAGGGCGCCTGACTGAGGCCGACGTCGAAGAAGGGCTGAAGGAGATCCGCATGGCGCTTCTCGAGGCAGATGTCGCGGTGCCGGTGGCTCGGGTGTTCCTCGACCGCGTGCGCGAAGCGGCGGTCGGTGAAGGGGTCCTGCGGTCGATCACTCCGGGCCAGCAGCTCGTGAAGATCGTCAACGACGAGCTCGTCAGGCTGCTCGGTTCGGAGCATCGAGCCCTCAAGATCGCGGACAAGCCCCCGACTGTGATCCTTCTCGTCGGTCTCCAGGGTTCGGGGAAGACGACCGCGGCCGCGAAGCTTGCCGCCCACCTCAAGTCGCGCGGGATGAAGCCGTTGCTCGCAGCCTGCGACCTCCAGCGTCCGGCTGCCATCGAGCAGCTTCGTCAGCTCGGCGCCCAGATCGGCGTGGACGTCGAAGCTGGGGAGCCCAACGGCGACCCGATCCCGGTTGCTCGCCGTGCACTCGAGCGCGCGAAGAACGAGGGTTACGCCGCGCTCATCGTCGACTCAGCTGGACGTCTGCACGTCGACGAAGAGCTGATGGCTCAGGCGAAGAGCATCCGCGACGTCGTCGAGCCGACCGAGACGTTGCTCGTCCTCGACGCGATGACCGGTCAGGACGCTGTTGCCGCCGCCGCGTCGTTCCGCGACGTGCTCGAGCCGACGGGTTCGATCCTCACCAAGCTCGACGGAGACGCCAGGGGTGGAGCTGCCCTCTCGCTGGTCGAGACGACGGGCGTCCCGATCCTGTACGCGGGTGTCGGGGAGCGCATCGAGGACCTCGAACCGTTCCATCCCGACCGCATGGCCTCACGCATCCTCGGCATGGGCGACATCCTCACTCTCGTTGAGAAGGCCGAAGCTCACCTCGAGGAAGAGACGGCGGCGCGCCTCGAGAAGAAGATGCTCGAAGCGAACTTCGACCTCGAGGATTTCCTCGACCAGCTCCGCATGATCAAGAAGATGGGGCCGATCCAGAACGTGCTCGGGATGCTGCCAAATATCCCGGGCATCGGGAAGATCCCCGACGAGGCCATCGGCGAGAACGCGATCGTGATGACCGAGGCGATCATCTACTCGATGACGCGTCAGGAACGCCGGAAGCCCCAGATCATCAACGGCTCGCGACGCGCGCGCATCGCGACAGGCTCGGGAACCAAGCCACAGGATGTCTCCCAGCTCATCAAGCAGTTCGACATGATGCGCAAGATGATGAAGCAGCAATTCGGCGGCATCGCCGGACGCGTCATCGGACGTTCGAACAGGAAGGCTCGCAAGGCCCTGCCGAAGATGAAGGGCTTTTGAGCGAGCTCGTCAGTGTCTTCCGCGGTGCGCGGGGCGAGGCGATCGCGATCGCCGGGATGCTTCGTGCGAACGGGATCGACGCGTCATTGTCGAGCGATGACGTCGGTGGCTTGCGACCCGACGTCGGGTTCGTCCAAGGCACCCGCGTCCTCGTCGATGCGTCGGACGTCGACGACGCGCGCCGGTTGATCGAGGATGCGCAGCAGGTCCCGAGCTAGACCGTGAGTCAATCGGCGAACACGTTGTTTAGGTCGATGACGAGACCGGGGACGGCGAGCGGCGACAACGTTGCAGGTGCTTCGGCGATCGTGATCTCGAATCGACCGTCCCGGAGCCTGAAGACCTGAACCTGGGCAGCTTCCGGGAGAACCGACCAATACTCGGGGACGCCGTACCGTTCGTAGCGTTCCCGCTTGATGCGGTCGCGCCGTTGACTGGAAACGACTTCGATGACCAGCGGTGGCGGACCGTGGTACGTGAGTGGATCGTCGCCCCACTCGTGAACGAAGACAAGATCGGGACCGAATCCCTGATCGTCGGCCAGACGTATGTTGACCGGAGGAAGGATCTCGCCGCCCCCATGCGCCTCGAGATAGTTGTCGAAGGTGCGCAGCAGCCGCCGGACTATCCGCTGGTGGCGCACCGTGGGCAACGCTGCCACCCATACCTCCCCGTCGATGAGCTCCGAGCGGAACCCTTCTTCGTCGGGGAAGACAAGCCACTCCTCGTAGGTGAGCTTTCGCCTGTCACGGGAAGAGACGGCCATATCCAAACCTAGCACCGGGTACCGACGTTCAGTCGGAGAAGACTTCACCCAGATCGACCGCGAGGTCGGGCAGAGCAAGTGGGGAGGGCAGCTCCGGCGCCTCGAACACCTCGGGGTGACCGTAGGCACCGTCCCGCAGTCTGAAGATCTGAATCTGATCGGTCTCCGGGACAACCGCCCAGTACTCCGGAACCCCATGGTGTTCGTAGCGATCTCGTTTGATGCGCTCTCGGCGACCATCGGAGATGACCTCGATGACCAGCGGCGGGGGACCGTGATAGCTGACCGGATCGTCTCCCCACTCGTGGATGAGGACGAGGTCGGGTCCGAACCCCTGGTCGTCGGCGAGCCGGACGTTGACGGGGAGGTAGATCTTCCCCCCACCGTGTTCGCGCAGATGTGCCTCGAAGATGAAGGCCAGCCGGAGCACGATCTCTTGGTGTCGCGGCTTCGGAAGCGGAGCCACCCAAACCTCCCCGTCGATGAGCTCCGTGCGGAACCCTTCTTCGTCGGGGAAGACGAGCCACTCCTCGTACGTGAGCTTCCTATCACGGGAGGAAACGGCCATATCCAAACTTAACACCAGGCACCGACGCCTACGCCCGAACGGCGTAGAGCTGCCAGCGGCCGGGCACGCCCTTGAGCTCGTGCTCGCCCCGGTCCTCGAACTTGAGCCCGGACCCGGCTACGAGCGGCGGCACCTACCCGGAGACCACAACCTCGCGCCCCTCGGCCGCGTCGCACACGCGGCGACCGATGTTGACGGCCATGCCACCGATGTCGATGCCGCGCAGCTCGATCTCGCCGGTGTGGAGTCCTGCGCGGAGCTCGATGTCGAGCCGTCCGACGGCGTCCCGCAAAGCGAATGCGCAGCGGATGGCACGACCGGGTGCGTCGAACGTTGCGAGGTGGCCGTCACCCGTCGACTTGATGACTCGACCGCGGAAACGGTCGACCTCGGAAGCCACAAGGGAATCGAACGCGTTGAGAACGTCGCGCCACCGTTTGTCACCAAGCGCACCTGCGCGCCGCGTCGAGTCGACGATGTCGGTGTACAGGACGGTCGCGAGGACCCGATCGAGATCGGCCGTTCCCTTCGTCCCGGTGACGAACCGCTCGATCGTTCCGGCGACTGCGTCTGGGTCGTCGTACATCCACGCGTGGATCACGCGTCCCGGAAGCTCGACATGCGTCGCGTTCGGGATGTGTTCGGCGATGTACCGACCGTGTGGCACGTTGTGCTCGTGATCGATCACCAGGGTCGGCACCGATACGACCGGCAGCACCTGTTGCACGTTCCAGTTGCCGACGCTCGCGAAGATCAGGGCAGCGATCCCCGGTGGACATGACAGCCGCCGGTACCGGTTGAGCCACGCTAACCGGCCGGGCGGCAACTCGTCTTCGTGTGTTCCCGGCTGAGGTGCAAGACCCCACGCCCGGTGCCCCCACTCGACAAGTCGATCGTTCTCCACCTGCGACATTCCCTGCGGGTAGTCGGGGGTCGCAAATGCTCCCGCTCTCCCGTCGCACACGACCAGTGACGTGACGAGCTCGGGATGGGTGGCGGCGAACGTGATGCACCGGTAGGCGGCCGGACCCGCGGACACGATCGCCGCTCGCTCGGAACCGACGGAGTCCATCACCGCCATGATGTCGTCGGCCCAGTCCTCGATCGTGGGCGGTGCGCCCCGGTCGAACGGGTCGGACAGACCCGATCCTCGCGCATCGAAGACCATCAACCGGCTGAACGATGCAAGCCGCGTCAGGTATCCGGCGAGATGCGGCTCTTCCCACTGGATCTCGAGGTTGTTGAGCGCCGGACGCACGAAGACGAGATCGATCGGTCCGTCGCCGAGCACCTGTAGGCGATGTGGGCCCCGTTCGAGATGGCGTAGCGGGTCTGCGGCACGTCGGTCACGGCCTCACCGCGTAGAGCTGCCAGCGGCCGGGCACGCCCTTGAGCTCGTGGTCGCCCCGGTCGTCGAACTCGAGCCCGGACCCCGCGACGAGGTCGGTGACGGTTCTGGACACCAGGATCTCGTTCGTCTCGCCGAGATCGCACACACGGCGCGCGATGTTGACGGCGATGCCCGTCACGTCCTCGTCCCGCAGCTCCACTTCCCCGGTATGAAGTCCCGCGCGGACCTCCAGGCCGAGCTGGCGAACGCCGTCCCGGATCGCGCACGCGCAGAGGATCGCTCGGGCAGGGCCGTCGAAGGACGCCAGGATGCCGTCGCCTGTCGTGTTGATGAAACGACCTCGGTGACGATCGAGTTGGCGCTTTACCATCGCGTCGTGTTGGTCGAGCACGTCGCGCCACGCGCGATCGCCCAGCCTCGCCGTCTGCTCGGTCGACGCGACGACGTCGGTGAACAACACGGTGGCCAAGACGCGATCGATCTGGGGTCCATGGCGGCTTCCGGTGACGAACTCTTCGACCTCGTCGAGGATGTCGTCCTGTGGGCCGGAGAACAAGATCTGATCGTTGCCTTCGAGCTCGACGTACTTGGCACCCGGGATGTGCTCTCCGAGATAGCGACCGTGCTCGACGGAGAACATCTGGTTGCCTCTCCTGTGAAGGACGAGCGTAGGAACACGGATCGTCTGCAGGACGGAACGGATGTCACTCGAATCCCTCACGTGCATCATCGCTTGGTTGGCCCCAGGGCTACTGCTGCGTTGGACGGACCGTCTCCACCAAGTACGGAACGCTTCGTCTTCGATGTGGCTCGGTGTTAGGTACTCCATCGCGTCCGATGCGAGCCATATCATCGAATTGACGACGTCGGGGGGAGGCCTGGCCGTCGTGAGATCGGCCGGCGGATAGTCGGCGGCCGCGGCGAGTCGAGCTGCAGTGTTGATGACGATGGCCGCGGATACCCGGCTTGGGTGCGCCGCGGCGAGGAGCAGACTCGTCTGACCGCCGATGACGTCCGATCCCAGCACGGCCGTGCGCTGCGACCCAGCGTCGTTGAGAACTGCGAGGGCGTCCTCCATGTGCTGCTCGAGCGTGAGCGGATCTGATGGTGAGATGGGGTCGGAAAGACCGCAACCTCGCCGGTCGAGGATGAGTACTCGGCAGAACGACGCGAGCCGCTGGAGGAAACGAGTCGGCTGTGGAGCGTCCCACCAGGCGTCCATCGATACGGGATGCCCATCGATAGAAGAAGGTCGGGGCCGTCGCCGAACGCTTGATAAGCGATGTGCGCATCGCCGTTGCGCGCGTAGTGCGTCTCGGGAACGTCGGTCATGCCTTCACCGCGTAGAGCCGCCAAGCACGAGGCACACCCTTGAGCTCGTGTTCGCCACGGTCGTCGAACTCGAGGCCCGAACCGGCGACCAGATCGACAACCGTGCTCGAAACCAAGATCTCTCCCGGCTCCGCGAGCGACTGTACGCGCTGCGCGATGTGCACCGCGATGCCGGCGATGTCTCCTCCCAAGAGCTCCACCTCGCCGGTGTGGATCCCCGCGCGCACCTCGAGTCCCACTTGATGAATCGCGAGGCGGATCGCCGATGCGCACTGCACGGCTCGCGCCGGTCCGTCGAACGTCGCGAGGAACCCATCCCCGGTCGTGTTCACCTCTCGCCCGCGGAACCGCTCGAGCTGACGCCTCACCGAGGCGTTGTGCCGCTCGAGCATCTCCTTCCACTTGCGGTCTCCGAGCTCCGCGGTACGCTCGGTCGAAGCGACGATGTCGGTGAAGAGCACAGTGGCCAGCACGCGGTCCGGCTCGGGCGCCGGTCTCACGCCCGTCAGGAACTCCTCGATCTCGTCCACGAAGGGGTCGATGTTCCCCGCCCAGAAGAGGTGATCAGCGCTGGGCAACTCGACGAGCTTCGCCACCGGGATGTGCTTCGCGAGGTAGCGCCCATGATCGCTCGGACGGTAGAGGTTGTCCGCCGAATGCAGAACGAGCGTCGGCGCACTGATCGACGGCAGGACGTGGCGGACGTCGGCCAGCATGTGGACGCGACCAAGTGCGATCATCACCGCCGGACTTGCCGAGCGCTGGCGGCCCCGCTGGAACCAGCGGACGAAGTCGTCGTC
Source organism: uncultured Actinomycetes bacterium (assembly GCA_964520325.1). Lineage (GTDB taxonomy): Bacteria > Actinomycetota > JAICYB01 > JAICYB01 > JAICYB01 > CAZFOB01. The sequence continues at coordinate 54,097 of CAZFOB010000006.1, read as the reverse complement.
GTCCACGGCGCTCGGAGCGACGATGCGCAGCGAGTCGACGGGAGTCTGCTCCACGTACTGAGCCTCATCGTCGAGGTCTTCCGGGTCATGGACCAACATGCCACCGACGAACATCGGCTTACCGCGCATGGCCGACAGCGCGTAACAATTGATCAGGACGAGAGCGGACGTCTGCTCGGGGTGCGTCGCCGCGAACAGCATGGCCTCAAGCCCACCCGAGGCGAAGGCGAGCGGGACCGCGTGCTCCGATCCAACAGCGGCCAACACGGCGCGTGCGTCCTCGACCCAGAGCTCGAGCGCCGGCGGGTCCAACGCAGACAGCGGATCCGAGAGACCGGTGCCGCGTTTGTCGAACAAGATGACCCGCGCGAAGGAGCCGAGACGGCGGAGGAAACGCGCAAACGAGGGCTCGTCCCACATCGCGTCGATGGAGTGCCAGTGCGTGCGGAACATCACGACGTCGACCGCGCCCTCGCCTGCAACCTGGTATGCGATGTGGGCGCCGTCGGGCGCCCGCGCGTACAGGATCTCGAGTGGGTCGTTCACGACTTCACCGCGTAGAGATGCCAGCGTCCGGGCACGCCCTTGAGCTCGTGCTCGCCCCGGTCGTCGAACTCGATACCGGAACCGGCTACGAGGTCGGTCACCGTGCGCGACACCAGCACCTCGCCGGCTCCGGCCATCGAGGACACGCGTTGTCCGATGTGGACCGCGATCCCGCTGATGTCGCCGCTCCGACGTTCGATCTCTCCGGTGTGGACGCCCGCTCGGACGTCGATGCCGAGCTTCGGGACCTCTCCGGTGATCGCCTGAGCGCAGCGGATCGCACGCGCCGGACCATCGAACGTCGCGAGGATGCCATCACCGGTGTGCTTGACGCGCTTGCCGCCGAACCGCCGGAGCTGGTCGTCGACAAGATGGTCGTGGCGATCGAGAAGAGAACGCCACTCCGTGTCACCGAGCTCGGCGGCGCGTCGGGTCGAGTCGACGATATCGGTGAAGAGGACCGTTGCGAGCACCCGGTCTATCACGGGCGCGGGACGGGTCCCGGTAATGAACTCTTGGATGACGGCGAGAGTCTCGTCGCGGTCCGAAGAGAAGGCGAGGAAGTCAGTAGTGGGCGATCCATGAAATGTTGCGCCCGGGATCTGTTCGGCCAGGTACTGGCTGATCTCCCATCGGTTCGCATACTCGCCGTGATAGGCCACAACGAGACACGGAACCTGGATCGAGGGAAGGACATCCGTCACGTCGATGCGCCAGTAATTCTCAATATGCGAGCGGACGCTGCTCGGGCTGGCGGTGTGCCGCTCATTCCGAGCCATCCACTTGTTCATCTCCGCCGCGACCTCCGGATCCGACATGCGCGCCAGCATGCGCCAGGTGACCCTCGACGCATTGCCCCAGTTCGTAGCCAACTCTTCGGAGAACTCGTCGATGTTCGTGATGCCCCATGGGAAGTCCGGTCCTGGTGTGGTTCGGGGGACGGCGCTCATGAGCACGAGACCGCGCGTTCGCTCGGGGCGTGAAGCGGCCATGAGCATCCCGATAGCGCCGCCCATGCCGACGCCGGCGAGCCACGCTCTCTCGGAACCGACCGCGTCCATCACGCAGCACGTATCGGCGACCCAGTCCTCGAGTGACGGCGGTTGCCCGGAAGGGATCGGGTCGGATTCCCCCGTACCGCGCCGGTCGTGCAGGATCAGGCGGCCGAAGCTCGCGAAGGTGTTGAGCGTGTCGACGATCTGGGGGACCTCCCACAGCTGATCCATCGGAGTCCTGAAGGGGAGGAGCAGCGCGATGTCGATAGGTCCATCACCGAGCACCTGGTATGCGATATGAACGCCATCGACCGCGACGTACCTCGTGTCGGGTCGGTTTGTCACTTGAGCTTTCGGGCGAACCAATCGAGCAGGATCTCGAAGCGCTGTACCCGGTGGACCGGTGAACCGCTGCGCGTGAGCTCGTGCGACTCGGCGGGGAATCGGACGAACTCCACGTCGTGCTCCAGCAGTCGCAGGATCGTGAACAGTTGCTCGGCCTGCTCGATCGGGCATCGCAGATCGTTCTCCGAGTGCATGATCAGCAGAGGCGTGGTGATGTTCTCCGCGTACGCGAGTGGCGACATCTTCGTCCATCCGTCGTAGTCGTCGATGACCGAGGTCCCGAATTGCGCGGCGAACGGCCAGCCGAAGTCGGACGACCCGTGCATCGACGGCCAGAAGTTCACTGCGCGCTCAGAGCACGCGGCCTTGAACCGATCGGTGTGCCCGACGATCCAACTCGTCATGTAGCCGCCGTAGCTGCCGCCCATCACGCCGACACGCTTCCGATCGCAGAACTCGAACTTCTTTAGGGCCGTATCGATGACCGCAATGACGTCCTCGTAGTCGACGGTGCCCCAGCCCGAGCCCCCGAGCTTGGGCCCGTTGATCGCTGCGCCCCAATCCTGCGAGTAGCCGGACGAGCCGCGAGGGTTGCAGTAGACGACGACATAGCCGGCTCCGCACTGCACCTGGAACTCGTCGAAGAACGTGTTGCCGTATTGCGTGAACGGTCCCCCGTGGATGTTCAGCAGCACCGGATACTTCTTGCCGGGTCGCCATCCCGCGGGCTTCATGATCCAGGCTTCGACAACCGTGCCGTCCGCCGATCTGGCCGTGAAGCGTTGCGGCTTGACGAGCTCGCGTTGCTTGCGGAAGCCCTTGCCGAAGTTCGTCAACTGTTTGTCGCCGCAGTACAGCTCCGGGAGTGCCGTCGGCGTGGTTTGCACGTGCACGCCGACGCCGCCTGCGATGTCGTGGCCGGCGAGCCGCAGTACCTTGCCTTCGAGCGCCGCGGTCGATTTGCGGGCGCCGCTCGCGGGGACGGTGTACAGCGCGTTGTTCCCGTGATCCTCCACGGCGAACAGGATCTGCTTCGGCGAGATCCAGATCGGCATGAACGGCAAACAATTGCGATCGAGCGAGGTCGACAGCAATTTCGTGTCCCGCGTTTCGAGATGGACGACGCCGACGTGGGTGTGCCGCGTGCCATCGCGTCCAGGTGTGCAGTTGTAGGCGATGCGCGTGCCGTCGGCAGAGAAGGACGGGAGGCTGCATCCGTCCTGCGTCCTGGTGATCTTCTTCGGACGGCCGCCCTTTGCGGCGATCACGTAGATGTCGTTGACGACGTCGATGTCCCAGTTCTTGTGGCGCGCGGCTGTGAACGCGATGTGCAGTCCGTCCGGGGACCAGTTGGGGGAGTTGTGCTGGTGACCACCGTCCGTGAGTTGTTTCGGTTCAGCGGAGTTGTCCGCCGGAACCACGAACAGGTGCTTCGGACGATCGGCGATCCATCCGACGCTCTCCAGCTTGTACTTGAGCGTCGTGAAATGGCGGGGAGCGCGCTTGCGGTCCTCCTCCTCGTCGTAGGCCGCCGCGCGGACGCGAGACGTGAACGCGATGTGGCTGCCGTCCGGAGACCATGCGATGTCCTCGGCGCTCTCCTTGAGATCGGTGAGCTTGGTCGCTTCACCCCCGTCGAGGCAGATGACGTAGATCTGAGCCGCCTTCTCGGTTTCGCGGTTGGACACGAAGGCCAGACGGGTCCCGTCGGGCGACCAGCGCGGTGAGGCGTCACGGCGGTCGCCATAGGTGAACCTCCGCGGCTCCCCGGATCCGTCGGTGGCGACCAGCCAGATGGAGCTCGCGTACTTCGACTCGTCCCGATCGATGGTCGTGAGGACGAACGCACAGGTCAGACCGTCCGGCGACACCCGCGGGTCGGAGACCGAGGTGAGCTCGTAGACGTCCTCGGGACGCATCCCCGACTTCTTGGCCCCGCCCCTTCGACCCGCCATGACTGGTATCTTGTCTCGTCGGGCCGCTCGTCGGCCAGCAGGCCCCCGGCCGACACGTCTTTCGAGAGGGACACTGAATTGGTCAGGATCAGATTGAAGCGCGTTGGTAAGCGCAAGCAGCCCCACTACCGCGTGGTCATCGCCGATCAGCGCTCGCCGCGCGACGGCAGGTTCATCGAAGCCATCGGGCAGTACAACCCGATGACCAACCCGAGCGAGATCACCGTCGACGGCGAAAAGGCTCTCGAATGGCTCCGCAAGGGCGCCAAGCCGAGCGACTCGGTGATCGCGCTCCTGAAGCGCACCGGCATCTGGAGCACCTTCGTGGCCGACAAGGGACCGGCCCCCAAGAAGCCGAAGAAGCACAAGGAGACCGCGAAGATCGAGGCGGCCAAGGCACAGGCTGCCGAGGCCAAGAACGCCAAGGCCGAGGCCGCCGAGGCCAAACCGGAGCCTGCCGCGGCTCCTCCGCCGGCGGCTCCCGAAGAAGTTGCTGCGGAGGCGCCCGAAGTCCCGGAGAACGTCACAGCCGAGAGCGCCGAGAGCACCGAGGCGTGAAAGAGCTTCTGCGGTTCGTCACCTCTTATCTCGTCGACGACGCGGATCAGGTCAGGATCGAGACGCTTGAGGGTCAGCGCGCGATGATCCTCCAGATCTACGTCGCTCCAGACGACATGGGGAAGGTCATCGGCCGCAACGGCCGCGTGGCCAAGGCGCTACGCGAGCTCATCCGGGCCGCGGCTATGCGCGAAGGCAAGTCCGCGATCGTCGAGATCATCCAGTAGCAATATTGGACGAGGCGTCCCATAGCGCATACAGGCTCTTCGTCGGGCGCATCGGACGAGCGGTGGGCCTTCGGGGTGAGGTCGAAGTCGCCGTCGAGAGCGACGCGCCGGAGCGATTCGCGCCGGGATCCCGTCTCTTGACGGCCGAACGCACGCTCACGGTGCGTACCTCGCGCGTGCATCGCGACCACACCATCGTCACCTTCGAGCAGATCGATGACCGCACGGGTGCCGAGAGCCTGCGCGGCGTCGAGCTCTTCATCGACGCTGCGGACGCGCGTCCGCTCGAACAAGGCGAGTACTGGGATCACGACCTCGTCGGCTGCACCGTTGTAACGACCGACGGTCGCACGATCGGCGATGTGACCGATGTGCTTCACCAAGCCGCCAACGAAGTGCTCGTTGTTACCGGAAAGGGAAAGTCGACAGAGCGCGAGTACCTGATCCCGCTCATCGGGGACGTCGTGCGAACCGTCGAGCCGCGCACCCGCATCACGATCGAGCCGTTCCCCGGCCTACTCGACTAGCTCACCGGCGTCCGCACGAACCATCTGCCAACGTCTGAGAAGCCCGGGGTAGCATCGAGGTGATGCGCATCTCTACCCTGGCCGCGCGGCTCCGCGGCCCATTCATGATCGGTGCTTCCGCTCTCGCGATCGCTGCGGCGTATCTCCCGGTGGAGTCGGTGCGCTCAGAGCCGATCGTCCAGCGTGTGATCGCCAAGCCTGTCGAGATCCCGAGTTTCACACCAGTGAAGCTCGTGATCCCAAAGATCGATGTCGATGCGTCCGCTGTACCGGTGTGGACGGACCCCGACGGCAAGATGGCAAGCCCCGGCACCGCGGGCGACGTCGGTTGGTGGGCCGGACGCAAGGCCGGGAAGGGCAACCTGCTGCTGGACGGCCATCACGACTGGAATGGGGTTCAGGGCGTCTTCTACGACCTGAGCAAGCTCAAGCGGGGTAACAAGGTGATCGTCAAGGGAAAGAAGCACGAGCTTGTCTACCGCATCACATGGGTCAAGAACTACGACCGCAACATCGACGCGACCGACCTGCTCAGTAAGGGCAAGAAGCAGGTCGTCACGCTCATCACGTGCGGCGGCTCCTTCGACACCATCGCGCGGACGCATCGTGAGCGCGTCGTCGCGCGAGCCGAGCTTGTCACCGCGTAATGCGAGTCGACATCGTCACGATCTTTCCCGAGGCAGTGGAGCCCTTCGTCCGCTCGGCATTGCTGGGGAAGGCCGTCGCGAAGGGGTTGGTCGATGTCCGCGTGCACGATCTGCGCGAGCACACCACCGACCCGCGCCGCAGGGTTGACGACGAACCGTACGGCGGGGGGCCCGGGATGGTGATGACCGCTGAGCCGTGGTTCCGCGCCATCGAAGCGATCGCGCCGGCGCGCAAGCACAACGAGCCACGCATCGTGCTGCTCACACCGCAGGGCGGGACGTTTCGTCAGCGACGAGCCCGGGAGTTTGCCGATCTCGGATGGATCGTCCTTCTGTGCGGACGGTATGAAGGTGTGGACGAACGCGTGGCGGAGCACCTCGTGGACGAAGAGCTTTCCATCGGCGACTACGTCCTCGCCGGCGGCGAGGCGGCCGCGCTCGTCGTGCTCGACGCTGTAGCGCGCCTGATCCCCGGGGTGGTTGGCGACGCGGAGTCCGTCGCCCAGGACTCGTTTCAGGACGAACGCCTCGACTACCCGCATTACACCCGCCCGGCGGAGCTTCGAGGGCACGCCGTTCCCGACGTCCTGCTGTCCGGAGACCACGCCGCCATCGAGGGCTGGCGGCGCGACGAGTCGCTCTCTCGAACGGAGAAACGCCGACCCGACTTGTTACGATGACCGCCTTCCCCTGAGGTTCCCCTCACGAAATCTGCACCCGAGGCTGGGGGTTGCTATCGCCAGGGGCGAACAACGCCAGGTTCATGAGCCAGGTTCATTGAGAAGGAGGAACGCGCATGGGTGACTACGCGAAGGACGTGCTCGTCTCGACCGATTGGGTCGAGGAGCACAAGGACGAGGACAACATCGTCGTCGTCGAAGTCGACGAGGACACCGAGGCGTACGGCCGCGGTCACATCCCGGGAGCGATCGCGTGGAATTGGCGGAGTGACCTGCAAGATCCGCTGCGCCGCGACTTCATCTCGAACACGGCTCTGGCCGAACTGCTCGCCAAGAGCGGCGTGTCCGAGGACAGTCAGATCGTGCTCTACGGCGGCAACAACAACTGGTTCGCTGCGTACGCCTACTGGTACCTGCAGTACTACGGGCACGGCGACGCCAAGCTCATGGACGGCGGGCGCAAGAAGTGGGAGCTCGAAGGACGCGAGCTCACCGACGAGGTGCCGGCTCGCCCGGCAACGTCGTACTCGCCCAAGGAACCCAACACGAAGATCCGGGCGTGGCGCGACGACGTGCTCGCGGCGATCGACAAGCAGAACCTGGTGGACGTCCGGTCGCCGCAGGAGTTCTCCGGTGAGCTGATGGCCCCGCCACACCTTCCGCAGGAGTCGGCGATGGTGCCCGGACACGTCCCATCCGCGAAGAACATCCCGTGGTCGAAGACGGTTCGCGAGGACGACGGGACCTTCAAGCCGGCAGATGAGCTAAAGGAGCTGTACAGCGAAGAGGGCATCGATCTCGGCAAGGACACCATCGCGTACTGCCGCATCGGTGAGAGGTCCGCGCATACGTGGTTCGTGCTGCACGAGCTGCTCGGTGTGCCCAACGTGCGCAACTACGACGGTTCGTGGACCGAGTACGGGTCGCTCGTCGGCGTGCCTGTCGAGAAGGGCGCGTAGCAAAGCTGTTACGCGAACGCGCACCAGCGTACGGCCCGCAACTGCCGGGTGATTTCGAGCTGCCCCTGCTGCCGGTCGAACGGGCACCGCTTGTGAGCGCGCTCGCATCGCCGCCGCGCGTGGCGGTGGCGTCCTCGGTCGCGCGGAACGACACTGAAGGCGAGTCCGGACGAGCATCTGCCGTGCGGTTCCTCAAGGAGCTGCCGGTTCTCATCGGCGTAGCGCTTGTCATCGCTCTGCTGATCAAGGCGTTCGTCGTGCAAGCGTTCTACATCGAGCAGCAGTCGATGTTGCCGACGCTCGAGCCGAGCCAGCGCGTGCTTGTTGGGAAGTACAGCTACCGCTTCGGTGATCCCAAGCGCGGCGATGTCGTGATCTTCAGCGATCCACGAAGCAACTGCGGCGAAGTGAACGCCTCGCCTGCATGCAACCCGAGTCTTCCGCGGAAGACACTTGACTGGTTCGCCGAGGTCTTCGGGTTGCCAACAGGGAGCAAGGAGGACCTCGTCAAGCGCATCATCGGGTTGCCGGGCGAGACGATCGCCGTCCACAACGGAGATGCCTTCGTGTGCGCTGCGTCCGGTTGCGATCCGGTCTCCGATGACGGAGCGCCGGTGGACGGGGTGAAGGTCGAGCTCCCGAGCGATGCGAAGCGAGGTCCGCAGAAGGACTCTTCGACGCTCGCGAACGTGGTGATCCCCCAAGGCAGCTACTTCATGATGGGGGACAACCGCGCGGCTTCAGCCGACAGTCGTTCGTTCGGTCCTGTGGACGACGACAACTTCGTCGGCAAGGTCGTGGTCCGGATCTGGCCCCCGGGTGGCGTCAGAGGCGGCTGAGCCCGCCCGGAGCCCGTGCGCGGTATCATCCTCTGACTCATCCCTTCGAACAAGTCTGGTGACCACTATGGCCAAGCTCAACATGTCCGATGTCATCGGATCCGAGGTTCTCAAGAGCGATCTCCCGCGCTTTTCGCCCGGCGACACCGTCAAGGTGAATGTCCGAGTCACAGAAGGGACGCGCGAACGCGTGCAAACCTTTCAGGGCGTGGTGATCAGGCGACGCGGAGGTGGGATCAGCGAAACATTCACCGTCAGGAAGATCTCGTTCGGCGTCGGCGTCGAGCGCACCTTCCCCGTGCACTCACCATCGATCGCATCGATCGAGATCGCCACGCGTGGGGACGTTCGCAGGAGCAAGCTGTACTACCTTCGGGACAGAGTTGGGAAAGCGGCACGGATCAAAGAGAAGCGGGACTAGCACACGTGTCGCCGGATGCGCCTTCAGGCGCTCCATCTGATCAGGACCGGGCGCCTGAGATTGACCTCGACGAGGATGAAGGCACCCCAGCAGCCGAGTCAAAGCCGAAGCGTTCCGGCCGGGGAGTGCTCAAGTTCTTTCGCGAGCTGCCTGTCCTCATCGCTCTCGCTCTTGTGATTGCGCTGCTGATCAAAGCATTCCTCGTCCAAGCGTTCTACATCCCGTCGGCGTCGATGGAGCCGACGCTCGCGCGCGGCGATCGCGTGCTCGTCAACAAATTGAGCTACCGCTTCGGGGAGCCCAAACGTGGTGACGTCGTCGTGTTCCGCGATCCCTATCCGGACCCGTGTGATTCTGCAAGCGCCGATCGGTCGGGTTGTGACGCGGGACTCGTGCGCGGGGCATTGAACTGGTTCGCGGAGGCCTTTGGACTGCCGACCGGCGACACCCGCGACTTCATCAAGCGCATCGCGGCTCTGCCCGGAGAGACCGTGGCGCTCTTCGACGGCGACGTCTTCGTGTGCGACGCGCCGGGCTGTGTGCCGGTCGACCGCAAGGGCACACCGAAAGATGGCGAGCTGATCGAGTTCGCGCACAGCTCCGACGAGGGTCCACAGAAGGACGGCGATACGGTGCCGGCTTTCGTGGTGCCCAAGGACCAGTACTACGTCCTCGGCGACAACCGTGCGAACTCTTCCGACAGCCGAACGTTTTCCGGGATCGACCGTGACGGCATCGTCGGGAAGGCATTCGTCACCGTCTGGCCGCCCACCCGGTTCGACGGTCTCTAGCTCCCAGTACCCTCGGCCCCGATGGCTACGCGCACAACCGGCGCTCGCAAGAAGGCCAAGACGAAGGCTGCTCCTCAGAAGAAGTACGCCGGACGACTCGAGGTCATCCTTGCTCGCCAGGGCTTCCGCTACGTCGCCGGGGTGGACGAAGTCGGCCGCGGGGCTCTGGCCGGACCGCTCGTGTGCGCTGCGGTCACCCTTGATTCCTCGACGTTCCCCGACAACCTGTGCGATTCGAAGATGCTCACCGCAGAGGAGCGTGAGGTATGCGCCGCCGAGATCCTTCGGGTCGCGATCGCGGTGTCCTATGTGGTGGTTTCACCTGAGGATATCGACGACCAGCGACTCGGAGTCAGCAACCTGGCGGCACTCCGCCGCGCCGTGAAGAAGCTCGCACCACGGCCCGACTACGTGATCAGCGACCATTTTCCGCTGGAGGACGGGGGAGCGCCCCACATCGGGCTGCCGAAGGCCGACGCGAACTCGGCGGCCGTAGCGGCCGCCTCGATCGTGGCCAAAGTCTCGCGGGACGCGTACATGGTGCTGCTCGACCTCGAGTACCCGGGCTACCACTTCGCTTCGAACAAGGGATACGGGTCAGACGAGCACTGGGCGGCGATCCGGGCGCTTGGTCCGTCTCCTGTGCACCGGAAGTCCTTCAAGGGCGTCGGGTCGTACCAGTCGACTTTCACTGACATGTAGAGCTTTTTTCCGAAGCGGGCGGTGATAGTGTTGCCGTACTCGAATCTGGGGGAAACGGATGTCCAGCGAGGATCTCGAGAAGTACGAGACCGAGATGGAGCTCCAGCTGTACAAGGAGTACCGCGACGTGCTCGGGATGTTCAAGTACGTCGTTGAGACGGAGCGCCGTTTCTACCTGTGCAACGAGTTCAAGCTCGAGGTCAAGGGCGACGACAACCATCTCTACTACGCCATCGATCTCGCCGACGCCTGGGTATGGGACATGTACCGTCCGGCTCGCTTCGTCTCGAGCGTCAAGGTGCTGACCTTCCGCGACGTCAACGTCGAAGAGCTCACCAAGGACAGCTCGGCGATCGAGGAGCTGGCGAGGGAGCTCGGCACAGGCGACTGAGCCTGTCACCGGCGGCACCTAGCCTGCCGGTATGTCACGGGCGCGCCAGATCACCGGAACCCTCGGGGAGCAGGCGGCGGCCACGTCGCTCGAATCTCTCGGGTACCGGATCCTGCATCGCAACTACCGCGTGCGGGGCGGTGAGCTCGACATCGTTTGTGAGCAGAACGGGGTGCTGGTGTTCTGTGAGGTGAAGACGCGGACGTCGACCCAGTTCGGGCTCCCCGAAGAGGCGATCACGATGGCCAAGAGGCGCCGGATCCGGCGCTTGGCTCTTGAGTACCTCCAGCGGGAGGGTCGCCGGGCGCGCAGCCTGCGCTTCGACGTGATCTCGGTGGCGCTCGCGCAAGGCCGGGTGGCAGAGTTGCGCCACCTCGTCAATGCGTTCTGATCCGGGCTCCCGTATAGCCGTCCGCCGCTTCAGGGCTCCCGGCCGCGTCAACATCATCGGGGAACACATCGACTACCTCGGCGGCACGGTGCTTCCGTTCGTCTGCGATCTCGAGGTTGTCGTCACCGCCGAACCTTCCGAGCAGATCGAGTTCGTCTCGCCGGAGGGTGACGCGTCGCGCCATGTCAGCGGGTTGCTCGAGGCATTCTCCGTTGCCGGCATCGCGGTGACACCGTGCCGCGGCGAGATCACCTCGACGATCCCGATCGGTGCAGGACTGTCGTCCTCGACGGCCCTTGTAGCGGCGCTCGCGATGGCGCTCTCCGGCGGGATCAAGCCGGCTCCGAGCGTGCTGCTCCACGCCGAGCAGATCGCGACGGGTGTGCCCGGCGGACTGATGGACCAGACGGCGATCCTCGAGTGCAGGGCGGGACATGCGTTGCTCCTCGACTGCGCGACCGGCGCCATCGAGCACGTGCCGCTCCCAGACTCGATCGGGTTCGTGGTCATCGACACAGGCACCCGGCGCCGGCTCAGCGATGGACGTTACGCAGAGCGTCGGACTGAGGTCGAAGCCGGCCACCCCAAGCGAATGAGGCATGCCACGAGCGAGCAGCGACGCGTCTACGACGCGGTCGATGCTCTTCGTTCCGGCGACGCGCCATCGCTCGGCAAGCTCGTCTCAGCCTCGCACGCCTCCCTCGCAGCCGATTTCGAGGTCTCTTCTCCCGCGCTCGACGCCGCCGTCCACCAGGCAGACGCTCATCCGTCGTGCCACGGAGCCCGGCTCGTCGGCGCGGGATTCGCCGGCTGCGTGCTGGCGATCGTCGATCCGGGGGCCGAGGCCGAGGTCGCAGGGCTGTTCGAGCACGCTTTCGCTGTGAGCTCGGCGGACGGCGCGAGCGAGATCACAGCGAAACAGTGATCTCGGTCACAGACATGAAGCGCATCGCGGCCAAGCTCACGGCGACGGTCTTCCTGGTCACCGGCTCCCTCGGGATCTTCGCAGGCGACGCCGAAGCCAGGGCTATCCCCGTGACCCCGACGGCGATCAAGGCGATCTCATGCGGTAAGGGAAGCGCCGTGAAGCAGATCCCGACGCTCAGCGCGATCTGCTACGCGCCGTAGCGGCTCTCTGTTGCTCCCTCTGTAGCCTCTGCGGGTGGACTACGACGTCGTCGTGATCGGTGGAGGTATCGGGGGCAGTGGCTGCGCGACGGTGCTCGCTCGTGCGGGACTTCAGATCCTGGTGCTCGAGCCGACCACCGAATATCCCGACGTCGTCCGTGGAGAGTGGATCGCGCCCTGGGGCGTCGTGGAGACGAGATTGACCGGGCTGTACGACGTCCTCGTCGAGGCCGGCGGCCATACCGTCGCGCGCCATATCACCTTCGACGAGGACGTCGACGGCCACGACGCGATGTCGGCGCCTCTTCCGTTGAACCTCTTCGCTGCCGGCGTTGCCGGCCCCCTGTGCATCCGGCATCCCGTCGCGTGTCAGGCGTTGGCGGATGCCGCGGAGATCGCCGGCGCAACCGTGTGCCGCGGCGCCACGAACATCAGCCTTCGCGACGGAGTGGTGAGATACCAACGCGACGGCACTCACCACGAAGCGAGGCCTCGGCTCGTGGTCGGTGCGGACGGCCGCGCGTCGCCGTTGCGGAACTCGCTCGATATCGAACTCGAGAAGGGACCTACGGACCACTACCTCGGAGGGTTGCTCGTCGAGGGACTCGACTGGTGGGACGACCAAGCTCAGTGCGTGGCGACCGAGAATGGCGACCACGTGCTGCTCTTCCCGCAGGGAGAGGGCCGGGCGCGGATGTACCTCGCGTATGCGGCGAACGACCGAAACCGCTTCGCCGGAAAGGGCCGCGCTGACGAGTATCTGCGTACGTTCCAGATGAACTGCTGGCCCGGATCGGAGGCGTTTGCGACTGCGAAGGCTATCGGTCCAGCGAGGTCGTACGGGAGCACCGACACGTGGACGCCGACGCCCTACGTACGTGGTGCGCCGGCAGTCGTGTTCATCGGCGACGCCGCCGGCTACAACGACCCGATCATCGGCCAGGGCCTGTCGATCACGAGTCGCGATATCAGACTGGTGACCGAAGCGCTCCTCGCGTCTGAAGACTGGGACGATCCGACGCTGTTCGATGAGTACGCGACCGAGCGTGTCGAACGCATGCGTCGGCTGCGCATGTCCGCCCAGGTCTACGCCATCTCCGTCGCTGCTCTCGGTCGCGGACGGGACCGGAACGTTCGGCAGCGTTTCCGCGAGGATGCTTCGGCAACGATGGTCGTAGCCGCGCCGATGTGCGGCCCGCAGGTGATCCCGGCCGAGGCATACGACGACGTCGGGGAACGGCTGCTGAACGCTACTTCGGCCTGAAGACCTCCCAGATGCGTGACTTGAAGGTCGCGACGTCGTCGAGATCGATTGTCATGTCCGCGCCAGTTGCCGTGCCGCCGATGGCGACGGTCTTGAAGGAGAGCTCGCGCAGGCGGAGCAGCGTGGCATCGTCGGGTTCCCATGCGATCGCGACGTCGGCGGAGATGCCGGCGGCTTGATCGACGCTGTTGACCGTAGCCGCGATGTCGTATTCGAGGGACGACAGCCTCTTGCGCAGGTCCTGATGGATGTCGGCTGGAGCGACGATGAGGACTTTAGGGATCTTGCACATGCACTCAGGGCCTACGGGACGATGAAGACGGGTGTCTGCTCGGGCACGAGATCGAAAAGGCGCTCGACGTCCAGACGACGCATGCGGATGCATCCATGGCTCGAACGCTGCCCGATCGTCCACGGCTGAGGTGTGCCGTGGATCACGAGCGCACCGCGATCGAGTCGCAGCGCCCTGGTGCCGAGCGGGTTGCGCGGACCGGGGCCGATGTAGGCGGGCATGCTGCGCGACCAGGAAGATCCGGGATTGCGCCACGTCGGGTTGGTGGCCTTGGAGCGAACGTAGTAGGCGCCGGGCGGTGTGGGGAAGCGCAACGCACCGACGCCGACTTCGAAATGCGCCTCGACCGACGAGCCCTTGTAGAGGTCGAGTTGGAACGTCCGAAGCTGTACAACGATGGCTTTGGCAGGAGCGGCGGGTGCGGGGAGTGCCCGAACCGGCAAGCTGAGGTTGCTGCGGGTACCGTGGATCGCGCGGACGAGCATCTGTTTGGTGGCGCCGGGATCGATCTCGTAGCCGGACGTCCCCGGTCGGAGCAGCACCTTGTGGTCGGCCTTCAGCTCGTAGCTGCCGGGCGTTGGAGCACGACGGAATCTGGCCTGAAGCATGGCGACGGCCTTGGTGAAGGCTTTGTCGTCGATGACCAGGCCATCGTCGGACTGACGAACGCCGAGATCCGAGGCGCTGACGCTGATCGGGCCTTTGGCCGAGGCGAACTCGAAGGCCGGAAGCGCCCGAGCCGATGGCGGGGTGATCGAGACGGCCACGAGGACGGCGACCGCAGGAAGGAAGGTCGCGGCAGCGAGCACCGCGCTGGTGAATCTCCGCACGGCTCGATTGTCGCTTACGGCGACCACGAGTGCGAGCCGGTTTGCAACGCTTGCTCGGCGAGCAACCGCAGCGGCCTCGGCGTCAGGTCGGGGACCGACGCCGGTTCGCGAAGGAAGAGCCCCTGCGCCGCCTCGAATCCGACATCGCGGGCCAAGCGCAGATCCCCGAGGTTCTCGACCCCGCACGCGATCGCGCGAGCTCCGGCTTCGGACGCAACGAGGACGAGGCCGCGCAAAACGTTGCAGCGCGCGACGAGATCTTGGGTCTCGTGGACCGAGCTCATATCGATCTTCACGTAGTCGAAGCCGCTGCCCAGAAGGTCGATATCCACCGGTGTGGCGCTGAAGTGGTCGAGGGCTACCCGCAGACCCGCCTCGTGGCTCGCGCGCAGGTTCCGCAACAGGCGCTGAGACGAGACGCGGCCGTGCTCGGTGAGCTCGATGACAACGCGCTGACGATCCACATCTTCGACGCGCAGGTCGGTGAGGAGATCTTCGATCGAAAACGTCTCCGACGACAAGACCGACGGCTCGACGTTCAGGAAGACGAGCCCGGATCCGTCGACGCCGCGAAGAGCTGTCGTCCGGCACAGCGAGTCGAGGGCGTCGAGTCGTCCGGCCGCGGCTGCTGCACGGAAGATCGTCGGGGTTGGTGTAGCTCCGAGGGACGGGTCCAGATGGGAGAACAGCTCGAATCCGACGACTTCCCCTGAGTGAAGATCGAAGATGGGCTGGTAGGACGCGATCACGCCCTCTTGGGCGAGTACGGCCTCGATGTCGATGCCGAGTCGGGTGCTGTGCGGGTCTTGTACGCCGTCGGTTGGAAGGGCGACCGCATTCCTGCCGGCAGCCTTGACCTCGTACATCGCGGCATCTGCTTGCTGGAAGAGATCGTCGGCGTTGGTTGCGTGTACGCCGAACGACGCAACGCCGATGCTCGCGGTGAGAACGACGTCGCGTCCGTTGCCGAAGCCCGCGCGCTCGAGACGATTGCGGAGGCGTTCGGCGATCGTCGACGCGCCCGGCGCCGACGTCTCAGGAAGCAGAACGGCGAACTCATCACCTCCGATCCGGAAGGCCCCGTCATCCATACGCCGGCTCCGCTGCAGGAGCTCCCCGACGCGCACGAGCGCTTCGTCACCGGTCTGATGTCCAAGTGCGTCGTTGATCCGCTTGAAGTGGTCGACGTCGAGGACGATGAGACTCAGCTCGCGGCCGTAGCGGCGCGCGCGTTCGACCTCGGCTTCGAGGCGTTCGCGAAAGGCGCGTCTGTTCTTGAGTCCGGTGAGGGGGTCGCAGCGTGATGCGGCGAGCGTGCGCTCGTACAGCACGGCGTTCTCGATCGCTGTGCTCGCTTGCGCCGCCAGCGCCCGTGCGAACCCGATGTCGTCGGTGCCGTAGCGACGCGTCTTCGCGGTCTGGAAGCAGGTGAGGACGCCGACGAGACGATTGCGTGCGAGAAGCGGCATGGCGATGTAGCTCTTGACCCTGTGCGAGCGGAGTACCTCCGCGAAGTGTGGGTCGTTCGTTGCGTCCTCGACGACGAGCGGATCGCCTTCGAGTAGTTGTGGAGGCACCCCAGGGAGTTTCGTGCCCGGCAGGTGCTCGATCGCTTGAGCAGTGCGATGGTCGACTGCGGATGCGAACACAGCCGTCAGCAGGATCGAGTCGGGATCGAGACGGAGCAAGATGGCGTGGTCGGAGTCGAGCGCTTCGCGAGATTCGTCCACGATGGTCTGACAGAGCACAGCTTCGTTGAGGTGCTGACCGAGCGCAGAAGCGACGCGGACGAGCGCGTGCGCGCTGCGACGGCTCCGCTGCTCTCCGGCAACCACCCATGCAAGGACTTCGGCGACGAGCACGCATACCGGGATGGCGAACAGCGCGCCGGCTGCGTCGGCGTTCTCGCCCTCCGTGCGCGCGAAGATCGGTATCGCGTAGGCGGCCACAGCGAGCGGAGCGAACCGCAGAGACGTCCACCGTGGATGTGAGATGCCGATCCAGACGAACGCGACGACGAAGAACACGCTGTACGTGTGGTTGCGGGTGCTCCCGAATGTGTTGCTCAAGCCGATGAGCACGAAGGCGAGCGGGATCAGCACGAGATCGGTCCGGAAGCGCCAGTGGTCCCAAGGAGCGAGGTACGCGAACGCGCCGGCGACGATCGCACCGATCGAGACGAATAGCAGAGCTCTCGTATCGGCACCAGGGGGCTGCGGCAACGGCAACGTCACGATGGAGAGCACTCCGCTCGCTGCGAACAGATATCCGGCGATCCGTCCGACCGTCTTCGGGCCGAGCTCCGCCCTCATCATCCCTCTCCTTATTTGGGGTCCCCGAACCCCATCGGTTGCTTTGTAAACATCGGCACCCAGACGGGTGGACTGTAGGAAGGCAGCTACGCTTCGAGGTATGGCTGCCGGGTACGCCGCTGTGAGCAGTGCCGCCGTTTTGTGGGCGATCGGTGGTGCGGTCGCCAGCCGGTTGATCGACCGCGGAGCCTCACTCGTCGAGCTCACGCAAGCCCGTGCATGGATCACGGCACTGGTGATGCTCATCGTCGTATCGAGAGCACCCCGGCGCGCACCAGAGGACCCGCCGCGGATGTGGGTCACCGTTGTCTTCGGACTGTCGATCGCCGGTGCGAACGTCTGCTACTACGCCTCGCTCGCGCGCCTGCCCGTGGCCGTCGCGATCACGGTGCAGTACACGGCTCCGGGTCTGGTGGTGCTGTGGGTGTCGCTCATCGCCCGCACGCGGCCGACCAAAGGAGTCTTGGCAGCACTCGTCGCGGCGATGGTTGGAGTCGGGTTGCTGGCCGAGCTCCCCGTTCTGTTGAGCGAGAAAGAGTTGCGTCTCGATGGGCTTGGACTCTTGTTCGCCGGCATGTCGGCTGTTTCGTTCGCGGCATACATGGTCAGCGGTGAACGGGTCGGGCGTTCCTACGGTGCACAGGGGGCCGTGCTCCGCGGGTTCGTCGTCGCGAGCGGGCTCTGGGCCGTCGTGCAGATCTTCCGCGGACGTCCGGACACGTTGCTCGACCCCGACTTCATTCCCGGCGTCTTCTTCCTGGCGGTCTTCACCACGATCGCGCCGTTCCTTCTGTTCGTGTGGGGGCTCGGCCGGGTTCGTGCATCGGACGCCGGCATCGTGTCTACGCTCGAACCTCTGACGGCCGCAGTGATCGCCTGGGCGTGGCTCGGGCAGAGCCTGAGTGGTTGGCAGCTCGCTGGTGGGTTCCTGGTGATCGTGGGTATCGGTCTCGTGCAGGCCGCGCAGCCGGCGTCCGAGGAGGTTCTGGCCGAACGCGCGGCGATCTAATGAGGAGGTCGTGATGGAGGAGGAATGTGCCGTTGTGGTTGTGGAGTCGATGGGAGACGGCACGCTCACGCAGCGGGTCGAGGCGAGGTCGCATGCCCTGTTCGCCGACGAACCGCTCGGCGTTGGCGACGACGCAGGTTTCACACCGTACGAGCTCCTGCTCGCGGCGCTCGGCGCATGCACGTCGATGACGTTGCACATGTTCGCGAGGAACAAGGAGATCGCGCTCGAACGCTGCCAGGTGCGGCTGACCTACAACCGTGTGCACGTCGAGGACTGCGAGAAGGGCGACGGCGAGACCAAGCGCGTGCACCGGATCGAGCGCGAGCTGACGCTGACCGGCGACCTGTCGGACGACGAACGAGAGTCGTTGCGTGTGATCGCGGAGCGTTGCCCGGTGAATCGCACGCTGGTGGAAGAGAAGGACATCTCGACGACGCTCGTGGGGTAGAAGAGGCTAGGGCAGGTGTTCGGCTCTCAGCGTCCAGAGGGTGCCGAGTTGTTTTAGCTGAAGACGCTCCGCGACTCGCTGGGACGAGGTGTTGTCGTGACTCGTCGAGTAGAAGAGGGATCGACCCGGCTGCTTCATCTTGTCAGCCCACAAGGTTGTGGCGGCCGTGGCGAAGCCCCTACCTCGGTGCTTGGCGGCGGTGTCGACGCCGGCTTCGGCTCCCTTGTCGCTCTGCCTGACCGTGCTGCACATCGAAAGGATCCGGCCGTCGGCCACCACTGCCGTCCACGTCGGAAAGAGCGGGAAGAGGTGCTCCCTTGCGCTGGTCGAGCGCCCGTCGATGAGCGTCTTGGCGTCGGGGTCCTGCGACCAAACCAGACGTGCTCCGTCTTCGAGTGCGATCCGGGGCAGGTTGGGAGGGAACGTGTACGTCGGTCCCGCGACGACGCGGGTATCCGTCTTGCGCAGACCCAGTGCGTCCAGGAGTTTCGGCACCTCGTTGGACGAGGGTTCGCCCATCGTGCCGGCGAGGATCTCGGTCGCCCTTTCGAAACAGTCGTCGCTCACGGTGGACCCGACCTCGATCAGGCGTTGGCCTCCCGTGGGCACTGCAACGCAGAGGAGCGGCCCCGGGTTGCCCGATCCGTCGTTCTCGCAGAAGATCCTGCCGCGCTCGTCGCGCGTCCACATGGCGTCGAGCTGGATCCGGATGGCGTCGCGCGCCATGCCGTGCTCGGTCGGGAGCCATCGCGCGCGAACGACCTTCGAGTCACGGACGGTTTTCTTGGCGTGGTGGCGCCGGCAGAGCGGCTGCAGGTTCTCGCGGTCGTTGGTGCCTCCGTCCGACAGGGCGCGGATGTGATCCACCTCGGTAGCGGCTCGTGTGATGCCGAAGGTCGCGCATTCGCGACATTCGGGTTCTTCCGCGAGCACCCGCGAGCTGATCTTGCGCCAGTCTTTGCCGTATGCCGCTCGTCCCATCGTCTGTTCAGCATCGCACCGCCGGATGTTCTTGTACCACGGGGTCGCTGGTGAGCTCCGTCCGTCCGACGCCAGGCTCGATGCCTACCGCGAGAACTGGAGCATCCTGTGATCGAACGCCTCAACCAAGTCGGTATCCTCGAAGGAACAGCGCGATGACGAAAGGGAGGATGCGATGGCTCGGCGTGGCGTCGGCGGTCTCGGGATCGGGAAGTTGTTACTTATCGGGGCGATCGTGTGCTTCGTGCTCAAGCTGCTGAAGGTCGACGTGGGGATCGACCTCCTCACGCTCGGACTGGCCCTCGGGTTCGGAAGCTTCCTTCTCTAGGCAGCCCCTTCGCGGCGCGAAGTACGCGAGCACCGACCCTTAGTCCAGCGGGCCCGGCTCCCCGGGTCGACGCCGTTGCGAGATGGCGATGGCGAAGATGAGGAGCAAGAGGGCCACGCCGCCAAGCACGAGGAGAAGGATCGCATTCGACGAGAGCCCGTCGTCATCGTCGTCCGTGGTCGTAACGGGCGGTGCGGGCTCTTGGTCGGGAGCATCAGGTTGCTCAGGAGCGGGCTGAACCGAGGGTACTGCCGGGACCGTCACTGGAGGTTGTGTCACCGCGGGCGACGCCGACGGAACCGGAGTCGCGGTCTGCGCTGAAACCGCCCCGGCCGACGCGAGGACGATCGTTGCGATCACGGTCAACACCAGCTTGCGCATCGAAGGGCTCCTTAGTTCGGGCTCAGCGGTCTCTTACCCCGCATCGCGTGCACCAAAACCGGTGAATGACCGCCGCCCGATAGATCCGAGATGGCGCCGGATGCGTTGTGATCAGCATCATCAAGCCAGAGAGAGGAGTTCAATGATGAAGCTGACGAAGGCGACCGCGTATGCGATCCGGACACCGCCGCCCAACTACGGTGGCTACTTCTGGTACTTCGTCAAGCTCGAGACCGATTCGGGATTGACCGGCTGGGGCGAGACCGCCGTGCTCTTCAGCATGTACGGACACGAACGCGCTTTCGAGCAGCTCGTGGACGGTGTATTCAAGCGGTACCTCAACGGACGCGATCCGATGAACCGCGATGCGTTGAACAAGGTCATGTACGCGGGGCTGTCCTCGCAGCACACCGACTACTTCATCACAGGGATCATCAGCGCATTCGATATCGCGATGTGGGACATCTGTGGGAAGCACTTCGGTGTGCCGGCGGCAGACCTTCTCGGCGGCCGTTACCGCGATCGCATCCGCACCTACACCTACCTCTTCGATACAGACGATGAAGGTGGACTCGCAGCATCAGCGTCCAACTGGTCGAACAATCCGAAGCGCGTAGGCGAGGTCGCCTCCAAGCTCGTCGACGAAGGCTTCACCGCGGTGAAGCTGGACCCGCTCTACTACACGCTCCCGGGCATCCTCCCAGTCAGTCCGTGGGAGATCACGATGGAGGAGTACGACAGAGCGGAGCGCACGATCGAGGCGATCCGAAACGCCGTCGGCAATCGTGCTGACATCCTGATCGGGACCCACGGACAGATCACCCCATCGGTGTCGCGCAGGCTCGCCAAGCGGCTGGAGAAGTACGACCCCTTGTGGCTCGAGGAGCCATGTCCACCCGAGAACTTCGAGGAGATGGGCAGGATCGCGGCGAATACATCGATCCCGATCGCGACAGGTGAGCGTCTGGCTTACGTCCACGATTTCCAGAAGCTCTTCGCTGCTGGCGCGTGCCACTTCGCCCAGCCCGATCTCGGCAGCTGCGGTGGGATCACCGCCGCCAAGCAGATCGCCGCGCTCGCCGAGGCTCATTACGTCCTGATGGCGCCACACGTGTGGGGAGGACCGGTTATCACCGCGGCGGCCATGCAGATCGACGTCAACGTCCCCAACTTCCTCATACAGGAGAGCATCTACAAATCCCGCGGGTTCTTCGACGAGATCGTCACCGAGCCATTCCGCTGGGAGGAAGGCGACCTGATCTTCGAGGACCGTCCCGGTATCGGCATCGAGCTCGACGAGCAGAAGCTCGAGCCGTTTCGGATCTGATCTTTACGCCGGCCGGCCGTCGTTCACACAGAGCCTTCAAGCATGTTCCCTATCGTGACCAAGAGTGCTTCCGCCATCAAGGAGGATTCGTCAATGGCACCTGAGGCGGGTTCGATCGTCGTCAAAATGCTGGCGACCGAGGAACTGAGCGGCGACCAACGATCGTCGATCATCGACGTGTGCATTGCAGCGCACGACAACGAAGACTTCAAGAACCTCTTCACCATTTTCATCCCATCGGGCGGACGCCACTTTCTGGCGTACCTGGGGGTCGAGCTCGTGAGCCATGCAGTGGTGACGACGCGCTGGGCGCAACCCGAAGGTCAACGCGAGCTGAAGACCGCTTACGTCGACGCGGTCTCGACGTTACCGCAGTTCCAGTCCCGCGGTTGTGCGAGCGCTGTCATACGTCGATTGGCCGCGGACATAGGTGACTACGAATCGCGTGTCTGGAGACTGAGCGGCACGGGTTCTACGAGCGGTTGGGGTGGGAAGTCTGGCGCGGTGCGCTGGCCGGGCGGGGCGAGCACGGATTGATACCTACTCCCGAACAACGCGGAGTCATGGTGTTGCGACTGCCGCAGACGCCGCCGCTCGACCTCGAGATGTCGTTGACCATCGAATGCCAGCGGGTACGGATCTGGTGAGGACGAGCCCGCCTGCCCGCGATGTTGCCTACAAGGGGACTGGCGTCGCGCCGGTAACGTCGGTGAAGCCGTACTCCGTCCCGGCATCGATCGCGGTGATGACCTGGCCGCTCTTATCAAGGAGCTTCGGATCCGCAGCGAGCGATGCTGCCGCCCGTCCCACGTACTGCAGGGAGCACGTCTTCTCTTCGTACTGCTCCCGTGTCCAGCCCTTGAAGTAGTCGCTTCCTTGTTCGAACGATCGCTCGATCACGTCGGTGCGAGTGAAGCCGGGATAGAGCAGGATCGAACTCACCTGATGAGGACGAAGATGAAGCGACATCAAGAGCGCCATCCGCTCGACGACTGTCCCTCGAAGGTCGAGAACGAGCTCCTGTTCGCCTGGCCCGCGCGGTCGCAGCTCGCTCGTGAAGAAGACGACCCCGCGACGCCCTTTGATGAACAAAGGCGCGGCGGCGTTCGTGACGAGCCAATGTGATCGCACACCGACGTTGAAGTTGTCGTCCCACCACCAGCGCGGGGCGTGCCACGGCGGCTGGTACATGAAGGGCGCCATCCCGGCGATGCTCTCCTCGGGCGACTCGTGCTCCCATGCCACCGCGTTGTTCACCAGGATCTCGAGGTGTCCGTCCTCGCGGGTGATCCGATCGAAGAGTGTTCCTACCGCCTCGTCGTCGCTGAGATCGCAAGGAGCGACGATGGCTTCACCGCCGCGCGACGTGATCCCGTCGGCGACCTCCTGGAGGGTTCCCGTCCTGCCGGGCGGCGCAGTGTTCGCGCTCCTTGACACCAGATACGTCTTGGCTCCGCAGTCGGCGAGCACGTCGGCGATCCCTCGCCCGACGCCCCGGCTTGCGCCCGTCACGACGGCGACCTGCCCCGAGAGATCAGGCGCCGTCCAACGATCCGTTGTCACGAGATCGTCAACGAAGCAGGACCGCGACCCAGCCGATCGTTGATCCGGTGAGGATCGTCCATGCACCCATGATCGTGACCATGCGTCGCGTGAGTGTGGCGTCCTGCTGCGCCAGCCGCGCGTCCATCCTCTCGACGAGGCTCTCCTGGATGTGATCCATCCGCTCGATGAGCCTCTCCTCCATGCGATCCATCCCCTCCTGGATGCGGTCCATCCGCTGACCCAGACTCAGTACGATCCCCGCCATGTCGTCCCCGATCCCGGCGATGTCGTCCTTGGTGGCGAGGCGGTCGGGATCCGCCGGAAGGGCGAGGACGAGCGCACGTGCGGGCTCCTCTTCGAGCTTCGGCTTGAGCAGCTCGTAAAGCTCCAGGCGGCGAGCGTCCATGGCACACATCGTAAACCTCCAGATGTCGTGGGGAGGCGATGGGGAAGGACGGTTCTGATGCTACGACCCGTTGCCGACCGAGCTATTGGCCTCCACCCACGCAACCGCGCCGAGGTACGTTCCGTGGTTAGCGGCTGCTTGTCGTCCTGCGCGGAGGCATCGTGGGCTCGAAATCGCCGTGCAGCAGATCAGGATCGGGGTCGAGCCCATTCGGCCACACGATGGTGCGCGACGCGGCATCGACTCGGACCTTTCGGAAATACCCGGGATCCTTCAGATCTTCTCCCAAGGACCCACGCAGCAGGAATGAAGCGTCGATTTCGCGGACGACTCCGTCGTTGAAGGTGAGCCGCAGCCGGTAACCATCCAACGGCTCGACGGCTGTCACAGTCAACTCCATGCACTCATCCTACGGCAGGGGCTCGATCGGTTCGAGAGGCTCAAGCGCTTGGGCTCGCGCCCAGTCGTTTCGTAGCTCGTCTCCGTGGATGCTGGCCCATTGGCGCACGAGCCGCAGGGCTCGACGTGGCAACGATCCGGCAAGGACGCGTAGAGACTCGATCTCGATCCGCGCCCAGTGCTCGCCATATTGAGCGTGGAAGTGCGGAGGCGGATGATCGGGTCGATACATCCAGATGACGATGCCGTAGAACTCGCTTATCCGAGGCACGGGTCATTCTGCTCTGCGTAGGTGACGACGCTGGCGACACCTGGACATAGCAGATCGTGGACACAACCATCCCGTCCGCGTGGGAAGGGGCTCGCTTGGCAAACCGTTTGTCGGTGCTCTGAGCTAAGGTTCACTCGGTCTTCCCCACAAGCACTTCCCCCCGAACAGGAGTCGCGCATGCTCGCGCGCGCATGGGGTGCAATGCTCGAGGGGTCCAAGCCGTTCCGTCCACGTCGAGGTCGACATCAACTCGGGACTACCGGCGTTCACTGTTGTCGGACTGCCGATGTCAAGAAACGGTGCATGAGGCTCGAGCACGGTGGTCTCCGGGCTGCCCGATGCAACCGTGCCCGAAGCGCGCCACGAGTCCGACGCGATTAGGCCACCCAGGCCTCGACTAGTCCTAGCCGATGCAACGGATCACCGCGAATCTGGCTCGTCCGACCGGGAGTGGCTCCCCGCGGTCCGTTTCCCCGGAGCGCTTCAGGTTTAGGCCAGTGGGTACATACCTTGTGACGTGATGCGCACGAAGCTGGCGGTTGGAGCCGTCATTGGAACCCTTGTCGCCGTTGCCCTGCCTGGCCCCGCGAGGGCGGCTGCCGATCCGCAACGTGTGAAGCACTATCAGGTGCTCCTCGTCGAGCTCGGCTACTGGCTCCCAGTCGCGAACGGCATCGAGGACAACGACACCCGACACGCCGTCACTGCGATCCAGAAGGTCGCGGGTCTCCCACGCAACGGCACGCTTGACGGTCCGACGAAGAAGGCGATCGAGAAGGGCGTGCGGCCGAACGCTCGGAGCACCGTCACGGAGCGCGTCGTCGAGGTCGATCGGTCGCGACAGGTCGTCCTGCTCGTGAAGGACCGGAAGGTCTTATGGATCATGGACGCGTCGACGGGGAAGCCGTCGACTATGACGAAGTTCGGCCACCACCGGATCTACCGGCAGCACGACGGGAGACGACCGTCCGGTATGTGGAGACCGAAGTACTTCTGGCGGACGGCTGCATTCCACGGGTACCACAGCGTGCCGAACTATGCCGCATCGCACGGCTGCGTCCGTGTGACGGATGCCACGATGGACTGGCTGTGGAAGAAGGACGCGCTTCCCATCGGTATGCCCGTCTTCATCTACTAACGCAAGAGCTCCGGATACGGCTTTGTGCGCTCTGCGTCCGGCGGTGTACCGACCTAGGAGAGGTCGTCGTCGAAGCGAACGGTGTCGCTACGCGCGGCGCGCCGGAGGTCCTCGAGGGCACGGTCGTCGTTCCGGAGCGTCCATCGCAGGAACGCGAGCGTGGTCGCGGATACGACCGCACCGTGTCTCCCCGAGTCGTCGAAGAACGGCCCCGTGTGATCGGCGCCGTCCAGCGTGATGAAGGCCTTCGGTCCGGTCGCGTCCTCGAAGGCGCCGCGTCCGCTCTCGTAGGACACGACGGCGTCGGCGTCGCCGTGGATGAAGAGGAGCGGCGGCGCATCTCGGACGAAGCTGTCGTTCCCGAATCCCGTCGCGTCGCCGGCGTAGACCACGCCCGCATCGACGCGCTCGTCCGCGCAGCACGTGCTGGCGAGGCCAACCGTGGTCATGCCGCCCATCGAGTGGCCGACCGCGCCGATCCGTTCGGGGTCGATCCTTCTGAACAGCGGGTCGTCGCGATCGGACGCGAGCTCGATCACCGAGTCGAGGACGAACGAGGCGTCGGCGGGCTGGTTCACGAGATCCCGCGGGTTCGTGGCGGCGCGTCCGTTCGTGTGCGGGTAGGTCGGTCCGATGACGACGAATCCGTCGTGTACCCAGTCCTCGAAGAGCGGCCGGAAGCTCTCGGGGAGTGCGCCTAAACCGTGGCTGAAGAGCACGATCGGGAACGGCCCGTCGCCCTCGGGGGCCCAGATCGTCGTGCGCAGGGAGCGCCCGTCCCGCTCGAAGGTTTCGGTCAGGGTGGTGATGGCGTCCGTCGCGCGGGCACGCGCCGGCTTCCGCGTCGTTCGATCCGATGTCGAGTCTGTGCAGGCGCTCGCCAACGTGAGGATCAACGCCCATGCAGCGGCCCGGCTACAGCGGCGCAACGCCATCGCCGTCGAGACCATCCGCGCCACCCTCGTTGATCTCCACGACTTGTGTTCCCCTCAAGACGCGATACCCCGAGGCTCGTCGACGTGGTGGGTCCATGAGGTCCACACGATGTCGCGCTCGGTACAGGTCACGCCGACGGTTTCTCCGTTGCCGCCGTCCGTGCACCGATTGTCGGCGCCTCGCGCTACGGTTCGGACGGCCTTCCCCAAGGCCTTCCCCCTGAGTCGTGGAGATGCGCATGCTCGCGCGCGCTTGGGGTGCCGTGCTGGACGGCGAGCACGAGTCTGGTGTGCATGCCGAGGCGGGACCAGGGATCGATTCGTTTGTGTTCAGCCAAGGGCATCATCGCCGCCGGCGGCCTTTTCGGCTTGCTGTCGAGGCCCGATGACCCGCTGATCAGCCTTGGTCCGCACGGCTGATCGTCCCCACGTAAGTACCGGCCGTTGCTCCAGTCACGAGATCGAGGAAGCCTGTCGCAGTGATAAGCCCGTGGGCGCGAACGTAGGCACCGGTACCGTCCGTCACATGCACGCGGGTTGTGAACGGGGAACCACCCGGTGCGCGGAACTCGATCACGCCTTCGTCCCGGCCGGTCATGCTGCCGTACGGCGCGGCCGTCTTGGTGATCAAGCTTCGGCCGGTGAAACGAAACTCGGTCCCGTTCCCCGTCGGCTCGTTCGTGAGCATCGTGAAGTCGTATGTAGCGACGGGGCGCCCATTGCCGTCGGCGAGAACACCGTGCGTGCAGAAGCCGACGGGAGACGTGCAAGTGGGAGGCCGAACGGCCTCAGCGGTGAAGGTGCCGTCAAACGGCTCGCCACCCGCCGCGGCTGCTGGACTCACCGCGGCAAGGAGGCCGCTCACGACCGCTAGTAGTGCCAAGAGGAATGGCAGGACAACTGCAGTTCTTCTTTGGAAAACCATCTCGGTCCCTTCTGTCTTGTGTCGAATGGATGCGTCCACCTACAGGCCCGGCCGACTGCTCGCGTCGAAGGGGTCGCCTCCAGCCGGCTGTCGCCGAAGCTACCCTGGCGTTGCCTCATCTCCCACCTCCCTCAAGCGGCAATTGGCTGGACCAACGACGCGAGCGTTCTGCCTGTCTCCGATTCTCACGGCGGCGAACACGGAAAGCGTCCGTAGAGCTACTGAACTTCGGCCTTCGCCATGCCCTCTTTGCACCCGGAGTGTGGTGTGGAAGAGGCGGGAAGTCGTCCGTGCGTCTACTGAACTTCTCGGTGCCTCAGCTCGCTCGAGGGAGCCGGGCGTCAGTCCTCGTGCGCGGACGAGCCGCAGACCGCAGAAGTCATCCACGCAGCATCGGGGACACATCACGATCTGCGTTACTACGGGGGTCCGCACCCGTCCCTTCAGGGCGCCGCACCACGGTGTCTCGGTCGCCGGGATGGTCGGCGGCGGTTCGTCGTGGACGCGTCCGGGAGAGGTGGCGCTCGCCCACCCGAGTGTCAACAAATGTCCCTAGAGAGAGCTGGGGTCTCTGGGGAGAGGACCTTAGGGCAACGAGGCGTGATTTCCCTGGCCGTCGGGGCGGGGCGGGCGTCTGTGAAGGATTGCGTCGGGAACCAAAAGACCCCTAATAGCGGCACTTACGGCAAGGACCCGTCAATGACCGAAGCACTGGATCGTGAGCTGCTTCTGGCGGACGTGCCGGGCCTTGCTCAGCAGGATCTTGCGCTCATCGGCAAAAGCATTCAGTCGTTTGGCAACGGGGAACATCCAGTCCCCGACCCATCGCACGCTCATCGCAGAGAAGGAGATTCGCACGACGCTCACTACGTAAGAGCTACGCCAACGCGCCTCTGATCGACGCCACTCGGGAACTAACCGATGACCTCCGGCGGCAGGCCGAGCGCTACCTTCCCGATGTATCCGTACGCTTCGTTCGGGGAGAACGGTTGCATGAACGGGCCGGCCCGCACGTCTCTGAACTGACGCGCGAGCGGACTCCCGCTCATGTATCCCGCGCCACCCGACACCGTGAGCGCGTGGTCGACCACTTCGATCGCTTTGCGGTTCACGACGAGCTTCGCGCACTGCAACTGGTGATTCAGCTCCTGGAGCGTTTCGACGGTTGGGATCGGCCCTTCGAGAACGATGCGATCGAACGCGAGCGTCGTTCGCTCGAGGATCGCGCGTGACGTTGCGAGAGCGACGTCCATCTCGGCGACGAGGTGCTGGATCCCCGAGCGTTCCGCGATCGGCCGGTTCGACGGGGCCTTCGTGCGTCTCCGAGCCATCGCGACGACCTGGTCTCGCGTGGACTCCGCGATGCCGATGAACGGAGCAAGCAACGGCAAGGTGGCGCCGACGAGGATCGCGAGACCGAGAACGCTAGGTTCACCCCACCCTTCGCCTCCGAAGAAGAGGTTGTCCGGGACGAAGAGGTCCTCATAGAGGATGTCGTGACTGCCGGACGAGCGCATGCCGAGCGCGTCCCAGTTGTTCTGGATCGTCTGTCCTTCGGTCCCGCGAAACACGAACGCGTTCGCCGCTCCCCAGGAACCGTCCTCGCGTTTGAAGCGAGCGGAGACCAGGAAGAGATCGGCGATCTCGCTAAGGGTTCCGAAGATCTTGCGTCCGTTGAGCTTCCAGCCGTCCTCTACCTTCGTGGCCTCCAGGAGGGGATGTCCGAGATCGGTACCCGCTTCGGTGTTGTTTCCCATCGCGATGACCCCCTGGCCCAGGATCTGTAACAGGGTGCCTATCCCCTCGGCCAGGTCGTTCTGTCCGGTCTCGAGGCCGAAGCGCTGGACCCATCGCATCATCAGAGGGAAGACCAGATGCATGTTGGCCGAGATCGCGACGGAGCCGTCGCCGTAACCGAGACGCGCAAGACCTGCGGCGAGGTCATGTGTCGAGTTGAGTCCGAGACCTCCGTGCTCCTGTGGAACCGTCACGGTCATGAATCCGCTGTCCTTCATCTCCTGGAAGAGTGCGTGCTGGAAGGTGCCGTCGCGATCGTGTTCGGCGGCGCGCTCGGCAGCGACCAGTGCATGTGTCTCAGCCAATTCGCAAAACCGACGACCAGCCTCCGTGACCGGCTCGATACGCAGATCCATCCGACGACCCCCCTGGTTCACTCCTCGATTGATCCGAGGGCAGCATAGGCGCCCGAGGTAGGCGGGACTTGTCGGTGCCCTGAGCTAGGGTTCGCTCGGTCTTCCCCACAAGCACTTCCCCCCGAACAGGAGTCGCGCATGCTCGCGCGCGCATGGGGTGCAGTGCTGGACGGAGTCCAAGCCGTTCCCGTCCACGTCGAGGTCGACATCAACTCGGGTCTTCCGGCCTTCACTGTTGTCGGACTTCCCGACGCAACGGTCCAGGAAGCGAGGGACCGCGTCCGCGGGGCCATCAGCAATTCCGGACACGAGTACCCGATGCAGCGCATCACCGCGAATCTCGCGCCGTCGGACATGCGCAAGCAGGGGGCCGGGCTCGACCTCGTGCTCGCGCTCGGGATCCTCGTAGCCGACGAGAAGATCAAACAGAAGGGGCTCGATGGACGCATGTTCTGCGGAGAGCTCGGCCTGTCGGGAGAGCTGCGTCCGGTGCGCGGAGCGTTACAGGCCGCGGAAGCCGCCCGAGCCGCCGGGCTCGATCAAGTCGTGTGTCCGACGGCGAATGCCACAGAGGCGGCTCTCGCCGGAGTGCCGGTGATCGGGGTGCGCACGCTTCGCGAGGCTGTCGATGTCGTGGCCGGACACGCGATCGAACCGATCTCGTTCGATCCCGAGGAGCTGCTCGCCAGGCCGGCAGCAGTCGGCCTCGACTTCGCGCAGATCCGTGACCAGGAACGCGCCAAGCGCGCGCTCGAGATCGCGGCGGCCGGGGGACACAACGTCCTTCTGAGCGGCCCCCCGGGGTCGGGTAAGACGCTGCTCGCGCGAGCGCTGCCGGGCGTCCTGCCGCGCTTGACGCTTGCCGAAGCACTCGAAGTCACGCGCATCCATTCGGCCGCCGGCCTGTTGTTCCCGGGCGAGTCGTTGATCCGCACCCGTCCCTTCAGGGCGCCGCACCACGGTGTCTCGGTCGCCGGGATGGTCGGCGGCGGTTCGTCATGGACGCGTCCGGGAGAGGTGACGCTCGCCCATCGAGGCGTGCTATTCGCCGACGAGTTCCCGGAGTTCCCGCGGTCGGTGCTCGAGGCGCTGCGCCAGCCGATCGAAGACGGCCTCGTCACGATCACGCGCTCGCGTCAGACCACGACGTACCCGGCGCGGTTCATGCTCGTGGCCGCGATGAACCCGTGCCCGTGCGGACACCGCGGCACCGACCGTCCGTGCAAGTGCGCGCCGCGCACCTACGAGATCTACCGTCAGCGACTCTCGGGTCCGCTGCTCGACCGACTCGACATGTACGTGCACGTCGGACGCGTCGAGGCATCTGCGCTCCTCGACGGAACCGACGGTACAGACTCGAGCTCGGTTCGCGTCCGCGTCGAAGCCGCACGCGGGTTCGCGGCAGCGCGCTTCGAACGGTGGAACGCCTCGTGCAATGCCGAGATCCCGTCCGGCAAGCTGCTCTCAGCCTGCGAGCTCGACGAAGCGTCGGGTGATGTGCTCACTCGCGCGGCCAACCGATACCGTCTGTCGGCGCGCTCCGTTCATCGTTTGATCAGGGTGGCGCGTACGATCGCCGACCTCGCTGCGCGTGACCATGTCTGCAAGGACGACGTCCACGAGGCGCTGACCTTCCGCTTGGTCGAGCGCCAGGAGAAGCCGTGAGTCGTTCGTGGGTACCCGACTCGGGATGGACGGGCGATTGGGGCCTTCCGTCGCTACTGACCGCGCCCGTGACCGAACGGGAGCGGGGGATCCTTGTGTCGCTCTCGGTCGCGGGCTTCGGCCCCGCGCGCCTCGTGCGTGCGCTCGAGGGGGTCGACGCGATCTCGGATCTGTCCGACGAGCATCCCGCGCGTACGCGGGCGTTCCTCACGCGACTCGAGAAGCTCGGCGCCCGCGCGATCGTGCCGTCCGACGACGAGTATCCGAACGAGCTTTCCAGCATCAGCGCCGCGCCGCCGTTGCTGTTCGTGCGCGGTGACCGGCTGGACCTCATGCGTCCCCTCGTCGGCGTCGTCGGGGCACGAGCATGCACGAGCGGCGCGGCCAGGTTCGCCGAGCGACTCGGCGAGGCCTTCGCCGGCGCCGGGCTCACTGTGGTGAGCGGGCTCGCGCGAGGCGTCGATGGGTCGGCGCACCGCGGTGCGCTTCAAGCCGGCCGGACAGTCGCCGTGCTCGGAACGGGAGTCGATGTCTGTTATCCGTCGGAGCACCGCGAACTCGCGGGCGGCATCGTCGCGGCCGGCGCTCTGGTGTCCGAGTTCCCACCGGGGATCGGGCCGCGCGCATGGCATTTCCCGTCGCGCAATCGCATCATCGCCGGATTGTCCGGCGCGCTCGTTGTCGTCGAGGCCGGTACCGGTTCTGGCGCGCTCATCACCGCCGGCTTCGCGCTCGACGAGGGACGCGACGTGCTCGCATGCACCACCGGACCCGAGAACCCGGCCGGCGCCGGAGTCCGCGCCATGTTGCGGGACGGCGCCACGCTCATCGTCGACGCCGACCACGCCGTCGAGGTGGTCACGGATCTGCTGGGCGCGCAAGCGTTCGCGTTCGGCAAGCCTCAGCCGCGTCCCGACCCCGTGGAGTCACTTGCCGGCGAGCAGCGAACCATCTACGACTCGGTGCTCGACGAGTCGAGCACTGAGGAGGTCACGCGCGTGAGCACGCTCGATGCGGCGCGGGTGGCTTCGGTTCTGGCGGAGCTCGAGCTCGACGGACTACTCGAATACACCGACGGACGGTGGCGCCGCGCAACCCGGCGTCGGGTCTGAGTCCTCCTCAGGCGACCGTGGGGATCTGGTCTTCGGCCCCCAGTGCCGCGGACGGCCGTGCGCGTCCGGTCCGGCCCGGCCGGAGCTCGAGGCGCCTCGAGAACTGCGAGAGGGCGAAGTTCACGACGAAGTAGAACGCCATCAGCACGATGGACGTCTCGATCGGGTTGTGCGCGAGCTGCCGCAACGCTTGGCCTCGGCGCGACAACTCGAAGACCGTGATGAACGACACGAGCGAGGTGTCCTTGATCAACGTCACGAGCTGGGACACGATCGCCGGCACCATCCGGCGCAGCGCCTGCGGAAGGATGATGAGGCGCACGCGAGCCGCGTAGCCCAAGCCGAGGGAGGCTGCGGCCTCGAACTGTCCGCGTTCGATCGACAGGATCCCCGCTCGGACGATCTCCGACGTGACGCAGGAGGTATAGAGCGTCAGCGCGGTGACGCCGGTCCAGAACGGCGACAGATCGAGACCGATCTTCGGCAGAGCGATGAACGAGAAGATGATGAGCATGAAGAGCGGCGAGCTGCGCACGATCTCGACGAGCAGGCCCGCACCTCGCGCTACGAACGCCACACCGGGACGCTCGAGGCGCATCCGTGGGTGCGTCGCAAGGCGCACCAATGCGAGCAGCACGGCGAAGACGAGCGACAGGACGATCGAGATCAGAGCGAGCTCGAGCGTGACACCGAGGCCCTTTGCGAGGAACGTCCACGTCGAGCCCTCACCGAAGATCGCCCAGCGTGACTGCGCGCGGTCGAGGCGGGCGCCGAGATCGCCCGGCGCGTAGGCGCGGTACCAGAGTGCTGCTAGGCCCGCGAACGTGATGGCCACGATCGGCGCGGCGATCACATATCGCCAGCGGTAGAGTGGCGTGCGCCTCATCTGTTTTCCGCTTCCTGCGCGCTCCGCGCTCCGCAGTCGCTCATCGCTTGATCTCCAGGCGACGTTCGAGCCGGCGGACGACCGCACCGGCCGGCAATGTCAGCGAGAGATAGCCGATCAGGACACCGGTGAAGATCTCGAACGTGCGGAACGTTCGGCCTTCGAGCACCTCGCTCACATAGAGCAGCTCGGAGACGGCGATCGCCGACGCGATCGCCGAGTTCTTGATCATCGCGATGAAGAGGTTGCCCAGCGGGGGGATGACCGAGCGCGCCGCCTGTGGCAGCACGACGTGTCGCATCGATCCGACGAATGTCAGGCCGAGTGTTTGTGCGGCGTCACGCTGTCCGCTGCCAACGGTCAAGACTCCCGCACGGATCGCTTCGCTGACGTAGGCCCCGGTGTAGAGGCTCAGCGCAAGTGAGGCCGCGACGAACGGCGACAGCCTGATCCCGATGCTCCCGAGGCCGAGCCAGAAGAGCTGCATCTGCACGAGCAGCGGCGTGTTTCGGAACACCTCCACCTCGGCGCGCGCCAGTGTTGGGACCAACGGCAGCGGCGAGAGTCGGAAGAGCGCGACCACAGTGCCGATGGCGATGCTGCCGATGAACGAGACCGCGACGAGGGCGACCGTGCGTACGTACCCGCCCGCGAGCATGCCGATGTGCTCGACGAGTACACCGCCGAACCAGTCGTACACGCCCCTTCTCCCTTGGCTCCCCTTGGCTTCCTTGGCCCCCGTTGGCTCCCTCGGCGGCTCGCCGGCCGCGGACGCCTACGGCGAGCTTGCGGGAGCTGTGGTCGGCTTCGGCGTGACCGGCGCGTCGAGGCCCTCGATCTCGAACTCCTCGTCGCCTGTGGGCGGCTCGGGGGCTTCTTCACCGGTAACGGGCGTGATCCACTTCTTGTAGAGATCGGCCCATCGGCCGTCCTCCTTCATGTCACCGATCACGCCGTTCACGAAGTCGACGAATTCATCGTGGCCCTTCTTGATGCCCGCGCCGTAGGGTTCGGTCGAGAACGTCTCTTCTGAGACCTCGAACGCGTCGGGATCCTGCTTGAGGAACTGGAGAAGGATCACGTCGTCGGTCGACACCGCGTCGACCTGCTCGTTGCTGAGGAGTTGGACGCACTCGGCGTAGCCATCTTGGAGAACCATCTCTACGTCCGGCTGGACGGCCGGAAGGTTCAGCTCTGATGTCGATCCCTTCGACGTGCACACCTTCTTACCAGCGGCGGTCTCGACGGTCATGGGTTCGCCCTTGCGCGTGAGGAAGCTCTGGGCGGCGACGTAGTAGACCTCGGAGAAGTCGATCTGCTTCTTGCGCTCGTCGTTGATGGTCATCGTGGAGAAGACGATGTCGACCTTGTTCTCCAGGATGAACGGGATCCGATTCTTTGAGATGGCCTCGACGAACTTCGCCTCAACCCCGAGCGCCTTGGCGATCTCGCGGCCGAAGTCCGCGTCGAATCCTTCGACCTTGTCGTTGGTGGGGTTGCGCAAGCCGAACTGCGGGACGTCGAACTTCACACCGACGACGATCTCGCCCTTGTCCGCAAGCTCGGCCATGAACGAGCCGGCGTCGAACTCAGTGCTGTCGTCGGTGGGCTCGGCCACATCGTCGTTCGCGCAACCAGCCGCGAGCAGGACGAACGCTGCCAGGACGACTCCAAGTTGCCTGATCTTCGTGAGGTGCATGACGCCTCCCTTTTTCGGTTACCTCAGACAGTAGTTCAATCGCCGTGGGTCAGGATCTTGTCCAGGAATGCTCGTGTCCGCGGGTTGGTGGCTTCCTCGAAGAAACGGTCGACGGGAGCCTCCTCCACGATCAGTCCGTCGTCCATGAAACAGATACGATTCGCGGCCGCGCGCGCGAAGCCCATCTCGTGGGTGACGACGAGCATCGTCATGCCGTCCCTGGCCAGATCGGACATGACCTCGAGTACCTCGGCGATCATCTCGGGATCGAGAGCCGAGGTCGGTTCGTCGAACATCATCAGCTTCGGATCCATCGCCAGGGCCCGCGCGATCGCGACGCGCTGTTGCTGGCCGCCGGACAGTTCGGCCGGATAGCTCTCCGCCTTCTCGGGGATGCCGACCCGCTCGAGGAGTTGCCTGGCTCGCTCTTCGGCCGTCGACCCCGCGGTCTTTCGCACCTCGGTCGGCCCGAGCGTGATGTTGCGCAGCACCGTGAGGTGTGGGAAGAGGTTGAACTGCTGGAAGACCATCCCGATCTCTGCGCGCAGCTTTGTGATGTCACGGCCGGCCGTGGTGATCGAGCGGCCGTCGAAGACGACGTCGCCGCTGTCGACGTCCTCCAATGCATTCGCGCATCGAAGGAGCGTCGACTTGCCCGACCCCGACGGTCCGATGAGCACGACCACGTCGCCGGCGCTGACGTCCAGGCTGACGCCGCGAAGCACCTCGACGTCGTCGAACGACTTATGGACATCGTGGAACGCGAGCAGCGAGCCTTTCGTCTCTGGTGTCACGTCAGTCATCAAGCCAGACGCGATCCTGATTGTCCGGATCGTCGATGGGCGACGACACGAAGAGCACACGCACGGGCTCGTCCCCGAACTCCGCCGAATGCGGGATGTTCGCCGGGATCACCCACACGTCGCCCGGACGAACCGGCTTGGTGTCTTCGCCGATGCTCACCGAGCCGGTTCCCGCGAGCACGTACCCGATCTCGTCGTGGAACGGATGGACGTGGGCCCGGAACGGCCCTTTGTGTCCCTGGAAGATGAAGACGGACGACATCTTTCCGTGGCCGACGTACGTGCGCTTGAATGCATCGTCCGCACCGAGTGGATCGGCTTCGACGGCAGCAGTTGTGTTCACGACCGCGGGCCCGGTCATCGGAAGCCCCTGCTGACAGTTCGGACAGAGGTGGTCGTGGTTCGCGGTCAACTCTTGCCTCCCCGGTGTTTTCTAGATGGTTTTGCTTGAACGGCCCCTGATCGCTTCGAACAGGAAGTGACTACACCTCCGTGTGGCTGGTGTGCTTCCGGTCGTCTATTGAGCGGACGACAGACTGCGCAATGGTGATACCCCCCCGATGATCCTTCCTGGAGTCCAAACAGAAGTTCGCGCATTGGCCATGACGTTACCTTCGGGCGCGCTTTCGGAACAACGGTGGATTTCAACCCGGCGAATGAGTGTCGACGGGTTGGGTGTCTAGTGCTGACGAGAGCCGAAACAGCGGGAAAGAAGGGTTTTGCCACAGGATCGGTCGATCAACCCGAACGCGGCGAGCGAGACTCTCGACCGTAGGGTCTCTCAGCACACGCGGACGAGTCCGACGAGCAGTCGAGCTAGAGCTAGAGGCGAGCACGTAGTTGCGTCGGTGCCGGCAGGTCCAAGCGCGAGTCTACGCGGGCTCCTTGACGAACCGCACGTTTTCCGCGACCCGTCCGGACTCGTCGTGGACGATCAACTGGCTCGGCTTCGCGAGGTTCGCGATCACGCGCCCCCACTTGACCGCGTCGTCTTTCGAGTCGAAAGGATCGACACCGTCGATCTCGCCGCCGTCGCGGTGGCGAACCTCCCAACGGCCATCGCCGAGCAGCGTGACCTCGATCACGGCTCGCGCCGGCCGTCCGCTCTTGCGAACCCAGAGCTCGCCGAACCGCTCGATCTGCGAGGTCGTCCAAACGGGCGTCGCCTTGAGGACCTGCAGGGGCCGCGGGAACACGGGGTTCGAGGCCTTCATCAACTGCGAGATCCGCTGACGCGTGACGCCGAGGATCTTCGCCGCCTCGTTGACGCCGACGAGCTCCGGCATGAGAGGACGCGCGAGCTCGCGGTCCTGCTCGTCGTGCGTCAGCGCTCGTGCGGCGACGACCGTCCATTCCGGCAATTCGACGCTCCGGGCGATGTCGCGGAAGATCTTCGACGCCGCGGCAATCGCGGCCGGCGCATCGAGGGCCTTCGGAACGTCAAGAGTGGCGCCGTAACGCCGGCCGCTGCCGGTCACGACGCCCGCGTGGGGCTCGAGGGCCGCGACGAACCGTTCGAGCGCCTCGTCGTTCACGTCGACGCTCGACGACGGATCCTCAGCCTCGATGGTGACGCTCCAACTCGGGTACGCCATCTGAACCCTCCTCTACGACGTCTTCGGCCAGACGAATCCCTGGCGCCTGAGCGCGGACAGCACGTTCCTCCACGTCCGGCTCCCGGACGGT
Organism: uncultured Actinomycetes bacterium; assembly: GCA_964520325.1. Classification (GTDB taxonomy): domain Bacteria; phylum Actinomycetota; class JAICYB01; order JAICYB01; family JAICYB01; genus CAZFOB01. The sequence continues at coordinate 17,197 of CAZFOB010000006.1, read as the reverse complement.
GTCCGGTGGATGAAGATGGCCGGGTAGGCGACCGGGTCAGTCTCGGTCGGGTGCCGGACCATCCACGCCTTCGTGCGGTCCTCCACGCGCCACCCCTCCGTCCTCAGGGCTTCGATGATGTCTTCAACTTCCTTCTTGGAGGTCATCCTACCTCTTTCTCTTGCCGTCGTAAAGACAATACCAGGTTATGAACATCTGTAAAGACTTGCATCATCCTAAAGAGTTATCGCCGACGTAGGGAACAGCCTCTGCCTATAGGTCAGAGCGTCGGCACCCCCGGCCCCAAGACGAAGGCTGGTGGGCTGATGACGGATCCGGTGAAGGGACGCCCTACTGACTGACGAGGAGCATTGCCTCATGGAAGCGACGGGGACCTCGCGTCATCGGCTCGTCGCTGGCTCGGCGACGGTCCGGCGGCGAAGGGCTACTTCGGACTTCGGCGAGAGCGTGAGTTCGCTCTCTCCTCTCCTCGTGCGTAGCTATCAGCGGGAGGGGAGTCTCATCGGCGCCACCGCCGCCGTTGTTTCGGCCGGTCGGAGAGCATCCGGCGCATCACCACGGACTGCCACAACTGGTGATACACCTCAGTGTGCTTCTTCGCCTCCCAAGCGTCGGCGCCCCAGAGATACGCGCCGTGATCACGTACGCCGATCGCGTGTGCGTTACCGAAGCGTTCATCGGTGAGCGCACGTTCGACGTCACCTGCGAGCTCCGGCTCGCGTGGCGTGTTCGCCACGACCGGGACGAGATGCCGGTCGGTGTTCGCGAGGCCCGGGATGCCTTTCAACATCTCGAGGTGCTCGATGACGATCGCGTCATGAAGCGAGGCGTCGCACGCAAGCACGGCCGAGAGCGCGTGGCTGTGCACGACGGATCCTGCGCCGCGCTCGCGGACGATCGTCCGGAAGATCTCGCCGCACTCCGACGGCCGGAGGCTCGGGTCGGCGGCCGTTTCGAGGATCTTCCCCGAATCGACGTCCACTACGAAAAAGTCCTCCGGATTCACGCGTTCTTTGTGGACGCCGGTCGGCGCGAGGAGGAGATGTCCGGGGGACTCGAGGGCGCAGATGCCGCCGCCCGTCCCGGACACCCAGCCCTTGTCGTAGAAGAGCCGTAAGAGCTCGCAGAGCAGTTCGCGCACCTCACGACGGTACCGGGTCGAGGATGTACGTTGACACTTCCGTGACGAGTGCATGCTTCGATGGGTTAGCCGCGGAGCGTGAGCCCGCGATAGGAATCGCTGAAGCCGACGTTCCTGAGGACGTCGGCTTCAGTGCTTTCCGCAGCCGGTTCTCCGTTGATGCGTTCGAGCACGATCCGCTTCACACGGTTCTCTTTCTGGAGTGAGGCGAGAGCCTCGGCCCACGTCTGCATCTGCCCCGCGGCAGGAAACGTCAACAGGCTTCGGCCGCCGCGCTCGAGATATGCCGCGCACTCGCCGTTGACGAGCACAACGTAAGCGCCGGCGGCTCGAGCCGGACGTCCGGAGCTCTCCGGCCACGGGAGGGCCGCGCCGAAGGGCTGCGCCGGGTCGGTCGCGGCGAGCACGACCGAGACGTTCTCGGTCGTGCTCGCCAGTTCGCGCAATCTTTCGACCGCGCCGGGCAGTGCGAACTGCGCGGCGCCGAGACCGGCCACGAAGTAGCCACGCCGCACGCGCCCCGAGTCCTCGAGAGCGCGCAGTATCCCGTACACACTCGCGAACCCACCCTGCACGCCTTCGCCGAGCGCTGCTTCGCGGGTGAGCACGCCGTGACGGTCGAGCAGCTGCATCGCCTTGGCGTGCGCGATCTCCGTGGCGGCGGGACGCGCGCCCTCGAGGATGGGCGACACGAGCGACCAGCGTCCGGCTCCGGTGGGAGGTCCGGCGCGTCGCAAGGATCCCGGACGCGGCCGCATCTGCTGAGCTTTCTTCGGCTTGCCCCACGCCAATGCGCGGATCGGTGCGAACGTGTCGTTGGTGACCTCGCCCGCCCACACGAGGTCCCAGAGCGCGGCGAGGAGCGCGCGTTCGTCACCGATGCCTGTCGCGCTCACGAGGTCATGCCAAAAGGATGCACCCGAGCGACTGAGGTGCTCGCGGATGGCGTCGTGGAGGCCGGCGGATGGGCGTTGCTCCGGCAGCGTTGGCGCGAGAGATCGAAGCTGGTCGCGGAACAGCAGCACGACCTTGCCGTCGGCTGCGCCGAGCGGTCCCGCACCGATCCACACCAGGTCGCCTGATGCGAGCAGCGCGTCGAGGTCGGCCGCACGATAGGCACCGAGCCGGGCCGGCAGCACGTCGTGCTCGAGCACCGAAGCAGGGATCTGGGCCCCCTGGAGCTGAGCGATGGTCTCGATCAAAGCGTCCGGACCCTCGCGCGGGGACGACACTGCTTGCCACGCGGGAAGGAAGCGGCCGAGCACCGACGCGTCGACGGCCTCGACCTCCTTGCGCAGCCGTGCGAGTGAGCGGCGGCGCAGGAGCCTGAGCACGGCGACGTCGCACCATTCGCGTTCCGTACCTTGCGGCCGGAACTCGCCGCGGACGATCCGGTCGGCGGTGAGCAACTTCTCGAGCGATGCCAGCACACGGTCGGCGGACGTCCCGAACCGGTCTGCGATCTCACGCGTGTGGAACGGTCCATGCGTCCTGGCGTAGCGTCCGGCCAGATCCGTGAGCGGATCATCGACGGGTTCGGTGAAGGCCTGGGGCAACCCTATCGGAAGCGCCGTCCCGAGCGCGTCGCGCAGACGCGCTGCGTCTTCGGCGGCGGCGTAGCGTTCTTCACCGGCGATACAAACGCGTATCGCCCGGCGGTGCTCGATGAGGGCCTCGATGTCACCCGAGGCGTCGCCGGTGTACCGAAGATCGATCTCTTGCATCGTGAGATCGCCGATGCGTCGCAAGAGATCGTGCAGTTGATCGATGCCCGTCGCGCGTTTGGGCTCCGAGATGCATTGAAGGTCGAGCTCGATCGATGCCAGTGCGTCCGGATCGATGAGCTCCCGGAGCTCTTCGGTGCCGAGGAGTTCGCGCAGGAGGTCGGGGTCGAGGGCGAGTGCGGCGGCCCGGCGTTCAGCCGGTGGCGTGTCTCCTTCGTACATGTACACCGCGATCCATCCGAAGAGCAGCGACTGTGCGAACGGTGAGGCTTGCCTGGTCTCAACCGATGTCACCCGGATCTTGCGAGCCTGGATGTCGCGCAGCACTTCCTTGAGCGCCGGCAGGTCGAACACGTCTCGCACGCATTCGCGAGTGGTCTCGAGCAGGATCGGGAACGTGGGGTAGCGCGACGCGACCTGCAGCAGGTCGGCCGAGCGTTGCCTCTGTTGCCACAGCGGTGTCCGGCGGTCGGGACGGCGGCGCGGGAGCAGCAACGCGCGAGCCGCCGCTTCACGGAACCGGCTCGCGAACAGCGCGGTGTTGGGAAGCTCAGAGGTGAGGAGCTCCTCGACCTCGTCAGGCGAGGGTGTCAGCTCGTCGATGGGGACGTCTTCGAAGGCTTCACCGAGCCGCAGGATGATGCCGTCGTCCGACCACAGGATCTGGAGATCCGATCCCATCCGATCGGCGAGTCGAGCCTGTAACGCCATCGCCCACGGTGCGTGCACGCGGGCGCCGAACGGAGACAGGATGCATACGCGCCAGTCACCGATCTCGTCACGGAACCGCTCGACCACGATCGTCTTGTCGTCGGGAACCGTTCCCGACACCTCGGCCTGCTCCGCCAGGTACGACAGGACATTTCCCGCGGCGAGCGCATCGAGTGCGTAGTCCGAGGTGAGCAGCGCGACCGCCGCCTCCGAACCGCTCTTCCTCTCGAGTTCGCGCACCTCGCGAACGGTCGCACCGATCGCGCGTCCGAGCTCGAGTGGACGTCCGGGCTTGTCGCCTTTCCAGAACGGCATCTTCGCCGGCTCACCGGGGGCGGGTGTGACGACGACGCGGTCGTGGGTGATCTCTTCGATACGCCAGGTCGAGGCGCCGAGCACGAACGTCTCACCGGGACGGCTCTCGTAGACCATCTCCTCGTCGAGTTCGCCGACGCGCTTGCCGTCCGGAAGGAACACGCCGAACAAGCCGCGGTCGGGGATCGTGCCGCCGCTCGTGACGGCGAGCCGTTTCGCGCCAGGGCGCGCAGTCAACACGTTGCTTCGCCTGTCCCAGATCAGACGGGGGCGAAGCTCTGCGAAGTCGGTCGACGGGTAGCGGCCCGACAGCAGATCGAGCACCGCGTGCAGGACGTCATCGGAAAGCTCGGCATACGGTGCGGAACGCCGAACGACTGCGGCCAGGTCGTCGACGGACCAATCGTCCATCGCGCACATCGCGACGATCTGCTGCGCGAGCACGTCCAATGGGTTGCGCGGATAGTGCGTCTCCTCGATCAGGCCGCGCTGCATGCGGTGTGCGACGACAGCCGTCTCGACGAGATCGCCGCGGAACTTCGGGAAGATCTTCCCGCGGCTCGGCTCCCCGACGCGGTGACCGGCGCGGCCGATGCGCTGCATGCCCCGTGCGACCGAACCCGGCGACTCGACCTGCACGACGAGGTCGACCGCGCCCATGTCGATGCCGAGCTCGAGCGAGCTTGTGGCAACGAGGCAGCGCAGGCGTCCCGCTTTGAGGTCGTCTTCGATGATGAGGCGCTGCTCGCGTGAGAGCGATCCGTGGTGCGCTTTGGCGATCTCACACTCTGCGAGCTCGTTCAGGCGGGCCGCGAGACGCTCGGCCATGCGACGCGCGTTCACGAACACGATCGTCGAGTGATGGGCTTGGACGAGCTCGAGGATCTTCGGGTGGATGGCCGGCCAGATCGAGCGACGGGTGCCGTACCCGCTGCCCTTTGCGTCTCCGCTTCGCTCCGACGTGGCGGCAGGTTCGATGTCGTCCAGAGCGGCCATGTCCTCGACGGGGACGACGACTTCGATCTCGAGCTCCTTGGTCTGTCCGGCATCGACGATGTGCACAGGCCGAGGTCCAGCGGAAGCTTGTCCGCCGAGGAACCTCGCGATCTCCGAGAGCGGACGCTGCGTCGCGGAGAGTCCGATGCGCTGCGGCGCGACGGTCGTGATCTCCTCAAGACGCTCGAGTGAAAGTGCGAGGTGCGTCCCGCGTTTGCCGGCGGCGATCGCGTGGATCTCGTCGACGATCACGAGCTCAACGCCTCGTAAGGTCTCGCGCGCGTTGCTGGTGAGCATCAGATAGAGCGACTCCGGTGTGGTGATCAGGATGTCGGGTGGGGTGCGTAGCAGGAGCCGCCGCTCCCGTTGGTCGGTGTCGCCGCTGCGGATCGCGACGCCGGGCTCCCTGATCTCGAGCTGCATCCGCTCGGCCGCCAGACGGATCCCCTTGATCGGTGCTCTGAGGTTCTTCTCGACGTCGACGGCGAGAGCGCGGAGTGGCGAGATGTAGAGGACGCGCGTCCGCTCCTTCAGGTCCGGCTCGGCCGATGTCGCGATGCGGTCGATCGCCGTGAGGAACGCAGCGAGCGTCTTGCCGGATCCGGTCGGCGCGCAGATGAGTGTGTGTTCGCCACCGACGATGTGCGGCCAGCCCTGAGCCTGGGCCGGGGTTGGCGACTCGAAGGTCGACGAGAACCAGGCTCGGGTCGCCGGGGAGAAGAGGTCCAAGCTCACCAGTCCACGGTAACGCCCGCCCCGACACGGATATGTCGGGAATCGCCCCCCCCGGGTTGAGAGGTGGAGTCGGCCGAGGCGGGAGGGCGGTCACCCAGATGAATGAGTCGTCGCGCAGGAGCGGTGTGGTTGCATGTTCACGTGTCGGATCACGCCCTGGTCGAGCGTTACCTCTCCTATATGGAGGGACCCCGCCGGTCTTCGCCGCACACCGTGAGGGCCTACCGCAGCGACCTCGAAGACCTCTTGGACTTCTGCGGCCGTCTCGGCCGGCCTTTGCGCTCGGTGGATCACCCGATGCTGCGCAGCTACTTGGCAAACCTCTCCACCCGCGGCCTGTCGCGCGCTTCGATCAAGCGCCGCGCATCCGTCGTCCGGCGGTTCTACCGGTTCTGCCAGCGAGAAGGGCTCGTCGAGAGCAATCCGGCCGAACTGCTCGTCCTGCCGAAGGCTCGTCCTCGCCTGCCGCGCGTGCTCAAGACCATCGAAGTTGGACGCTTGCTCGGCGCGGCGGAAAATCGCACAACGGCAAAGGAGCCGGCGCCCGAGGCGTGGCGCGATCTAGCGCTGATCGAGCTGTTGTACGACGCTGGTCTGCGCGCCGGTGAAGCGTGCGCACTCGAGGCGGCGGATGTCGACATGGAGCGAGGGTGGGTTCGTGTCGTGCAGGGCAAAGGGGGCCGGGATCGTGTCGTCCCGCTGGCCGATCCGGCGACCGTCGCGATCGCGGCGTACATCGCGCACGCTCGATCGGCCCTCTCGCAGCGCGGCGGCGACAAGAGCGCCGCCCTCTTCCTCAACAGTCGCGGTCGCCAGATGACCACGCGGGACGTCCGGCGCGTCGTCGCCAAGCTCGGGGTTGCCGCACTTGACGGACGTCCGATCTGGCCGCACCTGCTCCGCCACTCGTTCGCCACGCATCTGCTCGAAGGTGGTGCCGATCTGCGGAGCGTTCAAGAGCTACTCGGACATGCGGATGTCGGCAGTACGCAGATATACACACATGTGACCTCCGAACGCCTGCGCTCCGTCTACAACGCCACTCACCCTCGTGCCTGAGAAGACCGCGGAGGAGCTGAGCGAGGTTCTCACGCTCTGGCGTGTGTTCAAGGGCGACGGTTCATCGGATGCGCGCGAACGACTGATCCTCAACTACGCGCCGCTCGTGAAGTTCGTGGCCGGACGGATGAGCTCCCGGCTCCCACCCTCGGTCGACCACAACGACTTGGTGTCCTACGGGGTGCTCGGGCTCATCGATGCGATCGAGCGCTTCGATCTCGAGCGAGGTGTGAAGTTCGAGACGTTCGCGGTGCTCAGGATCCAAGGCGCCATGCTGGACGAGCTCCGCGCGCTCGACTGGGTGCCGCGGTCGGTTCGCGCCAAGGGCCGAGAGCTCGATCGCGCGATGACCAAGCTTCGATCAGACCTCCAGCGCGACCCGACCGACGAGGAGCTTGCTGCGGAGCTCGGGTGTGACGTCGACGATGTGCGAAACCGCGTCGACGACGCGTATCCCATGTCGATCGTCGCCCTCGAGGACCTCCTCACGGTGTCGAGCCAGGAGGGTGACCGCGTCTCGGTGCTGGACACCCTTCCCGACCTCGGTGTTGAGCAACCCGGGGAGGCCATCGAGGCGGCCGAAGTCCGCGTCGCGCTCCGAGGCGCGATCGAGGGTCTCGCCGAGCGGGACAAGATGGTCGTCGTCCTGTATTACCTCGAAGGGTTCACGCTGTCCCGGATCGGCGACATCCTCGGTGTGACCGAGTCGCGCGTGTCGCAGATCCACAGTAAGGCGGTCATGTCGCTGCGGGCTCGCATGGCCGAGCTGCTCAGCGACCGACCAGGGTCCTCCTAGCTGCCTAGGCTTGAGTTACACTCGCTCGTGCTCCCGCTGTCAACGGAGCAAATACGCACGCCCGGCTGCCTTCCGGTGAGGATTCGCCGAAGCCGGGCGGAGGTTGAACCGGAAGGAGGGCCGTATGGCCCCGGTAACGAAGCGACAGCTATTGGAGGCCGGCGTCCACTTCGGGCACCAGACCCGGCGGTGGAATCCGAAGATGAAGCAATTCATCTTCGGTGAGCGCAACGGCATCTACATCATCGACCTCGAGAAGACGTTGCACCTCCTCGGGCTCGCGTACGACTTCATCAGGGACGTATCGGCCAAGGGCGGAACCGTGCTCTTCGTCGGTACGAAGAAGCAATCGCAAGAGGCCGTCCAGCGTCACGCCGCCCATTGCGGGATGCCATCCGTGAGCTTGCGCTGGCTGGGCGGCACGCTCACGAACTTCCAGACGATCAAGCAGCGCATCGATCGTCTCACGCAGCTCAAGGAGATGGAGGAGCAGCAGATCTTCGAGACGCTGCCCAAGAAGGAAGTGCTTCGGATGAAGCACGAGCGCGACAAGCTCGAACGCAACCTCTTCGGCATCACCGAGATGACGGGTTTGCCCGACGCCTTATTCATCGTGGACACGAAGAAGGAGGCGATCGCGGTGGCCGAGGCCGGCCGGCTCGGCATCCCCATCGTGGCTGTCGTCGATACGAATTGCGATCCGGACGAGGTCGACTACCCCATTCCCGGAAACGACGATGCGATCCGGGCCGCGACGCTCATGTGCAAGGTCATCGCTGAGGGTGTGCTCGAGGGCAAGGCGTACCAGCCGTCCCAGATCTTCGAGCCCGACCCCGAGCCGGAGATCACGCCGGACGTGGAACTCGAGGAACCGGCACCGGAAGCTGAGGCGCCCGCAGCTGAGGCGCCGGCGGAGGAAGTGCCGGTCGTAGAGCAGTCAGTCGTAGAGCAGTCAGTCGTAGAGCAGTCGTCGTAGAGCAGTCGTCGTAGAGCAGTCAGTCGTAGAGCGGGTTGAGGAGGCGAATACCAGTGGCTGAGATCAAGGCGGCAGACGTCGCGAAGCTCAGGCTCCAGTCGGGAGCCGGGATGATGGACTGTAAGAAGGCGCTCGTCGACGCCGAAGGCGACTTCGACGCAGCCCGCGTGCTCCTGCGCGAGCGGGGGCAGGCCGACGCAGCCAAGCGCAAGGGACGCGAGGCGTCCGACGGCCTCATCCTCGCGTATCTCCACGCGCCTACTCCCGGGGTTCCCGCCAAGATCGGCGTGATGCTCGAGCTGACCACTGAGACCGACTTCGTCGCGAAGACCGAGGCCGCGCAAGAGCTGGCCCGGGACATCGCTATGCACATCGCGGCTTCCAAGCCCGTCTACGTGAGTATCGAGGAGGTCCCAGAGAGCGTGCTCGAGACCGAGCGGGAGCTTGCTCGCAAGAAGGTCGAAGGCAAGCCCGAGAAGATCGTGGAGCAAGCCATGCAGGGTGCGATCAAGAAGTACGCCAAGCTCGCCGTCCTGCGGGAGCAGCCGTTCGTCAAGGACGACAAACAGACGGTCGGTCAGCTCCTCGACGCGTTCACCTCGAAGACCGGCGAGAACATCAACGTCCGGCGGTTCGATCGGTACGAGGTCGCCGAGACACTCGACTAGCATCGGGAGAGATTGAAGACTGAGCCGGAGGTCGAGCGAAGCGGGCCGGGCGCCGCCCGGTACCGTCGCGTTCTCCTGAAGATCTCCGGTGAGTCATTCGCCGGTACCGACGGCTACGGCCTCGACTTCCTCACGATCGCCGACATCGCCTCGCAGGTGAGACGCGTCCGGGCGCACGGCGTCGAGGTGGCCGTCGTCGTCGGCGGTGGCAACATCCTGCGGGGCAGCGAGGCCGAGAAGGCCGGGATGGACCGCGCGAGCGCCGACTACATGGGGATGCTCGCGACCGTCATCAACGCGCTCGCACTCCGTGACGCACTGGAGAACCAGGACGTGCCGACGCGCGTGCAGACGGCGATCACGATGCAGGAGATCGCCGAGCCGTTCATCCGCGGACGGGCCATCCGACATCTGGAGAAGGGCCGAGTGGTGATCTTCGCGGCCGGCACCGGAAATCCGTATTTCACCACCGACACGCCCGCGGTCTTGCGTGCACTCGAAGTGGGGGCCGAGGCGATCCTCATGGGCAAACGGGTCGACGGGGTGTTCGACCGCGACCCGATGCGCGATCCCGGTGCCCAGCTCTACACCGAACTCACCTACATGCAGGTGCTTGAGCGTGACCTGAAAGTCATGGACGCAACGGCGATCGCTCTGTGCAAGGACTACCGGTTGCCGATCCACGTGTTCAATCTGCTGCGCGAAGGCAACATCGAGCGTGTCGTGCTTGGTGAGTCCATCGGTACCGTGGTCCACGAATAGCCCACGAATAGCCCACGAATAGCCCACGAATAGCGGGAGAGAGATCGAGCTATGTCGACACCCGAGGCGCAGCGCATCCTGAAGGAAGCCGACGTGAAGATGAAGAAGGCTGCCCACGTCACCCACGAGGATCTGAATCGGATCAGGACGGGACGCGCGTCGCCGTCGTTCGTCGAGAACCTGATGATCGATGCGTACAGCACGACCACGCCGCTCAACCAGCTCGCCTCGATCAACGTGCCGGAACCGCGTCTGCTCCTGGTCACTCCTTACGACCGCAGCATCATCGGTGCGGTGGAGAAGGCGATCCTGAGCTCGGATCTCGGAGTGATGCCGAGCAACGACGGCGAGAAGATCCGCCTTCCGTTCCCGCCGCTGACCGAGGACCGGCGCAAAGAATTGGTGAAGGTTGCTCACCACAAGGCAGAAGAGGGCCGCGTAGCCGTGCGCAACGTCCGCCGCCACGCGAAGGAAGAGCTCGAAAAGCTGAAGAAGGACGGGAATATCGGCGAGGACGAGCTCCGCCGCGCCGAGAAAGACCTCCAGAGCGAGACCGACCAGCACGTCGCCGAGATCGATCTACTTCTCCAACACAAGGAGAAGGAGCTCCGAGAGGTGTGAGTGATCAGGTGAGCGGGACGCGGCGTCCCGGAGCCGCCGGCTCCGCCGACAAGCCTCGCTCCGTCTTCACCGCGATCGGCGTCGGGCTGCTCCTGGCTGGGATCGTGATCGGCACTCTGCTCGCCGGCAAGTTCGCCTTCTTCGTCCTGGCGTTCGTCATCGTTCTGCTCGCGCAGGCCGAGCTGTACGCGGTGCTCAAAGCAGCCGGTCATTCGCCGGTTGTCGTTGTCGGTTTGATCTGCGGCACCGTCCTGCTGTTCGGCACCTACCAGCGTGGCGAGCCCGCACTCGCGCTCGGTGTTGCGCTGCCGCTTCCGCTGCTCCTGCTGTGGTCCCTTACGGTGCCGCTCGACCGAGCTCGAGCTGTGATTGGGTCCACATACTTCGGCATCGTCTACGGTCCGATGTTGGTGGGCTTCGCGGTGCTGCTGCTGCGGGGTCGCGACGGTCTTGTTCTGACGGCGACCGTGCTTGGGATGACTGCGTGGCACGACACCTGGGCATATCTGCTCGGTCGCAAGATCGGACGCCACCCGATGGCGAAACGTACATCGCCCGGCAAGACGTGGGAGGGATTCGTCGCCGGAACGTTGATCACCATCGCCGCGTCGTGCGCCGTGCTTCCGTTGATCCATCCCTTCGATGTGGTCCTCGCGTTGAAGCTGTCGCTCCTGCTCTCGGTGACCACGCCGATCGGCGATCTCGCGGAATCGCTCGTCAAACGCGATCTCGGCGTCAAGGACATGGGGAGCCTGGTGCCGGGTCACGGGGGCTTCTTCGATCGCATCGACGGGATCATCTTCAACGCACCGATCGCGTACTTCGTCCTGCGCGTGCTCGACTGGGCTCCGTGAGTCTCTCTGATGGGGGCGCCTCACGGCGCATCCAGCGATCCGTCGCGATCCTCGGCTCGACGGGATCGATCGGCACGCAAACCCTCGATGTCATCGAGCGCACCGGCGAGCGTTTCCGCGTTCACTCCCTCGCCGCCCACTCCGACGTCGAGACGATCGCCAAGCAGGTCGAGCGGTTCGCTCCGTCGCGGGTGGCGATGGTCGACCGGGGAGCGGCGCAGCGACTCCGCGAACGGTGCCCGGGGATCGATGTCCTCGAGGGGGCCGAGTCGGTGATCGATCTGGCCGCGGACACCGAAGCCGACGTTGTTCTCAACGCCGTCGTCGGCGCAGCGGGACTTCGCGCGACGCTCGCGTCCCTTGACGCCGGAGCTCTCGTCGCTCTCGCGAACAAGGAGTCGTGCGTCGCCGGCGGGCCGCTCGTCTCGCGCCGACTGGCCACCGGAGCGCGCCTCGTCCCCGTCGACTCGGAGCATGCCGCGGTGCATATGTGCCTTCTCGGTGAAGACATGGCAGGTGTGGACGAGATCGTGCTGACGGCCTCAGGAGGGCCCTTCCGGGGGAGGTCCGCGGCCGAGCTCAGAGACGTCACCGCGCAGGACGCACTCAAGCACCCGACCTGGAACATGGGCGCCAAGGTCACTGTCGACTCGGCCACCCTCATGAACAAGGGTCTCGAAGTGCTCGAAGCACACGTGCTCTTCGGTCTGCCCTTCGACCGGATCGGCGTCGTCGTTCACCCGCAGTCTGTCGTGCACTGTCTCGTCGGCTTCAGCGACGGCTCGTGGAAGGCCTCACTCGCGCCGCCGGACATGCGCGTGCCGATCGCCTACGCCATCGGCTACCCGGAGCGTCCCGATTGGGGAAGCAAGCGGGTCGACTGGGCATCCATGAGCGCCCTCGAATTCGAACCTGTAGATCGTGAAACGTTCCGCTGCCTGGCTCTGGCCTACGACGCCGGTCGCGCCGGAGGCACTGCGCCGGCCGTGCTCAACGCCGCCAACGAGGCCGCGGTCACGGCGTTCTTGGACGGCGCATTGTCGTTCCAAGGCATCGCGGACATCGTCGAGCGCGTCTGTGCAGACGGCGCGGATGCCGGCATCGGCTACGGCCGGTCGGATATCGAGCTGGACGACGTGCTCGCCGCGGACGCATGGGCGCGGAAACGCACCATCTCGCGCCTCTCCGAATAGGCTTAGCCCCTCATGGCCGGTTTCATCGGGATCCTCGTCTTCGCGTTCCTCATCCTGTTCGCGATCTTCTTCCACGAGCTTGGACATTTCGTCACCGCTCGCTGGGCGGGCATCAAGGTGTCGAAATTCTTCGTCGGCTTCGGCCCGACGCTCTGGTCGACCAGACGCGGCCGCGTCGAGACCGTGACCGGAGACGACGGCCGGACGGTGACAAGGCCCGAGACCGAGTACGGCGTCAAGGCGCTGCCGCTCGGGGGTTTCGTGAAGATCGTCGGGATGTCGCCGATGGAAGAGGTGGCTCTCGGCGACGTTCCGAGAGCGTTTACCGCGGCGCCGGCATGGAAGCGCGCGATCGTTCTTGCCGCGGGATCGGTAACGCATTTCATCACGGCGTTGTTCGTCCTCTGGCTCGTGTTCACCGCCGTTGGCCTTCCCGATCCAGATCGGCCCACGCTGCGCATCGACGCCGTGCAGGCCGAGATCGAGGGCAAGGAGTCCCCGGCTGCCAAGGCCGGCTTGAAGGCCGGGGACCGGATCGTCGCGGTCGACGGTCGCAGTGTCGACAAGTTCGAAGACGTGCGAACGCACGTGAGAGCCTCCGGCGGCAAAGCGGTCGAGTTCACTGTGCAGACCGAACTCGGCCGCAAGCGCGATGTGTCGGTTGACCCCATCGTTGATTCCTCGGGCGGCGCGCCCGTCACTGTGATCGGCATCTATCCGGAGAACGAGGTGCGCCGGCAGAATCCGATCTTCGCCGTCGCGTCAACCGGCCGGACCATGAAGGCCTTGCTTCAGGGCTTCTTCACTCAGGTACCGCGGGCCTTCTCACCAGACAATCTGGGTCTGACCGGCGACGGCCCGACGAACGAGCGTCCGTTCTCGATCATCGGAGCCGGGAAGATCGCCGGCGACCTGGCGTCGCAGGGGAGCATCCTCGACTTCATGCTCCTGTTCGTGCAGATCAACGTCTTCATCGGTCTGTTCAACCTGCTTCCCCTGCCCCCGCTTGACGGCGGCCACCTCGTGCTCCTTGCGATCGAGAAGATCCGCGGTGGCAAGCCCGTGAGCCAGCGAGCGGTCGTCCCCGTGGCGGCGCTGGTGCTCAGCGTGCTGCTGATGCTCGGTGTGTGGCTCGCGTACAACGACGTTGTGCAGCCTCCGCAGCTGCCCACGCGGTAGGGGTTGCGATGCCCCCCGCACGCAGACCAACCAAGAAGATCCGCGTCGGCTCGGTCGAGATCGGCGGTGACGCGCCCGTCTCGATCCAGTCGATGACAACGACGCGGACGCCGGACGCCCGTTCGACGGTCGATCAGGTGCTGGCGCTGGCGACATCGGGAGCCGACATCATCCGCGTCACCGTCCCGGACGACGAGTCGGCAGAAGGCCTCGCGCTTGCGCTGTGGGTGTTGGCGTCCTCGCAGAACCCGCCCCCGATCATCGCGGACATCCATTTCCGTCAGGACCTCGCACTGAAGGCGTTGGAGTACGGCGTCCAGGGCTTGCGCCTGAACCCGGGGAACATCAAGGACGCCAAGAAGATCCGCGAAGTGGCGCGAGAGGCGAAGGATCGCGGCATTCCGATCCGCGTCGGCGCCAACGCCGGCTCGCTGCACAGCCAGTTCCTCGATAAGCACGGTGGTCCGACGCCGGAGGCTCTCGTCGAATCTGCCATGTGGGAGGTTGCGCTGCTCGAGGAGGAGGACTTCACCGACATCAAGATCTCGGTGAAGCATTCCAACCCGTGGTCGATGATCGAGTCGTACCGTTTGCTTTCCGAGCGCACCGACTATCCCCTCCACCTCGGTGTCACCGAAGCGGGAACCGTCTACACCGGTGGCGTCAAGTCGGCGGTCGGGATCGGCACCCTGCTGGCCGAAGGGATCGGCGACACGATCCGCGTTTCGCTCGCGGCCGACCCCCTCGAAGAGGTGAAGGCCGGAAAGGCGATCCTCCAGGCGCTCGGCCTGCGCCGCGAAGGCGTCGATGTCGTGGCGTGCCCGACGTGTGGTCGCGTCGAGGGTGATGTGATCACGATCGCCACCCAGGTCGAGGAAGCGCTTGCCGGGATGAAGTCACCGATCCAGGTGGCCGTGATGGGCTGCCTGGTCAACGGACCCGGTGAAGCCCGCGAGGCCGACGTGGGACTTGCGCTCAGCAAGAACGGCGGCACGATCTTCAAACGCGGCCAGCGCGTCCGAGAAGTGTCCTCCGACGAGATGCTCGAGGTGCTGCTCGACGAAGCCCGCCGCATGGCGGAAGAGGAACGCGGATCGAGCGAAGCGAGCCCCACAGAAGAGCTCCGCAAACACCTGCCGGTCGTCCCCGCTTAAGCTTCTCGCCTGATGAGACGCACCGCCCTCCTCGGACAGACGCTGCGCGACGCACCCTCCGACGCGGAGATCCCGTCGCACAAGCTTCTCGTGCGCGGAGCATTCATCCGGCGCGTGGCGGCCGGTGTCTACGCGTGGCTCCCGCTCGGCTTCCGTGTGCTCAAGAAGGTCGAGCAGATCGTCCGCGAGGAGATGGACCGCGCGGGCGCGGTCGAGCTTCTGATGTCACTCCTGCAGCCGGGCGACCTGTGGCAGAAAAGCGGACGGTGGGACACCTACGGCCCCGTCCTGTACCGATTGAAGGACCGATCGGAACGCGATTTCTGTCTGGCGCCCACGCACGAAGAGATGATGACGTTCCTCGCATCGACAGAACTGCCTTCGTACCGCGATCTTCCGAAGATCACCTACCACATCCAATGGAAGTTCAGAGATGAGCCCCGTCCTCGAGGAGGTTTGCTCCGCTGCCGCGAGTTCTACATGAAGGACGCGTACTCGTTCGACTCGTCGGAAGAGGGCCTTGCCGTCAGCTACGGAAAGATGCGGGACGCGTACGTCGCTGCGTTCGCGCGGTGTGGGCTGTCGGCCGTGCAGATCGACGCCGATCCCGGGGACATGGGTGGAACGGGGAGTCACGAGTTCACGCAGCCGTGTCCGAGTGGTGAAGACACCTTCGTCGCATGCAGCAACGGCGACTACACAGCGAACACCGACGTCGCGGCGGGTCGGCCACCTCACGCGTATGACTTCGGTGATGGCCTGGCGACGCCCGAGAAGGTGCACACACCGGGCAAGGTCACGGTCGGCGAGGTGTCCGCGTTCCTTGGAGTCGAGCCCCGTCAGCTCGCCAAGGCGCTCATCTTCCGGCTCCGGGACAGCGGCGAACTCGTTTGTGCGCTCATTCCCGGCGATCGCGAACTCAACGAGTTCAAGCTCGCGAAGGCCCTGCAGGGTGCACGTGCTGAGCTTCTGACGGATGACGACTTCACGAAGGAGGGCATCTCGAAAGGGTTCTCGGGCCCCGTCGATCTGAAGCTGCGCATCCTTGCCGACCGGACGCTCGAACACGCACGCAACCTGGTGACAGGAGCCAATGAACGCGACCACCATCTCGTGGGGGTCACCCCCGGTCGCGACATCACGCCGGACGCATGGATCGACCTGATCGCCGTGGAAGACGGTGATCTCTGCGACAGGTGCGGCGGCACGCTGTCGATCGATCGCGGGATCGAGGTCGGTCACATCTTCCAACTCGTGGGGGCCGAATATCTGGACAAACTTGGCGCGACCTTCACCGACGAGGACGGCACAGCGAAGCAGTTCGTGATGGGCTGCTACGGGATCGGTGTTTCGCGAGCGGTCGCCGCGCTCGTCGAGATCCATCACGACGAACGTGGGATCACCTGGCCGAAGGCCGTCGCGCCGTTCGAGGTGTGCATGGTGCTGCTGACCGATGACGCGGGCGCCGTGTCCCTTGCCGGTGATCTCGAGGACCGGCTCGAGCAGGCGGGGATCGGCTGTCTCGTCGACGATCGCTCGGGGGTGTCGGCCGGAGTGAAGTTCGCCGACGCCGACCTCATCGGATCTCCGCTCCAGGTGGTCGTCGGGAAGAGTTACGTGAAGAGCGGGAAGCTCGAAGCCAAGGTGCGCGCGACGGGGGAGCGCATCGAGATCGACGCGACCGTCGATGCCGTGTTGGCGACGCTCGGAACCTGCCCATAGAGAAACCGGCTTGGTCTCTTTGGTGTAACGGGCCCGGTTCGCACCGACCTATCTCCTCTGCGGCCCGGCCCTCGATCTCGGTGGACCGAACATGCGCTCTCTTAGGTGAGGTCGTAGCGGGCTCGGACGGATGCGCAGTGGACGTCCGTCTGGACGCAGGAACCGCAGGCGGTCGGCTCCGTCCTTGAGCAGGCGCCAGCCTCCGTCGTGGACCAGGCGGTGGTGGTAGGGACAGAGCAGCACCAGGTTGTCGAGGGTGGTCGGCCCACCGTGGGCGTAGTGGTGGATGTGGTGACCCTGAACGCCTCTGGTGCGTCCACAGTCACCGAAGCGGCAGCCCCGGTCCCTGCGTCGCAGTTCCCGTCCGAGGTAGGGAGGGATGGTGCGCGTGGTGCGTCCAACCCCGATGGGTTCTCCCCGACCGCTCTCGATCACAAGCTGCAGGCGGGAATCACAGGAGAGGCGCCGCACGACCTCTGAGGCGATCAGGGGACCGTCTTCGATGGTGGCGGTGCCGTGGATGGCGTTGAGGGCCTTGGCCTCGACGTGGACCACCACCGTGGCTCGATCCGCGTCGGCGTCTGCTGCGAT
>CAZFOB010000005.1:0-190641 GCA_964520325.1 uncultured Actinomycetes bacterium | reverse complement strand
CGGCCACGCGCACCTGGAAGAACTCGTCGAGGTTCTGGCTCACGATCGCGAGGAACTTCACGCGCTCGAGCAGCGGGAGCTCGGCATCCTCCGCGAGCGCGAGGACGCGCGCGTTGAAGTCGAGCCAGGACAGCTCGACGATTGAGGTACCGCTCCGTGCCGGCGAGGTGGGGGGCCGCTGCCACCTCGATCTTCGTAGCATCGAGGTGAGTCATGGACTCACAAGTTTAGCCGACGTCCGTCCTGTCCGTCCGGGGCGGGTTCGGCCGTTCTTCGAAGAAGAAGAGCACGGAGAGCACCGCATAGAGCGAACCGATCGCGACCGGCACGAAGCGATGCTGCTCCTCGATGACGAGCACCATCGAGAAGCACACGAGTGAGGCCAGCGCGAAGAATCCATAACGGGTGGAGACCAGTCGCTTCATCAAAACGCCTTGATGACGTGACGGACGGTCCATGAAATCGCGAACGATCCCGGGATCGTGAGGAGCCATGCCCAGACGACTCGTCCGGCGATGCCCCACCGGACCGCGGAGAGCCGTCGCACCGAGCCGACCCCGACGATCGCACCGGTGATGGTGTGAGTGGTCGAGACAGGGATGCCAGCTTGCGCGGTGAAGAAGAGTGTCGCCGCCGCGGCGCTCTCGGCACACATCCCGCCGATGGGTTGAAGGTGCGTGATGCGCGAGCCCATCGTTTTCACGATCCGCCAACCACCGAAGAAGGTTCCGAGGCCGATCGCGGTGTGTGCGGAGAGAACCACCCACAAAGGGACCTCAGAGTTCGGGCCGACGAGGCCCTGTGCGATCAGCAGCGCGAGGATGATTCCCATCGTCTTCTGTGCGTCATTGGCCCCGTGGCCGAGCGAGAAGGCCGCGGCAGAAACCAGCTGTCCCCGCCTGAGTCCTCTGTTCAACGTCGCTACACCGTTCATCTTGTGGAATGCCCACATGATGATGAGCATGAAGGTCACGCCCAACGCGAGACCGATCATTGGTGAGAGCACGATGAAGACACCGATCTTGCGCAGTCCTTCGCCGATGAGTGACTCCCACCCGGCCGTGGCCACTGCTGCTCCCGCCATCCCACCGATCAGCGCGTGTGAGGAGGAGGTTGGCAGGCCGAACCACCACGTGAGCAGGTCCCAGACGATCGCGCCGGTCAGACCGGCGAAGATGACGGACTGCGAAAGGACTTCTTGAGTGACGACGTCCTTCGCGATGGTGCTTGCAACATGCGTTCCGAAGACGAGGAAGGCGGCGAAATTGAAGAATGCCGCCCAGGCGACGGCGAGGCGTGGTGACAGCACGCGCGTCGATACGACCGTTGCGATCGAGTTCGCCGCATCGTGGAAGCCATTGACGAAGTCGAATGCGAGCGCGACGAGCACGATGAAGACGAGGGCCGGCGTGATCGTGCCTTCCACCGATGGGCTCCTAGGCGTGCTTGAGGACGATCGACTCGATCACGTTCGCGACGTCCTCGAGTGAGTCGATGGCTGCCTCGATCTCCTCGACGACGTCCCGATGTTTCAAGACTTCGAGACCCTTGAACTCGCCCGAAAAGAGGAGCGCGACCGTTTTGCGATAGATCTGGTCGCCCTCGTTCTCGAGCCGATTGATCTCGACCCAGTACTCCTCGAGGTTCTTGAAATTGTTCAGGCGTTCCAGCGCTTCGGCGGCGGTTGCTGCTGCGCGAACGAGTACGTCCGCCTGCTTGGCGTACTCCGCGAGCGGCTCGGTGATCTGGTGGAGGACGACGAAGTCGGCCGCTGCGTCGATGTGGTCCATCACGTCGTCCAAGTGTGTGGCGAGGCGGTATATGTCCTCGCGGTCGAAGGGGGTGACGAAGGTGGTGTTGATGCGCCGCATGACCTGATGGGTGATCTCGTCACCTTCGTGTTCAGCCTGCCGGACGCGCTCCCGGTAGCTCTCACGGTCGGCGAAGTTGGCGAAGAGATCGCGGAGGAGCTCGGCGGCGCGGTGGTTGTTCTTGGCGGCCGCACTGAACAGGTCGTAGAAGCCCTCGTCGGCCGGGATGATCTTGAACCTCACGGCGTGCATCCTGACGGCCGCCAAGGACGCGTGCAAGTGCGCGGACGTTAGGCTGGCTCGTGGCTAAGGGCCGGACGAGCTTCCACGAGCAGCTAGCCGAGGCCGAGCGCCTGGTCATCGTGACCACCGGTCTGGTGCTCCGCCAGATCGACGGGGCGCTGAACGCTCTTGCCGCCCGCGACATGGCGATGGCCGATGAGGTCATCGCCGGGGACGACGCCGTCGACGAAAAGTACGTGGAGATCGAGCAGCGGATCCTGACCTTGCTCGCGACCCAAGCACCCGTTGCCTCGGATCTCCGTCTGGTCTCAGCCGTGCTTCACATCAACATCCATCTCGAACGCATGGCCGACCTGTGCACGAACGTGGGGAAGTTCGTGAAGCTCGCCCCCACGGGCCCGTACTCCGAGGAGATCGTCCGGGAGATCATCGAGATGGGCAGGCAAGGCGCGCGCATGCTCGAGACCGCTATCGAGGCGTTCGCCGAGAGGGACCTCGAAAAGGCGCTCTCGCTTCAGAACATGGACGACACCATCGACCGGCTGAACCGCAGCCTCTTCAAGAAGGTCGCTCAGAAGTTCATCGGCAACGAAGAAGAGGTCGAGTGGGGCACCCGGATGATTCTCGTTTCTCGCCAACTCGAGCGACTCGGCGACCACGGGGTGGACATCGCAGAGCAGGTGGCATTCATGATCACCGGCGTCTTCCGGGAGTTCACCGACGACAAGGAAGCGTCTTAGCCCACGCGGCCGGTGACGTAGTCCTCGGTGCGTGAGTCGCCGGGTGTCGTGAAGATCTTGTGGGTCTCGTCGTATTCGACGAGGTGTCCTGTTCGCTGACCTTCGGGACCGATGTCGACAGTGAGAAACGCTGTCATGTCGGCAACTCTTCCGGCCTGCTGCATGTTGTGTGTCACGATGATGATCGAGTAGTGCTTCTTGAGCTCGGCCATCAGGTCCTCGATGCGTGTGGTCGCGATCGGGTCGAGAGACGAGCACGGCTCGTCCATCAGGATGACTTCGGGCTCGACGGCGATCGCCCGCGCTATGCACAGGCGCTGCTGCTGGCCGCCTGACAGCGAGTAGGCGTTCTGCTTGAGCTTGTCCTTGACCTCGTCCCATAGAGCGGCCTGGCGGAGCGCGTTCTCCACGACGCCGTCGAGCCCGGTCTTGTTGCCGTTGACCTTCGGACCGAACGCGACGTTCTCGTAGATCGACTTCGGGAACGGGTTGGGTTTCTGGAACACCATGCCGACGCGCTTGCGCACCTCGACCGCATCCACGTCCGGGCCGTAGAGGTCGATGCCGCGAAAGAGCACCTTGCCTTCGACGCGCGCACTGGGAACCAGATCATTCATGCGGTTCAGACAGCGGATGAGCGTCGACTTGCCGCAGCCCGAAGGCCCGATGATCGCGGTGATCTTCGACCGCTTGATATCGAACGTGATGTCCCGTAGTGCCTTGAAGTCGCCGTAGTAGGCAGAGAGGCTCTTCACCTCGAAGACGGGCTCGTTCTCGATCCGGTCGTCCACTGATCCTCGTCCGTTGGGTGTGTACAGCTTGCGGCTGGCTGTGATGTTACCCATCCGCTACCACTCCCTCCGGTACCGGTTCCGAAGTGCGATGGCAACCGCGTTCATCGAGAGCAGAAGCACGAGGAGCACGAGGCTTGCAGCGGCTGCGAGCTTTGCGAAGTCGTCTTGCGGCCGGACGACCCAATTGAGGATCTGGATCGGCATCGCCGTGAACTGACTGAGCGGTGTGGGATCGAACGCAAGGTAGGTGAAGGCGCCGAGCGTGATGAGCGGCGCCGTCTCGCCGATCGCGCGCGAGAGCGCAAGGATCGTTCCGGTCATCATCCCCGGGACGGCGGCAGGAAGAACCTGTCCGCGGACGACCTCCCAGCGTGTGGCTCCGAGCGCGAACGCTCCCTCTCTGATGCCCGACGGCACCGCGCGTAACGCCTCACGCGAGGCGATGATGACGATCGGCAGGACGAGCAGCGCCAACGTGAGCGCGCCGGCGAGAAGGATCGTTCCGAGTTGCATGGCCCTCACGAAGACGCCGAGCCCGAGGAGCCCGTACACGATCGACGGGACGCCGGCCAGGTTCGCGATGTTGGTCTCGATGGCTCTCGTGAATCGGTTGTTGGCCGCGAACTCTTCGAGATAGATGGCAGCGCCGATGCCGACGGGCACGGCGATCGCCGCCGTGAGCAGCATCAGCCACATCGAGCCCAGGAGCGCGGCACGCGCTCCTGCTTTTCCGGGAAAGCGCGACGGATAGTTCGTGAGGAAGTGCGGCTGCAGCGAGGAAGCGCCGTCGAGGAGGAGGTCGGCGAGCAACGTGACGAGCACCGCGATCGTGCCGAGCGTCGCGAGCACGAGCAGAGCCACGAAGAGCCGGTTGCGACGCGCGAGTTTCGGCGGAGCTTTCAGGGCCGGCCGCTCCGCGGTGGTTCCCACCGATGGGGGCATCAGTACGCCTGCCTGTAGCGCCGGACGAGCCGCTGACTCAGGATGTTGAGAGATAAGGTGATCGCGAAGAGCACGGCGCCCACGGCGAAGATGCTGTTGTACACGGTGCCGCCCCGGCCCACATCGCCGAACGCGGCCTGCGCGATGTATCCGGTCATCGCCTGGCAACTCTCGAGCGGGTTGAAGCACAGCTCCGGCCGCGAACCGGTGGCGATGGTCACGATCATGGTTTCGCCGACGGCGCGGGACGTGCCGAGGATGATCGCGGCCATGATCCCGGACAAGGCGGCCGGGATCACAACGCGCATCCCCACCACCATCTTCGACGCGCCGAGGCCGTAGGCTCCCTCACGCAACGCGCGTGGCACTGCCGACATCGCATCTTCGGAGACCGAGGCGATGATGGGAACGATCATCACGCCGACGACCAGGCCGCCCGAGAGCGCGTTGTACGACTCGATACCGGGGAAGAGCGGCTTGAGCACTTGCTTGGTCACGAAGGTGAGCGCGAAGTACCCGAGGACGACCGTCGGCAGACCCGACATGATCTCGAGCACCGGTTTGAGCCTCCCTTTGACCTTCGGTGACGCGTACTCGGAGAGGTAGAGCGCGGTGCCGACGCCGAGCGGCACTCCGACGATCGCGCTCAGCACGGCAATCATGAGTGTCCCCGAGATCAGCGGGAGGATGCCGTAATGGTAGGGCTTGATCAGCGCCGACCACTTCGTGTCGGTGAAGAAGTCGACGATCGAGACCTCGCGGAAGAACTCGAACGTTTCGAAGCCGAGCGTTGCCACGATGCCCGCGGTTGTCGCGATCGACAGGATGCCGCAGGCGGCAAGGAATGCGCGGATCGCGCGTTCCTTCGGCCGCCGACGTCCCTTCAGCGAAAAGGTAGGAGCGGTTGGCAACTACTCGATCACTTCATCCCTTCTTCATTCGGCTTCATTCGGCGCCAGATGCTGCTTTGCTGAGCGCATCGGTGGATTTCTGAAGATCAGCGTCCGGGAGCGCGATGTACCCGACGTCGGCGAGCACGTCGTTCACCGTCTCGAGGTAGAACTCGACGAACGCTTGCACGTGCTCGGAGCCGAGCGCTTCGTTGTTCGCGTAGATGTAGAGCGGACGTGACAGCGGCGCGTACTCACCGCTCTCGATGCTCTCTTGCGACGGCACGACACAATCGTCGCCGGAGTCGACACCGAGCACCTTCACCTTGTCGGTGTTCGGTGTGTAGTACGCGTAGCCGAAGTAGCCGAGCGCGAACTCGTCGCCGGCCACGCCCTGCACGAGAACGTTGTCGTCCTCGCTGGCCGTGTAGTCGGACCGCGAGGCATCGTCATCGCCGTTGATCTCATCGTTGAAGTAGTCGAACGTGCCGGAGTCGGCCCCGGGGCCGAAGAGCTTGATCTCCTCGTCGGGGAAGTCGTCGCGCACGTCCTTCCACGACTCGACCGTGCTGTCTGGACCCCAGATCTTCGTGAGCTCTTCGGTGGTGAGACATTCGACGAAGTCGTTGTCCTTGTGGACGACGATCGAAAGGCCGTCGATCGCGACCTTCATCTCGGTGTACTCGATGCCGGCGGCCGAACAGGCTTCCTCTTCTTCGGCTTCGATGGGGCGCGACGCGTCCTGGATCTGCGTGTCGCCGGCGCAGAACTTCTCGAACCCGCCGCCGGTGCCGGACTGTCCGACCCGAACGTCCACGTCGGACGCCTCGGCCTTGAATTCCTCGGCGATGGCTTCGGTGATGGGGAACACCGTCGATGAGCCGTCGATCTGGATGGTGCCCGACAGATCACCCTCGCCGCCGCCGTCCGTTCCTTGGGTGTTGCATGCGGCGAGCAGTCCAAACGCTACGACAAGCGCTACGGCGCCCGTCCGTTTGAGGCCGGGCCGTTTCAGACCAGGCCGTTTCAGGCCGGGCCGTTTCAGGATGGTGCGCATCTGATGCGTCTCCTTTTTCTCTAGGGCCACGCCGGCACGCTAGCTATGCCCGGTGAATGGTCTCCGGAGGAAGTGTGAACAGAAGGTGAACGAGGGCCCGGATGGGCTCGAGAGGTGTCGGAAACCGTCCGTGGGAGTTCAGGAGCTGTTCACACGTTCGTTCGGCCCCCGAAAGGGTGCTGGCCTACCTTGACCTCGCCACCGACCGTTGGGCACAGCGCCCGGCGGGGGTGGCCACTGGGGAGGTCAGGGGAGACGATGACCAACGATCCGCAACAGCTGCACAAGGTCCGGGGCAGCGTCGAGGTGGCGCTGGATCTGCTCGAGCGGGCCGCGGCTCACGCCACTCGGCTGAATGCCGACGATGCGGTTCTCGAGGGGTTCGCGCGGGCCACGAACGCCCTTGCGCACGTAGTGGGCGAGCTCGACGAGAACATAGTGATGGTCCGGCAGATGGTCCCGCTCGGCCCGGCCGCCTGAGCATCGAAACGTCGGTTACTGCTCGAAGCGGTAACCGAGTCCCCGCACCGTGCGCAGGTGTGCGGGGTTGCGCGGGTCTTCTTCGATCTTCGCGCGAAGCCTCTTGACGTGGACGTCGAGCGTGCGCGTGTCTCCGTAGTAATCCTCACCCCATACCTGGCTGATGAGTGCTTCGCGCGTCATCAGCTTGCCGACGCGGCGGACGAGCACCTCGAGCAACGCGAACTCCTTCGGCGGAAGCTCGACGATCGTCTCTCGCACCCTGACCTCGTGGCGTTCGGTGTCGATCACGACCGGCCCCGCGGAGATCGAGGTGGCTTTGTCCTCGACCTCGACCACAGGACTACCTCGCCGCAGAACCGCGCGGACACGAGCAACGAGCTCTCGCATGCTGAACGGTTTGGTGATGTAGTCGTCGGCGCCGAGCTCGAGACCGAGCACCTTGTCGGCCTCGGCATCCTTGGCCGTGACCATCACGATCGGTACCTGACCGATGCGACGGATCTCGCGGCACACGTCGGTGCCGGGAAGGCCGGGGAGCATGAGGTCGAGCAGGACGATGTCCGGCCGCCACGAGCGGACGAACTCGACAGCTCGCAGGCCATCGGACAGGACCGTGCACTCGTAGCCTTCGCGCTCCAGGCCGTAGCGGATGGAGTCGGCGAGCGCCGGTTCGTCCTCGACGATCAGGACACGGCTCATGCTGCTCCTTGCGCGCGGGGCGCCGGTGATTCCGGCAGGGTCACGGTGAAGGTCGAGCCCGCACCGAGGTCACTCTCGACGCTCACCCGACCGCCGTGGTTCTCCACGACGTGGCGGACGATGGCAAGACCGAGCCCCGTTCCGCCGGTGGCGCGAGACCGTCCTTTGTCCACCCGGTAGAAGCGTTCGAAGATGCGTGGCATCTCGTCGGAGGGGATCCCGATCCCCTGGTCGGCGACGGTGACCGTGATCCATTCGCCGGATTGCTCGGCCGTGAGCTCGATCTTGCCGTGCTCGGAGTAGCGCACGGCGTTGTCGACCAGGTTCTTTACCGCCATGGCGAGCTGCGACGGATCGGCCTCGATGTGGATGTCGGTTTCGTGGACGACGATCTCGATGTCCTTCACCTCGGCGACGATGCGTCCGCGCTCCGCGGCCTCGACGAGCAGCGCGTCGAGGTCGACCAGACCGAGATACATGTCGCCCCCGGCTTCGACGCGCGAGAGGTCGAGAAGGTCGACGACGAGTGTGGCCAGGCGCGTCGACTCGGTGCCGAGGCGCTCGACGAAGCGAACCGCCGTCTCGATGTCGCCGGCCGCATGCGCGGTGGCCGCGGTCTCAGCCAGCGCTCGGATGGCTGCAACCGGCGTCTTCAGCTCATGGGAGACGTTGGCGACGAAGTCGCGCCGCACACGGTCGAGCCGGTACGACTCGGTGAGGTCGGAGAGTAGGAGTACGGTCGCGCCGTCGGTGAGCGGGACGGCCCGCGCGCGGGCCGGTTTGGCTCCGGGGACCCAGAGGGTCACGTCCTCGGCCACGGCTTGTCCGGTCCTGCTCGAAAGCTCGATCAGCCGCTCGAGATCGGGTTGGTTCAGCCGGTTGGTGACCGCGAGCACTCGGTCCTGCAGGAAGAGGCGGGCGGTGGGATTGGCGTATTCGACGTGTCCGTCGGCAAGGACGATAAGCACGGCATCGGTGGTGTATGCGAGCGCGGCCTCTCGGCGGCGTCCTTGCGCCGCGGTGCCTTCCAGGCTCTCGAGTGCGGCGCGGTGCTCGGCGGCGAGCAGCGCCGCCAGCTCGGACGCCGGCAACGTGCGGGCGTCCGGCGCGATGGCTTCGGTGAGATGCTCGAGCGGGCGGACGTACCTTCCGAGGAGGAATCGCGCGTAGCCGAGGGTGGAGCACAGGACGACGGCGCCGGCGATCGCTAGTCCGTTGGGTCGAACGACAGCAGCCAGGAGCGTCGAGCCACCAACGATCCCCGCCCACACCACTGTTGCTGTGACGAACTGCGTCATGTCTGCCGTAACACTAGGACGGCTCGGCCAGCGCCGTACGAACGAACGGTGAACGGAGGATGAAACGGTGTGACGATCACCGGTTCCACGGCTAGTCCGGCGGTCTCACCCGCAGCCTCCGGCGGTGCCGATCCGGGCACCGTGCGAGAATCCGGCACGACACCGGCGGGTGGAGTAGCCCTACGACTGTCGCCAGCACCGGCCAGGTCGGTGGCGGGTCTTCATCGGGAAGGAACTTCCTGCCGCGCACCGGTACCGACGTCCTGAAACTGATCGCTCTGGCTCTTGGTCTGATCACCGCAGGCGATGTCCTGATGCGCGCCGCCAAGCGCCGTGCACTGCTGACATCCGGCCCCCCGGCCCGGTAGAATCCCCCAACGGGAATCACCTTCTTCAGGTGTCCGGCTTCAGGTGACCGGCGGCCGGCCGGCCCGTGAGTCTTCCCCGGGGAGAGGAGTTGACTCGGTCGTGCCTGTGACTGTGGTCGTTGGTGCTCAGTGGGGCGACGAAGGTAAGGGGAAGGTCACCGATCTTCTCGCGCAGCCCGGCGAACGATCGGCCCCCGAGGGCCCGGTCGAGATCGTCGTCCGCTACCAAGGCGGTGACAACGCCGGACACACGATCGTGGTCGGCGACGAGGTCCACAAGCTCAACCTCATCCCGTCCGGGGTCCTGCATCCACATGTCACGCCGATGATCGGCAACGGCGTGGTGATCAATCCGGCGCGGCTCATCGAGGAGATCGACGAGCTCGAAGCTAAGGGCATCTCGTGCGCGAAGCTCCGCATCTCCTACAACGCCCACCTCGTGATGCCGTACCACCTCGCGCTCGACAAGGTCACCGAGCGTTACCTCGGCGACAACAAGCTCGGTACGACGAAGCGGGGCATCGGTCCCGCGTTCGCCGACAAGGCGACTCGTGTCGGACTTCGGGTACAGGATCTCTTCGACGAGAAAATCTTCAAGGCCAAGCTCGAGCTTGTGTTGCGTGAGAAGAACGCGATCCTCGCGAAGATCTACAACACGCTTCCGATCGAGCCGTCGGCGATCCTCGAGGAGTACATGCGCTACGCCGAGCGCATGAAGCCATATGTCGTCGATACCTCGGTTCTTCTGCACGAAGCGATCGCGGAGGGCAAGCACGTGCTGCTCGAAGGCGCGCAGGCGACGCTGCTCGATCTCGACCACGGGACGTATCCCTACGTGACTTCGTCCAACCCCGTTGCAGGAGGTGCGTGCGTCGGCGCGGGTATCGCGCCGCGCGACATCACACGCGTGATCGGCGTCGCGAAGGCCTACCTGACACGCGTCGGCGCCGGTCCGATGCCGAGCGAGATCTTCGACGAAGAGGCCGCGCAGATGCTCGAGCGCAGCGGACGCGACCCACGCGCAGGGATCGAGTTCGGAACGCGTACCGGACGCTTGCGCCGTCTCGGCTGGTTCGACTCGGTGTTGTTGCGCTATGCCGACAGGCTCAACGGCTTCACGGAGCTCGTGATCACCAAGCTGGACGTACTGTCGGGGTACAAGGAGCTTCTCGTGTGCACCGAGTATGTTCACGGCGCCGACCGCTACCGCGAGTTCCCCGCGCACCAGTCGATCTTCCACCACTGCGAAGCGGTTTACGCGCAGCTACCAGGATGGAACGTCGATCTCTCCAAGGTGCTATCCGCATCGGAGATGCCCAAGGAAGCCCGCGCGTTCGTGGCATTCCTCGAGCAGGAAACCGGCGTGCCTATCCGGATCGTCTCGGTGGGACCTGAGCGCGAGCAGACCCTCCGCTTCGCGGCGTAGGCCTCTTACTCGGATCCACGGCCCGGTAGCTGGGGTTTGCGGGCGATCCAACGAGCCCACAGCAGCATCGCGCCGGTCAACAGGCTCAAGAAGCCGACCCCCGTGATCGACAACAGAGCCGACGATCCGGTCTTCGGCAAGATCGCGCCCGTTACGGCGCCACCGGCGGCAGGCGGCGAAGCCTGGGTTGCCGTGGTCGTCGCATTGTTGCCGACCTGTCCGCTCGGACTTTCGTTGTCGACCTCCGCGGCGACAGTGATCGGGATCGTCACGGTATGAGTGCCGCGCTTCCTGTTGGCGCCAACGACTTCGATGGTGTACTTGCCGTTCTTCGTATCGTCAGGGATCTCGACGTCTTCTTCGAAGTTGCCTTCTGCATCGGAGATCGTGGTGCCGAGCCGCTCGCCCTTGGCCGCCGCCGCGGCGTCCGCGCGTGCGGACCGGACGTCGGCTGCCCGGAGCGACCGACCAGTGGCAGGCGTCGCGGCCGAAGTTGGGGTCGGTGTGGGAGTTGTTGTCGTAGTCGGTGTGGGAGTTGGGCTCGGGGACGGCGTCGCTGTGGACGTCGCTGTACCTGAAATAAGGGTCACCGAGAGCGACTGTTGCTGCGCGAAGCCACCGCCTTCAATGTCGACATCCTTGCCCGGCTCGACGACGGACGGGTCCGACGTGCCGTCCGACCGCGTATCCGGACCGCCTCCCGGGCGCTTCTTCTTCGCCGCCGCGGAGGCCCCGGAGTCGTCCGCCACCGTTGCGTCCTTTTCTTGCGCCAGAACCGGCGACGCGGCCGGTGTCTGTTGTGCGACCTTCTGGCCCTGGCCAAATGTATGCGTGATCAGGGTGCCGGGTTCGTCCGGAACCTCATCGGTCGTGGCGTTTCGTGTCGTCGCGGTGAAGCGGTAGCCGTAGCCGGTCGCTTCATCGGACAGACCCGCGTCATGCAACTCGTCGATCAAGAGCTTCAGCTTGATGATGTTGCGCTTCGGTCGGGCATCGGCGCTCGCGACAGGATCGCCGGCGCAGCCCTCGAAGACCTCGGCGCGCATGATCCGCCTGCCCTTGACCGGCTCGAGCACGATGCACGCGTCGTCCCGCCCGCCGACCCGTTCGTCGCCGTCGAAGTCGAGGTCGAAGCGCATGCGCGCAACGCTGGCGGGCTGGACGTCCTCTGAGAGGGTCACGGTGTACGTGACGACCTCGGACGAGTCGGCATGCGATATCGACGCGATCCCACCCGCGTCCTCGTTATCGGCGGTCGTTGCGGGTGAGCTCAGCACAGCCGGGACGCCGAGCGACAGCGCCAGCAGCAGCATGCCTATGAGGGTGATGGGCTTCCTCAGGAGGTCCTTCCCTTCTCAGTCAGGCTGTGAGGTCGCTCATCGAAGGTACAGCAGGTGGGGCCGCGGCGCTCACCGACGTTTTTCGTGTCGAGTCGTCGGTTTACTGTGTGGGAATGCGGGTTCTGGTCGTGGGCTCAGGCGGGCGCGAGCACGCGCTGGCGTGGAAGCTCGCGCAGAGCGAGGCAGTAACCGAGGTCATCGCGGCCCCCGGAAGTCCCGGTATGGCCTCGATCGGACCCACTGTCGACATCAAAGCCGGCGACATCGAAGCCCTCGCGGACCTTGCCACCGAGCGCGGAGTCGACCTCACCGTTGTGGGCCCCGAGGCGCCCCTGGTCGCCGGCATCAGCGACCTCTTCGGCGCACGAGGTCTCAAAGTCTTCGGCCCCTCCAAGGCGGCTGCTGAGATCGAGGGCAGCAAGGTCTTCTGCCGCGATGTCGCTCGGCGACACGGCGTGCCGATCGCGGAGGGCCAGAGCTTCTCCGACGCCGACGCCGCCGTCGACTTCGCGCGCACGATCGTGCCGCCGATCGTGGTGAAGGCCGACGGCTTGGCCGCAGGCAAGGGTGTGCTCATCTGCGCAAGTCACGCCGAGGCCGCGGCGGCCATCGACGGGATGATCCGCGGCGGGACGTTCGGCGCGTCGGGGTCGCGCGTCGTGGTCGAAGAGTGCCTCGAAGGACGCGAGATGTCGATGTTCTGCCTCACCGACGGCGAGACCAAGCTCATCCTCGAGCCGGCGCAGGACTACAAACGCGCACGTGACGACGACCTCGGACTCAATACCGGCGGCATGGGCGCCTACTCGCCGGTGCCGTGGTTGGAGGCCGCCGTCCGGCAGCAGGCGATCGACGAGGTCGTCGTCCCGCTGATCGACGGGATGGCATCCGACGGGCGACCGTATCGCGGGTGCTTCTACGCCGGGCTGATGTTCACGGCGAAGGGTCCGCGGCTCATCGAGGTCAACGCCCGGTTCGGCGATCCCGAGACGCAGGTGTTGATGCTTCGCCTGAAGAGCGACCTCGCCGAGGTGCTGGACGCCTGTGCGTCCGGGACGCTCGCATCGCAGCGTCTCGAGTGGAACGACGATGCGGCGGTATCGGTCGTTGTCGCCTCCGGCGGCTACCAGGACGACCCGCCCTCGTACCAGAACGGACTGGTCGTCGACGGCGTCGAGGACGCCGAGGCGCTGGAGGGGGTCGCGGTCTTCCACGCCGGAACGGCGCTCGCAGACGGCAGGCTCGTCAGCGACGGAGGTCGCGTGCTCAACGTGTGCGCGCGCGGCGCGACGATCCCTGCGGCACGCACGCGTGCGTACGAAGCCGTGGACCTGATACGCATGGATGGCAAGCACGTGCGTACCGACATAGCGAAAGGCATCGAGTGACGACTGCGGAGGGCTTGCCCGGAGCAAGCGATCAGAAGACGACTGCGGAGGGCTTGCCCGGAGCAAGCGATCAGAAGACGACTGCGGAGGGCTTGCCCGTAGCAAGCGATCAGAAGACGACTGCGGAGGGCTTGCCCGTAGCAAGCGATCAGAAGAGGGCCTTCGTCGCGATCTTGATGGGCTCTGACTCCGACCGGGACATCATGGAGAAGGCTTCGGGTGCGCTCGACGAGTTTGGTGTCGAGCACGAGACGAATGCGATCAGCGCGCACCGCAAGCCGCGCGCGTTGGTCGAATACATCGAGGGGGCCGAGAGCCGAGGTGTCGCCGTGTTCATCTGCGCCGCCGGGATGGCGGCCGCGCTTCCCGGTGTCGTCGCCGCGCACACGACCAAGCCGGTGATCGGTGTTCCGATCGCATCCGGTGGTCTTGGTGGTCTCGATGCGCTGATGTCGATCGTCCAGATGCCGCCGAACGTCCCCGTCGCATGCGTCGCCGTGAACGGCGCACGCAACGCGGGCCTGCTCGCGGTGCAGATCATGGCCGGCAGAGACCCAGGACTCGCGGCGAAGTTCGCTGCGTTCAAAGAGAAGCTTGCCGAGGGCTGAGTTGGCAACCGCGACGGTCAACGGGACGGAACTGTTCTACCTCGATGAAGGCAGCGGTCCGCCCGTCGTCGTCCTGCACGGAGGTCTCGGCTTCGATCACACCTACATGCGGTCGTCGCTTCGTGCACTGGAGGACGACCTGCGCATGATCTACGTGGACCAACGCGGCAACGGCCGTTCCGGACGTCCGCCGCTCGAGACGGTCACCATCCCGCAGCTCGCCGCCGACGTCGAAGCACTGCGCGAACATCTGGGTCTCGAGCGCATCGGCGTGCTCGGACATTCGTACGGTGGTTTCGTCGCGCTCGAGTACGCGACGACGTATCCGAACCGCGTGAGTCATCTCGTCCTCGAGGACACCTCACCCGGCGCCTTCGAGCCCACGTCCGGTGAGCTCGCCGAGCGGGCCGACCCGTCGTGGGTGACGCCGGAGATCCAGGCGGCGTTCGCGGTGTTCGGTTCCATGATGGCGTCGGGGCAGAATCCGACGAACGAGGAGTTCCTCGAGCGCTTTCCGGCAATCGCGCCGGTATACCTCTACAAGACCGAGTCCGAGCATCTGGCCGCGGTCATGGCCGGAACGGTCGCCAACGCCGACGTGGCGATGCACAGCATGACGGTCGCCCTCCCCGGTTGGTCGGTCGCGGACAAGCTCGACCGGATCACCGCGCCGACGCTCGTCCTCTGCGGACGCTACGACCTCATGACCACGCCCGAGTGTTCGAAGCGGCTGTCGACCGCGATCCCGGGGGCCGAGCTCGTCTGGTTCGAGAGCAGCGGACACTTCCCGAGCGTCGAAGAACCCGACGCGTTCATCGCCGCGATCAGCGACTTCTTCGGACGCCATCCGTAGCTGCTACACTTTCAGTAGCATGCGCGCTCCACTCCCTGGACGTCAGGTCCGCGGTTCGGCAACCGGCCGGCCGATCATGGCCCTGCTCGACCTCCTCGGACGCCGCTGGGCGCTGCGCGTGCTGTGGTCGCTGCACGAAGACACGCTCACGTTCCGCGAGCTGCAGGCGTCCTGCGACGACATGTCTCCCACCGTGCTGAACCGGCGTCTGTCGGAGCTGCGCGAAGCCGGCGTGGTCGAGCTCACCGACGACGGCTATCGCCTGACGCGCCACGGCGACGAACTGATGGACCTGGTCGGCCCGATGAGCGCGTGGGCGAAACGCTGGGCCCGTCGTATGGACACCTGCGCATGACTCACGACCCGTACTCACTCCCCGACGATCTGCCGGTTCCGATCGACGACGGTGCGTGTGCGCACCTGACGGGCCTCGACCTTCCCGACGTCAGTCTCCGATCGACCGATGGCGATGTCGTTTCGATCCACGGCCGTTCGGGGACGGCCGTCTTCTACGTCTATCCCAAGAGCGGACGTCCAGGCGTCGATCCTCCCTCGGGTTGGAACGAGGAGCCGGGGATGCGCGGGTGCACTCCCCAGTCGTGTGCGTTCCGCGACCTGCACGCTGAGCTCGAGATCTTCGCGAGCGTCTACGGCGTCAGCTCCCAGACGGGCGACGAACAACGCGAGTTCGCGAAGCGTCTGGACCTGCGGTACCCGCTGCTGAGCGATGCGGGCTTCGTGCTCGAGCAACAGATCGGTCTCCCGGCCGTGCAGGTCACCGAAGGGTTGCGCGTGTACCGGCGCGTCACGCTCGTCGTGGAAGACGGCCGCGTCGAGAAGGTGTTCTACCCGGTCTTCCAGCCCGACGAGAACGCGGCCGAGGTGCTGTCGTACCTTCGGAGCAGGATGGCGACCCGATGATCCCGCGCTACACACGTGCCGAGATGGGCCGCCTCTGGTCGGATGAAGCGCGCTATTCGCGCTGGCTCGGCGTCGAGCTCGCTGCACTCGACGCGTGGGAGTCGATCGGACGTGTTCCTGCGGGCACGGCCGACGCGTGCCGCGCCACTGCGCGCGTCGACGTCGCGCGGATCTTTGAGCTCGACGCGCAGGTCTCGCATGAGACGGCGGCGTTCGTCTCACAGATCCAGGAGACGTGCGGGCCAGAGGGCCGCTACATCCACTACGGGCTCACGTCCTACGACGTGGTTGATACGGCTCAGGGCATCGCGATGCGCGATGCCCTGGACCTGCTCGGTGCGCAACTGAACTTGCTCATCGCGGTGCTCGAGCGCCGCGCGCTCGAGCACCGCCACACCATCTGCATCGGGCGCAGCCACGGCATCCACGCCGAACCGACAACCTTCGGTACCAAGCTCGCGGGCTACGTGTGGGAGTTTGTCCGGCACAACGAACGTCTGCACGGTGCGCGCGAGCGCGTCGCGGTCGGGACGCTGTCGGGACCGATCGGCTCGTATGCGAGCGTGCCGCCGGCCGTGGAGGAGCACACGCTTGCCGCCCTTGGTCTGCTGCCCGAACCGGCTCCCACCCAGATCACCAACCGCGATCGTCACGCGGAGTACATGTCGCTGCTTGCGCTCATCGGTGCGTCGATCGAGCGCCTCGCGATCGAGATCAGGCACCTCGCACGCACCGAGGTGCGCGAGGCGGAGGAGCCGTTCGAGCAAGGGGCCCAGAAGGGATCCTCCTCGATGCCGCACAAGCGCAATCCGTGGCGATCGGAGCGTCTGTCCGGACTCGCGCGGCTGCTCCGTGGCTACGCGCAGGCGGGGCTCGAAAGCGTGCAGACCTGGCACGAACGAGACATCGCGCAGTCGTCCGTCGAACGGGTGGCCCTCGTCGACGCTTCCTGCGTGGCCGACTTCGCTCTCGCCGAGATCACCGAGATCGTCGACGGACTCGTCGTCTATCCGGAGCGAATGAAGGCGAACATGGAGCTGTCCCACGGGTTGTATTTCTCGCAGCACGTGCTGCTCGCGCTCATCGACGTGGGGATGTCGCGCGACGAGGCGTACCGGATCGTGCAGTCGTCGGCGATGCGCTCGTGGGACGAGGCTCGTCCGTACATCGAAGTCCTCAAGGAAGATCAGCGCGTGACCGAAGCTGTGAACCTCGACGAGATCTTCGACGACCAGTTGCTCATCGCGAATCTCGACGTGGTGTTTGAGCGTCTCGAAGCACGCGTGCGCTAGCGCCTGTGCCCGGCACCCTGTTCAGCGACCTCGACGGCACGATCGCCGACACCGCACCGGTGATCTTCGCGTCGCTTCGCGTGACGTGTGCGGCGATCGGCATGGAGCTGTCGCCCGAGCGCGAGCTCTCGTGGTCGCTCGGTCCACCGCTGAACTACTGTCTGGCGCAACTCGGCGTCCCCGATGATCGGATGAGAGACGCGATCGCGATCTTCGAGCAAGCTCACGACGACCGCATGGACATGGTCACGGCGATGCCCGGCGCCGAGGACGTGCTCCGCGACCTCGCCGGCCGGGGCGTGCGGATCGGTGTCGCCACCATCAAGCCGCAGCGTGCCGCTGAGCGAGTGCTCGACGTGCTCGGCCTGTCCGGTTGCATCGACGTCGTTTGCGGGCGCAAGGACGACATCGATCCCGCCACGAAGACCGACCTGCTGCGGCGCGCTTCAACGGCCGTCCGTGGCCCG
This sequence comes from uncultured Actinomycetes bacterium, assembly GCA_964520325.1. Taxonomy (GTDB): domain Bacteria; phylum Actinomycetota; class JAICYB01; order JAICYB01; family JAICYB01; genus CAZFOB01. Next base: position 173,021 of record CAZFOB010000005.1, on the reverse strand, counting down.
GCGCCGCTGTACGTCGGCGACCACGACAACGACGAGCTCGCGGCCGCGGAGCTGCGGATCCCGTTCCTCCGCTATCCGCAGCACTCCTGGACGCAGATCGGCGCGGAGGTCATGCGGCGAGCTTGAGTTCCCTCGCCTGCCGGCTGCCCGTTTCCAGTGCACGCTGCTGCCAGGGAACACTTCTGATGGAGGGCTTCATGAAGCGGGCGTCGGTCCTGGTCTTGTGTGTTCTGGCCGTGCTCGTCGGCTGGACCGTATCCGGGCCGGGGGCGTCCTCGAAGACCGCACACACCGCCGACCCGGCCGACGATGTCTACGACTCCGGTGCAGACTCGCGGGGGCCGGGTGAGCTCGACGTGTATCACGCGATGCACGTCGACGACGGCAAGACGATCACCTACACCCTGCACACGGTCGGCGGATTCTACGACGACATCAACGTGATCCACTGGTACCTGTCCCCGCCCGGCGTCGCGGCGTACGGGTGCGAGCCGATCGACGTGCATGTCGCACCGAAGAGCGGGAAGCTTGCCGGCACGGTCGAGCGCTGCACCGCACCCGATGTATTCAAGGAGCTCGCGCAAGCCGGCGTTGTTCACAAGGAGGGCTCCAACGAGATCGTTGTTTCGATCCCGATCGCCGCATTGCGCAAGGCCGGGATGTCGGGCAACACCTACACATACCGGATCTCGGCTTCAGAAGCAGAAGGTGTTGCCGACGACGTCCCGAACGGCGACCGGTCGATCACTCATGTCCTCAGCGGTGCTGGGGAGCCCAGCGCACCGCCGTTCGCTCCTGCCGAAACACAGGCCCCGATCCCACCTGCACCGACGGTGTTGGCGACATCCGCATCCACCCCGTCCGCGCCTCCGGTGGTGGTCGATGTGGCCACTCCGAAGCCGACGATCCTGAGCGTCGAGGCGCCCGTGCTGCATGAGATGAGTCCGTTCTTGCGCGTCGCAGCGATCGCGAGCGTTCTGCTCGGCGCGGGCCTCGCGTTCGTGCGCTTCAGACCGTTCTAAGACTCACGGCCGAGGAACGCCATGAGCTTCTGGGTCTGCGTCGCGCCGTCCGGCGCAGGCACCGCGGGGCCACACACACCGGGCATCCGAAGCATCGCGTCCATCGGCGTGACGAGCTCGGTGCACTCGGCGACGAGGTCGGCGGGCAACTCGGCGTCCTGTCCGGTGGCTTTGCGAATGTCCCACGCATGGGTGAGGTGCTCCATGAACGCGATCCCCGCCATCATCGAGCCCGGCATCCCCCCGAAGGGCATCTCCCACGTCTTCTCGAGTGCACCAGGCGCCCTCACGGCGTCGAGGAGCTTGACGCGTGCCTCGGCGTATTGCGCACCCGGATCGTCGTCGACGCGGTTGCCGTCCAGCATCTCGGCCTTACCGGTCTCGGCGGCCGTTGTGAGCATGTGCATCCCGACGATCATGTGATTCAGCAACGCGTTTACATCGAAGTCGCTGCACGGTGTCGAGTTCGACATGTGTTCGGGCTTGACGCCTTTGACGGCTGCCGCTGCCTGCTCCGTTGCTTTCTCGATGCGTTCGATCGGATCCATCTCTGCCTCCCTGGACTTGGCTCTGGGTCAGCATGCAGCCTGAGCGCCCAACCCGACAACTGATGTCGGTAACTCTTCGCGTTGCGAGCATCGGGTGTCGTTCCAGAGTGAGACGGCGCGCCTGGGTGGTCTGGCTCGGGCGTCCTGCCCCTCGGATACCTTGAGAGAGTGACGACCGCGATCCGGGATCTGGACCTTGATCTGCCACGGGTGGCGTCCGGCAAGGTCCGGGAGATGTTCGACGCCGGCGAGCACCTTCTCATGGTGGCGACCGACCGGATCAGCGTCTTCGACGTTGTCCTGCCGACCCCGATCCCCGGCAAAGGTGCCGTTCTGTCCGGTCTTTCGGTCTTCTGGTTCGACCGGACGTCGTCCATCGTCGCGAACCATCTCGTCGAGTGGCGCGCCTCCGAGTTCCCCGAGGGTGCCCGCACCGCGGAGTCTGCCGGACGCTCGATGCTCACGCGCAAGGCCGAGATGGTCAACCTCGAGTGCGTCGTCCGCGGGTACATCACCGGGTCGGGCTGGAAGGACTATCAGAAGACCGGCGAGGTGTGCGGCTACACGCTTCCAACCGGCTTGCTCGAGGCCCAGCAGCTGCCCGAGCCGTTGTTCACCCCGTCCACGAAGGCGCTTTCGGGACACGACGAGAACATCTCTGTTGCACAAGCGAAACAGATCGTCGGTGACGCGCCGCTGGTCGATCGCATCGCCGAGGTCTCAGTGCGCCTGTACGAACATGCACGGGACTATGCCGCGTCCAAGGGCATCATCTTGGCCGACACCAAGTTCGAGTTCGGACTCGTCGACGGTGAGCTCACGCTGTGCGACGAAGCGTTCACGCCTGATTCATCCCGGTACTGGCCGGCCGACGAATGGGAACCGGGCACCAACCCGCCGTCCTTCGACAAGCAGTTCGTGCGCGATTACGCCGAGACGGTGAACTGGAACAAGGACTACCCCGGCCCCGATCTTCCGGCCGACGTGGTCGAAGGCACGCGTGCGCGCTACCGCGAAGCCTACGAGCGCATCACCGGCGCCTCCTTCGACGACTACATGCGTCAGGCGTCCTCGTGAGCACGAGCAACGGTTCGAACATCAAGGCCATCGCGAAGATCGACGTGATGCTCAAGCCCGGCATCTCCGACGTCCAGGGGCAGGTCGTCGAGCGTTCGCTCCCGGCGATGGGGTGGGAGAACGTGAGCGGTGTGAGGGTGGGGAAGCACCTCGAGCTCGTCGTAGAAGGAGCGTCGCTCGACGCGCTGAAGGAGCAGGTCGAGAAGATGTGCGAGGTGTTCCTCGCGAATACCGTCATCGAGAGCTACTCCGTTGAGCTGGAGCCGCTCTGAGCGCGAAACCGAACGTCGCGGTCGTCGTCTTCCCCGGATCGAACTGCGAGCAGGACGTCCTGTATGCGGTGCGCCGCGAGGGTGCCGACGCCGACTACGTGTGGCACGGCGACGACGATCTGAAGGGCGCCGACGCGGTCGTCCTGCCCGGAGGATTCGCGCACGGCGACTATCTGCGCACCGGCGCGATCGCCCGCTTCTCCCCGGTGATGGACGCGGTGCGCGCGCTCGCCGAGTCGGGCGCGCCCGTCCTCGGCATCTGCAACGGTTTCCAGATCCTGGCCGAAGCGCATCTCGTTCCCGGCGCGCTGCGCCGCAACGAAGGCTTGCGCTTCCTGTGCACGTGGACCGATCTCGAAGTGGTGGACACCGAGACGATCGCGACTCGTGCGCTCGAGTTGGGACAGCGCTTGCGCATCCCGATCAATCACTACGAGGGCAACTACACCCCGCCCGAAGGCGTTGAGCCGCGGATCGTGTTTCGCTATGTGGACAACCCGAACGGTGCGTGGCGCGATGCGGCCGGTGTTGCCAACGAAGCGGGCAACGTGGTCGGCATGATGCCCCACCCCGAACGCGCGTGTGAGTCGTGGCTCGGCTCCGAGGACGGCCGCCTCGTCCTCGCCTCCCTCGTCGAGAGCTGCCACGTGACCACGCGCTCGTGACCACCAAAGCCGACGTTCCGCTGTACGCGGCTCTCGGCCTGACGTCCGACGAGTACGAGCGCATCCAGACGGTGATCGGACGGGAGCCTTCCCACACCGAGCTCGCGATGTTCTCCGTCATGTGGTCGGAGCACTGCTCGTACAAGTCGTCCAGGACGTACCTCAAGGGATTGCCCACCGAAGCCGCGTGGGTCGTCCTCGGTCCCGGCGAAGGTGCCGGTGTTGTCCAGGTCGCGGAGGGCGTGCGGATCGCGTTCAAGATGGAATCGCACAACCATCCGTCGGCGGTTGAGCCGTTCCAGGGCGCAGCCACCGGTGTCGGTGGGATCGTCCGCGACATCCTTTCGCTCGGCGCCCGTCCTATTGCCGTGCTCGACTCATTGCGCTTCGGGGAGCTCTCGGAGCAGCGCAACCGTTTCCTCTTCGACGGCGTGGTGCGCGGAATCGCGGCGTACGGAAACGCCCTCGGACTGCCGACCGTCGGCGGCGAGGCGATCTTCGACAAGACCTACTCCGGCAACCCGCTCGTCAACGCGATGTGCGTGGGGATCTTCGAGGACGACGAGATCCTGACGTCGCGCGGCGCCCGCGACGGCGACACGGCGCTGCTCATCGGCTCCAAGACCGGACGCGACGGTATCGGTGGCGCGTCGATCCTCGCGTCGCAGGAATTCGAGGCCAAAGACCTCGATGGGCCCGAAGCCAAGCGTCCGAGCGTGCAGGTCGGTGACCCGTTCACCGAGAAGCTTCTCATCGAGGCGTGCCTCGAGCTCAAGCGCGAGGGCCTGCTGACCGGCATGCAGGACCTCGGCGCCGCAGGTATCACGTGCGCGCTATCCGAGACGGCGGCGGCTTCTGGTCTCGGCGTCGCCGGCGACATCGACCTCGTTCCACTGCGCGAAGCCGACATGGAGCCATGGGAGATCTGCATGTCGGAGTCGCAGGAGCGCATGCTCGCGTGCATCGCGCCAGAGCGGATCGGCCGCGCGATCGAGATCTGCGCCAAGTGGGGCCTCGACGCCGTCGAGGTCGCTCGCTACGAAGAGGGCGGACGCCTCGTGCTCCGCGGACGCGGCGCGCTCCTCGGCGACGTGCCCGCGAAAGCGCTCGCGGACGGACCGCTGTACGAACGTCCCGTCGCGACGGCCGATCGTTCAGAGCAACATGGGCTCGATCCACTGGAACTCGTGTGGCCGTCACCCGAGGAGATGCTGATGCGCCTGCTCGGCTCACCTTCGATCGCGTCCAAAGCCTGGGTGTGGCGTCAGTACGACCACATGGTCCGGCTGAACACGCTCGTCGTGCCCGGCGCGGACGCTGCGGTGCTGCGCGTGCCGGAGTCGGCGCGGGGTGAGGGAAAACAGCCCGGCATCGCGCTTGCGACGGACGGCCCGGGACGTATCGCGTCGCTCGATCCGTACATCGGGGGTGCGCTCGCAGTCGCCGAATCGGCGCGAAACGTGGCGTGCATGGGGGCCCGGCCGTTCGCGATCACCGACTGTCTGAACTTCGGCTCACCGGAGAAGCCGGAGGTGATGGGTGACTTCGCGGCGACGATCCGGGGTATCGCCGACGCATGCCATGCCTTCGGGATCCCTGTCACCGGCGGCAACGTGTCGTTCTACAACGAGTCGCCGTCCGGGGCCATCCATCCGACACTCATCGTCGGGATGCTCGGCGTGCTCGACGACGTGTACATGCACCGCCCTGCTGCTCCACGCGACGGCGACGCGATCGTCCTGCTTGGAACCACCAAGCCCGAGCTCGGCGGAAGCGAAGCGCTGGCCGTCATCCACGACATCGTTGCCGGACGTGCGCCATCCCTGGACCTTCAGGCCGAGGTGGCGTTGTCGAGCTTCCTCGCCACGCCGGGACTCGGACGCTACGCCCACGACGTCTCCGACGGCGGGCTCGGAGTCAGTCTCGCCGAGCTCTGTCTTGCCGGCGGGTGCGGCGCGACGGTGGATCTCGGCGACAACGATGCGGTGTGGACGCTGTTCGCCGAATCGACCGCACGCGCGTTGCTCACCTGCTCACCAGCCGATGTCGAAGTGGTCCTCTCGGCGGCCGAGCAAGCCGGCGTCACCGCGCGCGGCGTTGGAGCACTCGGCGGCGCCCATCTGGACATCGCGGGAGCGTTCCGTCTGCCGATCGAGGACCTTCGGAGCGCCTACGAGGGTGCGATCCCCGCGCTGATGGCGTGAATGACGTGATGTTCAAGCGCGCGATCCCCGTGTTCATGCTGCTCTGTCTGCTCGGCTCGTCCTGCATCTTCGGGGGTTCTCCAACCCGGGCGGCCGACGAGCTCAGCGAGCTTGCGAACAAGGTCGAGACCGCAACATACGCGGCTGTGTACCGCTTCTCGTTCACCCGGCAGAACGCTCCCGGACAAGCCACTCGCATGGAGATCACGCAGCAGCCACCGACGACGGTCCGCAAGCTCGACGAGAGCACAGCTCCGGCCGAGGGCAAGCCCGTCACGCTCACGTCGTGGTACATCCACAACCCGAGGATCGAGCAGGGCGACCCCCCCGTCGTTCGGGAAGGGGGGGACTTCGCCTGCAACGAGTATGCGGGCACCGGCATCCGATGCCAGAGCAGCCCGATCGCGCGCACGACCTTCGGCAGCCAAAAGCTCGACGTCTTCTTCGACGCGCCCCGCCGGCCCGGCGCGTTCGCCTCGGTCCGTAAGGGGACGCGACCGATCCGCTACCAGGGTCAAAAGGGCACGTGCTTCGAGGCGGTTCCTGTGGCGCCGTCGCCCCGCGCCGGGTCTCCAGAACCAGCCGAGCAGCGTTACCGGTACGAACTCTGTTACGCCGACGACGGCGTCCTTCTTTCGGGAAGTCGGAGTGCTCTGGACGATGGCGCCGCAGCCGCCGACGCCGAATCGTTCGTCGAAGCGACCTCCGTCTCGAGAGTGGTCGAGGCTTCTGAGCTGCGGCTTCCCGGCAAGGTCGTCGATGTCGACGACCTGCCGCAGTAGGACGTCGGAGTCTTCGATTGCCCGATAGACTGCACGTGGCCGAAAGACGTCGTGGAGACTTCCCACATGAGCACGCCGTTCGACCCGTCCCTCACGAAGTGTCAACCGGACGAACACCCCCGCGAAGCGTGCGGGGTCTTCGGCGTATACGCCCCCGGTGAGAACGTCGCCGGCCTGACGTACTTCGGTCTCTACGCGCTGCAGCACCGGGGCCAGGAATCGGCCGGGATCGCGGTCGGGGACGGTGAGAGTCTGCTCGTGTACTCCAAGCTCGGCCTGGTCAATCAGGTGTTCGACGAGAAGGTGCTCGACGGCCTCACCGGCCACCTCGCGATCGGTCACGTCCGCTACTCGACGACCGGTTCGTCCGGACGAGTTGAGAACGCGCAGCCCGCGTTCATGACCCGTCGCGACGGTGGTGCGATCGCCCTCGGTCACAACGGCAACCTGGTCAATCCTCTCGAGCTTGCCGCCGAGCTCGAGGTCGCTGATGACTCCGGCCAAGAGTTCGGCCAAGATGTCGGCCGAGAGTTCGGCCAAGATTTCGGCCAAGGTTTCGGAAGGCTCGAGATCGGCGCAACGACCGACTCCCACATGATCTGCGCCCTGCTCGCGCAGCAGGACACATCCGACATCGTCGAGGCGTGGCGACTCGTTGCGCCGAAGCTGCGCGGTGCGTACTCGATCACCGCGATGGACGAAAAGCGTGTGATGGCCATCCGCGACCCCTACGGCGTGCGCCCCCTCGTGATCGGACGACTCCCGTCGGGCGGCTGGGTCTTCGCCTCCGAGACATGCGCTCTCGACATCGTCGGCGCCGATTTCATCCGTGACGTCGAGCCCGGTGAGCTCGTCGTGGTCGATGAGACCGGGCAGCTCCGCAGCTACCAGCTTTTCGAGCCGACACCGAGGTTGTGCGTCTTCGAGTTCGTGTACTTCGCTCGTCCGGACTCGACGCTGTTCGGACGCAGCGTCTACTCGGTGCGCCGCGCCATGGGGAAGCAGCTCGCGGACGAGGCGCCGCCGCCGGCGGAGCTCGGCGCGGATCTCGTGATCGCTGTGCCGCAGTGCGCGACGGCTGCAGCCCAGGGCTACGCCGATCGCGCGGGACTTCCGTACGCCGACGGCATCGTGGTCAATCGCTATGTCGGGCGAACGTTCATTCAGCCGACGCAGATCCTGCGCGAGCAAGGCGTGCGCATGAAGCTCAACCCTATGCCCGAGGTGATCGAGGGCAAGCGCCTGATCGTGGTGGACGACTCGATCTTCCGCGGGACGACCACGCGCGAGGTTGTCGACATGCTCCGCCGCGCCGGTGCACGCGAAGTGCATCTGCGAGTCAGCTCGCCACCCGTCAAGTGGCCGTGCTTCTACGGCATCGATATCCCGAGCCGCGACGAGCTCGTCGGCGCGTTCCGCGACGTCGAGCAGATCAGGGAGTTGATCGGTGCCGACTCGCTCGGCTATCTCTCGATCGATGGGATGCTCACTTCGACGGGCATGCCGACCGAGCGGTTCTGCCACGCGTGCTTCTCCGGCGGATACCCGATCGGCATACCGGAAGCGACTGCGCGAACGAAGAACGTGCTTGAGCTCCCGCGCAGAGCCAACGCATCGTCCAACGGCGCGGGGTCGCCCACCGACGGGTCGTCGGACGGCACGGTGTCGCGGAAGCCGCTGCCCGTTGCCTCGAGCAGTGAGGACTCCTTCCCCGGCTTCGAACGCGGCGGATCGAGCGCAGCGAGCCCGATAGACAGGTGAGCTCGACTTACCGCGACGCCGGGGTCGACCAGGACGCTGCCGACGCACTTGTCCCTCGATACGCGGCCGAGGCCAAGCGCACCCATGGCAGCAACAGGCGCGTAGACATCGGAGGATTCGCCGGGCTCTTCCCCATCGCCGATCTCGCCGAGCGTGGGTACACGAAGCCCGTCCTGGCGATCTCAACCGACACAACCGGCACGAAGATCGAACTCTTGCGACAAGCCGGCGATCATCGCACCGCCGGCTGGGACTGTGTCGCGATGAACGTCGACGATGTCGTGTGCTGCGGCGCCGAGCCGCTGGTGTTCGTCGATTGCATCGCGATCGAGCGTCTCGATGCCGACGTGGCTGCGGAGATCGTGGCGGGCGTTGCCGATGCGTGCGTAGCGTCGGGCTGTGAGCTCGTCGGCGGGGAGACAGCGCAACTGCCCGGGCTGCTCGCGGCGGGTACGTACGAGGTCATGGGAACATGTGTCGGTGTCGTCGACGAGGACCGCGCGTGGGGCACCCACCGGGTTGCTGCCGGTGATCAGATCGTTGCTCTGGCCGCGAGTGGCTTGCACAGCAACGGTTTCTCGCTCGTGCGCAAGGTGCTGGCTTCGTCACCCGATGCTCCGCCGCCGGGGCTCCTCGCCCCGACGGCGATCTACGCGCGCAAGCTTCTTGCCCTCGGGGTTGCCGTCGACGTGCACGCGTGCGTGCACGTCACCGGCGGCGGCATCGCAGCCAATCTCGAGCGGGTGGTCCCAGACGGTCTCGGCGCTCACGTCGACCTACAGACGTGGCAGCGTCCCGAGATCTATACGTGGTTCGCCGATCGCGGCATCTCGGAAGGCGAGATGCGCTCGACCTTCAACCTGGGGGCCGGCATGCTCGTCGTTACGGCTGAGGGCTCTCGTGCCGTCGAGGTACTGAGCGACCTCGGTTGCTCTGCCTGGGTCGCCGGCGAGATCGGATCGGCTCCGGGCGTCCGCCTGGGCTGACATATATTGAGCGACCTACCGACATGACTTCCCACATCGACAGCCAGATCAACAGACGCAGCTTCCTGGCGCTCGGCGTCGGTGCGGTCGCGTGGGCGTGCGGCCGAGGAAGCAGCGACAAGCCGCAGGCACAGCCCGGCGACGGCGATTACTCGCTCGTCTCGACGGCGCGCCAAGGCCTTGCGATCGGCGACACGCGCCAGGGCCTCGCGGTCTTTCGCGGACAGAGGCCGGTCGCGGTCGATGGCCTGCAGGTGAACCTCACTGCGCCGGGCGGCAAGCCCTTCGACGTCGAAGCGCAGCACGTGAAGATCGAGTTCGGACCGGGGGGCGACTCGAAAACCGTGAATACCGAGGTCGGCGACATCTACGTCATGCGCCACGACTTCGACCGTCCGGGCGTGTGGGAAGTCTCTGCGCGTTTTGACGGTGGATCCGGCAAGGAGGTGTTCCAGGTCCTCGATGGTGCCCCGTCGCCGATCGTCGGGAAGAAGGCCATCGCCTCCAAGAGCCCGACGACGGACGACCCACGCGATGTCGACCCGATCTGCACGAGGACGCCCGCCTGCTCGTTGCACGGCATCTCGATCGACGACGCGCTCGCGCTCGACAAGCCGTCGGTGGTGGTCTTCGGAACTCCGCGCTACTGCACCAGCCGCACGTGCGGTCCGGTCGTCGATGTCGTGGAGCTTGCGGCCAGGGAGGTCGGCGACGACGCCTCGTTCATCCACGTCGAGCAGTGGAAGGACGACAAGTCCGTCGGCAAGTTTCCGAAAGGCCTTGCGCCCAGCTTCGCCGAGTGGAAGCTCGACACCGAGCCGTGGATCTATTTCATCGGTTCCGACGGGATCGTCAGAGACCGGTGGCTCGGTGCCGTCGGCGCGAAAGAGATCGTGCGCGCCGCAAAGGCGCTGGTTTCGACTTAAGCCGGCGCAGCAGGACGGAAGCGCGGAAGCACAAGCGGCCCCTCGTCGACGAACGTCACCTCGACCGGCATACCGATGCTCACCTGCTCGGGTGAACACTCCACGACGTTGGTCGTCATGCGGACGCCCTCATCGAGCTCGATGATCGCGGCGACATACGGGACTTCGTCCCGCCATCCCGGCATCCCCTGCCGGTGGATGACGGTATACGTGTGCACGGTTCCCTTCCCCGACGCGTCGACCCAGTCGACGTCGGGTGATCCGCAGTGGACGCAGATCTTGCGCGGATAGAACTGGTGCTCGTGACAGGCGCTGCATCTCTGAACGATCAAGCGTTGCTCGCGCGCTGCGTCGAAGAAGGGTTCCGACTCTTCGGGCACGCCCATGAAGAACTTGTCGGCCATCAGTCTTTCCCCAAGATGAGGGTGGCATGCGATGAGAGCTGTCCGCCGACGCCGTGCACGAGACACGTATCGACGCCGCCTTCTTTGGCGACCGCGAGCGGCGCGCCCTCCCCACGGATCTGGCGAACGCCCTCGGTCATGAGGAACATGCCGCGCATCCCCGGGTGCACCGCCGAGAGTCCGCCACCGTCGGTGTTGATCGGCAGCGGCCCACCCACGCGCAAGTGACCGCGCGCGAAGTCGCCGACCTCTCCCTTCTTGCAGAACCCGAGATCTTCGAGCAGCAGCGCAACGGTGATGGTGAACGAGTCGTAGAGCTCGGCGCACTCGATGTCGGCGGGCTTCAGACCCGCCATGTCGAACGCCATCGTTCCGGTGTCGGCCGCCGCTGTGCGTGTGAAGTTCGGCATCGAGCCGATGCCGGCGTGTCCGATGCGCTCGCCGTAGCCGAGCATCTTGACGGACGGCTTCGGCAGGTCCTTCGCGCGCTCGGCTGTTGTGACGACGTACGCGCCGCCGCCGTCGGATACGACGCAGCAGTCGAGAAGATGCAACGGCTCGGCGACCCAGCGCGAGTTCAGGACGTCGTCGATCGTGATCGGGTCCTGGTACTGGGCCTTCTCGTTCATCGATGCGTGATAGCGGGCGGCGACGGCGATCTCTGCGAGGTCCTCGGACGTCGTTCCGTACTCGTGCATGTGCCGGCGTGCGGCCATCGCATACGCGCCGATGAGCGGAAGTCCGGCCGTCGAGTCCCAGAAGAATGACCCGAAGCCGGGCGGTGGAGCGCCACCACCACCGCCGCCCCCTCTCATACCGCGCCCGACGCGCATCCCGGACTTGCCGAGCTGTCCGGTAGCTACGACGGCGACCTCACAGAGGCCGGTGCCGACCGCGAGCGCCGCCCGCGCGGCGTGGTAGACGAAGGACGAACCGCCGACGGACAGTCCGTCCACGAACGTCGGACGCAACCCCAGATACTCGGCCAGACCCATCGGCGAGATGCCGCGCATCCCACCTGCGGCCAGGATCAGTCCATCGACGTCGGCGAGCCGCAAGCCCGCGTCAGCGAGAGCTTTGCGGACGGCGAGCACGTAGTGATCAAGCTCTGACATGTCCGGTGTGTGGGGGTAGTCGGAGGTGGCCGCGCCGACGATGCGCGTGCGTGCGAAAGCGTCTCTGAGCACTTGGGTATCCACGAGGCCCTCAGCTTGACTCAAGAGTCAAGCGAAGCGCTACTCGAAACGGGCGACGCCGTCGCCGTTTGGCATCGGCGTCACGGTGCCCTTGGAGTCGTCCGAAAACTCGAGGTAGCACCCCCAACCGTAAGCTCGCGCGCTCCAGATCCAGCGGACCTCGACGAGGACCGGTTTGGACTTCAATCGATCCGCATAGGCCCGGCACGGGGCCCGGTCGGGTTGGGAGAAGCTGATCGTGCCCCACGTGGCCGCGTCTGTTGCGTTGAGCGCGAACGCGATGCCGCCGGCAACGAGCGCCAGGAAGAGCAGGACCTTAGCGATGATTCCCAACATGCGCCTTCATACCTTGATATCGGTGTCCGACGGTTTCGCCTTAGTTGGCGAGCCAATGCTCGTAGAGCTTGGCATAGAGGCCATCGCTCTGGGCGATGAGCTCGTCGTGGGTGCCGAGCTCGACGATCTTGCCGTGGTCGACCACCGCGACGCGGTTGGCGCGCGCAGCCGTGGACAGGCGGTGTGCGATCACGATGGTCGTGCGTCCGTGGGAGGCCACGCGCAGCGCACTTTCGACATGGGCCTCCGTGGCTGCGTCGAGTGCCGAGGTTGCTTCGTCGAGGATCAGCAGGCGCGGATCGACGAGGACGGCTCGGGCAAGGGCGAGGAGCTGGCGTTCGCCCCCGGACAATGCAGCTCCTCGTTCGCGCACCTCGGTGTCGTAGCCCTGCGGCATGCGTTTGATCGTCTCGTCGATCCCCAGGAGCCGGCATACCTGCTCGACCTCGTCGTCACTTGAGTCCGGACGTCCGAAGCGGATGTTGTCGCGGATGGTGCCGCGGAACAGGAACCCTTCCTGGGGGACCATCGACGTCCGCAGACGGAGTGAATCGATCTGCACGTCTCGCAGGTCATTGCCGTCGAGGGTGATGCGTCCGCTCGTCGGGTCGTAGAACCGCAGAAGCAGCTTCGCGATCGAGGACTTGCCGGCTCCGGTTGGTCCGACGAGTGCAAGCACCTCGCCCGCGGCGATGTCGATCGTGACGTCGGCCAGTGCGGCCGGCAGGCCATCGCGGTAGCGGAACGTGACGTCGTCGACGCCGGCCGCGCCGTTGACGGGGCCGAGCTCGACGGCGTCCGGGTGGTCGAAGATGCGCGAGCTCCGCTCGAGCAGCGCCGCGAGCTTGGCCATCCCGGCCATGGCCTGCTGGAACGTGTCGTACAGCTGTGACAGCTGCGTGATCGGGTCGAGGGTGGTGTTGAGGTAGAGGATGAATGCTGCGAGGACTCCGATCGAGACGTCACCCTGGATCACCCGTGATCCACCGTAGAGAAGGAGCACTCCGGTGCCGAGCACGCCGATCAGCTCGACCAGCGGGAAGAAGACCGCGCTCGGCCGGAACGATTGCACGTTGGCTTCTACCCAGTCTTCGTTCACCTCGCGGAAACGTCGCGTGTTCACGCGCTCGCGTCCGAAGGCCTGGACGACATGCACGCCGCGAACGGTCTCTTGCATGAAGGAGAGCACCGAGGCGATGCGATCGCGCACCTGACGGTACGCGCGCTCCGAGCGCGCCCGGAACACCATCGAAGCGACGATGAGCAGGGGAAGGGTCGCTGCGAAGCCGGCCGCGGCCATCTTCACGTCGATCAGGAAGAGCACGGTGATCGAGCCGGCGAGGTACATAAGTGTCGACACCGACGCCACGAGGCCTTCGGTGACGAAAAGCTGGATCGTCTCGACATCGGAGGTCAGCCGAGCCACGAGGCGCCCGACCTTTTCCCGCTCGAAGAACGCGAGGTCGAGGTGAGCGAGGTGATCGAACACTTTGACGCGGATGGATCGCAAGGCCCGCTCACCGAATCGTCCGCCGAGGCTCATCGAGGTGCGGAGTGCGAGCCAGTTCGCGATCGACGTGCCCAAGAGCAACAGGGCAGCGAAGGTTAGGCGATCGGGATCTTCTCCGAGGATGCCTTCGTCGATGCCGATCCGGATGAGGAATGGTGTGGCGAGCGCGGCGGCTTGCGCGATGACGAGAAGGCCGATCGATCCGAACGCGAGTCTTTTGTGCGGACGCAGATGTGGCCACAGCACGGCGAGCTCGCGCTTCCCGAACTTGGCCTGACCCTCGTCGCGAGGGTCGCTGTCGCCGAGTGCTCGACCGAGCGGCGAGTGTCTCACGACGCTTCAACCTCGACGTGCTCAACGTCGAGGCCGGCTTGCTCGGCGATCGCATCGACGTCAACGGTGGCGAGCAGGGTCTCCCGGTAGTCCGGATTGTTGCGCCAGAGATCGACGTGTGTTCCGGTGTCGATGATGCGGCCGTCCGCCATGAACGCGACGCTGTCGGCCATCGCTGCCGTCTGAGGCCGTCGCGCGACGATGATCGTCGTCCGGTGCTCCATGGCGCTGCGCAGTCCCTTGCGGATCGCCGACTCGACGCGCGCGTCGACGTTCGAAGTCGCGTCGTCGAGGATGAGGATCTTCGGATCCATGAGGATCGCGCGAGCGATGGCGACGCGCTGGCGTTGTCCACCCGAGAGCGTGTAGCCGTGCTCCCCGACTTCGGTGTCGTAGCCCTCGGGCAGTTCTTCGATGAACTCGTGGGCTTGCGCTATGGCCGCAGCGCGAACGATCTCGTCTTCGGTTGCGTCCGGACGGCCGAATGCGATGTTCGCCGAGACCGAGTCGCTGAAGAGCAAGGTGTCCTCGAAGACGATGCCGATGCTCGATCGCAGCGACGCAAGCGTGAGGTCGGAGAGGTCTTGGCCGTCGATGCACACCGTTCCGGCGACTGGTTCGATGAAACGGGGCAGAAGTCGCATGAGCGTCGACTTTCCGCAGCCGGTGTGCCCGACGAGAGCGACCGAAGTCTTGGCGGGAATGTCGAGAGTGACGCCGTCGAGCACCGGACCCCCGTCTGGATATGCGAAGTGGACGTCGGTGAACCGGATGCCGGCGCCTCCGGCCTCGAGTTTGCGTGCGTTGGGGTGGTCGGCGATCCCCGGGGACGTGTCGAGGACCTCGAAGACGCGCCCGGCCGATGTCGTTGCTCGTTGCGCCCACGCCACGATCATCCCGATCGAGCGCAGCGGCCATATCAGCATGAAGAGATAGGAGAAGAGCGCGACGATCGACCCAGTGGAGAGCCGGCCGTCGATGGCCAGACGTCCGCCGTACCAGAGCACGGCGATCAGACCGAGCTGTGGGATCAGGTTGAAGATCGGGATGAACTTCGCGCGCAAGTCGACCGACTTCATCGCTGCGTCGTACACGCGGTCGGCGTCGGCTGCGAGCTTGGCCACCTGCTGGCGCTCCTGTCCGAAACCCTTCACGACGCGTATCCCGACGACGGTCTCTTCGACCACCGAGGCAAGGTCACCGAGCCGCTGCTGCATCTGCCACACGATCGGGTCGAAGCGGTCGGAGAAGCGGTAGGTGTACCACGCTAGCGCCGGCGATGTCGCGAGGAAGATGCCGGCCAGAGGCGGCGACAGCACGAACATGATGGTGAAGATCACGACGATCTGGACGACGAGCGTCAACGACCAAGCGACGCTCATGAGGTATTGACGGATGGCTTGGATGTCGCTCGTGGCACGCGACATGATCTGTCCGGTCGAGATTCGTTCGTGGTATCCGACATCGAGGGCTTGTACATGGTTGTAGAGCGCCTCGCGCAGGTCGGCTTCGACACCGATCGACAGTTCACCTGCGATCTGACGTCGGACGCCGTGCATGACGGCTTTGACGATGGCGATCCCGAGCATCGCGGCGACCAGTGTGACGAGCCTCGAGAAGTTCTTCTCCGGTATGGGATTGTCGATCGCTTCGCGAACGAACAAGGGGATCGACGCCACGAACACCGCCACGAGTCCCGCCGCAAAGAACGCCAGGATGAGCTTGCGCCGGTACTTGCGGCAGTACCGCATCAACCGGACGAACGTGGCCCAACGACTCACTTCTGTTCCAGGCCGAAGGCTCTGCAGCCGAGATGGGCGATCTGTCCGAGGCGGTCATCGAGTGTCTGCGGATGCTGACGCAAGGAACCGAGGATGTCGGTCACGCCACGGACGATGATCGTCGTTGAGAGCTCGAGATCGTCGCCCGACAAAGGCGAACCGAGTCGCCGTGCGAGCGTGACGAAGAAGTGGATCGTCCGGCGCATGTTCTCCTCGCGTTGCGCGAGCACGTCCGGGTGACCGGACGCGAGCTCGCCGCCGAGCACCTGCGCCAGACGCGGGTTGCGCTCGGCGTAGCTGACGAGCGATCGCACGACGGCCACGATGCACCCGAATGCGCCGTCCGAAAGTGTGGCTTCGGCGGTAACGACTGCTTCGCGGAGCATCGACGCGCTCGTGCGTCTATTGAGCTCGACGAAGCAGTCCTCCTTGCTGTCGAAATGCTCGTAGAAGGTGCTCTTCGACAGGCCCGCGTCGGCCACGATGTCGGCAACCCTCGCGCCTTCGTAACCCTCCCGGCCCGCCATTCGAACGGCGGCTCGCAACAGGTCGCTTCGCTGACGGCGGTAGCGGTCGGAATGAGAGACCTTCCCCCACGACCGCCGCTGCTGAGGCGGCTTTGGGTCGATGACCTCGGGTAACAGCGGCCAGTCGGTGCCAGCCTCGGGCTGGACGGCAGGGCCGGTGGGCGTGTCCTGATCGAGTTGCGACATACCTCTCATATAAGCAGATTCGGCGATTTCCGTCCCCCCGGGTACAGATTTCGTCCCAGGTTCGCCAGGAGGACCGAAGGCTGGCCGGGAGGCCTACGCTTGGGTATGGCCAGCCGCCTTCTGCCTCGACCACGTGTCTTCTCGGGCTGGGCGGTGGCTCTTCTCGGTACGCCGGCCCTGACGGTGGCACTTGTCCTCGCTCCCCGGGACCGCATCGGTCTCCCCAGCGTTCTCCTTCTGTACTTGCTTCTCGTCGTTGCCGTCGCCGCTGTCGGTGGGGCGTGGCCCTCCCTCGCCGCCGCCGTTGTCGGATTCCTGCTCGTGAACTGGTACTTCACACCGCCCTTCCACGCGCTTGCGATCGAGCACGGCGAGAACGTTCTCGCTCTCATGGTGTTCGTCGTGGTTGCGGTGATCGTGAGCACATTTCATCGTCAAGCGCTGGTGGTACAACGCGCTGCACAACCAGACAGCGCTGGTGTTGAAACGCGCCTTCCTGGCCGAACCCGACGTCGTGGTGACATCGGTTCCCTACCGACTGGATTAGTTTGCCTATCACGCGCGCCCCGTGGTCCGGCCGCGCTTGCCGCTAGACTCGGTTCCCATGGCCGCGGGTGCGTACATCCTGGTCTCGGTCGAAGCCGGCCACGCCAAAGAGGTTCTCGCCACGATCCGTGCGATCGACGGCGTGGTGCAGGCGCACACGTGCTGGGGGCAGCCGGACATCTTCGCCTATTGCGAGCTCTCCGATGACGCCCATCTCGCCGAAGTCGTGCTCGAGAAGATCCACGGTCTGACGGGTGTGCGTTCCACGGAGACGCACCTCGTCGTTGAGATGTGATGATGCGCCGGCTGCTCGTTCTCGTGTTCTGCGTCGGCGCCGCCTCGCTGTTCTCTGTTTTGGTCTCCGCGACGGCGGCCTCCGCGCAGGTGACGCCGCCGCCCGTCCCGACGCCGAATGAGTCGCCGAGCGCGACGCCGACGGATAGTCCTACACCTTCACCCGAGCCCTGCGTCCCCGGATTGACGTGCGTCTCGCCGACGCCGGGAACGCCGAAACCTCCGCCGTCGCCGTCGGCGACGGCGGCCGCGCGTACACCGGGCCGGACGACCGCTCCAACGAGCGCGCCGTCGGCCGCACCGGGGACCAAGGGACCATCACCGACACCGTTGCCGACGTTGACACCAACGCCAAGTCCGACTCCGGTTGCTTCACCCAATCGCGGACTTGCGGTGCTCGGGTTGTTCGGTTCGGCCGGCATGATCGGTTCTGCTGCCTGGATCTGGCGTCGGTACTTGAACTAGTCGTCACGCTCACCACTGACTGACGCAACGTGGCACTCAGAGCCCACCCCTTGACAGAAGTAGTCACCTCACTACAATGACACGAACGTAATTACAGTCCTGTGTCTTCTCACCTGGGGGAAGCGGACGTGTGGCGAATCCGTTACGACTGGCAAGAAGAAGCCCTCTGTCGCGGTGAAGATCCCGATCTGTTCTTCCCTGAACGGGGAAGCCCGGGAGATTCCGCGAAACGTGTGTGCGTGAACTGCGAAGTGCGTCTTGATTGCCTCGAGTACGCGCTCGCGAATGGTGAGCGGTATGGCATCTGGGGTGGACTCACCGAGCGCGAACGCACGCGGTTGCGACGCCAAGCGCAGCGACTATTCAGTTTGGTCATCGACGGCGAAGACATACGTGACGTGCTCGCGCGCGTTGCGAGCGTGCGTATCGGTCGTCGACCGCGCGCGCGTGTCGCGTCGTAAGAAGCACAACAACAGTCACTGAACGTGCAGAGCGATGTTTGCGGCACGCGAGGTGTGACTTGACAGTTGTGTCAAAACCCTTCACATGCGCGCTTTTTGCCGCTATGGTTTTTCTGACCTCGTGATACGGGTATGCATGTGCGTGTCGTGAACCAGAGCGTGAACCGTGTTCCAGAGGTCATCTGACCGATGAGAGGGGGTGACTCACATGCCGAAGAAGAAAGCAGCGAAGCGCAAGCCGGCTCGTAAGAAGGCAACCGCGAAGCGCAAGCCCGCACGTAAGGTGGCGAAGCGCAAGCCCGCGCGTAAGAAAGCAACGGCCAAGCGTAAGCCCGCCAAGCGGAAGGCCGCGAAGCGTAAGCCCGCTCGCAAGAAGGCAGCAGCGAAGCGCAAGCCCGCGCGTAAGAAGGCGACCGCGAAGCGGAAGCCCGCCAAGCGCAAGCCCGCTCGCAAGAAGGCTGCCGCTAAGCGTAAGCCCGCTCGGAAGAAAGCCGCCAAGCGGAAGCCCGCCAAGCGTAAGCCCGCACGTCGTAAGAAGGCCGCTCCCGCGGTAGCGATGAAGAGACCACGGAAGAAGAAGTAGGCCTGGTACGAGTGTCGTATTGAGACTCCCCCGCGGAGGTCCGCGGGGGAGTCCCTTTTTCGGGCTCGCGTCGCCGGCGCGGTCTCGGAAGGCGCGCGCGAGGATCCTGCGGCCCGTGCACACTGAGCCTGTGACGAACCAGATCCGGGATGCTTTCAACCGAGCGCGCATGCGCGTCGAGTCGTTGCAGCGATCGGGCGCGAGCGCCCGCGAGATCGTCAAGGCGCATGCGGCCGACGTCGACCTCATCGTCATCAACGAGTTCGAACACGCTCTCGTGCGATGCGGCCACGACCCCGCCGGCATCGCATTGATCGCGCTCGGTGGATACGGCCGCAACGAGCTCGCGCCGAACTCCGATCTCGATCTGCTGGTTCTCTATCGCGGCTGGGATTCTCCCGACGTCACAGCATTGCATCGAGAGGTCATGTATCCGCTCTGGGACTCGGGGCGTGAGCTCGGCGATCGGATCCGTGAGCCTCGCGATGTCATCCGGAGCTTTGCTCAGATCGCCGAGGTGTGCGCGTTGCTCGACGCACGACTTCTGTCAGGCGACCGCGGACTGTTCGCCGACATGCAAGGATCGGTCTGGCGGAAGCTCGAACGAGGCCGCGTGTCCTACTTCGCCGAGCTGACGAAAGCGACCACCGACCGCCACAAGCGGTACGGGGGAGCCGGACATCTGCTGGAACCGAACATCCGTGATTCTGCCGGAGGGTTGCGCGATATACACACGCTGGGCTGGGCATCGAAGGTACTGCCCGGTGCCGAAGGCATCGCAGGACTCGTGGCCGCGGGCAACCTCAGTCGCCTGGACGGCGATCTCATCGAAGCCGCTCGTGAGTATCTGCTCCGCCTCCGTATCGAGCTGCACCTGGGCAGCGGACGTCACCAGGATCAGCTCTATCTCGCCGAGCAGGATGACATCGCCGCTCGCTTGGGCTACGAGGCACTCGCCGGACGCCCACCGGCCGACCGGCTCATGCAGGAGCTCTTCGGACACGCGCGGGAGGTCGAAGCCGTGGTGTCGAGCTTCTGGGATCGCACGCTTCAGGCCAAGCGACGCCGCCGGTTCCGGGCCGCGGGCAACGAGAACGTCGGCGACGGCTGCGTCCTCGTTGACGGCCGTCTCGAGGTGGTCGCAACGACCAACGTCGCTGAGGATCCGGCAGGCTGGCTTCGCGTCCTGCGCCGCTCGGTGTTGCGCGATGTGCCTATCGGCCGCGCGGCTCTGAATCGGCTTCACGAGGAGGTCGACGTTGCGGAGAAGATCGAGTGGACGAACGAAGCGCGGGATGTCTTCCTCGACATCCTCGAGTCGGGACCGGGAGGCGTCCGGGCGCTCGAGGCCATGGACGCGACGGGGCTACTCGTCGCGCTGATCCCTGAGTGGGGGCCGATCCGAGCGTTCCCGCAACGAGACCTCTATCACCGATACACGGTCGACCGTCACCTCTTCGCCGCCGTCGCTGAGCTTGCCGCGAGCCGTAGCTCCGATGCGCACGACCTTCGCGACGCTTGGTCGAAGGTCGGTGATCCGGATGCGCTTTTCTTGGCGACGCTCGTGCACGACATCGGCAAGGGCCGGGGCGCTGATCACTCGACGGTCGGGGCCGACCTCATCGCAAACCTCGGTTCGAGCATCGGGCTCTCGGACGCGCAAACGCACGACGCTGAGTTCCTGGTTCGGCATCACCTCGCGCTCGCGGAAACCGCGACACGTCGTGATCTCAACGAGCCCAGGACGATCGCGGAGATGGCCGAGCGCGTCACGGATGAGCGACGGCTCGCGATGCTCTATCTCATGACCCGTGCCGACTCATTGGCGACGGGCCCCGAAGCGTGGTCGTCGTTTCGCGCCTCCCTCATTCGCGAGCTCTACTTGCGCACGCGTGAGTTCTTGGCAGGGTCGCCACTCCCCGCCGGTACCTCGTCACAACAACTCGCGGACCTTACTGCGGCGCTCGGCCTCCAGCACGAGGAGGCGACTCGTCTCATCGGACCGATGCCCGAGTCGTGGATGTTCGGACTCGACCAGCAGGCGGCGCGGCGCCAACTCGATCTGCTCCGCATACCGCTTCAGGCCGGCGAGGTGCGTGCCGCGGTCCATCACGGTGACGAGACGGTTGAGTTCGTGGTCGTGGCCCATGATCGTCCGGGCCTCTTCTCGATGGTGGCCGGCGTGCTGGCGCTCCGCACTGTCGACGTGCACGACGCCGAGGTATTCACACGATCGGACGGGATCGCCGTCGAGGTCTTTCGTGTCATGGGACAGCACTTGGAAGCGGGTGACGAACGTTGGAAGATGTTGGGGGGCGAGATCGCCGCAGCCCTTGATGGCACCGTCGATCTCGATGACGTGCTGGCCAAGAAGGCCGCTCAGACGCGGCGGCGGCGCGGAAGCCGCCGTCGCGACACTTCCGTACGCGTCGTTGTCGACAACGACGCGTCGCCCTCGCATACGGTGGTCGAGGTGCACGCGGAGGACCGCTTCGGACTGTTGCGTGTGATCACGAAGACCTTGGCTGATGCCGGGTGTGATGTGTCGGTGGCGAAAGTTGCGACCTACGGAGTCCAGGTGGTCGACGTCTTCTACGTCCGGGACGTCGTCGGCGAGAAGATCACCGGCGCCTCTGCCGTGGCCCGTCTCGAAGATCGGCTCGTCAGTGCACTGGCTCCGGACGTGCTTCCGGTAGCTAGCCCCGCTTCACCCAGCGAGTAGCACCGCCGACCGAGTCGAGAAGCTCGATACCGCTGCTGCGCAGTCGATCGCGGATGTCATCCGCCGTGACGAAGTCCTTCCGCGCCCGAGCGTCCTCCCGTTCGCTCAGCAGCGACGCGAGCTCGGGAGCGAGCTCTTGCGTCGGCGCGAGCTCGAGTCCGAGGATCGAGTCCCAGGATGCAAGCAGCGCCCATCGGTCGGCCGCCGGCACGCCGTCGTCCGAGATCGCTTCGTGGAGCACTGTGAGTGCGCTCGGGAAGTCGAGGTCATCTTCGACCGCGTGTACGAATCGGTCCTGGTATCCGAGACTCAGCGCGTGCGTGAGGGTCGCGCGCAACTCGGTGTCGGTGGCTGCGTGGGCCGAGCCGGATGCGCCGAGCGTCGCGACGCGTTCTCGCAGACGCCGCAGAGTCGTGCCGGCCGATGAGATCGCGTCTTCGGTGAAGTCGACCTGGCGCCGGTAGCGTCCCGTGAAGCACAGATAGCGGAACGCGAGCGGGTCGGCCCCGTCATCGATGAGCGTTGTGATCGTGACGACGTTGCCGGCCGACTTCGCCATCTTGGAGCTGTCCATCAGCAGGTGCTCACCATGCACCCAGCACTCGACCACCTTGTGACCAACGGCACCGTCGGACTGTGCGATCTCGTCCTCGTGGTGTGGGAATCGGTTGTCAACGCCGCCGGTGTGCAGCTCGAACCGGTCTCCAAGGTGGTGGAGCGACATCGCCGAGCACTCGATGTGCCAGCCGGGGTAGCCCGATCCCCACGGCGAGTCGAACACGAGTACGCGACGAGGGCCGGCGGCTACCCACAGCACGAAGTCCTGGTGGTTGCGCTTGTTGGGGTCGACCTCGATGCGATGTGCGGACCGCATCAGCTCGAGCGACTGGCCGGAGAGCGCACCGTAGCCCTCGAACGTGGTGACGTCGTAGAAGACGGTCCCGTCCTTCTCGTACGCATGGCCGCGCTCGATCAGCTTGGTGACGAGCTCGATGATGTGTGGGATGTGGTCGGTGGCCTTCGGGTAAAGGTCGGCGCGGCGGATCCCCACCGCATCGGTGTGCTCGAAGAAGAGGTCGATGTACTTCTGGGCGATCTCGGCCGCGGTGAGGCCCTCGTCGTCGGCCGCGAGCAGCATCTTGTCGCGGCCGTCATCGGTGAGCTCGTCGGTCATGTGGCCGACATCGGTGATGTTCATCACGCGGTGTACATCGGTTCCCCGGTAAGCGAGCGAGCGTGCGATGAGATCGGGGAGGATGAAGCTTCTGAGGTTCCCGACGTGTAGGGGACGGTACACCGTCGGGCCGCACGAGTACATGCGGACGGTCTCACCTTCGAGCGGACGGACCTCTTCAGCGGTCCGGGTCATGCTGTTCCTCACACGGAGCATCCCCTTAGGCTAAACGGCGCTACGGTTTTCCTATGGAGCGAGCGGAGACCGAGCGTCTGTATGGCGTGGCGCTGAGCCGCGGCGCGGCGATCGACCGCACGGGCCGGGGCCTGCTCCGCCTGACCGGCGAGCAGGCGATCTGGTTCCTGCAGAACACCGTGACCGCCGACGTCGACGACCTCCCGTCAGGTGCTTGGCGCGAGTCGTGTTTCCTCAACCCAAAGGGCAAGCTCGTCTCTCACTTCCGAGTCGGGCGTCTTGCAGACGAGATATGGATCGACGTCGATCCACCGGCGGGCGGTCTGGCGGACTGGTTCGTGCGGTACCGCTTCCGGACCAAGGTCGACATCGAAGACCGTTCGACGACGGTGACCACCGTCCTCGGCCCCCCGGCTGCCGAGCTTGCGCGCGACGGTGAGATCGTCGTGGACGACGGGACGGTGATCTTCGGGTCCCGTCTGGGCGATCTCGACGTGGCCGACGTTCATGGGCTTTTGGAGCGCGAGATCGAGCGCGCACCCGAGGAACTCTTCGAGGTCTTTCGCATCGAGGCCGGGGTCGGAGCGTTCGGCGTCGACTACACCACCGACCACCTGCCTCAGGAGGCTGGGCTAACGGCTGTTGTCCCGATCGACAAGGGGTGCTACGTGGGACAGGAAACGGTCGCGCGGATCCACTTCCGCGGCCGCATCAACAAGGTGATCCGTCCACTCGAACTGAAGGGCGTCGACGAACCCGTCGGCCGGACCCTTCGATCGGACGGTCAGACGATCGGTACGATCACCTCCGCGGCGTGGTCGCCGCGCAGGGGCGACATCGCCATCGGTATGGTTCGCGTCGAACCTGCCGCCGGGGCGGCGGCGGAGCTCGACGGCGGTGGAACCGCAATCATCGGCCCCGTCCCGGCCGGGACGAAGGTCAAGACCGCCTGACGAGCCGGCGTGCCGCCCACCGGCTCGGCGATCTGCCTTCGAAGCTTTCGCGCAGGGCCTTTTCGGCTTTCGCGTCGAGCTTGTGCCCGTTACGGTCGGTGACGAGGAAGGAGTCGACGGCGACACCTTCCACCGTTCGCACCGCGGCATGGTGGATGTCGATGCCCGTTCGATGAAACGCGTCGCCAACACGGTAGAGCAGACCGGCGCGGTCCAACGTTGCTACTTCGACGATCGTGTGCCAAGGCGACGCGACGTTGTCGAGCTCGATCACGCCCTCGATCACGCCCTCGATCACACCCTCGATCACAGCGGGCGCCCCGTTCGCTGCTCCGGCGAACGTGGCGACGATAGCGTCCTCGACGGCTTGGAAGTCGACGTCGCGCGAGGCCTCCACCCTGAACACGTCGACCACCACTCCGTTGCTCCACGTCGAGATCCACGCTTCCAACACGGGCACGTGTTCTGCGGCGAAGCCTCGCGCGATCGCGGCGAACACGCCGGGGCGGTCCAACGTCACGATGTGGACCGTCCATCCGCCGTGCTCGAGGTCGGGTTCAGCTTCGAGCTTGACCTCGTTGCGCGTCGGCACGGGGTCGAGCATGCGCGCGTGGCGGATGATCGTCTCCGGCTTGTGTACGAGGAGATAGCGCCGGGGAGCCGCATCGATCAGTTTCCGGAGCTGGGGATCGGGAACCCGTGGGAAGGCACGGATCACGTCCTCCTTGCGGGCTTGTACGAGGTCGGTGGCCATGATCCCCGTCAGCTCGGGGTGCCCGAGCGCGGTGGTGATCAGTTGGTAGAGCTCGTCAAGCGCCTCTCTTCTCGTCGGATCCGTCGTGATGGCAGCAGTCATGAAGTAAAGGACGTCCGCACTCGCTCGATCGCGGATGTGAGTTGCCAGTTCGAGCACCGTTTCTTCGGTGCCGATCGACAAGCGAGCCGACGCGGCGGTCAGGAGGTCACGCTCGGAGATGAGGAACGCAACCATCGCCCTCTGGTCGTTGTCGAGCCCGAGAGTTGTCGAGAGTTGACGAGCGGCGTTGCGCGAGGCCGACCCACGGAAAGCGCTTCGTGCGAGCGCCGCGACGAGCACCGCGTCCTGATCGATACGCGACCACAGCCTGGCAGCGGCGTCGCCGTCGCGACCGGCAAGGTCCGTGACGGCCTCGACCTCTTCCCACCGCAGCGCTCCGGAGGGATCGAGGTCGAACGGATCCTGCTTGCGCCGCCGCATCTCGGCGTCGAGCTCGGGCATGAGCAGCTGCATCAAGCCGGTCACGTCGAGCAGGCGCCAGCTTCGTGGATTTCCCTGTCTCAATAGGGCGAGGAAGAGCCCGCGGAGGTGCACATCCCATACCGGGGGTTGCCCCGCCGCTCTCGACAACCACTCGAGCAGTCGTTGACCCGGACGGCGCTCCGCGCAGAGCAGCGCGGCCTCGAGTCCGAGTGTCGGCGCGAGTCCGAACGGCGGTTCGGCGGCAAGATCGACCTCCTCCGCCGTGGCGACGAGCCACCCGCCCGGCGGCGCGTTCTCGACCGCGTGCTGAAGCGCCGTCCGCCGTGTGCGTTCGATGCGGCGACGCAACATCGGCGGCGCGACAAGCGTGGTTGCGAGCACAACCGTCAACAGGGCCGCGTGCTCGCGCGCGCGCAGAACGCCGCCGGCGAGTCCGAGGGTCGCGAACACCACACCGACCTCACCCCGGGGGATCATGCCGATGCCGATGAGGAGCCGGTCGGCCGATCCGCGCCGGATCGCGTATCCCGCGGCGATCTTGCTGAGCACCGCTACGACGCCGAGAACCCCGACGATCGTCAGTGCTCCAGGCTCGGCGAGCGCCCCGACGCTTGCCTCGGCCCCGATGAGCAGGAAGAACACCGGGACGAAGAGGTGGACGACCGGCGTCAGTCGTCGGCGAAGATCGTCCTGCTCCTTGATGCGACCGAGAGCGAGTCCGGCAACGAACGCACCGACGATCGGAGCGAGCCGGGCAGCCGCGGCCAGACCTGCGATCGCAAGCGTGAACGCCACAGCCGCGCCGATGAACGTGCCTTCCGTGCGCGCGCGCGAAACGAAGCGGTCGAAGATGATCGGTGCGATGAAGGACCCGATCGCGGTTGCGCCGACGACGAACATGATCCCGGTGACGGCGATGAGGACGATCGACCCCGGCTGGATGCTGCCGCTCTGCGCGAGGCGCGTGATCACGGTGAGGATCAACAAGCCGATCACGTCATCGGCCACGGCTGCACCGAGCACGGTCTGCGCTTCACCGGTTGCGAGCGCTCGCATGTCCGCGAAGACGCGGGCGGTGATCCCTACGCTCGTCGCGGTGATACCGGCCCCGAGGAAGAGTGCAACCTGCGGGTCGACACCGATCGCACGCATCAGCGCTGTACCGGCGACGAGCGGAAGGACGACGCCGACCACGCCCACCTGCAGCGCCGCTCGTCCGACACGCCTCAGGTCGGCGAGATCCATGTGGAGGCCGACCTCGAGCAGCAGGAAGATCGCACCGAGCTCACCGATGAACCTGAGCGACTCGTCGTGGCCGATGAACCCGAGGATGGATGGACCAAGGACGAGTCCGGCGGTGATCTCGACGAGCACGGCTGGGAGCTTCAGCCGTTCCGCGAGCTCCGCCGCGAGCCGCGCGGCGACAAGGAGCGCGAGGAGTCGGAAGAGCAGAAGACCGGCGTCCACTGCTGGATCAGCGCTCGAAGACCGACGGCTCGAGGATCCACCCGCGATTTCGGACGTTACGGACGAAGCCGTCACCGAGCATGCGGCGAAGTGAGGAGAGAACGACGTCCACCGAGCGGACCTGAACGAGGCCGGCGGCTTCAGCCAGCTCGTTTCGCGTCACGACTCGGTCGCGGTTGGCGACGAGGTAGCTGAGCAGGTCGACTTGCGAAGGGGTCAATGTCAGGGCACGTCCGTGCAGCGCCGCGCGGTACGCCTGCGGCTCGATGTCGAGGTACCCGACGCTGATCCGACGGGCGTCGGGCGGGCCCTCGATGACGGTTCCCATGTCGAGGAACCGTATAGAGGTGCCGTTTCCGTTCAGTTGACCCGTATTTCGGATGTGTTAACCACCGGGAAAATCCTGGGTACGAGAGCCGCTGCAGGACGGAAAGCCGTTCGCAACATGAGGCAACGTTCGGGACACTCCGGCGCAATCCTCGTCCACTAGGTTCCACCTCGAATGTGGTCGCGTAGGGCGGCTGCGTCGTGATGGATCGGGGGGTGGCAGTGAGCAGCCGGATCCGAGCCACTGGTGCCAATGGACCAGGCCAAAGACCACCGGGAGAGTGCGTATGAACTGGCGAAGAACGCTTACGGGGACGGGCCTCGTGGGCGCGTTGTTGTTCTTGCTGGCAGCACCTGCATCTGCTCAAGAGGTGAGCCCGGACGTCCTGAAGCTCGGTCAGCAGGTGAACCTGTTGTGGATCGTGATCGGCGCGGTGCTTGTGATCTTCATGCAAGCCGGATTCGCGCTGGTTGAGACGGGTTTCTGCAGGGCGAAGCACGCGGCGCACGTCGTGAGCTCGAACTTCGCGGTCTTCGGTATCGGCTTCGTAGCGTTCTTCCTCGTCGGGTATGCGTTCATGTTCGGCGGGTACTCATACGTGCTCGAGGGCGCCGACTTCGGCTACACCGCGGCCATCGGCGAACCGCTCATCAAGTTCGGCGACTGGGTCTTCCTCTGGAAGGGCGGTTTCGCGATGGGCGGCATCGAGAAGGCCGGCGGAGCCGCGGTGCTCGGGTTCTTCCTCTACATGGTGGCCTTCATGGACACCACGGCCACGATCCCAACGGGCTCGATGGCAGAGCGCTGGAAGTGGAAGTCGTTCGTCGGCTGGGGCCTGTTCTGCGGGGCCATCTACTACCCGCTGTTCGGCGCGTGGACGTGGGGCGGTGGCTGGCTGAGCCAGCTCGGCAACAACGCCGGACTTGGTTTGGGCTACGTCGATTTCGCCGGCTCCGGCGTCGTGCACGCGATGGGTGGCGTGGCTGCGTTCACGGGCGCCAAGGTGCTCGGACCGCGCATCGGCAAATACGTGGACGGGAAATCCCGGACTTTGGCAGGACATCACATCCCGATGGCCATGCTCGGGACGTTCATCCTGCTGTTCGGATGGTTCGGGTTCAACGCTGCATCGACCTTCGCGGCGACGGACGTCCAGTTCGCCACGGTCGCCGCGAACACCGCGATCGCCGCCGCGTTCGGCGCGACGACGGGCATGTTCTGGATCATGCTGCGCGGCGGCAAGCCGGACCCCGGCATGATGGCCAACGGCATGCTCGCGGGCCTTGTGGCGATCACGGCGCCCTGCGCGTTCGTTGATCCATGGGCGGCGGCCGTGATCGGGATCGTTGCGGCCGTGATCGTGATCGAGTCGATCAGGTTCATCGACACCAGGCTGAAGGTCGACGACCCGGTCGGGGCCATCTCGGTCCACGGCGTGGGCGGCATCTTCGGTGTGCTCTGCGTCGGGATCTTCAGCAACGGTAAGTACGGTGGCGGCTGGAATCTCACCGAGGGCGTCGAGGGTGGAGTGACGGGCATCTTCTACGGCGGTAGTGGTTCAGAGCAGCTCGTCGTGCAGGCGATCGGTGCTCTCACGATCGTCGTCTTCTTCGGTCTCCTTTCGTACCTGTTCTTCAAGATCCAGAACGCGCTCACAAAGGGCGGCATCCGGCCGACGGCGGAGGTCGAGCAGGCAGGTATCGATATGGACGAGATGGGCGTCCTTGCCTACCCGGAATTCGCGACGCGCTCGACGCACTAACGAAGCAAGCTGTTGCGGTGAGCCGGCCGGTCACCGGCCGGCTCACCGCAGGCTCTCTCTGCACTCACTGAAGGGTGGCACGCGAAGTGAAGCTGGTGACCGCGATCATCAAACCGTTCGTCCTCGATGACGTGAAGGCGGCGCTGAGCGACATCGGAGTGCACGGCATGACCGTCACCGAGTCACGTGGGTTCGGTCGCCAACGGGGCCATACCGAGGTCTATCGGGGTGCCGAGTACCACATCGAGTTCGTGCCGAAGGTCCGGATCGAGATCCTCGCCGACGAGGAGGTCGCGGACCAGGTGATCGAGGCGATCGTCGCGAGCGCCCGGACGGGAACGATCGGTGACGGGAAGATCTGGCTCACGTCGGCATCAGAGGTCGTTCGGATCCGTACCGGGGAGCAAGGTGGCGAAGCGATCTGAGTCATTATCGGGCCAGTGCGAGGGGCACAAGCGGCCCGACGAAGGGGGAAGCCGATGAAGCTCGTCACCGCGATCATCAAGCCGTTCAAGCTCGACGAGGTGAAGGAGGCGCTCAAGGACGTCGGCGTCCAAGGGATGACGGTGACCGAGTCCCGTGGGTTCGGACGCCAGCGGGGCCACACCGAGGTGTACCGGGGCGCCGAGTATCAGATCGACTTCGTGCCGAAGGTCTACCTGCAGATCCTGGTCGACGAGTCGATCGTCGATCGGGTCGTCGACGCGGTGATCGGCGCCGCGCGGACGGGAACGATCGGCGACGGCAAGATCTGGGTGAGCCCTGTTGAAGCCGTCCATCGCATCCGCACCGGAGAGACCGGGCCAGACGCGGTCTAATCTCGGCGCTGCGACAGATGTATCGCCGCGGCAACGACGATCAGCAGGGCGAGCGCCGACAGGAGGATGGGGTCGGTCGTCTTCCCGCCGAGATCGCGGTCCATGACGTGTGAGATCGCGTGCATCACAGAGCCGATCGACGCTCCGACCAGTGCGACCTGGAGGGCGTCCCGTCTGAACAGCGCGTAGAGCAGCGTCGCGCCGATCCCGATCTGGAACGCGCCGACGTCGTGGAAGAGGTGCTGGTTGTACGGCGGGAAGTTCGCGATCTGTTCGTAGAACGAGAGCGGATCGACGAATGCCCAGATGCCGAGGCCGGCCACAAGCACGCCGACCCCAGCAGTGATGACACGGACGACCGTACGCAGGTTCACGCGTCGAGCTGGGCGGCGCCGACGTGGATCTCTTCGAGATCCTTGGACGACCCGTTGCCTTGCGGCCGCGATTGCATGATCTCGGCCGCTTCGAGGAGCTCGGCGATCGACTTCTCGAGACCGTCCGCGAACACTGCGAGGTCGGGGATCGCGTCATAGTCCGCGAGGAGTCCGAACCCGAGATGGCCGTCGTAGGACATGACCGCGACGTTCAGCGCCTGATTCGAGCCGAGCGGAGCGATCGGGAAGAGATCGACGAGCTTGTGACCCTGCGAGTAGAGCGGGAACTGGGGGCCGGGGACGTTGGTTACGAGCAGGTTCACGAGGCGCTGCGATGCCTGCAGACGTGCGGCTTGTCCGAGGATCGTCGGTGGCGCGAACCCAGACAGACTCATGATCATCTCTGCACCAACGGCTTGCTTGGACGACTTCACGTCGTTCATCGCTTCCTTCACGATCGCCAGACGGAGTGCCGGCTCTTCCTCGTACACCGGTAGCGGCGCTGCCATCGAGGCCACTCGGTTGCCGAGCGCACCCGCTTCTCCTTCGGCCCGCGTGGACACCGGCACCATCGCCTTGAGCTCTAGGCCGCGCGTGTCGACTCCGCGATTGATGAGGAATCGGCGAAGCGCGCCGGAGACGACGGCAAGCACGACGTCGTTCACGGTGCCTCCGAGGGCATTCTTGATCATCTTGAAGTCGGACAGTGACGCGCGAACGAACTCGACGCGCCGGTGCGGACCGACCGAGGTGTTGAGGTCGGTCTTGGGTGCGGGATTGAGGCCGGCCCACGCGAGCGCGCCCATCGCTTCGAGGAACTCGGTTCCCTGCTTGAGCACGCGCCGAGGGGTACGGAAGGCCGCGCGCGCAACGCGAGCGATCTCGACCGGCTCGGTGAGCCGTTCGCGCAGCGCGTCGGTGAGCATCGTCATCGGGGAGGGCTGCTGCTTCGGCGTCCACGGTTGCGTCTCGAGCTTCGGTGGTTCGGGACTCAGGTCGAGGAGCACCGCCGTGAGGTCGGCACCCGATACGCCGTCGACGAGGCAATGGTGTGTTTTCGCGATCATCGCGAAGCGGTCGCCGACGAGCTTGTCGACGAGCCATATCTCCCATAGCGGTTTGTCACGATCGAGGCTCTGCGACATCACGCGACCGACGAGCCGCTTCAGCTGCTCCTCGTCGCCGGGTTCCGGGAGCGCGGTGTGGCGTAGGTGGTACTCGATGTTGAAGTGCGGGTCGTCCACCCATACCGGACGTCCCTGATCGAACGGAACGAACGCGAGCTTCTGACGGAAGCGCGGGACGAGGTGTAAGCGGCGAGAGACCTCGTCGAGCGCGGCCTGATAGTCCACCGCTCCTTCGAAGATCGTGACGGAGGCAACATGCATGTGCGTGTTGTCGTTCTCGAGATGCAAGAACAGCGCATCGGCCGGCGTGAGCCGTTCTTTCGTCATGATCGTCTCCCTTCAGGGACTTCTCAAGGGTAACGACCCCTTGCAAGTGCGCCGCTTGCTGCGGCAAGCAACACGGATCGGGGCTGTCTATCCTCGAAGCATGTCGGACGAAGCAGACGAGAAGGCCGACCTCGGCCTCCTGAAGAAGGCCGAGGCCGCTCTCGCCGAGATCGACCGGACCTTGGGCCTCGAGAACCATCAGGCCGATGTGCTCGCGGCTCTGCGCATCCGTATCGAAGGCGGTCCTCGCAGGAGCCTCGAGGAGCTGATGGACGCGGCCGGTGAGATCAGAGGCAAACATGCCGCGGACCTCGACGAGAGGATGCGCCGTGAAGCCGCCCGCAAGCCGAAAGACGACCTCGACGACCTGCTCGCCAAACCGAAGAAGGGGAAGTCGCTCGACGACCTGTTCGGGAAATAGAGATGTTCGATCCCTTCGCGCTTCCGGTGCACCCGGCGATCGTCCACTTCCCCCTCGCGATGCTGACCGCGACCTGGGTGTGCGTGCTCGCCCGTTACGCGACAGGTGATGATCGGTGGGACGGACGCGTTGCGCTCTTCGAGATCATCGGCGTGATCGCACTGCCGTTCACGGTGGTGGCCGGGTTCATCGACACGCGAGGTTTCGACTTCGTGCTCAACCCCCGCACCGACGCACCGCTCATCTGGCACATGACCGCGGGTCTCGTCGCTACCCTCGCGTTCGGCGCGCACTACCTGTTGCGCCGCCGCCGGACGACACCGCTGCCGGTTGCGTACGCGGTGCAGGACGTTGCCCTCGCCACCTTCGGGATGATCGCTCTCGTGGCCGCGGGCCTGCTGGCGGGCGAGATGGTGTACGGAACGTGAAACGAGCGTTCGTGCTGTTCGGCGCTGCTCTGATCATGCTGCTTGCAAGTGCGCCGGCCTTCGCGAGGTCGAGGAACGTCTCTGTCGGCAACTACTACTTCGAGGACGCCACGACCAAGGATCGCAAGAGGCTCGTCGTGTCCAAAGGCGATCAGATCGTCTTCACGATCGTCCAAGGCATATTCCCGCCGCACACCGTCGAGGTCGACGAGCTGGACATCCATTCGGGAGCGATCCTTCAGGGGCAAACCTACACGACTCCGAAGCTCGACAAAGTCGGGAGCTTCCTTCTCTACTGCGATCCGCACCGCGAACGTGGACACGTCTCGCGCTTGATCGTCGAGGCCTCGGCACCATC
Organism: uncultured Actinomycetes bacterium; assembly: GCA_964520325.1. Classification (GTDB taxonomy): domain Bacteria; phylum Actinomycetota; class JAICYB01; order JAICYB01; family JAICYB01; genus CAZFOB01. Next base: position 140,462 of record CAZFOB010000005.1, on the reverse strand, counting down.
TGGGGCGGTCGCCGCCACCGCGTCGCCGAGAGCGACCCGTGGGGCGGGCGCATCGCCGGGCACTGTCGCGACCACTGCTGTACCTCTGCCGACGACAACGCCTTCGACGATGGCAACGCCGCTCACGCTCGAACCGCTCACCGTCCCGGACGTCGAACGCGAAGACCTCCCCTCCGGCATCGGACAGGCGGACCCCGATGTCCTCGCCCAAGCGCCGATCGATGAAGACTCGCTCGATGGACTGCTCGGTCGTACCGTCGGAGGGACACAGCCGTGGACGCGCGCGATCCGGTGGCTCGCGCTCGCAACCGTTCCGATCGTCGGGGCCGCCGTCTTCGCTCTTCGTCGTCACGCGCAGCTCAGTGCCGCAGCCGCGAAGGCCGCGGCCACGAAGAAGCGCAAGCCGCCTCGGCGAAAGAAGAGCTAGTCGTAGGCGCCGTCGCGAAGGCGCTGGCGCAGCTCGGTTCGCCGGATTTTCCCGCTCACGGTTTTCGGGAGCTCGTCGACGAAGTGCAGCTCGCGTGGATACTTGTACGGCGCCGTCGTCTTCTTCACGTGGTTCTGCAACTCTTTGGCCAGGGCGTCCGACCCTTCATAGCCGGGAGCGAGCAAGACGAACGCGCACACGATCTGTGTGCGCTCCGGGTCGTCGCGTCCGACGACGGCCGCTTCGGCGACAGCCGGATGCTCGACGAGCGCACTCTCGACCTCGAAGGGTCCTATGCGGTAAGCGGAACTGGTGATGACGTCGTCGGAACGTCCCTCGAACCAGAAGTAGCCGTCCTCGTCGCGACGGGCTTTGTCGCCCGTGTAGTACCAGCCACCCTGAAACGCCGCGGCCGTCGCGTCGTCGTCCTTCCAGTAGCCCTGGAACATCCCCGTTGGGAGGTGCGGCGCCACGCGAACGGCGATGTGTCCCTCCTCGCCGACACCAAGCGCCGTCCCGTCGTCGTCGACGATCTGGACGTCGAATCCCGGTGTTGGTTTGCCCATCGACCCGGCGCGCACCGGGACGCACCGGTAGTTCGCGACGAGGTTCACCGTCTCGGTCTGCCCGTAGCCGTCGTAGATCGTGAGTCCGCCGGTGCCTTGCTCCCAGATGCGGATCACTTCGGGATTGAGCGGCTCGCCGGCCGAGAGGCAGTGCCGCAAGCCGGAGAGGTCGTGCTTGCTGATGTCGGTGAGCACGAGCATCCGGTAGAGCGTGGGTGGCGCACAGAACGTCGTGACTCCGTTGCGAACGATCGTGTCGAGGATGAGGTCGGCGTCCGGCTTGCCCATGTTCATCTGCACGACCGTGGCGCCCTGGATCCACTGGCCGAAGAGCTTCCCCCACGCGGCCTTGGCCCAGCCGGTATCCGAGATCGTCCAATGGACGTCACCGGGCTTGAGGTCTTGCCAGTAGCGGGCCGTGATGGTGTGACCGATCGCGTACGACTGCGTGTGCATCACCATCTTCGGGTAGGCGACGGTGCCGCTGGTGAAGTACAAGAGCATCGGATCGTCCGATGACGTCGGGTCGGCCGGGAGCGTTTCGTCGGAGCTGCGTATCAGCAGATCGTCGAAGCCCTCCCAGTTATCCGACGGACGCTCCCCCGTGCAGATCCGTACGCGCAGGCCATCCCCGCCCGCTTGGTCGACCTTCACTGCGCCCTCACCGTCGGTGATCGCGGCGACGGCGCCGGACTTCTCGATCCGGTACGCGATGTCCTTCGGCGTGAGGAGCGCGACCCCCGGCATCGGGATGGCACCGATGCGGATCGCGCCGAGGACGGCCACGTACCACTCCGGGATCCGCGGAAGCATGACGAAGATCGGATCGCCCTTGCCGATGCCAAGACGAAGGAGTGTGTTGCCCATCCGGTTGGCCTCGCGGGAGAGCTCTCGATAGGTGTGTCGCGCGGACTCCACACCGTTTGCATCAAGCGACAGCAGCGCGAGGTCGTTCGGGTGCTCCTTGGCCCGCCGCTCGAGCACGTCGGCCACGTAGTTGTAGCGCTTCGGCACGTCCAGACGGAAGCGTGCGCGCTCGGCCTCGTAGTCGGACATGTTCGGCGACGCGTTGCGATCGGGCGCCGGCATCAAGCCTCCCGGTAGTTCGTCGCGATCTTCGGCCATGGTCTGATCTGCTCGAAGAGCGCAGCGAGCTGAAAGAGAAGATCGTCCCGTTGCCTGCGCGCGACGATCTGCAGTCCGACGGGAAGGCCGTCGGCGTCGAAGCCGCAAGGCAAGCTGAAGCCCGGGTGCAGCGACACGTTGAACGGATAGGTGAACGTGATCGCGTGCATGGGCTTGATGGTGCGTCCGTCGATCTGAGCGGGCAAGGGTCCCTCGGCACGGAAGGCCGTTGTGGCCGTCGTCGGAGTGATGATGACGTCGACCTGTTCGAAGACCTCGGCGAGCAGGACGTTGTTCTGATCGCGCCGTTCGATCGCGCGCGCGTACTCCGGCATCGTGAAGCGGCGCTCGCCGTCGGCAACCCCGCCACGGATGGGTGGCGTGAAGTCCTCGGCGCGGTCCGGCCAATGGTCGCGGACGCCGAGCCAGGTTCCCGGGTGGTTGAACAGCCCCCACGCAACCGACATGTCCTTGAGCTCCACGCGTGCGTCTGTCCACGTCATCCCGGCGGCTTCGACGAGCGCATCGGCCGCCGCCCGCGTGATGCCCGCAACTTCTTCGCGGCACGCTCCGTAACCCAGATCCTGCGACCACACCGCGCGCAGGCCCGGGGGCGGAGGCTGCGCGAGAGCTTCTTCGTACGACAGCCCGGGGTGGGGCAGCGAATGGGGGTCGCGCTCGTCGGTCCCGACGACACAGTCCCACCAGCGAGCAGAATCGCGTACCGAGCGAGACAAGCAACCGTAGGACGTCGTGAACGAGCTTTCGGGACCGCCCTTCGGGATCCGGCCGAAGGTGGCTTTGGCGCCGAAGAGTCCGGAGTACGACGCCGGGATGCGGATCGACCCGCCGCCGTCGCTGCCCGATGCGATCGGAAGGATCGCAGCCGCCACCGCGGCCGCCGAACCACCCGACGATCCCCCCGGCGTCTGTTCGAGGTTCCACGGATTGCGGGTCGTTCCGTGGAGGAACGTGCGCGTGTGCGCGGTCGATCCGAACTCGGGTGAGGCCGTCAGGCCGACGAGCACCGCACCCGCCTTGCGGATCCGCGCGGTCTGCACGCCGTCGTGCTCGGCGATCTCATCCTTGTGCGGAACCGATGCGTGTGTCGCCGGCCACCCTCCGACGTTCTCGAGCTCCTTGATGCCGACGGGCACGCCGGCGAGAGCGCCCGGATCATCTCCCGCAGCCACGCGTCTGTCGATCTCCGCCGCCTGCGCTCGCGCACCGTCGAGGTCGAGATGGACGATTGCGTTGAGCTCCTCGTTGTGTCGCTCGATGCGCTCGATGAATGTGTCGAGAACCTCGGCGGCCGAGACCGTTCCGGCGCGAACACGATCGGCGATCTCGCAGGCGTCGAGCTTCCAGAGCTGATCCGTCATACGCCCCTCCTCGCGGTGACGCCAGTGGTGACGCCGTCGGTGACGCCGTCGGTGACCCCGGGCGAAGCGTAGACAGCGTGACCGTGCCGCGGCTAATCTTCGCTATGAGAAGATGGGCTGAACCGCACTAAGGAGGACTCGATGCGCAAGCCCGCTGTTGGAGCCTTACTCGCGTTGCTCGTGCTCGTCGGCTCCAGCGGATGCAGCACGGGTGAGGGCGAAGGCGACATCACTGTGCCCGAAGCTCCGACCGACGCAGCCAGCCCGGAGGCGAGCTCGGAGACGAGCGACCACGGCACGGAGACCTTCACCACCGAGGACTTCGAGGCGGAGATGGAGCTCGATGACTTCTACTTCAAGCCGACCAATATCAAGTCACCCGGAGCCGGCACAGCGAAGATCGAGCTCAAGAACGAGGGCGCGGCCACGCATACCTTCACTGCGCCCGATCTCGATGTCGACGAAGAGCTTGCGCCCGGTGCCTCGAAGAGCATCGAGGTCGAGATCGGTGCGGAGTCGCGCTACGAGTTCTACTGCCGTTACCACCGCGACTCCGGCATGCGTGGCTCGTTCCAACCGCACTAAGGCCGGTTGCACACCATGGAGATCGTTGAGCTCGGACCCGATGATCCTCGTCTCGACGAGATCTACCCCGTCCTGCATGAGCTCCGCGACGAGCTGTCACTCGAGCAGTTCCGCGGACGCTACGCGCAAGGGCATCCCGATGGCTATCGAGTGGTCGCGCTCTTCGATGAAGGCGCCTGCCGCGCGGTCGGTGGCTACCGCGTCCTGACGAACTTCATCCACGGACGCGTCCTGTACGTCGACGACCTGGTGACGAGCAGCGAGCACCGTTGTTGCGGATTCGGGAGGGAGCTGAACGCCTATGTCGGCGAGGTTGCGAAGCGTGCGGGATGCGATCGGGTGACGCTCGACTCAGGCACGAGCCGCACCGGCGCCCACCGGTTCTATTTCCGGGAGGGCTACGTCATCACGTCGTTCCACTTCGGTCGGGCCACCGCGGACCGGGAGGCGTCGTCCGAGCCCGATCGACCTCTGGAGCACGAGGGTCGCGAGCAGTAGCAGCGCGGCGACGGCTGCGAGCTCCCGCCAGCCGTAGCCGAGCAACACGATCGGTTCGGACTCGCCGGACATCGGCGGCGCGGCGCCTTCGAGAGACGATGTTCGGCCGGGATGGTTCACCGTCGCCTGGACGGTGACCGGCGCTTCGGATGGCAAGGTGATTTCTCTAGATCGGGGCTGTGTATCGGTGGCCGCGACGGGCGCTTGGTCGATCGACTTGATCAATCCGCCCGGGCTCGCTTCGGGTTGCTCGGTCGTGCGATCGGATCCTGATTCCCTGCCGGCAGACTCGGTGGACTCGGCCTTGGTGGTGGCGGCGGGCGCCTGTGTCGGTGCGGCCGACGGCGATTCGCGATCGGCGGCGGGAGCGGGCGGCGGTGCGCCCGGCGGTGTGTTGTCGACGGTGGCGATGAACGTGGCCCACCACGTTTGTCCGTCGTAGTAGATCCCGACTGCTCCGACGTTGCGTCGCGTGTCGTTCATGCACCGACCGTGTGCGCCGGAGCCCTTCCACTGGTCGTAGATCCGCCGCGAAGCTTGGCTCTCGGGCACACCCATCGTGTACGTGACGTTTTCGCACCAGGACGCCGGTGGCGTGCCGTCGTCCGGCGCGCCGTTGATCTCCATCGGATCGGGGGCCGCGTTGCTGATCCGGGCGTCGGCGTCGTTGTGGTCGAGACTGCCGCGGGACGCCATGGCACGCGAGTGGTCACGGGCCACCGCGAGCAGTCCCGAATGGACCGCAAGGCGGTCCGTGCGGGCCGCGTTGATGAAGCTCATCACTTGCGATTCGGCGGACGGCTCGGTCGCGAACGCCTGCTTCCCGGAAAGCAGCGGTGCGGATACCAGTACGATGACGGCTGCCGCGAGGAGCGCACGTCGGAAGGGCATCCACACCCACGATGCCCGCCGAAAGCGCGATTGTGAAGGAACTTCCGTCCGGCTTTGCTCAAAGCGTCCTCGCGGACTCATGCTGGGCTTACGCCAATCCGGACGTCGATCAAAAGGGAGGCCATATGAAATTCGGGACGCAGGTCGGTTACTCCGGAGCCGGCATCGACGATCACGTCGCACAGGCCAAGCTCGCCGACGATCTCGGGTTGCATTCGATATGGACGGCCGAGGCCTACGGCTCGGACGCGATCTCGCCGCTGGTCTGGATGGGCGCGCACACCAAGAACATCAAGCTCGCAACAGGGATCATGCAGATGCCCGCGCGCTCCCCGGCTATGACGGCGATGACCGCGGCCACGATCGACGCCCTTTCCGGCGGCCGCTTCATCTGCGGGATCGGGTTGTCCGGCCCCCAGGTCGTTGAGGGCTGGCACGGTGTGCCGTACGGCAAGCCGTTGGTCAAGACGCGTGAGTACGTCGAGATCCTGCGAGCGATCTGGAAACGCGAAAAGCCTCTTGAGTTCTCCGGCGAGCACTACCAGATCCCCTTCTCCGGCCCAGGTGCGACCGGCTTGGGGAAACCCCTCAAGTCGATACTCCACCCTCGTGCCGACATACCCGTGGTCATTGCGGCCATCGGCCCGAAGAACATCGCGCTCGCCGGCGAGATCGCGGACGGCGTGCTTCCGGCGTTCTTCAATCCCTACCGCTCTGACGTCTTCACCGATCCCATCAAGGACGGCTTCTCGCGACGGTCTTCGGATCGGCAGCCGTCATCGGAGTTCGACCTCATCGTCGGCTGCGCCGTGATCGAGACCGACGACATCGAGGGCGCACTGGGATTCGTGAAGCCCGGCCTTGCGCTCTACATCGGCGGGATGGGCGCACGCGGACGCAACTTCTACAACGATCTCGCGTGCCGTTACGGCTTCGAGGCTGCGGCGAAAGAGATCCAAGACCTCTTCCTGGACGGCAAGAAGAAGGAAGCTGTAGCCGCTGTTCCCGACGAGCTCGCCGATGCAACGTGTCTCGTTGGTCCACGCGAGCGCATCGCTGAGCGCTTCGAAGCGTGGAAGACAAGTGGCGCGACGGTGATGAACCTCGGGACGCGCGACCGTTCGCTGCTCGAGTTCATGCTGGAGCTCGGCGCGTAGGGAGTTCTGGGGTTCTCCCCCGACGGACGGACGCCGAACTCTTACCGCAGCGGGTTCGTCTTGGCGATATGCGCTTCGGCGTACCCGCGGATCGCCAGGACTTCGGCCGCGCTGAAGTGGAGGCTCAGGAGGCTGAGCTCGGGCCACATGGTCGAGCAGACGTCGGTCGTCTGAGCCGCGAGCCCAGTCGGAAGATCCTCGACGCAATTCGAGTAATGGTGATGCGCGCCGAACACGTGACCCATCTCGTGAGCCATGTTCTTCGCATCGACGTTGCTGACGGCGGCGAGCGGTCCGATGTCGATGGGCTTCGCTTTCGTTATCTCGGTGATCGCGTATCCGTACGGCGTACCGATCCCGCCGATGCAGTTGGCGATGCCGGCGACCGCCTTGCCGTACGGAGCCCCCGAGATGTCCTTCGACGTGAGGAGGTGCACGTGGTGCCGTTTCAACTTCGGGTACTTGGCACGGTAGTACCGGATCATCTGTGACATCAGGTCCTTGCCAATGGGGTTTTCTTCTACGACGAAGCCGGTGACTTCGTTGCCCTTCAGCTTGCTCGTCAGGTCGTGGTACGCGACGACCTTGATCTTGATGTCGGGAGTCAACTGGGGAACAAGTCCTGGCGCGTAGCCGGAGCTCGCCTTGGCCACGACCTTCTTCGCGTCCGCGACGGTCACGCCGTCGAGAGCGACGACGATATTCGCCGTGATCGTTGTTCGCGTCGGGTTGGTGGGCACGTGCGGCACCACACCGACGCACTCCTCGAACTCGGACATCGCGATCGGGAGGCCGTCGTCTGCTTCGAGCGCAGGCTGGCCGAGGGCGGCGAGCAGCGCGACGCACATGAGAAGAACAGTTCCCCGCCGCATCGGACTATCGTGCCTCAGATCCGGTCGGACCGCACGATGATGCTCGGGTCGATGTTGGTGGCGTCGGTCTGCCCGGCCAGCGCCATGGCATTCGTGACCTCGGCCCTGAAGCGTTCGAGCAGCTCACGCACACCGTTCTCGCCGTCGATCGCGAGCGCCCACAGGTACGGACGTCCCAACAGGACGGCTCTGGCGCCCAACGCCAGGGCGCGCAGCACGTCGACGCCGGTGCGGACGCCTCCGTCGACGTAGACCTCGATGCGGCCGGCTGCTGCTTCGACAACGCCGGGGAGGGCGAGCGCCGGCGGGATCGAACCGTCCATCTGTCGTCCACCGTGGTTGCTGACGATGACCGCGCTCGCACCGTGCTCTGGTGCCAGACGCGCGTCCTCCGGATGAAGGACGCCCTTGAGCACGACCGGAAGCTTGGTCTTCGAGGCGATGCGTTCGATCTCGGTCCAGTCGAGTCGCTCGCAGAACGTCTGGACCGGAAAGATCACGCCGGCGTTGGTGAGCTCCTCGAAGAACGCGCCGGGGTCGGCGAGACCCTGATAGCGGATACCGAGCATCGGTGTGTCGACAGTGATGACGACGGCCTGGAATCCGGCAGACTCAGCTCTCGCCACGCGCTCGTCGGTGATGGCTTCGTCGTTGGCCGCGTAGAGCTGGTACCACTTGGGCGCGTCGCTCACGCTCGCAACCTCTTCGGGCGGTATCCCCGATGCGGACGACAGCACCTGGATGGTGCCGGCGGCGGCGCACGCGCGAGCGACGGCGAACTCGCCGTCGGCGTGCGCGAGCTTGTTGAACCCGCAGGGCGCGGTCATCACCGGCACGGTGATGGGCGTGCCGAGCACGGTCGTCGCGATGCTGATGCCGCGCACGTCGATACCCATCCTCGGACGCACGTACCACCTCGACCAGGACGCGACCGACTCCGCCACGCTCGTCTCCGCGAAGGAGCCGGACGAGTAGAACGCATAGGCGACGGCCGACATCCGCTCGCGCGCGGCCTCCTGCATCGCGAGTGCGCTCGTGGGAAGCGACATCGCTACAGCCCTGCGCGCCGGCGCACGTCAACCGCCAACGCCGACAGATCGTCGTCTCCGTGCGTCTCGATCAGGGAGTCCTCGATCTGAGCCACGAGCTTGGCCAGACGCAGGTCTATCCCGCTCTGCAGAGCGATGCCCAGATCCTTGCGGTGGAGCGCGAGCTTGAATCCGAGCGGATAGCTGTCGTCGATCATGTTGCGCGCCCTCATATCGAGCACAGCCGACCGGCACATCCCCGCCGAGATCGCTTCGAGCACCTTGTCCATGTCGAGTCCGGCCTTGATGCCAAAGGTCATGCCTTCCGCGAGTGCGAGGAAGTAGCCGGCGATGACGATCTGGTTGACGGCCTTGGTGAGTTGTCCTGATCCGAGCGGACCGACGTGGGTGATCTTCGAGCCCATGGCAACGAGTGCAGGCGTGATCTTCTCGACGTCTTCGGCCTCCCCGCCGCACATGATCGTGAGGGTGCCGTTCTCGGCCCCCTCCGACCCGCCCGACACAGGCGCGTCGACCATCGCGATCCCTTGCGCCGAAAGCCGCCGGCCGAAGTCCTTCGTGGCCTCGGCCGAGATCGTGGACATGTCGACGACGACCGTGCCGGGCCGAGCCCCTTCGGCGATGCCGCCGAGAGCGAACAAGACACGCTCGACGTCTGGGGTGTCGGAAACGATGGTGACGACGACGTCCGCGTCTTTGGCGGCTTCGGCGGGAGATGCCGCGCGCGTCGCGCCGGCGGCTGCGAGCGGCTCTTCCTTCACCCGCGTGCGGTTGTGCACCGTGACGTCGAACCCCTTGTGCAGGAGGTTCCTCGCCATGGGGCCGCCCATGGTCCCGAGTCCGACGAATCCGATGTTCAGATCCGCCATCCTCCGCCCACCTCGAGCACCGAGCCGGTGATGTAGTCGGCGTCCGGACGGACGAGGAAGGCCACAGCGTCCGCGATGTCTTCGTAGCTGCCGACGCGTCCGACGGGGGTGTGCTTCACGAAACCGATCCCGCGCGCGTCGTCGCGCGTGGGCGCGTTGTCGGAGACGATCCCCGGCGAGATCACGTTGACGGTGATCTGTGCCGGGCCGAGCTCGCGCGCGAGCGCTCGAGAGAACCCGACGACCGCGGCCTTTGCCGCGGCATATGCGGCGAACCCGACCTGTCGTGCCGGCTGCTCGGCCCCCGCAGCGGCGAAGTTGACGATGCGGCCGGAGCCGCGCGCCTTCATGTGTGGGAGCGCGGCCCGGATGCAGAAGAACATCGTGTCGGTGTTCTGCGAGAACTGATCGTGCCACTCGTCGCTCGTCGTCTCCTCGAACGGTTTCTTGAGGAAGCCGCCGACGTTGCACACGAGGATGTCGAGGCCACCGAAACGCTCAACGACATCGCGGACGAGCGACTGCGCGCCCTCTTCCGTCGTGAGATCGGCGCCGAACGCCGCGGCCTCGCCGCCCTTGCTCTTGATCTCTTGCGCGAGCTCCGCGGCGAGATCTTTGCTCCGCACGTAACACACCGCGACCTTCGCGCCGAGACTCGCGAGGAGCGCGGCCGTCCCGGTTCCCATGCCGCGAGACGAACCGGTGACGATCGCGACCTTTCCTTCGAGCGGCTTGGCGAGGGGCTTGGCGAGCGGCTTGGCCAGGGGCAGGGGCTCGCTCATGCGGTCGCGTCCAAGTCGGCGCGGACCCGCTTGGTGGCTTCGGCGACCGCGCGCATCTTGTTCATCGATTCCTCGACCGTTCGCGTCTTGAGGCCGCAATCGGGATCGGGCCAGATGGTCTCGGCGGGCAGGATGGCGATGGCACGCCGGATGCGCGCTTCGATCTCGTCGACGCTCTCGATCGTGTGTGTGTGGGAATCGACGACGCCGAGCGACAGGTCTTTGTCGAACCCGAAGTTCTTGAGGCCTTCGAGGAACGCGAAGTCGGAGTTGGCGAACTCCATGTCGAAGTTGTCGACGGCCAGACCGAGGACGTCCGGGAACACGGTTTGTGGATAGCCGTACTCGAGCGCGTGCGTGATGAAGTACGCGTCGATGCCCTCGCACGTGATCTGCATCGCTTCGAGTGCGATATCGATCTCATCAGCCCGCACGGAAACGGCCGGCTCGTCCACCTGGATGATCTTGCAGCCCGCGTCGACCAGTGCCTCGACCTCCTTGCGGAACTCGGTCGCGAGCGCGAGCGCGGCGGCTTTGCGGTCGGCGTAATGCTCGTTGAACGACCAGTCCATCGTGGTGTATCCGCCGGTGAACATCCCTTTCACCGGCTTGTCGGTGAGCGACTGCGCGTACCGCCACCAATCGACGGTGATCGGGCCGCGCCACGCGACTTGCGACGTGATGATGGGCTTGCGGTAGAAGCGGTTCCCATACGCGCGGACGAACCCGCCGGTCTCGAAGCCGTCCATCTCCTCGGCGAAGTAGGCGACCATGTCGCCCCGGTACATCTCGCCGTCGACGGGGACGTCGACACCGATCTCGTTCTGGAAGCCCATCCACAGATCGGTGGCTTCCTCTTCGTGCTTGCGCAGCTCGTCTTTGGTGATATCGCCCTTCGCGAACTTGGCACGTGCTTTCGTGAGTGCTTCGGGCTTGCCGTAGCTACCGACTGCGGTGATGGGCAGCAAGGGGAGCTCGATGCCGAGCCTTCGGAGCTTCTCGCGTCCGGCGCTCATGTGCTCGCCAATGCGGTGGCGTCGCGGATCTCGCGCATGCGCTCGAGCTTACGTTGCGCCCGGTCGCGAGGCAGGAACTCGAGCCCGCACGACGGCTGCAGGTGGATCTCGGACACTCCGCGTTTGTCCAAGGCCTCGATAACGCGATCGATGGTCTGCGCGACCGCTGTGATGTCGTCCAGCTTGGTGTTGCGTCCGTCGATCGCACCGAGGGCGATCGGACGATCGGATCCGTCGTGGACGATCGTCTCGGCGAGCATCGGTCCGTAGATGAGGTCGTAGCCGAGGATGTCGACGGGCATCTTCTGCAGCTCGCCGTAGATCGTCGTCGCGTCTCCGAAATAGGTGGTGAGGCCGACGGTGAGGTTGCCTTTGGCTTGCACGGCCCGCGTGAGAAGGTTGCGGACGAGCTCAGCGTCGTCGGGTTGTTGGAGCAGTGACGGTTCGTCGATCTGCACGATGGTGGCACCGGCCTTGTCCAATGCTTCGAGCTCGGCCCCCAACGCTTCGGCGTAGGCCGTCGCAGCGTGCAGGAAGTCGCCGTTCTCGGTGATCGTGTGCCGCGCGAGCGTGTACGGCCCGGTCGCGACGGTCTTGAGCTCCTTGCGTGTCTGGGTCTTCGACCGGGCGAAGTCCTCCGCGAGGCCGAACGTCCCCGAGATGGTCCCTGTGACCTCGGGCTGGCGCACGTAGGTGTTGGTGTCGAAGTACCGGACGATGCCGCGGATCGTCGTGCCTTCCAGGCGAGAGGTCGGGTGCGCGACGAGGTCGTACCAGTACACGAGTCCGTCGGTGAGGACGTCGAGACCGGCGTCCTCCTGTTCCTTCATCACTTCGGCGACGTAGCTCAGCGCGACATCGTCGAAATCGTCGCCCGAGATCTTCCCCGTCTCACGGTTGGCGTAAGCACGCCGGAGGCGCTGCAGATGGGCGCCGTCACCGACACGCGGATAGGTGGAATGGTTGGCGAGGACGATCCGCACGGGGTAGGAGCGTAACGGAAATCGTTGTCAACCGATCTCCGCGTGGGACGTCTGGTCAAGCATGGTGGCGATCCGAGAGCGGGAGCCGAACGCGCGCAGGAGCGGCTGCCTGTACATCGTCGAAGCGCCCAACGGGACGCCGACCCTCTGGACACGCGAGTGCGGGGGCGACGCCGAGCCGACGCAGTGCGGGGGTCTACACCGCAGCTGCTTGGTGAGTTGTGCCATCCGTCGTCCGCTATGACTCTTTCAATCCGTCCGAGGAGCCCGCTTCCGTAATGCTCGGACGACGAACCAGATCGCGAGCGCGAGCGCCACCAGCGGGATCAGGCCACCGAGCACGACAACGGTTCCCGCCACGATGGTCAGTCCGATGCGCAGCGCCGTCTCCATCGCGTCGCGCAGGACGCCATCGCCCCCGCCGCCGTTTCGGTCGATGCCCTCCTCGAAGATCGTCGCATTGATGGTCGAGTAGGCGACCTGATCCTCGTAGGCGTCCCGCTGGGCTTTGTACGACTCGATCTCCTGCCGGACGCTATCGAGCTGCGAGCGCACTTCGAGCGTTTCGGACAGCGTCTTTGCCTGCGTCATCAGGTCGAGCAGTTGTAGCTCCTGCGTTTGGAGCGTCCGTAGACGGGCCTTCACGTCCGCGATGGGGGCCGAGATGTCGTCCCCGCTCGTGGACATGTTCGCGAGGGTGCCAAGCTTGCGCAGGTCTGCGAGAGCGGCGTCGAGCTTCGCGGCAGCAACGCGCATGACGAGCGATCCGCGACCGAGGCGGTCCTCGACCTGCTCGGTGCTCGAGTTCGTGACGAAGCCGCCGTAACGCGTCGCGATCGTGTTCGCGCGGCTCCAGGCCGGTTCGAAGCTCTCCACCTCAACCTCGATGTTCGCCGTCCGGACGATCTTCGGTGGGAGCTTCCCACTCCCCGGCGCAGGCACTGGGGGCGCAGGCACTGGGGGCGCTGGCTCGATCGCCGTTGTTCCGGCTCCCGAATCATCGCCGGCCTGCTCGGCATTGGCGTCTTGCGAGCGGTTGGTGAGCGAGTTGTCCTGAACGGTTGCTGCGGTCTGCCCGGCGCTCACGCTGCCGATGACTCCGTCCTGCGCCTCCATCACCGCAGGCGGCCCGGCGACGTCGGTAGCTACACCGGTCGGCGGCCGTGTCACGAGTGCTCCGATAACGAAGAGCAGCACTGCCGTCGCGGCCGCCCCGCCGGCGTAGAGCACGCGCGGATACGCCGTCATGCGTGCTCGACTTCGCCGACCGTCGCGCCACGCTCGCGCGCGATCGCGCATCGTGGTTGCCTCGCGCGCCCGCGCGTTCTCGACCGTGCGCACCGCCAAGTCCTCAGGCACCTCGATCTCATGTGCTCGCGCATCCAGCGCCCGGCGGATCTCCGTCTCCATGTTGTCAGTCATCGGTCCTCATCCCGTCGCGCCGACGAGCGACTCGTCGCCGGCAAGCACTCTTCGCGCCTCGTGCAGACGCGACTTCACGGTTCCCGGCCTCACCTTGAGCACCTGCGCCATCTCGGCCTCCGACAGATCGAGGAAGTACCGGCAGATCACGGCGACGCGAAGACGGTCGGGGAGTCGATCGACGGCGTCGGCAACGACTGCAGAAGTATCGGCACGTTCAGCAGGGTCGAAGCCAGCGTCGCGGTCCAAACGTGCGACCGCAGCCGTCTCCCGTTTCCTTCGGCGCAGCTCGTTCAACGATGTGTTGACCGCGATCCTGTAGAGCCACGACCGAACTCCGTCCCCCGGATCCATCCGTAGCGCCGCGTTGTACGCGCGGATGAACGTGTCCTGGGCGACGTCCTCCGCGGCTTGCTTGTCGCGAAGGATGAGGTACGCGGCCCTGAAGACGACAGGCTGATATGCGGTTACCCATCGCTCGAGAGAGCGCATCGCATGTTCTTTCCGTTCGTCCATGTTCTGACGTCTCTTCGACACCGCAGCTCCCGGAAAGGTTCGAGGGTCCTAACTATCAGACCCCCCGAAGCGTCTCACGCGCGTCCCGGGGCGCCGTTACCCTCAAAAACGATGGCAGAAATCATCGACGGCAAGAAGATCGCGGGCGAGGTCTTCGACGAGCTCCGTGACCGCATCGCGACCCTCAACCAGAAGGGCACCACGCCCGGCCTTGCCGTCATCCTCGTCGGCGATGACGGAGCGTCCGCGACCTACGTCCGGCTCAAGGGCAAGGACGCCCGCAAGCTCGGCATCGATGCGACGACGCACAAGATGCCACCGGCCACCGAGGCCGATGACCTCGAGGAGCTCATCGACTCGCTCAATGCCGACCCGTCGGTGCACGGGATCCTCCTGCAGTCACCGATCCCCAAGCACTTGGACGAACCCGCGTTCCTGAACCGGATCGATCCCAGCAAGGACGTCGACGGCCTCACCGCGATCAACCAAGGCCTTCTGATGGCCGGCAAGCCCCGATTCGTTTCGTGCACGCCCGCCGGGGTGCAGCAGCTCCTCGTCCGATCCGGCGTTGAGATCGCCGGAAAGCACGTCGTCGTCGTCGGACGAAGCGTGCTCGTGGGACGGCCGCTCTCCGTGCTTCTCAGCAACAAGGCCGAGCACGCAAACGCCACCGTCACGCTCTGCCACACCGGCACGAAGGACCTCACGCGCTACACCACGCAAGCCGACATCCTCGTGGCTGCGGCTGGCAGCCCAGGGATGATCACCGCAGACCACGTACGCGAAGACACAGTTGTGATCGACGTCGGCACGACCCCGAACACCGAAGGAAAGCTCATCGGCGACGTCGCCTTCGCCGAGGTCGAGCCAAAAGTGAAGGCGATCACCCCAGTGCCCGGCGGCGTCGGCCCGATGACGCGCGCCATGCTGATGGCGAATACCGTCGCCTCCGCCGAACGTTTCAGCCGGTAGCACTTGCGTCGGTAGCTCGTCGCAAGACCACGCGGCACACGTCCAACGTTTCGGGCGTCCGTTGTTCGGGCTGCATGAAGCCCGCCGCTACTCCGACGAGGAGCGAGCACATCATCGTGGCCGCCATGAAGCCGACGAAGCTGCCGTCGGGTTGCACGCGCAGGACGAACGCCCACAGATAGATCGCACCGACCGTCAAGAAGACGTTCCACGCGCCGCGGGCGATGACGGTGTGGCGAGCTTCGCGGCGAGCGGCGCCGTCGAAGCCCCGCACACGAAAGCCGCCGATGAAGAAGCCGAGCCAACGCCACGCGACCCACGCGCTGAAGAGCGCCGCGACGATCCGCAAAGCTACTGACCCGGCTTCACAACCATCACGAACACGACTGCGATCAAGATGATCAGGTCGACGCGTCCGGCGAACTGGATGCGCCTGGCCATGTGCGTGACGACCGGATCGTGCGGGCCGCGCTCGGCCGCGAGCGCCGCCATCTTCTTGTAGGTCGGACCGAGGATCGCCGTGCCGATGAGTGCGGAGACGAGGAACCCTGCGAAACCGAGCCCGATCCACATGGCGGCCCAGTCGTAGCCACCGGCAGCAACCGTTGCGATGCCGAAACCGAGGGCTGAGAAGGCCGCCGGCATGAAGACGTGCTGGCTCGTCCACTCCGCCGCCTTGCTGAACTCAGCCGTCGTCTCCGGCCCGAGCTCGGTCGCCCGGTTTATCAAGAGCTGCATCATCGCGCCGCCGCCGACCCAGATGATCGCGGACAGCACGTGCAGGAACCTGAAAGCGTCGGTGGCGTTCATGAAGGCAGCAGATCCTTGATGGCGTCGCGCTCGGCCACGAGCTCGTCTGTTGTCACGCGGATCTTCTCCTTCGCGAAGTCGTCGATCTCGAAGCCCTCGATCACGCTCCAAACGTCACCCGAGCTCTTCACCGGGAAACCGAACTGCAGCCCCTCGGGTATCCCGTATTCGCCGCGACTGGGGACGGCGAGCGCGGCGTTGTCGCCGTCCGGAGTCGGGTTCCAGATCGACCGAACCGAATCGATCGCGGCATTCGCCGCCGATGCCGCTGACGACGCGCCGCGCGCTTTGATCACGGCTGCTCCGCGCTCCTGGATCGTCGAGATGAACTCGCCGCGCAGCCACGCATCGTCGCTGATCACCGAAGCCGCCGGACGCCCCGAGATCGTAGCGTTCTGGAAGTCCGGATACTGGGTGTTCGAGTGGTTGCCCCAGATGGCGACGTTGCGCACTTCGGTCACGGCAACGCCCGCGCGCTCCGCGAGTTGCGACCGCGCGCGGTTCTGATCGAGTCGCGTCATCGCGAACCAGCGGTCGTCCGGGATGTCCTTGCCGCTTGCGCGCGCGATGAGGCAGTTGGTGTTGCACGGGTTGCCCACGACCAGGATGCGGACGTCGGAGCTGGCGGCTTGCGAGAGTGCTTGACCCATCGGGACGAAGATCTTCGCGTTCACGCCGATCAGATCCTTGCGCTCCATGCCTTCCTTGCGCGGCATGGCACCGACAAGGAGTGCCCACGACACACCGTCGAATGCGACTTTCGGATCGGTCGTGATCTCGATGTCGGTAAGAAGTGGGAACGAGCAGTCGTCCAACTCCATGACCACTCCGCCGAGCGTGTTCATCGCCGGCTCGATCTCGAGCAGACGCAGTTCGACGGGCTGATCGGGGCCGAGCAGGTCGCCATTGGCGATACGGAACAGGAGCGAATACGAGATCTGTCCTGCAGCGCCGGTTACGGCGACGCGGACGGGTGCCTTCGGGCTCATCGAACCTCCTCGGAAAACCGGGTCTGTACGCAGACTAATCGAGTCGCACGCGACGTCCGCGTGGCACCGCGTATCACTTCGACTCCTGGGCCACGGGCTAGCAGATACTCCTTTGGGCTCCGAGCTCAAGCTTCTTGAACACCGTGCTGAGCTGCAGCTCCTCGGAGATGGGACAGACCCTGCTCGCGGGTTGGTTGTACTCGATGTGAAACACCGCCTTGTTCGCGGCGACGAACGGCGTGAGCGCGTCGCACTCGTCGTACTGGACGCACTGTTCGTTGACCGCGAAGTCGAAGTCGTTCACGAGGTCGGGGATCTGATCGAGGTTGTTCTTCAGCCCGGCTTCGAGCCCGCGCGCGCGCGCCGCGTTCGCGAGCCACGTGTCGAAGGCCAGCTGGTCGGCCGCGGTGAGTGGAAAGCCGGTGTCATTGGTGTAGCCGTCCACGTTGTCGTACTCGATCCCGTCGAAGCCCTTGGCCGCGCACATGTCCATGCGCGCCTCGAGCGGCGCTCGGATCCCCTGGTGCCTGATGTCGAACCACCGCTCGCCCGGCCAGCCGTCCAGCGGCTTACCGAGAGCCGCGGACGGGAAGGCGTCCTTGTCGGGACGCCAGTTCTCCCAACCCCCGGCGTTCACGTAGCAGACGGCGGATCGTCCGGCGTCGTGCAGCGTCGTGACCTGACCTGCGGTCGTCTCAAAGCCGTCCAGGTCATACACGGCGGCATCGACGCTGAGATCGATGTCGCCGGAGAACTGGATCTGCCAGCTCGTTTTCGGCCGCGGCGGCCAGAGGGTGGGGAGTGGCTCGTCGATGGCGAACGGCGCGCTCACCGTGGCTGCCCCGACCGTCGCCGAGAGCGCGTGCGGTCCGGGTTGGTCGGATGGCGTGACGAACGAGGACTTGAAGGTGCCCCTGCGATCGGTCGAGATCGATGCGAGGAGGCGTCCGTCGAAGGTCAGATCTCCAGCGGATCGCTTCGGGAACCTCTTGCCCTTCACGGTGATCGACTGCCCGACCTGGGCGTGGTCGAAAGACGCCTGCAACGTGGCAGGTCTTGCCCCGCTCGCCGGCACGGTCAGCAGAAGGACCAGCCCAGCCGCGAGAATGGCGGATCGACGCATCAGGAGGGTTCGGCCCATACGTAGGGTTCGGCCCATTGGCCCCATCCAAGAGAGGGAAGACATGGCGTTCAAAGACCTCACACCGCCCGACGGCGGCACGATCTCGATCAAGGACGGCGTCCTGCAGGTGCCGGACGACCCGATCTTGCCGTTCATCCAAGGGGACGGCACAGGCCCAGATATCTGGGCAGCCTCCCAGCTGGTGTTCGACGCCGCAGTGGAGAAAGCCTACGGAGGTAAGAAGAAGATCAGCTGGTTCGAGGTCTTCGCGGGCCAATCGGCATTCGACCAGTACGAGAACTGGCTCCCGGACGACACCGTCGAGGCATTCCGTACGTACCTCGTCGGCATCAAGGGCCCACTCACGACACCGGTCGGCGGCGGCATCCGGTCGCTGAACGTGGCGCTTCGCCAGATCCTCGATCTCTACACGTGCTTGCGTCCGGTGCGGTGGTACAAGGGTGTGCCGTCACCGGTCCGTGAGCCGCAGAAGGTCGACATGGTGATCTTCCGCGAGAACACCGAGGACATCTACGCCGGCATCGAGTGGGAAGCCGAATCGCCCGAAGCGAAGAAGGTCATCGCGTTCCTCCGGGGCGAGATGGGTGTGAAGAACATCCGTTTCCCGGACACGAGCGGCATCGGAATCAAGCCGGTGTCGCGCGAGGGAACCGAGCGTCTGGTGCGCGCGGCCATCGAATACGCCATCACGTCGGGACGCAAGTCGGTGTGCCTCGTGCACAAGGGCAACATCATGAAGTTCACCGAAGGTGCATTTCGCGACTGGGGCTACGAGTTGGTCAAGCGTGAGTTCGCCGGACGAGCAGTCGGTTGGGACGACTGCGGCGGCACGCCCCCCGAAGGTCAGATCCTCGTGTGGGACAACATCGCCGATATCACCTTGCAGCAGGTGCTCACACGTCCGGACGAGTTCCACGTCATCGCGACGTTGAACTTGAACGGCGATTACTTGAGCGATGCGCTGGCCGCGCAGGTCGGCGGCATCGGCATCGCCCCCGGCGGCAACATCAACTACGACACCGGACACGCCATCTTCGAGGCCACGCACGGCACCGCGCCGAAGTACGCGGGACAGGACAAGGTTAACCCGTCGTCGGTGATCCTCTCCGGCGTGATGATGTTCCGCCATCTCGGCTGGAACGAAGCCGCCGATCTGATCGAGAAGGGGATCGAACGGTCCATCGCCGAGCGTGTCGTGACCTACGACTTCGCACGCTTGATGGAACCAACGGTCGAGCCGGTGAAGTGCTCGGAGTTCGGCCAAGCGATCGTCGACCGGATGTCGTAGAGCGCCTCACAACGCGGTTCCGCGGACCGCGAGACGGCCGACCTTCCAGCCGTGCCTATCGTCGCCGGATCTTCTTGATCAGGAACTGGATCGGGTCGTACTTCACGTCGGCCACCCGTTCCTTCATCGGGATGATGCCGTTGTCGGTGATCTTGATCGACTCGGGGCACACTTCGGTGCAGCACTTCGTGATGTTGCAGTAGCCGAGCCCGAGGCCCTCATGCGCGAGGTCGCGGCGGTCTGCCGTATCGAGTGGATGCATCTCGAGCTCGGCGAGACGGATGAAGAACCGTGGTCCGGCGAAATCGACCTTGTTCTCCTCGTGGTCGCGGATCACGTGGCAGACGTTTTGGCAGAGATAGCACTCGATGCACTTGCGGAACTCCTGTCCGCGGTCGATGTCCTCCTGGTACATCCGGTGGTGACCGTCTTCGCCGGCAGGTGCCCGAGGTTGCAGCGGCGGGATCTTCTTCGCGACCTCGTAGTTGAACGACACGTCGGTCACGAGGTCCTTGATCACCGGGAATGTGCGCAGCGGATTCACGGTGATGGTCTCGCCGTCGTCGAAGAGGTTCATCCGCGTCATGCACGTCAACCGGGGACGCCCGTTCACCTCGGCCGAGCACGAGCCGCATTTGCCGGCCTTGCAGTTCCACCGCACCGCGAGATCGGGCGCTTGCGTGGCTTGGATGCGGTGCAGCACGTCGAGCACGACCTCGCCGTCCTCGTAGTCGACGTCGAAGTCGACGAAGTCTCCCCCCGCGAGAGAGGACCCTTCTTGGCGCCAGACACGCATGTGGACGATCTTCTGTCCGACGGATTCGCTCTTACGCTCCTCGGACCACTCACCTAAGCCCCTCGGTCTTGTCATGCTCACGTGGGTTGCTCCTCGATGATCTTCCGCAATTCGTCCGGCATCTCGGGGAGCACCTCGCGCCGGATGGCGACGCTGTCGTCCGGGCCGGTCGAGCACGCGATGTTCAGCTTCGAGAATTCGGTGCTCGGCTCGGGATAGTCCTCGCGTGTATGTCCGCCGCGGCTCTCCTTGCGCTCGAGCGCAGCCTTCGCGCAGCACTCGGACACAGTGATCATCGCCTTGAGGTCGAGAGCCATATGCCAGCCCGGGTTGTACCGTCGCGACCCGGTGATCTTCGTCTTGGACGCGCGTTCTTTGAGCACCTGAAGCTCATCGAGCGCTTTGGCGAGATCGCTCTCGGTGCGGATGATGCCGACGAGGCTCTGCATCGTGTCCTGCAGGTCGTGGTGCACCTGAAAGGGGTTCTCTCCGTCGACCTGCTCGAACGGCGCCAGCGCTTCGCGCGCGAGATCCTTCAGGCGCGACTCATCGACGTGAGGCTCGCCGGTCACGCCGGCTGCGTACTTGGCTGCGTGTTCGCCCGATCGCTTGCCGAAGACCAGCAGGTCGGACAGGGAGTTGCCGCCGAGACGGTTGGCGCCGTGCATGCCGCCGGCCGATTCTCCGGAGGAGAAAAGGCCGGGGATCGTGGCCGCGGCCGAGTCGGCATCGACTCGGACGCCTCCCATCACGTAGTGGCAGGTCGGTCCGACCTCCATGGCCTCCTTCGTGATGTCGACGTCCGCCAGCTCTTTGAACTGGTGGTACATCGAGGGAAGGCGGCGCTTGATCGTCTCCGCGTCCAGACGCGACGCGATGTCGAGGAGCACGCCACCGTGCGGGGACCCTCGTCCGGCGCGGACTTCGGAGTTGATCGCGCGCGCGACCTCGTCACGGGGGAGCAGATCGGGGGTGCGCCGGGCCGTCTTCTTGTCGGTGTACCAGCGGTCGGCCTCTTCTTCGGTCTCCGCTGTCTCCTTACGGAAGAGGTCGGGGATGTAGTTGAACATGAAGCGATCGCCGACCGAATTGCGCAGCACGCCGCCGTCCCCGCGGACGCCCTCGGTGACGAGGATCCCGCGTACCGATGGGGGCCAGACCATCCCCGTGGGGTGGAACTGCACGAACTCCATGTCGATGAGGTCGGCGCCGGCCCACAGCGCCATGGCGTGGCCGTCGCCGGTGTACTCCCAGGAGTTGGACGTGATCTTCCACGCCTTGCCGATGCCGCCCGTGGCCACGACAACGGCCTTTGCGCTGAACGCGACGAAATCACCAGAGTCGCGCCAGTACCCGAACGCTCCGTTGACCGCGCCGCCGGATTCTTGAAGAAGGCGCATGATCGTGCACTCCATGAAGACGTCGATGTCCCCGCGCCCGACGGCGTTCTGCTGCAGGGTCCGGATGAGCTCGAGGCCGGTGCGGTCGCCGACGTGGGCCAGGCGCGCGTAGCGGTGGCCACCGAAGTCCCGCTGGAGGATCCGCCCGTCGGGCGTGCGGTCGAAGAGCGCACCCCAGTCCTCGAGCTCCCACACGCGCTCCGGCGCCTCTTGCGCGTGGAGCTGCGCCATGCGCCAGTTGTTGAGGAATTTGCCACCGCGCATGGTGTCGCGGAAATGCACCTTCCAGTTGTCCTCTGGGTAGATGTTGCCGAGCGCGGCGGCGACCCCGCCCTCTGCCATGACGGTGTGCGCTTTGCCGAGGAGCGACTTACAGATGAGCGCCGTCTTCGCGCCGGCAGCCGACGACTCGATCGCCGCCCGTAAGCCGGCACCACCGGCACCGATGACGATGACGTCGTAGCTATGTGTCTCGTAAGCCATCTACAGGAACCGGAAGTCGGAGATCGAGCCATTGGCCAACAGCCGCACGTAGATGTCGGTGACCGGGATCCACATGAGACTCGCAAGAGCGTACGGACCGTGGTTCTTGTTGAGCTTGGTGACGATCTTCCATGTCTTGTAACGCGCAGGAGCCTTCGAGAAGCTCTTGAGATTTCCGCCGACGACGTGGCGGCACGAGTGGCACGACAGCATGTAGAGCGACATCGTCACGATCATCACGAGGAAGACCAAGCTCCCGACTCCGATGCCCCATCCGTCCTCGAAATGGAAGGCTTTGACGGTGTCGTAGGTCAGAAAGACCATATTCAGGATCATCAGATAGAAGAAGTAGCGGTGCAGGTTCATGATCGTGAACGGGAACTTGCTTTCGCCCTTCTTGAACGGGCTGTTGGGAACCGGCTCGTTCACGGCGCAGGCCGGGGGGGAGAAGAAGAGGGCACGGTAATAGGCCTTGCGGTAGTAGTAGCAGGTCATCCTGAACCCGATGGGCAATCCGATCACGATCAGGGCCGGCGAGAGCATCCACCACGACCCGAGAAGCCTGAAGGTCGCGTGCTCGCAGTTGGCCGCCAGACACGGAGAGAAGATCGGGGAGATGTACGGCTCGGCGAAGTAGCCGGACGTCTGGAATCCGGCCCACGTCGAGTAACCGATGGCAACGATGAGGAACACGCCGACGAAGGTGGGGTAGGCCCACCACGAATCGGTCCGAAGGGTCGCGTTGCCGATGGCGGCCCGAGCCTTTGACTGGATGCGCGATCGATCGTCTGCCGTCAGCACGACTCGGAGCATACCGACGGTGCCGAGCGGGTCGATAATCCATACGTGCTGACGGAGCGGATCGTGGGCCGCGGTTCTGACGACAACGACAGTCAACCATCGAACGAAAGGACGAAAGGGATGACGCAGCAAACGACTTCCGTGGGGGGCACCCCCACGCCCCCGGACGAGTTGGACGAGGCTAAGGCCGGAGCATTCGTGGAGCGCCTGTTCAACGCAGCTCTCGGCTCGATCGACGTCACCACGGTGTACGTCGGTGACCGCCTCGGTCTGTACCGGACGCTGGCCGAGCGTGGGCCCTTGACCGCACCCGAACTCGCCGATGCAGCCGGGATCAACGGGCGCTACGCGCGCGAATGGTGCGAGCAGCAAGCCGCGACCGCCATCCTCGAGGTGGACGACGTGAATGCAGCACCGGACGAGCGCCGGTTCACGCTCCCGCCGGAGCATGCGGTCGCTCTCACGGACCCGGATAGCCCGTTCAGCATCGCTCCTTTGGCGCGGGCGATCGCTTCGATCTCAGCGGTGTTGCCGCAGCTGCTTGAGGCGTACCGGACGGGTGGCGGCGTTCCGTGGTCCGCGTTCGGCAGCGACGGGATCGAGTCGCAAGGCGACTTCAACCGTCCCTGGTTGCGCGGCTCGCTTGCGAGCGAGTACCTCCCGTCGGTGCCCGACGTCCACGAGAAGCTCGGCGCCGGCGCACGTGTGGCCGATGTCGCGTGCGGCGTGGGATGGGCTGGGATCTCCATCGCAGACGGGTATCGCAACGCCACCATCGTCGGGCTCGACCCCGACGATTCGTCGATCGTCATCGCGCGCCGTTTGGCCGCGGAGAACGGCGTATCGGAACGCGCGGTGTTCGAGGTGCACGACTGCACGCAGGCATTCCCCGGTGGACCGTTCGATCTCGTCGTGATGATCGAAGCGCTCCATGACGTTTCGCGGCCCGTCGAGATCCTTTCGCGGATGCGAGAGAGTCTTGCTCCAGGCGGCACCGTCATCGTTGCGGACGAGCGCGTGGGCGAGACCTTCACAGCGCCGGCCGACGAGACCGAGCGCTTCATGTACGGCGCGAGCCTGTTGATCTGTCTGCCGGCGGGCATGTCGGAGCAACCGTCGGCGGCCACCGGCACGGTGATCCGTCCGAAGACCGTGACCGAGTACGCGACCAAGGCCGGTTTTGCGCGAGTCGAGGTGCTCGAACAGATCGACCACCCGATGCTGAGGTTCTATCGTCTGTATGCATAAGTCGATGGGAGGAGAATCTGGTCATGGACGACGAAGGAGCGAAGCAGATCGGTGAGAGGTTCATCCGTGCTATAGAGACGAATGAAGTGACCGAGGCGTTCGCGGACGACGTGTTCTGCGACATCAACGTCCCGGAGTGGCGGTTCCAGATGCAGGGCCGCGACACGGTGGCTGCGTGGCTCGCCGGCGAACAGCCCGGCGGATGTTCGGTCGGCGCGTGGCGCGCGGACGCGACGGCCGACGGCGCCGTCGTCGAGATCGAGCAGCACACGGGCGAGGAGATCTCACGCAACCTCCACCGTCTCGAAGTCCGCGACGGCAAGATCACGTCGTGGACGATGTATTGCACGGGCGTGTGGAGTAAGCAGACCCAAGAGACACATGCGCGCGAAGCACCGATGATCAGACCGTGACGTCCCTCCTCGAGGGCACGCTCGAGCGTGGTCCGTTCGCCGCGGAAGGTGGGCGAACGGGAGCCGCGTTCGAGCGTGCGGTCCTCGCCGACGGTACGTCCGCGATCATCAAGCACGTCTCGCCCGATGATTGGCTGATGGTCGCGTCCGGTGGTATCAGCTATCTTCATCGGCTCTTTAGTGCCGGCATCATCGAGCGCGTTCCTGACGTGATCGACCACACGATGCTCGCGATGGAGCCGGACGGCGAGGGGTTCGTCCTGGTCATGCGGGATGTCTCCGACGACGTGCTGCTCGAGGGCCAGGTGCTGAGCCGCGCGGAGAACCGTCGCGTGCTGGAGGCGATGGACCTGATGTACCGCGAGTTCTGGGGCGAAACGGTGCCGGGATGTCCTCTGTACGACCACCTCAAAGTGTTCACGCCGAAGATGTCCGCGACGGTCGGGCATCTCGACACTCCCGTCCCCGCATTGATGATTCGTGGATGGGAGATGTTCGGTGACGTCGCACCAGCGGACGTCACGGCGGCGATGTACGCGATCCTGGACGACCCGTTGCCGCTCGCGACCGAGCTCGAGAAACGTCCGATGACGTTGATCCACGGTGATCTTCGCCTGCACAACATGGGCATGAACGCTGAGCGGGTGATCCTTCTCGACTGGGAGGTCGTCGGCAACGCCCCGACGAGTGTGGAGTTCGCGTGGTACCTCATCATCTCAGCGACTCGGATCGCCGCGACGCGCGAGGAGATCATCGCCGACTTCCGGGAGGTGTCCGGTGACCACTTCGACGCTCGCGCGCTCGAGCTCGGGATGACCTCGGCGCTGATGTGCCTCGGGTGGAACAAGGCGATCGACGTCGTCGAGAACCCGGATCTCGCGATCCGCGAACAGGAACGCGCCGACCTCGCCTGGTGGATCGCACGCGTTCGCACGGCTCTGCAGGAATGGTCACCGGTCTGAACGGGTAGCATCACATCGATGGCGCATCTCGAACGACGTGACGTTGCGACTCGCGATCTTGTCTTCGCATTGCCCGACATCCTTCGCTTGTTGTGGCACGTCGTTCGCGACCGCCGGGTGCCGATGCTCGTGCGTGGCGGCCTCATCGGCGTCGCCGCCTATTTGGCCCTGCCCTTCGACGTCGTCCCCGACTGGATCCCTGTGATCGGCCAGGTCGATGACGTCGTTATGCTCACGGTCGGTGTGCGAACGCTGTTGCGTCAGGTGCCAGAACCCGTGCTGCGCGAGCACTGGAAGGGCGAGCGCCGGATCCTCGAGGCGGTCGTCGGCCGTCCGATGAAGGACCCGGGCTCAAACGGCGCCTGAGGCGCCGGCGCAGCCGCGCTCACGCGCGGTCGGCCGACGATGCCGTGACCTCCACATGTTCGGAAGCGTTTCCGGGTACGTGGAGGGATGCAGAGGGGATCCCGTGTGAACAAGCGCCAACCGGCATCTGCACTTGCTGCGCTCGCTCTGGCGCTCGTGCTCTTCGCCGAACGAGCCGCCGGCCCATCGTCGGTGCCGCGACTCTTACCTGTTGCACCATTGGCCGGGCAGGTCGGTCCGTCGAGTGACAGGTTCGGCCGGGCCGCGGCCGTTCCTCCTTCGTCGCAGAGGTCAAGCAGAGCGGCGAAGGTCGTCGCTGCAGGACGCGCGCCGGAGAATGCCCCATCGAGGCACATCAGGCGTAAGGCTCCGGCGCGGATCGCCTCGGAACCCGACTCGCTTCTTGTCCGGTTCGATCAGTCGACCTCGCAAGCCGATCGTCGCGATGCTGTCACGGACTCGGGAGCTGAGATCGTTTCCGAGATCCCCGAGATCGACACCATCCTCGTGTCGACGAAGGGTTCCTCACGGTCCGAGGTCGCCCAGCGGATGTCCTCGGACCCGCGCGTCGACGGTGTCGATAAGAACCTGATCCGGTATGCGTCCGGCGACCCGAACGACGCGGAGTTCCCCTTCCAATCGCCGGTGTTCACGAGCAGGCTCCCCGCCGCGTGGGACAAGACGCACGGCAACCCGGCCACCGACATCGCCATCCTTGACACCGGGGTCGATCTCGATCACCCGGATCTCGCGCCGCGCATCGTCGCCGGCTACGACTTCGTCAACAACGACGCCAACCCACAGGACGACGAAGGCCACGGCACCTTCGTCGCGGGCATCGCCGCAGCCGACTCCAACAATTCGATCGGCATCGCCGGCGCCGCGTGGGACGCACGTATCATGCCTGTGAAGGTGCTCGGCGCCGACGGGTCGGGCAACGACGGCAACGTCGCGTCCGGGATCGTGTGGGCGACCGATCACGGAGCCGAAGTCGTCAACCTGTCGATCGGTGCGCCGGGTGAGAGTTCCATCCTCGAGGACGCGATCGACTACGCCGTCGCGCACGGGGTGGTCGTTGTGGCCGCGTCCGGCAACGAAGCCTCTGACGTCCCGTCGTATCCGGCCGCATACGGGCCGGTCATCTCGGTCGGTGCGACGGAGGAGCACGGCGATGTCGTCTGGTTCTCGAACCGGGGTCCGTCGGTCGACGTGGTCGCACAGGGCTACAACGTCGTGTCGACGACGCTGGCTCCCGGCACGGCCGAGACGTACGGCGTGTCGGCCGGCACTTCGTTCGCGGCGCCGCTCGTCTCGGGCATCGTCGCGCTCGTGCATGCGGTGAGTCCCGCGGCAACACCCGCGCAGGTGCAATCGTGGATCAAAGCGACCGCCATCGACCGGGGGCCGAGAGGGATCGACGACTTCTACGGATGGGGGCTCATCGATGCGTACGCAGCCGTCGGCGGCCGCACGGCTGCCTCGCCGCCGGGCGTCCGCTCCGACTTCGGCGAGCCGAACGACGTCGCGGACCGCGCGGGCCCCGTCCTTGCCGCGCAGGGCAAGATCCAGCCCGAAGGCGACGTGGACTGGTACTACGTCGACGCCGAGGCGCCGGGGACGATCTCGATCACCGTTACCTCCTTAGGAGGCGCCGGTGAGGCGATCAGCGTCGACACGGTGCTCAGTGCGTGGTCGCCGTTGCTCGATGCTCTCGGAGCGGTGAACGCAACAGGGCCCGGCGGCGTCGAGGTGCTGATCCTCCCGGTGCTCGAGCCCGGGCGGTACAGGTTCCGCGTGTCGAGCGCAGCGTCTTCACGGAGCATCGGCTCCGCGGCCAGTCCCTCGCCGTACACGGTGAACGCGGTCGCCAGCTCAGGGGTCGCGTCCGATGGTCCGGCCGAGCGGCTCTGGGTCCGTAACGTCAGACCGGCGGACTTCGCCGAGAAGGTCCCCGCGGCGGTGCATCCGACGGTCACCTTCGCTCGCGACATCGACCCGTCGAGCATCACGCCGTCGACGATCAAGCTGCGGGACGGCAAGACGGGGGCCGACGTTGCCTCGACGCGGACCTTCGACCCAGCCTCGGACACCGTCACGATCACGCCGTCCGCATCACTCGTCGCCGGACGGCCGTACGTGCTCTCGGCGACCGGCGTGCAGGATGTGGCTGCCAACGTCATGACGCAGGCGCACACGGCGCGGTTCACCGTTGCGGCGCCGAAGACGTCTTCACTCGATTCCGACTTCAACAAGGACGGCTTCGACGACGTCGTCATCGGCGCACCGAACGAGGACAGCGGCAGCAAGAAGGACACCGGCGTCGTCCACGTGCTGTACGGATCGACCGGCGGGGCGAAGACGACCGGTAGTCAGATGTGGAGTCAGGACTCGAGCGGCATCGCAGACGGCGGAGAGCCGGGCGACCTCTTCGGGTTCGCGGTCGCGACCGGTGATCTGAACAAGGACGGCTACGACGATCTCGCGATCGGTGCCCCGGCTGAGGATATCGGCACGATCGCCGACGCCGGTGTCGTCCACGTGTTGCTCGGTTCACCCTCGGGTCTGCGCGCGAGCGGCAGCAAGATGTGGTCGCAGAACTCAACCGGCGTGCCTGGGGCGAGCGAGAAGTCCGATCGGTTCGGTTCGGCCCTCGCGATGGGTAACTTCGACGCGTTCGGTGGCGACGACCTCGCCGTGGGTGCGCCGGGAGAGGCGATCGGTCCCTTCGCGAGCGCCGGATCCGTCACCGTGCTGCGCGGCTCATCCGGTGGGCTGACCTCATCGGGAGCCCAGCAATGGACGCAGGATTCCGCCGGCATCGATTTCTTCGCCGATCCCGGAGATGCGTTCGGCGCGGCACTCGCGACCGGTGACTTCCAAGGCGACCGCAACGACGAGCTCGCGATCGGCGCACCTGGGGACGACGTCGATGCCGGCGACGAAGGCTCTGTCGCTATCATGCGGGGCTCCGTCGTCGGACTCCGCCCCGCCGGCCTGTTGGTCGACGTCATCCCTCAGGACCAGAACCAAGCGTTGAGCGAGACGCCCGAGCCGGGCGACGCGTTCGGCCAGTCAGTGGAAATCGCCGACGTCGGCGGCTACGGCGCGATCGATGGCTACGCCGACCTCGTCGTCGGAGTACCGGGACAGGACATCGGCGGGCTTGCGAATGCGGGTGCAGTCCGCGTCATCTACAGCGATCACTCCGGTCCCTGGATCGGAACACAGACGCTCTCCGGAGCCGATGTCTCATCGGGTCAAGCCGGCGCGCGGTTCGGCTCGAAGCTTGCCGGCGGGGTCACCGACCGGTCGATCTTCAAACCGACGATCGACGCCGTTCGCGGCGAGCTCTTCGTCGGTGCACCGTTGGCCGATGACGGCGAACATCGCGACGCGGGCAATGTTGCCGTGTTCGTGAGCGGGCCCGACTGGACGGCGACGAACCTGGTGGCACTCGACGGAACAGTGGTGTGGGAGCAAAGCGGGACGCTGTCTGGCAACGCTGAACCGAAGGACTATCTCGGGGCAGCGGTATCGATGGCCGACGTAGACGGCGATGGGTGGCAGGACGGCATCTTCGCGGCGCCCGGTGAGGATGTCGGTTCAGCGGTGGACGCCGGGTCGGTTGCGATCGTGCGCAAGCGCGGAAATGCCCCCGGTGACCCGGTCAAGTTCGCGCTCATCCTTCAGAGCTCCTCGGGTGTGCCGAGCGCCCCCGAGACCGGCGACAAGCTCGGCGCGAGCGTCGGCTGAGGTTCAGACGCGTTCGGTCGCCAGTTCGGCCATCGCGGTGAATCCGTCCATGACATCGATGCGCTCGCTCGCGCGTTTGCCGTCGAGCTCGAGCCACAGTCGCATCAGGTTGAGCACGATCCGTTCGGAGTCTGTCCAGCCGGCGTACGCACCGACGTCGATCTCTCGCGCGGCTTGCTGCGGTGTCAGGCCGCGCTCCTTGAGCTCGGCCCCCTGCGCGACGACGTGACCGAGGTAGGCCTCCATCCCGCGGAGTCCCTCGATGTCCGTCACAGGGCCGTGTCCGGGGACGATGACCTTCGGCTTGAGCGCGATGATCCTCTGGATCGTGTCGATCCAGTTGAACAATGAGCCTTCCCACACCAGCGGCGTCGATCCGATGAACGCGATGTCGCCCGCATAGAGCACACCTTCGTCGGGGACGTAGGCGACGATGTCGCCGAGCGTGTGGCACGGTCCGAAGTACTCGAGGCGGATGCTCGTGGCGCCCGGGTGCAGCCACAGGCGGTCCTCGAAGGTGACGGTCGGCGGTACGACCTCGATACCGCCGAAGTCGAAGGGCGCGAACGCGCGTTTGAGGTAGTCGATCGCGCTGTTTCCATCGGCTTCGGCTCCGCTGAGGCTCGCGAGCATCGCCGGAGATCCGCTCGTGAGCATCTCGGCGCGGCAACGGTGATGTCCGATCACGGTAGCGCCCTCGACGAGTTGGTTGCCGAAGCAATGGTCGCCGTTGTGGTGTGTGTTCACGATCTTGCGGATCGGCAGGTCGGTCACCCCGGCGGCCGCGTCGAGGAGCTCCTTGGTTTTGGCGAGGTCGAAGAAGGTGTCGATGAGGACGGCCTCTTCGTTGCCGACGATCAGTCCGGCGTTGGACCAACCCCATCCGCCGTCCGGCTGGAGGAACGCGTACGTGCGCTCGCCGACCTGCACGAGACCCCGTTGATAGTCCACGCTCAGGACCTACCCAGCGGAGGGAGTTTTCAATGACCTACTCGATCGTCGCGCGCGATCGCGGAACCGGACAGATGGGCGTCGCCGTGCAATCGCATTGGTTCTCGGTCGGTTCGGTTGTGACGTGGGCACAGGCGGGCGTCGGTGCAGTCGCCACGCAAGCGTTCGCGCAACCGTCGTACGGTCCGCTCGGGCTCGACCGGATGAGGGCGGGCGGTGCGCCTCCGGACGTCCTGCAGGCGCTTCTGGCCGCCGACCCGGGGGCAGAGACGCGCCAGGTCGCGATGGTCGACGCACTCGGACGCGTCGCAGCACACACGGGGGAGCGCTGTCTGCGCGTCGCCGGACACATCACCGGGGAGGAGTACTCGGTGCAGGCCAACATGATGCTGACCGACGACGTGCCCGAGGCGATGTCGGCTGCTTTCGAGTCGTCTCATGAGTCTTTTGGGGGCGACCTGGTCTCCCGGCTGCTCACAGCGCTCGATGCAGCAGAGGCCGCAGGCGGCGACATCAGAGGACGACAGTCAGCAGCCATGCTCGTCGTGGGGGCCGAGCGCGCGGATGAGCTGAGTGGCGGCAGCGTGCTCGAGCTGCGTGTCGAAGATCACCCAGACCCGCTCGCCGAATTGCGTCGGCTCGTCGAGGTCAAGCGCGCGTACGACCGCATGAACGCGGGCGACGCACATCTTGCGCGCGGCGAGATCGACGAAGCCGCACGCGAGTACGAGCTCGCGCAATCTGCCGTGCCCGGAAACGTCGAGTTCACCTTCTGGCGGGGCGTCATGCTCGCCAATCTCGGCCGCGTAGACGATGCGAAGGTGTTCCTCGAACGGACGTACGGCGCGCCGGGTGATTGGAAGGAGCTGCTGCGCAGGCTCCCTGCCGGCGGCCTGTTGCCGGCCGACACGGTCGCGAGGCTCCTGGAGTAAGTCAGGAGTAAGTCAGGAATAAGCCTGGTCGCCTGACAAGAGTTATCTCTTGACAAGAGACAAGAGATTGTCTATGATCACCCCATGCACCACCTCGTCGGGATGGCCGAGATCGCGGAGATGCTAGGGGTCAGCCGCCAGCGCGTTTCCCAGCTCATCGAGACGTACGCCGACTTCCCGAAGCCCGAGGTCGAGCTCACCGGCGGCCGCGTGTGGTCGCGTAACGCCATCGAGAGCTGGGTGGCCTCTCACCCTGAGCGAGAACCCGGCCGTCCCGAGGCCGGCGAGGAGCGTGGACGCTTCTTCGGAAAGAGATCGGGTGGACTCTTCACTCGTTTCACGGATCGGGCACGGAACTCGATCGTCAAGGCGCAGGAAGAGGCCCGCCTGCTCAACCACAACTACATCGGGACCGAACACCTCGTTCTCGGCCTGATCGCGATCGGCGAAGGTGTCGCGTGGCACGTCCTCGATGCGTTGGGTGTGACCCTTGAGTCCGTT
Source organism: uncultured Actinomycetes bacterium (assembly GCA_964520325.1). Taxonomy (GTDB): domain Bacteria; phylum Actinomycetota; class JAICYB01; order JAICYB01; family JAICYB01; genus CAZFOB01. Next base: position 108,513 of record CAZFOB010000005.1, on the reverse strand, counting down.
CGCCAAGAGGTTGTCGAGATGATCGGAAGAGGCACTGAGGTCCCCGGTGGGCACATCCCGTTCACACCGCGCGCCAAGAAGGTGCTCGAGCTCGCGCTTCGCGAGGCGAAGCAGCTCGGCCACAACTACGTCGGCACCGAGCACGTCCTTCTGGCGTTGGTGCGAGAGAAGGACGGCGTCGCCTGGAAAGCTCTCGAGAAGCTCGGACTTGTACAGAAGACGACGCGCGCGGCCGTGCTCGAAGCGCTCTCGGGCCACGGTGCGCCCGCGCGTCAGGTGGTGCTGCCCGAGACCGCGATGACCGTGACGTGTTCGTTCTGCGGGAAGGGCCGCGACGAGGTGAAGAGCATCGTGGCGGGGCCGGGACCGACGATCTGCATCTGCAACGAATGCGTTGCGCTCTCCGTCGAGATCCTGAAGGACGGAGGCACCCTCCCCGAACCTGATCGCCTGGCGGAACTCGAGCGCCGTATCGCGCGACTGGAGAAGGAGGAATAGACAGCGGCATACCCCTCGCGCTCAGAATGTCGTGACCATCCACCGAGCGAGGAGGGATCCATGGCGCAGTTCCCGGCGCTTGCGCACGTCGCACTCACGGTGAGCGACCTGTCGCGAAGCACGCCTTGGTACAACGCGTTGATCGGGGCCGACCCCGTCCTCGATGAGGACACCGGTCCGTTCCACCATGTCGTGTGGTCGCTCGGCGGCACGCTGCTCGGCATCCACCAGCACAGCAAGCCGACCTCGACCGATCCTTTCGACGAGCTGCGCCCCGGACTCGACCACGTCGGGTTCGGTTGTGCGAACCGGGCCGAGCTCGAGGAGTGGGAGAGCAAGTTGAACGGCCTCGGGGTCGCACACGGCGGCATCGTCGACGCGCACTACGGTTCGGGCCTCTCGTTCCGCGACCCGGACAACAACGCGCTCGAGTTCTTCGCGCCCCCGGGCTAGCGGCCGATCCGTAAGGGCTAGTCGACGATGACGGTGATCGGTTCCGGGCAGTTGCGTGTGACGAGCACTTCGAGCGGCTCGGTCAGCGAGACGTTGGCCTCCATGTGCGCCTCGCCCGCCGGGATGTACACGAAGTCACCGGGGTCGGCGATCAGCTCGTGCTCCACGCCCGTCGGACCCCACGACAGGCGCGCTCGTCCGGACAGGACGTAGATCGACGTCTCGCAGGGGCCGTGATGGTGCACGCGGGTTGCACCTCCGGGGGGCGTGCGCACGACTGCTGAATAGAGCGAGTCACTTCCCACCGCCATGCGGCTGATCGCGATCTCGCGCGACATCCCTGGATGGTTGTCGCGCTGGTGCTCCCGATCGTCCGGTCGAACGAGCTTGGCCACGTGCCCCCCCGATCTCTTCGTAAGGGCCAAAAGCCCCGCCTGGGTCCGCGCGCTTACCATCGAAGCATGCCTGAGAAGGAGAAGCCGCGTCTTACTTCTTCAGAGATCGAAGTCCGGCCCGCCTACACCGACGCCGACGTGGCTTCACTTGACCTGCCGAGTCGCCTCGGCGAGCCGGGATCGTTCCCGTTCACCCGCGGCGTGCACCCGACGATGTACCGGGGCCGTCTTTGGACGATGCGGCAGTACGCGGGGTTCGGCTCAGCCGAAGAGACCAACCAGCGCTTCAGGTACCTGCTCGACCACGGGCAGACGGGACTGTCGGTCGCCTTCGATCTGCCCACACAGATGGGCTATGACTCCGACGACGCGATCGCGATCACCGAGGTCGGCAAGGTCGGCGTGGCCATCGACACCATCGAGGACATGAAGACGCTCTTCGACCAGATCCCGATGGACCAGGTCACCACGTCGATGACGATCAATGCGCCTGCGGCGATGCTGCTGCTCCTCTACGAGCTGGCGGCCGAGGAGCAGGGCGCGGATACGACGAAGCTCGGCGGCACCATCCAGAACGACGTCCTCAAGGAGTACATCGCGCGCGGGACGTTCATCTACCCGCCGCGCCCGGCGCTGAGGCTCATCACCGACACGTTCGCTTACTGCGCGCTGAATCTGCCGCGGTGGAACACGATCTCGATCTCCGGCTACCACATGCGTGAGGCCGGATCGACGGCCGTGCAGGAGATCGCATTCACGTTCGCCGACGCGATCGCCTACGTCGAAGCCGCCATCGCCGCCGGACTCGACGTCGATGCGTTCGCGCCGCGTCTGTCCTTCTTCTGGGGCTGCCATAACAACTTCTTCGAAGAGGTCGCGAAGTTCCGCGCCGCTCGGCGCCTGTGGGCGCACATCATGTCCGAGCGCTTCGGCGCCAAGGAGCCGAACTCGCTGAAGCTTCGCTTCCACACCCAGACCGATGGCTCCACGCTCACCGCGCAGCAGCCGGAGAACAACGTCGTCCGCGTCGCGTACCAGGCGATGGCCGCCGTTCTCGGCGGCACGCAATCACTGCACACCAACTCGATGGACGAAGCACTCGGCTTGCCGACCGACAAGTCGGCGCGTCTCGCGCTGCGCACCCAGCAGGTGCTCGGCTACGAGACCGGGGTGGTCGACACCGCCGATCCGCTCGCGGGCTCGTATTTCGTCGAGTCGCTGACGGCCGAGGTCGAGGAGCAGGCCGCAGCGTTGCTAAAGACCGTGCTCGACCGCGGTGGCGCCGTCGAGTCGATCACGTGGATGAAGCGCGAGATCGAAGAGGCCGCCTATCGCGAGACCAAGCGCATCGAGGCGGAGGAGCAGATCGTCATCGGGGTGAACAAGTTCGCCGTTGAGGACGAGGAGCCGGCCGAGGTGCTCAAGCTCGATCCCGAGATCGGCCGCCGCCAAGCCGCCAAGCTCGAGCGCATACGAACGTCCCGAGATGCTGCTGCCGTCAAGGGGTGGCTCGAGGAGATCCGAGCGGCCGCCAAGGGGACCGACAACATCCTTCCGCCCATCAAGGAAGCCTTCCGTCGCATGGCCACGCTCGGCGAGGTGTGCGACGTGCTCCGCGAAGAGTGGGGCGTCTACCGTCCCGAGTCGACCCTCTAGCTCCGCGCGTCCCTCTCTCGTGGCTTCAACCCTTCGACGTAGGTCCTTCTGCGCGGTCTTCGAGGACCGATCGAAGCCTTCGTGCCATATGTGGCGTCAAGCCTTCGACGCAACCCAGCTGAACGTGCTGAAGCGGGTGGCCCGAAGCGTTGACGCCACACGGTGTCGGCACCGGATGCTCTGATGGCGTTCCTTCCCCTCGATTCTGGCGGAAGCGTGGACGCCGAAGCGAGGACTCTTCGGATCGCCTCTGGTCAATACGGCGTCTTCACGCACCGTCAGGCTGTCGAAGCCGGCATGAGTTCCCGGACGATCGTGAGGCGCATCCAGTCGGGACGCTGGCGACGGATGCATCGCGGCGTCTACCTGTTGGCAGCCGGTCCGATCGGCTGGGAGCAGCGAGTCATGGCGGCGTGCCTCGCGTGCGGGCCGGAGGCGGTGGCTTCGTTTGGATCGGCGTTCTTGATCTGGGGGTTCTCCGAACGACTCGGCACGCCGCACATAACGGTTTCGGGCGGCGCCGTCCGTAGACGATCGGGAGTCACTATTCATCGCTCGATCGACATGGAGTTCACGACCTTTAAGCGCTTTCGAGTCACGACGCCGATGCGAACGCTTCTCGACCAAGCGGTCCACGTCCCCGAAGAAGCGCTCGAACGAGCATTGGACGACGCGCACCGGCGCTCGTTGATCGACCTCGAACGTCTTGATCGCTATCTCGCGGACCGCGAACGTCCGGGCGCGGCGCGACTGCGAGAGCTGCTCCTGATGCGGGACCACAAGCGGGCGATCGGGAGTGATCTCGAGACGATCTTCTTCCGCGCACTCCGTCGAGCTGGGCTCCCGATTCCGATCCCGCAGTACGAGGTGCGAACCAGAAGCGGCACGCGCTATATCGATTTCGCCTATCCGGACCAGGTGCTGGCCCTCGAGCTCGACGGGCTCGAGGGGCACGGTCATCGTCGAACGTTCGATGACGATCGCGTTCGCCAGAACGAGCTCGAAGAACTCGGTTGGCACTTCCGTCGTTTCACGTGGACGCACGTACGGTCCGATCCTGTCGGTGTCGCCTTCACGGTTGGGAGGGCGCTGGGTCTTGCCCCTAAACGATGGACCGCCCTATCGTCCTGACGTGTGAGCGAGGTCTTCGCGGAAACGTCGGCCGGATGACGTCTCTCGCTTCGACCTCTCGCGATCCTCGTCTTCGTCGTTTCGAAGGACGAAGACGAGGGCGAACGGATCCTTCTCATGAACAGCCCGAGGCTCCCCGGTGTCTGGCAGGTGATCAACGGTGCGGTCGAAGCCGGAGAGACATTGGTGCAAGCCGCCTACCGTGAGACCGCTGAAGAGGCGGGGCCCGACGTCAAGATCCGTCCACTCGACCTCGTGCACGCGTTCTCGTTCCCATACGACGAAGACATCCCGACGATGATCAGCGCCTGTTACGTCGCTGCATCCGAAGGTGGAGACGTCGTGCCCGGTGACGACATGGCGGGAAGCGAGTTCGGGTGGTTCTCCCTCGACGAGATCGAGGGGATGGATCTTCTTCCCCGTCACCCATGGATCTTCAGCCGCGCCATCGAGCTGTTCCGCCTCTGGCGTCGGACGAGCGTCGACCTCGAGCCCGACGTCTAGCCGGACCGGCGGACGCCCGGGTCTTCGAGCCGGACGAGCTCTGCGAGCTCCGTTCGGCGTGGACGCAAGGGCGCCTCTTCCACGAACGCGCCGTCGCGCATGAAGAGCACGCGGTCGGCCGCGCTCGCGACCTTCGGATCGTGGGTTACGAGGACGATCGTCTGGCCCACCTTGTTGCATTGTTCGAAGAGACCGAGCAGTGCATCGCCGGTCTTGGTGTCGAGATTGCCTGTGGGCTCGTCCGCGAGCACGACCGCGGGCTGACGGATGAGCGCGCGAGCGACGGCGACGCGCTGCTGCTCGCCCCCGGAGATCTGCGACGGGTAACGGTCGGCCTTTCCGTCCAGGCCGGTGAGGTCGAGCATCTCGTGGAGACGATCCTTGTATGCGGACCGACGCTGTCCCGCGGCGATCGCCGGAAGCGCGATGTTCTCCGCGACGGTGAGACTCGGGATCAGGTTGAAGAGCTGGAACACGAACCCGATCTCGTCACGACGCATCGCCGCAAGCTCCGAACGCGAGAGTGACGCAAGCGAGCGTCCCGCGATGAACACTTCGCCGGACGTCGGCTGGTCGAGAGCGCCCAGCAGGTGGAGCAACGTCGACTTGCCGGAGCCCGACGGTCCCATGACGGCGACGAATTCGCCTTCGCCGACCTCGAGGTCGACGTCCTTCAGTGCGACGACGTCGACGTCGTGATCCTTGTACGTCTTGACCAATGCACGCGCTTCGACCGCTACCGTCATCACTCTTCCCCCTCTTGAGTCTGCAGGCGTTCCTCGCACAGGTCGAGCCAGCGCAGGTCGGCCTCGGCGCGCAGGATCGCGCCTTCGAGGACGAGCCGTGTCGCGAGGCTCAATGTGGTGTCGGATTTCTTGTCGCGGAGCTCGGCGATGGCTTGGAGGTGGTGTCGCCGCTGCGACCAGATGAGGTCGATCGTCGACGCCGGCGACGTTACGATCGCGGTCAGCACCTTGGCCACCATCTCTTCGCGGATGCGGATCGGGCCGTCGCTCGGCTCGGTCGTCCATTTCTTGAGCTCGAAGCGCCCGTCCTCGGTGAGCGAGTAGACGCGCCGGTCGGGAAGGAGCTCCTGCTCGACGACCTCGGAGGTGACCAGGCCCTCTTCTTCCATGCGCTGGAGCGTCATGTAGACCTGGCCGGGGTTGAGCGGCCAGGTGCCGCCGAAAAGGTCCTCGAAGAGGCTCTTCAGCTCGTAGCCATGCCGCGGACGGCCGGCCAGCAAGCCCAGGAGCAGGTACTTGATCACTTGGTCTCGATTCGATAGATACTTCAGTAGTTGCTACTTACTGAAGTATACGCTACTCTTGTATCTATGTCGAGCTTCCGGCTCTTGAGCCTTCGTTACATCAGACGGCAGCCCCTGCGGGCCTTCCTCGCCGCGGTTGCGCTGTCGGCTGCAGTGACCATGACGGTGGCCTCCGCGATCCTCGTCGCCAGCCTCGACACGTCGATGCAGGAGACGTTGAAGAAGCTCGGCGGCGCGGCGCCCTTGCGAGTGGTCGGTCCGCTCACCCGCGGCGGGCTCGAACCATCAGTGCTCGGGACGGTCGAACGCACGCCCGGAGTCGCGGAGGCGGTTCCCGCCGTGCATGCGGTCGTGGCAGCGGAGAGCGCCGCCGGGAGTTCCGCCGGGAGTTCCGGCGGGCCTGCGGTCCACATCCTCGCCGTCGGCGTCGACTGCAGGGTCGAGGCATTGCTCGGCGAGTTCGGATGCGACAGCCGAGCATTGCCGCGGAGCGCGGACGGTCCCGTGCTCGTCTCCCGATCCCTGATCGACGAGATCGGTGAGGACGGAGTGATCAGGACGAACAGGGGACGGGTGTCGGTGAAGGACGCGATCCGCAACGACACCCTCGACGAACTCAATGGTGGACGGATCGCGATCTTCGAGCTCGCGACCTCGCAGCGGCTCTTCGACCGCACAGACCACCTCGACGCGGTCTACGTGCAGCCCGAGGAGGGCACCGACGTCGACGCGCTGCGAACGCGGCTCGCCAGCGTGATCGGCGAGCAGAATTTCGTGCTGCGTGGCGGCGAACTACCGTCCTGGATGCTCGGACGCGGCCCGCTCATCCCGTTGCTCGGTCTCAGTGTTCTGCTCGCCGTCGGGCTGTCGGGGTTGCTCGTGTACAACATCGTCGCGTTGTCGCTCGCGGAGCGACGCCGCGACATCGCGATCGCGTCGGCCGTTGGGACCTCGCCCGGCACCACAACCCGCAATATCCTCGGCGAGGCTGCTGTGCTGGGTCTGATCGGCGCCGCGCTCGGTGTTGTCGGCGGCCTGTTCATCGGACGGGCACTCGTTGCGACATTCGCTTCGGTGATCACCGAAGCGGCTACAGGACTCAGGGTCGCCGTTTACGTTCCGATGTGGACGATCATCAGCGGCGTCGCGGTCGGCGTCCTGACCTCGATCGCCGCGGCGATCGTTCCGTCGCGGCGTGCGCGGCGCCTCGATCTTGCTGCCGAGCTGCACGGCCGTGGGGCGGTCGAGGACGCCGAGCCCTCGAAGAGGCTTCGACGTGTCGGGGTGCTCCTGTTCGCCAGCGCGATCGCGGTCGGACTCTCTTTCCTTGCCCAGCGCAACGGGGCGCTCGAGAAATGGCAGCCCCCCGTTGCTGCTCTCGCGCTTACGATCGGTGGATTCCTGGTGTTTGCCGCTGCCGGCGTGCTCGCGCCGATGTTGCTGGGCTTGGTCTCAGCTCCGCTGAGGTCCACCGGCGGCCCCACCCGAGTAGCCATCGCGAACGTGATCGCCCAGCCGCGACGCACGAGTGTCGTCGCCGCCGCCGTGGCAGCCGCTGTCGGACTCGGTTGCGTCTTAGGCGCGCTCATTCCTGCGATCCGCGCCACCGTCGCCACGAGCGACGGACCGACGGTCGATGATCGCGTCTATGTGACGCCCTTGGCTTTGAACAACGCGAGCAATGTCGACTCTCGTCTTTCTCCGCAAGCGATCGCCAAGCTTGCGGCCGTGCCCGGCGTCGCGCGCGTCGACCACTCGCAGTGCGTTGAGGTCGGTGACCGGATCAGCGCGTACTCGATATGCGCGGAAGAGGGCGATCTGAACGAGCCCGTCCGCATCGATGTCGTCGCCGGACGAGCCGGCCAGAAGGCGCTGAGAGACGGCGCGGTGCTCGGGACGGGGCTCGCTCGTCAACGGGGCTTACGTCCCGGGTCGAAGCTGCGCGTCGCGACGCCGTCCGGATTCGTCGAGGTGCCCGTCGTCGGCATCTGGACACTCGCCCGAGACAACGGGTACTCGGCGTCGATATCGCTGCCGTTGCACGAGAAGCTGTTCGGTCGCCTCACGCCTCGTGGGGTGCTCCTTCGACCCGAGCCCGGAGTGGGTGCCGATGAGCTCAAGCGACGGGTCGATCAGGCGCGGGTCGATCCCGATGCGTACTCGATGACATCCGCTCAGTTGTCGCGAAGACTGGCCGACGAGGTCGGCGAGCAGGTCGCTCCATTCTGGGTGCTCCAGCGACTCTTGCTCTTCGTCGCGCTCGTCGGCACCCTCTCAACTTTGCTGCTCGTTGGCGTCCAGCGGCGGCGGGAGCTCGGCATCCTCGGGGCCGTCGGATTTGGGCCGCGCGCACTCGGTCAGATGACGTTGAGCGAAGCGATCGCGTCGGGCGGGGTCGGCGCGCTGCTCGGTGCGCTCGGGAGCTTGGCTGTGTTCGAGACGCTTCGCAACGCGGCCGCAGTGTCGGTCGGTGCGCGGCCGCCCTTCCGATTCGACCCCATGTCGGCGGTCGTTGCGATCGCGCTCGCACTCGTGGTCGTTGCCGTCGGCGGAGCTCTGCCGGCATGGCGCACATCGCGTGTGCAGATCGTGGAGGCGATACGTGATGAATGAGTTCGGGTTCCGCGTCACCCTGGTCGGTGCGTTGGCTCAGGTTGTCGGCCTCGGCATCGATGTGTGGATGCATCTCAAGGATCCGACACTTTCGACGCGTGAAGCCCTCCTCACCTTCAGCAATCTGGGCCACGTCTGCCTGTTGGGAGGGATCGGTCTCGTCCTCGCCGGCGTCGCGATCATGACAGTGGGCCCACGCCTCGCTCGGGCAGCAGTGCCGATCCGGTTCGGTGTTCCGCTGGCTGTCGCACTGCTCGTGGGCGCCTCGTCAGTAGCTGCTGCGAATTCGAGCCTGGCGGGAGACGGCCAAGACCACCACGCGCCCTTGTCCGGCGCCGCTGCACCGCACGGCCACGGCGGGGACATGTCGGCTGCGGTCCTTCCAGTCGACAACGCAACGAGGGCGAAGCTCGCCCGCGAGTTGATCGGAGCCCGCGAAGTTGCCGAGAGCTACCCAACGGTGGCCGACGCCGAAGCCGCGGGCTATCGCAAAGTGACGCCGTACATCCCGTTGATCGGTGCGCATTACATCAAGTACTTGACCGTCGACGGGACGTTCGTCCTCGACGAGCCCGAGATGCTGCTCTACGACGGCACGTCGAAGACCTCGAACATGGTCGGACTGAGCTACTACGTCCGGGGGAAGAGCGAGCCCGCGGGCTTCGCCGGCGCCAACGACCATTGGCATCGTCACATCGGGCTGTGCTTCGACCAGAGGAAGGGCTTGGTCGTCGGTAACGAACAGACGTCGGTGGCCGAATGCGTCAAAGCCGGCGGCGTGAAGATCGACGGGTCGGATGGCTGGATGGCCCACGCATGGGTGGTGCCTGGGTGGGAGAGCACCGAAGGCGTCTTCAGCCCGGAAAACCCGCAGCTGCAGTAAGCCCTCAGCCGGCGCGTTCGGCCGATCGCAGGCCTCGCACCGCCCAGACCGAGAGCACACCGGCCGCCGCCACGGTGACAGCGAGCAGCAGGAAGCCCTGCGCGTCGGCGCCTGTGATGAAGTTGCGTCCCTGCTCGATGAAGACCGTGAACGGGTTGATGCGTGCCGGCTGCTTGATCCAGCCCGACATCAACGCCAGGGGGACGAAGACCGGCGACAGGAAGATGAAGATGAAGACCGGCATCTGGATGAGCGGCCCGGCCTGGATCGAGCGGAAACGCAACGCCACTCCTGCTCCCCAGAGCGCGGCGATCAGCGTCAGCAAAAAGCCGATCGCGACGAGCCCGGCGATGCCGGCGACTCCGCCGTTGAACTGCGCGCCGGCAAGGCGTCCCACGGTGAAGACGATGGCGGCCCCGAGCACCGACCGCAGCAAGGCGGCCGAGAGGTAGCCGGCGAGGATGCCATAGCGGTTGGGCGCCGCCAGCATCAGGCGCCGGGCGAAGCCGCTCTCGTAGTCGCGAGCGATGCCGAACCCTGAGAACATCCCCTGGAACGCGCTGCCTTGCAGCCATACGAAGACGAATTGGAACGACGTATAGCTCGCGTTGAACCGTTCGCCGAAACCGCCGATGTCACCGAGCCGCGAGAACCCGCCGGCGAAGGTTGCGAAGAACATCAACGGCATGACCATCGGGATGAGACTCACGATGGGCCGCGCGCGGAAGTTGCGGGCGCTTCGGTAGGCAACGGCCCTTGTGACGTCGAAGAAGGACGACGGGCGATGCGCCGTAGATGCAGCGCCCAGCGGATCCGAAGGCGTCATCACGTCCGTCCAAGCCGCGTGCGAAGAGCGTTGGCTGCGCCGCCGAATCCGAGCGTGCACACTCCGGCGATCGCGACGAGGCCGAGCAGGATCGGCCTCGCTTCCCAACCCTTCGTGATCGGGGTGCGAATCATTTCGATGATGTACGTCGCGGGGTTGATGGTGGCGACGACTTTGAACCATCCAGACAGGAAGGTGAGCGGCATGAAGTAGGACGAGAAGATCATGATCACGAAGAAGAACGGAAAGAAGGTCTGCGTCGCTTCGCTCGAGCCGGTCAACGCAGCGATCAACGTCCCGAGCGAGCTGAACGCGAGCGCCACGAGCATCGCGAGCGCTATCACGACGACACCGCCGAGAACGCCGGTCTGGATGCGTACACCGCCGATAAGCCCGCCGATCAACAGCACCGTGCTCTGCACGGCTCCGACGACCATGGCTCCGGCCCCCGCGGCGATGAGGATCGCCGGCCGCTGAAGCGGCGTCAGGAGGAGACGGCGGATGAAGCCGAGCTCCATGTCGGTTGCGAGCTGCGCCCCGGCCCCGATGCCACCGAACAGGGTGCCCTGCACGAGAGCGCCGGCGATGTAGAAGTCGATGTACGAACGCGCGACGTTTTCCCGAAAACCCGGCACGTTGATGATGCGTCCGGCCCCCGCAGTTGTCACGGACATGAACAGCAGCGGGAAGAGGAGTGACGGGATCAACGCCGCCGGCTGGCGGAATGTGTTCTTGATAGAGCGTCTCGCGAGGACGGCCGTCTGCGCAAGGAGCTTCATGTTCCGCTGCCCCCCCCGGAAGGACCGAGTGCTGAGGCACCCTCGAGATGGCGGCCCGTCTTGGCGAGGAACACGTCGGCGAGCGTCGGCGCGTGAAGCTCGACGTTGTTGACCTTGAGCTTGGCCGCGTCGAGCGCGCGGATGACCTTCGTCAACGCGTCGGTGCCCGCGATGCGCACGGCGACCGAGTCGCGCCGCGAGCCGTCGACGATCTCGCCGAAGCGCGCGAGGCAGCGCTCGACGGCTGGGTGATTCTTCGCGATCGCCGGAACAACCTCGACGGTCGGACGTCCGATCTGGGCCTTGAGCTTCGTCGGCGTGTCCTCGGCGACGATCTTGCCGCGGTCGATGATCCCAACGCGGTCGGCGAGGGCGTCGGCTTCCTCGAGGTACTGCGTTGTAAGGAAGATCGTCACGCCGTCGTCGTGGGCGAGACGACGGACGTCGTCCCACAATGCCGTACGGCTCTGGACGTCGAGTCCGGTGGTCGGCTCGTCCAGGAAGAGGATCCGCGGACCGTGCACGAGCGCCAGTGCGAGATCGAGGCGTCGCTTCATCCCGCCCGAGTAGCCACCCGTTCGGCGACCGCCCGCTTCGGACAGACCAACGCGCGCCAGCAGTTCGTCGCACAGCCGGTTCGATTCTGCGCGTGAGATGCCGTGCAGCGTCGCTTGCATGCGGATGTGCTCCGCCCCCGTGAGGTTGGGATCGAGAGCGGCCTCTTGCAGAGCCGCACCGATCACGCGCCGGACGTCGGCGCCCTGCTTGTCGACGTCGAATCCGCCGACGATCGCTCGTCCGGACGTCGGCGGCAGCAACGTCGTGAGCATCAGCACCGTCGTCGACTTGCCGGCGCCGTTGGGGCCGAGGAATCCGTAGATCTCGCCCTCACCGACCTGGAGGTCGATGCCATCGACGGCGCGCACGCCGCCTTTGAAGACGCGAACGAGATCGAAGGCCTCGATCGCGGCTGGACGCCTGAGTTTTCGAGCGGCCTTGCGAGCTGCGGGCTTGCGCTTGGCCGCTTGGGGTTTGGCCTTAGGCATGGGTCACACTCAAGAACGCAAGTACCGCGTCGACCGCAACGTCGGGGCGCTCCATCGGGAAGAAGTGTCCGCCCGGCGAGGTCTTGCCTTCGCCCATGGGCAGACGCGCAACGGCTTCTTCTCTTCGATCTGCGGTCCAGATCGGTGAGTCCTCACCGGTGAGGAACAACGTCGGAACCTCGATCGCCGCGAGTCGGTCCCAGCCGTCGTGGCGTCCGCCCATCTGGTAGATCTGCGCTTCGATGGCGGGTGGGCACTTGAGCTCGACGCGTCCGTCGTCCATCGGCTCGGTGCCGTAGGTGACGTAGGCCCGTATGAAGTCCTCACGCCACGCGGACAGTGGTGAGCGCTCCATCAGCCGCTCGACCATCTGGTCGGTCGAGTCCCACACCGCTCGGCGACGGCGGGCCTGGTCAGACATGGGATTCTCGCTGCTCGCCATGTAACGCCCGATGTCCGGCTGCGGGGTGACGGGGTCCATCAGGACCAGACGCGAGAACGTCCCCGGGCGTTTGCTCTCGGCGAACACGAGCGCGGCAGCGCCCGACGAATGTCCGATGCCGACCGGCGCCGGCAGATCCAGTTCGTCGACAACCGCGAGGACGTCGTCGCCGAACGTCGTCCATCCGTAGCCGCTTTCGGGCTTTCCCGAATCACCGTGTCCGCGGTTGTCGAGCGAGATGGCGCTGAAGTGTTCACGCAGCTTCGGAACGAACGGTTCCCAGATGCGTCCGTGGAAACCGGTTGCGTGCACGCAGAGCAACGGTGGCCCCGAGCCGCCGAGATGGTGGATGCGGATGCGGACGCCGTCCGACGTTGTAGCGAACGTCAAGCGCTATCGCTCGATGATCGAAGAGCGTTCGATGTACGTCCACTCCTTCAGCGGGTCGCCGTCGGTGAGACTTCCGGTTTTCTCGATCTTCTTGACGACGTCGAGACCTTCGATGACCTTCCCCGCCGTGGCGTAGATCTTCTCGAGCTTGGCGTCGGTGCTCTCGTCGGAGACGATGTAGAACTGTGACTCCGATGCCCCTGGCGCATCGGGGCCGGCCTTCGCCATCGCGAGGACGCCAACCTCGTAACTGACGTCCTTGGGCGGCGGCTCGATCACCTGATAGCCGGGTCCGCCGGCCCCTTCCCCGGTCGGGTCCCCACCCTGGATCACGAACTGCTTGACGATGCGGTGGAAGAACGTCCCGTCGTAGAAGCCTTCGCGCGCGAGGAAGGCGATCGAGTTCGAGGTCTTCGGCTGGTTCTCGAGGTCAAGCTCGATGTCGATGTCACCGCACGAGGTTTCGAGCCGCCAGACGTAGGTCTTTTCCGGGTCGAGCTTCTGGTCCTCGGCCTTCCCGTACTGCTTCTTCTTCGAACCCGCCGACTCCGGAACCTCGGCTCCACACGCCACCGGCTCCTTCACCGGAGTGGTGATGTCGCCGGCCGCTGCCGAACCGCTCGGTGTAGGGCTCGCGCCCGGCGTCGATGCCGTGTCGCGTAAGACCAGGAACGCGATCAGCACGACGACCCCGGATAGGGCCAAGGAGCCGAGGAGGACGCCGAGGCGCCGCTTGCGGCGGCGCGCATAGTAGCGCTGCCATTCCTCTTGTCGCGCCGCGGCGCGGAGCTCCTTCTGGCGTGCTCGCTTCGGGTTGCGGTCGTTTGGCATGGCCCGTTGTGTGTACCAGATACGATGCCCCGGTGGGTCTTACGGTTCTCGGCGTCCGCCACGGAGAGGTGCACAACCCGGAAGGCGTGATCTATGCCGGTCTGGACGGTTACGGGCTCTCGGAGACGGGACGCTCCCAAGCCGCCGCGGTGGCCGAGGCTCTGCATGGCCGGTCCGTGGTCGCGATATACGCCTCCCCGCTCGACCGGGCGATGCAGACCGCCGCGTTCATCTCGCAAGCCACGGGGGCCGATGTGGTCAGCGACGAACGCCTGTACGAGTGGCGTCACTGGCAACAGTGGGCCGGACTGACCTGGGACGAGCTCCGCGAGAAGGGCAGCGACGCGTGGGACGCCTACATGAACGACCCTGGTTCGGTGACCTCGGGCGAATCGCTCGAGCAGCTGGCCGACCGCTTCGGTTCGTGGCTGGACGACGTGAAGCGCGACCACGGCGACGAAGACGGTGGCATCGTGATCGGTGTCACGCACCTCGAGGGCCTGCGGGCAACGCTGTTGCGCGCGCTCGGGCGTGACGCGAAGGAGTTGTTCACCATCGATATCGGGCTTTCCGGCGTGGTGCGCCTCTATCCCGACCCACAGCCGGGGCCTATCGCGCTCGAAGAGCTGGCGGCGCATTTCGCCACAGAGCCGAAAGTGTGAAATCCTTCACAGCCCGAGCGGGGGCTCCGGCCTAGCCTCGGGACCTGTCGGCCGATTTCGTGTAGCGGGGGGGAAGATGAGCGCGGTGCGTCAGCGCAATGTCGCACTCATCCTCGCCCGGGAGCTCGCGGTCAATCTCTCGATGCCCATGTGGATCTGGGACGAGACCGGCGAGCTCATCTACTACAACGACCACGTCCAGGAGATCCTCGGCAGCCCTCATCACGAGATCGGTGTCGGACGCGTCGACGAGCTGCCTCGATTCGAGCCAAGGGAGATGGACGGCACACCGATCCCCGTCGACGAGCTCCCGGCGGCCATCGCGCTCCAGCAGAAACGGCCCGCGCACCGCGACATGCGCATCATCGGAAGTGACGGTGTTCAGCGGTCTCTTTCGGTGACGGCGTTCCCGCTCTTCGCGCGCGGTGGAGAATTCGTCGGTGCCGTGTCGGTGTTCTTCGAGCTCGTCGATGCAACGGTCAAGCAAAAGGACGCAGGACGGCCTTGAAGATCCGCATCTGGGGATGTCGCGGATCGCTCGCCTCGCCGGGGCCGAGCACGGTTCGGTACGGCGGGAACACGTCGAGTGTCGAAGTGCGACTGTCGGACGGAACGCTGATCATCCTCGATGCCGGCACGGGGATCCGCGACCTCGGACGCCACATCGCCCAGTCGGAGCCCGTCAAGCAGATCAATCTCTTTCTTTCCCACCTCCACCTCGATCACGTCGAGGGCATCGGGTTCTTCTCCGCCTTGTGGAATCCCGACGTCGAGCTGCACGTTTGGGGCCCACCCTCGCCATTGCGTTCTTTGCAGGACCGCATCGCAACGCTGATGTCGCCTCCGTTGTTCCCCGTGCACCTGGCGGACGTCCCGTGCCGGCCGATCTACCACGACGTGCCGGAAGAATCGGTGACGATCGGCAGCGCTCGCATCCACGTGCAGCCGGTGGCACATCGCGGATCTACCGTCGGGTTCCGCATCGAGGAGAACGGACGAACGTTCGCGTACATCCCCGACCACGAGCCCGCTCTCGGGGTCGATCTCGAGAAGGTCGAGCCGGAATGGGTTTCCGGGTTCTCTGTCGCACAAGACGCCGATGTGTTGTTCCACGACTCGCAGTACACCGAAGAGGAGTACCCGAACCACCGCGCGTGGGGACATTCGAGCATCGCGCATACGATCGCGTTCGGGCAGATGACGAACGTCGACAACCTCGTGTTGTTCCATCACGACCCAGCGCACTCCGATGACGAGCTCGAGCAACACTTGAAGCGAGCGAAGGAGTTGTGGGGCACCCCCAACACGGCCCCGGTGCTCGCCTACGAAGGCATGGAGATCGAGCTCAACGGTAAGCCCAGTAAGCCCGCCGGCCCTTAGCGTCCCTTCCTCTCGACCAGCCGGTGCATCTTCGTGATCTCCCGATCGCTCATGTTGCGGTCGCGCGCGCGGAACGAGAGTGCGAATGCAAGCTTGGAGCGCACGGCGTCGAGGTCGAATCTGCGCATGAGTGATGCAACGAGCAGGCGCCGTCCGACGGCAGCGAGCATCCGGTCGAGCACCTTCCCAGGAACGGCGGCACACGCCATGATCAGCCAGAGGTCGGCGACCTCTGCATCGCCGTCCCCTCTGCCCGCATTCGACCAGTCGATCACCACCGGTCCTCGCGACGTCACCATCACATTGTCGGGATGCAGATCGAGGTGTACGAAGTCATTGCCAGTCCCGCCGTGTTTGTCTTCGAGCCAGTCCGGGGCCGGAATCGCGTGAAGCTGCTTGATGAGCCCGGCGAGTGTGGCCGTGTGCTGGAAGAGCACCCACGGTCGCTTTGCGAAGTCGGCGAGCATCGTGGGGCCGTCCAAGCGCTCCATGACGAGATCGGTGCCTTGGGTGGCCATCACATGCGGAACCGGATAGCCGTGGGCAGCAACGTGCTGCATGACCGCGGCTTCATAGAGCGTGCTGTGCGCCGACCGATAGCGTCGAAGGACGAGGCCATCGCTCGTGGCGCCGTACTCGAAGACGTCCGCAGCGCGACCTTTCGCGATCAAGCGTCCAAGTTCCGGCATCCTAGGGCCGACTATGCGCGAACTCCTTCGATTCCTGCTCGTCGGCCTGGTGGCCAGCTGGGTCACGAGCATCTTGATCCGTGGACGGATCATCCGTCTTCGCGGGTGCTTCTCGTTCGTGCTCTTCGGTGTTGCCGGCGCGCTGGCCGGTGGGTACCTCTTCGATCTGATCGGACAATCCGACGTGTCCTCGGTTATCGCGGCCACGGCCGGCGCGATCGCGCTGCTCGTCTTCCTGCAGGTGCTACGGAATGCCTAACCCGGCTTATCCGCCGGTTCAACCGAAGGCGTCGGGCCCGGCGCGCTCGATGCTCACGCGGATGATGAGGCGCTTGTCGCGCTCCATCGACGCACGGTAGTCGTCCCAGTCCGGGTGTTCGCCGGACAGGCGGCGGTAGTAGTCGACCAGCAGATCCATCGCGGCCGGCAGCGGTATGACCTCGGCGGTTCCGTCGACCTGGATCCATTCGCCGAAGAAGTTGTCGTTGATGAAACACGCTGAGACTCGCGGATCGCGACGCGCGTTCTTCGTCTTGAAGGCGGGTTCTCGGCTCGAGACGAGCAGGCGTCCCTCGTCATCGAGCGCTGCGACGATCGGTGACGCCTGCGGGTCACCGTTGCGCTTGCGCATCATGAGGATCGCGCGAGGGTTGGCTTCGATGAACGCACGAGCCTTGTCGATGTCCATAAGCCGTACCCTAGCTGTATGGGACAGCGCGCAGCATTCTTCGACCTCGACAAGACCCTCATCCCGGGGTCGTCGCTGTTCCTCCTCGCGCGCGGCGCGTACGCACGCGACTACTACCGCGTCCGTGACCTCCTTCGTGTTGGCTGGCGCCAGCTCGTTTTCCGGCTCTCAGGCGAGACGGACAAGGGCCTTGCGAAGACGCGCGAATCGACACTTGACTTCGTCGCCGGACGGCCCGTGCGCGAGCTTCAGGAGATGGGACGCGAGATCGCGGAGGAGCGGATCCTGCCCCGCGTCTACGAGGGGATCGCGAGAGTGATCGAGCAGCACCGCCAGGCCGGTGACCTTACCTACCTGTGCACGGCATCGCCGCAGGAGCTTGCCGATCTGGTTGCCGACTCCCTCGACATGACGGGTGCGCTTGGCACGCAGGCGGAGGTGTCGATGGACGGGCGTTACACCGGACGTCTTGGGCCCCATGGTGTGTTGCACGGTCCGGCGAAGGCGCATGCCGTCGAGGCGCTGGCCGAGAAGGTCGACATCGACCTGCTCGAGTCGTATGCCTACTCCGATTCGATCAACGACCTGCCGTTGCTCGAGCTCGTGGGCCATCCGATCGCGGTCAATCCCGATCGCGAACTGAAGCTCGCTGCTCGCGCGAAGGGCTGGCCGGCCTACGAACTGCGCACGCGACGTCCGCTGTTGTTGTTCGGGATCCCGTCGGCGTTCGTGGCGGCTGGGCTGTTCGGCGGCGGTGTTGTCCTCGGCGGCTGGCTCGGTAAGCGCGGTGCGCAACGGGACATCGCGGTCGCTCGTCGCTTCCGCCGCTAACGGCGTTACGTGGTTGCTCTGCGGCTCCGCTTAGCCCGGCGTCCGGCCTCGTCCAGACCGACGCCGCCGCCGATCAATCGGTTCGCCTGCGTGCCGACCTGTTTGGCGCGTGGATTCTGCGACGCCATCAACTTGCGGATGACGAAACCGATGAGGGCAGTGAGCAGCAGCTGCTTGATGATGCGCCTGAAGAAGATCATCCGTCCTCCCTTGTGCTGTTCCGGTCAGTGATACCCACTCGGGATGCCTGATATGCGCAGTCAGGTCAGCAGGACCGAACGCAGCGCGCGGGGCGGGACGGCAAAGCGCAGCGAGCCCGGTTCGAGGAGGACGTCGCGCTCGTCCGGTGTCTCGTCGAGACGGACGCTCGTCGCATCGGCCACCGGTAACCCGAGCCGGACGACGGCGTCATGGGCAACGTCGGTGGGGTTGAGCACACGAAGGATCGTGCCCTCGCCCTGGTCGGCCGGCTTGAGGGCGGAGAGCAGGAGCTCCCGCGGCTCGAGTGAAAGCAGCGGCGTTGCGCCCGGGTGCAGGGGCGCATCACCGGACGCGTAACCGACGAGGCCGAGCTCGGCGTCTCTCGCGGCCCGCGCGTCGAAGCCGCCGAAGAGCGAGATGCGCGCAA
This sequence comes from uncultured Actinomycetes bacterium, assembly GCA_964520325.1. Lineage (GTDB taxonomy): Bacteria > Actinomycetota > JAICYB01 > JAICYB01 > JAICYB01 > CAZFOB01. Next base: position 89,918 of record CAZFOB010000005.1, on the reverse strand, counting down.
GCGTGGTCCGGATGCATTGGGCGCCGGGAGTGGGCAGGCCCGGACCGGCGTGCTGCGGGCGTGTCGTGAGGTCGCCCTTCGAGAGCCAACCGACCGCCCGCAGAAGTGTGATCGCGATGATCCCGTCTGGCGTGACCTCGGCCTCGTTCAATCCTGGGGCGATGACGGTCAGGCCGTTGGCGTGCACCCATCCCTGGCTTGGGAACGTCGTGGGGGCCGGGTGGAGCCACGCCGATCCGTCGCGCTGTGTTGTCGATCGGGTGGCGACGTCGAACGTGGTGAGCGCCTCGAACGTCTCGGTCGTCCGGCCCGTCGGAAAGAGCATGCGCAGCCGGTGGTCGCGCACGTTGTTGTCGATCCTCACGTCGATATCCACGCGCGCCACACCCGGAGCGACACGAACTTCGGTCTCGATAGCAACAGAGGCGCCGTCGACATCGAGTGATCGCTTGATCGTGAGCGTCTGGATGCCGTTGGCGTGTCGCGTCCGTCCGATCTTGACGCCACCGATGCCGACGTCGCGCTCGACCGGATCGAAGTCATAGCTGTCGCCACGGTCGCCGATGTCCTCGAGCGCGCCGATCCCGGTGAAATCTCGATCACCGAGGCGGACGCTGACGGTGCCGTCGTCCTGCGCGGAGACGGAGACGTCGTCTGTCGCGATCTCGCGACCGTCATCGACGAGGTCCTCGAACAGCTCGTCGGCCGGGCGCAGCCGCACGCGTGCGTAGCCGAACGCTGGAACGTCGGAGGCGACGAATTCGACCGCCCAGTCGCGCTGCTCGGTCAGGAAGCGGACGCGCTTGCCCTCGTCGTTGGGAACCAACCGCGCCGGCTGCGATCCTGTCGGCGCGCCGTCCGGCGCGCCGACCGGCGCGACGGCGGTCACCGTCCAGCCCGTCGGTCGCATGTTCGCCCAGATCAACGGGTGGATCGGACGCGGCTGGTCTTCGCCTGCGAAAGGCGGGTAGGCGTCGAGGTTGAAGCGGACGACGTCGGTGCGCGTGTGTGGCGATGGGTTGAACACCGCGATGTCGATCTCGTCGGTGAACGGGACCTTACGCTGGGCGCCTAGTCCGGCGATGCGTTCGCACATCCGAGCGGTCGTCTCGCGAGCGAGCTCGTCGGCTGCGTCGAAACGCGCGAGCATCTGCTCGTGGACGGCGTCCTGCGAGCAACCGCAGATCGAGTCGTGCGCCTGATTCTGCAGGAGCTGTCGCCACGCCATGCGGATAGACGGACGTTCGTCCGGCAAACCCAGCAGCAGACCGAGAGCCGACCATGGCTCGGCCCACCCGTCGAGCTGTGTCTCGCACGTGCGGTTGCGGAGTTTGAGATACGTGCGCGTCGACCACACGCCGGGGAGCAGGTTCGCAACGCGTCCACCCATGAGCTCGCCTCGGAACGGTGGGAGGCCGGCGGCGTCGATGCCCTGGACGAAGTCGCGCAGAAGGCCGCGGCGCACCGTCCATCCCGTCTGGTCCGCGAGTGCTTCGCACACCGCCTTGGTATGGGACTGCGGTGGCTGGTGATCGGTTCCCGCAAGGAGGAGCGCGCGGTCGAACCGTGTCCGCGCGGCGAGCTTCTCGACAACGCGTGTGATGCGCGCGACGGCGCGATCGATGTCCATCGACAGACCCGACACGTTCGAGTACGACTCGCCGAGATGACAGGCGGCGATGCGCGATCCGTCCGGTGCTTCCCATGCGTACTCGGCATCAAGCTCCGCGATCTCGTCTCCGTTGCCGCGCCAGTACGCGAAGTGATCGAGGCCGAAGCCCGCGAAGATCTGGGGGAACTGCGAAGGATGACCGAACGAGTCGGGCGTGTATGCAACGCGCGATACCGGACCGAACTCCTCGCCGGCCCGGCGTCCTTCGATGAGGTTGCGCACGTGGGCTTCGCCGCCGGGAAGGAACGAATCCGGCTGCACGTACCAGGGTCCGATCTCGACGCGTCCCGCGCGGATGGCAGCAACGAGCTCGGCGCGCCGGCCGGGACGGATCTCAACGTAGTCCTCGAGGACGATCGACTGCCCGTCGAGCAGGAAGGTGTAGCCGTCGTCGTCGGAAAGCAGACCGAGGACGGCGTCGACGGTATCGACCAGTCGCGCGCGGAAGGCTTGGAACGTTCGGTACCACTCGCGGTCCCAGTGGGTTGTCGGAACGAGGATGACTTCCACTACGTGCACGGTCCCGTCGAGGCGCTCTGCGATGCGCGCGCTTGCGCCACCTTTGGCAGCACCTCTCGCGACGTGAGTGCGTATCCCACGTTGTTCTCGGTCGTCGACGCGGCGAAGATCACGCCGAGCACCGTTCCGTCCTGGCGGACGTACGGCCCCCCCGAGTTGCCCTGCCGTATCTGGGACTGCAGCTGGTAGACCTCGCGGCGGGTCAGCGCAGCTCCGTAGATGTCGCGTCCGACCGCCGAGAACCGTCGAAGCACAGCGCCCGGAGTGGCCGCGAACGCTCCACCGCCGGGAAAGCCGATCACGGCACCGCCCTGGCCGCGTGGGGCCTCGCCGCCCGCGAGTGGAAGGGGGGCACCGGCAAGTCCGGACGTCCGGAGGATCGCGACATCGGTGGCCGGATCGAAGAGCACGGTCGTCGCTCGGTGTCCACCGCGTGAGTCCTCGACCTGAGGCGACTCGATGCCGGCGACGACGTGGGCATTGGTCATGACCAAGCCGTCGGAGACGACGAAGCCGGATCCGGTCTGCACGCCGCCGCACCCGACGCCGACGATGCGCACGGTGGACTGGCCGGCGCGCTTGACGGCCGCCTGCACGACGGCATCGCCGGGGACGTCGATCGGCCCGGCCGGGATCGGTTCGATGCCCTCGAACACGCGAGGGAACGGCGTGACCGAGACGATCTGCTGCAGGCGTGAGAACACACTCGGTGCCGGCGGCAGTCGCTCGACGAGCGCGCGGACGATCACCGAGCGGTTGATCGCGCGCGAGAGATCCTGCGTCGGTCCCGCGGTGAGCAGGATCGCGATCAGCCACACGGCGGCGAGCGCGGCGAGCACGGCGACCATCGCACCGAGCGCCGCATCGGCGATCCCGAGCTTGAGCTTCTGCAGCGCGCCCCACGCGTGCGTTCCGAGATAGCGCCCGGCTGCGCCGCCCACGAGGGCAAGGCCGAGGAACGTGACGAGCGAGATGAAGGCCGCGGCGAACGCGGACGTCGTCACGCTCGAGAAGACCGGAGCGACCGCGGCGCCCACGAGCAGTCCGATCCAGAACCCGCCAAATGAGAGCACCTGCAGCGCGGCTCCTTGCGTGACGCCGTGCGCGGCCGCCAACCCCAGCAGGGCGATGACGCCAAGATCGACGAGGTTCAACGCTCGGGACGCTGATCTCGAAGGAAGCGCTCGACCTCGGCCGCGAGTTCGTCCCCTGAGGGGATGTCGGTCATGTCTTCGGCGTCGACAGCGCGCTCGAGCTCTTCAACGGTATGTGCGATGTCCGGATCAGACTTCATCGCTTCTGCCAACCTGCTGTCATGGGAGCGCGAACGACCTTCGAGATCCGAGAGGTCGACGGTCAGATCAAGCAGAGCGCTGAGTCGCTGAAGCAATGCGAGAGCCGCGCTCGGCGACGGGCTGCCCTGTAGGTAATGCGGGACCCAGCCCCAGAGCGTGACGCAGTCGAGGTCCTGCTTCCGACACGCATCGGCGAGAACACCGAGGATGCCGGTCGGACCCTCGTAGCGCGGCGTCGCAAGGCCGTAGCGGGTGGCGAGCTCGGGAGTGGTGGCTGTGCCGGTGACGCGGATCGGACGCGTGTGGGGGCGTCCTGCGAGCAGAGCGCCGAGACCGACGACCATCTCGGCCCCCGTCGAGTGCGCGACATCGAGAACGTGACCGGTGAACGTCGCCCAGCGCATCGAGGGCTCGATACCCGTCAGCAGGACGGCGTCCCGGTCGGAACCGGCGATCTGCGCGCCGGCGAAGATCGTCGACGGCCACGAGATCTCGCGGATGCCGTCGTCGTTCAGGCCGACCATCGGCCGGTGCTGCTGGAAGTCGAAGAACTCCTCGGGATCGACCGCGGCGAAGTCCTCTGCCTGCCACAGACCCTTCAAGTACCCCACCGCCGACGTGCCGGCGTCCCCGGCGTCGCTCCAGCCTGCGAAAGCAGCCACGATGAACGGCCTGCGCAGCTGCGGACGCGAGTGGTACGCAAGTGCGCTCATCAGCAACGATGCTATCCCGACTGCAGGAGCCGATAGCGATGCCCAAGTTCGAATCGTTCGACGACACGTTGCTCGCGTACGAGATCGACGGCGACGGGACCTCGGTCCTGATGCTCCACGGCTTCGTCGCCGACTCGTACATCAACTGGGTCCGGCCTGGGCTGATCGACAAGATCACGGGGGCGGGCTTTCAGACGATCCAGCTCGACCAGCGTGGGCACGGGATGTCGGAGAAGCCGCACGAGCAGGAGCGGTACGCGGATGGAGCCATGATCAAGGACGCTCAAGCGCTCCTCGACCACTTGGGCGTCGACCGGTGTGTGTGCGTTGGGTATTCGATGGGGGCGATGAACACGCTCCGTCTTCTCACCAGCGGCGAGAAACGCATCAAAGCCGCGGTGCTCGGCGGGATCGGCGGCGCGTCGCTTCAAGTCGGGCGAGGTGGCGAGTTCCTCGCCGACGCGATGCTCGCCGAGGACAAGACCACGATCACGAACACGTTCGCGAGGTCGTTCCGAGATTTCGCCGATCTGACGAAGGGCGACCGCAAGGCATTGGCAGCGATCCAGCGGCAGCCGCGCGAAGCCTTCGGGGACCTCGGCTCGATCGATGTCCCCGTGCTGGTGCTCGTCGGCGACAACGATCCGATGATCGGCGACGGCCATGAGCTGGCTGCGCAGATCCGCGGCGCAAGAGCCGCCGTCGTCGGTGGGTCGCACCTCAACGTCGTGAACAATCCGGAGTTTCACCGTGAGCTGGTGGAGTTCCTGGAACAAACGAAAGGGACCGTCGATGATCAGTGACCTCAGAGGTTGCAACGCCATCCTCACGGGAGCCTCGCGCGGGCTCGGCGTGCTTATCGCGCGCGCACTTGCGAAAGAAGGGGTCAACCTCGCGCTGGCTGCGCGCTCGGCGGATGCGCTCGAAGCTGTTCGTGCGGAAGTTGGCGCCATGGGTGTGCGTGCGATCGCGGTGCCGACCGATGTCGTCGATGCCGCGCAGCAGGACGCGCTCATCGCGACCGCTGTTGGTGAGCTCGGTCCGATCGACATCCTCGTGAACAACGCGGGCATCGAAGCAACCCATGCCTATGCGGACTATCCGCCCGCGGAGATCGTGAAGCTCCTCGACGTCAACCTGACGGCGCCGATGATGCTCACGCGCAAGGTTCTGCCCGGGATGCTCGAGCGCGGCCGCGGACACATCGTGCAGATCGCTTCCCTCGCAGGGAAGGGCGGTTTCCCGTGCCAGGCGCCGTACGCGGCTTCGAAGGCCGCGCTCGTGATGTTCACGCATACGCTGCGCGCTGAGCTCGTCGATTCACCGGTCGGTACCTCCGTGGTTTGTCCCGGATTCGTTGCCGATGAAGGGATGTACGCCGACATGGTGCGCAGCACCGGGGTGAGCGCTCCAAAGTTCCTCGGTATCTCGAAGCCGGAGAAGGTAGCCGAGGCAGTGGTCAAGGCGATCAAGCGCGACTCGTCCGAGCTGATCGTCAATCCGTCCCCGATGCGTCCGCTGCTCGTGTTGGCTCAGGCGTTCCCGGACGCGGCGTCCGGGATCATGAGGGTCCTCGGCGTGACGAAGCTAGGTCGTCGAATGGCGCAGACGCAGGCGGGCGCGGCGCACGAGTCCGCGAGGGATCCTCGCGCGGAGTGAGCTTGCTTCGGGCGTGCCGAGCAACGCCGCTATGAGCGCCGCGATCGCAAGCAACGCGGTGAGCGGGGCCGCCCACCAGCTGGTTCCGGGACGAGCCGGCGCGATGAGTCCAGCCGTCGCCGCTTCCGTGGTCACCGACGGCCCGGTCACGACCGCCCCGGTCGTGCGCGCGTCGGCATCGATCTCGAACCATGTCGAGCGGAGATCGAGCGCATCGGCGAAGCGGACGCCACCGACCTCTTGATCTCCCTTCGTCGTCACCAGGCGAAGGTTCATCACCCGCGGTGATTCTCCGCGCTCGATGATCTCGACGCGCGCAAGCGTGCCCGGCACGGCGACGTCCGAGTTGCGAAGGGCCGCTTCGATCTCGGGAAGTGACGTCTTGCGTTGCCATGAGCTTGGGTCTGCGAACGGGTACGTGACCGAGCTGAGGTAGGGGTGTGGGTCTGTACCGTTGTCGATCACCCGCTCGTACGACTCGGTTTGACCGCCGCCGTTGCCGTGGTACATCGCCAGGATCGGACGGCCCTTGAACGTGCGGATCGCGCCCGCCGTCTCCGACGTCGCGCGCTGCATCAGGGGTTCCTCGCCGTCGTAGCCGAGGTAGACCTGGCAACTGTCGGTTGGGCAGATGTCGTAACCGTTCTCGTGGTTCTTCGAGTACCAGCTGAGGGTGGCGGCGGCGAGCGTCCGCGCGGCGACGGCGAGTGTCTTCAGCCCTTCGAGCGGCCAGCCGGCCCCCTTCTCCTCGGCGATGCCCGCGACGTAGGTCTCGAGATCGACGTGGTTGATGACGGAGAGCAACGATGCGCGCAACGTGGCCGAGATCGCTCCTCGGTAGCGACGGCCCGTCGCGTCGACGCCGACGATGGCCGGGGTGCCCGTTCCGAAGAGCCAGACGGTCTTCGCAACGCGCGCGCCTGCCGGACCCGTCGTCCCGCTCGCCGGCTCGCCCTTCTTCGGTTTCGGCGATGGGGTTGGCTCAGGCTCGATCAGCGGGGGCGGTGTCGGAAGCAGAGGTGGCGGCGCGGGGTCTTGGTCGGCGGTCGCGGCAGCTGTGGGTCGCGCCGGCACTGGAGCGGTGAGTGGCTTGCCGTTGATCGAGACCGCGACTCCGCCCGCTGCCCGGGTAAGCGAAACGGTGCTGCCGGCCGCAAGTGGGACGGAGAAACCGGCTGTGCTGCCGCGCGGGGCGTCGGAGACGATACCGCCGTTCGGGACTGTGAATCGGGCATGGCCGACTTCAGCGAGCCCGACGCGGATCGGACCGGCGGCGCGTCCGGGGGCCGAGCCCGGATAGAAGAGATCGAGGATGCGATCGTGCGTCCAGCCCGCGCGAGCCTGTCCCTCGACGCCGTCCATCGCAAGGCCGAAGCCGTGCGCGGCGCCGACGCCGTTGATCACCAGGGGTTGCGTGGCGCGCACGCTCGCGACCGGTAGACCGATCCCGATCACGAGAACCGAGGCAAGGACGCCCGCCAGTCGCGCCACGGTAGGCAACGCTAGGGCATTCGGACGCCGGCTGTCACTCCTAGTCCGCAGGCCGCCCGAACCCGTAGGTGCCGGCGTGGATCGGGGAGATCTTCACGTGATCGCCCGTTTGCGGCGAGTGGATCATCTTGCCGTCGCCGAGGTAGAGGCCGACATGCCCAGGTGCGAACACGAGATCGCCCGGACGAGCCTGCTTGCGTGAGACCGGCCGCGTCGCCCCCCGCTGGGCCGAGGAGTTGTGCGGGAGGTTCACGCCGGCCTTGTTCCAGACGTACATCGTGAAGCCCGAGCAGTCGAAGCTGGACGGACCGACCGCCGCCCACCGGTACGGCTTGCCGAGCTGTTTGCGCGCCGTCGCGAGAACCACCTTCAACGCGCTCCGCTTACGGTCGTGCTCGGTTTCTGCGACCGGCCTATCCGAGAGGCGCGTGATGCCGAAGGCCGCACGGTGCCCCCAATGCGTATATGACGTCCCTGCCTTCTTCTTCGCCTTCTTCGGCGTTTTGGCGTCGACGCCCTCGGCCACCGTTGCCTTCGGTGTTTCGACCGCGTACGCCTCGGAGATGAGGGGTACGGCTGTAGCGAACGCCATGAGCAGAGCTACGGCACGAGCCTTCGTGCCATCGAGAACGAACATATGCAACGCCTCCTATGGGGGTTTGCCTGCCTCTGCGCGAGCTCGCCACCAGTGGGGCTCGCGCCGTGTGGTCCCGTGGTTTGACCATCCCGGCCGAATAAGGACCAGGGGCGAGTCTTACAAAGCACAGCGATCTGTCAAACCTCTCATGAACTTGTTCACAAGCTCAGGCGCTGGGGGTCGGATTCAGGCGTGAAGGGGCACCTTTGACGACCTGCCTCCCGGACGACGCATCGCTGGTCCGTCTCTCGCTTCGCGTGCGCGATCTCGACGCCATGCTCGCGTACTACACCGGTCCGTTGGGATTGCGGGAGATCGTCCGCGGCTCATCGACGGTCACGGTTGCTCCTGAGGGCGAGCGCTTCCACATCGATCTTGTTGACGCGCCGCTCGCGCCGCTCCGTCCATATCCGTGTCCGGGCCTCTACCACTTCGCGCTGGTCGTCCCCGACAGACCGTCGTTCGGAGCGATCTTCCGCCGGCTCACCGAACTGCGTGAGCCGTTCGAGGGGATGGCCGACCATCTGGTTTCGGAGGCGCTGTATATCCGCGATCCGGAGGGCAACGGCATCGAGCTCTATCGGGACCGTCCGCGGGAGGAGTGGACGTTCACGCAAGACGGCTCGATCGTGATGGTGAGCGATCCCATCGACGCCGAAGGAATCCTCGCGTCGACGTCCGACTCGGGCGTGGTTGATCCGCAGACTTGTCTTGGTCACGTCCACATGCACGTGCGCGATCTCGGTGACGCGCAGACCTTCTATGAAGGCACGCTCGGACTGAAGAAAACGGCCACGATCCCCGGTGCGTTGTTCTACGCCGCCGGCGACTACCACCACCACGTCGGCGCGAACACGTGGGCGCCCGATCGCCCGGTACCCGTTGGTGCAACGGGATTGATCGACTACACATGGTGCGTCGGCGACGGTGTGACGCGGGAGCCGCTGACCGATCCGACGGGCGCGACCGTTCTCTTCGAAAACGTTTAGGCGAGCAGACGCGCTTCGGCGATCCGTTCGGCGGCGAGTTCCGTTGTGATGCCTTCGTTTCCGGCGACGTCGAGCACGCGCGCAAGCGTTTCACCGATGCGCCACGCGTGCGCGAAGGCCTCGTCGCGGTCGTAGGTACGTCCTACTTCGTAGGCGATGTTGATCACGCCGCCTGCGTTGACGATGAAATCGGGTCCGTAGACGACCCCCCGTCGCGCGAGTGCATCGGCCATCGACGGATGTGTGAGCTGATTGTTGGCGGAACCGATGACGGCCGCACAGGCGAGCTCGGGCACGGTGCGCTCGTTGATCTCGCCGGCTAGTGCGCAAGGCGAGAGGATGTCGCATTCGACCGCGTGGATCTCCTGCGCTGTAACGACCTCCGCGCCGTAACGCGTAGCGATCCGGAGCGCTGCTTCCTCGAAGATGTCGGCAACGGTGAGCCGGCATCCGTCGTTCGCAAGGTGTCCGGCGATGTACGAACCGACCTTGCCGACGCCTTGGATCGCGACATGTCGTCCGGCAAGTGAGTCGGCGTCCCACAGGCGCTTGGCTATCGTGCGCATCGCCGAGAACACGCCCCACCCCGTGGCTTCGGACGGATCACCCGAGCCCCTCGAGGTCCCGGTGACGTAACGCGTTTCTTGCGCGATGAGGTCCATGTCGGATTGCGTGGTTCCGACGTCCTCCGTCGTGACGTAGCGTCCGGACATCGACTCGAGGTAGCGTCCGTACGCGCGCATGAGTGGCTCGGTCTTGTCTGCACGCGGGTCGCCGATGATCACGGCCTTGCCGCCGCCGAAGTCGAGTCCGGCGGCCGAGGACTTGTACGACATCGCCTTGGACAGACGAAGCACGTCGTCCAGCGCGTCGGCCTCCGTTGCGAACGGATAGAAGCGAGTGCCGCCGAGGGCCGGGCCGAGCTTGGTCGAGTGGATAGCCACGATCGCGCGCAGTCCGCTCGCGCGGTCGTTGCAGAACACGACCTGTTCGTGACCGCCGTCGAGAAGGTTCATGTCCTCACTCTATGAACCTCGGTCCGATGTCGCTGTTGCCTTACGCGTCTTGCGCTCGGCCGCCGAGGTGCTTCGCGAGGAACCGCTCGCTGGCCAAGTGGAACGCCTCCCGGTTCTCGGGACGCGCGAACCCGTGACCTTCGTCCTCGAAGAGCAGGTACTCGTAGGGGACTCCCCGCTCCTCGAGAGCCGCGACGATCTGCTCCGATTCGGCCTGCTTCACACGAGGGTCGTTCGCGCCCTGCGCGATGAGGATCGGGATGCGGATGTCGTCGACGCGGGACAGCGGCGAGCGCGCCCACAGGTCGTCCCGGTCCTTCTTCGGATCGCCGAGGAGCTTCGTGAACTGGCGCGCCGCGAGCACCCAGTACGGCGGGATCGATTCGAGCAGCGTGATGAGGTTCGACGGCCCGACGTAGTCGACCGCGCAGCGGAAGACGTCGGGTGTGAATGTCGCGCCGACGAGCGCTGCATAGCCGCCGTACGAACCGCCGAAGATGCCGACGCGTTCGCGGTCGACCCAACCCTGATCGATCGTGTGCTCGAGCCCGTCCAGCAGGTCGTCGTGCATCGCACCAGCCCATTCGTGCGCGCTCGCGTTGAGGAACGCCTTGCCGTACCCGCCGGATCCGCGGAAGTCGATCTCGATGCAGACGTAGCCGCGGTTGGCGATCCATTGGTTGATGGGGTTGTAGCTCCACATATGGCGTCCGCCCCACGGTCCGCCGTGCACGTGGAGCACGGCCGGTTGGTTGGTGCGGTCGACGCCGGGCGGGAACGTGACATAGCCGTGCACGGACAGGCCGTCGCGCGACGTGAACGAGATCGGCTCGACGTTTGCAAGCGCGTACTGTGACAGCGCCGGTTCGCTCTCGAAGAGGAACGTCGTCGTCTTCGACGCTCGTTCGTAGAGCGAGTACCTCACGGGTCCGTTGTCGACCACGTCCGAAACGATCCAGCGACGGTCGGCCAGATCGCGGCTGAGCACGTGCACCTCGCCTCGTGCGTCCGCGCGCAGCGCTTCGATGTCCGGCGCGATCGCCGGATCGATGACGACGTACGTGTGGCGGTCTTTGATGACCGGCGCAAGCTGTGGTTCGTGCGTCACGGGGTCGGCGAGGCTCTCGGCGCGCAGGAAGATCGCGTAGACGTCGTAGTCCGGATCGGAAGCGAGCACGTGGATGGTGCCGTCGGTGACGTCGAGTGAGACGAGTTCTGCGGTGTCCGATGTTGCGACGCTCCCGAAGAACAGCCGGCGACCGTCGCCCGAGAACCCGACCGGGTGCGTGATGTTGATGAGGAAGTCGTCCGGAGCGATCTCGTGGATGACACGCTCGTCGTCGCCGATGCCCAGCACGTACCGGACGCCGCCTTGCTCCGTCGAGGCAACGCCGCCGCGCACGACGAGGTCGTGGTCGATGAACCATTCGTCGAACCCGGGACTTGCGACGTGCTTGCTCAGCTCGCCGGTCGACAGGCGCAACGCGTAGACGTCGTGGAAACGCGGGTCGTCGCGGTTGAGCCCGACGAGCACCTCGTCCGGCTTCCTCGACGAGGTCGCGAGGATCTGCGCCTGCACGCCGGGAAAGGGGGTGCGGTCGACGACTTCGCCGGTGGCGAGGTTCACCGTGTGCAGCCGCCAGTTCTCGTCGCCGCCGGTGTCCTGCAGGTAGAGCAGGTGGATGCCGTCGTAGGCCCACTGGTACTGCCGGATCCCCCGGAGGCGGTCCGAGGTCACCGCCGTGTCGGCGCTGAGCGCCGCGCCCGGGGGGCTGCCAACCGTCGCGACGAACACATTGAGCACGCCGTCGTCGGAGGCCAGGTAGGCGAGCCGTGTGCCGTCCGGTGAGAGCGTCGGCTGGGTGCGCTCGGGGTTGCCGAACAGTACGTCGATCGGGATCAGGTCGGGCATCGTCATGTCTCTTCTCCCCTGTGGGATCGCTGGCAGAATTTCATTCAAGTTTAATTGAACATTGATGTCAAGTGAACAATCAAGTATGCTTGAAAGAGAATGACGAACGAAGGCGCGAGACCGTCGATCGAGGAGCTGTCGAAAGACCAGTTCCTCATCAAGGACGTCGAGACGCTCAAGGCCGTGGCGGACCCTCTGCGCGTGCGGCTGTTCATGGAGATGCGGGACGGCCCCCATACCGTGAAGGAGGTGGCCGCGTCCCTCGCTGTGCCACCAACACGGCTCTACTACCACGTGAAGATCCTCGAGAAGCACGGGCTTCTTCGCGTTGTTGGCACGCGGATGGTGTCGGGGATCGAGGAACGCAGCTATCAGGCGACGGCTCACGGATGGACGATCGACCCTTCGTTGCTGCTTGCCGGGGTACTCGTCGAAAGCGGTGTGGTCAAGGCGATGCTCGATGTGGTTGCTGCCGAGCTCGCGATCGCTCTGCGCGCGACCGAGGGCAAACCGATCGGGGATCCATCCAGCGCTGTGCCGGTCTTGACGTTTACAGGCTGGCACTTGTCGCCCGATGAGGTACTGGACGTCCAGCGCCGCTTCATCGAGTTGATGGAGGCCTTCTCCGCGAACAAGCCGGGTGAGGGCAAGCAGGAGTATCACGGGCTGCTGGCCCTGTACCGGCCACACGGCGAAGCATGACCGCGCTTCTCGAGGTCGAGCACGTCAGCAAGCAGTACCGCCGGGGCCCGTTGGCCAACGACGACATCTCGCTCGACGTCGACGCTGGTGAGGTCTTCGGTCTGCTCGGCCCCAACGGCGCCGGCAAGACAACACTCGTCTCTCAGATCCTCACGCTGCTCTCGCCGACCCAAGGGACGATCCGTATCGATGGCATCGACGTCGTGCGACGACCGTCGGCGGCGCGCCAGTTGTGCTCGTACCAGCCCCAGTCGAGCGTCCCGATCGACGGTCTGACGCCGCTGCAAGCCATCGAGCTCGTCGGACGGATCCGCGGTGGTGGCCGTGCCACGACACGCCGCCGCGCGCGCGAACTCATCCAGGCGCTCGACATCGGTGAGTGGGAGAAAAAAGCGATACAGCTCTCGGGGGGTGTGACTCGTCTCGTCGCCTTCTGCATGGCGGCGGTGCTGCCCGGACGCATCGTGATCCTCGATGAGCCGACGAACGACATCGATCCTCTGCGCCGCAAGCTGTTGTGGCAACAGGTCCGAGCGCTCGCCGACACCGGGTCGGCGGTGCTACTGGTTACGCACAACGTGCTGGAGGCAGAACGCTGCGTCGACCGGCTCGCGATCATCGACGGCGGGCGTGTCGTCGGTGCGGGAACCGCCGCGGCGCTCAAGGCGAAACTCGGGAGCTTCCTGCACCTGGAGCTGGTACTCGAGCCGGGCGTTGACCCATTGGTCCCGCCGTTGGTCCCGCACTTCTTCCGGCGACCGACGTTCGCGGGACGTCGTCTGATCGGTGAGATCTCACCGACGTCCGTGGCTGAGGCCGTGGCGTGGGCAACGACGCTTCGACAGGAAGGAACTGTCGAGGAATTCTCTCTCGGCCCGGCGACGCTCGAGGACGTCTACGTCCGCCATGTGGGATCACCCGATGGCCCCGAAATGGAGCAGGTGTCGTGAGTCAAGCGCTGCGCGCGTACCGGCTCCTTCTCGTCTGGCAGTACCACCGGTTCAAGCGATCCTTGCCGGTCATCGTCATCATCCAAGTCGCGCTCGCGCTCGGGATCGTCTACGGCCTGTCCTTCCTGATCCCGAACATCGATCAGCGCACGGCGTTGTTCCTCGCGACCGGCGCACCGACGATGTCTCTCCTCGTGATGGGCCTGTCGATCGTGCCGCAAGAGGTGAGCCAGGGAAAGGTCACCGGGCGGTTCGAGTATCTCTCGTCGCTGCCGATCCCTCGCCTGGCCACGCTCGCATCAGACGTCACGTTCTGGCTGTTCGCACAACTCCCGGGGACGGCCCTTGCTCTCGTCGTCGCGTCGTTGCGTTTCGACATCTCGCTTCACATCGGCTGGACGATCGTCCCGGCGATCTTGTTCGTCGCTCTCACCGCAGCGTGCGTGGGATACGCCCTGGCGATGCTGCTCGCGCCGCAAGTCGCTCAGCAGCTCTCGTCGTTCATCTCGATCGGGATCCTGCTCTTCTCGCCGATCAACTTCCCACTCGAGAGGCTGCCCGGGGCGCTGCGCGTCGTCCATCAGGTCCTCCCGGTGAAGTACATGGCCGATCTCGTGCGCCACGGCCTGACGGGCGGGAACGTCTCCCGTCCGGGGCTGGCGTTTCTCGTTGTGGCCGCGTGGTGCGCTGCGGGCCTGGCGATCAGCTACCGGACGGCCACGAGGCGCCGCTGACCCAAGCGGCCCGACGGGAACGGTGGGCACAGCGGGCGCAGGCTGTTCAACTGCACAAGGTCTGACCTGCGCTTTGAGCCGGGCGCACCAACGCCGGTCGTCCACGCTCAGCTACGCTTGCGGCTAGCCTTCGACTTGAACGTTTTAGGGGGAGCCGCATTGAGCGAACTTCAAGAGAGGATCCGCGACTACCGCTCGCGCGTGCGCCTCGGCGACCGGGCCACTCAGCTCACAGCGGCATCGATCGTTCTCGCCGTCGCCTTGCTCGCCCTCCTTCTCCAAAGCCCGAGCTCGACCGATGCCAACACAATCGCTTCGCAGGACGGGGCGCTCACCGAGGACGGCACCTCCGCGGACGGTTCCGCAGTTCCGACGCTCAGTCCGATCGACGTCAAGGGCGGCGGTGGCGCCGGCGGCAGCGCCGGAGGAGGGGCGAGCACCGGTGCCGTGACGGGCCCGAGCCAAGCGCCCGGTCCGGGAAGCGTTGCGGTTGCGCCCGGCGAGACCGTCAAGGTCGGTGTTACATACCTCGCGGACCCGGGCACGGCCAACGCTGCCGCCGGGTTCGGGGGCATCGGGCAGGTCGACCAGAAGCGCGCGTGGGACACGATCATCGCCGAGGTCAACCGGAACAAGGTCTACGGCCGAAAGGTCGTTCCCGTCTACTACTCGTTCACCACCGACGACGTGACCTCGAAGGGGGCCGAGCGCATCGATCAGGAGGTGTGCGCCAAGTTCACGCAAGACGACAAGGTGGACATGGCCTGGACATCGGGCGGCGACTCGTTGCAGGCGTGCTTCACCAAGGCGAAGATCCCTCAGATCGGTGCCAGCGGGGGCTTGTCGTACGTCAAGACCTACAAGGACTTCCCCTACTTCATCACGCCGTCCGACGCAGCTCTCGACCGCATGGCCGAGTTCCAAGTCGACCAGCTCGTGAAGCAGCGCTTCTTTAAGGAGTTCAAAGAGAACACACCTCCGTACTCTCCATCCAAGCCGTCGGACAACAAGCCGCGGATCGGGCTGATCCGCTACGACCAGCCTTCGTACGATGCGGCCGCCGCAGCGATGAAGAAACGCCTCGCCGCGAACGGACTATCGCTATGCAGCGGATGTGAATTCAAGGTCTCGTACAGCGCCGACAACGTGCAGGAACAGCTCGACGACGCCACTGAGGTCAACGCCGCGATCCAGAACTGCAAGAGCCGGCCGGGGGGACCGTGCACGCACATGCTCTTCCTCGGCTCGTCGGCTGGTGTCCGGATCACGCTCTTCTTCGTCGACGGCGCCGAGAAGCAGCAGTACAGGCCCCGCTTGGGATTCAACCCGCACGATCACCCCGAGCTTGTCCGCGACTTCCTCGGACCGGCGAGCTATCCGCAGTTCAAGGATTCGATGCTCGTCGCGTGGGATCCCAAGGGGTTCGGCATCGAAACGCCAACGTTCAAGAAATGCCGAGCGCTCTTCGAGAAAGCCGGGGAGTCGTTCAGCGGCGACGAGGGCTCCAACAAGCTCGCGCAGATACCGGGCTATTGCGACACCGGAGCGTACTACCTCGCCGCGACGAAGGCCGCCGGACCGAAGCTGACGCCCGAGACGTGGTTGCAAGGTGTCGCCAACGTGCCGGTCATCCCGTCGGCGGGCACGTACCGGATGCAGACGAAGGCGGACCGCCACGACGGGGTCGCCGCGATCCAGATCGGCAGCTGGGTCGATGCTTGTAGCTGCTTCAAGCCCAGCACTGGCGTGCTCCCCGTGTGACCCGCTTTCGGGTCGCGCTCCTCGTCCTGTTGAGCCTGCTCTCGGCGTGCGGTGTCTCCGGACTCAACTTCGTCGCCGACGAACGGGTCGAGATCATCGCTCCCGATGATCGCGAAGCGGTCCGTCTTCCGCTCACCGTCGCATGGGACGTGGAGAGGTTCGAGGTCACAGGACGCGATGGCGAGGTGAGCAGCGGCGCCGGGTACTTCGGTGTCTACGTCGACCGAGCACCGCAGCCGCCCGGACTCACGCAGGAGTGGCTCGTCCGCAACGACCCCAAGTGTCAGCCGCCGTGTCCCGACGAGTCTTACCTCGCGGGCCTGAACGTCTTCTCGACGAACGAGACGACCTTCGAGATCGAGCGGCTCCCTGTGCCGTCGGGGAACGCGGCGAAGCGAAGGAACTTCCACGAGGTGACGATCGTGTTGCTGAACGGACGCGGTGAGCGCATCGGCGAAAGCGCCTTCACCGTCCAGTTCGAAGTTGGAACAGGAAGGACGGGCTGATGGCGAAGGTCGTTCGCCGCAAGAAGGCCGCACCCGACGAGTTGATCGAGCGTGTTGAGTCCACGCGCGAGCAACTTCGGTCTGAGGCGCGCGTCCGGCTCGGCGTCACCGGCACCGACGAAAACGCGCCTTCGCTGCGCAAGGTGCTCCGGTCTCACAACATCAGTGCGTACCCGCTCGTCGCGCTGGGGACCCTTTCGATCGTCGATACGTTCTTGGGCTACGCGTTCGGCGTCCTCGCGCCCGAGATCAGCGCGACGCTCGGGGTGAGCAAGGGCGCGATCGCGGGCGTCATCGCGATCAAGACGCTCGCCTCCGCGCTCGGGCCGCTTCCGGTCGCCGCCCTCACGGCGCAGAAAGCTCGGCGCGCGCTGATCATCGTGATCACCGGGATCGCGTGGAGTATCGTCGCCATCACGGCTGGCTTCGTTACCGCGCTCTCCGGTCTTGCGCTCGTTCTGATCCTGGACGGGATCTCGACCGCCAGCGTTACGGCGTTGCACGGCCCCGTCCTCCTCGACGCCTATCCACCGGAGGGCCGCGTACGCGCGCTGAGCTACTACATCGCAGCGAACAACTTCGGCAACGTTGCGGCACCATTGCTCATCGCGTTGTTCGTGACGGCGATCGGCTTCACATGGCGTGGCACCTTCGTCGCGCTCGGTTGCATGTCGCTCGTCGCCTCGTTGTCCGCGATCAGGCTTCGCGACCCGGGGTTCGGACGGTGGGACACCGAGCAGATCCGCGCGACCGTCCGTGAGAAGGAAACCGGCGTCGCCCAACTCGCCGACGCCGGTCTCGACGAGGCCGACGTGACCCTGGGATTCTTCGAGATCGTCCGACGCCTGTTGCTGATCCCGACGATCCGCCGGTTGCTCGCGGTCGAGATGGCCTTCGGTGTGTTCCTGATCCCGTATCAGACCTTCGTCGCGTTCTTCTTGGATGAGGAATGGAACCTCGGACCCGGTGCGCGCGGCATCTTCACTGCGTTCCTGTCGGCCGTGGCGATCGCGTCCCTGGCCGCCTACGGCCGCCGCGGGGAAGCGATGTATCGCAAGGACCCGGCGCGAGTGGTCGAGGTCGGCGCGTGGCTCATCGCGATCGCGGTGGTGTTCATCTGCCTCGCCGCGATCGCGCCTCACCTTGGGTTGGTGGTGGCGGCGTTCGCCGTTGCCTCGGGCTTGCTGGCGATCCTCGCACCGTCGTTGGCCATCGCACTGTTGTCGGTGATCCCGTCCGGGATGCGGCCTCATGCTTCGGCACTGATCGGCATCGCCGTCGGTGTCGGTGGATTCGCCGGAGCGCTGCTGCTGGGCAGCGTCGACAGTCAGTACGGGATCGTCGGAACGATCGTCTCGTTATCGGTTCCCGGCATCGTCGGGGCGCTGATCCTCAGATCGACGGCGGTGCTCGTTCCCAAGGACCTCGACCGGATGATCGACGAGACGCTCGAGGACGAGGAGCTGCGCCAGATCACGTCGCGGGGCGGTCGTCTTCCGATGTTGGCGTGCCGCAAGATCGATTTCTCGTATGGCCATGTCCAGGTGCTTTTCGGAGTGGACTTCACCGTCGACGACGGCGAGATGGTTGCCCTACTGGGGACGAACGGCGCTGGGAAGTCCACGCTCCTGAAGGTCACCTCGGGGATAGGGCTCCCGTCTGCGGGGAGTGTGCGGTTCCGGGGAGCGGACATCACGTATCTGGACGCGGAGCGTCGTTTGCGTCTCGGGATCACCCAGATCCCGGGTGGACGCGCCGTGTTTGGGCCGATGAACGTCGTCGAGAACCTCCGCGTGTTCGGGTACTCGATCGGGCGCAACCGCAAGGTCGTGGACGCGGCGATCGAGACGAGCTTCGAAGCGTTTCCCCGGCTGCTTGAACGCAAGGACCAGCGAGCGAGCACGCTGTCCGGCGGGGAGCAGCAGATGCTCGGCTTGGCGAAGGCGTTGATGCTACGGCCGAAGCTCCTGCTCATCGACGAGTTGTCGCTCGGTCTGGCTCCGGTGATCGTCAGCCAATTGCTGGACATGGTGAAGGCGATCAATCTGGACGGAACGGCCGTCGTCCTCGTCGAACAGTCCGTGAACATCGCATTGAACCTCGTCGAGCACGCGTACTTCATGGAGAAGGGCGAGATCCGCTTCGACGGGAACAGTAAGGACCTCCTGAAGCGCGACGATCTTCTGCGCGCCGTGTTCTTGCAGGGCGCCTCGGCGAGAACGACCCGCCGAACCAAGCCGGCGGCCGCCGGGGCCAAGAAGCGCACGGTGCGATGACATTCGAGCTGCCGGCGTCCGTCGTCGTTCTCGGGGTCATCACCGGGCTGGGCTATGGCCTGCTGAGCACCGGGATGGTGATCGTCTACCGGTCGAACCGCGTCATCAACTTCGCGCACGGCGAGATCGGTGCGCTCGGCGCGTCGATGTTCGCGCTCGCCGTCATCCGCGCCGGTCTTCCCTACTACGTCGCCCTGCCGCTCGCGCTCGGATTCGGCGCCGCGATCGCCGCCGCGGCCGAGGTCGCGGTGATCCGCCGACTGAGGAACGCACCGCGACTCATGAGCGTTGTCGCGACCCTCGGGCTGGGTCAGCTGCTCTTCGTCCTGACGCTGCAGACCACCACTGCGACGAGTCAGGGCCTGTTCTTCCCTTCGCCACCGGGCCTTCCGCGCTTCGACGTTGGCACGCTGATCGTGAACCCCGCCGCGACGGGGATGCTCATCTTCGCACCTGTTGTCGTCGGTGGGCTCACGATCTTCTTGAAGCGGAGCCGGTTCGGCCTTGGCCTGCGAAGCGCTGCCGCGAACCCCGAAGCCGCGCGCATGGCGGGTGTGTATGCGTCGCGCATGTCCACGCTTGCGTGGGCGATCGGCGGTGCGTTGTCGACGTTCACCGCGGTCCTCGTGGCACCGAACATCCCCGGGGGTCTTCTCGCAGGTGCTTCGTTCGGGCCTTCGCTGTTGATGCGTGGCCTCGCCGGAGCGATCGTCGCGCGGATGACCAGCATCCCGATCGCGATGTCAGCCGGGATCGGGCTCGGGGTGATCGAGGGCGTGCTGCTGCGCAACTTCCGCTCCGGGGGTATCACCGAGCTCGCGCTGTTCGTGATCATCCTCCTCGCGCTCTTGATCCAATCGCGTGAGGGGTCGCGCGAAGAGGAGAAGGGAAGCGCGTGGGCCGCAGTGCAGCCGTGGCGAGCGCTGCCGGAGGAGCTCGCACAGGTCTGGACGATCCGCAACCTCGGCTGGATCCTCGGCGGAGGCGGTCTGGTTGCGCTGTTCGTTGCCCCGCTCTTCCTGTCGAACGTGACCGCCACGACGCTTACTGGACTGCTCGGGTCCGTGATGATTGCGCTTTCGGTGGGCATCGTCACCGGACTCGGTGGTCAGCTCACCCTGGGACAGTTCGCTCTCGCCGCTGTCGGGGCCACCGCCTCGTACGTCTTTGGTTCGAGAACGGGCGGCAGTCCGGTGTCGATCCTGGTGGGCGGGCTGGCGGCCGCGTTCGTCGCGGCCCTGATCGGCCTTCCCTCTCTGCGGATCCGGGGGCTCTTCCTCGCGGTTTCTACGCTCGGGTTCACCGTCGCCATGTCGGCGTGGGCGCTCAAGCAGACATGGGCGCTCGGGGGCGGGGTCGTTCCCCGTCCGATCTCCATCGCCGGCCGTCCGCTCGATACGGGTCGTTCGTACTACTACTTCGCGCTGTTCGTCTTCGTGTGTCTCTACTTGATCGCTCGCAACGTCCGCCGGACGGGGTTCGGACGGTTGCTCCTCGCGGTCCGGGACAACGAGGACGCTGCGCGGGCGTTCGCGCTTCGCGTGAACTCGATCAAGCTCCAGGGGTTCCTTCTTGCCGGGTTCATCGCCGGCGTCGGCGGCGCGGCGTACGCGCATTCCTTCACGGGGATCGGTCCGGGGAACTTCGTGACGCAGTACAGCATCGACGCCGTGGTCTTCACGGTCGTCGGCGGGATCGGGATCTTGGCCGGGCCGTTGCTCGGGGTGGCGCTCGTCCAAGGCGTTCCGGCATTCATCCCGATCGAGTCCATCGCGCTTGTCGCTTCCCGGTTCGGCCTGTTGCTGCTGATCCTGTACTTCCCCGGCGGCATCGTTCAGCTGGTCGCGCCGCTTCGAGACCGCGTCATCTCTTGGCTCGGGCGCAGAGCCGGTGTGACCGCGGCGTCGTTGGAAGATGCGGACCCCGGGGACGCGGTTCCAGCAGCCGCTCCTGCGACGCTCCGGATGCGGCGCATCGATGTAGACGGCAAGGCGCCCGAAACCACGATCCTTCGGGCCACAGACATCAGAAAGTCCTACGGCGGCCTCGTCGCGGTCGACGACGTGTCGCTTGACGTTACGACGGGATCCACACTCGGGCTCATCGGTCCGAACGGCGCCGGGAAAACGACTCTGTTCGAGCTGATCGCCGGCTTCGTACGCCCCGACACTGGCGCCGTGCACTTCGACGGACGCGACATCACGACGTGGTCCGCCGAGGGCCGCGCATCGCTCGGTCTGATCCGGTCGTTCCAAGACGTCGCGCTCTTCCCGACGCTATCGGTGCTCGAGACCGTGCAGCTTTCTCTCGAACGCCAGGTTCCGACGAGCTTCGCGGGGTCGATCGTTGGATTCCGGGGCCGCGACAAGAAGCGGGAACACATAGCGCGTGAGCTCGTGGGATCCATGGGTCTCTGGGACTACCGCAACAAGCCGATCCAGGAGCTATCGACGGGGACCCGCCGCATCTGCGAGCTCGCATGCATCGTGGCGCTTCGTCCGAAGCTGTTGCTTCTGGACGAACCGTCGTCCGGGATCGCGCAGCGCGAAACCGAGGCCCTCGGCGAACTGCTCGTCGACCTGAAGGAGGAGCACGCGATGACGCTGCTCGTGATCGAGCACGATATTCCGCTGATCATGGAACTTGCCGACCGGATGATCGTGATGGACGCGGGAAGGGTGATCGCAACCGGATCGCCGAACGATGTGCGCAGCGATCCGAAAGTCATCGAGGCGTACCTCGGGGGGAAGCTGGAGGCGATCGAGCGGTCGGGTCCGGCGCCATCCAAGGCGAAGCGGCGACGCAAGCCGGTACGCTCCAAACCGTGAGCCGCTTCAGTCGAGAAGAGATCGAGCAGGCCTTCGAGGACTACAAGGAGAAGGTCGACGTCATGATCCGCGAGTGGACGGAAGCGAAGGACAAGGCCGACGCCGGCAGTTAGTCAGGCTCCGACGTTCGCCTTCACGCGTGTCGCGAGGCGTCCCCCGACGTGCACCGACTCGATGTTGCCGTCGGCGTCCCGTACGAAGTAACCGCGCATCCCTTTCGCCGGGCCATCGGAGACGATGTAGCGGTCGTCGTCCCCTTCGAGCATCCCGAGGGGGAACGGTGGCTGCTCGGGAACCTCTTCGTCTTCGGCGAACAGCTGCGCTCGTGCCTCTGGCTTGATCTCGACGTTGAGGACGAGGCCTCCTGCCACCGCGCTGATCGTAGCGACCGCCGCGACGGTTTCGTACGTTCCGACGTAGGGAGCAAGCGCCTCGTCGCCGAGCGAGATCGGTTCGGGGTCCTTGTCGATCAAGCCGAGGAAGGCCTCGAGCGCGTATTTCACGGCCAGATCCTTGAGCTGCGAGCCGCCACCGTCGCTGTTCGTGAGCACGGCGACAGCGAAGTCGCGTTCGGGAACCATGACGAACTCTGCGTGCTGGCCGATCACGTCGCCGCCGTGTCCGACGACGAGGACGCCGTCCACGTCGCGGAGGAACCAGCTGATCCCGACGGCGTCACCCAGCGCGCTTCCGGCGATCTCGTAGGTTGGCTGCTTCATCAGGTCGAGGAGCTGCTTCGAGAGCACATGAGTGCCATCGGGGCCGGTCCCGTCACCGAGGTGGAATCGTGCCCACGCGATCTGGTCGTGGGCCGTGGACGAAACGCCGAACCCGCCGGCGGGCGCGCTGCAGCGACCGAGCGAATACGGGCGTGCCACCTTCATCGTCCCGTCGGGATCCTGCCGATGGCCGACAGAGAAGCGACGCAGCATGACGTCGACGGGGAAGAACAGTGTGTCCTCGAGACCGAGCGGACGGTGAAGCAGGTCCTTCATCGCCTTCTCGTAGGTCTTGCCGGTGACCTTCTCGATCACGCGTCCCGCGAGGTTCAAGGACGCGTTGTTATAGGAGAACGCCGACCCAAGCGGCGTTACTTGCTCGATCTCTGCCATCGACGTGACGAATCGCTCGATGGCATCGTCACCGTCGCCGCACCCTTCGCGGGCATCGCCCTGCCATCCGGCCGTGTGATTGAGAAGTTGGAGAACCGTCACTGCTGCGGCAACGGATTCGTCCTTGAGCGTGAGCTCGGGGATGTACGCCCGCACTGGTGCATCGAGATCGATGAGCCCTTGATCGACGAGCACCATGATCGCGGTCGCGGTGTACGTCTTCTGTGTCGAGCCGTACAGGAAGAGCGTGTTCTCGTCGACTGGGAGCGGGTTGTCCACGCTCGTGATGCCGTGGAAGGCGTAGTGCTCCTGCCCGTCGTGGTACACGCCCATCGCAACGCCCGGCACCTCGAGCGCTGCTGCATTGGTGTCGAGCCATCCTTGGAGCTGCGCCAGGTCCATGCCGTCTCCTCTCCCGCGCTGGCCAAGACGAGCACCAGCGTCGTGAGCGATCCTCGTTGAGTTCACCTCAAGACTTCAACCCCACGACTACGCGGTTGAGTCGAGACTCTCGGTCAATCTCTCCCAGTCGGATTCGAGCTTGGCGAGATTCTGCTCAGCCGCATCGTGGGCGCGCAAGGCGTTGCGAGACATCTCGCCTGAGGCATACGTCTTGGTGTCGGCGAGGAGCGCCGCAAGGCGGTCGCGCTCGGCGTTCACCTCCGTGATCTCCGCCTCGACCTTTCGCACGGCCGCGCGCCGGCGTCGCAGCTCTGCCTTGTCCACCCGGGATCCTGCTTTCGCAGCGGTCTTTGCGGCGGCCTTTGCGGCGACCATGGGGGCCGGAGCCTGGGCCGCCTCTTGTTCCTGTGCCTTGCGGTAGAGGTAGTGCTCGTAGTCGCCGACGAACCAGCGCACCACGCCCGACTCCACCTCGATGATGTGGTCGGCGACGCTTCGGATGAGGTGACGGTCGTGCGTCACGAGGACGAGTGAGCCCGTGTACTCGACCAGCGCATCCTCGAGGACGTCGCGGCTGGAGATGTCGAGGTGGTTGGTGGGCTCGTCTAGGCAGAGGAAGTTCACCGGCTGGATCAGGAGTTTCGCCAGCGCCAAGCGGGTGCGCTCGCCGCCTGAGAGCACCGACACCGGCTTGTTGACGTCGTCACCGGAGAACAGGAAGCGGCCCAGCAGATCGCGCGGATGCATGGTCACGCCGGGTGGCATCGAGCGTTCGACCTCTTCGTACACGCGGTTGGCAGGATCGAGCGCTTCGATCTGGTGCTGCGCGAAGTATCCGAGCGAGACGTTGTGGCCCAATCGGCGTTCGCCGGACGTCGGCGAGAGGGCTCCGGCCAAGAGCTTGAGCAGCGTCGTCTTGCCGGCACCGTTTGGACCGACGAGCGCGACCTTGCGTCCTCTCTCGATGGAGATGTCCAGTGATCCGTAGACGGGCTTGTCGGGTTCGTAGAAAAAACCGACCTTGTCGAGCTCGATGACGACCTGGCCCGACCGCGGCGGGGGAGGGAACCCGAACTTCATCGCCTTCCGGCTCTTCACCGGCGCCTGCAGCCGATCGACCTTGTCGAGCGCCTTGATCCGGCTCTGCACCTGTCGTGCCTTCGAGCTCTTGTAGCGGAACCGTTCGATGAACTTCTCGGTATGCGCGATCCGTTTCGCCTGGTTCTTGGCAGCCGCCTCGGCTTGCATCATCTCTTGCGCTCGCTGCTCGACGAACGCTTCGTAGTCGCCTGTGTATGACAACAGACTCGCGTCCCGGATCTCGACCACGCGTGTGGCGAGCACGTTCATGAAGTCGCGATCGTGAGAGACGAGCAGGATCGTTCCGTCGTAGCTGACGAGGAACCGCTCGAGCCACTTCATCGATTCGAGGTCGAGATGGTTCGTCGGCTCGTCGAGGAGCAACGCGTCGGGGGCCGCAAGCAGCAGCTTGGCCAGAGCGACGCGCATCAGCCAGCCTCCCGACAGTGAATCGGTTTGACGTGCGAGGTCTTCGTCGGTGAAGGAGAGTCCGCTGAGGATCTTTCGTGCCTGCGCCTCGAGCGAGTACCCGCCGAGCTCGTCGAACCGCCCTTGGAGGTGGGTGAACTCAGCCAGCAACGCCTCGCGTTCGTCCGGATCGGTGGCTTCCTCGAGCTCCTGCTCGAGGATGTGAAGCCGGTGTCCGGCATGCGACATGGCCGGCCCCGCCGAGATGACCTCGGTGAGGATGCTTCGACCGCGAAGCGCGTCGGTCTCCTGAGGGAGATACCCGACCACGACGTCGCCTGCGCGCTCGACCCTGCCCTCGTCGACGGCCTGGGAGCCCACGATCATCTCGAGCAGGGTGGTCTTGCCCGAGCCGTTCGGGCCGACCAGCGCAACACGGTCGCGCACACCCAGGCGCAGGGACGCGTCCTTGAGCAGGTCGCGTGCGCCGAAGGACTTCCGGACATTGCTGATGGTGATCACGACAGACGAGCGTAACGCCGCTCCGGCCCACAGGCGGCCGGACGGCATGTGGCCTCATCCGTGCTAAGATGGCCACAATGGCCTCCGTCGGGATACGTGACCTGAAGAACGCCCTGAGTCACTACATCCGTCGCGCCCGCAGCGGAGAGATCATCGAGATCACCGATCGCGGTGAGCCGGTCGCTCGCATCATCTCCGCCGGTGTTGGAGTGGGGTTGGCCAAGCTCCTGGCAGAAGGGCGAGCGACGTGGTCGGGACGCACGTTCGTACCTCCGCGTAACCCTCAAGAACCCCGACCGGGGTCCATTCTGGCTTCCGATTCGATCAGCCGGGACAGAGACTGAACGACTACATCGACGCGAGCGCTCTCGTGAAGGCGTTCGTCGCGGAGTCCGGCAGCGTCGACGTCGTCCACGCGCTCGGCCAAGCGAGAGTGACTGCGACCTGCGTTCTCAGTTCCGTGGAATGCCGCGTGACGTTTTTGCGAATGGCCGAAGACCGACGACTCACGCAGACGCAACGAGAGCGAGCCGACCAGGAGTTCCGCGATCGATGGCAAGATCTGTTCGTCGTTGCCATCGACGAGGTCATCGCTGATCGAGCCGTCGGCCTCGCGCAACGCCACCATCTGCGCAGCGCCGACGCCGTGCATCTGGCCGCCGCGCTTGCGTTCTCCGAGGGCGTCCGAGAACCGGTCGGTTTCCTGTGCTGGGATGGCCGCCTGTGGCGGGCGGCTCAGGCCGAGGGGTTCCGGATGGTGCCGGCGACCGAACCGTAATCCGGCCCGATGGCGGCGTCGCCTCCGCTCAGATGCGCGCCTCCGTCGGTATCTTCGAGCCAGCCGAGCAAGCGCTCGAGCCCCAGACCGAGTGCTTCTTCGCTCGCGGCGAGCGAGATGCGCAGATGGTCGGCGGCCACTGCGCCGAACGCGCTGCCCGGAGCCAGCGCCACTCCGGACTCCACGAGATCGATGGCTGCTCGCCGGGAGTCGGCGCCCGGAGCGAGCGGGAGCATGGCGTAGAACGCTCCTTGAGGCTTCACGAGGTCGAGCCCGGCCTGTTCGGCGAGTGTCAGCACCAGGTCGCGTCGCCGGCGATACGCATCTCGCATCTGCCCGACGACGCGCTGAGGTCCGGTTATCGCGGCCATCGCGGCGGCCTGGGACACCGATGTCACGCACGTGATGGCCGGCTCCTGGAGCGTGACGAGAGTCGGGGCGAGGGATCGAGGAGCCGCGAGATAGCCGACACGCCATCCCGTCATCGCGTAGGTCTTCGAGCAGCTCCACACACCGACGACCCACTCGGGATCGCACGTCGTCGCCGACGGCGCGGGCGAGCGGTCGAACGAGATCTCGTCGTAGACCTCGTCGGAAACCACGAGCACTCCTGCCGACCGTGCATGCGCGACGAGCTGATCGAGGACCTCTTCCCCGATCACGGCGCCCGTTGGGTTGCTGGGGCTGTTCACCACGAGGAGCTTCGTGCGTCCGGTGATCAGCGCTCGCACCTCGTCCGGATCGGGAATGAATCCGTTCGCTGCGCGCAAGCCGTAGAAGACCGGC
Source organism: uncultured Actinomycetes bacterium (assembly GCA_964520325.1). Taxonomy (GTDB): domain Bacteria; phylum Actinomycetota; class JAICYB01; order JAICYB01; family JAICYB01; genus CAZFOB01. The sequence continues at coordinate 63,170 of CAZFOB010000005.1, read as the reverse complement.
GTGCCACCGTGCGCGCGAACGAGCATCTCGTAGTTCGGCCATGCGGGATCGGGGATGAGGACTTCGTCGCCGTCACCGATCGTGGCCGCGACGATCGTCGCGATTGCCTGAGCGCCGCCGTGCGTCACCTGGATCTGGTCGGTTGCGTAGCTGAGGCTGTGAACGCGCGCCAGGCGCGAGGCGATCACCTCGCGGAGCTCGAGCAGGCCGGCGGTCTGCGTGTAGCCGGTGCCGGCTCGCGCGGATGCGAAAGCTGCGTCGACGATGTGTGCCGGAGTCGCAAAGTCGGGCTCGCCGACCTCGAGGTGTACGACGTCGGGACGTCCAACGGCCAGGTTGAAGATCTCCCGGATGCCGGACGGCGCAACGCTCGCGGCGTTGGCCGTAACGGCCGGATGCGGGTGCACGGTGACTACTGCGCCGACTCGATCAGGGAGAGCAGTGCCGCACGCGGCGGGGAGAACACGTCGAGGATGACGCACGACTCGTCGCCGGTTCGCACTCCGTGCGGCACGCCGGGCGGCGCGTGGTAGGTGTCGCCCTCCTTGAGATCTTTCTCGTCTCCGTCGAGTGAGAACGCGCACGAGCCGGACAGCACGAGCCCCATCTGTTCCTCGCTGTGCGTGTGAACGGCGGCTGAGCTGTGCGCGTCGATCGTCACGTAGCTCAGCATCAGGTTGTTCCCAGGGATCGCGCGGATCCGCACGCCGGGTGAGACCTCGATGGCGGGACCGCGAGTGACGGATCCGAAGGTTCCCTTCGCATCGTCGGCCCGCTCACCCGTGTTGCCGAAGTACGACTCGGTCATGACGCCCTCCGCTTGATGGTCGAGGATACGCAGGGATGAAACTCTACAGAACCGTGAGGGATTGACAGAGATATGTAGACTATCCCTGTCATGGCGGCTATCTCGTTCGGCACCCATCCGGATCGCTATCGGCACTGGCGCATCGCGATCGAGCCGCCCCTGGCGATCCTCACCCTCGACGTCCAGGAAGACGCAGGGCTCTTGCCGGGGTACGTCCTCAAGCTGAACTCCTACGACCTCGGCGTCGACATCGAGCTCAACGACGCGGTTCAGCGACTTCGCTTCGAGCACCCCGAGGTGCGCGCGGTCGTGATCACCGGCGGCCCAGGTGGAAAAGGCAAGGTCTTCTGCGCCGGAGCCAACATCGGGATGCTCGCGCAGGCCACCCACGCGCACAAGGTGAACTTCTGCAAGTTCACCAACGAAACGCGACTGGCCATCGAGGATGCGACCGAGCACTCCGGACAGATCTATCTGTGCGCACTCAACGGCACGGCCTCCGGCGGCGGCTACGAGATCGCGCTGGCCGCCGACCACATCATCCTCGTCGACGACGGAAGCTCGGCTGTGTCACTGCCTGAGCTTCCGCTCCTGGCTGTTCTTCCCGGCACCGGCGGGCTGACGCGACTGGTCGACAAGCGTGGGGTCCGGCGCGACATCGCGGACGTGTTCGCGACACGCGCCGAAGGCGTGAAGGGACGGCAGGCTCTCGAATGGGGTCTCGTCGATGAAGTCGTCGCGCGCAGCCGATTGGACGAGACCGTTCGTGAACGCGCATCGGAACGGGCGAGGACGTCGTCACGTCCGATCGTCGTTGACTTCGAAGGCATGGGCATCGTCCTGAAGCCGCTCGGACGCGAGCTCGATGAGGCGTCGATCCGCTATCCCAACGTCACGGCCGAGATCGACCGGACGCTCGGCGTGGTGACGGTCACGGTGGCCGGACCGACGGGCGAACAGCCACGTGACGTCCAAGCGATCGCGGCCGCCGGGTCCGACTACTGGCCACTCGCCGTCGCCCGGGAGCTCGACGACCTCATCCTCCACCTGCGATTCAACGAGACGGAGCTCGGGACGTTTGCACTGCGCACGAAGGGCGATCCGTCCGCGGTCGTGGCTGTGGATGACGTGCTCCTCGACGCCCTCCTCGAACAACGAGATGACTGGCTCGTGCGTGAGATCGTCCTGATGTGGAAGCGGACGCTCAAGCGTCTCGACGTCACGTCGCGAAGCATGTTCGCGCTGATCGAGCCCAGTAGCTGCTTCGCGGGGACGCTCCTCGAGCTCGCTCTCGCCGCCGATCGCAGCTACATGCTCGATGACGATGGCTCATCTCTCACGCTCACGGAGATGAACTTCGGGCTCCTGGCTATGGGCAACGGCCTCACGCGACTGCAGACGCGGTTCCTCGGCGATCCGGCGATGGTCGACAAGATCCGCGAGCGCGTCGGAGCACCTCTGTCAGCGCAGGAGTGCCTCGAGCTCGGTCTCGTCACCTTCACACCGGACGGTCTGGATTTCGAGGACGAGGTCCGTCTCGCGCTCGAGGAACGCGCGAGCTTCTCACCCGACGCGCTGACGGCGATGGAGTCCAACCACCGCTTCGCCGGACCGGAGACGCTCGAGACGAAGATCTTCGGACGGCTGTCCTGCTGGCAGAACTGGATCTTCTCGCGCCCGAACGCCACGGGCGAGAACGGTGCATTGCCGCGCTACGGGACGGGGATCCGTGCCGATTTCGACAAGGGGAGGGTGTGAGGATGGAGCGGAGCGACTCCCGATGACAGGTACCGCGGTCGATTACTCAGAGCGCATCCCGAACAACGTCGGCCTTGCCGATGACAAACGGCTGCAGAGGGCGCTCGAGAGCTGGCAGCCGCGCTTCATCGACTGGTGGCGAGATCAAGGGCCGGTTGCATTCAAGGAGAACGAGGTCTTCTTGCGCACCGCGGTCTCGGTCGGTCACGACGGGTGGGCGCATTACGACTTCGTTCCCTTGCCCGAGTACCGCTGGGGCATCTTTCTCGCCGAACCGGAGGCCGACAGGCGCATCGGATTCGGCGAGCACATGGGCAAGCCGGCGTGGCAGGACGTGCCCGGCGAGTACCGAGCAGATCTGCGCAACCTCATCGTCATCCAGGGCGACACAGAGCCGGCGTCGGTCGAGCAGCAGCGACACCTGGGTCTTTCGGCGCCGAGCCTCTACGACCTCCGGAGCTTGTTCCAGGTCAACGTCGAAGAGGGCCGCCACCTGTGGGCGATGGTCTATCTCCTGCACGCCCATTTCGGACGTGAGGGACGCGACGAAGCCGACGGCCTCCTCGAGCGTCACTCCGGCAGCATCGATCGTCCGCGGATCCTCGAGACGTTCAACACCGATACGTCCGACTGGCTGTCGATGTTCATGTTCGCCTACTTCACCGATCGCGACGGCAAGTTTCAGCTCTCCGCATTGCGTGAGAGTGCGTTCGATCCTCTGTCGCGTACGTCGTCGTTCATGCTGAAGGAAGAGGCGTACCACATGTCCGTCGGCTCGACGGGCGTTGAGCGCATCGTGCAGCGAACGGCCGAGCTCATGCGCGAGCACGACACCGACGACGTCCGGCGGTTCGGTGGCATCGACCTCAAGACCATCCAGCGCTTCCTCAATCTGTACGCGAGCATCTCCTTCGATCTGTTCGGCGGCGACCGGTCGACCAACGCCGCGAACTACTACACAGCCGGACTGAAGGGACGTTTCCGTGAGGACGAACGCAACGACGATCATCAGCTGACCAACGCGTTCACCATCATCCAGGAGCCGCGCGACGGCGAGATCGTCGACGTGGAGGTCCCGATGCTCCTCGCGCTCAACCGTGTGCTCCAGGACGACTACGTCGAGGATTGCGCGAAGGGACTCCGGCGCTGGAACAAGGTGCTCCACGACCACGGGCTCGATGTCGAGCTCGCATTGCCGCACCGCGGCTTCAACCGCGAGGTTGGACTGTTCGCCGGACATCACGTCTCGCCCTCGGGTGAAGTGCTCACCAAGCAAGAATGGGACGCGCGGATCGGTGATTGGCTGCCGAGGTCGGAGGATCGCGACTACGTGAACTCGCTCATGACCGGCGTGCACGAGCGCGGAAAGATGGCGGGTTGGATCGCTCCGCCGAAGACTGGGGTGGCCGGAAGGCCGATCGACTTCGAGTACGTTCGTCTCGCGTGAGAGCGGCCTCCCTGGAAGATCGGCGCTCTCCGGAAGATCGCGAGCTCCGCCGACGCGCGCTCGCGGGGCCGAGTGCGCGCTCGCTGCTCTTCACGATCCTCGGCGAATACGTCTTTCCAACAGGCGGCGTCGTTTGGACGGCAACGTTGATGCGAGCGCTGCGTGTGCTCGGAGTCGAGGAGAAGGCCTCCCGCCAAGCGATGGCGCGCGCGGCGCTCGACGGCTTCATCGAACGCGAGCGGATCGGTCGTCATGTGCGCTGGAGGCTGACCGATCCCGGCCGGGCCCTGCTGCGTCAAGGGGCCGAGCGCATCTACTCGTTCGGTGAACCGCTCACAGATTGGGACGGCAGATGGGTCGTGCTCGTCACGCACACAACCGAGATATCGCAACAGGCTCGCCACCGATCGCGCACACGACTGACGTGGGCCGGTTTCGGACGCTTGGCTCCCGGTGTGTGGGTGGCTGCACGTCCCGAGCGCCCCGAGCGCCCCGAGCGCGAGGAAGAGGCGCGGCGTGTGCTCGAAGAGACGGGCCTGCTTGGGTCGGCTGTCTCCTTCGTCGGTGATCTCGGATCGATCGGCGACGAGGCAGAGATCGTGTCGGCCGCATGGGACCTCGACGGACTCGAGCAACGATACGAGGAGTTCATCACCGACTTCGCCGGCTCAGCTCCGGCGGATCCGGTTTCGACCTTCGAGGCGTCCACTCGACTCGTGCACGAGTGGCGCAAGTTTCCGTTCCTCGATCCCGGCCTTCCGCAGCGGCTGCTTCCATCCGACTGGAGTGGCATCGTGGCGCACGATCTCTTCCACGACCGCCACGCGGCCTGGGGCGATCAGGCGGCCGAGTGGTTCGCCGATGCGGATCCCACTGTTACCGCGCGAGCTGTTACTGCTCGAGCGGGAGGTCCTCCGTGATGGTGCCGTCGTGGATCATGCCGAGCACCGTGACGATGTCGTCGGCCATCGGCCGCGCCTCGTTCAGAGCAGGCACCCTCGCGCGCACGCGGTCGTAGACCACGCGCGTTGCACCAAGCTTGTCCGCTCCGCGCAGGTCGGCAGCTTGGCACAAGGCCAGAAGGTGGATCGCCGCCACTTTCTCGACGAGCGCAACGACATCGCGGGCTTGCCGCGCGGCCGTGGCGCCCATCGAGACTTTGTCCTGGTTGTGACATTCGGTCGAGCGGGAGAAGACCGAGAGCGGCATGCACCGGCTCAGCGCTTCTGCCGCGAGCGACGAGCACGCGAGCTGCATCCCTTTGAAACCGTGATTCAGCCCCTCGTCGGGATGGCCTTCGGGCAACCTGGGGACCAGGTTCGGCGTGAGACCGTGGTTGAACTTCTCGTCGACGACGAGCTCGAGCTGGCGGTCCATCAAGTCGCCGAGGCTGGCGACGGCAGTCTTGAGCGTGTCCATCGCAAGCGCGACATGGCCGCCGGCGAAGTTGCCGCCGCTCACCACGACATCGGCGGCCGTATCGAAGAGAGGATTGTCGTTGGTCGAGTTGATCTCGATCTCGAGCCATCGCTCGACCCATGTGAGCGTGTCCCACAGCACACCGGTGAATTGCGGGGCGCAGCGCACGGAATACTGATCCTGGATCTTGACCGGCAGCTCGCGCGAGTGACCGTTCGCGGTGCCGGCTGCTTCGACCACCTGATCGTAGGGCGTCGCGAGACCGCTGCCATCGAGCAAGGAACGGACGTTCGCCGCCGAGCGGATCTGTCCGGGGTGGGGTTTGGCTTCCTCATGAAGGAAGGCTTGGAACGGGCCCGTGATCCCGCACAGGACTTCGGTCGTCATGGCAGTGCATATGTCGGTCAGCAGAGCCAGACGTCGCGCATCGATGGTGGCGAGCGCCGCGAGTCCGGTCATGAACGCCGTTCCGTTGACGAGCGCGAGACCTTCCTTCGGCTCGAGCACGATCGGCTCGAGGCCCTCGTCCGTCAGCGCATCGGCAGCCTCGCGGATCTCGCCGCGGTAGCGCACGGTTCTCGTGCCCATGATCGCCGCAGCCACGTAGGACAGAGGCACGAGGTCGCCGCTGGCGCCGACCGAGCCTTCTTCTGGGATGACCGGAGTGATCCCCGCGTTCAGGAGGCCGAGCAGTGCTTCGATGAGCTCGGCGCGCACACCGGAGTGTCCGCGGGCGAGCGCGTTGGCCCGCACGACCACGACGGCGCGTGCGGCGTCGGTGGGCGTGGCGTTTCCCGTGCCGTTGCCGAGGTTGCTGATGAGGTTCTGCTGGAGGATCCGGGCTTTGTCTGGCGCGATCTGGTGGTGGACGGAGTCTCCGAACCCCGTCGTGATCCCATAAAGAGGAGTACCGCTCTCGATGAGCTTCTGACAGAGCGCGCGGCTGCGCTCGATCGGGTCGCGGACGCCTGAGTCTTCGGACAGCTTGACCGGCCGGGCGGCGCGCGCGACGGCGGCCACGTCGTCGAGGGTGAGGTGACGGCCATCGACGACGACCGCGTCGGCGAAAACCGCTTTTGCCATGCCACCAATGTGGCTCCGATCGAGCTGCTTGTCTAGCCCATGCGCGAGAATCAAGACGATGTGTGCAAGAATGGTCTGATGAAGAGCGATCCGTCTCGTGAAGTGGCATCGGAGCCGGCTCTCGCACGACGAACCGTCGATGACGTGGATCGGGCTCTGCTCCGGGTGCTTCGTGACGACGCGCGGATCTCGGTTGCCGAGCTTGCGAAGCGGGCGAACATCTCCCGCGCCAACGCCTACGCCCGGCTCGACCGCCTCACGACCGACCGGATCATCGAGGGCTTCGAGACGCGCGTCGACCCGCGAGCCGTCGGCCTCGATGTCACGGCGATGATCTTCGTGACGGTCGACCAATCGCGCTGGCGCGAGATCCGTGACTTCCTGGCCTCGGTGCCCGAGGTCGAGTTCGTCGGTCTTGGAGCGGGAGACTTCGACTTCGTTGTGCTCGTGCGAACGTCCAACGCCGACACGCTGCGCGACGTCGTGCTCGAGCGCCTTCACGCCAACCCCGAGGTGCGCGACACGCGAACGGTCCTCTTGCTCGACGCCTTCGCGCGCGCACCGATGATCCCGTAGCGCAGGACGTTCCGGCGTCAGGAATCTAAAGCGACGGGACGCGGAACTGGCACGTGGTCCCGCTCGCGCGAGCGAGACGACGATCCAGCGTGAGGAGCGCGCAGTCGAGCGCCTCGGCTACGGCGACGTACCATGCGTCGTGCGACGTGACGTTGCTACGCAGCTCCCACACTCGAGAAGAAAACGGTGCGAACGCGAACAGCTCGAGGTCGAAACGAGCCAGATCCGCATGCGCTAGCGATGCCTCCACGACACCGACGTCCTTGGATAAGACGGCGCGGCGGATGACGTTGGAGGCCTCCATCAGGACGTGATGCGGAGCGGCGAGGTCGAAGGAGAGGAGTTGGGCTTCGGCCCATCGACCGTCGTCACCTGAGTCGAGGAGCGCTGCGACGATCACGGACGCATCGACGACGGCGGTTGTCACGTCCGTGAGGCGTCGCGGTGTTCGAGGATCCGCGCCGCACGCAGGCGCGTGCCGGCCGCCTGTTTTCGCGTCCGCATGTCTTCCACGAGGTCGGCCATGGCCGGACGCGCCGCGTATCGATCGAGCTCGGCCAGCAGATACTCCTGCAGCGACTGGCCTCTTCGAGCGGCACGTGCTGCGAGCTCGCGGTGGACGCGCACCGGGACGTCCCGGATCGTGATGCTGCGTGGTGGCATGCATGCAATATAGCAGCAGAATCAGCGTTTCGCCAGCGCACAGCCGCCCGGGCTTCGGCCGGACGAACTACCCGACGTGTTGCGTGAGCCAGTCGACGATGCGGCGGGAGTAGTCGACGCGGTGCGAGGGTCGTCCGTTCAAGATGAACAGGTGGCTCGCGCCCGGGTAGCGCACGAGCTCGGTCGTGCACCCCAGGCGCCGCAATGACGAGAACCATTCCTCGGCCTGCCCGATGGGACACCGGTCGTCGGACTCGCCGTGCAGGATCAGCGTCGGCGCCGTGACGTGCTCGACGTAACTCAAGGGCGACAGCTCGGCGAAGCGCGCCCGGCCCTCGTGCAGCTCGAAGCCGTGTTCACTTACGGCGAACAGGGGGCCGAAATCGGACGTGCCGTACATGCTCGCGATGTTGGTGACGCACCCGCCGGACACGGCTGCGGCGAAGCGGTCGGTGCGGCTCGTCAGCCAGTTGGTCATGTAACCGCCGTAGCTGTACCCATATACCGCAAGGCGATCCGGATCGACGAGGCCCTCGGCCACGAGGTCATCGATGGCGCATAGGAAGTCGTCCTGGTCGTTCTCACCCCACCCGTTGACGACGCCACGGTAGAACGCTTCGCCGTACCCGTCGCTGCCGCGGGGGTTGACGAGCAGCACGCTCCAGCCTTTCGATGCCAGCACCTCGATGTACATGTGCACCGAGGGAAGGAACGCCGGGTTCCACGCGTTGTGTGGGCCGCCGTGCACGTCGAGCAACAGCGGTTGCGGGCCGTCGCCGTCACCGCGGACGAGCCATCCGTGGATCGGCGTTCCGTCCGGCGCTTCGAAGGTGCGCGGCTGCGCCACGTGTAAGCGCACTTCGTCGATGAGCTCTCGATTGAGGTCGGTGAGGCGTTGCTCGTCGCTTCCGTCGGTGCCGGCGATGTAAACGTCACTCGGACAGTCGGGGGCCGAGACCATGTACGCCATTCGCGTTCCAGCGATCGAGAAAGAAGCCGCAACACGATCGCCGCCGCCGACGAGCTTCGTGGCCTCGCGCGACTCCGCTGCGTAGATGTGCGTGCACCCGCGGTCTCTCGCGCAGAACAGGACGGTGTCGGCGCCGCAGAACCTCGGGGGCGCTCCGGGATAGCCGGGGCCCCCGACCATGACGTTGCGATCGAAGTCGGTGAGCAACGGCTCGGGTGCCCCACCGTCTGACGCGACGATGAATAGGCGCGAGTGGCCGGCGGCAGGTCCGGGCGATCCGACGAACAGGATCCGCTCGCCGTCCGGGGAGAAGGTCGGAGCTCCGGCCGATCCGTCCCAAGTCGCGACGTCCTTCGGCTCGCCGCCGGATGCGTCGACAGCGAAGAGGTGCGACCGTCCCCACACGTCGCGGTCGGCAACGATGGAGGCCGAGTACGCGATGCGCTTGCCGTCGGGCGACCATGCGAGACTCCCGACGCTCAAGTCTCCCGACGTGAGCGTGCGAGCCTCACCCGTGTTGATGTCGACGACGGACAGGTGCACGCGACGTGTGCCGAGCAGTCCGGTTCCGTCGACCTTGAATGCGTTTGTGCGCACGACGACGGGAGCGCTCGCCCGGCGCTTGTGCTCCGCGTCGGGATCTTCGTCGGGTTCGGGGTCGGCCTCATCGGAGAGTCCGATATCGACGATCGCGGTCACGGCGAGCCTCGCGGAATCGGGCGACCATTGCATGACGGTGACGCCGTTGCGCAGATCGGTGAGCTTGCGTGCCTCGCCTCCACCGGTGGGCAGGAGCCAGATCTGCGGCCGTTTGCCTTCCTCGCTACGTTGGAATGCGAGGAAGCGCCCGTCGGGCGACCACCGCGGTGCGGTGTCGCTCTTCCCGCGGGTCAGCGTCTTGGGCTCGCCGCCTGTGCTGTCGACGACATAGATGGACCGGTTCGTGGTGTCGGCGTCCTTGTCGACAGTGCCGACGACGAAGGCGACGCATCCGCCGTCGGGACGCAGCTGCGGGTCGGAAGCGTCTTTCAGCCGGTACAGGTCTTCGAACGTGAGCGATCGCTTGGCGCGGGCTCGATTGGCCACGGCTACGCCTCGTCCTGTTTGCGCTTGAGCATGCCCATAGGCTGCACGACGAGCTCGAATGCGTGCAGCGCTTCGTCGGCTGCCACCAGGTGTCCGGTATGGATCGGATCGAACGTCCCGCCCATCACGCCGATCCTGTTCATCAGGTTTCCAATTCGGACAAACGATCAAGGATCTCGCTCGTCGATCCCCGACTCTCCGGTAAGGCTTCGTCGACGAGACGGCCGTCCCTCATGAAGACGACACGTCTCGCGAAGGACGCGACCGATGGGTCGTGGGTGACGATGGCAAGTGTCTGTCCCGCATCCGAGAGGGACGCGAGCCGCTCCATGACGTCCCGTGAGTTCGCGCGGTCGAGATTGCCCGTCGGTTCGTCCCCCAAGATGATCTTCGGACGGTTTACCAACGCTCGAGCGATGGCCGCTCTCTGCTGCTCGCCACCCGAGATCTGCGACGGCAGCAGGTCGGCGCGAGGCCCGAGACCGAGCTGGACGACGAGCTCGGCGACACGAGCGTCTCGCTCCTTGTCGCGCACACCGTCGAGCGAGAGCGGGAGCCCGATGTTCTCTGCCACCGAAAGGACCGGCACGAGGTTGAAGAGCTGGAAGACGAAGCCCACATCGCGCCTGCGCACGCGCGCGAGCTCGGACGCCGAGAGTCCCGCGAGGCTACGTCCGGCGAGCGCCACCTCCCCGTCGTCGGGGGTGTCCAGGGCGCCGAGCATGTGCAGAAGCGTCGACTTCCCCGAGCCCGACGGACCCATGATGGCGACGAACTCGCCTTCGGCAACAGATATGTCGACGCCGTCCAGGGCGCGGACCTCGGCCTGCAACGTCCGGTAGGTCTTGCGGAGGCCTCGGGCCTCGATCATCGCCATGGGCTGTCGAGAGGCTAACCTTCCATCGACGTGCGAGGCATGCCACGGATCGCCTGGCGTAGCTTGCGGCGCCGCAAGCTCCGAACATTCTTCACCGCGACCGCCATCGCGCTCGGCGTCGCGAACGTCTTCGGCGTCTTCGTGACGAACGAGAGCATGCAGGACGCAGCCGACAAGCGCGCCAGCTCTGGAGCCGGCGGCGCCGATGCGATGTTCCATCCCGAGGACCGCCCATGGCTCACCGACGACGAAGTCGAGCGGATCGAGGCGCTGCCGGACGTCCGGCGCTTCATGCGATGGGGTACCTACAAGGAGCTCGAAGCCGAGGGACGCACGGACGTCTTCATCCAGGGCGTCGACATCGGTGCTACGCGCGAGTTGATCGAGCTCCGGAGCGGGCGCTTGCCGAAGGACGGAGCCGCCGAGGTGGCGCTCACGGTACGTGCGGCGAAGCTGATCGGTGCCGGCATCGGCGACCGCGTGAAGGAAGCGACCCCGAAGCGCCCGAAACGCAAGGAGGATGTCTACGACCGGAAGGCGACGCCGGATCCAGACCTCGTCCTGCGCCGGGTCAAACCGGGACGCATCGTCCTCACGGTCACAGCCATCGTTGCCGACTACCCGTTACTGAACGAGGAGAACGACTACGGCTCGTTCACCTCCAACGAGTTCCTGTGGGACATCGAGGAGCCCGATCGCGTCTCCGAGGTCGGCATCCTTCTCGAGCGCGGGACCGATCCTGCCGATTGGACGTCTTCGGCAGAGGTGGCTCTGCCGCATCTCTCGATCAGGTCTGGCACTCCGGACCCGTTCCTCCGCGAGTTCCTAACGTCGTTCCGTGCTCTCCTGACGGGAACAGCAGCGCTCGCGCTGTTCATCGGCGCGTTCCTGATCTACCTGATCTTCACGCTGGCGCTCGCGGAACGAACCCGGCTCGTCGGCTTGTTCCATGCCGTAGGAGCCTCCCCGGCGCAGGTCGCAACGGTCGTCCTCACCGAAGCGCTCTTGTTGGGCGTGGCCTCGACCATCGCCGGGATCGTTCTCGGCATCGGGATCGGTTGGAGTCTCCTGTCGCTCGTCGCCCGCATCGGGGTGATCGGGATCGAAGCGCCGCTCCGGCTCACCGTCTCGCCCTTCATCGCTGCCGTCGTCGTAGGGATCGTCGCGACGCTTGTGGGCGCAGCGGTCCCGGCCGTCCGGGCAGCTCGCGCAACGCCCGTCGAGGCGGTCACCGGACGCACCGAGTCGGCTCGGCGTCCGAGAGCCTGGTACGCAGGTCTGCCGTTCATCGCCGGCGGGATAGCAACCATCTCGCTGCGCGGTCTTTCCTCGGATCTCTTGAGTCAGATGTCCGTGTCCGCGATCCTGCTCGGAGCCGTGTTCGTAGTGCCTTTGGGAGTGGCCGCTCTCGCCGCTACGACACGCGGCATCGTGACGCGGCTCGTCCCCGGATCAGGGATCGTCGTCTTCCGTCATCTCACGCGGGAAGCCGGACGCTCCTCGTACACGCTCTCTCTCGTGATGCTCGTGCTGGCCGCGGTCGTGGCTTTGATGAGTGCGACGAGGTCCCTCCAGGCGAACGCCGACCGGGTGATCGATGCGCGCTTCGGCGCCGATCTGATCGTCAACGGACGGGACGTAGGCGAGCTGGCGGGCAACTTCGCGAAGATCGAAGGGGTGTCCGGAGCGACGACCGTGTCTTTCGGGAACCGCGTCGGCGTCGTCGGTAAAGGACTCGAGACGGCGAACGTCGTCCTCATCGAGCCTGCACCCTTCTTCGACATCGCCGGGTTCCCATGGGAGGACGGCAACGACGCCGACGCGAGGCGGGCGCTGGACGATGGCACCGGTGTCCTGCTGCCGTCACGCCTCGCCGCACGGCACGAGCTCGAGCGAGGTGACGAGATCATCCTGCGAACCGCCGCTGGCGACCGCCGCTACGAGGTATCCGGGAGCTACGGGGTCGGCGGCCCGGGAGAGCAGATCGGTGTGGTCGCGAACGCGTCCGACGACCACCTCCGCAGCGACGAGCGAACGCAGTCGGCGGTTTACATGAACTTCGAACAAGGCACGACGCGCAAACAGGTGCTCGATCGCACTGTGCCGCTGTTGCGCGAGCACGGCGGACTCACCAAGCGCGCCGAGTGGAGCGATCTCGACGGCGACGGCCTCGGCGTGAACCTCGGGCCGTACTTCGCCATCTCGGGGGCCGAGATGAAGGAAGGCGCCCGCCGCGAGCTCGGCGGCTACGTCCGGCTCTTCTCGGCCGTGATCGGCGTGATCGTGATCGCCGGGGCGCTCGGGATGGCCACGGCACTGGCTACTTCGGTCGTCCTACGGACGCGGGAGCTCGGGACCCTCCAAGCGATCGGAGGAACCCGCTCCCACATCAGACGCATGGTGGTCGCCGAGTCGGTCCTGCTCACGAGCGCCGCCTACTTGCTCTCGCTCGGTCTCGGCTTCCTGCTCCTGTGGGCGTTCATCGGCGGGATAACGGAGATGACGGGATCGAGGGTTCCGATCCGCTTCGCATGGTCGGCACTTCCCTTCGTCGCCGTGCTCGCCATGGTCATCGCTCTCGCGGCGGCGATGGTCCCGGCCCGCCGGGCCGCACAACTCACGCCTGTAGAAGCGCTTCGCTACGAGTGAGGTCTTCCCGTCACGCGATCGCCGTTGAGCGCATCGGAACACGCGTCGGCGTCGTTGCAACCGAGCTCTCGCCGCACTCGACGAGGCGCTGCGCCTCCACCTTGCGTTGTAGGTGAGCCGCCTCGGTCCCCGGCTACAGCCCCGCAGCTTCTCGTCGACAAAGCCCCGTTCCGGGCACATACCCTTCAATCCATTCGCATGATGAAGGCGGCATGATCTCGGATCGCGCTACAGAGTTCCCTCTTGGGGCGACCGTGACACTCGAGACCCTCGACGCAGATCCGTATCCCTTGCTTGCGCAGCTGCGGTTACGTGAACCCGTGACGTGGTCCGATGCATTGCGGCGATGGCTCGTTACGCCTCGCGAGCTCTGCGTCCGCGTACTTATGGATACCGCATCGTTCACGACGGACTCTGCCTCTTCGCCGATCAAGGCAACCTTCGGCCCCCAGATGCTGTCGACGGACGGCGAAGCGCAACGCCATCACCGCGCACCCTTCGCCCCAACCTTCCGCCGCCGTGCGCTTGCCGACGGCATCGAGCCAGCGGTGCGCGAGCGCGTCGCGCGTCTCGTCGATGCCATCGCGGACGAGCCTGGCGCGCCGCAGCGACGCGCCGACATACGGAACCTCGCTGCGATCGTCTCGGTGGGAACGGTCGTCGATGTACTGGGGCTGGCAACCGACGATCTGGGACTCGTGCGTTCCTGGTACGACGACTTCGCAGCCGCGCTCGCCAACGTTGAGAACGCACCGGCGATCGCTGAGAGGGGACGCGCAACGGCGGCGCTCGTCCGCGAACAGATCGGTCAACAACTTGCGGGCGCACTCGACGTGACGCCAAGCCGCCTCGACGCGATCGCCGAGCAGAGCCGATCCAGCGGCCTGGACGATGAGGCGTTCGGCGCCAACGTCTTGCTGATCCTCTTCGGGGGGATCGAGACGATGGAATCGATGATCCTCAACGCAACGTGGGCGCTCTTGCGGCACGCCGACGCCCTCGAGGCGGTGCGTGCCGATCGTGCGCACCTTCCGAGGGCCATCGAAGAGTCCCTGCGGTGGGAGCCGGCCGTGCAGACACTGACCCGCTTTGCGACCCGCGATGTCGGGCTTGACGGTGCCGACATCGGCGAAGGCGAGATCGTCGAATGCATGATCGGAGGCGCTAACCGCGACCCGGACCACTTCCGCGATCCCGATCTCTATCTCATCGATCGAGACAACGCTTCCGATCACCTGACGTTCGGGTGGGGCCGCCATCTCTGTCTCGGCTTGCACCTCGCGCGCCTCGAGACGGGCGCGGTGATCGACCAGCTGCTCGACCGTCTGCCCGGACTCCGGCTCGACCCCGATGTGCCGAGCGCACCGCGCGGACACGAGTTCCGCAAACCGCCGCGCCTCGCCGTCATCTGGGACTGACGGTCCCTACGCTCGCAACGCCTCGACCGCAGCGCACGCCGCGCTCCCGATCGCCGCATCGACCTCGGGCTGTCGATCGCGGAAGACGCGTGACCGCGTGAACACCGCGACCGCGTAACGCTTGCCGTCCGGATACGCGACGACGCCGGCCTCGTTGCGGATGCCGGGCAGCGTTCCCGTCTTGGCCGCAAGCTTCACTCCGTCGGGAAACCCCGCCGTGAGCTGCGGCCAACAGACCCGCGGGATACCCACAACTGATCGGTAGCGTACCTCTGGCCAGAGCGGCTAGGCGCAACTTACGAAGCGTCTGCTAGCTTTTTGTCGCATCCTACATATGAAGGAACTGCCCCAGATGGGAGGGTCGGGTGATGCGCACGGAGTTCGAAACCACGGTCGAGCGCGCCGGCGAGCAGGCCCGCCGGGCGGCCGCCGGTGCCGGCGTCGATGTGCGGCTCCTCGACCAGCCCGACCATTTCCGCCGGGCGACCGAGGTGTTCGAATCGGTGTGGGGGACCGGTCCCGCCAACTCGCAGATGCCGGCCGAGCTCATCCGTGCACTCACCCATTCGGGGAGCTACGCCGCGGGCGCCTTCGTTGGCGACGAGCTGACCGGAGCCGTGGTCGGATTCCTCGGAGAAAACGGCAACGGCGTGTATCTGCACTCGCACATCCTCGGTGTCTTCCCCGGCCGCCAAACGAAAAGCGTCGGGTATGCGCTCAAGCAGCATCAGCGTGCGTGGGCGCTGCGCCACGGCATCGACCGCATCACGTGGACGTTCGATCCGCTCGTCCGGCGCAACGCGCATTTCAACTTCCAGAAGCTGGGCGTCGACGCCGCGTCCTACCTCGTCAACTTCTATGGCTCCATGACCGACGGCATCAACGGGGGCGACGAGTCGGATCGCTTGTTGGTGACGTGGGACCTTCGCTCGGCTCGCATCGTGAGCGCCGCCGATGCGAGGTTGTCCGACCCGGACGTCGAAGCTCTCGTGGCGCAGGGCGCCGACACCGTGTTGCGGGCCGACGAGCGTGGAGGTCCGCACGCGAGCTCATCGCGTGCGGCAACTCTCGTGTGCTTCGTCCCGGAAGACATCGTCGGCATGCGCGCTGCCGATCCGGAGCTGTGCAGACAGTGGCGAGTCGGCTTGAGAGAGACACTTCTCCCGGCCCTCGAGGGTGGATACAGGATCGTCGGCTTCGTGCGATCGGGTTGGTACGTGCTGGGGCGAGATGACGTCGCGTACTAGACGCGGCCGACCACGTCCCGAGGTTCGCCCGTACGCGCAGGCGCCGGGTTCGCCGCTTCTCGGCGCAGTACTGAAGAACCTTGCGGTCATGGATCTCGTGTGTGCGCCGAAGGGATTGGAGATCGGAGTCGGCGAGGCGATCATCCACGACCCGGCGACTCCACCGGAGCTCGAGGCCGGTGCGATCGTTCTCGGCGTCGGTGTGATGCCGCGGGGAGGTGCATCGCAGGATGCTGTCGAGCTGTTGCGGCGCGCCGGAGCGGCCGGTGCAGCCGCGGTCGCGCTCAAGCTCTGGGGTGATACCGAGCGCTACGAACCGGATGCCCTGCGGCAAGCTGCCGAACGGGCGGGGGTAGCGCTTCTGGCCGTTCCGACGGAGATGACGTGGAGTCAGGCCCACTCACTGGTGCGCACGGCTCTCGCGAGCGTCGCGCTGCCCGATGAGGCCGATGCGACGACCTTCCCGCTTGGTGACCTCTTCGCGCTCGCCAATGCTGTTGCTGCGATGGTCGGTGGTGCGGTCACGATCGAGGACCGGCAGTCGCGCGTGCTCGCCTACTCATCGCAAAGCGAGGGTGTGGACGAGCCGCGCCGGCAAACGATCCTCGGACGGCGCGTCCCCGACGAATGGCTGCAGCGTCTCGAAGACGCGGGTGTGTTCGCCCGCCTGTGGGAAGGCGAGCTCGTCCGCTACGTCGCTCCGCCGGAGCTCGATCTCTATCCCCGCCTGGCGATCGCGATCCGGGCCCGAGACGTGATCCTCGGCTCGATCTGGGTTTCCGAGGGCGAGGTTCCGCTCACCGCCCTCGCGGAGGATGCGCTCCGGGACGCCGCCAGGATCGCGGCGTTGCATCTGATCAAGCACCGCGCGGTCGAGGACCTCGAGCGGAGCAGCCGCGGCGATCTGCTGCGCGTGATCCTCGAAGGACGAGCCGTCGAGGGTGGCAGCGGCGGCCTCGACGAGGTTGCATACGGGCTTGGAGTGCCGGCCGACGGCACATTCGCCGTGCTTGCGTTCGAGCCCCAGTCGCCCGACGACGTTGAGAGCGCGCTGGCGCGCGAGCGAGTGCTCGACCTGGTCGGACTCTACGGTGAGACATTCCGTCAACGAAGTGCTGTCGCCCAACTCGGACGCACGATCTACGTCCTGCTTCCGGGGCCCGACCCGGAGCGTCCCGCGAGACTTCTCGAGCTTGGGCACGACATCGTGTCACGCGCGTACGAAACCCTCGGCGTCAGCTTGCGTGCCGGGATCGGTGGAGTCGTCTCGCACCTGCGCGACGTTGCGTCCTCACGGCGCGAAGCCGACCAGGTGCTGCGCGCCCTCGCCCAGGACCCAGCGAGCCCCGCTGTCGCCGATTTCGCATCCTCACGTGGACAGATCGCGCTGCTCGAGCTTCGGGACTTCGCTGCGGATCGTCCGCACCTGCGTTCGCAAGGCTTGGCGACCCTTCACCGTCACGACGCCGAGCACTCGACGAGCTACATCCACACGCTCCGTTGTTACCTCGATGCCTTCGGGGACGTGCCGCGTGCGGCGGCGTTGGCAAGTGTGCATCCGAACACGCTGCGTTACCGGCTGCGCCGTCTCGTCGAGCTGTCCGGAGTCGACCTCGCCGATCCCCAGTCACGTTTGCTGGTCGAGCTGGAGCTTCGACTGGGCCTGAACGGCCTGACCGAAAGGAGCCCCATATGAAACTCGACGCCGTCGAGCTCAGACGGATCGACATGCCGCTACGCGTCCCGTTCCGGACCTCCTTCGGTACACAGACCGAACGCGACATCCTGCTCGTGCGCGCCATCACGCCGGACGCCGATGGATGGGCGGAGTGCGTTGCGCTCTCGGAGCCGTCATATTCGTCCGAGTACGTCGACGGCGCGGTCGACGTCCTTCGGCGTTTCATCCTGCCGCCACTCTTCGCAGCCGACGGCTTGAGCGCGTCCGATGTTGGTCCTGTCACGTCGTCGGTTCTGGGTCACCGGATGGCGAAGGCGGCGATCGAAACGGCCGTGCTCGACGCCGAGCTTCGCGCTCGTGATCAGTCGTTGTCGTCGCACCTCGGCGCGGTGCGCGAGCGTGTTGAGTGCGGTGTCTCCGTCGGCATCTTCGACGAGATCGCCGAGCTCATCGACCACGTCGACGGCTATCTTTCGGAGGGTTATCGCCGTATCAAGCTCAAGATCGAGCCGGGATGGGATGTGGAGCCGGTGCGCGCGGTGCGCGAGCGGTTCGGCGACATCGTGCTGCAGGTCGATGCGAACAGCGCGTACGCACTGGGCGACGCGCGCCACCTGGCCAAGCTCGACGACTTCGACCTGCTCCTCATCGAGCAGCCGTTGCCTGAAGACAATGTGCGAGACCACGCGGAGCTTGCGAAGATCGTGCGCACTCCGATCTGCCTGGACGAATCGATCGTCGACGCGCGCGCAGCCGCCGATGCCATCGCCATCGGCGCGTGCTCGATCGTGAACATCAAGCCCGGTCGTATGGGCGGGTATCTCGAGGCGCGACGAGCGCACGACGTGTGTGCCGCCAACGGCGTCCCCGTGTGGTGCGGGGGCATGCTCGAGACCGGGCTCGGTAGAGCAGCGAACGTCGCGCTCGCGGCGCTCCCCAACTTCACCCTGCCCGGCGACACCTCGGCATCGGACAGGTACTTCGCTCAAGACGTGACCGAGCCGTTCGTTCTCGACGACGGCTACCTCGCTGTGCCCAGCGGGCCCGGTATCGGAGTTCTGCCGATCCCTGAAGTGCTCGAGGACTTCACAAGGTCTGTCGAGTTGATCAGACCGTGACGCGAATGTCCGGGGGGTCCGGGGGTCTCCCCCGGCCTGGGGGGTCCGGGGGTCTCCCCCGGGTAGAGGCCTTCAAAGATCTTCTTCCCGAGATGGTCGACGTGCTGGGTGAGATCGTGAACGCGGAGTCGCCGTCGAGCGATCTCGACGCTGTGCGCGGGTGCGCCGATCTCGTTGCCAAGCTCGGCACCGAGTGGCTCGGCGCGCCACCGGAGATCATCGAGACCGACGGTCGTCCGCACCTGCGCTGGCGTGGGACGGGCGATGTTGCCGTGCTCCTGCTCGCCCACCTCGACACGGTGTGGCCGCTCGGCACGATCGATCGAAAGCCATTCGAAGTTCGCGACGGTGTCGCGCGGGGGCCGGGCGTCTTCGACATGAAGGCAGGACTCGTCCAGGGCCTCTTCGCGCTCGCCCGTGTCGCGACACCGGCCGGAAATCTCGATGGGCTTGAGCTCTTGGTGACGAGTGACGAGGAGCTCGGCTCGCCGAGCTCGCGCGAGCTCATCGAAGGCTCGGCTCGCCGAGCCGGCGCCGTCTTGGTGCTCGAGCCATCTGAGGCGGGAGCGCTCAAGCTCGCTCGCAAGGGGGTCTCGCTCTACGAGGTACACGCGCGCGGACGAGCGTCGCACTCTGGGCTTGCGCCGGAAGACGGTGCCAACGCACTCGTCGAGCTCGCGCACCAGGTGCTGGCGCTCGAAGGGATCGCAAGAGGGCAGACGACCGTTGTTCCGACGACAGCCTCGGCCGGGACGGCGAAGAACACCGTCCCGCCTCTCGCGCAGATGACCGTCGATGTCCGGGCGTGGACGCGTGACGAGCAGGCCCGGGTCGACGACGAGATGAAACGATTGCGTCCGGTTGTATCGGGCGTTGAGCTCGAGATCGTCGGTGGCCCCAATCGGCCCCCGATGGAGCGGTCGGCCACCGAAGTGTTGTTCGCTCGCGCCAACGTCGTCGCGGAGCGACTGGGTCTGGTCGCTCTCGATGGGTGTGAGGTCGGCGGCGCGTCGGACGGTAACTTCACAGCGGGCGTTGGCACTCCGACACTCGATGGGCTCGGCGCCGTCGGCGGTGGCGCGCACGCCGAGGACGAACACGTGATAGTGAACAAAATGCCGGAGCGCGCGGCACTCGTCGCCGCTCTTATCAGCGAACTACTGTCGGTGAAACACTAAAGGGAGGTAAGGAATGAGCACACTCGCATCGAAGGTTTCGGACATCCAGGCAGCACTCGACTCACTCGCGCGGCAGCACAAGGTGCCTGGCGCATCGCTCGGTGTCCTCAGCGGATCCGAGCTCGTGGAGTTCGCGACCGGTGTCGCCAACCGCAACACCGGAGTTCCCGTCACCGTGAACACGCTCTTTCAGATCGGCTCGAACACCAAGGTCTACACCGCTGCCCTCGTGATGCAGCTGGTCGACGAAGGACTCGTCGATCTCGACGCACCGGTGAAGAAGTACCTGAAGGACTTCGAGCTCGCCGACAAGAAGGCTCGCGACTCGATCACGGTGCGCAACCTGTTGACGCACACCAGCGGCATCGAAGGCGACTACTTCGAGGCGTTCGGACGCGGCGACGACGGGATCGAGCAGTACGTCGCATCGCTCAAGGACATCGGTCAGATCTACCCACCCGGCGAGATGTGGTCGTACTGCAACTCGGGGTGGACGGTTCTCGGGCGCCTCGTCGAGAAGCTCCGAGGCCAGCCGTACGCCACGGTGCTGCGCGAGAAGATCCTCGCGCCGATCGGTGCCAACAAGACGACCGTCCTGATGGAAGAGATGCTCGCGCACAGCTGCGCGGTCGGACACCTGATCATGCCCGGGACGACCGAGCCGGCCGTCGCTCCTGTCGTGATCATGTCGCCGTCTCATGCGCCGGCCGGGAGCATGACGGCGTCGACGCCTGCGGAAGTGCTCGCCTTCGTCCGGATGCACCTTCGCAACGGACGCGCGAAAGACGGCGCGCAGGTGCTGTCCGCCAAGAGCGCCAAGGCTATGCAGCAGGCGCAAGTGAAACTGCCGAAGTCGTCGCTCGGCAGCGAGATGGGTCTGGGGTGGATCCTCTCATCGTGGGACGGCGAACGCGTCATTGGCCACGGCGGTGGCACTATCGGTCAGACGTCGTTCTTGCAAGTGCTTCCCGATCGTCCCTTCGGTGTCTGTTTGCTCACCAACTCAGCCACCGGTGGGGCGCTGTGGCGGGACCTCGGCCGCTTTCTCTTCGACGAGCTCACCGGCGTGCACGTCGCCGAGAACCCGAAAGCCCCGGAGGTTGCGCCGAAGCTCGATCTCGCCAAGTACGTCGGCATCTACTCGCGTCTGGGGATCGACATCGAGGTCAAGCTCGACGAAGGTACGTTGTCCGCCGAGCTGCAGGCGTCCGGGCCTCTCGCCGAGTTCGCACCCAAGCAGGTCGCACGCGTGCGCCCGATCGACAAAGAACTCTTCCTCGTCAACCTCGGCGGCGATGAGGTCGAGGCTCAGTTCATCGACTTCGACAAGCAGGGACGTCCCAAGTACCTGCACGTCGGGGGCCGGGTGTCGAAGCGCACCACCGAGGTGGCCAAGAAGACTGCACCGAAGCCGAAAGCGAAGGCCCCAGCCAGGTCGAAGGCGAAGGTCCAAGCCAAACGCACAGCGCCGAAGAAGCGCGTGCGGTCGAGGTAAGCACATGCGCGTTCTGATCTTCTCGGATATGGAGGGCGTGTCCGGGATCGTGAAGTGGGAGCAGGTGTCGGGCGGCGAGAGCCTCTACGAAGAGGGACGCGTGCTCTACACCGAAGAGATCAACGCCGCTGTGCGCGGAGCCAAGCGCGCCGGTGCCACCGACATCGTCGTCCTCGACTGCCACGGAGCCGGCAAGGGCTGGACGTTCAACTCGCTCATCCCCGAGCGCCTCGACCCGGCGTGCGAGTGGGTCGTCCAGAACGAGTGGACGGAGTACACGGAAGCGCTCGAGCAGGGCTGCGACGCGGCGCTTTTCATCGCGATGCACGCCATGGCTGGAACGCCGGATGGTGGTCTCTGTCACACCGTCTCCGGAAGCCAGTGGCACAACCTGTGGTTCAACGACCGCCTCGTCGGCGAGACCGGCATCAACGCAGCGTTGTGCGGCAGCTTCGCCACACCGGTCGTGCTCGTGACGGGGGACGAAGCGGCCTGCCGCGAAGGTCGCGAGCTGCTCGGGGACAAGCTCACCACGGTCGCGGTCAAGAAGAGCTTCGGACGGTTCAGCGCACGCAACATCCCACCAGAACGCGCGAGACAGCTCATCGAGAACGCCGCGGCAAGCGCGCTCGAGGACGTCGGCGCGATCCGTCCCTATGTCCCCGGCCCCCAGAGCGAGATCAAAGTCGAGTTCGCAACGCCCGACCTGACAACCAAGTACCGCTACCGGCAAGGCATCGAGATCGTCGACCCGCGCACGATCGTCTCGCGCGCCGACACCTGGCTCGAAGCCTGGCGCCAGTTCTATTTCTGATCTCCGACCTTCGGCCTAGGTTGCGACCTCGCCGAAGCGTTCGGCTGCTTCTTCGTTCACCGGCGGAGGCAGATGTCTCATCGCCATCGCTGCGCCGCCGAGCGCGATGAGTGTGCCGAAGATCTGGAAGCGACCGAAGGGCTCGTCCAGGAATATCGCGGCGCCGATCGACGCGACGATCGGCACTCCGAGATTCATCGAGGACGAAGCCGCGACGTGGATGCGCGGCTGCGCCCACGTCACGAGCAGGTGTCCGCACGTGGCCGGGCCGACGGCGAGGATCACGAGCAGCCACCAATCGGCGTTGCTTGCGCTCGCGAACGGCTGGCCGGTGACGAGGGCAGCCATCCCGACGAGAGCCCCCGACACAAGCGTCATGACGAGCAGCCACGAGATCGTCGAGACCGTCGCACGTGCTCGCTTCGTCGCCAGGTAGTACGCCGACCACACGACGAGGTTCACAACGGCGAGCAACGTGCCGAGCGGCGTGGCCTCATCGACTCCGGACGACGACACGACGACGACGGCACACCCAGTGATGGCCACGCTCGACCACAGGAAGAATCTCGGTGTAGCTCGTTCGCCGACGAAGCGGCCCGCGGCGATCCCGACGAGGATCGGCTGGAGTGCGAACAGGATCGTCACGACCGCGGCTGTGGAGTACCGCAGTGCGCTGATGTGTGCGACCTGATGAACGGCGAAAAGCACGCCGCCGAGGCCGGCTGCTCTCCACGGCAACGTCCGGTCGCGGGCGAACGCCCATGCGACGAGCAGGATCGGGATCGAGAACACGTGCCGGTAGAACGACACGATGAGGAACGGTGAGACCGTGAGCTTGATGATGATGATCCCCACACCCCACGCGCAGACCCCGGCCCCGGCAGCGGCGAGCCCTACAGACGTGTACGCTCGCGCCACTTTGGTGTCCATAACGTGCACAGCATGACAGTGAGCCCGCGGAAGTCAGTGAGCCTTCGATGAAGGACGTCGCGCTCGTCGGGCTCAGCGGCGCCGGAAAGTCGACCGTGTTCACAGCCATCTCACGCCATGTCGCGAGCCGCGGGAAGGAATCGCAGGCCGTCGTCGAAGTTCCGGACGAGCGGCTGTTCCGGCTCGTCGAGATCTATGAGTCGAAGAAGATCACCCACGCACAGGTACGCCTGGTCGACATCGACGGCATCGACGCGCGGGCGATCGGCCAGGCCCGCGCCACCGACGCGCTCGCGATCGTGCTTCGGGCGTTCGGAAGCGACGTCGACGTCAAGGGGGATCTCGAGTCGTTCCGCGCCGAGCTCGCCGTCACCGACCTCGCGACGATCGAGAAGGTTCATGAACGCGTCGAGAGACAGGTGAAGAAGGATCCGGACGCCAAGGCGGAGCTCGACCTGTGCGCGCGCGCCGAGGTCGTGCTCTCGGACGGCCGCTGGCTCTCCGAGGAGCAGTGGACCGATGACGAGCGCAGGATCCTGTCGCTCTGGACGCCGCTGACGCTCAAGCCCGCTATCCACGTCGTCAACGCCGACGACCCCGACGCGACCGCGGACGACGTCCCGCACCCGCGGGTCGTCATGTGTGGAGCGCTCGAGGCCGAGGCGACGGAGATGTCCGAAGCGGAAGGGGCGCAGCTCCTTCAGGAGCTCGGCATCGACGAGCCCGGCGCCGGAGCATTCATCCGCGCCGCCTATGACGCGATCGGCCTCGTCACCTTCTTCACCGCCGGTCCGACGGAGTCGCGTGCGTGGGAAGTGCGCAAGGGGGCCAAAGCCCCGGAGGCCGCGGGCACGATCCACTCCGACTTCGAGCGAGCGTTCATCCGCGCCGAGCGCGTCGGTTACGACGACATCCTCGAGTGCGGCTCGGAAGAGGTGGCGCGTTCGAAGGGATTGCTGCGGATGCAGGGCAAGGACTACGTGGTGCAGGAGGCCGACGTCCTGTTGATCCTGCATTCCGCGTGAAGGTCTGGTACGCCGCGTACGGCTCCAACCTCAGCCGCGCCCGCTTCGACATCTATCTGAACGGCGGCACGCCGTCGGGTGCAGCGCACACGTACCCGGGGTGTCGCGACTCTGCACCGCCGGACGGCGATGCGGCGATCGAGCTCGCGATCGAGCTCGCGTTCGGCGGCTCTTCGCAGACGTGGGGCGGCGGCGTTGCGCTGGTGGACGATGGTCCCGGCCCGACGAAGGCCCGCATCTATCTGCTCACTCTCGAGCAGTTCTCGGACGTCGTCGCGCAGGAGAATTGGCTGCCGCCGGGGAGCATCACGTTCGACGAGGTGCCCGAAGCCCTCGTCGTGCTGGACGGCGGTCACACCTATCGCCGCGTGATGCGCTTTCCCGACCACGACGCACGTCCGGTGCTGACGATCTCGCAACCGGCCGGTGTGAAAGCCGCCGCTCCCTCGGCTGCGTACCTCAGCCACATCGCGGACGGTCTCCGTGAGTCGCACGGCTCCTCGGACGACGAGATCATGGCCTATCTCCTGGGAAAGCGCGGCGTGTCCGGGGTCTTGACCGCAGCCGATGTCGCCGCAGCCGTCGTGCGATCAGCCGGCTGATTCGTTATGCTCTCCGAACATGAAAGTTCGTCATGCCTAAAACTCTGCCTACGAGCGCCGTCCAGGACTACCTGAAAGCCATCTATCAATTGGGTGGCGACCGCTCCGTCGTGCCGACATCGGCGGTGGCCGAGCGCCTCGAGGTCTCGCCGGCGTCGGTCTCCGGGATGCTCAAACGCCTCGACGAGCAGCGGTTGGTCACGCACAAGCGCTACCAGGGCGTGCGGCTCACGCGCCGTGGTGCGCGCGAAGCGGTCGAGATGATCCGCCACCACCGTTTGCTCGAGCTTTATCTGGCCAAAGTTGTCGGCATGCCGTGGGAGCTCGTGCACGCCGAGGCCGACGCGCTCGAGCACGTGATCTCTGAAGACCTCGAGGCGCGCCTGGACGAGCTCCTCGGCTATCCGACCGAGGACCCGCACGGTCATCCGATCCCGACCGTGCGGCTCGAGCTCGACAACGACGAGCTCCCGACGCTCGCGGTCGTCGAGCCCGGCGAGTACGTCGTCCGGCGCGTTGAGGACCGCGACGCCGAACTGCTGCGACACCTCGACGATCTGGGACTTCGTCCCGGCGCGCGCGTGCTCGTGGAAGAGCGCATCCCGTATCGCGGCGGCGTTCGCGTGTGTGTCGGGAGCGCCGAGCACGTCGTCGGCTCCGATGCCGCTGATGCGATCGAGGTGGACGCCGCGTGAAGAACGTGTCGAGACGGGATCTTCTGCGAGCCGGCGGTGTCGGCGCAGCGGCCGTGGTCTCAGGCGGTGTGCTGAGCAAGGTCGTGAGCGCCGAGCCGAACACCCACCACAAGGAGCGCGTGAAGCACACACTCGCGCAAGCCCACAGCGGGCAGCACGGCGAGTCGGGCGTGGTCGGTTCCGTCGATCACGCACGCAACGGCTTCAACCCCAGCGAGATCCTCTACGACTTCGACATGGGCGAGGCGTCCAAGGGGCGCAACGGCCAGACCGTGCGCGAGTACGAGATCTTCGCGCAGGACAAGGAGATCGAGATCGCCCCCGGTCTGTTCTTCCCGGCGTGGACGTACAACGGACGCGTCCCCGGTCCGACCATCCGCTGCATGGAGGGTGATCGCGTCCGCGTGAAGTTCACCAACGGGGGAGCACACCCGCACTCGATACACTTCCACGGTTTCCACTCAGCCCGCATGGACGGTGTACCCGGTGTCGGTGCCGGCTCAGTGCAGCCCGGCGACAGCACGGTCTACGACTTCGTCGCCGGTCCGTTCGGGTGTCACCTGTACCACTGCCACACGCTGCCGTTGAAGCGACACATCCACAAGGGTCTGTACGGCGGCTTCATCATCGACCCCGACCCGAAGAAGCATTCGGACAAGTCGGGGGCTGCGACCAAACGCACCCTCAAGGGCGCGCGGGATGATGGCATCCGCGAGATGGTCATGGTGATGAATGCCTTCGACACCGACTTCGACGGAGAGAACGAGGTGTACGCGGTGAACACCGTCGCGTTCGCTTACAACGAGTCACCGATCAGGATCAGCAACGGCGACGAGAGCGTGCGTCTGTACCTGATCAACATCACCGAGTTCGATCCGATGAACTCGCTTCATCTGCACGCAAACTTCTTCAACTACTACGACACCGGCACGTCACTTGAGCCGACGGTGTTCACCGACATGATCGTGCAAGCCCAAGCCCAGCGCGGGATCCTCGAGTTCACATACAAAGGCTTCGAGCCAGGGCCGTACATGTTCCACGCGCACCAGACCGAGTTCGTCGAGCTCGGCTGGATGGGCTTCTTCGATGTTGTCAAAGGATAGGCACGGGATGAAGACGCAAGACCGCTCCGGTGGATCGACGGTTGCGTTCGCGCTGATGCCGTTGATCGTCCTCGGGCTCGTCATCTTCGCGTTCGTCCGCATGGATCCGTTGCAGAGTCTGCGTCCGGACGTCCCGGCGGTGGAGGAGCTCACCGTCACGCGGGCTGTTCTGGACGATGACCCGTACGAGATCGTTCTCTCGGTGACCAACGGGGGTCCCGATCCGCTGACCGTCGCGCAGGTTCTCGTGGACGATGCGTACTGGACATACGAGATCTCGCCGGGGTCCGAGATCGGCCGTCTCGCCCGCGCAACGATCACGATCCCGTACCCGTGGGTCGACGGTGAAGCCCACGCGGTCAAGGTGATCACTGCGTCCGGTGTGGTGTTCACCCATGACATCGCGGTTGCGGTCGCGACGCCGGAGGGCAGCGCCCGCACACTGTGGACGTTCACCCTCATCGGCATCTTCGTCGGTGTGATCCCCGTTCTGCTCGGACTGTTCTGGCTCCCGTTCCTCCGCCGGCTCCCGCAAGCCTGGATCGACTTCTTCCTTGCGCTCACTGCCGGTCTGCTCGTATTCCTCGCCGTCGACGCGCTCGACGAGGCGTTGGAGATCTCGGGAAGCGTTCCGGGTGCGTTCCAAGGCGTTGGACTCATCGTTGTCGGTGTCGTCGGCGCACTTGCTGCGCTCTATGCAGTGGACGGATGGATGCGTAATCGTCGCGGCGGTGAGATGACGCCGCTCTACGTCTCTGCTTTGATCGCGGTCGGCATCGGCCTGCATAACCTCGGCGAGGGACTCGCGATCGGAGCGGCGTTCGCGATCGGCGAGGTTGGCCTCACGACGTTCCTCATCATCGGGTTCATGCTGCACAACGTCACCGAGGGCCTGGGCATCGTGTCGCCGCTCGCGCGCGCGAACCCGAGCCTCAAGGCGTTGCTCGGACTGGGCTTGCTCGCCGGCGTGCCGACGATCGTCGGCACGTGGTCGGGCGGTCTGTCCTACTCGCCGACGCTCGCGGTGCTGTTCCTGTCGGTGGGGGCCGGAGCGATCGTGCAAGTGGTGTGGGAGATCCTCAAGCTGCTCCGGCGCAACAGTAAGGACGCAGCGTCACCGCTCAACGGCGTCGGCTTCGTCGCCGGTGTGCTCGTGATGTACCTCACAGGTCTGCTCGTGGCGGCCTGAGCCGCCGGCGCTGCATCAGCCATAGCCCCGCTCCAGCGGAGGTGAACAACGCGACGGATGCCCCAAACCCGAGGTAGTTGCCTCGGGTGTTGGACACCGGCTGTGCGAGTGGTGCGGCAGCCTTTCGTCCGGCCGCAGCGGTCGTTGCGGCATCGCGCGCGCCGGGTCCGCAGAGCTTCTTGAACGACTCGTTGCCTGGAGGCGGCTTGCCGTCCTTGCCGAACGACCAACCGTCCACGTCGCCGTTGCGGATCATGCGGTCGGCCGCACCGACTTCGGAGAACGTCCACTCGTCCAACTTGGGCTCGTGCACCCAGTAGCCCCAGAACGTCGGGTAGCGGCAGAAACAGTCGCCGGTGGCGCAGCCTTTGTTGCCGAGCTTGCAGATCGCGGCGCCGAGCGAAGAGCGATCGGTCACGAGAGGCAGAGCAGAGCGCTCGAGCAGATCGAGACCGCTGATCTGCAACTCGTCGAAGAAGACACACATCCGAGCCACCTCGCCGTCTGCCGAGCGCACGACGAGTCCGGCGCGGTTGGGCTCGGCGGCATCGAGCGTCGGTGATTGCAAGACCGCGATCGCCGCGATGCACGCAGCGGCGGCGGGGCCGCGCCATCGGATCATCGTCGTATGCTGCGCCGCCACCTGAACCCGCCGTAGCCCGCACCGACGATCCCGGCCCCGAGCAGCGTCGCGGCCACGGCGCGCGGCAGACCATCGCTTTCATCAGCGCTCTCTTCGGACGCACCACCGAATGGTGCGGGGTGGCTGAGAGCCGAGGCCGACGGCATCGGCGTGGTCGCCGCCGACGTTGGCGGTGCACCCTCGCCGTTGCCGGCGACGAGGCCCGGAACTGGCGAACCCGGCGGCGCGATCGGACCAGCGCCGGCGCTGTCACCTGGCGCGGAGGGTTTCGGGCTTCGTGCGGGCTTGGGGGTTGCGGCGGCAACGGCGCGGCGGGGAACCGGATACGCGACGCCGGCAAGACCAGGGACGGCGTTGGACGTCGACCGTACGTTCGCCTTGCCCGTCGCGACGAACCTGAATGCACCGCTCTTGGTCTGCAGCTGCAGCAACGCGCTCACCGGATCGTCGTCATCGTTCTGTCGCCAGGGTGTGGCTTGCGCGTCCTCTTTCAGGCTCGCGATCGCCGAGAGCGCGAGGCCGGTCGAGTCGGAACTGGTTGCTTCGGTGAACCCGAATCCGCCGTCTGCGTGCTGGGCCGAGAGGAGGTAGCTGCGCGCGCGCGTGACGACCGCATCGCGTTCCTTCGCCGCGATCAGTGCATCGACGGCCAGCGCGGTGCTGTCGACGTTGGCACCGTTCGGGCATCCATAGTCGTCTCCGAACCCTCCTCCGCTGCACTCACTGTCTCGGATCGACGCCAACGCTCCGCTCGGGACTGCAGCCTTGGCGGCGAGGAGCCCGTTGACGGCCTCGAGGTGTCCGAAGAACTTGTCGTCGTAGGCGCCATCCGGGCGTTGCTGCGAGCGCAACTTCGCGACGAAGTCGAAACCGCCATGATCGCTCGGATCGCCGCCCCCGGCGACGATCGCCGCGACGATGCGCCCGGTGTACGCGCCGCGCACACTCGCAGCGCGTCCGTTGGCCGCGAGATAGCCGAGCGCCTTCTCGATGACGGGCTGCTCGCCGCCGCCGGCGACTACGGCGACAACGATGGACGCGGTCTCCTCGGCGGCCTGGTCGGGGTTCTCGAATGCGCCGTTGCTGTGTTGCTGGCGCGACAGCCACTCGGCGCCACGTTGCGCATTCATGGTTCGGTCGTCGCCAAGAGCCGCAGAGGAGGCCGCAGACGAGGCGGACGCAGACACAAGACCGACGACGAACAGCAACGCGATGGGTCGACGCACGAGTCCTACGCCGCCGCCCCGCAGACCTGGGCGAACGTGAGCGTGGCCGGCGCCTCCGACGGAAGTGCGTCCCACACCCAGTAATCGATCGAGCGCCTCCTGACCCTGCGATCACCCGCGCCGAACTCGGAGGACACCGGACCCGCGTCGCCCTTGTCCTGTGTCCAGTAGCCCCAGAACCGGTCTTGCGGATCCGAGAAGCAGTCGCTCGAGTCGGTGGTATCGGGTCCTTCTCCGTCGAGCCGGCAGATCGCCGTACCGAAGCCGAACCGCGCAGCGCTGAACGGGATGCCGGTTCGCTCGAGCAGCTGCAAGCCAGAGATAGTGGCACGGTCGAGACGTACACACTCGGTCACAACGCGTCCGTCGCCGTGGACGACGACGACACCGGCCTTGCCGCGGCCACGCGCGTCCGCCTGGGGCGCGACGAGCGTGGTCCCGAGCAGTGCCATGGACATGGCGACCACCAAGACGTGAAGCGACACTCGCTTCATACAGCTCCACCTCCTCTTTCCTCGAAGGAGACCGGAGCAACGTGACGGCGAGGCGTCCTGGCTCACGAACTCGGCGCCGCCCTGGATGGACGGTTCGCCGGATCGCTCACAGTTGCGGGTCAGCGCCGGACTCCAACCGGCTTCGCTGCTTCTGCCCCGGGCATCCGGGCCTTGGGGGCACCCTCACGTTTGCTCTATGCCAGGAACCTACGGCCGTCCGGTCGGGAGTGTCAACGCGATCCGTTGGTAAACGTTCACGCGAGGGGCTGGCCAACGCCTCCGCATCGGGCTGCCGGTTCGGGCGCTGTTGTGGCGCTTTGGAATACGTCGATGAATCTCACGAGGCGATCATCTCTGGCCGACCGAAGGCGGAGCTGGCGGCCCCAAGCTGAGGCGACGACCGTCGCGGGCAGGTCACCTCGCCATTCGCTGACCAAGACCTTCGCGCTGGTCTCCGCCAGCCCGCGCAAGATGTCGATCTGGTCGTCGGCGAGGCCTCGACGGTACGTGATCCAGACGGCGCCATGCTCCAAGGAATGGACGGCGTGCTCACTGCGTACGGGCTCGGCGTAGAACGCGCACGTCTGTGGCAGCGGGTCGTGCTTCCCCCCAACCGGCGGGGTGACGTCGTACTCGACCGGGAGATCGGAGTGGCCACCCTCGACGTCGAATGTGCGGACGCCTTTCGGTGGCGCGACGGTCTCGACGTCCTGTTGTTGGGAGCATCCGAAAAAGTTCACCGCACCGGCCGTGGCGAGCACGATCCCGACCGTGAGAACGAATGAGCGAGGTCGCCTTCGAGCTTGAGCCGCGTGACGGAGAGCCATGACTGAGCGAAGGATACGAGGCTCTCACCTTGACCAAGGCACATGTCAGTCCTAATATCTGAACAGATATTCAGATAATCTTGGAAGGAGCGAGATGACCGAGAACATCGTCGGCCTCGACGCCTGCCCGGTGCGAGCGATCGATCCCGAGCGCGTGCAGGCGGCGCGCGAACGATTGTTGCCGCAGACCGAGGCCCAGCAATTGGCCGACCAGTTCCGGCTCCTCGGCGACCCCGGGCGCGTGCGGCTTCTCTATGCGCTCCTCGAGGCGGGTGAGCTCTGTGTCTGCGATCTTGCCGCGACCATCGACATGCCCGAGACGTCGGTGTCTCACGCGTTGCGGCTTCTGCGCACAGCCGGGATCGTCCGCAACCGCCGCGCCGGGCGCACCGTGTACTACAGCCTGCACGATGCGCACGTCCGACTCCTGCTCGATCTGTCGGCCGAGCACGTCCGGCACACGGCCGAATGACTCCACCGACACAGACCGCGGAGATCCCGGTCCACCTCGCAGCCGGCGACGACTGTGAGAGTTGCGCGGGACGCCTCTTCACCGAGCTCAGCCGGCACCGGGGTGTTGTTGCCGTCGAGCCCGTCGGTACGAGCGCCGTCCGCGTTGCCTACGACCCCGAGCACTGTTCGCTCTCGTGCGTGACGCAGGCGGCCGACACCGTGGGGGCAACGCTGGCCCGCCGCTACCACCACGAGATCCTGCGCGTCGAAGGGATGGACTGCTACGACTGCGCGCAAACGATCGAGCGCGCAGCCTTGCGTATGGACGGCGCGACCGCGTGCTCGGTGAACTTCGCGGCGGCGCGGATGCGTGTCGAGTACGACGTTGCTGCTCCCGATTTTCTCGAGCGACTCCGCAACCAGGTGTCTGCTCTCGGCTATCGCATCCCGATCAAAGATGAGACGGGAGTTGAGGCCGAACCACGTGGCTTCTTGGCGCGCCGCAAGCGCGAGGTGCAGACCGGTGCAGCCGTCGTTGCGATGCTCACGGCCGTCGCCGCTTCGGCCTACGGGGCCGATGCGATCGCGCGAGCGTTGTACGTCATCGCCGTCGTCGCCGGCGGATGGACGGTCGCCCGGTCGGGTGTCGCGGCGTTGCGCGCCACCCGGCGCCCCGACATCAACATCCTGATGACGATCGCCGTGATCGGCGCCGGCGCCATCGGAGCGTGGCTCGAGGCAGCGCTCGTCGTCGTGCTGTTCTCCATCGGATCAGACCTCGAGCGGTACGCGGTCGCTCGATCCCGGCGGTCACTCTCGGAGCTGCTCGCTCTCGCTCCGGAAAGCGCGAGAGTGCTGCGCGGTACCGACGAGGTGGAGGTTCCGGCCTCTGATCTGGTGGTGAGTGATGTCGTCGTGGTACGTCCGGGTGAGCGGATCTCGGCGGATGGAGTGGTCGTCGCGGGTTCTGGTGCCGTCGACCAGGCGCCGATCACCGGTGAGGCGATCCCGGTCGATAAGACAGTTGGGGACGAGGTCTTCGCCGGGACGTTCAACGGCGAAGGCCGGCTCGAGATCCGCGTCGATCGGGCGCCGGGAGACAGCACCCTCGCTCGCATCGGCCGCGCCGTCGCGGAAGCGCAGGCGCAGCGCTCTCCGGCTGAGCGATGGGTCGACCGCTTCGCCCGTGTGTACACGCCGATCGTGATGGGTGTGGCCTTGGCGACGGCGGTTTTTCCCGCGCTGTTCGGCTTCGGGTCCTTCGCCGACTGGCTCTATCGCGGGCTCGCGTTCTTGATACTCGCGTGCCCGTGTGCGCTCGTCATCGCGACTCCGGTCGCGGTCGTCTCCGCGCTCGCGCGCGCGTCGGCGGCCGGTGTTCTCGTCAAGGGCGGCGCGTATCTCGAGGCCGCCGCGTCGGTTCGTGCGGTCGCGTTCGACAAGACGGGGACGCTCACGGCGGGGCGGCCGCGCGTCACGAAGATCTTGCCCTTGGGTGCACACACCGACGCGCAGCTGCTCCGGCTCGCAGCGACGCTCGAGTCCGGGTCGGAGCACCCGCTTGCGCGAGCGATCGTCGAGGAAGCCGAGCGCCACAACGTCGAGCCCGGCCGGCTCGAGGCGTTCGAAGCCATGCGCGGCTCCGGTGTCGAGGGAACGGTCGACGGGTCTGTGTTGCGCCTCGGCAAGCCGGCTGCCTTCAGCGGGCATCCACGGATCGCTGAAGCCGCCGAGGCGATCGGCGAGCTCGAGCGCGAGGGGCGCACGGTCGTGGTCGTCGGAAGTGAGGATCAGCTCGCGGGTGTGATCGGCATCGACGATGCGGTGCGCACCGGAGCGCGGGAGGGCGTTGCGGCTCTCGGGCGTGTTGGCGTGAAGCGGACTGTTCTGCTTACCGGTGATCACGCCGCCGCCGCTCAGCGCGTGATGCGTGAGGCCGGCGTCGACGATGTGCGTCCGGAGCTGTTGCCGGAAGAGAAGGTCGCGGCGCTCGAAGAGTTGCAAGCTGAGTTCGGCGCGACGGCCATGGTGGGCGATGGTGTCAACGATGCGCCGGCGCTGGCGCGCTCTTCGCTGGGGATCGCGATGGGCAGCGCGGGGAGTCCGACGGCGATCGAGACGGCCGATGTCGCGCTCATGGGCGAGGACATCGGGAAAGTGGCGGGACTCATCGGTCTCTCACGCTGGACGGCGGCAGTGGTGCGCCAGAACATCGCGTTCTCCCTCGGAGTGAAGGTGGTGGCGGCGGTTCTCGCGCTCGCCGGCCTGCTCACATTGTGGATGGCCGTTCTCGCCGACGTGGGTGCCACGCTCATGGTGGTCGCCAATGGTCTGCGGCTGTTGCGTTCCCAACCACTTGGTGGAGGCCTGCGCCGCGTCCCGCTGCTCTAGGCACCGTCCGGCGCGACCCGACGGCGCGAATACACTTTCGACATGCGCCGCATATCGATCCTGCGCGCACTGACGATCCTCGGCCTCGGCGCGGCCGGACTGATCGGCGGGCACGCCCTCGGCTACGCGATCGCCATCCCCGACGTCCATCACCGTACGGTCGCGCTGGCCGGCACCGGCCACGGCTACCTCCCGTCGGCCTCCTGGCTTGCCGTGGTCTTCGGTATCGCCGCACTCGTGACGGGGATCGCCGCGGGAGCGCTCCACCGATCTCGCCGGAAACACCTGAGGTACGGCCGCGTCGCTGCTCGGCTCGTTGCGCTTCAAGTCGCGGCGTTCGTCACGCTCGAGATCGTCGAGCGCCTCGTAACCGGTGCGTCGATGGCGTCGCTGTCACTTGCGCTTCTGTCGATCGGCCTGCTCGCGCAGGTGGTCGTCGCTCTCGTCCTCGGTCTTGTCGTCTCCGGTCTGCGCCGGATCGGCGAGCGGATCCGGGACGACGCGGTCGTCCAGGCCGTCGGCGGACAGGAGCGGGTGGTCGTCTCCTCGGACCTGGCAGTGTTCTCGCGTTCGCCCGTCCGCGATCGTGTCCGCGGTCCTCCCGTCGCGGCTGCTGCCTGATACCTACTCACTCAGTTAAGGGAGTCTTCCCATGAAACGTTTGATGTTGTTCACGTTCGTTGGTGCGTTCGTCGGTGCGTTCGCATCGCCCGCGCTCGCGCACGGTCACCGCGACGTCGGATCTCTGGTCTTCACGGTCGGCTGGGCGAGCGAGCCGGCGTTCGCCGGCGAGCCGAACGCCGTCCAGCTGAACATCGAACGCGACGGCAAGCCCGTCGAAGGAGCCGAGAAGTCGCTCGAGGTCGAAGTCGCTCTCGGGGAGGCGAAGACCGAGCCGTTGGAGATGCGAACGGTGTTCGACTCGCCCGGTGAGTACAGAGCCGATCTGATCCCGACGGCTCCGGGCGGTTACACCTTCCACTTCACCGGCGACATCGACGGCGAGAAGTTGGACGAATCCTTCACCTCCCCGAAGGACGACTTCAGCGAGGTTCAAGGCAACTCCGAGATCGCATTCCCCAAGGAGGCACCGACGACGACGGAGCTCACCGACCGCATCGTCACCCTCGAGGGCGAGATCGCGGACGCGAGGTCTGCTGCGGCCCTGCCGCGCACTCTCGGCATCGTCGGGATCGTGCTGGGTGCCGCAGCGATCGTGCTCGGAACCCGCAGACGCAGCGGCTAGATCGTGAGGCGACTGTTCGTGGTTGTTGTGTGTGCCGGCGCGATGGCGCTGCTTGCAGCGCCGCGCGCCGGCGCACACGCGCTGTTGGCCGACGCCGATCCCGCCGAGGGCGCGAGCCTCGGCTCGCCGCCCTCGGCCGTTACCCTGACGTTCACCGAGGCGCCCGACGCGAAGCTGTCAAGCATCGACGTCCTCGACACCTTGGGCGCGCGACACACCAAGGGGGACGCGACGTCGGTCGCCGGGGGTCTGCGTATCGCCGTCGAGCCTCTGGACAAGGGCGTCTACACCGTGAGCTGGAAGGTCGTCTCGCGCGTGGACGGTCACCTCACCGT
This sequence comes from uncultured Actinomycetes bacterium, assembly GCA_964520325.1. GTDB lineage: Bacteria > Actinomycetota > JAICYB01 > JAICYB01 > JAICYB01 > CAZFOB01. The sequence goes on along the minus strand of CAZFOB010000005.1, from coordinate 27,727 downwards.
TGGTGCGTACGCATTCGGGGTCGGCGTGTCGCCTTCGGAGATCGAGGACGCCGAGCTCCCGGTGGCGTTGGCCACGGTCGTCGTCCCGGGGGAAGTGGCCGGTCGCGTGCTGCTCTACATCGGGTTGATGGTGCTTCTCGGTGCGGCCGTGGTGTTCGGGTTCTTGATCAGGGCGCCGGCGTCGCGCGCAACGGGGCTCGCATTCTTGGGTGTCGCCCTTTCGTTCGCCGGACTCTTGGTGCTGGCGTTCGCACAGAGGGCGTCGGCCGGCGTGGCGTTCTCCGAGCTGTTCTTGACGCCGATCGGACGGGCGCTCGCCGGCCGCACGGTCGGGCTCGTTGTCGCGGGGGCCGCCGTCGTGACCGCCGTTGTGACATCGAAGCGCTTCGCGTGGGACCTCACCGCCGCGGCGGCAGGCGCCACGATGTTCCTGCACGGCACGGCCGGCCATGCGGCGGCCGGGGGCATCGTGTGGCTCCGCGTCGCCACGCACTTCGTGCACTTCGCCGCCGCCGGGATCTGGGTCGGTGGACTGTGCGCGCTGCTCGTTGCGATCAAGGGGGTCGATCCGCAGACGCGAGTAGTGACCGTGCGGCGGTACTCGAACGTCGCGGGCTTCGCGCTCCTCGTCGTCGCGGCCACGGGAACGGCCCGCGCCATGCAGGAGGTCGGCTCGTGGGGTGCGCTGCTCTCGACCGGATACGGGCGCGCCGTGCTCGGCAAGCTCGCCGGCATCGGCGTGCTTGCTGCCATCGGTGCCTACCAACGCTATCGCAGCGTCCGCGCAGTCGAAGCCGATCCGTCGCGCCTGCGACGGGCGGCGCGTGTGGAGCTCACGGTGATGCTTGCGGTGCTCGTGCTCGCCGGACTGCTGGCGAGTCTCGTGCCGTCGAAGTCGCTCGCGGTCGAACGCAGAAGTGTCGTGGTGGAAGGCTCCGACTTCGCGCGCTCGGTCGAGGCCACCCTCGAGATCTCGCCGAGCCAGGCCGGTGTCAACACGTTCACCGTGGAAGTCGATGTGCGGCGCGGGTCGTCGGTGAAGCGAGTCCGGATCAGGCTCTCGCCGCTGGACGGCGAGGTCGAACCCACGACGATCGAGCTCGAGCGCGACGGTGATGTGTACCAGACGCGCGGGAGTGCGATCGCGACGCCCGGACGCTGGCGAGCCGTGCTGCTCATCGACCGGGGAGCCGACTCGGTCGAGATCCCGCTCGTCTTCCACACGCGTTGTCCGGCGCCGACGACGACCGTCGCGGGGGATCTGCTTCTGCACACCGTCGAGATCGGCGGGGGACGCACGGTGCAGATGTACGTCGACCCCGCGCGCGAGGGACACAACGAGGTGCACTTCACGTTCTTCGACGCAGAAGGTGTCGAGTTCCCGATGTCCAAGGACGCGCGGATCGATGGCCAGCTCGGCGAGCGAGTCGTCGATCTCGATGTCGAGCGCTTGACGGCCGGGCACTTCGTTGCCGGCGGAAGGCTCCGAGCCGGTGAGTGGCTGTTCGATTTCGCCGGCGATGCCAAGGCCGGCGATACAAAGGATGGTGATCGTATGAGTACATGCTTCGAGGAGGTGATCAGATGATGCGAGTTGTTCGAGTGTTCTTGCCGGTCCTGTTCCTCCTGTCTCTGTCTGCATGTGCCGAGAGCGACGTACCGGTAGCCGACGAGCGGCCACGATCGTCGGCCTCGATCGCGATCGGGGAGCCCGACGCGGGCGAGCTCGTGACCGGCAAGACGTTTGAAGTCGGCATCAAGCTCGACGGCGGGAAGATCGTGGACCAGGTGAGCCGGGACCTCACGCCGACTGAGGGGCACGTCCACGTACTCATCGACGGCAAGATCCAGAGTCAGACCTTCGGTCTCAACGACAAGCTGGCGGTTCCGAAGAAGAGGGGCACGCACCTGCTCACCGCCGAGTTCGTCGCGAAGGACCACGGACCCTTCAACCCGCGCGTGCTCGCGAGCGTCCCGTTCGAGGTCGGATGATCGCCATCGCGTTGTTTCTCGTGGCGCTCGCGCTCAGAGCTGTGGGTCCGTACTCCTTCGTAGTGCCCGCGCTGGCAGGAGCGACCGCGCTGGCCGTGACCCCCCGCGTGCAGGCGCACGCAGGCACGATGCGATGGCTGGTCGTCACGGGGGCCGGTGTTGGCGCTTTCGCCGCGGTTCGGCTCGCGCTCCCGGCTGCGCCCAGACCGATCCACGCGACGACTCTCGCGCTTCTGGCAACCGTCGTCGCCGCAGTCGGCGAGGAGCTGCTGTTCCGCCACGCGTTGTACGGATGGCTCGCACGGTGGGGTCCGGCGGTCGCGGTCTGCGTTGCAGCGTTGCTGTTCGGGCTCGTTCACGCTCCTATGTACGGATGGTCTGTCGTCCCGCTGGACGTCGCAGCCGGTCTGCTCTTCGGCTGGCAGCGTTGGGTCACCGGAGGATGGACCTCTGCCGCTGCCACGCACGTATCCGCGAACCTGATGGCGACGTTGTGATGCGTCGCGTCGTCGTCGCTCTGTGCCTAGCCCTTGTCGCGCCGGCCTGTGCCGTTGGTGAGCGGGCGTTCGTCGTCGGAGCTGTGTATCCCACCGGCGGTGCGCAAGGCCATGGGGGGATCGAGGAGTGGCGCGGCGTCGAGCTCGCTGCCGAGTTCGCAAACATGCGAGGTGGCGTCCGCGGACGTCCGGTCCGGCTGAAGCTCGAGAAGACCGAGCGCCGCGAACAAGCGCCGGACGCCGTCGACAGGCTGGCCGACGACGGTGTCGAGGTTGTCCTCGGGAGTTACGGGAGCACGATCAGTCAGCCCGCGGCGAAGGCGGCGGTGCGGCGCGGTCTCGTGTTCTGGGAGACCGGCGCCGTCGGCGAGCTCGGGATGGAGCTAGGCGTTGCAGATGGGACGCAGCCCGTCTTCCGGTACCCGAACGCGGGCCAGTACCTCGGACGCCAAGCCGTGGCCTTCGTACATGATCGGCTCGAGCTCGGCGATGACCTGCGCTACACCGTTGCATACGCAGACGATGTCTACGGACGTTCCGTCGGTGGCGGGGCGCTCGAAGAGATACGCGACAGAGGACTCACGCTTGCCGAGGAGCTTCCCTACGTCGTAGCCACGGCCGACTACGCAGAGCTGGCGCGGCGCATCGCCGACGCGAAGACCGATGTTCTCGTCGTTGCTGCCTACCTCGAGGACGGTGTGAAGCTGCGCAAACAGATCGTGAAGCGGGATGTTGCATTGAAAGCCAACATCGGGACGTCATCCAGCTATTGCATGACGTCTTTCGGGGGAGCCTTGGGTGACGACGCCGTCGGACTCTTCGCATCCGACAAGCCGGACGGCACCGTCCCCGATCTCGAGCAGCTGAGCCCCGAGGCGGCCGAAGCGTTGCGATGGGCGCGTCCGGTCTACAAGGAGCGCTTCAAGACCGAGTTCAGCGCGCCGGTGCTCACCGGCTTCTCTGGAGCGCTCGGACTGTTCAGGCACGTGCTCCCGGCGGCATCAAGCGCGACCGCGCACGCCGTCGCTGCGGCTGCGCGCAAGGTCGATGTGCCGCGCGGCGGGCTTCCGGACGGCGGCGGCTTGAGGTTCGGGACGTCCGGATCCGATGCCGGCAACAACCGGCGCGCGACGCACGTGATCTGGGAGTGGGTCGCGCCTCGTCAGAAGGCGGTTGTCTGGCCGCCCGAGCTTGCCACCCACGCGATCGTGGCTCCCAACTGAGATCGGCATGAGATCGCGGATGGTCTCCGGCGGCGTCGTCATCGTCGCGTACATCGCAGCGGCGATGCTCTTGCATCTGCCGGGCGCGCCCCGCGTCCTGTACGACGGACTTGCGCCGCCTGCGGCGTATCGCTACCTCGACCCGCCGGACGATCTCGCCGACGACAACGAACCGCCCGCGGTGGGGAGCGGGAAGATCGTCGTAACGAAGGCGGGATCGTCGCCACAGACCATCTCAACCGGTGACGGGCAGTTGCAGGTGGTGTTCCCGAAGGATGCGTTTGAAGCACGCAAGGCGGAGTTGACGATCCAGATCGACATCGTCCCACTCGTCCCGCCACAGCCGCACGAGCTCGGCGATGGTTCGATCATCGACGGCAACGCGTATCAGGTGCGGGCGCGATACGCGAAGTCGAAGGATGCAGCCGAGCTCGTGGACGCCATGACGGTCGTCATCCGCTACCCGGTCTACGGATCCACGGTCGTGCGCCGCGACGGCGACGACTGGCGAAAGGTCGTGACGCAGCTCTCGGAAGCGAGTCTCCAGCTCTTTGCTTCGAGCGACAACCTCGGCACCTTCGCGGCCGCGGGTCGTCCGCACCGCGGACGCACCTGGCTCCCGTACGCGGCGGGTGCAGCTGGAGTGGTCTTCGGGGTCGGCGGATACCTCTGGGGACGCAGGTCCGGACGGCGCAAGAAGCGCCGGAAGCGAAAGTCGCAGCCCAGGCGCCGTAAGCCGTAGGCCCTATCGCGATACTCTCGCAAGAGCAGATGACTGCAATAAGCGCGAGGGTCGAGGAGATCGTCCAACGACTGGCGGCGGCCGGTGGCAGGCGGACGACGGCGCGGTACGCGATCGTCGAACGTCTCGTGAGAGCCAAGGGCCATCTCACGGCCGACGAGGTCGCGGCCGACGTCCAGTCCCGCTACCCGTCCGTGAACATCTCGACGGTGTACCGGACCCTCGAGCTCCTCGAAGAGCTCGGCATCGTCGACCACGTGCACCTCGGCCACGGTCGCGCCGTCTATCACCTGGCCCACGAGGACCACCAGCATCTGTACTGCGAGCGGTGCGAGCGCGTGGAGGAGCTCCCCGCGTCGACGCTCAAGTCGTTCGTAGCAGCGCTCGAGCGCGACTACGGGTTCGAGGTCGACCGCAGGCATTTCGCGATCGTCGGTGTCTGTAAGCGGTGCCGGCCCAGAACTCGTTAGCCGCCGAAGAGCGCCGGGATCCAGGCGTGGTTGCCGGTGAGGTAAGAGACGCCGAGCACAAGGCTCGCGACCGCGGTGACGACGGACACGGTTGCGTAGATGGTGAAGCGCTTCGTCGCGGCGAGGAACCCCGATGCGCTCGCAACGGCGAGCATCGAGTTCGCCGTGAACAGCCCGAGCAGAAACACGAGGAGCGTCGCGATGCCGGCCGAGGTTCCGCCCGCTCCGGCCGCCGCGAGAAAGATGAGCACCTGCGTCGGCGTTTCGGCGCCGACGCCGTGCAACGCTCCGACGGCGACCGAAGTACCGGTGCCGTAGTTCACGAAGGGATCGGCGTGTGCGTGCTGATGCGTGTGCGCTTCGGCGCCGACGAGTACCCGATCGCCCGCGCCGACGCGTTCGCGCACCCAGCGGAAGGCCGAGCGGCCGCCTGCGAACATCAGCATCCATCGGCTCCGGAGCCGGAAATCGCCCCGGTAGCGGATGAGTGAATAGATCACGTAGATCCCGAGCGCCACGAGCGTGAACCCGACGACGCGGCCCATGGCGGCATCGATCGAGTCGGGCAGGCTTTCGCCGGCAACGATCGCGACGATGCCGATCAGGAAGACGACGATCGCGTGGCCCCCCGCGTACAGCGTCGCGAACCGCAGGCCCGTGCGCACCGACCCTTGGGACGACGTGATGTCGGTGATGGCCGCGATGTGGTCCCAGTCAAGACCGTGACGGAACCCGAAGGCGAACGCCGACACGACCAGCGTGAGACTGAAGGCACCGTCCATGAGTACTTGATAGCGGGTCCAGCTCGTTCTTGCAACCTGGACGCGATAAGGCCAGAACCTAGACTAGACCTAGACGTCGGTCACGTACGCTCGGTCGAGGTGCTGCACCGTGAAGCCGATCCCGCGGTACATCGAGAGGGCCGCGTCGTTGGCGGCATCGACGTAGAGGCTGCCCTCACGCATGCCGCGATCTGCCATGTGACGCAGGCCCGCCACCGACAGCGCTTTCCCGAGACCCGACCCGTGGCGGGACGGGTCCACGGCGATGACATAGATCTCACCGACGCCGTGCTCGCGATCGAGCTTCGTCCAGTTCGACCCGACGAGGGCCGACCCCTCGACGGCGAGCAGCAGATCCTGCGCATCGAACCACGGCTCCTTCATCCGGCGCTGTATCGTTTCGCGATCCCACGCGCCCTGCTCCGGGTGGTGCTGGAACGCGCGGTTGTTCAGGTCGAGCCACGCATCAACGTCGTGTTCCGGTTCGAAGGCTCGGATCTGGACGCCGTCCGGAAGCTTCGGCGTGGTCTGCACCGGCAAAGGGATGCGCATGTGGAGCAGGTCGCGTCCACGCTGCATGCCGAGGCCGTGCGCAACGGCGTCGTGGATCTCGGTGGGCTGGAACACCCACAGGTGCAGGTGCCCCCCGCCCGCGTCCTTCACGACATCGAGCGCGCCGCGCACGAGGTCGAGCTCTACACCGACACCGCGATGCTCGGGATGGACGACGATCTCGAGGCCCCACTGCGCTTGCTCTGGGTCGTGGTGGCGGGAGAGCTGCGCGTAGCCGATCGGCCACACCTCCCCAGATGGGTCGTGCTCGGGTTCGGTGGCGAGCAGACCGGCGAAGCCGGCCTTGCCCCCGTGGACGAGGTCGAGCCACTTGTGCTCACCGAGCGCAGCGTGGTGGTCGTGCCGGCGGACCTCGTCGAAGAACGACGTGAGCGCGTCGAGCTGGCTCGGATCGACCTCGTGGATGACCTCGATATTCACCTCACGACTATGGCCGACGTGACGCGGGCCCGGCGACCCTGCGAAGCTCATCGCCATGCCCGACTTCTCGCTTGACGGCAAGGTCGCCCTCGTCACGGGGGGCAACTCCGGGATCGGACGTGCGATCGCTTTGGCGTTCGCGGAGCACGGCGCCCTGGTCGCGATCGCGTCGCGCAACGAGGAGCGCAACGCCGCCGTTGCCAAGGAGCTCGGCGGTAACGCCAAGGCGTATGCCACCGACGTCGGCGACATGGATGCCGTGACCAAGGTGGTCGATGACGTGTTCACCGACTTCGCACGGTTGGACGTGCTCGTGAACAACGCCGGAACGGTGGCTGTTGGCCGCGCCCCCGACCACCCGCTCGAGGACTGGTGGCGGGTTCTCGACGTGAACCTCACCTCGGCCCTCGTGGCTTCGCAGCGGTTCGCGAACCGGGCCGAGAAGGGCAAGATCATCAACATCATCAGCGAGTACTCGACGTTCGGTGGGCCCAATCTCGCGTCGTACACCGCATCCAAGCACGGACTCCTCGGCCTCACGAAGACGCTCGCGATCGACCTGGCGCCCAACTTTCAGGTCAATGCCATCCAGCCCGGCTGGATCGCGACGCCGATGACCGCGCCGGTGCAGAACTTCCCGGCGATGAACGACGAGGTTCTCACGCGCACCCCGCAGGGACGGTGGGGCCGGCCCGAGGATCACGGCGGCGCTGCGGTCTTCCTCGCATCTTCTGCTTCGGACTTCGTCACCGGCATCACCCTTCCGGTGGATGGCGGGTATCGCATCCGGTAAAGGAGGAAACGATGGATCTCAAAGGAACCGAAGCGACGTGGCTCGGACACGGCACGTTCAAGTTCAAGACCACCGAAGGCAAAGTCGTGCTCATCGACCCCTGGGTGATGAACAACCCCGTGTGTCCGGATTCCGAGAAGAACCCGGATCAGCTCGACCTCGTCCTCATCACGCATGCCCACTTCGATCACATCGGCGACGCGGTCGAACTGTGCACGCGTCTGTCACCCGACACGTTCGCCGTCTACGAGACGGCGATGTGGCTCGGCGGCAAGGGCGTGCCGAACGTGAACGGGATGAATCTCGGCGGCACTGCGCAGGCGCAGGGTGTGCGTTTCACGATGGTGCAGGCCATGCACTCGTGTGGGATCTCGGACGGAGACCAGATCCTGTACGGGGGAGTGGCGGCGGGATACGTCGTCGAGTTCCCGGGCGGACTGTCGATCTATTACGCAGGTGATACGGCTGTGTTCGGCGACATGGAGATCATCGGCGAGCTTTACAACCCCGACGTCGTGTTCCTCCCTATCGGTGACTTCTACACGATGTCGCCGAAACAAGCGGCGTTCGCGGTCGATCTCCTCGACGCCGACGTCGTCGTCCCGATGCATTACGGGACGTTCCCGCCTCTCACGGGCACGCCCGCGCAGCTGCAGGAGCTGGTCGGAAGCGGCGTCGAGGTGGTCTCGATCGGCCCCGGGGACACGCTCCGCTGAGTATGGAGCGTAGCGACTCTCCTTGAGCGCTCTTCGGTGGCTCGCGTTCGCCGGGGGTCTTGTCACGGTGGTGGCCGTCTTCGCGAGCGTGGTCGGAACGCTCATCGTCCCACGCGACACGCCCGCTCGCGTCGCCGCTCTCGTCTCGCGTCTCGTCATGCCGTTGTTCAAAACGTTCGCGAGACCGTTCCGGACATACGAGGCGAAGGATCGGGTGCTCGCGTTCCAGGCGCCGTGGTTCCTGCTCGCGCTGCTCGCGACGTGGATCGGCCTGCTGATGAGCGGGTTCGCACTGATGCTCTTCGGAGCCGTTCGGCTCGATATCGCAGCGGCCTACCGTGAGGCGGGCTCGTCCCTGCTGACGCTGGGTTTCGCCACCAGCCGCTCACCGGGTGCCACGGTGATCGACCTGCTGGCCGCGGCTTCGGGCTTGGTCGTCGTGGCGCTCTTGATCGGCTACCTCCCCGTTCTGTACGGAGCGTTCAATCGGCGCGAGACGCTCGTGACGATGCTCGAGAGTCGCGCCGGCGCGCCGGCGTGGGGGCCGGAGATCCTGTGGCGACACCAGCGCATCCATACTCTCGACGCGCTGCCGGTTTTCTATGAGGACTGGGAGCGCTGGTGCGCCGACGTCGCCGAGAGCCATTCCGCTTACCCGATGCTCTTGTTCTTCCGGTCGCCCGACCCGTTGCGTTCGTGGCTCACGGGTCTACTTGCCGTGATGGACTCCGCGGCGCTCTACGTGGCCATGTGTCCGAACACCGCGCCGTCGCAAGCTCGTCTGTGCATGCGGATGGGGTTCACGGGTTTGCGCACGATCGCCGACGCTCTCGGGATCACATACGAGGCCGACCCGCGTCCCGACGCCGACATCGCGTTGTCCTATGAGGAGTACATGCGCGGGACGAAGCGCCTGGTCGAGATCGGGTTCCCATACGAGCGCATCCCGGAGGACGCGTGGCCGCATTTCAAGGGATGGCGGGTGAACTACGAGGAGCTTGCGCTTCAGATCGGCGATCGCATCGTGGCCACGCCGGGACCGTGGGCCGGTGCGCGTATGGCGCTCGGCGACGAGGTCATCCCGATCAAGCGTCCGATCGACCGCACACCCGACGAGCCGGGCGGGACGGAGTACACCCGGCCCGGAAGCTACGAAGAGCAGTAGTCAGCCCTTCGTCGAGTCTTTCTCGAGGACGGCGACGTATTGCGGCCCGTCGCCCGGGATCGTCCGCGCGACGTTCCATCCGGTGCCATCGACGATGGCGCGCATCTCGTCCTGCGAGACGTAGAGATAGTCGAACCACGGCGTCTTCAACCGGCGGTGTCGGGCGCGGATGCGCACTTGACCGCCTGCTCTGCCGCGCTTGCGGTTGCGCTCGTGGTAGGCGAGGTGATCGGGTTCCTTCGTGTCATACGGATCCATGGTCTCGCCGAGGATCCGCGCATGCTCCGACGTCATCTTGTGCAGGCGCCGCAGCAGCTTGCGCGCACGTGCGGGTGAGCCGAACAGACCGAAGTTGTTCCCGAACATCACGATGGTGTCGAAGATCCCGAGGCCGTCGTCGATCTGTTCGAATGCCAGGACGCGCGCGTCCTGCACGCCGCGCTTGCGGCACACCTTGATCGCAAGCGGCGCGTTGTCGATCGCGACGACGGTGTGGCCCTTGTCCTGAAGATGCAGACTCACTCGGCCCCCGCCCGCGCCGACATCGAGGACACGTCCACGGGCCAGCCGGATGGCCCGGCGTTCACTCGCGTCCCACTTCGAGAAGGGCGCGAGGAGGTAGATGCCGCCGCAGGAGTCGATGAAGCCGTCGTCCCGCTCGATGATCTCGTGCACCTCACGCTCTTCGAGTGCGGCGAGGATCTCCTGACCATAGGCGTCCTGCTCTGGGGGCAGCCCGCTCATGAGATCGCTTCGCGGACGAACGCGAGGTCTTCGAGCACGTCGTCGACGCCTCCCGGCGTCTCGCATATCACCGGAGCTTTCGCCGCGGCGATCATGTGCCGCAAGGCGTCGGTGTCGATCATGCCTTTCCCGAGGTTGGTGTGGCGGTCACGACCGCGGCCGTGTTCGTCTTTGGAGTCGTTCGCGTGTACGAGGTCGATCTTCCCGGTGATGGCGATGAGGCGTTCGATGACCGTCATCAGATCCTCACCCGCGGCGTGCGCGTGGCAGGTGTCGAAGCACAGGCCGACGGTGACGTTCGTGTCCGCTTTGCCGATCGCGTCCCATAGTGTTGCGATGTCCTCGACGCGTTTGGCGACGGCGTTCGTCCCGCCGGGGGTGTTCTCGATGTACAGCGGCACCGTCGTTTCGAGTGTCTCGAGTGTGCGCACCCAGCGTCCGAAGCCTTCCTTCACGTCGTCCTCGGCGTGGCCCCCGTGCACGACGACGGCCTTCGCTCCGATCCCTACGGCCGCTTCGCATGTTTGCTTGAGGATGTTGCGCGAGCCATAGCGGACGTTACTTTTCGGCGAGCACACGTTGATGAGATACGGAGCATGGATCACAACGTCGATGGGCGATGCCAAGAGCTCCTCCGCGTCATGTCTCGTCGGTGGCTTCTTGAAGCTCTGCGGGTCAGAAAGAAAGATCTGGATCTGGTCCGCTGAAAGAGCCGCCGCAGTCTTGAGCGGCTGGTCCGGCGGGACGTGTGCGCCTATGCGTGTGGCGGTCATGACCGCCAGAGGTTACTTCGTGCCGTTGCCGTTCTGCTTTTCGGGCAGAGTCGGAATACCCGGTATGAACGCCCCCATCGCCTGAGCTTGCGCGGCTCAAAGATCTCGTCGATGAGTCCGTACGCCCTGGCCTCCTCGGCTCCGAAGATCTTGTCGCGGTCGGTGTCGTTATTGATGGTCTCGTAGTTCTGTCCCGTGTGAGCGACGAGGATCTCGTTCATCTGCCTGCGCTGGCGCAGGAAATCCTCCGCGTGGATGCCGATATCGACGGCTTGCCCCTGGCCGATCTGTCCGTGCGGCTGGTGGATGAGCACACGTCCGTTGGGCAGGCAGAAGCGCTTGCCGTGGGCGCCGGCCGCGAGCAGCACCGCCGCAGCCGATGCAGCGAAGCCCATGCAGATCGTCGAAACGTCGCAACGCACGTACTGCATCACGTCGTAGATCGCGAACAAGCCGGTCATGTCACCGCCCGGTGAGTTGATGTACATCGAGATCGCAGCCTCGGAGTCCTCATGCTCGAGCACCAACATCTGCGCGGTCACAAGGTTTGCCACCTGATCGTCGATCGCCGTGCCGAGGAAGATGATCCGGTCGCGCAACAGGCGCGAGTAGATGTCGAAGGAGCGTTCGTACGCTCCTGACTTCTCGATGACCATGGGGACGATGAGCTCGGGCATCTGCGGCCTCCTCGCTGTGTGGTCGATGCGCAACTTGCTGGTTGCAAGTCTAGGGCCGAGTCACTTGACGCGCAACCAGAAGGTTGCACATGATGGATGTATGGAATCGGTCGATCGCGAGGTCTTCCTGAACGCGGATCCGTCTGAGGTGTGGGAGGCGGTGACGTCCCGTGACGAGCTCGCCGACTGGTTCGGGGCGGACGTCGACGGCGAGCTTCTTCCCGGTGAGCTCGTGAGGTTCACGTGGCCCGGCGGGTCGATGCGCCGGGCCATCGTCGAGCGCGTCGAAGAGCCTCATGCGCTCGTGTTCCGTTGGCTCTCGACCGGCGACGACCCTTCTGGTTCTTTGCCTGTTTCTTGGCCGTCCCGCGTGGAGATCACGATCCATGAAGTCGAGGACGGCAGCGTGATCCGCGTCGTGGAGCGAACGTACGAGGCAGCTGTTTCCCCAACCCCGCACATCGGTTTCAAGGCGCTGGCGAAGGTCTGATGAGCTCCGACTCCGGTTCGGTCTTCGATGCGCTCGGTGACGCCACGCGCCGGCGCGTGCTGGCCGACCTGTCGTCACTCGGGTCGGCGAGTTGCACCGATCTCTCGCGGCAGATGCCGATCACGCGTCAAGCCGTGAGTAAGCACCTCAGCGCGTTGGCTGATGCCGGTCTGGTCGAAACGACACGTCAAGGACGCGCGGTCGTCTATCGCGTTCGTCCACAACCCTTCACGGAAGCATTGCAGTGGATGACAGAGGTCGGCGGCGCGTGGGACGACAGGCTGGCGAGACTACGAACGCAGGTCGAGAAGCGAAAGCGTTAGCTCGGGCGATCGATATCGAACCCCACGCGGATCGCGCTGTGGCCGCCGCGCGTGGAGACCTGAGCAACGTCGGCGAGCTGACGAACGAGCCGCCAGCCCCATCCGCCATCCTCGCCGGCCGGGACGTAGCCTGCCGTCGATGACGGGCGACCTCCGCGCTCGTCGCGCAGCTCGACGAGGAAGCATCGGCCGTCCGTCCACGTGCTGAGCCGGCCGCCACCCTCGCTGTGACGCGCCAGGTTGCTGACGATCTCGTTCGTGACGAGGAGCACGTCGTAGGTGTGAGAAGTGGACAATCCTGCCGCATGAGCTTGCGTCGATACGATCGAGCGGATCGACGCAAGATCGGCATCGGCGACCGCGATCGTCTCGGCGGAGCTCGGCGGCGGGGACAGATCCAACGAGCGCTCGAGGGCGTCGACGCTTGCGTCCGTGCCCAGGTAACTCTTGCTCGACACGAAAGCGGTGTCGTTGTCCACCGATGTGTGTGTCTCGAACGCGCTGTCGAGGACGGACCTCGGCGTGGACGAAACGTCGTACGTGCACATGATGCTCAGAGCCGCGTCACTGAATATGGTGTCGATGACTGACTCGAAGCGCATCCACTCGTGGGTATCGTCTGCTTCTCTGCCTTTCCAGATCGCCTCGACGACGGCACGTCCGGGACGACCCTCCTTCGGGAGCCGGTCGCGTACGAAGGCTTCGAGTGCGATGAAGGTGTCATGCGTGGAACGCATGAACTCCTCGCTGTCGCCGAACTCGACAGCCGACGAATCAGGCCCGAGCTCGCGCTTGAGCGCTTGGAGGTTGGATGGCGTGGTCACGGCCAGGACGATCTCGTTCGCGTCGGTGCCCTCTCTTAGGAATGCCGCAGCTCTCGATGCGAAATGGTCCGTATCGAGGTATAGAAGGGCGGAATGTTTCAGCTTGCGGCTCATAGCGGATCGAGTCCCGATGTCTTATTCCACCCCTGAGGCTCTATGCCCGTTTCGCGGCCAGCCAACCATCGGCCGCCGATCGCGCTGTTAGTTGTGGTGCACGTCGGAGAGGTGCACCACGTCCTCGCCGAGCCGGTGAAGGGCGCGGGCCAGCGGCTGGTCCGCGGTGACCAGCGTTGCCGTCAGCCGCCTGGCCAGCACTGCGTAACACGCGTCGTAGACGGTCACGTTGTGCCTCAGTTGCCATGCTTCTTGGACGAGTTCTGCCGTACCGGCGACGAGGAGGGGCAGGGTCAGGACACGATCGATGGCGCTCTCGGCCTGCGTTGGGTCTACTGAGCCACGCAGGACGAGCCCCCGCAAAGCGGAGATCGTCTCGGGGTACACGAGATCGGGACTCCACAGCTCGATGAGCTCCGACGACCCCGCCTCATCAAAGATGGCGACGGCTCGCTCGCCGTACGCGACCGGGCTGAGGGCCTCGACGACGACCGAGGCATCGATGACGAGGCGTCCTGCTAGCCGCATCTGCTAGCGCGCGTCGCGATCCTGCCTGATCAGCTCCGCCGGCGACGGTGCGCCCGGCGCGACGAGGAGGGGCGAAGCACGGACGTCTGCTGCGAACCTCCGGAACGCCGCGCGATCGACCTTCAAAGCTTCATGCAGCAAGCGGAGCGCTTCACTTGAGATCGACGAGTTCCTGTCTTCGGCGTTCTTCTTCAACCGCTCGTACAACTCGTCCGGGACGTTCCTCACGTAGAGAGTCGCCATCACAGGATGCTAGCGCGTAAGCTAGCATAAGTGCAAGCAGCGGCGAGCCCGGTCAGGACACCGGAGGGCGTCTGTCGGCCCAGGGTGCCGCTTCCTCGAGTTGCGCCGACAGCCGGATGAGCGTTGCCTCGTCCGCCGGGCGCCCCACGATCTGGACGCCGACCGGCAGGCCTTGATCGTCCTGGTGCAGAGGCAGCGACACCGCCGGTTGTCCCGTCGTGTTCCACGGCGGTGTGAAGGGCACGAGCGACGCTGCGTTCAGCAGCTCGGCGATCGGGTTGTCCGGATCGCGGTACGAACCGATGATCGGCGGGGGCCCGGCCACCGTCGGTGTCACCAGCACGTCGACGTTCTCGAAGAAGGCAACGAGCACGCGCGACGCCTTGTGGATGCGGCGCACGGCCAGCTCGTAGCGCATGGCGTCGACGGTTCGGCCGAACTCGATCAGGGCCTGGTTCACCGGCTCAAGGCTCTCGAACGGCGGCATCGGGTCCTGTCCGCACACCCCGACGGCCCACGTCACGAGGAAGTCCTCGACGACTTCTTGCGGCCACGGCGGCGGATCGGCCTCGACGACGTTGTGCCCGAGCTCCTCGAGCAGACGCGCGGTGTTGCGAGCGGCTTGCGAGTTCGCCGGAGCACACGTGGCGGAAAGCGGCGGTTCCGCGGACACCGCGACTCGGAGCTTCCCGGGCGGACGTCCGACCTCTTGCGCGTACGGACGCTCAGGAGGCGGCGCCCACCACGCGTCGCCGGACGTGTAGCCGGCGATCGCGTCGAGCATGGCGGCTGCATCGGCGACGGTGTGCGCGATCGGCCCGTTCTGCGACAGGAAACTGTTCGGGCCGGGCGCGTGCGAGACGCGGCCGCGCGACGGCTTGATCCCGTACAGACCGCAGAGCGCTGCCGGGATGCGGATAGATCCGCCGCCGTCCGAGCCCTGCGAGATCGGACAGAGTCCGGCAGCCAGCGCACCGGCCGCGCCCCCGGACGAGCCACCGGTGGAACGCTTCGGATCCCACGGGTTGCGGGCCGGGTAATAGCCCGGCGGATCGGTGAAGCACGTCGTCCCGAACTCGGGTGTGTTGGTTTTGCCGAGGATGATGAAACCGGCGCGCTTGATCTTCGCGACGACTTCGCAGTCGGCGTCCGGGATGCGGTTGCTGAACGCCGAGTTGCCGAGCGTCGTCACCACGCCGGCTGTGTCGTTCAGGTCCTTGATCGAGATCGGCACACCGAAGAAAGGCGGCAGATCGTCACCGTTGATCCGGCTCTCGGCGTCCTTGGCCTGCTCGAGTGCGGTGTCGAGAGTCGTGGTCAGGTAGGCGCCGAGCTTGGGGTTCAGCTCTTCGATCCGCCGCGCATACACCTCGACGACCTCGACCGGAGAGATCTTCTTCAGCCGGATCTGCTCTGCGAGCTCGACGGCCGGTGTGAACGCGAGATCTCGATCTGAAGCACTCACGACGACAGAGTCTTGGCGATGCCCGCGAGGCCGCCCTCGTAGACCATCGTGACGATTTGGACGGCCGATTCCTCGGTTCCCCCTTCGGCAGGATCGAACGTGCTCTTCCAGTCGACCGTGCTCTTGCCGTCCCCGGCGTCCAGAACGGACAGCGTCGACTGATAGTTCGTCACAGGGAGCGGGCCGCCGTCGTCCATCGAATAGGTGTACGAACGCTCACCCTGTTCGACGAGCCGCTCCGTGATCTTGTTCGGTCCGATCGTGAGCACGCGTGCCGTACCACCCTCGATCGACTCGCTCGGCTCGATGTTCGGCTGAAATTTGTGGAGGCCGTGGAAGTCACCGATGATCCCCCACAGCTCGTCCGGAGCCTTGTCGAAGTCCCGCGTGACGTGCACTTCGGCCATCTCGTCCTCCCCTGTTCTTGTGATAGAAGTGCAACGACCATGCCACGTCAGAAGGGTGCGCCGCCACAAGTCACCGTGAAGTCGCTCGACGACTATCTCGAGGCGATGACCAGATCCGCCTTCCAGTCGGGCATCAGCTGGGACGTGATCTTCGCGAAGTGGGACGGCTTCCGCGAGGTGTTCAAGGACTTCGACGTGCGCAACGTCGCGAACCTGACGCCTCACGACGTCGACGAGCTCGTCAAAGACACACGCATCATCCGCAACCGGTCGAAGATCGAAGCGACGGTCCACAACGCGCAGACACTTATCGACATCGGCGGAGATCACAAGGCGTTCCGCAAGTACCTGCGTTCATTCGACTCATACGAAGCCCTCGTGAAGGACATGCGCAAGAAGTTCAAGTTCCTCGGCGAGTCGGGCTGTTACATCTTTCTGTACGTGGTGAAGGAGCCGGTCCCCGAGTATCACGAATGGCGCGAAGCGCACCCGATGAAGAGCCGCTAGCGATTCGGCGGTTCCATCACTGCGATGCCCCAGCCGACGTGTTCTTTCCATACGCTGGCGATGCGTCCGCCTTGCACGGCTTGCTTGGGATCACCGATCGGACCACCGGCTGCGCGAACGGCTTCCACGCATGCGTCGAGATCGGGCGTGAGGTACGCGATACCCCAAAGTCCGGCCGGACGTCCGGACGCGACGACTTCTATGAACCCTTCGCCCACGGTGAAGAACGCCATCTCGGGTCCGTTCGGCCCCCGTGGAAACGCGCGTCGCTTCGGCGGTTCGCCGAGCACGGCCGTCAACGCATCGATGGCCGGGTTGAGCAGCGGCACGGCGTAGACGACGTGATCGACGCGGTCGATCAGGTTCGGATGAACGCCGGGGTCCGTTGGTTGTGGTGACGTGACCGTTGGGACGCCGAGATCATGCTCGGCGTGCAGCTCGGCGAATCCCCAAGATGGCTCCTCACCGACCGCAAAAACGACGCGGCCGACGGAGAACGTCCCGTTGTCGATCGTGAAGCCGAGCTTCGCCCAGGCGTCCGAATCGCCAGGGACGCCGAGGCGTGTGAGGATAGCCACGCTCCGAGCATAGGGAGGGGACCATGGCAAGTGCACCGTTTCGGCCGGAGGACGTCACGACTGATTGGCTCTCGGCGTCCGTTGGCAAGAACGTCACCGGCTTCGATATGGAACAGATCGGCGTCGGCGTCGGCATACTCGGTCGCTTGTACCGCGTATCGATGACGACGGACGACGGCGGATCCGTCTCGGCGGTGGCCAAGTTTCCAACGCTCGATGACGGTGCGCGGATGAACGTGGTTGCTCCACTGCGGTTCTACGAGAAGGAAGTCCGCTTCTACGAGGAGATGGCGAAGGACACGCCGCTGGCGACACCGCGTGTCCTGGCGTCGTCGTTTCATCCGGAGTCCGGTGACTTCGTCCTGCTGCTCGAGGATTGTGGCTCCCGGCGGATGGAGGACCAGATCGCCGGTTGTCCGGTGGCGGACGCGTACACCGCCGTCGACGCTCTCGTGGACATGCACGCGAAGTGGTGGAACAGTGACGCCTTCCCCGGTTGGCTTCCGTCCTACTCGGACGTTCCGTATCCACAGGTGATCGCCGGGATGTACAAGCAGGCTTGGCCCCGGGCCATCGAGATCTTCGGCGACCATCTGTCGTCCGACCACATGGCGTTCGGCGACCGCTACGAGAGCCTCGTCCCGTGGTTCATGGACACCTTGACCGTCGAGCCGAGGACCCTGTGCCACGGCGACTTCCGACTCGACAACCTCTTCTTCTCGGACGGCGACGGACATGCGCCGGTCACGGTCGTCGACTGGCAGATCTGTTTCAAGGGCCGCGGCGCATACGACCTTGGGTACTTCATCAGCCAGAGTCTCGCGACGGACTGCCGCCGCGACCACGAGCAGAAGCTCAAGGAACGGTATCTCGAGGGGCTGGCGGGCAAAGGGATCAACTATCCGGCCGAGCAGCTCGAGAAGGAGTACGCGGTCACGGTTGCCTACTGCTTCGTCTACGCCGTCGTCGCTGCCGGACAGGTCGAGATGACGAACGAACGCATGCGCGAGCTCATCCTCGGCATGCTCGACCGAGCGTTGCTGGCGATCGAGGACAACAACTCGCTGGCGATCCTGCCGAACTAGAGCTGCTTGACTGCGATGAGAGCGGGGTTACCTTCCCAGAGTTCGTCCGTTTCGAACAATGGGGCGTAACCCATCGCCTCGTAGAACGCACGAGTGAGCTTGTAGCCCTCGTCGGGATGCGACGGACCGAGCGTCTTGACGTGGATCCACACGCCGCCTTCGGCCCGCGCGGCGCTCTCCGCGTGCTCGAGCAAGGCGCGACCGATCCCTCGACGGTGGTGGTCGACGCGCACCGCGATGTAGTGCACCTCATAGGCGTTGTGGAAGTGAGGTTCGAGCGTGACCGTTCCGATGACCACCTCATCCTCGCCAGAACCTTCGAGGGCCACCCAGGTCGGCATGAGCGAAAGGTTGCGCATGTACGAGGCGTTCGATCCGGGGATGCCGAACCACGTCGGGAGCGAGGTGATCACGGCCTCGCACTGCTGCTGATAGCTGCTTTCGAACGGGACGATGTTCACGAGGGGTCATTGTAATCGGCTCCCAGAATGCTGCCCATCGTTGTCTGTCCGTCCAGCGGTTGGTGTCCATCGGCGGCGGTAAGCTGGCAACCGATGGTCAAGACTCAGACACGGGCTGCGCCAAAGAAGCATCGGGGCGTCGCGGCCGATGAGGCCGTCGAGGACTTTCGCCTCGCGTGCATCTCGCGTGCGATCGACGACCGCGAGATCGCACTGCAACGGCAGAGCAAGGCGTTCTTCCAGATCTCGGGAGCCGGCCACGAAGCGCTGTACCTCGGTCTCGCCCGGCATCTGCGTGCGGGATACGACTGGTTCTTTCCGTATTACCGCGATGGTTCGCTCATGCTCGGCCTCGGCGTCGGCGCGTTGGACATGCTGTTTCAGGCCGTCGGCAGCTCCGACGATCCGGCGTCCGGCGGACGACAGATGCCGTGCCACTGGAGCTTCCCCGACAAGCACATCGTCACCGAATCCTCGGCGACGGGTTCGCAATGCATCCCGGCGGTCGGATGCGCGGAGGCCGCGCGATACATCGTGCGCCGCGATCTTCCGGGAACCGTTGCGTACGGCGACGAGCTGACGTACGTCTCGCTCGGCGAGGGCGCGGTCTCCCAGGGCGAGTTCTGGGAGGCGCTCAATACAGCGTGCACCCTGCACCTTCCCGTGCTCTTCGTCGTTGCGGACAACGGCTACGCGATCTCGGTGCCCGCCGACGATCAGCAGCCGGCTCCCGTCTCCGAGCTTGTGCGCGGCTGGCGTGGTCTGGCGATCCACAAGATGGACGGACGCGACTACTTCGAGGTGCGCGCCAAGGGCAGGAAGGCGATCGAGCGTGTTCGCGCCGGGGAAGGGCCTGGGCTGATCCACGCAACGGTGACTCGTCCGTACTCGCACTCACTCTCCGACGATCAACGCAAGTACCGCACTGCTCAAGAACTCGCGGACGAACAGGAATACGACCCGATCGATCAGCTCGAGCGCGAGCTCGTGCAAGCCGCGATCCTGACCGAGGAAGAAGCTGCATCGATCCGGCAACAGGCCAAGGAGCACGTGGCCGAAGCTGCGCAGCAGGCGATCGCCGCTCCGCGTCCCGACCCGGCGACGGTGCTCGACAACGTCACGGGCCCGCTGCCCCAGGTGGTCGAATCCGATGGTGCGTCGGACAGTGACGTCGTCACGTACGGCGAGGCCATCCGCCTCACGCTCCACGAGGCCCTTGAGACCGACGAGCGCGTACGCGTCTTCGGCGAGGACGTTGCCGACACCGCCGACGATGAGACCCTCGACGCGGTCGCGGGAAAGGGCGGCGTGTTCGGTATCACGCACGGCCTGCAACGCACCTTTGGCAAGGCCCGTTGTTTCAACACGCCACTCTCGGAAGCCAACATCGTGGGACGCGCGATCGGTCAGGCGATACGTGGCCTTCGCCCCTGTCCCGAGATCCAGTTCTTCGACTACATCTGGACGGCGATGCAGCAGATCAAGACCGAGGCCGCAACGACGCGGTGGAGGAGCAACGGCGACTGGACGGTGCCGATGGTCCTGCGCGTGCCCATCGGCGGGTATCTGCAGGGCGGAGCGATCTGGCACTCGCAGAGCGGAGAGTCGATCTTCACGCACATCCCCGGATTGCTCGTGGTGTTCCCGTCTCGCGCGCGCGACGCCGCCGGCCTTCTTCGCACGGCGTTCGAGTGCGAGGACCCCGTGCTCTTCCTCGAGCACAAGCATCTGTACCGGCAGATGTACAACCGCGACGCGTTCCCGCCGCCCGACTACAAGATCCCGCTCGGCAAAGCCGCGTACGTCTCGCGCGGCGACGACGCCACGCTCGTGACGTACGGCGCAACCGTGCAGCGCTCGGTTGTGGCTGCGCGCGAACTCGAGAAGTCGCACGGTCTGTCCGTCGAGATCATCGACCTGCGTTCGTTGCAGCCATGGGACCAGGAGACCGTGGCCGAGTCGGTCAAGAAGACTTCGAAGCTGCTCGTCGTCCACGAGGACATCAGGGCCTTCGGCTTCGGGGCCGAGGTCGTCGCGTGGGTGACCGAGAACTGTTTCTGGGACCTCGACGCACCGGTGATGCGCGTCGGCGCGAAGTTCGCGCACGTGGCCTACGAGCCCACCCTTGAGGACGCGATCTTGCCCCAGAGCTCCGACATCGCCACCGCTCTGCAAGAGCTCACCGCGACGTAGTGGAGGATGTCCGCGCCGGCCGGTTGCACATCCGGTCTGATGAGCTCAGGTTCCGGTTCTCTCGAGCGAGCGGACCGGGAGGGCAGAACGTCAACAAGCGCGACACGCAGGTGGAGCTCCTCTTCGACGTGGCCGCTTCGACGTCCCTCGGCCCCCGGCAGCGCGAACGCGTCCTCACCAAACTCGCCTCGCGCATCGACGCGGACGGCGTCCTGCGTCTGATGTCCTCGGAGCAGAGGACGCAGGGACGCAATCGCGACATCGCGATCGAGAGGTTCTGTGATCTGATCGCCGAAGCCCTCAAGCCGGATCCGCCGAAGCGTCGCAAGACGCGGCCGAGCAAGGGGTCCGTCGACCGCCGGATCGCCACCAAGCGCCTTCGGGGACGGACGAAGCAACAGCGCACCCGGCCCGACGACGACTGAGGGCGCGCCTGCTCGCAGGTAGAAGCCCGGGTATAAGAGAGGCTCAATGGACTCAAGCTTCAGGCTGCTGCGCGTGCGAGGCATCGATATCGGTGCCAACTGGTCGTGGTTGCTCATATTCGCCTTCATCATCTGGACGCTCGCCACGGGCATCTTCCCGTCCGTCTATCCCGGCCTCGAGAAGTCGACGTACCTCGTCATGGGAGTGGTGACGGCCGTCTTGTTCCAGGTGTCGTTGCTGCTCCACGAGCTCGGACACGCCTTCCGCGCGCAGCGGGACGGTATGGAGATCGAGGGGATCACTCTGTGGTTCTTCGGCGGTGTCGCGAAGTTCAAAGGCATGTTCCCCACTGCGGGGGCCGAGTTTCGCATCGCGATTGCCGGCCCGATCGTCACCGTTGTGCTCATCGCCGTGTTCCTTGGTCTGACACTCGCGCTTTCGGCACTCGATGCACCGGCGTCGGTGCTTGGGATCGTCGACTACCTGTGGACGATCAACCTCGTCCTCCTCGTGTTCAACATGATCCCGGCGCTCCCATTGGACGGGGGCCGCGTTCTGCGTTCCGCGCTGTGGCAGCGCAAAGGCAACTTCGCCGAGGCGACGATCGCGGCCGTCAGGGTCGCGCGCTTCTTCGCGGGCCTGATGATCGCGGCAGGCATCCTTGGACTTCTCGTTCGGCTCCCGGTCGGCGGGCCGTTCCTGGCATTCATCGGTTTCTTCCTCCTTCAGGCCGCGCGCGCGGAGGAGGCCTACGCCGTATTCAGTCAAGGGCTCAGTCAGAGCCTCGGAAACCTCCGCGTCGGAGATCTCATGACTCCCGACCCGACCGCGGTCGACCCCGACCGAACCATCGCCTCGTTCCTCGACGACTTTGCATTCGCCCGTGGACACTCCACCTACCCGGTGGTCGGGCCGATGGGCGAGCTTCTCGGACTCATGTCGCTGCGTCGCGCGGCCGAGGTGTCCGGCGACGCGCGAGGGACGACGGCGGTGCGCGACGTGATGCTTCCACGCGAAGACGTGCCCGTTCTGGACGTTGGTGCCGACATCCCACATGCGATGACTAAGCTGCAGGAGGCAGAGGGACGCGCAGTCGTGCTGAGCATGTCGCGCCCGGTCGGGATCCTGTCGATGGCCGATATCGCGAAGGCCGTCGAGCTCGATCCGTTGCACAGACCTGATCCCGTGCCCGCTGAGCCCGAACGTCGCGCACGAGGTGGAAGCAGGCGCGCGCTGTGGATCACGCTCGGGATCGTCTCGGTCGCGCTTGTCGCCTTGCTGTACGCGCCTCCGTACGTCGTCATCACGCCGGGGGCTGCGTTCGACGTCACACCGGACATCACGATCACGGGCGTCGAGACCGACGAGGTCGACGGCAAGTACCTGTTGACGTCGGTGGCTGTGGCCCAGCCCAACCTTCTCGGGCTGATCGTTTCGATGGCGCAGGGCAACGACATCCTGCCGGAGTCCGCGTTGGTGCCTCCCGATATCGACCCTGAGGAGTACTTCAAGCAGCAAGAGGCGCTGTTCAAGGAGGCCCAGTTGACCGCCGCCGCTGCTGCCGCCAAGGCGGCCGGCCTGCCCGTCACCCTCGACGGCGAAGGGGCGTTGGTTCGTTCGCTCGTCCCGGATAAGCCCGCATCGAAAGTGCTCCGCGCCGACGACGTCATCGTCGAGATCGACCGCGAGCCCGTCCGTTTGGCCGACGACTTCATCCGGCGGATCAGATCGAGGCCCAGCGGTTCGGAGTTCACGCTCCGCGTGCGGCGTGGGAAAGGAACGCGCACGGTGAAGCTCGCGACCGCTGAGGGGATCGTCGAGGGCGCGCCTGGGATCGGCGCGATGCTCGAGACCAAGAACTTCGACGTGAAGCTGCCCTTCAAGATCAAGTTCCGCAAGAGAGAGATCGGCGGACCGTCGGCGGGCTTGAGTTACGCGCTCGCCGTGTACGACATCCTCGACCCGAAGAACGTCGCGCGCGGACGCGTTGTCGCCACGACGGGAACCATGGATCTCGATGGCAACGTCGGTCCGATCGGAGGCATCGAAGAGAAGTCGGTTGCCGCCAAGCGCGAGAAGGCCGGACTCTTCATCGTTCCGGAGGCCGAGGTCGAAGGCGCGCGCGGAGCCGGGCTCGATGTTCGCGGTGTACGAACCCTGAAGGACGCTCTTCAAGTATTGCGGTCCACCGCGTAATCGAGGTTGCGGCTCGGTCGCTACGGCTTCGCGGAACCGACGATCCACATCGCGAAGTACTGGGAGCCGCCGCCGTAGGCGTGTCCGAGGGCGAGCTTTGCGCCGCCGACCTGGTGCTCGCCGGCCTGCCCGCGCACCTGCATCGCTGCTTCGGCGAAGCGCAGCATCCCCGATGCGCCGATGGGGTTGCTGCACATGACGCCACCCGACGCGTTGACGGGCATGTCGCCGTCGAGGGCAGTTGCTCCCGTCTCGGTCATCTTCCATCCATCGCCCGGAGGGGCGAAGTGCAGGTTCTCCATCCACATCGGCTCGAACCAACTGAACGGGACGTAGATCTCGGCAGCGTCGAGCTCTTTGCGCGGGTCGGAGATGCCGGCCTGTGTGTACACGTCGCGCGCGCAGTCCTGTCCGGCGACCGGGCTGACCTCGTCACGGCCCGCGAACATCGTCGGCTCTGAGCGCATCGCCGCCCCGTGCACCCAGGCCGGAGGCGTCGGTGACTTCGCGGCCCCAACGCTGGCGAGGACCAACGCGCACGCACCGTCGGACGACGGACATGTCTCGTGGTAGCGGATCGGCGCCCACAGCATCAGTGAGTCACGCACCTCTTCGTAGGTGATGTCGGGCTGGTGCAGATGGGCGTATGGGTTCTTGACGCCGTTGAGGCGATCCTTCACGGCGACCTTGATGCCGATGTCCTCCGGTGCACCCGAGCGGCGGATGTACTCGCGGATGTGTGGGGCGAAGTAGCCGCCGGCGCCCGCCACGAGCGGCGGCGAGAAGGGGATCTTCATCGCGAGCGCCCACATCGCATCCGACTCCGATTGCTTCTCGTAGGCGACGGTGAGCACGCGGTCGTGGATACCGGCCTGGATGAGACTCGCTGCGACGAGAGCTGTGGAGCCTCCAACCGACCCCGCCGTGTGCACGCGGATCATCGGTTTGCCGACGGCGCCGAGCGCATCGGCCATGAAGAGCTCCGGCATCATCACGCCTTCGAATGTGTCCGGCGCTTTGCCGAGGACGACCGCGTCGATGTCGCGCCACGTGAGGTCGGCGTCCTGCAGGGCACGCTTGGCGGCTTCGCGCACGAGGTCGAGCTGCGAGCAGTCGTCCCGTTTGGTGTCGTGCTTTGTCTGTCCGATCCCGATGATCGCGCAAGGATTGGCCACAGCTAGCCCTCCAGCACGGCGACGAGGTTCTGTTGGAGGCACGGGCCCGACGTGGCGTGCGCGACGGCGCGGTTCGCGCTGCCGTCGTGGATGCGGCGCGAGGCTTCGACGAACCGTTCGAGCCCGGCGACCATCACCGGGTTGCCCGCAAGGGCCCCACCGGACGGGTTGATCTCGACATCGTCGGAAAGCCTCATCGCGTCGCGCAAGATCAGCTCCTGGTGGGTGAACGGCGCGTGCACCTCGGCGACGTCGACGTCGCCTTCGCCGACCCCCGCTTTCGCCGCCGCGAGAGCCGTTGACATCGAGGTCGTCAGGTCGCGCGCGCCGAGCGAGTGGGCTTCGATGCGGTGATCGATCCCGCGGATCCATGCCGGGCGCGAGCACACCTTCTTCGCGAGGTCCCCAACTGCGAGGACGACGGCTGCGGCGCCATCCGCGATCGGCGGACAGTCGTGCTTGCGTAGCGGCGAGACGAGGTAGGGGCTCTCGAGGAGCCCCTCGGCCGTCCTGTCGTTGTTGCGCGATGCCACCTCGGCGAGATCCCGTTCGCTCTTGCCCGTCTTTTCGAGGTACGCGCGAGCTTGCAGCGCAGCGAGCGAGATGGGGTCGGGCCACAGCGGGGCCGTCACGTATGGGTCGAGCTGAAGGCAGAGGACGTCCTTCAGGTCGCCCGACGACGACTTGCCGACCGCGTAGACGAGGGCCGAGTCGAGGTCGCCGTGCTGCAGTCGCACCCACGCTTCGTAGAGCGCCCACGCGCCGTCCATCTCGACGTGCGATTCGACGATCGGGGGCCAGGCCCCAACGGCGTCGAGTGCGGAGACGAAAGAGAACGGTTGTCCGGCGAGGAAGTCGGAGGTGCCGGAGCACGTGAAGCCGATGTCCTCCTTGTTGATCCCGCAGTCCTCCATCACTTCGTGGACGACCGGCATCAGGATCTCGACCTCGTTGCGCACTCGTTCCTTGCGGACGTGCTTCGCGCGCGCGACGGAAACGATGGCGACGTCACGCATCGTTCGTCACTGGACGGAAGTACGCGATCGATTCGGTCGTCGGTCCCCACTCCGATCGGTCTTTCCACACGGCTTCAACGCGCATCCCGATGTGGATCTGGTCGTAGGGGACTTCCTGGATCAAGTGGTAGAAGCCGATGTCCGCGCCGTCGAGCTTGATCGTCGCGGAGACGTACGGGCATTCGACGGCCTGTCCGGCGAACGGGATGTTGACGATGCAGAAGGCCGTGATCGTGCCGGTCTGCGAAAGCTCGACCTCCTCGTCGGTGGCCACCCCGCACGTCGGACACGAGCCACGCGGCGGTACGTAGACCTTGGTGCACTTCGGACAACGCTGTCCGACATAGACGCCCTGTTCGATCTGGCGCAGGAACTTCGTGCCGGCATCACCCGGTGAGTATTCGTACTCGAGCCGGATGGGTGTGACGATCATCGGGGCACCGGCCTGCTCGGCCATCATGCGCCTCCGCTCTGCTCCGGCGTGGCCGGCTCGAAGCACGCGAGATCGAGGATCGAGCCGGTCGGCTCTGACGCCCAGCGGGCCTTGACCTTCATCCCCGTCGCCATCTTCGACTCGTCGCCGGCGTCCACGACGTGGAGCATCGCGGTGTCCGCGCCGTCGATCTTGACGAGCGCCCACGCGAACGGTTCCTGCAACGGATGCTTGCTTCGCGGTGAATGCACCCACGCCCACGTCGTCACGACACCGGTGTCGGGGAGGTCGACCAGCTCCACGATGTCCTCACCGGTCTCCGGATCGTGCGGCGTCGGCGGGACGACGATCGTTCCGGACGCCGTTCTCGCACCGACGAGCTTGTGCTCGCGCAATCCCTTGAAGAACGCTGCAAGGGTGGGGCCGAGGCTCCGTGTGTAGTTGAACTCGAGGACGTGCGGAGCCGAGAGCGGCTGAGTCATCAGATGCCCAGCTTCTGGGCGATGAGCTCGCGGTGGTACGTGGGATCGCCCAGGAAGAGCTCACACGTCTTTGCGCGGCGGTAGTACAGGTGAGCATCGTGTTCGTATGTGAAGCCGATGCCGCCGTGGATCTGGATGTTCTCGCGCGAATTCGCGAAGTACGACTCGGTGCAGTAGGCCTTGGCGAGACTCGCCGCAACGCCGAGCTCTTCGTTGTTCTCGGTAGCCGCCCATGCGGCGTAGTACGCGGCCGACTTCGCCGACTCGAGGCGCAGGAGCATGTCCGCGCACTTGTGCTTGATCGATTGGAAGGAACCGATCGGGCGGCCGAACTGGTAGCGGTCCTTCGCATATTGCACGGCCATGTCCATCGTCTTCTCGCTGCCACCCACGCACTCCGCGGCCAGACACACTGCAGCCTGTTCGAGTGTTTTGCGCAGCGCGTCGGTTCCCGCGCCGGGATCCCCGAGTCGCTCGGCGGTGACGCCGTCGAAAACGAGCTGGGCCTGCTTCCGTGTCATGTCGAGTGTGTCCAGCGGGGTGCGGGTCAGCCCTCGGGCTTGGCTCGACACCGTGAAGAACGAGATCCCGTCCCCTTCTCGTGCGGCGACGACGATGAGGTCGGCAGTCGCGCCGTCCAGCACGTAGGTCTTGGTGCCGGCAAGCACGCCGGCGTTGGCGGTGAGCGTGATGCCGTCGAGCGTCCAGTCGCCTGACGGCTCGGTGAACGCAAGGGTCGCCCGCACCTCGCCCGAGGCGATCTGCGGCAGGAGGGCTTTCTTCTGTTCGGATGTCCCGGCGGCCATGATCGCGCCGGCTCCAAGGCAGACGGAGGAGAAGAAGGGCGCAGCCAGCAGCGCGCGTCCCATCTCCTCGAGGACGATGCCGAGCTCGACGAAGGTGAACCCAGAGCCGCCGAGCTCTTCGGGGATGTGGATGCCGCACAGACCGAGCTCACCCGCGAGCTGCTTCCACACAGCGGGGTCGAAACCCTCGGTTGTGTCCATGAGGCGCCGTACTTCAGAGGACGGCGACCGCTCCGCGCAGAACCGGCGGACGGTCGCGCGGAGGGCGTCCTGCTCTTCGGTGAAGGCGAAATCGGCCATGGCGGCGGCCAGTATGCCAAACGGGATGCCAAACCTGACGGGTCGTCAGATGCGCGGACTTAACGTCGCCGTCTGGCTGCTAAAAACACGCACTGCCTTTGCGGCTGT